>CAWKKJ010000025.1:0-32117 GCA_963850205.1 uncultured Thermoleophilaceae bacterium | reverse complement strand
CTTTGGTGACCTTGCGTGGGACGGGTTCCACGGGCCCCTCATACTCATCCGCGGTCCACTCCCACACGTTCCCGGTCATCTCATAGAGCCCGTAGCCGTTGGGTGGAAATGACCCGACCGGCGCCGTCCACGCGAACCCGTCGAGCAGCTCGTTGTGAACCGGGAACCGGCCCTGCCAGATGTTTGCCATCTGCCGCCCGCCAGGGTTCAGCTCGTCGCCCCAGGAATACTCGGCGCCGGCGAGGCCGCCACGCGCCGCGAACTCCCATTCCGCCTCGGTCGGGAGGTCCTTGCCCGCCCAGCCGGCATACGCCGCGGCGTCCTCGTAGGCGACATGGACGACCGGGTGCTTCGAGAGCTTCTTCGCCGAGGTCTCGGGGCCGCGCGGATGGCGCCAATCCGCCCCCGGCACGTAGGCCCACCACTGGTAGGCGTCGTCGAGGCTGACCGGGCGTCGCGGCTGGACGAACACGCTCGAGCCGGGCACGAGCAGCGCCGGGTCGGCATCGGGGTAGTCGGCGGGCTCGGGCGGGCGCTCGGCGAGCGTCACGTAGCCGGTGTCCTGCACGAACCGGTTCCAGTCCCTGTTCGTGACGGTGTACGGGTCGATGAAAAACCCGCCAACCTCGACCTCCCGGACCGGGCCCTCCTCGGGGTAGGCCGAGTCGCCCCCCATGAGGAAGCGGCCCCCCTCGATCCAGACCATTCCGTCGGTCACGTCACCTCGGCTGACTCCATCGGCGGAGCCTTGTCGCGCGGGTGCGGCTCATACCAGCGGACGTAGCGGTTGTCGGGGACCCCCGGCCGTGGCACTCCAGGTTGAGAGAGAGAGGGCCGCCGCCGATCCCGACCGAGTCGGCGAAGTCTCCCCGCTTCAGTGGAATGTTCTGCGCCAGCGGCCATGAGTAACGACGGAGGGTCGCCGGCGCGACCCCCCTCCCGGTGCGGAGGCGATCAGCCGCCGAAGGTCACCACCTGATCGCCCAGCGGCATGCGATCGCGGTAGGAGCCCTTCAGCCTGCCAGGGTCGATGGACGCCACCTGCCCGTCGTTGAGGGCATCGTTGTCGGTCAGGAGTCCCTGGCCGATGAAACTCGAGAAGACGAACGGGAGGCCGTTGGACTGGAGCGGCGAGGGGCCGTCCATGATGTGGAAGTGGAGGTGCGGCGAGTCGGTGTTGCCGGTGTTGCCGAGCAGGCCCAGTACCTGACCCTTGCGCACACGATCGCCCTTGCCGACCCGGAGACCGCCGGGCTGCAGGTGGGCGTAGAACGCATAGCGGCCCTTGCTGATCTTCACCACGACGTAGTTCCCGCCGGCCGTGCTCACGGTCTGACCAGTGGGCAGCACCCCCGGCGTCTGCTCGGACTGGCCGGTCTGCACCGCCACCACCCTGCCGCGCGCGACCGCATGAATACGAGCGCCGAAGAACCCCCAGCTGGAGAAGTCGGGGATCGGCCCCTCGTACAGCCGGCCGTTGGCGTTGAGCTGGGAGAAATCGATCGCGAAGCGCTCGGGCGCATGCACGGTCCCGTCGATCGAGAGCGTCGCGCCGCGATGGGCGTTGATCGGGTCGCAACAGCCGTTGCGGACCAGCCAGCCCGGCCCTCGCAGCGGCGGAGCGATCTCGATCGCCCGCTTCTGCCCCACCCTGGTGGGAACGCCCACGAAGGCGATCCTCTGATCGGGCTGCCCGGCGGCACGGACCGTCAGCTCGAACCCGTGAGTCAGGCGCTTGGGCGTGGTCGCCCGCCTCGGGTAGGTCACATCCATGAACAGCAGCGCACTCCCGCCCCCGGGGATGGCCGGGCTACTACCGCCGGGGACCCGCAACAGCCTCTCCAGCTGGCCACCCTGGACGGCCGCGCCGAATGACCCGCCGCGCACACGGGGCTGCACCCGGTCGATCGCCACCTCAGATGGGCTCTGGTTGACGATCGTTATCTCGTAGGCGAGATGTTTCCTCCCATCCGCGCCCACCACCGCACTGGGCGCATGGTCGATCCTCATACCCAGCGGAGACAGGACCGCCTCCTTGTCGGGACGAGCCGCGGCGGGACCGGCCGCGACCAGCACCGCCAGCAACCCTCCGATCGCGACGATGGACAGGAGCAGGATCCGGCGCGAATGAAGGGTCATAGGCAGGCCAGCCTAACGCCTAGGTCGTTCACGGCGACGCTGGTTCAGCAGCTGGCGGCCGAGGGCAAGCTCGGGCTTGAGACTCGGTCCAGCGCCGGGCACGGTGCCGAACGGCGATCGGATCACCGTCCGTCAGCAGGGCGGGTCGTACACCAACACGGACTACGTGCTGGCACAAGCGCGTGACGATCCGGCTCACGGACAGCGACCTGCGGCTCGTCTCGGTGCGGGCCAATCGGCGCTCCCTGCGCGGCGCCTACGGGCTCTCCAGTCAGCGTCTCACACGGGGCGAGGCTCGGGCTACCGGTTCATCCTCAACGCCGTTCAGACCATCCCCGCGTGGCGGCGCTGGCCCCTCGAAGGGCGCGAGCGTCAGGCTGAGGCAGTCAGCGCTACGGGCCTTGGCGAGCGGTGGAGGTGGGCTTAGGGCCCGCCGCCGAGGCCGAAGTTCGGATCGAAGGGCTGCTGATCCGACTGGCAGACGGTGCCCTTCGGTGGGGTGATCAGCTCGGTCAGGTAGTCGACTGTCGCCTGGTCGACGCAGGCGCTCGGGTTCTGGAAGGACAGGTGACCGTAGCCCTGTTGGGTGAGCAGGACGGCGTTGCCGAGGTACTGCTGGGCGCGCACGGCGTTGGCATAGCCCGTGTTGGGGTCGTAGCGCTGGTTGATCAGCAGGATCGGGTTCGGGGTCGAGGCGCCCCAGGGCCCGCGGTAGTTGTCCTCGCCGCGCACCGGCCAGGAGGCACACGGGGCCCACCGCCACCAGCCCTGCACGCGGCCCTGGAGGCGGCCGATCCGCTCGAGTCGTCCGATCACCCGCGGCCACGCCCGTGAGCTCTGCCGGGCGGGCGCGTCGGCGCAGGCGATCGCCGCCGAGGTCGTCACGCCGGCCCAGCCGGCGGGCGAGAGGAAGCCGCTGGCCCCGATCTCGAGCGCCGATCCGTCGCCCCGAAGCGCGGCGTCGAGATCCGCCGCGTTGGCCGGCCACCGAACGGGAGACCTCAGCGGCTCGAACTGCGACAGCAGCAGATCGCCGTAGCTCAGCTTCTGGGGCGACGACAGCGGCGGGCTCGTCCCGGGCGCCGGGATCGGCGCGCGCTTCACCCGCGCGAACAGCCGCTTGACCCGCTCGGCCGCGGTCTGGCCGCCACCGGCGAGCGCGCAGCGCTCCGGTCCAGCGCGGTCGCACAACGAGAGGAACTGGTCGAAGACCTCGTCGGCCGAACTGGCGTCGCTGGCGGACCTCGCCTCGGCCCCCTTCGAGGCTTTGGGCGCGTCGACGTTGCCGTTGAGCATCATCGCCCTGATCCGGTCGGGGAACAGGTTGGCGTAGACCTGGCCGATGAAGGTGCCGTAGGAGAGGCCGATATAGGTGAGCTTCTGCTCGCCGGCGAGGACGCGCAGGTGGTCGAGGTCGCGGACGGTATCGGCGGTCGAGATGTGCGGCAAAAGCCAGCCGCTCACCCTGCCGCAGCGCCGCGCCAGGGCGGCCGTCTTGCGCCGAAAGCGCTTCGAGGCTGCCCTCGTTGTCGGAATCGAGGCGCCGGCCCAGAAGCGCGCCTCGCTCCGCTGGTTGCGGAAGCAGCGCACGCGGGTGCTGGCGTTGGTGCCGCGGGGATCCCAGCTGACAACGTCGAAGCGGCCGCCGCCGAACCCGTCGATCCCTTCGGGATCGCCCTGCAGCAGGCCGACGCCGCTCGATCCCGGTCCGCCCGGGTTGATGAACAGGGTGCCGATCCGCTCGCCCGGCTTGCTGGCGAGATGGCGGATCACCGCCAGGCTGATCGTGCGCCCCTTCGGGCGATCCCAGTCAAGCGGCACCCGGATCCGGGCGCACTGCAGACCCTCATTGGGCTGATCACACGCGGCCCACGGGATCGGAGCGCCCACCTTGCCCGCCGCGCCCGCGCCGGCCGGGAACACGGCGGCGCAACCAGCGGCCAAGGCCGCGGCGGTAACAAGCACTTTGCGCACGGCGGCCACGAAGGACCCCGTAGTCGATGCGGTCGTGCGAATCCTTTCCGGCCACCGGTAGCTCCAGTAGCCCTCTCCAACCTAGTCGCCCGAGGGGCCGCACGTCAACGCGATAGCAGCCTCGGCCGCCCTGCAGGTGCGCAGCCTGAGAGTGCTGCTCCTCGACGAAAGCAGGGCTCTCCCTCGTCTAGCAAGAACCCGGCGCTCTCAGGAAACGTCCCGAGAATCCGATCGCGTAAGTGTCCCCCATAGGTCCCATCACTCGGAAGAAGAGCTGAACGCTTGGGTGGCTCGGTCGATGGAGGACCGCCACCCAGGCCGTCCTCGGTCGTAGCTGACCCGACCGCATGTGCTCGACCTCTGCGCCTCATCGCCCGCGCAGCTCGAGCGCGACCGCGCCGAGCACCAAGGCCGCTCCGACAAACGCGCCGGCCCAGAGCGGCTCGTCGAGCACGGTCGCGCCCATCACGGCGCCGACAAGCGGTGTGACGTAGGCATAGGTGCTGACCAGCGACGCCGGCGCGCTGGCCAGTAGGCGCGTGTAGAGCATGAAGCCGACAAGCGAGTCGAAGACGAGCAGAAATACCGCCGCCCCGACGGATATCGAGCTGACGTCCGACCAACGAGCCGGATCGAGCTCGCCGAGCGACAGCGCGAGCAGCAACAACACCGTGCCACCGGCGAGCAGCTGAGCCGCGGTGGCGACCACGCGATCAGCCGGTTGGTCGGGCTGCGCCATCAGCAGGCTCCCCGCCGCCCACAGCATCGTCGCGACGCAGAATGCCGCGACCCCCCACGCGGCTCCGCCGATCGCGCCAGTCGGCGCCGTCAGCACCACGATCGCGATGCCGCCGAACCCGGCCGTGAGCCGCACCTGCGACGCGACCGACACACGTGTTCCGATCAATCCGCTCAAGAGCACGACCCACAGCGGGATCGTCGCCGCGAGGATCGCGCCGAGACTGGCGGTCACCTCGGTCAGCGCCACCATCGCGAGCCCTTGCCCACCCACCAGCAGCAGCACGCCGGCGACCGCCAGGCGCCGCAGCTGCACGCGCGTGGGCGCGGGCCGCCCACGCGCCGCCACAGCAAGCACGAGCCCGGCAACTAAGAAGACCAGCGCCGCCCCACCGAGCGGCGGCACCGTATCGACCATCAGCTTCATCGCCGGGATCGCCGAGCCCCAGCACGCGTAGAGCGCGAGCAGCAGGAGCACGGTGCGGTCGGGGGGCGACGCCGCGAAACTCATCACGACCCGACGCTGATCGGGACAGGGTGCAAGTGCTTGAGCGGCCCGATTAATGCTGCGGCCGCTGCTCGAGGACGTCGAAGTGGGCTGCGCGCGGATCGAACGACGAGAGCACCGCCCGGGCCTCGGTGGGCACGTGTGCCGCCTCATGGTCAGCGCCGACGAATCGCGTGACCGCGTCGAGGCTGTCGAACCACATGATCGTCAGGAACTCGACTCCCTCGGGCACGAACCGGCGAGCGAGGTCGATGTGCAGGAAGCCCGGGATCTCGCGCGCCTCGATGTCGGGAATCACCTGTTCGCGCACGATCGTCTCGTAGCGGGGCGCGTTCTCGTTGGTGGCGATTCCTCGCCACAGTCGACAGACCAAAGACATCACCTCCGGCTGGCCACTGGCCCGGAGCGCGAGTGTCGCGTCCCGGCTCGCCAGTCAGCTTGACGGCGCCCCACCGGCGCCGTCTTGGACATTCGTGCTCACTTGGCAGAATCGGCGCATGCTCAGCGCGCGCACGGTGCACCGACGTGACGGCGTCGAGATCGCCGACGTCATATGCCGTCACCCGCTAGGGCGCGGTCGTGGCACCGAGGCGGTCGAGCACCACGCCATCGTTTTCGTGCGACGCGGATGCTTCGTGCGCAGCGCCGACGGCGTCGAGAATCTGCTCGACCCGACTCGCGCCTACTGCGTCAACCCGGGCCAGGAGGAACGCTACGACCATCCGCACAACCGCGGCGATAGCTGCACCGCGATACGACTGCGTGGCGAGCCGCTGGCGTCAGTTTGGGGCGATACGGCCCTGCCGGCGACTCCACTCGCCAACACGCCGACGATCGACCTCGAGCATCGGCTGTTGCTCGCCGCGAGCCGCCGTGGCGACGACCCCCAAGAGATCGTCGAGCGTGCGCTGTCGCTGACTGCCGCGGCACTCGCACAGGCCGACTCCGCCCGGGTCGCCTCCGGGCGACCGGCGACCGCGCGCGCCCGCAGGGACTTGGTCGACCACGCGCGCGAGGCGCTCGCCACCGATCCCAACCGGTCGCTTGTTGAGCTGGCCGCCGCCCTGGCCGTTTCCCCCCACCACCTCAGCCGCGTCTTTCGCCGCGAGGCCGGCACCACCATCGCGCGCCATCGGATGCGCCTTCGAGTCCGTGAGGCACAGGAGCGCCTCGCGGCGGGTGAGAACAACCTCGCCGCGCTCGCCGCCGACCTCGGTCTTGCCGACCAGAGCCACCTCTGCCGATTGATCCGTAGCGAGACAGACCAAAGCCCAACAGCCCTACGCCGCGCCCTTGCCTAAACCCATCACGGCAAGGCGTGACCCGTCACGAGTCGCCCCGCAACGCACACATCGGCTTGGATGCCGCACGCCGCGCCAGCCGCGGCGGGCCGCGCGCCGTCGGGTGTCGCACAACGGATCCGCTTGCGGGAGGCCGCATGGCTCACAATCTCTGGATGCTCCAGCTGCGTCCCTTCCGGCCACCCGATGATGCGCAGCTGCTGAGCTGGTTCAGCACTGAAGAGCAGCTTCGGCGGTTCGCCGGCGACAGCATCGCCTGGCCCCTGACGGTCGATCAGCTGGACCGTTGGCGGGCCGACCCGCAAATTGTCGGCTGGTCGGCCTGCCGTGCTGCGAGGCCGGATGTCATCGTCGGGCATGCCCAACTCGTCCGGACCGAGCCGACTGCCGGGCTCCTCGCGCGGGTCGTCGTGGCACCGGACCGCCGCGGTCAAGGTCTGGGCACGGCGCTCGTCGCAGCCGCTCTCGAACATGCTGAGCAGCTGGGCGTGCAATTCGTACGGCTCAACGTGGATCGCGACAACGATCCGGCGATCCGCCTCTACGCGTCACTCGGCTTCGACGATCTTGGTGCTCTCGACGGTCGCCCGGACGTCAAACAGATGGGACGGGCGCCGGCGCCGAGTCGATGAGGACGATTCCCGGACACGAACACCCGTCTGCCCCCACCGCGATCCTGGCAGCCATGTGATCGGCCCGGACACAAAGGTGCGCTCTACCCGCTCGTGCAGCTCGTCGCCGGCGATGTGGACATAGCGCATCGTGGTCCGCACATCGGCATGGCCCAACAGCCGCTGCAACCCAGCCAGATCCGAGGTGGCGGCCAGATATTCCACCCCAGCGCTCAGGACGGCGGTGGTGTCTTCAGGGCCTCTGCCTCTTGCGCGGTGAACACTGCGCTGACGGCTTCGACGATCGATGGTGCGGCCTTGTCCGGCGAGCCGGCGTCGAAGGGAGGCTCGGGGTCGTACTCGATGCCGAGCTGAATAGCCTGCGCGACCTCGTCGCCGTGCATGAGCTGCACGAGGCGCAGCGCCATGTCGATCCCCGAGGAGACGCCGGCAGCAGTGATGATCTTGCCGTGCTCGACCACCCGATCGGAGACTGGCCGGGCCCCGAGCGAGGCGAGCGTGTCACGCGTCAGCCAGTGCGTCGTCGCGGGCGCGTCCTCGAGCAGGCCGGCGGCGGCCAGCAGCAACGACCCGGTGCAGACGGAAGTCGTCCAGCTGGTTGTCTCGTGCATGGTGCGCAGCCACGACAGCAGCGGCTCGTGCGCTAGGAGTCGACGGGTCCCGTAGCCTCCGGGCACGACGACGACGTCGGGTGCTCCGACCTCCTCCAGCGATCGCTCAGCGACGATCCTCAGCGTTCCTCGGTCGCTGCGGACGGGGCCAGCGCCTTCGGCGACGAACACAGACTCCGCGCCAGGCACGCTGCTGAGTACGTCGTGCGGGCCGGTGATGTCCAGCGCGGTGAAACGGTCATAGAGCAGGTAGGCAGTTTTCATCTCGTCTCCTCAGGCGGTATCCCAGCCATGGCCTTTCGAGAGTCGTGCGCAAGGTGGAGGCACGTGGGCCGCGCCCTGGTTTGTCGGTCGAGGCGGTTCAGATCAAACCCCCGTAGGGGTGACGTCATGTGTGTGACCCCGCTGGGTGAGGAGGTGGCCTCGATCTCGTAGTCACTTGCCGCTCTTTCCGTACTCCCCCAGCCCGCCGGCTAGCTGGTCGTAGGCACGGTCGGCGACCACCCGGAGTCGGGCGGCGAGCTGCTCATGGTCCTCTCCGGCCAGCAGGCCGGTCAGCGCGGCGAGGAAGATCGAGCGGTGTGTGAACCACAGCGTGCGGGCGACGATGGCGGGCACGAGGTCGTCGTCGGCCGCGCCGGACGTCTCGGCGATCACGGCGGTGATCGCCGCGGCACCCGACTCCCACCCCACGGTCAGGCGCTCCTGCAGCGCGCGGCTGCCGCGAATGATCTTGGCCACCGCGAGGAGGTCCTCGTTCCCGCCGGCGACGAAGACGTCGAGCACGGTGTGGGTCATCGTCCGGAAGACGTCGAGGATGGAGCTGCTGGGCGGGCGCTCGGCGACGGCGGCGACGAACTGTTCGATGCCCTCCTCACGACCGGCGAAGGCGAGATCCTCCTTCGTCGGGAAGTAGTTGAAGACCGTCTTCTCCGAGACATCGGCGGCGGCTGCGATCTCGGCGACGGTGACCGCCTCGTAGCCGCGCTCGGCGAAGAGCCGGCGGGCGGTGGTGGCGATCGCCTGCCGCGCGACCCGCTTCTTACGCTCGCGCAGGCCCTCGTTGCGTGCTTCAAGACTCGCGATAACGTTATAGTAGCAGTATTAATATAGCGACTATAGTATTCTCCTACTGTGCGTTAAGCCCACCAGGTCAGGAGGCTCCGTTTGAAGATCACCGCCGCAGCCCTTTCCCTCACCGTGGCCGACCCCGAGGCGTCGGCTCAATTCCTCGAGCAGACCTTCGAGTTCGAGCGCGAGATGGACGCCGACGGCTTCGTGTCGCTCAGGCGCCCGGACATCGACTTCAACGTCATCTACCTGCGCGCCGGCCTGCCCACATTCAAGCCGCGCGAACGCGCCAGCCGCACCGCCGACGGCCTTCTCATCGTGTTGGTCGTCGACGAGATCGACGCCGAACACGAGCGCCTCCTCGCCACCGGCACCGCGATCCTCACGCCGATCGAGACCGAGCAGTGGGGCGAGCGCTACTTCCAAGTCGAGGACCCCAATGGCGTCATCGTCCAGCTGGTCCAGTGGGTCGCGGCACCACCCGAAGGTGTCGCCGCCTGATGCTGGGCAGCCAGCTGATCGGCGACGCGACCGCTCGCCTACAAGAATGAACTTCCCCGTAGACACGACGAGCACGATCGGCTTGCGCGAGCGACGGCGGCTGGAGCGCGACCTCCACGACGGCGCCCAGCAGCGGCTTGTCTCGCTTGCGCTCATCCTCCAGAGGGCCCGCGACAAGCTCGGCCCGGACGCCGGCGAGGCGGGGCGCCTGCTGGACCGCTCGCGCCAGGAGCTCGATGAAGCGCTCACGGAGCTTCGCGAGCTGGCGCGCGGGATCCACCCCACGTTGCTCTCCAATCGCGGCCTCATGGCGGCCGTCGAGGCCCTCGCGCACCGCGCGCCGCTGCCGGTCGAGGTGGGCGAGCCGCCGCCGCAGAAGCTGCCTGAGCACGTCGAGCTGGCCGCCTATTTCGTCGTCTCCGAAGCGCTGACCAACGTCGCCAAGCACGCCTCAGCCACGCAGGTCTCGGTGACGATGACCACAAGGACCGGTCGCCTCGCGGTCGAGATCAGCGACGACGGCGTGGGTGGCGCCGACATCGAGCTGGGCACCGGCCTGCGCGGTCTCGCCGACCGCTTGACCGCAATTGAAGGCCGACTCGAGGTCGACTCCAAACCCGGACACGGAACCACCGTGCGCGCCAGCATCCCGTGCCCGTAGGCGTCCAGGCCCGCGCAGACGATGACCGCTGCTGAACAACTGACCATGCCCGGCCACCGCCGGCCCAGCTCAAGAAACCCGAACGTGGCAACGCTATCCGCCATTGAGGTCGATCTCGTTCGAGTCGGCAAGCGAGGTTACGACGTACGTGACTTCTCGCTTGGCGCCATCGAGATCCTTGCTCGCGCGGTGCCGTTCGATGGCGTCTCCATGCTCACGATGGACCCGGCCACATCCCTGGTCACGAGTGCGTTCGTTCAGAACGGGCTTCGCGCTGAGGCGGCGCGGCGGATCACCGAAATCGAGTACGGCGAGAGCGATATCAATACCTTCGACGCGCTCGCGTGCTCCGGTCGAGTCGCGGCGAGTCTGAGTGAGACGACCGACGGCGACCTCGACCGCAGCCGGCGCCATCGCGAGCTCAGGGGGCCGAACGGCTTCGGCGATGAGCTACGAGCCGTGCTGCTAAGCGATGGGGCTCTCTGGGGCGGTCTTACGCTGGGCCGCGCCTTCAATCGCGAACCCTTCACGCCCGACGAGGTGGCGCTCGTGGCGTCCCTGTCCCGCCACCTCGCCGAGGGCCTCAGACGGGCCGTGCTGCTCACTGCGCCGGCTGACGAGCGCCACGACCACCCCGAGTCCGCGGGTGTCGCTCTGCTCGCCGCCGACAACTCGTTAACCCTTGCGGACAGCAGAGCCGAGTCGTGGCTCGCTGAACTCGGCGCGACCGGCCCGGCCGCTCCGCTGCCGCCCGTTGTGACCGCGGTCGTGAGCCGCGCTCGCAGCAGCCGCGCTGAGGGGCGCGAAGCGAGCGGAGCGCTCGCGCGCGCACGGGTCCGGACGCCGTCCGCCTGCTGGCTGACCGTGCGCGGCTCGACGCTCGGAAACGAGGACGCCCAAATAGCGGTGACCTTTGAGCCCACCCGCCCGCACGACCTCGCGCCCCTTGTCGCCGATCTGTTTGAGCTCACGAGCCGCGAGCGGGCCGTCACGCAGCTCGTCGCGCAGGGCCTAGCCACAGACGCGATCGCGCGTCGCCTGCACATCTCCCCGTGGACGGTCCAGGACCACCTCAAGGCCATCTTCGAGAAGGTCGGGGCGAGCTCGCGCGGCGAGCTCATCGCGCGCATCTTCTTTGACCGCCATCCGCCTCGGCTCACCGACCCCAAGTGAGGGGGGCCATTGACCAGTCGACCCGTGCGGCGCATCGGACGCTTGGCATCGCCCCCATCGCGGCGCGCCCAATCCGAAGCGGCGAAGGCGCCGGCGTTAGCCACCTCCTCGAACATCGCGGCCCGCTCTAGCCGCGTCTGGCGATCGATCATCTCGAATGCGGGCGGAAGAACCCAGGATCCTGGGATGGACGCCCTGAGCCGCGTCGCTCACTGTTTGCTCTCTGGATCGCAAGATCAGGCAACCACCACCAAGGGATCGACGATCAACAGGGAGAACGGAATGCTGCTGCAGGCAAGACGGCCATGGTTTATGGGGCTGGTGGCGCGATCGGCGGTGCCGTCGCTCGGGCTTTCGGCGCCGGGGGTGCGCGGGTTTTTCTGAGCGGCCGCACTTTGGGGCCGGTCGAGGCCGTCGTCCAGGAGATCGTCGCCGCCGGTGGATCGGCGGAGGCGGCGCAGGTCGACGCGCTCGACGAGGAGGCGGTCGACCGCCACGCCGATCGGGTCGCCGAGCAGGCCGAAGGCATCGACGTGTCGTTCAATGCGATCGGAATTCACGCGGTCCAGGGAACGCCGCTGACTGAGCTTGCGCTCAGCGACTTCGCGTTTCCGATCACCACCTGGCCGTCGACCCAGCTGCTGACCGCCCGCGCGGCGGCGAGGCACATGGTGGCAAAAGGCACGGCGTCATCATCACGCTGACGGCGTCTCCGGCCCGGCTTGCGATTCGCGGGGCGGGTGGGTGGTTCGACGTAAGGGTGCGCTGCAAGTGCGCTCCACTGCGCTGCACAGACGGGCCTGCAAATCGGCCACTTCTACGGAGGGGGAGGGATTCGAACCCTCGGTGCGCCGTAAGACGCACAACGGTTTTCGAGACCGCCCCGTTCAACCACTCCGGCACCCCTCCGGGACGGTCCTATCGTAGACGGCCCGCCCCGCTGCTCAGCTGCCCTCCTTGGCGCCCCTGGGGCGCGAGGGGGCCGTCGCCGGCGGTGGTGCGGCGGGCGGCGTCTCCCTCGATTCGTGCACGGTCTCGGCGGTGCCGCCGGATGAGCGCGCAGCCGCTTCTCGTCTCCCTCGGGAATGCGCTCTCCTCTTCGCGGTCTCGCGTGCGAGACCGGTTCCCGAAGCGGCCTCCTTCGCCCGATTGAGACCGCTTCGATCGGGGTAGCGCCGAAATAAGGATCGTTCGAGGAGAGGAGGACCAGATGGCAAGCACGAAATCCGGCTCACGCAGTGGTGGGGCCCGGAAGAAGACTCAGGCGAAGGCCAAGGGCACGCGGCGGGAGCGCTTGACCGCCAAGAAGTCGGGGTCGCAGTCACGCGCCAAGAAGACCGGCGACGCCGCCCGCCCGCGCAAGCGCAGCTCGGCGAGCAGCAGCTCCAAGAGCCGCATGCCGGCCAGGAGCCGCTCGCAGGCCAAGAGCTCGGACAGCTCGCTCAAGTCGAGGGCCGGCAAGGCGGCTGGCAAGGCCAAGGTTCCGGCGATCGCCGCGGGCGCTACGGTGGCCGCCGTGGCCGGTGGCGCGGTGATCCGTTCGAAGGTCAAGTCGAAGCCGACACTGCTCGGCCTGCCCAAGCCCAACATCGACGTCGCCGCCGTGGCCAAGTCGGTGGGCAAGACGACCCAGAGCGTCGGCAGGACCACGAAGAACCTGGGCAAGTCCGGCCAGACCGTGGCCAAGGACCTCAACCAGGCGTCCCAGCAGGCCGAGCAGATCGGGAAGACCCTCTCCTGACGGCCTAACCGGCGAGCAGCTCGTCGACCGCATACTGGTCGGCCTCGAAGATCCAGACCTCCACGATCTGCTCGCCGGCCACGCGGTAGACGTTGGCGCGCCTGATCTCCACGACCCCATTCGGCCGGTGGAAGCGCTCGCGGACGAGCAGGGCCACGCGCTCCTCGCTCGCCAACATGTCGATCAGCTCGAGCTCGACCTCGGCGCCCTCCGAGCGGGCCCGGGCGGTCCGGATGTAGTCGATCGCCACCTGCTTGCCCTGATGCTCGCCCGCGAACTCCGACCGCCCGGGGATGTGCAGGGCGATGTCTTGGGCGAAGAAGCCGAAGGCGGTGTCCCAGTCGCCGCGCCTGGCGGCATCGAGGTAGGGCCGGATGACGTCGAGGGGTGCCACCGTCACCGCCGCGACGCGAAGAAGGCCCGCAACAGAGCCGCCGACTCCTCGGCCAGCAGTCCTCCCGCCACTGCCGGGCGATGGTTCAGCCGGGGCTCGCCCAGGACGTCCATGACGCTTCCGGCCGCTCCGGCCTTCGGGTCCTCGGCCCCGTAGACCACCCGCGGCACCCTACCCAGCACGATCGCGCCCGCGCACATCGCGCACGGCTCGAGCGTCACGTAGAGCGCGGTGCCGAGCAGGCGCCAGCTGCCGAGGGCGCGTGCGGCCTGGCGCAGGGCGATCACCTCGGCGTGGGCCGTTGGGTCGGCGCGCAGCTCGCGCTCGTTGCAGGCCGCGCCGATGACCTCGCCGCCCCCCACCACCAGCGCCCCGATGGGCACGTCGCCGTGCTCGAGCGCGCGCTCGGCCTCGCGCAGCGCCAGGCGCATGAAGTACTCGTCCCGCGGGAAGAGCGCGACGGCCGTCATGCGCCCGCCACCAGGCGCCGGCCCAGCCGCCGCTCGGCGAAACGCAGGCCGCTCAGCAGGCCGGCACGGCCCGCCAGCTGCACCCCGGCGGCGGCCAGCGAGAGAGAGGAGCGTCGTCCGCCGCCCATGAGCCCACCGTCGATCAGGTCGGAGTACCAGCCGATCGTGTCCCGTAGCGTCCGGTCGAGCGAGCGGCTGCGGTAGCCGAGCTCCCGGCGCGCCTTGCGCGACGAGTAGCGCCAGTTCTGGGCCATGAGCACGATGCCCTCGGCGGAGGGCACGCCGGGCAGCTCGAGCGAGCGGAGCTCGCGCGCCCAGACTGCCGTCTCCACCGGCAGGACGATCAGCGGATGGCGCACGCCGGACAGCTCGGCCACCCGATCCATCAGCCCGACCCAGCGAGCGTCGTGGCCGCCCAGCACGTAGCGCTCGCCGGGCGTTCCCCTCTCGGCGGCGAGGAGGTGGCCGCGAGCGACGTCGAGCACGTCGACCACGTTGGTCTCGCCGTCCACGATGGCGGGGAGCCGGCCGCGGAGGTAGTCGCCGATCATCCGGGCGGAGGTCTCGCCAACAAGTGAGCGGTCGACCGGCGCGCCGAAGACATAGGACGGGTTGACCACCACCACCTCGACGCCAAGGCGCGCGCCGGCGCCGAACGCCTCCAGCTCGCCCTCGTGCTTGGCGTCCGGGTAGGTGAGGCCGAGGCCACCGCCGCGGTAGACGTCGTCCTCGGTCCCCGGCCGGCCCGCCGGCGCCGGGCCGATGCCGGCCACGCTCGAGGTGAGCACCACACGGCGCACCCCCTCGGCGCCCGCGGCCTGGACGGCAACGCGCGGAGAGAGCGCGTTCATCCGCCAGACCTGATCCACCGGGCGCGAGCCCACGTAGCCCGCGCAGTGGAACACCACCTCGCACCCGCGGAAGGCCCGGCGAAGGGCGGAGCGGTCGAGCACGTCTGCCTTCACCGCCTCCACCTCGGCGCCGCCCAGCCGGGACAGGCGGTCCGGGTCGCGGTAGGTGATCCGCACCGGCGGCCCGAGCTCGGAGGCCAGCCGGGTGACGTGCGCGCCGATGAATCCGGTGGCGCCGGTGACGCAGGCCTTCACAACTTCTTTAGCGTGGGTTGTTAAGGCGTTCGTACACTGCGTAAGCACCGTAGACCAATCTCCATGCCCCGCCTCCCCCTCGCCCTCCTGCTCCTGGCCGTCATGTCGCTGGCCCTGCCCGCGGCCGCGACCGCGGCCGCGGGCGCCTACGTCCCCGGCGAGGTGATCGTGCACTACGAGGACGGCACGACCTCGCGCTCCGCCTCGAGCGTCGAGCAGGTAACCGGCACGGAGACCGAGCAGGATCTCGCCGGAAGCTCCGAGCAGCTGGCCATCGAGGACGGAGACTCCGTCCGGCAGACCATCGCCGAGCTCGAGGCCGATCCCAACGTGACCTATGCCGTCCCCAACTTCCGGGTCCGGGCCGCCGCCTTCCAGCCGGACGATCCCGACTTCTCGCGCCAGTGGAACCTGATGGGCCAGTTCGGTCTCAACATGCCCGAGGCCTGGGAGCTCGCCGCCCAGCAGGGCGCCCCGGGCGGCCGGGGAGCCACGGTGGCCCTCCTCGACAGCGGCGTGGCCTACGAGCGCAACGGTCCCTTCCGTCGGGCGCCCGACCTGCGCCGGAGCACCTTTGTCCGGGGCTGGGACTTCGTCGGGCGGGATCGCCATCCCAACGACGCCTTCGGCCACGGGACCCACGTGGCCGGCACGATCGCCCAGGCCACCGACAACGGGCGTGGTCCGGCCGGCATCGCCTACGGGACGAAGATCATGCCGCTGCGGGTGCTCGACTGGCTCGGGCTGGGCGACTCCGCCACCATCTCCCGCGCGATCCGGTACGCAGCCCGCCGCCGCGTCGACGTGATCAACCTGAGCATCGACTTCGACGGGCGGGTACGCGCGGCGGACATCCCCGATGTGCTCGCCGCCCTGCGTTACGCCAAGAGGAAGGGCTCGGTGGTCGTGGCGGCCGCCGGCAACGAGTCGGACCTCTCCGTGGCCTACCCAGCGCGTGCGTCGCAGGCCATCGCGGTAGGAGCGACCACCGCGAACGGCTGTGCGGCGGGCTACTCGAACACCGGAAGCGACATCGACATCGTGGCGCCAGGCGGCGGAGAGGACGCCGAGAGCCGGTCGAGCGCGTGGGACCGGCGCTACTGCCGGCCGGGGACGCTCGGCAGGCCGATCCTGCAGCAGACTTTCGTGGATGAGGGCTTGGTGGGGTCCTTCGGGCTGCCGCGTGACTACGAGGGGACGTCGATGGCGACCCCGCACGTGGCGGCCGTCGCGGCGCTGGTGATCGCCAGCCGCCGGCTGGGCGAGGACCCGACCCCGCAGCAGGTCCAGGATCACCTCGAGGCCACAGCCCGCGACGCAGGCCGGCCCGGCTTCGACTCCGCCTACGGTCACGGCCTGGTGGACGCGGCGGCGGCGCTGCGGCCCGCGCCGCCCGCCTCCCGCCGCTAGCGCCGGCTACGTCGTCCGGATGATCATCACGCTGCAGGGAGCGTGATGGGAGACCTTGTTCGGAACGCTGCCGAGCAGGAAGCGCTTCGCGCCGGTCATGCCCTTGTTGCCGACGACGATGAGATCGGCCTTCTGCTCCTCGGCCACGTCCAGGATGGCGTCGGCAGGGTCGCCTTCGCGGGCGTGGGTCTCCACCTCCACGCCGTTGTCCTTGATGCCCTGCGCCGCCGCGGAGAGGGTGTCGTCCACGTCCTCGCGCGGGTTGACCATCCACTGCAGGTCGCCGGGCACCTGCTGGCGCTCCTCGCGGAGGCGTCCCTCCGGAACCGGCTCGTACGCGCTCACCAGGTGCACCTTGGCCCCGAGCTGCTGCGCGAGCTGAGCGGCCTGGCGCACCGCCTCACCCGCCGTATCCGAGCCATCCGTGCCGACGACCATCGAACCGATCAAGAGGATCTCCTTTCGGGCGGGGTCCGAACCTGTGAGCCATCATATGGCCAGTCGGCCGAAGAGCCATTAGTGTTTTGGTGTGCTGCCCACACCAACCAGGTGCCTGGCCGTGGACGATCATCCGACCGTCCGCCAAGGCCTCTCCCTCATGTTCGGTCAGACCTCCGATCTCGAGCTGGTCGGGACAGCTCAGACCGGCGAGGAGGTGGTCGACGCCATCGCGCGGCTGAAGCCCGAGGTCGTGATCATGGACGTGCGGCTTCCGGGCATCGACGGGATCTCGGCGATCAAGCGAGTCGCCGAGGCGTGCCCCGAGGTGAAGACCGTGATGTTCTCCGCCTACGGCGACAGGCGCCTGCTCTCGGACGCAATCGCGGCCGGAGCGCGCGGCTACGTGATGAAGGGCTCGCCTCCCGAGGACCTCCTGCGTGCGGTCCGCACCGTCACGGGCGGCAAGCCGTTCGTCGATCCGTCCCTGTCGCCCACGCTGCTGATGTCAGCGGCGGGCCCGGACGCCCCGCTCTCCGAGCGCGAGCGCGAGATCCTCCAGCTGCTGGCCGAGGGGCTCCACACCGACGAGGTGGCCCGCCGGATCGGTCTCAGCAGCGAGACCGTGAAGTCCGACACCAAGCGGGCCATCCTGAAGCTCGAGGCCGACACGCGCGTGCACGCGGTGGCGATCGCGATGCGCAAGGCCATCATCGAGTAGCGCTCAGCCCTCTATCGTCAGGAGCGCGTGCAACTGCCCCGCTTCTGGATCGTGCTTCAGGTGCTGATCGTGATCTTCGTCCTGGCCGGCGCGGTAATCGCAATCACGAAGCTGGCCTGACCGGGTCCTCGGCCGGCTCGCCGAGCTCGGCGGCCGCGGCGGAGGTGATCTCGATGTCCGGCGGTCTTCGGTCGAGATCCGCCTCCTCGATTGGCTTGACCCAGAACTCCTCGACGCTGATCACGATCAGCGACAGGATCGGCACAGCCACGAAGAACCCCACGAAGCCGAACAGCGTCCCGACCAACACCACGCCGATGGCGATCACGGCGGGATGCAGCTTCACGGTTTGGGCCATCACCAGCGGGATGATCACGTTGCCCTCCACCTGCTGGATTGCGATGTAGGCCAGCAGCACGAGCACCGCCTTGCCGGGCGAATCGGTGAGGGCGAGCAGAACCGGCGGGATCCCTCCGGCGATGGCCCCGAAGTAGGGGACCACGACCAGCAGAGCCGACAGCACCGCGAAGAAGATCGCGAACTCGAGCCCGATCAGCGTCAGGGCGATGTACACCAGGACGCCGGTCACGAGCATGTCCACCCCGACCCCCTGCATCCAGCCGATCCAGGCCCGGCGCAGCCGCTCGACCCAGTGGCGCATGTGGTCCCGGCGCGAGGGCGGAACGAGGCTCACCAGGCCGTCGACCAGCGGTTCCGGACGCACCGCCATGTAGTAGGCGGTGATCAGGATCAGCACGAGCGCTGCCACGATCCCGGCCACGTTCAGGCCGATCGAGGTGATCGGGCCGATCAGGCGCTCGGGGTCTTCGGTCAATCTCTCGGCGAACTCGTCGACCCGGTCCCCGACGGCGCCGGGATCCTGGCTGGTCACGTCGGCGTAGTAGCTCTCGAGGTCGGCGGTGATCCCCGGCACATCGTCGACGAAGTCGTTGGTCTGCTCGATGAACGGAGGGATCAGGAGAGCCACGATCACCCCGACGACCGCCACCGCCCCGAGCAGGCTGATGAGCGCGCCCAGGGCCCGGGGCACGCCGCGGCGCTGCAGCTTGGTGGCCGCGTCGGCCAGCGGGATGGAGATGATGATCGTGACCAGCACCGCCAGCATCAGCGTCACCAGCTGGCGGAACAGCAGGCCGACCAGCAGCAGGCCGGCGGCCAGCAGAACCGCCCGGTAGGCCACAGGGGGGGTCGTCGGTTCGCCGTTCATCGGCTCCGCCTACGGTACCCGCGCCGGGGGCAGCACACCCACGTGGAGCGGGCGCCTCGAGGGCGCCCGCCGAGCACTGCTTAGTTGGCCGGTGGGGGTCTCAGGTGCGCCGTTCGAGATCGGCCACGTCCTGGGCCTTCTCGTCGGCCCGGTCCTGGGCCTCGGCGAGCTTCTCCTTCTCCTCGCCCTTCTTCTCCTCGCGGCGTCCCTGGGAGCGCAGCGAGCTGTCGTCGGTGAGGTCTCCGGCGGCCTTCTTGGCCCGGCCGGTGATCTTGTCGAGAATGCTCATACTGTTTGAGTACCCCCTGGTCGGGGGGCGAAACGGGGCCCGGCGGGCCGTCCGGCGCCGCCCCTAGCGTCCTTCTGCCATGCGCCTGATCGTCGCCCGCTGCGAGGTCCTCTACACGGGCCGGCTCACCGCCGTGCTGCCGGAGGCTCTGCGGCTGCTCATGCTGAAGGCGGACGGCTCGGTGATGGTGCACGCCGACAACGGCGGCTTCAAGCCCCAGAACTGGATGACCCCGCCCACCGTGATCGAGGAGGAGCCGGGGCGCATGGTGGTGCGCAAGCGGGGCGGTGAAGAGCAGCTCGAGATCCGCATCGCCGAGATGGTGTCGGACGTGACCCACGACATGGGCGAGGCCGCCGCGCTGGAGAAGGAGGGCGTCGAGCGGGAGCTCCAGGAGCTGCTGGCCGCGCAGCCCGCCTGGTGCGGGGAAGGGCTGCGGCTGGTCCGGCGGGAGTGGCCCACGGACATCGGCCCGGTGGACCTCATGTGCCGCGACACTGAAGACGGCTTCGTGGCGGTGGAGATCAAGCGGGTTGGCACGATCGAAGCCGTGGAACAGCTCACGCGCTACCTGGAGCGGATCTCCCTGGCTCCCGGGCTCGGAAGCTGCCGCGGGGTGCTCGCCGCTCAGGCGATCAAGCCGCAGGCGCGGGTGCTGGCGGAGGCCCGCGGGCTGGCCTGCGTGGAGGTCGACCTCGCCGTGCTGCGCGGAGCGCGTGAGCCGGAGCTCACCCTGTTCGGGGGCTAGCGACGAGCTCGAAGAGCTTGACGCCCCGGTGTAGGAGACGTTCCGGCCGCGCGCGAGCTCGGCGTGCGGCACTCAGGCCTGTCCGACCAGCCGCGCCAGCTCGTCGACCCTGCGCTCCACCGCCTCCGGCTCCTCCGGGGTCAGATAGATGAGCGACCGGTGCACGCCGGCGTCGCGCAGCCGCTCCAGGGCGCGCACCTCGGGCTTTGCGCCGAACACCGTGACGGGTATCGGGCCACGGCCGGCCGCATCGGCCCGGCGCTGGAGCTCGGCGATCCGCTCGCCCAGCGCCTCCGGGCTCTCGACGCGATTCGGCATCCATTCGTCGCCGAAGGCCACCACCCGGTCGAGCACCCTCGCGCCCAGCCCGCCGACGAGCACCGGAGGGTGGGGCTGCTGCAGCGGCTTGGGCCAGGACCAGAGCGGGTCGAAGTCCACGTGCTCGCCGTGGTACTCGGCCTCGTCGCTGGTCCAGATCGCCTTCATCGCCTCGATCCGCTCGCGCATCACCGAGAAGCGCCGGCCGGGATCGGTGCCGTGGTCGCGCATCTCCTCCCGGTTCCAGCCGGCGCCCACCCCGAACAGAAAGCGCCCGCCCGACAGCCGGTCGAGCGTGGCCACCTCCTTGGCGGTCGTGATCGGGTCGCGCTGGATCACCAGGCAGATGCCGGTGCCGAGCTTGAGCCGCTCGGTCACCGCGGCCGCCATGGAGAGGCCGACGAAGGGATCGTTGGTGTGGCTGTATTCGCGCGGGAGCTCGCCGCCGCCGGGCCAGGGGGTTTCCCGGCTGACCGGAATGTGGGTGTGCTCGGGGAGAAAGAGCGACTCGAAGCCCCGCTCCTCCGCCAGGCGGGCCAGCCGGGCGGGGGCGATCGTGTAGTCGGTGGCGAAGATGATCAGTCCGAGTTCCATCGCAGCGCCAGCCGCTCCAATCCGTAGATGCCGTGTATCGAGCCGAGCTCCGGCTCGCCGTCGAGCCGCAGACCGGGCATGCGCCCCGGCAGAAACGCGAGCGCCTCCTGCAGCTCGGCCCGGGCCAGGTTCGCCCCCAGGCAGTAGTGAATGCCCGCCCCGAAGGTGAGCGGCTTGGCGTCGCCCCGCTTGGCGGTGATGTCGAAGTCGTGGGGGTCGCCGTCAACGCCGTCGCGATTGCCCGTGAACGAGCACACCATCACCACGGTGTCGGCCGGGAATGTCACCTCGCGGTAGGTGACCTCCTCGTGCAGCAGCCGGGCCGTGAAGGGCGTGATCGGCTCGTAGCGCAGGATCTCCTCCACGGCCCTGGGGGCCAGGTCCGGCCGCTCGGCGAGCAGCGCCCACTGCTCGCCCTGTTGAGCGAACAGACGCAGCCCGTGAGCCAGCTGCGACTGCGTGGTGTCGACGCCGCCCACCAGCACGTTCAGGACGAGGTTCATGCACTCGGCATCGTCGAGGCGGTCGCCCTCGTGCGAGGCAGCGATCAGCGTGGAGATCAGATCGTCGCCCGGATCGTCGCGGCGGCGCTCGATCAGCGCCCCGGCCCAGTCGTAGAACTCCTCGCAGGCGCGCTCGATCGCCTCGCGCTCGTTCATGAGGCTGGGCCCGTCGAACTGGCGCTGGATCAGGTTCGACCACTCGTACAGCTTGGGCGCGTCCTCGAGCGGAGCCCCCATCACCCGGGCGACGGTCAGCGACGGGTAGGGCTTGGCCAGGTCGGCCACGAGCTCGCAGCGGTCGCGGTCGGCCAGCGGCTCCCACAGCCGACCCAGGAATTCCCGCATCGCCGGGCGCCAGCGGTCGGCCGCCCGCGGCGTGAAGGCGGGGTTGACCAGGTTGCGCAGCCGGCGGTGCTGGTCGCCGTTGACGTGCAGGATGTTCCGGCGCATCTGCTCCAGCAGCGGGCCCTCAGGTACCTCGAACATCTCGGCGATGCGCATGCCCGGGAACGTGGCGCTGCGGGTGCGCAGGAAGAAGGCCGCCGACTCCCGGTCGAGCACGAAGTAGCCGAAGGGCGAGCCGGCGAGCCAGCCCCGGTCGCGCAACTCCTCCATCACCTCGTGGAAGCGGTCGCCCTTGAGGTCGGGGCCGAAGTAGTCGAGCTCGGGAAGCTCGAGGTCCGTGACGAGGGGCATTGTGGGCGACACCGTAACGCCGCCGGCGCATACGTAACCCCGTTGTCACACCCTGGCCCTGTCCGGCGAGGTGTGGCTTCCACAAGGCGCCTATGTGGCGCCTTCAGGGGGCCACACTCGGGTCGATCGCAAGGGCGCCGTAACACTCGCTCGGTACCCTCGGAGAAGATGAGCTTTCTCTTCCGACACAAGACCGACATGCCCGACCCGGCCGACGCGCTCCCGGGCCGCGACCAGCGCCCGTTCAGCGTGCCAGAGACCCATTTCGTGCTCGGCACGCCACTCGAGCCTCCCTTCCCCGAGGACAGCGAGCGGGCCATCTTCGGGATGGGCTGCTTCTGGGGCGCCGAGCGGGGCTACTGGGAGGCGCCCGGGGTCTTCACCACCGCGGTGGGCTACGCCGGGGGCTTGACCCCGAACCCCACCTACGAGGAAGTGTGCGGCGGGCGCACCGGCCACAACGAGGTGGTGCTGGTGGTCCACCGGCCCGAGGACATCTCCTTCGACGAGCTGCTGCGCCTGTTCTGGGAGGGCCACAACCCGACGCAGGGCATGCGTCAGGGCAACGACGTCGGCACCCAGTACCGGTCGGGCATCTACACCACCTCCGACGCTCAGCGCGAGGCCGCACTGGCCTCGCAGGAGCGCTACGCCGAGCGCCTGGCGGACGCGGGCTACGGGGAGATCACCACGGAGATCGAGGACGCTCCGGAGTTCTTCTACGCCGAGGACTACCACCAGCAGTACCTGGCCAAGAACCCCGGCGGGTACTGCGGGCTGGGCGGCACCGGCGTCAGCTGCCCGGTGGGCGTGGCCGGAGCCTAGGGCTCAGGCCAAGAGCTTCGCCATCACCTGCAGCCGCGGGTCGGCCTCGGGCGGCCAGCGGTCCACCTCGGCGGGCCACCAGGCCCAGTCGTCGTGCTCGGCGTCGGGCACCGGCTCGCAGCCGTCGTTCACGGTGGCCAGTCCCACCACCATCGCCACGCCGCCGGGCAGAGCCACCAGCGCCTCCACGCTCAGCCGGTCGGGCACGAGGCGCCACTCCTCGTGGAGCTCGCGGGAGAGGGTGAGGGCCGGGCTCTCGCCGAGGTCCACCGCGCCGCCGGCCCCGAGCGCCCAGCGGTTGGCCCAGGTGGACACCCAGCCGGCCCGCCGGCCGGCCAGCCAGCGGCCGTCGGCGGTGCGCACCACGCACAGGGCGGTGAGGCTGTCGGCGGCGTCGTCGTCGACCAGCCGCAGTGCCCAGCGGGCCGGCTGCAGCTCGAGCTCGAGCCGTCCGCCGTCGGCCTCCCAGCCGGCGAGGCGGGTGGCCATGCCGTCGTGGGCGGGGGAGCCGCGGGCCCGCAGGCTGCTCACCGCGTCGTCGGCCCGGCGGTTGACCTCGGCCGGCGGCTCGTAGGGCTCGTCGCGCCAGCGCACGGCCACCTGCTCCGGGGTCCAGGGCCCGCGGGCGAGCATGCCGGGTCGCGGGGTCACGGGTCCCGGCGCAGCGACTGGAGCTCCGCCTGGAGCGCGCCCACCGCGTGCTCCAGGGCCTCCACCCGCTGCTCGAGGCCGGCCGCCGGGGGCGGGGGTTCGGCGGGCGGCGCGGCCGGCGCGACCGACGGCCGCGCAGCGGGCGGCGGCGCGGCCTCGCCGGCTTCCCCCTCGAGCAGCTGCACAAAACGCTCCTCGCGCTGGCCCGGCCGGCGCTCGAGCCGTGCCGCGAGCCGGCGGTCGATCAGCCCCGCCAGCGTCTGCTCGAGCTCCTCGAGACCGGCGAAGCGGTGCAGCCGCTCGCTGCGCTGCTTGAGCTCTCCGGGCGTCTGCGAACCGCGCAGCATCAGCACGCACAGAAGCGCGATCTCCGGGCCGGACAGTCCGAGCGCGCTGTCCAGGGTGTGCCGGTACTTCATGGCCCGCCGGTTCGACCAGCTCGCCAGCGTGGCCCATTTCCGCGCGATCAGGCGATCGAGCGCCGCTCGGATCTCGCCGTCGTCGTAGTCGACGACCGGGTCGCGGTTGCTGGCCTGGTTGCAGGCCAGCCGCAACGCGTTCAGCGTCAGCGGATAGACATCGGGCGTGGTGCGCTGCTTCTCGACGAGGCAGCCGAGCACCCGGATCTCGGCGGCGTCGGGCTCCACCCCGGAGACGTTATAGGCAGCCCGCCGGGCGGCGGGCGGTGCGCAGCACGCGTTCGAGGCGCACCGGCTCCGCGGTCATGATGCCGTCCACGCACAGGCGCACCAGACGGCGCCAGCTGCCCGGCGCGTCGCGGTCGTCGCCCGAGAACCAGTTCTGCCAGGCATACCCCTCGCGATGGGCGCGGTCCACGGTCTCTTCCGTGGTCACCTGGATCAGCGTCCCACTCACCCGGGTGGTGATCGGCACCTGGAACGCCGCGACCCCCGCGCCCGGCGACCCTCCTCCGAGCAGCCATGCGGTCACCCCGTCGACGCCGGGGGCGACGTCGATCCGGGGCACGAGCTCGTGGAAGCGGTCCACCGCGTCCTGCTTGAAGGAGACGACGATCAGATCCCGGCGCGAGGTGCCGCGCAGCAGCCGGGCCAGCACCTCGGCGTTGCGCACGTACTCCGCGTCCTCCTCGGCGGGGGTCCGGCCCTTGATCTCGATGTTGATCGGGATGTCGGGGAATGCCCTCATCACCTGACGAAGGGTGGGAATGCGGAAGTCGGCGGCCGAGAAGCCGCACGGCGGCTTCTTGCGTCCGCGGGCCACGCCCCGGAAGCGATAGGCCGCACGCGGGCGGTCGTGCTCGTAGTGATCCGGGCCCCGGGCCGAGAACCAGTAGGCGGCGTCGAGCCGGCGCACCTGGCGCAGGGTCTTCGACGACACGGTGCCGCGACCGTTGGTCTTCCCGTTGACGGTGGTGTCGTGGATAACCACCACCCGGTTGTCGCGCGTCACGCCCACGTCGAGCTCCAGCATGTCCGCGCCCGCGGCCACCGACTTGCGGAAGGCGTACATGGTGTTCGAGGGGAACTCGTCCTCGCCGCCCTGATGGGCGATGTTCAGGGGCTGGGGCTTGATCCAGCGGTTGGCGGCCGAGACCGCCGGCACCGCGGAGGCGAGGACCAGCACCGCGGCCAGGGCGCTGAGGACGAGCACGCGCACGACGGCCAAGCTACTACAGCGCGCGACCGGCCACCCCCGGCTGCCATGCTCAAACGGTGAGTGTCTACGCGAGGATCCTGCGCGCGCCCGGCGTCGCGCTGCTGGTCCTGGCGACGCTCGTCGGCCGGCTGCCGATCGGTATCAGCGGGCTGGCCATCCTCCTCTACGTGCGCGAGGTCACGGGCTCGTTCGCCGCCGCCGGCCTGTGCACCGGGGCCCTCGCTCTGGGCAGCGCGGCGGGGGCGCCGCTCCAGGGCCGCCTGGTCGATCGCCGCGGCGTGGGCGCACTCCTGCCCCTGGCCGTCGTGCATGCGGCCGGCCTTCTGCTCGTGTGGGGGCTTGGTGCCGGCGGGGCGTCCACGGCCCCGATCGCGCTCGCCTCCCTGCTGGCGGGGGCGGCCATCCCGCCTCTCACCTCGGTGCTTCGCTCACGCTGGCCCTATCTGCTCGAAGAGCAACCGCAGCTGGTGCCCAGCGCGTTCGCGCTCGACTCGGTGCTGATCGAGATCATCTTCGTCGTGGGGCCGCTGCTGACCACGGCGATCGTGGCCATCGTGGGGGCGCAATACGCCCTCGCCGTCTCGGCCGCCTGCGTGCTCACCGGCACCTCGCTGCTGCTCGTCGGCCTGCGCAGCCGCAGGGGCCCGGAGCCCACCCGGGACTCCGGGAGCGGGCGGGGCCTGGGTGCGCTTGCCGCGCCCGGCCTGCGCACGCTGGTCCTGGCCAGCCTGCCCGTCGGGTTCTGCCTCGGAGCGATCGAGGTGGTGCTGCCGGCCTTCAGCGAGGAGCAGGGGGCGAAGGAGCTCGCCGGCGTACTGCTGGCGGTGTGGTCCGGCGCCAGCGGCGCGGCCGGGCTGTTCTACGGGGCCAGGCAGCGAGAGGCACCGCTGGCCGACGTGCACCTGCGGCTGGCCTGCCTGCTTCCGCTGGGCTGCCTCGCGCTGGTGGCGGCCACCTCACCGCTGACCATGGCCCTGCTGGCGATCGTGGCCGGCCTCCCGATCGCCCCGCTGATCGCCTCGCGCAACGAGCTGGTGGGCCGGGTTATGCCGGCGGGGACCGCCACGGAGGCCTACACCTGGCCCCTGACCGCGCTGGTGGCGGGAGTGGCGCTGGGCGCCGCCACCAGCGGCGCCGTGGTGGAGGCCTACTCCTGGACGGCGTCGGTGCTGATCGCGGTGGCGGTGGGGGCGGCGGGCGCCGCCGTGGTGGTGGCGCGCCGGTCGACGCTCGGAGCACCCGTTCCGGCGTAGCTCCGTACTCCCTTCGATGCCCGAGCTTCCCGAGGTCGAACGCGCGCGCGGGCTGATCGAGTCGAGCGCGCTGGGGCGTACCGTGACCGACGTCGAGGACGGTGACACCTGGGTGTGCCGCCCGCACACGCCCGGCGAGATCGACGCCGCCCTGGCGGGAGCGACGCTGCTCTCCGCGCGGCGCCGCGGCAAGGCGATGTGGCTGGAGACCGACCACGGGCCGTCGCTGGGCATGCACCTGGGGATGTCGGGCCGGATCGTCGTCGACGGCCGCGGGTCCAGGCGCGGATGGGACCGCTTCGTCATCCACTTCGAGGACGGCGGCTCGCTGGCGCTGCGCGACAAGCGGCGCCTTGGCCGGGTGGTCCTCGACCCCGACCTCTCGCGGGTCGGTCCGGACGCGGCCGAGGTGTCCCGGCGCCACTTCCGCGAGCGGGTCGGGCGCGGGCGATCGCCGCTGAAGGCGCGCGTGCTCAACCAGTCGGTGATCTCCGGGGTGGGCAACCTCCTGGCCGACGAGGCGCTGTGGCGCGCCCGGCTGTCGCCCACCCGGGAAGCGGGCTCGCTCACGGACGAGGAGCTCGACCAGCTCCGCCGCGATCTGCGGGCCGCCACCCGCCGGGCCATCCGCAGGGGCGGCGTGCACACCGGCGACCTGATCCCGCACCGCCGCCGAGGAGGCGCCTGCCCCCGCTGCGGGACGGCGCTGGAACGGGCGACGGTCGGCGGGCGCACGACCTACTGGTGCCCGCGAGAGCAGCGAGGCTGAAACACTCCCCAGTCAAAGGACGAGGGAGAACGATGACGGTCCACCAGACGGACGGCAAGATCCCGCGCAGCCGCGAGAACGACTACACCTCCGAGGCCGCAAGCGGCCGGCGCGAGTTCCTGCACGAACGGACGGGAGTGCAGCTCGAGCACGTGGCCGAGGGCTCCTTCGATCCCGCGGTGGCCGCGGGGAACATCGAGAACTTCATTGGCGTCGCCCAGGTGCCGCTGGGCGTGGCCGGCCCCCTGCTGGTAAACGGCGAGCACGCCCAGGGCGAGTTCTACGTGCCGCTGGCCACGGCCGAAGGCACGCTGGTGGCCAGCTACAACCGCGGCATGCGCCTGCTGCGGGAGTCCGGAGGCGTGCTGACCACGGTGATGGACGACGCCATGCAGCGCGCGCCCGCCTTCCTGTTCGAGAACGCGCGCGAGTCGAGGGCGTTCGCCGAGTGGCTCGACGAGCACTTCGACGAGCTCAAGGAGATCGCCGAGAGCACCACCAGCACCGGCCGGTTGCGGGACATCGAGAAGTACACCGCCAGCCACATCCTGTTCTGCCGCTTCAACTACACGACCGGCGACGCCGCCGGCCAGAACCTCACCGGCAAGGCGACCGCGGTGGCCTGCGAGTGGATCCGGGCCAACTACCCGAAGCTCGATCACTACTTCCTCGAGTCCAACTTCGCCACCGACAAGAAGAGCTCGCAGGTGAACATGCTGCACACGCGCGGGAAGCGCGTGGTGGCGGAGGCGACGATCCCCCGCCATCTCATCGAGGACATCATGCACGCCGACCCCGAGTTGCTCTGGCGCGCGCGCCTTGTCTCCAACCTCGGAGGGTTCATGTCGGGCGCCAACAACAACGGAGCCCACTCGGCCAACGGGATCACGGCGGCCTTCATCGCCACCGGGCAGGACGTGGCTAACGTGGCTGAGTCCTCGGCCGCCTTCAACTACGGCGAGCTGCTGCCCAACGGCGATTTCTACTTCTCGGTGACCATCCCCTCGCTCATCGTCGCCACCTACGGCGGGGGCACGGGGCTGGCCACTCAGCGCGAGTGCCTCGAGCTGATGGGCTGCTACGGGAAGGGCAAGGTGCTGAAGTTCGCCGAGATCATCGCGGCCACCGTGTTCTGCGGCGAGCTGTCCCTGGGCTCGGCGATCGTGGCCGAGGAGTGGGTCGCGGCGCACGACCTGTTCGGCCGCAACCGCCCCTGACCGAGATCAGGAGGGCCAGAAGTCGGGCTCCAACTCGGCATCGCGGTTGCCGGTGTTGGGGGCCCCGAAGGCCAGCAGCTCCACGCCGTCCGGCCCCGCCTCGATCCCGCGGGTGGTTGGCCCGGCCACCCGGATCGCGTCCCATTCCCGGAGCTCGACGAGCTCGTCCTCGAGCTTGATGAGCGCGCTCCCCCGGACCACCACGTAGACCTCCTCCTGCTCGGTGTGGCGGTGTCCGAAGGGCATCCGGAAGCCAGGCGCGAAGCGGAAATGGCTGACCCCCGAGTTCTCGAGCTCGAGCGGCACCCGCGCGTAACGGGCCTCGACGTTCGGGGCGAACCCGAAGCGGGGCGCCTGATCCTTGACCTCGAGGAGGTTCACCAGCGTGTAGCCGGTCATGGGCTTCTCTCTACCCGGAGTTTGGCAGTGGTTGACAGCGCGCCGGCCAGTGTGTTCGGATCGGTCCACCCGAGAGCGAAAGCGAGGCCGCCATGCCCGACCTTGAGGACTTCTCCGCCGACGACCTGCTCCTCGAGCTGCGCGCCCGCGAGGAGGAGGCCGGCACCGAGGACGAGCGCGAGGTGCCCTCCGACGAGGCCGATGACGACGAGGAGTTCCTCAATCCCGCCCTTGCCGACGTGGACACCGAGACCCTCGCCGCCACGCTTTACGAGCGGCAGAAGGTCATCTACGGCATCGACAACCGCAAGGACATCTTCGAGATCAACGACGCCGCGCTCCTGAAGGACGCCGACTGCGTCGTGGCTCTCTTCGAGACGAGCAGCGTTCGCGACAACGGCGACGGCACGTCGACGCTGCAGACCCAGCAGTTCGGGACGGCCAATGACCTGTGCAGCAGCGAGCCCTTCCGCAAGCAACCCGTGGGGGCGTTCTGCAGCGGCTTCCTGGTGGCACCCGACGTGGTCGTCACAGCCGGCCACTGCGTGGACTCGTCGACGCTCACAGACATCCGCTTCGTGTTCGGCTTCCGGATGGTCAGCGCCAGCCAGCCTCCCGGCCCGATCCCGAACACCGAGATCTACAGCGGCCGTCAGCTGCTCGGCAGGCAGCTCACCGACGCGGGACCGGACTGGGCGGTGGTGCGACTCGACCGCCGGGTGGCGGGCCACCGGCCCGCGCCCGTCCGCCGCCGGCGGCGGGTGGGCCAGGGGGCCAAGGTGCACGTGATCGGCCACCCGGTGGGGCTGCCGGCGAAGGTCGCGGGCGGAGCGACGGTGCGGGACAACACGCCCAGCCCCTTCTTCGTAGCCAACCTGGACACCTACGGCGGCAACTCGGGATCGCCCGTGTTCAACTCCCGAACCCACCGCGTGGAGGGGATCCTGGTGCGGGGCGAGCGCGACTTCATATCTCGCGGCAACTGCACCGTCTCGTTCGTGTGCCCCACCACCGGCTGCCGGGGCGAGGACGTGACCCGAATAACCAAGCTGGTGAACCTGATCCCGCCGGCGCCGTGATGCGCCGGCGCTACCGGGGCGCGTTCGCCAGGTCCATCACCCGGTAGAAGAAGTAGTTCGACTGCTCGTCGATGATCGGCCGGGCCGACGCCGGCAGGCCGTGGCCCACGCCCTCGAGCGGGTTGAGCCAGACCTCGATGCCCAGGTTGTACATCGCGGCCGCGTTGCCCACCGCCCAGCTGTAGGGGACCGTCGTGTCCGCGGTGCCGTGCAGGAAGTAGGTGGGCGCGTCGCCGGCGTTGATGAACTCGCTGGTGGGCGTCCCGCCGGACACCGAAAACGCGCCTCGCACCGTCGACGGGTAGCCCGGGTTGCCGCTGCTGCCCGGATCGTCCGAGCGGGTCGCGAGCAGCACCGAGGTCACCCCGCCGGCCGAGGAGCCGGCGACGCCGACCCGCCCCGGGTCGACGCGGCGCGCGTCCGCGTTGGCCCGCAGCCAGCGGATGGCGGCCTGGGCGTCGTACTGCGCCGCGAGAGCAGCTTGCAGGCACTGCGGGCTGGGTGCAGGCTGGCCGCCGCAGCCGGTGGCGGAGAGCAGGCGGTAGTCGATCGACACGGCCACGTAGCCCTGCTTCGCGAAGAGGGTGGCCCAGCGCTCGCCGCTGCTCTTGCTGCCGGTGGTGAAGCCGCCGCCGTGCACCCACACGACCGCGGGGCGCCGGCCAACCGTGTCGCCCGCCGGCTGGTAGAGGTCCAGCTTGAGCGTGACCGGGTTGCCCTGAGCGTCGGGGGCGGTGCCGTAGGTCAAGTCCCGACTCACGTTCACAGTGGGGAAGACCTGATCGCGGTAGCGCAGCGGCTCCGGCCCCTCCGGCCGCGCCACCGAGCAGCCGACGGCGAGCGCCAGCGTGAGCGCGAGCACCGCGAGCTGCAGCCTCTTCACCACAGACCCTCCCCGTAGTCCGTCACGTCGGGCGGCAGCTTGACGGCCGGGTCGAGCCGTGAGACGGCCAGGATCGCCGCCACGAGCGCCCCGGCCAGGATCTCGACCAGCTCCTCGACCGCCACGTCGCGCCGCTCGATCCACTCCAGGGTCGCCACCTCGACCGAGCCGATCCAGGCCTTGGCGGTGATGGCGGCGAGCGGCGACTCGCCGCCGGCGCCCGGGATGCCGGCCAGCACGCGCTGTACGAAGGCCTGGCGCCGCTCCTCGATGATCGCCGCGATCTCCGGGTCGCCCGCCGCCACGCGCCGCAGCGCGGCGTGGGAGCCGGGACGCTCCGCGACCGTCTCGAAATACCGGCGCAGGCCCTGGCGCAGCTGCTCGAGCGCGGGCAGGTCGGGATCGGGCTCGGCCTCGCGCAGGCGCTCGGAGGCGTGCCGAATCGAGGCCACGAAGAAGTCGCGCTTGCCGCCGAAGTAGTGGTACAGCAGGCCGCGGGAGACCCCGCACGCGGCGGCGATCTCGTCGATGGAGACGTCCTCGTAGGGGCGCTCGGCGAACAGCTCGACGCCGGCGTCGAGGAGCTGCTCGCGGCGAACGTCCACGGCGAGCCTGGTGCGAACGGGTGCGGCCACCGCCCCACTGTACGGCGGGGCGGCAGACCCGCTACGCTTGTTGTACGCTGATTCAATAGCGGCCCGCCCCGACCGGAGGCCCATGAGCGTCGACACCCTCACCCCGCTCCCCGAGAAGGCAGTCGAGTACCCCGCCGGGGACGCCCCACCGTCCCCCGCCGGTCCCGCCGCGGAGGGGGCGCCGGACGCGCTTCCGCCGGTCATCGAGCTCCCACGCCAGCTTCAGACGCTCCGCTTCAGCATCCGCCAGATCGAGTTCGTGTTCCGCGCGCGCCGGCGGCTGGGCGAGGTCTTCCGGATGCGGGGGATGATCAACCGTGACGTGATCGCGGTGACCAGCCACCCCGATCACGTCAAGTCGCTGTTCACCGCCCGGCCCGAGCAGGCCCCGTCGCTCACCGGTGAGTCGCCGCTGCGCCCGGTGGTGGGTCCGAACTCGGTGCTCACCGCGATCGGGCCCCGCCACATCCGCCAGCGCAAGCTGCTGCTGCCGCCCTTCCACGGGGAGGCGGTGCAGCGCTACGTGGAGATGATCATCGACGTGGCGAACCGCGAGATCGACGGCTGGCCGGTGGGGCGGCCGTTCGCCCTGGCGCCGCGGATGCAGGCCGTGACCCTCGAAGTGATCATGGCCGGGGTCTTCGGCATCGAGGGGCGCCCCGAGCGCGGCACGCGCGAGCACGGACTGCGCCGGGCCGTCCGCGGAATCCTCGAGCTCTCCACCCGCCCCGAGGCGCAGGTGGTGGAGCTGCTCAACCTCGGCCGCCATGAGCCGGTCGGCGTCCTGCGGGCGGTGCTCTCCT
>CAWKKJ010000024.1:0-153570 GCA_963850205.1 uncultured Thermoleophilaceae bacterium | reverse complement strand
CCTATATGGGACGCAACGTGTTGAACCCCCTTGCGGCCGGGTTCGCTGGCCGCGAGCCGTGGTCCCGAGGCGCCGCCGGGCCGCCGGCGCCGCCGCCCCCGCCCCCCCTACGACAACGCCCGTCCGTACTGCCGCTCGTAGTACTCCCGGTACTCGCCCGAGCGGATCGGGGCCCACCAGTCCTCGTTGTCGCGGTACCAGTCGACCGTGCGGGCGAGCCCTTCCTCGAAGCCAACTTGCGCCTCCCAGCCGAGCTCGTCGCGCAGCTTGTCGCTGGCCAGCGAGTAGCGGCGGTCGTGGCCGGGCCGGTCCTGCACATACTCGATGAGCGAGTCGTCGCGGCCGGTGAGCTCCAGGATGCGCCGCACCACCTCGAGGTTCTCGCACTCGTCGGGGCCGCCGGCGTTGTAGGCCTGGCCCGGCCGGCCGCGCAGCAGCACCTCGTGGATCGCCCGGCAGAAGTCCTCCACGTAGAGCCAGTTGCGTACCTGGCGGCCGTCGCCGTAGACCGGCAGCGAGTCCCCGTGCAGCGCGTTCAGCACGCAGAGCGGGATCAGCTTCTCCGGATACTGGCGCGGGCCGTAGTTGTTCGAGCCGCGGCAGATCACCGCCTCCAGACCGTAGGTGTGCGCGTGGGCGGACACCAGCAGGTCGCCGCCCGCCTTCGTGGCTGAGTAGGGAGAGGACGGGTCCAGCGGCGAGGTCTCGGTGAAGGAGCCCTCGGCGATCGAGCCGTAGACCTCGTCGGTGGAGACCTGCAGGTAGCGGGGCACGCCCCGCTCGCGCACGGCGTCCAGCAGCACGCCGGTGCCGGTCACGTGCGTGCGTGCGAACGCGTTCTGGTCGGTGATCGAGCGGTCCACGTGCGACTCGGCGGCGAAGTTGACGACGGCGTCGGCGCCCTCGGTCAGCGAGAGCACGACCTCGCGGTCCTCGATGCCGCCCACCACCAGCTCCACCCCCTCGGGCAGGTTCTCGCGCCTCCCGGCGTAGGTGAGCTTGTCGAGCACGGTCACGTCGTGCTCGCCGTGCACCAGGTGGACGTAGGTCGAGCCGATGAAGCCGGCCGCGCCGGTCACCAGCAGCTTCACGCCCGCACCCCCAGGTAGGCGTCGAGGCCCTCCTGCCAGGGCGCCAGCGCATGGCCGCGCTCGCTGCCCAGCACCGACCAGGCCGGCCGGCGCGCGGGCAGGGGGTACTCCTCGGTGGTGATCGGCTCCACGGTGCAGTCAACGAAGCAGCGGGCGAAGATCTCGCGGGCGAACTCCTGCCAGGAGCAGGCGCCTCCGCCGGCGATGTGGTGGATCCCGTAGTCCTCGGTCTCGGCCAGGCCCACCAGCGCCTCGGCCAGGTGCCCGGTGAAGGTGGGGCAGCCCACCTGGTCGGCCACCACGCGCAGGTGATCTCGCTCGCCGCCCAGGCGCAGCATCGTCTCGACGAAGTTCGGGCCGCCGGCCCCGAACAGCCAGGACGAGCGCACGATGAAGTGGTGCGGGTTCGCGTCGGCGGTGGCCAGCTCGCCCGCGAGCTTCGTGCGCCCGTAGCTCTGGAGCGGCCCGGTGGGGTCCGACTCGACGTACGGGGTCCTCTTGGCCCCGTCGAAGACGTAGTCGGTGGACACGTAGATCACGCGCGGCGCGGCGGCGGCGACGTTGCGGGCACCGTCGCGGTTGACGGCGAACGCCTCGGCCTCGTGCTCCTCGGCGCCGTCCACCGCCGTCCAGGCGGCGCAGTTGACCACCAGGTCGAAGCCCTGGACGGCCTCGCGCACCGCGGCGGCGTCGGTCACGTCGAGCTCGGCTCGCGTGAGCCCCACGGCGTCCTGGCCGGCCGCCCGCACGACGTCCTGTCCCAGCATGCCCCCGGCGCCTGTGACCAGCAGACGCACGTTCAGAGAATCTGTACGTCGGCGTGGTCGCCGACCACGAAGCGATAGGCCCGAGGGAAGGCGGGCCCGCGGCCGATCCGGACGTCCTTGCCGATCAGGCTGGCCTCGATGCGGTACTCGAGGTCGCGGACGCTCGAGCCCGAGAGCACGATCGAGTGCTCCAGCTCGGCCTTCTCGATGGTCACCTCGTCGCCGATCGCGGTGTAGGGGCCGATGTAGGCGTCCGTGATCTGCGAGCCGCGCCCGATGATGGCCGGCCCGCGCACCGTGGTGCGCTCCAGCCGCGCCCCCTCCTCGATCACGACACGCCCCTCGACCCGCGATTCCACCAGCGTTCCCTCCACGCGCTCCTCCAGGTCGTCGAGGATCAGCCGGTTGGCCTCGAGCATGTCCTGCACCTGGCCGGTGTCCTTCCACCAGCCGTGCACGATGTGCGGGTCCACGCGCTTGCCCTGATCCAGCAGCGTCTGGATGGCGTCGGTGATCTCGAGCTCCCCGCGCCAGGACGGCTCGATGGCCCGAGCCGAGCCGAAGATTGCGGGCGTGAACATGTAGACCCCCACCAGCGCGAGGTTGGTCTCGGGGTTCTTCGGCTTCTCCACCAGCCGGGAGACCCGCCCGTCACCGTTGAGCTCGGCCACCCCGTAGTGCTCGGGATCGGGCACCGGGGTCAGCAGGATCAGCGCGTCCGGGCTCTCGGTGCGGAAGGTCTCGACCAGGTCGACGATGCCGTCGCGCAGGAGGTTGTCGCCCAGGTACATCACGAAGGGCGAGTCGCCCAGGAAGGGCTCCGCGGTGAGTACCGCGTGAGCCAGGCCGAGGGGCTCGTCCTGCTCGATGTACTCGATGCGGATCCCGAACTGAGAGCCGTCTCCGGCGGCGGCGCGGATCTCACCCCCCGTCTCCGGGGCGATGATGATTCCCACCTCCTCGATCCCGGCGGCCGCCATCGCCTCGACCCCGTAGAAGAGCACCGGCTTGTTGGCCACCGGCACGAGCTGCTTCGCGCTGGTGTGGGTGAGGGGGCGCAGGCGCGTGCCCTTGCCCCCGGAGAGGATCAGGCCCTTATAATAGGTGCCTCCGAGCTTTCTGTGGTCCCAGCTCACCACGCGAGAGGGAACGAATCGCAGGCCCACTCGCTTCTGCGCCTGCGCGGTCACCATCTCGCGAATATCGTCGTTGAGCTCCCCCGCGTAGCGCCCGAAGAGGGCCAGGCCGTATCGCTCGACCTGCTCCGGATCACGCTCGAGCTCGACCTCGCATTCGAACATCACGCCGCGCAGCTCGTGGTACTGCACGCCCGCCTCGATGCCGATCGTGGCCCGCGGGTCGCGCTCGAGGTTCTTGGCCTTCTGCGACTTGGCGTACGTCCAGCCGCTCAGCTCCAGCCCGTCCGAGGAGACAAACCACAGCGGGACCATATGCGGGGTGCCGCGCGGCCCGACGGTGGCGCACTGCATGACCATCTCCTCGCCGAGGAAGGCGTGCAGCTCCTCGTCGCTCATCCGGATCTGATCCCGGCGTGACGCCATTGCGCCACGAACCCTACGCCGTCAGCGGCGTGCGGCCCCCGCCAGCGCCTCGGCCGCGTCGAGCACGGCCCGCCGCGCCTCGTCGGGCTCCAGCACCACGGCGTCACCCGCCTCCTTCAGGACCTCGCGCACCAGCCATTCGTGGGAGGCGAACGTGCGCTCCACGAGCACCGCGCCGTCGTCCAGCTCGCCGACCACGTGATGGGCCTCGCGCTCCCAGCGCGCCCGCTCGGGCGAGACCCAGATGCGCGCGGACTCCGACGACGGCACCTCACCGGTGGCCAGCCATCCGGTCACGTCCGGCTCGACGCCCGGACGGGGCTCGAAGTCCTCGTCCAGCACGGTCGCCTCGCGGATCCGGTCCAGGCGGTACGAGCGCGGCTTGTCCTTCTCGAGATCGAAGGAGTGGATGTACCAGCCCTCCTGCCCGTTGGCCAGCTTGTAGGGCTCGACGGTCCGCTCGATGAACTCGTCCTCGTTCTCCTTGTAGTACTCGATCCGCAGCAGCCGGCGGGCCGCGATCGCCTCGCCCACCACCCGGGCCACCTCGGAGTCGTCGCCCTTGGCGGTGGTGATCTGAAGGCCGTCCTCCGCCGGGTCCTGGCCGAGGGCGTCGACGATGCGCTGGCGGGCGGTGGTCAAGGAGCCCTCGGGAAGGTGCTCACCGATCAGGTCGATGGCCGCCACCAGCGCCTTGGCCTCCAGCGGCAGCAGGCGCGCCGGGCGGGCGAAGTTGTCGCCGTAGGGCTCGGGGTCCACCTCGATCTGGTCGCCCTGCACCTCGGCGTAGAGCACGTAGCTCCCGCCGCCGAAGTTCACGACGTTCAGCACGTCGATGTCCTGGCGCAGCTCCTGGCCGGATACCTGAAGGTGCTCGCAGAGCTCGCTGACCTCGAGCTTGCGGCCTTCGCGGGCGGCCTCGATCAGGATCCCGGCCAGCGTGACCAGGCGGGCGAAGCGCTCGGGGCGGATCGGCGAATCGAGGCCGTCCTCGTCGGGCTCGTCCGGGGCCTCGGGGCGGCGGCGGACCGCGTGGTCGGCCTCGGGCGGGTTGGTGTGGCGCTCGATCACGAGCTCCAGCCGCTCCCGCAGCTCCGCCACCAGCTCCTCCGGTCCCTCGAGGCGGGCCTGCTCGCCGAGGCCCAGAACCCACGACACCATCTGGCGGGCGTCGGCGTAGTCGGTCTCGAAGATCACGCCGCCGCCGTCGGCGTCGGAGACCTCGCCTGCATGGCCGAAGTGCCGCAGCGCGAGCCAGTCGATGCGGTCGGACAGCCAGATGCGCGCGCGGCCCACCGGGTCGCCCAGCTGCCAGTCGGTGCGCGTGGCGTACGAGCGGGGATCGAAGTCGTCGGGGCGGTTGAAGTCGTGCTCGGCCTTCGACGCATAGCCCACCTTGCCCCGGATGCGTGAGACCCGGAACACCCGCACGGCGTCGCGTTCGTGCGAGTGCCCGATCAGATAGAACTGCCCGCCGCGGAAGAGCAGGTGGTATGGGTTGACCTTTCGCGGCTCGACCGTGTCCCGGCCCATCGTGTAGTAGTCGAAGACGATCGTCTTGCGGCGGAAGATGGCGGTCTCGACCTTGGACAGCCGCTGCGAGACCCCGCGTCCACCCGCCTGGGCGGTCACGGCCAGTGCCACGGTGCGCTGCTCGGGGGCGTCGAAGGGGGAGGGCTTGCCCCAGGAGAGCTGCTGCAGCGCCAGGCGGAAGGGCTCGGCATAGGCGAACTGGCCGTCAAGGAGACTGAGCGACATCCGCAGCGCGCTCAGCTCGTCGTCGGTGAACTCGATCGCCGGGAGGTAGAAGTTCTCCGGCGGCAGCGAGTAGTTCTCGGCCTCGTAGTAGCCCTCGGCCGGCCGGTCGACCTTCAGGTGGATGCCCAGCGAGTCCAGCTCCGCGCGGTCGGCGTAGAAGCGGCGCGCGAAGGCCTCGTCGTTCATCTGCGAGTAGCCCTCGACGTCCTGCTTGATCTCGAGCGCCGACACCGGACGCCGCTCGGCCATCAGGAACGAGATCAGCGACAGCTGACGGATGAGCTTCTCGGTGTCCTTCGCCATAGTCGCCCGAGGATAAGCGGGAAACCTGGGACTCTCGCCCCTTTGGCGCCGCGGGGCCGCTATTTGCGGCCTTGCGGCGGGGCTTTCCCTACTCGCCGGGCTCGGTCTTGCGCTGCTGCAGGGCCGCCGCCGACGCGTCCTTGACGTCGGGCTCCACGCCCTCGGGCGGGTCGGACCCGCCGTCGGTCACCGCGTCGGCTTCCTCGCCGCCGCCGGGATCGACTCCCTCATCGGTCGCCGGCTCGTCCGAGCCGGTGGTCTCCCCCAGCACCGAGCTGCCGAGCTCAGGGTCGTCGTCGAGCATCTCGCGCGGAGCGTCGGAGCCGCCCTCCTCGGCGGGCACGATGCCCTCGTCGGCGGTCTCCGCCCACTCGCCCTTCTCGCGGGCCTCCGCCTCGTCCGGGGTGGTCCCGCCTCGCTGCTCGCTCGGCTTCTGCGGCTCTTGGTCCTGCATCCAGAGGCGGTTTACCCTCTCCCCCGAGATGGCAAGCATTTCCATGCGGGAGATCCGCGAGGGCGAGGTGCCGTTCGCCGCCGGAACCGCCGTCCAGGAGGACCCGGACCGGCCGGCCTTCCGGGGCAACGGGCCCGACGACTACGTGTGCGTGGAGTGCGGCAACGTCCTCGCCGCGTCCATGCACGCGATGCAGATGACCAAGAAGGTCCGCGTCCGCTGCGGCCGCTGCTCGACGGTCAACGTCGCCGTGACGTAAAATCGCCCTCGAACGGGGGAGACGGGAGAGAGATGACCAGCTTGGCCGCGTCCGGCGCATGGCCCGTGGGCCTCGCGATCGGCATCGTCGTGATCGCCGTGGCCGCGGTGATCGTGATCATGATCGTGCTGCTGGCGAAGCGGATCGCCGGGCAGGCGCGCACCGCAGAGGAGGCCGTCGAGGTGGTCCGCGAGCAGACCGCCGAGCTCGGGGGCGTCGCGCGGATCAACGACTCGGGCGTGAGGGTGCTGCACGCGGCGCGCGCGCTGCGAAAGGTGGCGGTGGGCAAATGACCTCTGTCGCCGTGTCGGGTGACACCTACTGGGCGATCGCCCTGTCGGTCGGGCTGGTGGCCGCCCTGGTGGTCGCGTTCCTGCTCGTGCTGCTCCTGCTCTACATCGAGCGGATCCGCAAGTCGGTCGACGGGCTGCTCGCAATCGCCGGGAAGGTCGGGGCCAACACGCAGAACATCCCGCAGCTCGAGGCCACCGCGCCGGTGCTGGCGGAGATCGTGGACGAGGCCGTGGTGCAGGACGGCTACATGAACGCGCTCACCGACGGCTACGCCGACGCGAAGGCGGAGGCATGAGCGACACCGCCTACATCCTGCTCAGCGTCGGCCTGGCGCTGCTCGTGATCGTGGTGCTGGCCGTCGCGCTCATCCGGGCCCGGCAGGGCCTGATGGCCATCTCGGAGGGTCTGGCCACGCTCAAGGAGGCGCTGGAGGGCGTCGAGTCCCAGCACCTGCGCCCGCTCGAGGGCGCGGTCAAGGCGATCAACGCCCAGTTCGACATCATCCTGGGCGCGCTGCCGGGGATCGCCCGCAAGGCCTCCGTCGTGGCCGAGAGGAGGCCGAAGTGACGCTCCTGTGGATCGGGAGCATCCTCCTGCTCCTCGTCATCTTCCCGGTGGTCGTGTACCTCCTCCGCGGCGTGCTGCAGGCCGCCGAGAGCATCGTCCCCTCCGTGCAGGGGATCGCCACGGTGGCCGCCGCGGGGTCGAAGGACCTCGACGCCGCCGCGCTGCTGCTCACCACGCAGGACCAGGTGGAGCAGACGGTGGCGGGCCTCGCCGACTACGGCGGCTCGCTCGACGTGATCCTCGACGACGCCGAGGACGAGCCCCGATGACCGTGATCGCCGTCGCGGCGCCCGCCGTGGTGATGATCGCGGCCGTGCTGCTGATCGTGCTGGCCCTCGTCTTCTATCTCGTCTCGACGATCGTGGCCCTCCGCAAGATCACCGCCGGGCTGGACGAGGTGATCGCCGGCGTAGGCGAGATCGTGGAGAAGAGCGCGCCCGTAAACGGGGTGGTGACCACGATCAACCAGCAGCTCGACGCGGGCGTCGACCTGCTCGAGGGGCTGCTCGTCAAGAAGGCCGGCATGAGGGACGCGATGGGCCTCGTCGACGGCCTCTATCCCGGCGCCGCCGCGGCCGGCCTGCGCAACTTCCCGGAGAGCACCGACGTCGACGCGCCCCGGATCGGCGAGGTCTACACCAAGGGCACGCTCACGCTGGCCCGGCTGGGACGCGAGGCGCCCATCGCCGCCCTGAGCCCCGCGGGCGAGGTGCTGAGGAACGTCGAGGGCGGCAGCCTGGCGGCCCGGCAGCTTTACCCCGACGTGCGCCACACGAGCCCCGAGAAGCTGCCCACGTCGCCCGTGATCGGTGAGGACGCGCCGGTCCAGTACGAGCAGCGCGAGGACATCGGCGCTCCCCGCAAGCGGCTTCCGACCAAGCGTTCCTGACCCCGGAGGACCACCTGTGCAGACCCCCGCGCCATTCGAGTACGAGCGTGCCACCAGCGTCGAGGGCGCGATCGCCGCGCTGGAGCGGCTCGGCCCCGAGGCCCGGGTCATCGCCGGGGGTCACAGCCTGCTGCCGATGATGAAGCTGCGCCTGGCCACACCCGAGCACCTGATCGACATCAACGATCTCAACGAGCTCGACTACATCCGCGAGGCCGAGGGCCAGATCAGGATCGGCGCGATGACCCGCCACGTGGCCCTCCTGAAGTCGGAGCTGCTGTTCGAGCACTTCCCCGTCTTTCGCGACGCCGAGACCGTGATCGCCGACCCGGTGGTGCGCAACCGGGGCACGATCGGCGGCTCGCTGTGCCAGGCCGACGCCGCCGAGGACCTCTCCGCCGTCTGCTCCGCGGTCAAGGCCGAGGTGGTCATCCACGGCACCGCCGGCGAGCGGGTGGTCTCGATGGAGGACTTCCATGTCGGGCCCTACATGACCGCGGTGGGCGCGGGCGAGCTGCTCACCGAGGTCCGGCTGCCGTTGCGCGCCGGCGCCGGCAGCGCGCACGAGAAAGTCGAGCGCCGCGCGGGCGACTGGGCCATCGCCGCCGCCTCGACCGCGGTGTGGGTCGACGAGGGAGCCATGGCCGACGTGGGGATCGCGCTCAGCGCGGTCGGGATGACCACGATCCACCTGACCCGGGCCGAGGAGCTGCTGCGGGGCAAGCCACCCTCCGAGGAGCTGTTTGCCCAGGCGGGCGAGATCGCCTCCGAGGACTGTTCACCCAGCGCCGACGGCCGCGGTCCGGTCGACTACAAGCGGCATCTCGCCGGCGTGCTCACCGGGCGCGCGCTGCGCCGGTCGGTGGAGCGCTCGCTGCGCGGGGAGGCCTGAGCGATGCAGGTGTCGATGACAGTCAACGGCGAGCAGGCCTCGAACGAGGTCGAGCCACGCCAGCTCTTGGTGCACTTCCTGCGCGACACCCTCGGCCTGACCGGCACGCACTGGGGCTGCGACACCTCCAACTGCGGCGCCTGTGTGGTGCTGATGGACGGCAAGCCGGTCAAGTCCTGCACGATCCTGACGGCGATGTGCGAGGGCCACGAGATCCGCACCGTCGAATCACTCGAGGTGGACGGGCGACTGGACCCGGTGCAGCAGGGCTTCTACGAGCATCACGCGTTGCAGTGCGGTTTCTGCACGCCGGGGATGCAGATGACGGCCCGGGCGCTGCTGGACGAGAACCCGGATCCGAGCGATCACGAGATCCGCACCGCCATCTCCGGCGCGATCTGCCGCTGCACGGGCTACAAGAACATCGTCGCCGCCATCCGCTGGGCGGCGGAGCACGAAGCCGCCGACGGCAGCCAGCAAGAATCCCACCAGGAGGCATGAGCATGGCCACGGTCGAGAACCTGCCCAGCCCGACGACCGAGCGGCCGATCGGCTTCGGGCGCCTGAAGCGCAAGGAGGACCCGCGCTTCATCCGCGGCCAGGGGAAGTACCTGGACGACATCAAGCTGCCGGGGATGGTCTACGGGGCCGTGCTGCGCAGCCCGTTCGCCCACGCTCGCATCGTCTCCATCGACACCTCGGCCGCGCTGGACCATCCCAACGTCGCCGCCGTGATCACGGCCAAGGACCTCGAGACCCTCGGCCTGGCCTGGATGCCCACGATCTCCTACGACACCCAGGCCGTGCTCGCCGGGGACAAGGTGCGCTTCCAGGGCCAGGAGGTCGCCTTCGTGATCGCGACCGACGAGTACTCCGCCAACGACGCGCTCGGGCTGATCGACGTGGAGTACGACCCGCTGCCGGCGATCGTCAACGCCCGCAAGGCGCTGGACGACGACGCGCCGCTGATCCGAGACGACAAGTCCGGCCAGGTGGACAACCTGGCCAGCCCCACCTGGGAGGCCGGCGACGAGGAGTCCACCGACCGCGCGTTCGCCGAGGCCGACACGATCGTCAGCCGGGACATCATCTACCCGCGCTGCCACCCGGCGCCGCTCGAGACCTGCGGCATGATCGCCGACTTCAACCCGAAGACGGGGCAGCTCGACATCTACAACGGCAACCAGGCGCCGCACGCCCACCGCACGGTCTACGCGCACGTGGCGGGGCTGGCCGAGCACATGATCCGGATCATCTGCTCCGACATCGGCGGCGGCTTCGGCAACAAGGTGCCCGTCTACCCCGGCTACGTGTGCGCGATCGCCGGCTCGATCGTGGCCGGCGTGCCGGTCAAGTGGGTGGAGAACCGCACGGAGAACCTGACCTCCACGGGCTTCGCCCGCGACTACGTCATGCACGCCGAGATGTGCTCGAAGGACGGGAAGATCACCGGCCTGCGGGTCGACGCGATCGCCGACCACGGCGCCTTCGACAGCACCGCCCAGCCCACGAAGTTCCCGGCCGGGTTCTTCCACATCGTCTGCGGCTCCTACGACCTCGATGCCGCGCACGTCAAGGTCAAGGCCGTCTACACCAACAAAGCGCCCGGGGGAGTGGCCTACCGCTGCTCGTTCCGGATCACCGAGGCCGTCTACCTCGTCGAGCGGATGGCCGAGGCGCTGGCGTACGAGATGAAGGTCGACCCGATCGAGCTGCGCATGCGCAGCTTCATCGGCCCCGAGCAGTTCCCCTACGTGACCACCACCGGCTGGACCTACGACTCCGGCGAGTACGCCGAGACCATGCGCGTGGCCATGGACATCGCCGGCTACGAGGAGCTGCGCGCCGAACAGGCCGAGAAGCGCGCCCGGGGTGAGCTGATGGGCATCGGGGTGTCGTTCTTCACCGAGGGCGTGGGCGCCGGCCCGCGCAAGCACATGGACATCCTCGGGCTGTCGATGAACGACGGCGCCGACCTCCGCGTGCACCCCTCGGGCAAGGCGGTGGTGAGCATCAGCGCCCAGACCCAGGGCCAGGGCCACGAGACCACCTTCGCGCAGATCGTCGCCGAGGAGCTCGGCATCCCGCCCGAGGACGTTGAGGTCCGCCACGGCGACACCGACAAGTCGCCCTATGGCCTGGGCACCTACGGCAGCCGCTCCACGCCGGTGTCGGGCGGGGCGGTGGCGGTCGTCTCGCGCAAGGTGCGCGACAAGGCCCGCATGATCGCGGCCACGATGCTCGAGACGAGGCCTGAGGACCTGGCCTGGGAGAAGGGCCGCTGGTACGTGAAGGGCGACCCCGAGGTGGGCGCGATGATCGAGGAGATCGCCGCGCGCGCGTACAGCGGCGAGCCGATGCCGGCCGACATGGAGGGCGGCCTGGACGCCCAGGTGATCTACGACCCGCCGAACCTCACCTACCCCTACGGCGCCTACATCGCCGTCGTCGACATCGATCCCGACACCGCCCATGTCACGGTCCGGCGCTTCATCGCCGTCGACGACTGCGGCGTGCGGATCAACCCGATGATCGTCGACGGCCAGATCCACGGCGGTCTGGCCGAGGGCGTGGGGATCGCGCTGATGGAGCTGATCAGCTTCGACGAGGAGGGGAACTGCCTCAACTCGTCCTTCATGGACTACCTCATCCCCACCGCGCTGGAGTGCCCCGACTTCGAGCTGGGCGAGACGGTCACCCCCTGCCCCCACCACCCGCTCGGCGCCAAGGGCGTCGGGGAGTCGCCCAACGTGGGCTCGCCGCCGGCGATCGTGAACGCCGTGATCGACGCCCTGCGCGAGACCCACGGCGTGGACCACATCGACATGCCCTGCACCCCGGCCCGTGTCTGGGCGGCGATGCAGGGGCGGCCCGAGCCACCGCAATGATGCCCGCCGGGATGTCGCGGCGAGCGCAGGAGCTCGCGGCCCAGGGCGAGGCCTTCGTCACCGCCACCGTGGTGCGGGCGCAGCGCCCGACGAGCGTCAAGGCGGGCGACGTCGCGCTCGTGCTGGCGGACGGGACCGTCGAGGGCTTCGTCGGCGGGGCCTGCGGCGAGCACAGCGTGCGCGCCTACTCGCTCAAGGCGATCGAGAGCGGCCAGCCCGTGCTGCTGCGGATCCTCCCCTTCGCCGAGGAGGGCGAGGACGGTGATCCCGCCGGGGCCGAGGTGGCCCGTGAGGAAGGCGCGGTGACGGTCCAGAACCCGTGCCTGTCCGGCGGCGCGATCGAGATGTTCCTCGAGCCGGTCCTTCCCGCGCCCCGGGTCCACGTCGTGGGCGAGGCTCCGATCGCGGGGGCGCTGCTGAGGATCGGGCCGGAGCTCGGGCTCGACGTCGTCGGTTCCGACGGCGCCGATCTCGACCTGCGGCGCGGCGACCTCGCGCTCATCGTCGCGGCCCACGGGGACCATGAGGTGCACGCGCTGAGGCGGGGCCTTGAGGCCCAGCTGCCCTATGTCGGCCTGGTGGCAAGCGCCAAGCGGGGCGACGGCGTGATCGGCGAGCTGCGCGGCGACGGCGTGGCCGGCGAGCTGCTCGAGCGGATCGACGTGCCCGCCGGCCTCGACATCGGAGCCCGCACCCCGGCCGAGATCGCGCTGTCGATCCTGGCCCAGGTGGTCGCCGTGCGGCGCAGCCCGCGGAAGGCCGCGACCGCGGTCGATCCGGTCTGTGGGATGACGGTGGCCGCGGTGGCGGGCACGCCCTCGCTCACCTGGCAGGGCGAAACCGTCTACTTCTGCTGCGAGGGCTGCAAGGCGACGTTTGAGCAGCAGCACGAGCATGCCGTCGCCGACTGACCCGCTGGATCCGTTCGCCCCCGACGTCGAGACCCTGGCTCAGCGCCTCGGCGCGGTGGACTACCTCGTGGACGAGGGGCTGGCCACGTCGATGTTCCTGAGCCTCCGGCTGCCCCAGCCGTTGCTCCTGGAGGGCGAGGCCGGGGTGGGCAAGACCGAGGCGGCCAAGTCACTGGCCGCCGTCCTCGACACGCCGCTGATCCGCCTGCAGTGCTACGAGGGAATCGACGCGGCGGAGGCGCTTTACGAGTGGAACTACCCGCGCCAGCTCCTGAGCATCCGGCTCGCCGACTCCCGCGGCACGCCGTTGGCTGAGGAGGAGCTGTTCGGCCCGGACTACCTCATCCGGCGGCCGTTGCTGCGGGCGCTCGAACACCCCGGTCCGCGGCCGGCGGTGCTGCTGATCGATGAGATCGACCGCGCCGACGACGACTTCGAGGCCTTCCTGCTCGAGCTGCTGGCCGAGGCGAGCGTGACGATCCCCGAGCTCGGCCCCATCACGGCCACCCACCCGCCGGTGATCGTGCTGACCTCCAACCGCACCCGCGACCTCCACGACGCCGTCAAGCGCCGCTGCCTCTATCACTGGATCGCATACCCGAGCCCGCAGCGCGAGGTGGAGATCGTGCGCCGGCGCGTGAAGGGCGCGTCGGGGACGCTCGCGGTACAGGTGGCCGATGCGGTCTCGCGCATGCGTGACAGCGACGTGCAGAAGCCGCCGGGGATCGCGGAGGCCATCGATTGGCTGGCCGCGCTGAGCCTCCTGGGGGTCGAGCGTCTCGATGCCCCCGCCGTGGACCGCACGCTGGGCTCGGTGCTGAAGTACGACGAGGACCAGGAGGTGATCCGCGCGGCCGGCCTCGACGAGCTCGTGAAGAGCGGTGACTGACTTCAGGGTGGAGACGGTCGAGCTCGACCTCCCGTCCTTGACCGGGGCGCTCAGCCGCCGTCTGCACGACGCCGGCGTGCCGGTGTCCCCCGAGCGGGCGGCCGGCTTCGCCCGGGCGCTGACCCTCGTGCGGCCGATCAGCCGCCGGCGGCTGTACTGGACCGCGCGCGGTGTGTTCGTCTCCGACCGGGCCCAGATACCTGCCTTCGATGCCGTGTTCCGTTCGGTCTTCGGCGCCCTGGGCGCGCCCCGGGAGCACGAGCCGGTCGATGCCGAGACCGCCCCCGCGCCGCCCGACGTGCGGCCGCCGGTCGATCACCGGACCTCACCCGGGGAGGACTCGGAGCGCCAGCCACGCACGAGCGTGGCCTCGTCGCCTCCCGGCGCGCGGCGCGATGACGATCGGCCACGCGCGGCCGGAGTACCGCTGGCGATGGCCAGCGAGGAGGAGCTGCTGGCGGGCAAGCGCTTCGAGGCGCTCGAGCCCGGCGAGCTGGCCCAGCTCTACCGGCTGATGTCGCGCCTTGAGCTGGCCACCCCGGTGCGCCGCACGCGGCGCTACCGCAAGGGCCGCCACGGCCAGCACATCGACATGCGCCGGACCCTGCGGGGCAGCCTGCGCACCGGTGGCGATCCGATCCGCCTGGCCCGCCGCCGCCGGCGTGTCGTCCGCCGCCGGCTGGTGATGCTGTGCGACATCTCGGGCTCCATGGAGCCCTACGCCCGCGCCTACCTTCAGTTCCTCACCTGTGCCGCGGGCAGCTCGCCGAACGCCGAGGCGTTCGCCTTTGCCACCCGGCTCACTCGCCTGACCCGCGCCCTGGCCTCGCGGCACCCCGAGCGGGCGATCCAGCGCGCGGCGGCCGCGGCGCCGGACTGGTCGAGCGGAACCCGGATCGGCGAGGCGCTGAAGACCTTCAACGATCGCCACGGGCGCCGCGGCATGGCGCGCGGGGCCGTGGTGGTGATCCTCTCCGACGGCTGGGAGCGAGGCGACCCTCAGCTGGTCGGGGAGCAGATGCAGCGCCTGGCGCGCCTGGCCCACCGCATCGTCTGGGTCAACCCCCGCGTCAGCGCACGGGAGTTCTCCGTGCAGGCCGGGGGCATGGTCGCGGCGCTTCCGCACTGCGACGCGCTGGTGAGCGGCCACAGCTTCGAGGCGCTGGGCGAGGTGATCGACGCGATCGGGGCGGCGTCCTGGGAGCCGGCGGCCGACGAGGTCGATCCAGCCGTCGAGCAGGAGCCCGATTCCTGGGCCAGCGCGACCCCCGTGCCGGGCAGCTCGGTGGCGATGCCGAGCGGGAACCGGCCCAGCCGCGGCAACACCACGCCAGGATGGTGAGCGATGGCTGATGGGAAGACCTGCATCTACCCAGGGTGTGAGCGGCCGGCGGTGCCGCCGCACCCGTTCGGCGGACCGCAGTCTTCCTTCTGCGACCTGGACGAGCACAACGCGCTGAGCGCGCACCAGGAGCGCGAGCGCCTCGCATCGACGACCGAGCACGACGAGAGGAGCGGCGACAGTGGCTGACGAGGTCTACCGGGCGGTCTTCCTGCGCGTCCACCCCACGGGCAAGATGGTCCTCAGCCTGACCACCGAGTCCGAGGGCAGGGAGGCCGAGTACGCGGAGCTGGTGGCCGCCGAGCTCGGTGTCCCGGCACTCGACGTGAAGGTGGTGGCCGCGGACACCAACCGCTTCGGGACCGGCCACGGCTACAACACGAGCCCGTCCGACAGCACGCCGGAGGCGATCGCGAGCGCCACCGCCAAGATCCGCGACAAGGCGCGCCTGCTTGCGGGCGCGGCCCTGGACGCCGCCCCCGAGGATCTCGTCTGGTCGAAGGGCGCCTGGGGGGCCGGCAACGACGGCGATCCCGCACAGAGCAAGACCATCGAGGAGATCGCCCTCTACGCCCACGGCACCGGCGCGCTGCCCTCCGGGCGTCGAGGGCGGGCTCGACGCGCAGACCGTCTACCGCGACTAGCGTCTAGGGTGGTCGTCCAGGACGATCTCGACGTCGTCGGCGACCTTCAGAGCGCCGAACAGGGCGCTGTAGGGCTTGATGCCCCAGAGGCTCTGGGTGACCACGGCGGTGGCGCTGAGCTTTCCGTCGCCGTCGACCGCCAGGTCGAACTCGATCGGCCGGGTTGCGCCCATCAGCGTCAGATCGCCGGTGACGCTCATCCGGCTCCCGTCATCGGCATGCCGCACGGCCGTCGAGCGGAAGCTGATGTCGTGCCGCTTGAGCACCTCGTCGTCGATGGTCTGGCGGATGCCGTCCTTGTCGTCGTCGGTGAGCGCCTGTATTCCGCCCGTGCCCTGGTGCACGCGAAGCGATTCGGCGTCGGCGTCGAGCGCGAGGCCGGCGGCGGCGCCATCGTCGCCGACCTCCAGCGTCCCCTCCCAGGAGGTGACGTGGATGACGAGGTCGTGCCCGGCCTTGGCCGCGGCGCCGCTGCGCCGCGTATGGACCGACAGGCGGGCGTTGTCGGGTCCGAGCCGGTGCGTGCCTGCCTCCAGAGCCACGTCGCGAGCTTAAACGCATCCCCCGAGACCGGAGGAACCCATGGCCGTCGCGCTTGACCACTCGTTCTCGACCACGAAGTCGATCGACGACTGCTTCGCGTCGATCACCGACCTCGAGCGGGTCGTGCCCGCGGTCGAGGGCGGCAGCGTGCTGGAGACCATGGGATCGGACTCCGTCAAGGCCGAGATCCTCATGAAGATGGGGGCGATGTCGATGAAAATGGTCGGCACCGTGGAGGTGGTCGAGCAGGACGCCGACGCCCACCGCGCCGTGCTGCGGGTCAAGGCGCGGGAGGCCGGCGGGCAGGGCTACGCCAACGCCGACGTGACCTTTCAGTGCAACGACGGAGGCGGGACCATCCACACCAGCGCCCAGATCACGGGCAAGGCGGCGTCGATGGGCGAGGGCGTGGTGGTCGGGGTGCTGGACGGGCTGATCACCGACTTCACGACGAAGCTCGGCGAGATCTGATCAGGCCGCTTCGCGGGGCGTCTGCGTGCGCTGTTCGCGCCGCCCGAAGTAGGCCGACGCCGCGATCCCGCGGTCGAAGTCCGACCAGATGGCGCCCTCGGCCAGGGACTTCTCGATGCGGTCGAAGCTCCCCAGGTTGCCGCCCAGGTTGTCGATGAAGTGCACCAGCGTTGCCTCGCGCGTGCAGGGGACCACCGGGCTGCCGTGCTCGAGCTTGCCGTGGTGGCTGAGGATGATGTGCAGAAGGGCCTTGGCGTCGCCGGCGGGAAAGCCCTCGATGCGCTCGATCTCGCGGCGCACCGCGTAGTAGCCGAGCGGAATCTCGCCCAGCAGCTTGCCGGCGTCGGTGAGCTCGATCGCGCCGCCCCGCGCGGCGTAGGCCTTCACCTTGCCGATGTCGTGGAGCAGGGCGCCGGTGACGGCCACGTCGCGGTCGATGCCGGGGAAGGTGGCGGCCAGGGCGCTCACGCCCTGAGCCACGGACAGACAGTGCTCGAGCAGGCCGTGGCGGTAGGCCTGGTGGTAGTACTTGGCCGCCGGCGCCTCGTGCCAGGCCCGGCCCGCATCGGTGGACCGATCGATCAGGCGACGCAGCAGCTCGCGCAGGTGCGGACGCTGCACGGTCTCCACCAGCGCCTCGAGGTCCGCGGCCAGCTGCTCGTAGGGCACCGGCGGTCCCTCGAGCAGGTCGGCGAGCAGGTACTCGCCGTCGACGGCCGCCCGCAGAACGCGCACCGTGATCGCCCCGCCGTAGCGCTCGTCGACCGTGTAGCGGCCGGACACCCGCACCACCGTCCCGGCGGCGCACAGGGGGGCGAGCTGGTCCACCGAATCCCACACCACGCCCTCGACCGCACCCGTCACGTCGCCGAGCCGGAGCTTCACGAAGGGCTCGCCGCTGCGCCGCTGCCGGAGGCTGTGATCGCGCACGAGAAACACGTCATCGACCTCCTGGCCGGCGACCAGATCGCGGACGAAGCACTTCGCCGGGGTGAGGGAGGTCTGCTCCATCGAGGCTGCCAAGGTAGAGCCGTTCTCGGACGGGATAGCCTGCATGGAGATGGAGTCTCCCCCCACGTCATGGATCTGACATGACGGTGCTCGTGGCCGGCGGAACCGGGGCCCTGGGGGAGGCCGTGGTGCGCGAGCTGCTGGACTCCGGCTGGACCTGCGCCGCCACCTGGGTCGTGGAGCGTGAGCGGGAGCGGCTCGCCTCGCTCGAGGTTGACCTGGTGGAGGCCGACCTGCTCGACGCGGACGCGGCCGCCTCGGCGGTCGAGCGGCGTGGATGACCTTCAGGCGGTGGTCAACCTGGTCGGCGGCTTCGGGTCGGGCCCCAAGGTCCACGAGACCGAGCCCGAGGACTTCCAGCGCCTCCTGCGCCTCAACCTCATCCCCGCCTTCAACCTCGCGCGCGCGTCGATGCCCCGCCTGGCCGAGCGGGGCGGCGGCGCCTTCGTGGGCGTGGGGGCCAAGGCGGCGTTGAGGCCGTTCGGCGGGGCGGCCGGCTACATCACCGGCAAGGCGGCGCTGCTCGCCTTCATCCAGGCACTGGACGCCGAGTACCGCAGCGAGGGCGTGCGCTGCAACGCGATCCTGCCCAGCGTGATCGACACGCCGGCCAACCGTGAGTCGATGCCCGACGCCGACTGGTCGGACTGGGTCCAGCCCGCCGAGATCGCCAAGGTGGTCCGGTTCCTGGTCTCGGACGAGTCGAAGCCCACCAGCGGGGCGCTCGTGCCGGTCTACGGGCGGGCCTGATGGTTGCCGCCGTAGAAGGCGAGCGCCTGCCGGCCCAGGTCCTTGGTGGCGCCGGCGTTCTGGATCGCTCCCAGCGGGCCGCCGACCAGCGGGATCAGCTGGCCGGCGTAACGGCGGGCCACCCGCTTGACCAGGTACTTGAACAGCCGGCGGTGGAGCTTGTCCATGCTGCGCCCGGCGAACGCGCGCTCGGCGACGGCCTGCGCCAGCCGCTTGCCCGTGCCGTCGAGCGCACGCCGTGCCTCCTCGGCGGTGGGGTAGACCCCCTGTAGGACCAGCAGCTCGGCCGGCCGCATCGGATGGTGGGGGTCGTAGCCGTAGGCGGCCGCGACGTAGAAGATCATGCGGCTCTGGATCCAGATCAGGGCCACGATGTCCGGCGCGGCGGTGAAGGCGCCGCCGAGCCCCAGCACGCCCCCCTCTATCCGGGCCAGGCGCACATGCTTCCGGTAGGCGATCCGTGCGAGCTTCTCCGGGCTCCGGCCCGGCCCCGCGAGCTGCACCCACTCGTCGGCCTCGGGCCCGAAGCGCTCGGCGGCCGCCAGCGCGATGTACTCCGGCGCGCGGTCGGGCTCCGCGAGGATCCGGTTCCACAGCGATTGCGGGGGCCGCTCGAAGCCCTCAAGTCGTGACTCTGCACTCATCCGTACCCAGTTTGGCTACCCAGGATCGGAGGTACTAGTTCGATATGGCAACACACACAGGTACAACCCCCCGGCAGGGCATCCTGAGCGAGGAGCTGAGCGAGGAGCGCGAGCAGCTGGTCCAGATGCTCACGAAGGCCTACTGGATGGAGATCGAGACGGTGATGAGCTACATCGCCAACTCGACCAACCCCGACGGCGTCCGCGCGCAGGAGATCATCGAGTCGCTCGAGGAGGACATCACCGAGGAGCTCGCCCACGCGCGCCAGTTCGGCAACCGCATCAAGGAGCTCTACGGCGTCGTGCCCGGCTCGCTCGACTTCAACGCGGAGCAGTCCTTCCTCCAGCCCCCTGAGCACCAGACCGACATCGTGCACGTCATCAAGGGCGTCATCGAGGCCGAGTCCGGGGCCATCGAGCACTACAACCGCGTCATCGAGTACTGCGAGGGCAAGGACCCGGTGACCCAGGACATGGTGATCGCCATCCTCCGCGACGAGGAGGGACACCGCCGCTTGTTCGAGGGCTTCCTGCGCGAGTACCAGGCCGAGGGCCTGGCCTAGGAACCTGAAGTCCGGCCGGAGAGGGCCGCCTGGCTTACGGCGGCGGCCACCTCGGCCACGACCGGCTTGGGCACGTCCGGGTGGTCGATCCACCACAGGGCCAGCCCGGCGAGCCCGCTGCGGAGCATCTCCGCGCGGGGCTCCACCTGCTCGCCGGGCACGCCCTGTTCGACGAGGTAGGCGGCGATGACCTGGCGGGCGCGCAGGCTCACGCGGAGGCGGACGGCTCGGATCTCGTCGTCGCCGGAGCTGTCGCGGAACAGCATCAGCCAGGCGTGCGCGTTCTGGCGCACGTAATCGAGCCAGCCGTCGAGGATGACGGGCACGGGCGCGGGATCGCCGTCCGGGCCGGTGAAGAAGCTCGTGAGATCGTCCTCGTGCTTGTGCAGCAGCGCGAGATAGAGGGCCTTCTTCGAGTCGAAGTGGCGGTAGACGATCGGCTTGGTCACGTGCGCCGCCGCCGCCACGTCGTCAAGTCGCGTGCCCGCGTACCCGTGGAGGGCGAACTGCCTCCCGGCGGCCTGGACGATGACCTGCCGGCGGCGAGGAGCGCTCAGCCTCGTCGTGATCACCCGTGCTAAGTTACCAGTCGGTAACAAAAGCCTTGCTTGAGGAGGCATCCATGGCCGACCCGATTCACGACCCGGTCCACCGCGCCCGTTACAGCTTCGAGCCGGACGGCGAGAACCTCTGGGTCGACACCTGGCTCGAGCCCGGGGGCGGGCTGCCGGCCCACTACCACCCCAAGCAGGAGGAGCACTGGTCGGTGGTGGAGGGCGAGGTGCGCTTCCAGCTCGGGGACCACAAGCGCGTGATCGGCCCCGCCGACGGCGCGATGATCGTCAAGCCACACACCAAGCACGGCATCGAGAGCGTGAGCGACACCGAGGCGCACCTGCGCTGCCACGTGCTGCCGGCGCTGGGCCTGCAGGCCTTTCTCGAGGAGAGCGCGGCCGCGGCCCGTGAGGGCCTGTTCATGCGCGGCGGGATCCCGAAGAGCCTGCGCGGCGCCCGCTGGGCGGCGAAATTTCTCAAGCGCAACCGGGACGAGGTCGTGATGGCCTTTCCGCCCCCGCCGGTGCAGTCGGCGATGGTCGCGCTGCTGGCCCGTTGAGCCGGGCGGACGGCTACGCGAATTCGAGCGCCAGCACAACGACGCCGAACACACCGGCGACGGCGGCCACCGCCGCCACCAGCGGGATCGGCGGACCGCCGTGGATGCCCGTCTCGTGCACGGCGGCGTGGCCCTTGCCCCGGGCCAGCAGCCAACGGTTGAGCGGGTAGGCGGCGAACCCGGCTATGACCAGCGCCACCGCCAGGCTGGCCCAGAACAACAGGTCCCCCAGCCCCGCCTCCATCGCTCCCGGGATCAGCAGGATGAGCGCGTTGTCGACCAGCTCCATGATGGCGATCGACAGCGTGTCCGACGCCAGGGCGATCGGCACCACGGCCCCGAAGGCCAGGCCCGCTCTCAACAGCGGCCAGCTGGTCAGCGTGTAGCCGAAGAGAAAGGCGAGGCCGATGGCCAGGGCGATGGTGGCCAGGTCAGACCAGCCCAGCGCCGTGCCGATCACGATCCCTGCCACCTCGCCCAGGGCGCAGCCGGTGAGGCAATGCAGCGTGGCGCTGGCGGCCATCTGGTCGAGCGCGCGCCCCGAGGTGGGCAGCTCGTGGCCGTGGTCGTGAGGGGTGGTCGCGGCTTCCATGCACGAAGCGTATCAATACCCCCTAGGGGTACCCTGTGAAAACCCGGTCCTCTGCTCGCTACCATCGCCGGGCTGCTTCGGCGAGGTAGCTCAGTTGGTAGAGCACACGACTGAAAATCGTGGTGTCGCCAGTTCGATTCTGGCCCTCGCCATCCCTGGCTCGGCCCAGACTGGCTCCCACGCCTCGCACTCCGTGCTCGGCTCCAGTTCGATTCTGGCCCTCGCCATCGCTCTTGAACAGCCGCTCGGTTACCCGGACCGCGTAACTGACGCGGGCCGCTCGCTGTCCTAGACCCTGATGCGGATCGGAGGACATTGCCCTGGGAGATGCCCAGAGAACCAAGAGGGTCGGACGGCCGCGACGCCGTTCCGGCGGCGGCGAAGGAGGTTCAAGTGCACAGCACGGCACTACAAGGATGACGGAGGATCAGAACGAGCCGCTCAAGGGCGGACAGCTGCTCGTCGCCATCTCGGGGGCGATGGTGACCCTCTTCCGCGACTATATGGGCAAGGCCCGGAGCGCTGCCCGCCCAGTAGCTCTTGCAACGTTCCGGTCCCTTGCCGCGAAAGTCGCGGAAGATCCTAAGCATCTCCGTCGAAACGACGGCGAGTAGCTGTCCCCCTTGGAGCGTTCCTTCTGCTCCGCCACCTCGGCAAGAATGCCACATACCGGCGACGGGGTGGGGGAAAGATTTGGCTTCTCGCGCCACTTGCGTAGGTGACGGTTTGCCGAGGTAGACAACCTGGTATACCCCTCTTAGGGCAGCGTTCCTATGGCTCACATCGCCTCGGCTTTGCCGGGAGCGGAGATCGTGACGCCGGCTTTGGTCTTGGTCTTGCTCGCCGCAGTCATCCGCGGCTTCTACGCCCCTGTCGCCCACGTGATCGACGAGCTGTCGCGTGAGCACAGCAAACCCAATCTGTAGGGAGGAAGCAGCAATGTCAGTAGCAGCTATCGAGGTCTCGGATTCAGTCCAGACCGCGTTGGACAGCTTTTTCGGCTTCTTGCCGAATCTGCTGGCCTTCCTGGTCATCCTGGTGGTGGGTTACATCATCGCCAAGGTCGTCGCGAAGGTCGTTCAGAAGGTGGCCGAGAAGGCCGGTCTGGACAAGGCTCTGAACGAGTCAGACGCCAAGCAGTACGTCGACCGGGTGTTGCCCGGCGCGTCTCCTTCAGCGGGGATCGGGAAGGTGATCTTCTTCCTGATCTTCCTGTTCGTGCTGACGGCGGCGATCGGCGCCCTGAAGATCCCCGCGGTCACGGCGTTCATGAACCAGGTGTTGGCCTACCTGCCCAACGTGATCGCGGCAATCATCATCTTCGTGGTCGCGGCGGCGATCGCCGGCGCGGTCGCGGGCGCTGTGGCCAAGCTCATGGGCGACACCCCGACGGGCAAGGTCGTGGCCACCGCCATTCCCGCGCTGGTGATGCTGATCGCGGTCTTCATGATCCTCAACCAGCTCAAGATCGCCCCCGAGATCGTGACGATCACCTACACGGCGCTGCTGTTCACGGTCGCGCTCGCCTCGGCGCTCGCGTTCGGCCTCGGTGGACGCCAGGTGGCCGCCGACATGCTGGGCACGGCTTACCGCAAGGGCCAGGAACAGCGGGGCCAGGTCAAGGCCGACATCCAGAAGGGCAGGGAGCGCGGCCAGGAGCAGGCGGAGCGCGGCAAGGACAAGGCGCAGGCCGAGGTCGGCCACAGCAGCGGAAACAGCGGCGACACCGGGCCGGCAACGGGAGCCCGCCGCGCCGACGCATAGGAAGCAGCACCAGCAGTCTCCATAAGCAGGCAGTCAACAGGAAGGCAAGAGAGATGACCCACACAGAGTCAGCCGTAGCCGAGTGGCGCGGCCGCAACGCCGTCGATAGCGACGGCGGCAAGATCGGATCGATCGACGAGATCTACATGGACGTCGAGACCGGCAAGCCCGAGTGGCTGGCCGTCAAGACCGGGATGTTCGGCTCGAGCTTGAGCTTCGTCCCGATCGCCGAGGCCAGCGAGGCCAACGGCGACGTGCGGCTTCCCTACAGCCAGCAGCAGGTCAAGGACGCCCCGAACACCGAGGCGGACAGCGAGCTTTCCCAGGACGAGGAGGCCAGCCTCTACAGCCACTACGGGCTCGACTACTCGGAGGCGCATTCCGACTCCGGGCTGCCCCAGGGCCGCCAGGAGACCGACCGCGACACGGTGGGCCGCGACACCAGCGGCCCCACGACCGACGACGCCATGACGCGCTCGGAGGAGGAACTGCACGTGGGCACCGCCAGCCGCGAGAGCGGCCGGGCGCGCCTGCGCAAGTACGTGACCACCGAGCAGGTCGAGCAGACGGTGCCGGTCAAGCGCGAGCAGGTCACCCTCGAGCGTGAGCCGATCACCGACGCCAACCGGGGCGACGCCAAGGACGGCCCGGAGATCTCCGAGGAGGAGCACGAGATCACGCTCCACGAGGAGGAGATCGTCACCGAGAAGCGGACGGTGCCCAAGGAGCGGGTGCGGATGGGCAAGGAGACCGTTACAGACGAGCGGACCGTGTCCGAGGAGGTCCGCAAGGAGCACATCGACGCCGAAGGCGCGGGCCCCGAGAGCACGGACAGAGCTGGCCGCGAGTAGTCCCCCCGAGGCGGTGGGGCGCCTTAACCGACGCCCCACCGCCTCAACACACGAACAGGAGCGCCCGATGGAAGTCCCCAAGGACAAGGTCCTCGAGCTGATTCGCGACCGAGGCGACAACGACAAGGCCGACCAGGCCGACCAGGAGCTTCCAGACAACGTCGACACCGAGCGCGACTCGGGACTGCTGTCGAAGTTCGGCGTCGACCCCTCCGAGCTGCTGGGCAAGTTCGGCGGCGGCAAGATCCCCGGCCTCTAGCCACTGAAGGAGACCCGATGAGCGAGACACGTGATCGTCCAGACCAATCCGAACAGCAGGAAGAGCCTGGCTTCGAGGAAGGCCAGGAGCAGCTCCCCGACGACGACCGCGAGGGGAAGTTCAGCGACGGGCAGGAGGGGTCACCCCGGAGCGAGCACGAAGGGGATTTCAGCGACGGCCAGGAGCAGCTCCCCGACGACGACCGCGAGGGGAAGTTCGGCGACGTGGAGCGCTGACGACCGCCGCCCCGACCAGACCACGACACCGGAACGTGGATCGGGTCGGTCTCTGATGCCTGAGATGACGAAGGCCTACGACTGGCGCGGGCGCACGATCCTCGATGCGCGCGGCGAGAAGATCGGGACGATCGACCAGGTCTACCTCAGCCTCGAGACCGACGAGCCCGAGTGGGCCCGTGTACACCGGGGGTTGTTCGGGAGACAGTCGACCTTCGTTCCCGTCGGTTCTGCGAGGCCGACGGGCGAGGACGTCCAAGTGCAGGTCTCCAACACACAGGTCAAGGGCGCCCCGGAGGTGAACGGGGACGCCGCGCTGTCGCCGGAGGACGAGGCCGGGCTGCTTCGCCATTACGGCATTGAGAACCGGGCGGCTCCGCTGTCAGCGGTCCGGCCGCCCGAGCCGTCCCCTGACGCTCCGCCCGGCGACGGCGCCATGACCCGCTCGGAGGAGGAGCTCCATATAAGGACCGTGGCGCGCCCGCGCGCAAGGGTGCGTCTGCGCAAGTACGTGGTGACCGAGATGGTGACCAGGACCGTGCCCGTCCGGCATGAGGAGGTGCGGCTTGAGCGCGAGCCGATCACCGACGCCGAGGCGCACTCCGCCTCGCCGGCGCCGACGTCGGCGGACGAGACGTACGAGGTGGTCCTTCATAAGGAGGAGCTCGTGATCGCGAAGCGGGTCGTGGCCACTGAGCGGGTGCGCATGGGCAAGGAGATGATCGTCGAGGAGCGGACCGTCACCGACGAGCTCCGCAGGGAGCGGATCGACGCTGAGAGTCCCCCGGACAGCGGCCCGGTGCGCGGACGGGCGGGCGCATGACGCTGGTCGCGCTCGCAGGCGGAAGCTCGATCTTCCTGGCGGTGATTGTTGTCCTGTTGGGCGGCCTGATCTACGGCATGTTCACGCGCGTCGGAAGCGGAATCGACCACCACCCAAACGACGGCTCAGACGGAGCACCGGGCGCCAAGGGACCGAGCGAGACCTCGGGCCGGGACGAGGGGGAGGGCTCGGCCCTCGACGACCACGGAACGCGTTAGGAGACCCATGCCCGACGACGATCAAACCCGGATCCTGGACGTTCTGCTCACTCCACTGATGCTCCCGCGCCGGCTGGTGAGGGAGCTGGAGACCATCGGAACCGCCGCCCGCAGCGTGCCCAGATTCGAGCGAGCGCTCCTCGGGCAGCTCGACGACCTGGGCGTCGAGGTGCGCGACCTGAGCGCCGAGCTGAACGCTGCGCTCGCGCGGGTGTTGGACGATCTGAAGAGGCTCGACCGCAGAGTGGCAGCGCTACAGGTCGACGTTCCGGAACTGGCCCGCGATCTTGCCGTCACCAAGGGCCACGTCGCAGAGCTCAAGGACCAGGTGAGCTACGCGGATGAGCATCTGCCCGACCCGAACTCCCGTGGCCCGATCGCGCGCGCGCGCGACGCCATCACCGGTGCTCCGGAGCCATCGGGACAGGCCTGACGCCATGCAGATCGCCAGGGAGCGGGTGCTCGAGCTGCTGCGAAACCGCGGGGACGACGACGAGGCCAACAAGGCCGAACGGGAGCTGCCGGCGGCGGTCGATACCGACCGCGAGGCGGGGCTGCTCACCAAGTTCGGCGTCCACCCGCCGGAGCTGATAGCCGCCCTTTCGAAGGAGAGTTGACGCTGTGCTGAGAATGGTCAAGGCAATAGCGCGCGAGCTTCGAGAGGATCGCCGGATCCGGCGGGCGACCCTGCCTTGGCGGGAACTCGAGGCCGAGGCGGCGCGACAGGGGTGCTCCCCGGCGGACATCTTCTTCGACCGCGCCGGTCGCACGGTCGGTCTGCCCGGTGGCGGGGATCCACACAGCGACCGAGGCGGCAGCCAGGGCCATCTGACCTTGGAGAGAGGGCGAGTCAAGCCATGACGCAATCGAACAGCGTGATCGGCGGCTTGATCGGCGGGCAGATCTTCAAGCAGGTCTGGAAGCTGATCGCCAAGCATCGCGCTGGCGCTCATCCTCATGCTCGTGGTGATCGCGGTCGCCGTCACAGTCTCCGGTCCGCTGGCGAAGGAGGCCGGCGAGCTCATCGGACTCAGCGACACCGCCGCCACCGTGTGGGACATCGCGAAGATCCCGCTGATCCTGCTGCTGGTCTCGTTCATGATCGCCTTCCTCTACTGGTCGGCGCCCAACGTCAAGCAGCCGGGCTTCAAGTTCATCAGCCCCGGCGGCCTCCTGGCCCTGTTCATCTTCATCGTCGCGTCGCTGCTGTTCGCTCTCTACGTCGCGACGTTCGCGTCCTACAACAAGACCTACGGCGCGCTCGGCAGCATCGTCGTCCTACTCATCTGGCTGTGGATCACGAACCTCGCGATCCTCCTCGGAGCCGAGTTCAACTCCGAGCTGCAGCGAAGCAAGCAACGCGAGGCCGGAGAGCCGGCCCCACTCGACGAGCCCTTCCTCGAGCCACGCGACACCTCCAAGCTCGAGAAGAAAGCGAACTAGACCTCACCAGAGGAGACACATGGCCAAGGCCAAGCTCGACAAGAAGCTGTACGGCAGGATGCGCGACAGCGGGGTGCGCAAGAAGATGGCTCGCCAGCTGGCCGAGCTACCGGCGCATGTGAGTCGCGGTAAGCGGGCGCCCAAGTCGATGCGCCGGGCCGTCGACCGGCTCGAGGCGAGCGTGTCCGAGTTGCGCGAGCACGTAGGCCGTGGCGACCGACGGGCGTCGGCACGCAAAGCGGCCAGGACGCGCGATGCTAAGGCGAAGAAGCGCAGCGCGTCGGCGCGCAAGGGCGCTCGCAGGCGCGCGAAGGCGTAGCGGGACCGAGGCTCCGTCGTGCCTGAAGGACGAATAGATAGGCTCAGCAACCGCGTCGAGCGCGAACGCGAGCGCTATCAGGACCGCGGGAAGATATTCCGCGTGGCATGGGTGTCCGCCGCCGCGATCGTGGTCGTTGCCGGCCTGGCGATGGTCGTCTTCCCCGGACCGGCGGTGATCGTCATCCCAATCGGACTGCTGATGCTCTCGCTCGAGTTCGCATGGGCTCAGCGAGTGCTCGACAAGGGACTCGAAGGTGGCCAGGCAGCCGCCGACGTGGCCGGGCGGGCGAGCCGCCAGCAGAAGATCCTCGCCGCGGCCGCGGCGGCCTGCGCGGCACTGGCCGTGGGTATCGTGGCCGCCGTGGTCCTGCTCTAGAAACCGGAGGAACGTAGATGGCCAACAAAGAGAACTTGTCCGAGTGGCGGGGCAAGCCGCTCGTCGACCGCGACGGGGAGAAGCTCGCGAAGCTCGAGGACGTCTACGTCGACACCGACACCGACACCACAAGCAGCTGTTCGGCACCATCAAGGAAGGGCTGATCGGGCGCCACCTGACCTTCGTCCCCCTGCGAGACGCGACCGCTAGTCCCGACCAGCTGCAGGTGACCGTCTCGAAGAAGGACGTCAAGGACGCCCCCAACATCGACACCGACGGCGAGCTGTCACAAGAAGACGAGGCCAGCCTGTTCGCCCACTACGGGCTCGACTACCCGCCGCCTGCGACCGAGAGCGGACGCCGGCTCGCTCGCCGCTGACGGCGATGCTCCGCCTGGCTCTGAATTAGCGGGGGAGTGCATCGATAACACGCGGGGGGCGGCCCGCCGGCCGCCCCCCGCTGCTGCTTGGCCCGCCTTGCGCTACGCGGCCGGCCGGATGTTCTGGTTGAGGCGGAAGATGTTCCGCGGGTCGTAGGTGGCCTTGATCTGCGCCAGGCGTGCGTGGTTTGCGCCGTAGCTCGAGCGCACGGCGGCGTCGCCCTCTTCGAGCAGACCCGGAAAGTTGAAGTAGGTCTTGCCCTGCGAGAACGGGACCGCCGCGTCCCAGAACGCGCGCGTGTACGCGACGTTCACGGCGTCGTCGGCCGGGTCGTGCCAGGTCGAGTCGATGCTGAGCATCCATTCCGAGTCGCGGTCACCGAACGCCGTCTCCTCGGCGCCCACGCGCGAGATCGCCCCGCCCCCGTGGCGGATGATCACAAGCGTGTCCTTCGAGGGCCGGCGATTCGACCACTCGACAGTGGTGTCGATCGCGGCGTCCGCCAGACCGTCGAGGTAGAGCGCCTTCCAGTGGTATCTCCGCCCGGCCGGGAAGAACGGATCGAGCGAGCGCTGCAGGTCGAGGTACCCGGTGGGCGCGCTCATGTCCAGCAGCGGGGTCGCCAGCTCGCGCAGGGCCCGCGTGGCCCGCTCGCCCTCGGCCGGGTCGCCCGCCCACATGCCGGCCACGCCGACGTATGGCACTCCCCGCAGCTCCTCGGGCAGCTCCTCGATGTCGGGGAGCGACCAGATCAGCCCGGCGGTCGACAGCTCGTCCGGTGCGCCGGCGACGGCGTTGCGCCAGCCCGCGAGCACACGCGCGGCGTCCGCGAGTGGGTAGGCGACATTCAGGCCGAACACCTCCGGGCCGAGCTCGTGCAGGCGCAGCTCGAAGGAGGTGACCACGCCGAAGTTGCCGCCGCCGCCGCGCAGAGCCCAATACAGATCGGAATGCTCGTCGGCGTTCGCGCGCACGCGATGGCCGTCGGCGAGGACGACCTCGGCGGAGACGAGGTTGTCGACGGTCATCCCGTCCCGGCGTCGTTGGTGGGAGACCCCGCCGCTGAGCGCCAGCCCGGCCACGCCGGTCTCCGACACGACCCCGCCGGGAGTGGCGAGTCCGAGCGGCGCGGTCACGTTGTCCACGTCCGCCCACGTGGCGCCGCCCTGCACGTGCACTGTGCGGGCGGCGCTGTCGATGAGCACGCCGCGCATGGACGACAGGTCGATCACCAGCCCGGCGTTGACCACAGCGGTGCCCGCAACGTTGTGGCCGCCGCCGCGGACCGCGATCGGCACCCCGTGCTCTGCGGCAAAGCGGACGGCGAGGGCGACGTCGTCCGCATCGGCGCAACGCGCGATCGCCGCCGGGCGCTTGTCGATCATGCCGTTCCACACGGCGCGGGTGGACTCGTACTCCTGGTGCTCGGGGGTGATCAGCTCGCCGACAAGTCGGGCTCGCAGCTCGATGAAGCTGTCGGGTGGGGCAACGGAGAGTGACTGCACGGCCATGGTCGCTCCTTCGGTCCGGGGGTGCGTTCCACCATCCCGGCCGCCCGCAAGGCCAGCGTTACGACAGCGTGAGTCGTGCGTGAGGGTGCGTCAAAGAAGCCAGAGAAGAGCGTCGGAGCAGGCCTCTTGGCGCAGGTTCGCGAGGGCATGTCGCGCCGCGGCCGAATAGGCCACGGCGCCCAGCGACTCGTTGCGCCGCAGGGCCTCCTCCAAGTGCGCGACCGCAGCGGGCACGTCCTCCAGCGTTGCCGCGACCAGCCCGAGTGCGAGCGACGCGGACCCACCGCACGCGCACCCGCGGCCGACCGTCACGACGCGATGGCGGTAGGGCAGGAGCCGTGGATAGAGCTCGGCGGCCGCCTCCGCGTCCCCGAGGCGCGAGCTGAGCACCCCGAGCACCGTCGCCGTGTACAGCCAGTTGACGTCCAGCGGCGCCGAGGTGAGTGCGGTCACCTCCGCTTCGAGAGCGCGTGCCACGCCATCCTCATCACCGCGAAGCAGTGTCCTCGCCAGCAGAAACGCGCGCCAGGCTCCCCCGGCCGGTGAGCGCTCGGCGCGCCGGCGGATCCGGTCGTAAGCCTCGTCGCTCATCCATCCGGCGGCGCCGTCGATGAAGTTGCGCTGAACCTCGAAGAGCAGCTCGGCATTGTCGTCATGCGCGCGACGCCCGATGCGTGCCCCCTCCTCAGAGAGTTGCAGCGCCTCGTCGAGCCGATTCGCGAGCACTGCGAGCGTGGCCCGCCACATCGGGACGTACCAGTCGTAGGCGGGCAGGCGCAGGGCGGCGGCCAGGCGAGCGTGATCGGCGACCGTGGCGAGCACGCCATCGAGTTCGCCGAGCTCGAACAGGTCGGCGACGCGCCAGTTGACGCCCTGCAACTCGGCCTCCCTGTCCCCCGCCGCCCGTGCCGCGGCGATGAGCTCGTCCGCGATGCCAAGGCGCTCCTCGGTGTGGCCTGGGCTCCACAACGCGACGTGACGGGCGCCGAGCGCCTCCAGCAGTGCCCGGCCGCCTGTGGGGCGGGCGGCATCCAGGGCGTCGCCGCTCAACCGCTCGCGGAGGGTGGCCGGCGGCTCGTAGTAGACCTCGATCGCCAGCCGCGCGAGCAGCCGCGAGCGCAGTTCGGAGTCTTCCGCGATTGCGTCGAGAGCTTCGGAGAGGAGCGCCCGCACCTCTTCGCGCACGGGACCCACCGTGACGGTCAGGCCCGCGGCCCCCAGTGCTGCCCGTGCCAGCAGCTCCCCGTTCCCGAGTGCGCGTGCCAGCCTCGCGGCTTCCTCGAGGCAGGTCCGGGCCGCCGGCGCGTCGCCGATGCGCTGGTAGGCGTTGGCCAGCGCCAGCAGCACCTCGGCGCGCAGCGGCTCACGCTCGTCGAGGTCGCCGTCCGCCGCTCGCGCGAGCAGTTCGGCGGCGTCCTCGTAGGCAAGCGTCCGCGTCGCCTGCTCGGCCGCGCGCAGCGCGAAACGCGCGGCCTCGGCCGAGTCGACGAGCGGGCGAGCGTCGAGGAGGTGACGCCCCACCTCCTGCAACCTGCCCTCGCCGTGGAGCGCCTCGAGCACCTCGGCCAGCCGCCGGTGCAGCAGGGCGCGGCGCGTCCCGCTGATGCCCGCCAGCACAGCCTGGCGCACGAGGGCGTGAGCGAAGCGATAGCGACCGGCGGACGCCCCCTCGTCCACCAGCCCGGCGGCGACCGCCGCGTCGAGGGCTTCGGCCACGGCGTCGTCGGGCTCCTCGCATGCAGCGGCGACGTCCGTAAGCGCGAAGTCCTCACCGGCGACGGCCGCGACGCGGACCGCTTGCCCGGCGCGCTCCGGGAGGCGCGCGAGCCGGCGATCGATCAGCGACCGCACTCCCTCCGGCACCTCGGCGTCGGCGAGCGCGTCGACCGAGTGATCGGCGTGGGACTCGACCAGGTCGCGCACGAGCTCCTCGACGAAGAAGGGGTTGCCACCGGTGCGCCGGTGGAGCTCCGCCGCGAGCCCGGGCGACGCCGGTGCATCGAGCCATGCGCCGGCCAGGACGCCCGTCTCCTCCTCGGACAGGCCGGCAAGCGTCACTCGCTCCAGGCGCCGCTCGCGCCGCAGCTCGCCGAGCAGCGCGCGCAGCTCGGGATCGCCGCCGGCGCCTTCGTCGCGTAGCGAGCCGACCACCAGCACCGGAGCCCAGGGCAGCGTCCGGATCAGGTGCGCGAGCATCGTCACAGTCGCGCGGTCAACCCAGTGCAGGTCCTCGAGGATCAGCAGAACGGGCGCGCGGCCGGCGGCATGCCCGATCGCCGCGGCGACCGCCTCGAACAGCCGATGGCGAGCGTCCTGTGGCTCGCCCTCGGGCGGGCCGGCCTCGAGCTCCAGCTCGGGTAGCAGGCGAGAGAGCTCGCCGACCACCCACTCCGGAAGTGCTGCGCCGGGGCCGGCGACATAGGGCCGCAGCGCCTCGGTGAACGGTGCGAACGCCACTACGCCGTCCTCGGTGCAGCGACCGGCAAGTACCGTGGCGCTCCCGGTGCGAGCCTCGTCCGCCAGCTCGATGAGCACGCGGGTCTTGCCGCTGCCGGCCTCACCGTTGACGGTCACCACCGTCGCCGACCCGGCTCTCGCCCGCCGCCAGGCTGCCCGCAGCGCGGCGAGCGGCTCACTTCGGCCGACGATAGGCGGCCGCGCGGGGTGCGCGAGCGCGGGCGGCAGCGGCAGCGCCGGGACGTCCCCGGCCGGGCCGCGGCGCTCGCTGCGCAGTTGCTCGGCCAGCGCGCGCGTCTCGCCTGAGGGCGCCATTCCCAGCTCGCGCTGCAGCACGCGACGGAACGCCTCGTAGGCCCCGACGGCCGCCGCACGGTCCCCGCTCTCGGCGAGGCGGCGCATCAGCACCCGTGCGGCATCCTCCGACACGGGATCGAGCTCGAGGCGGCGGCGCGCATGGCTCACCGCCGCGTCTGCGTCACCCGCCGCCTCGGCGCTATCACCGAGGGCCACCAGCAACTCCCCGACGCGTTCACGATGAGCCTGCCGCGCCTCCAGGACCCAATCGTCGTCGAGGTCGGCCAGCAGCTCGTCGCGACACAACGCGAGGGCGTCGGCGTGCCGTCCCGCGACGATCAGACGGTCGATCTCGCGCACATCGATCCAAAGATCCGAGCCCTCGACCATTCCGACGCGCTCGCGGTCGGCGACCAGGTGTTCGCCGGCTGCCTCCCCGAGCTCCCGGCGCAGCGTCGTCAGCGTCGTTCTCAGGCTCGCCCGGGCGCTGCTCTCCAGGACGTCCGGCCAGAAGACGGCCGCCACGCGCGTCCGCGGCTGCAGTCCCGGGTGATACGCCAGCCAGCCCAGAAGGGACCGCGCCCGACCACTCGTAATGTCATCCAGTCTTCGCCCCTCCAGCTCGAGGCAAAGCTCGCCGAGGAGACGGATGCGCAGCATCTGGCGGCAACCCTATAGCCGGGTCCCGCAGGGCCGAACGTCCTCCTCACGTCCGGCGGCGAAGGCGTCAGCTCACCACTTCAGCTCGATCTCGAGCTCCCTCTCGTCGTCCTCGATCTCGATCTCGAGCTTGAACTCCACCTCGTCCGGCACGTGCACCTTGAAGTGGATGCCGCCGCGGTCGAACTCGACGTCGTTGTGCCGGGCCAGCGCGTCGGCCAGGGCGTGCAGCCGTGCGGCGGCGTCCTCGCGGCTCATTCGTTGCTTCTCACTGATCTCCATCAGGTCCATTCGGTCTCCTTGCTGTGGTCGTCGGGGGTTTCTGCGGGCGGCCGGCGGCGATGCGGGCCAGCTCGACGACGCCGTCCCAGGCATTGTCGGGAGTCATGGCCGAGGGCGAGGCGCCGGGGTGCTCGCGGGCGATCCGAACCCGCAGGACTCCCGGCCGGATACGAAACACCAGCGGCGGATCGAGTTTCAGCGCCTCGCCGTCGATGCCGGCGGCGACGGGACGATCGGCGTCGACCTCGAAGCCCGGAGCCGACCACTCGCGCCACGGCCGCTGGGGCCGGTGGCCGCCCTCGCCGCCGCCCGAGGGGGCGCCGAACACGGTGATCCCCAGCAGCCCGTCGTCGATCCGGGGCCGGGTGCCCGAGCCGACGGCGCGCCCCAGGCGATAGCGGTTGTTGGACACCAGCACGGCTCCGCCCGAGTGGTGGGCGTGCCCGCCCGGCCCGGTCCAGCGCAGGTCGAGGTCGCCGCTGTCCGGGCCCAGCACGTCGGGCACGGTGTCGAGCAGGGTGCGCAGCTTCGCGTCCCGGTAGCCCCCGCGCTGGACGGCCTCGGCGTAGAGGCCGAGCGAGACGTTGTTGACGAACACGCGCCCGTTGACCTCGGCCAGGTCGACGGTCCGCTCGCCGCCGTTCACGAACGCGTCGAGGGCCCCGACGACATCGTCGCGGTCCACGCCGAGGTCCAGTGCAAAGTGATTGCGCGTCCCGGCCGGGACGCACGCGTAAGGCAGCCCGCGCTCGGCGGCCATCGCGGCGACGATCGCCTGCGAGCCGTCCCCGCCGGCCATCGCCAGCCCGTCGGCGCCGCGATCGATCGCCCCGCGAACGAGGACCTCGAGATCCTCGCCGGGCTTCAGCTCGATCGGCTCGATCCCCCGCGCTCGGGCCTCGTCGGCCAGCGAGAAGCGCTCCGCCTTTCCACCGCCCGAGCGGGGGTTGAAGAACAGCACGGGGTGCTCCGGCGCGGTCGCATCCGGCAGGACCACGTGCAGGCTGATGGCGGCGCGCGCCGCCGCCAGGGCCACCAGGATTCCCGCGATGACGAGCACCTGGGCGAGCAGCGACCCTCCTGTGAGGAGCAGAGCCAGCGCGCCGGCGAGCGCCAGCGCGGCGATGGCCAATCCCGCCGCGCGAGCAGGCCCTCGCCGCAGAATCCCGTGCCAGGCCGAGGCGGCGGCGACCACCACACAGCCCAGCAGCACCAGCCCACGGGGGAACTCGCTCACCGCCACAGCGACGGCGAGAGCGACCGCGGCCGCCGCCGCCACCAGCGCCACGAGGGCGGCGACCCGCCGCCTCATGCAGCTCGCTGGTTGGACTCGTTCATGGCACGTAGATCCTGCACCGGCCACGTCGCCCCAACCTCGCCCGGATGGGATGAGATCGAGGAGGCGGCGGTCGGCAATGATCTCAGCCGAGACAGATCAATCCGACGAGGAGGCCGAGATGTCCGATCGACCCGTGTTTCTCTACGCCGCCGTGTACGACGAGATCGCCGATGCCGAGGCCGACTACGAGGCCGTGTTCGACCTGCACGCCGCGGGAGCGATCGGGACCTTCGACTCGGCGGTGATCCGCAAGGAAGAGGACGGCAAGGTCCACGTGACCAAGACCGAGAAGCCGACCCAGCACGGCGCCTGGACGGGCGCCGGCGTCGGAGCCCTGGTGGGGATCCTGTTCCCGCCCGCGATCATCGGCAGCGCGATCGTCGGCGCCGGCGCCGGGGGATTGATCGGGCACCTCCGGCGCGGGATCTCGCGCGGGGATCTCAAGGAGCTGGGCGACGAGCTCGAGGCGGGCACCGCCGCGGTGATCGTGCTGGGCGAGTCGAAGATCGAGGAGCAGCTCGAGAAGGCGCTGAGGCGGGCCAACAAGCTGATCGAAAAGCAGCTGGACGCCGACGCCAAGGAGCTCGAGCGCGAGATCGAGGCGGCGGCGCGAGAGGACGCGAGGTAGGCGTCAGGCCGGGGTGACGGTGGTGGACTCGGTCATCGCGTCAGCCTGCCTCATCGGTGGCCACGACGGGTGCGCAGCCGGCGGTGGCCGTCCGGCGTCCGGGCAAAGCCAGCGCCACGGCCGCACCCACCAGCGCCAGCCCGGCGGCCGCGCCCATCGCGGGGGCGAGGCCGTCGGTGAACGCGGCCGCGGACGCGTAGCCGCCCGCGCCGGCGAACACCGCCACCGCGAGCGCGATGCCGAAAACGCCTCCCAGCTCGCGAAGCATGCTGTTGGCGCCGGCTGCGATCCCCACCGAGTCCGCGGGCACGGCACGGACCACCGCGCTCGCGGCCGGAGGGATGGCGGCCGAGGCGCCCAGCCCGGCCACGACCAGCGGCACCACCAGCTCGCCGTAGCCCATGCCGGGCTCGACGATCAGCGCGATCCACGTGAGGCCGACCGCCTGCAGCGCCAGGCCGCCGGCCAGCAGCGGGCGGTCGCCCACCCGGTCGGCCATCATCCCCGCGAGGGGGGCCACGAAGAACAGGCTCGCCGTCCAGGGCAGCAGGTGCAGCCCGGCGGAGAGCGGCTCGTAGCCCAGGCCAACCTGCATGAACTGGGCGAAGAAGAACACGCCCGCGAACAGGGAGGCGAACAGGCAGAACACGGCCGCGTTGCCGGCCGCGAACCCGCGCAGGCGGAAGAAGCGCATGGGCAGCATCGGCTCCGCGGTGCGCCGCTCCCAGGCCACGAAGGCGACGATCAGGCCCAGGCCGAGCGCCAGGGCGCCCGCGACCTCGGCACTGCCCCAGCCCGCCGCGTTCCCGCGCACCAGACCCCACACCAGTCCCAGCGCCCCCAACGCCACGAGCGCCAGACCCGGCAGGTCGAGCGGGGCTCGCCGGGCCGCGGTGCTCTCCTCGATGCGAGCGAGCGCCAGGCAGATCGCCACCAACCCGATCGGAACGTTCAGCCAGAACACCCATTCCCACGAGAGGCCCTGCGCCACTGCTCCGCCCAGCGTGGGGCCGCCCAGCACGGCCAGCCCCGTGAAACCCTCGAGGATGCCGATGGCCGATCCACGGCGCTCGGGCGGGTAGGCCGCGCTGACCAGCGCCAGCGACAGCGAGAGCACGAACGCCGCCCCCACGCCCTGCACGGCGCGCGCGGCGATCAGCCAGCCCACGTCCGGCGACAGCGCGCACGCGGCGGACGCTGCGGAGAACAGCGCCAGGCCGCCCGCAAACAGCCGCCGCCGGCCGAACCGGTCGCCGAGCGCCGCGGCGGGGAGCAGGAGCACCGCTAGGCTCAGGTTGTAGGAGTTCACCGTCCACTCCAGCTCCTCGACCGACGCGGCCAGGTCCTCGCGGATCGTGGTCAGCGCCGTTGACACCACCAGGGTGTCGAGCGCCACCATCAGCGAGGCGATCGAGGTCAGAGCAAGAACCCATGTTCTCTTCCGTCGTTCCATGGACATTGAGACCGGCCGGGGCGCCGGAAGGAATCGCTGTACGAGTGCTAAGGGTCGACCCGCTCGGGCAGGCCGAAGCGCGGGAACAGCTGCGGGTCGATGAACGACGTCACCGCGGCGATCGCGCCGTCGTCGCGGAGGGTCAGCACGTCGATCACCTCCGCCGCGAAGGTCTTGCGCTCGGGATCCCAGATGTAGCAGCCCACGGCGGGCTGGCCGTTGGCGCTCGCCGACCGGTGGCGCCAGCGCTTGGTCAGCGGGGCGGCCTCCAGGAACGCCGCGATGGAGTCCAGGCCGGCGAACCACACCGCATACGGGGGCATCGACCAGGTGGCCTCCTCGGCCAGCAGATCGACGACGGCTGTCACGTCACCGCTCTCCAGGGCGTCGGTGTAGCTCTGCACGATTTCGCGGATGCGAGCGTCGCCGAGCGCGCCCAGGGTGGACTGCTGGGTGCGGTCTGGCACCCGCTCCTCCATGGCCGAGCGAGCGCGCTGCAGGGCGCTCTTGACCGAGGCCTCGCTGGTGGCCATTGCATCGGCCACCTCCTGCGCGGTGAAGCCCAGCACGTCGCGCAGGATGAGCGCGGCGCGCTGGTTCGGCGGCAGGTGCTGTAGCGCCGCGACGAAGGCCAGCTCGACGCTTTCGCGCCGCTCGTAGTCGTCATCGGGCAGCGGCTGCAGCCAGAGCACCGACTCGACCTCCGGCGGGTCCTCCCAGGTCTCGGCCGGTGGGCCGTGGTCGGCGGGGAGCACCGGCGCCTTCTTGCGGCGAGCGATCACGTCGAGCGAGGTGTTCGTGGCGATCCGGTAGAGCCAGGCTCGCAGCGAGCTGCGCCCGTCGAAGCCGTCCAGGCCGCGCCACGCCCGCAGAAGGGCATCCTGCAGCGCGTCCTCGGAGTCGTGGAGCGAGCCCAGCATGCGGTAGCAGTGGGCGAAGAGCTCGCGCCGGTGTGGCTCGACGAGCCGGGCGAACGCTGCCTCGTCGGTCCGGGCCGTCATGGTGGCGAGGTTAGTCGGCGGCACCACGTGCTGAACTGGGCGCGTGCGCATCCTGCTGACGACCCGCGGCAGCAGCGGCCACCTCGGGCCGCTGGTCCCGTTCGGGCGCGCCTTCCTCCGAGCCGGCCACGAACTGCTCGTGGCCGCGCAGGCCCAGCACGGGGCCAACGTAGAGCGCGCGGGGCTCCCGTTCGCACCGGTGGGCGATCCGCCCCGCGAGGAGTGGATGCCGCTGATGGCGCAGTTCGCGGACCTGGACATGGCCACGGCCAACGGTTGGATGATCGGCCGCTTCTTCGCCGGGATCGACCTCCGCGCCGGATTGCCCGCCCTGCGCGAGCTCGCCGGCGGCTGGCGCCCCGACGTCATCGTGCGCGAGAGCTGGGAGTTCGGCTCCACCCTGGTGGCGGAGCAGGAGGGGATCCCGATCGTGCGCGTGGGCCTCGGCCTCGCGGAGATGGAGGAGCAATCGATCGCGCTGGCGGCACCGTCGGTGGACGAGGCCCGTGCGACGCTGGGGCTGCCGTCCGACCCCGCCGGCGACCGGCTCGCCGCCGAGCCGTGCTTCACCACGATTCCCGAGCCGCTGGAGGCTCCCGGCGCCGCGATGCCGGGCAGCACCCACCGCTTCCGTTTCGGCGTCTCCGAGGACCGAGCGGAGCTCGCTGACTGGTGGCCCGGTAACGAGGATCCGCTGGTGTACCTGACCTTCGGCTCGGTCGCCGCCGGCGAGCATCTCCCGTTTTTCCCGGAGCTGTACCGCTCGGCGATCGAGGCCCTCGCGCCGCTGCCGGTGCGGGTGCTCATGACGATCGGCGACAGCGCCCGCGAGGCCGCGGAGCTGGGCGAGCTGCCCGAGAACGTGCACGTCGAGACCTGGGTCCCCCACGACGACGTGGCCCGGCGGGCGGACGTGATCGTCTGCCACGGCGGTTTCGGATCGACGCTGGGAGCGCTGGCCCACGGCGTGCCGCTCGTGATCCTGCCCCTCTTCAGCAGCGACCAATGGCTCAACGGCGCCGCCGTGGCTCGTGCGGGGGCCGGCATCTCCCTGGAGGGCGAGGGGCCGGGACGCAGCGTCCTCGGGCTGCCCGCTCCCGAGACGCTGGGGGAGCTCGGGGGAGCCGTAACCCGTCTCCTGACGGAGCCCGGCTACCGGGGGAACGCGCAGCGGATGGCAGCGGCGATTCTGGCCCTTCCGCCGGTGGACGCCTCGGTGGAGGTGCTCACGGCGATCGCGTCCGGTAGGTCGTGAGCACCACCCCGGAGCGGAAGGCCCGGCTGTCGACCAGCCTGAGCTGCGGGACGCCGGTCGCGTCCTCGAACAGCCTCGCCCCGCGGCCGAGCACCACGGGGTAGACGAACAGGCGGTACTCGTCCACCACCCCGAGCGCGATCAGCTCGTGCACCAGCGTGATGCTCCCGGTGGCGACGATGTCCTTGCCGGGCTGGTCCTTGAGCTCTCTCACCTCGTTCTCGAGGTCGCCGGACAGCACCGTGCTGCCCTCCCACTCCGGGTCGGTCATGGTGCCGGACACCACGTACTTCGACACGCGGTTGAGGTAGTCCGTCACGCCCGTCTCGTCGTCGGTCTGCAGCGGCCAGTACCCGCGCATCTGCTCGAAGGTCACCCGGCCGAAGAGCACGGCGTCGGCGGCCGCGGAGTGCTCTCGAAGGACGTCGTTGACGTCGGACTCGTCGACATCCTCGTCCCCGCTGGGCGCGAACCAGCCCTCGCCGGCGTCGATCACGCCGTCGAGGGTGATGTTCTCGGTGACGACGAGCTTTCTCATGCGGGCGTGTGGCAGACGGCCTCGACGTTGTTGCCGTCCGGGTCCAGGACGAAGGCGCCGTAGTAGTTGGGGTGGTAGATCTCGCGCCGGCCGGGTCCGCCGTTGTCTGCTGCGCCGGCGGCAAGCGCGGCGGCGTGGAAGGCGTCGACGGTCTCGCGGTCCTCGGCCGTGAAGGCCACGTGCGTGCCGCTGTCGGGCCCGCGCCCCCGGCTGCCGATCCAGAAGAAGGGGAAGTCGTCGCCGAAGCCGCCCACCTCGGCCACCGGCTCCATGATCAGCTTCATGCCCAGCGGCGCCAGGGCCTTCTCGTAGAAGGCCTTGCTGACCTCGTAGTCCGCCACGTCCAGTCCGATGTGATCGAGCCTCGGTTTCATGGGGCGCGATCCTATGGCGTCGTGACCGACCTGGACGCGACCTTCACGGCATCACACCGGGGCGGCTCCGGACCGCCGCTGGTCTGCCTGCACGGCTTCGCCGACACCTGGCGCACCTGGGAGCTCATCCTGCCCGCCCTGGAGCGCCGTCACGACGTCCTGGCTCCCACCCTGGCCGGCCACGCCGGCGGGCCGCTGGTCGAGCCGGACCGCCTCAGCGGCGCCCTGCTGGTCGACGACGCCGAGCGGAGCATGGACGAGGCCGGCTTCGCGACCGCGCACATCGCCGGGAACTCGCTCGGTGGCTGGATCGCGCTGCAGCTCGCGGTGCGCGGGCGAGCCGACACGGTGGTGGCGCTCGCCCCGGCCGGTGGCTGGGCGGAGGGCGACGAGTCCCACCAGCGAACCCTCGCCCTCCAGGCGACGCTGCACGACATGGCGAAGGAGGCCGCTCCGCATGCGGAGGCGATCATGGCCTCCCCCGCGCGGCCGGCGCCGGGCCACGCAGTACCTCACCACGAACTTCGAGCACATCCCCGCCGAGCTCCTCGCCCACCAGCTGCGGGGCGCGGCGGGCTGCGCGGCCCAGCCGCTGATCGATCAGGCCCTGCGCGACCGCTGGAGCCTCGACGCTCAGCGGATCGCGTGCCCCGTCCGGATCGTCTGGGGCACAGCCGACCGGCTTCTGCCCTGGCCGCCGGCCGCGGTCCGCTATCGGCACGAGTGGCTGCCCCACGCCGACTGGGTCGAGCTGGAGGGCATCGGCCACTGTCCCCAGCTCGACGTCCCGCTCGAGACCTCCCAGCTCATCCTCGGAGCCACCCAGCGGTAGATTCGCCCGATGCAGCGCATCAACATCGCCTCGCCGGACTTCACGTACGAGGACACCGACCCGCCGGGCTTCAAGGTCGGCATGCTGCGCTTCGGCCCGGCGCTGGGAGCGGCCCGGACCGGAGCGAGCGTGTACGAGCTGCCTCCGGGGCAGGCCATCACCCCCTACCACTACGAGTACGGTGAGGAGGAGTGGCTGCTGGTCCTGGAGGGACGCCCCTCGGTTCGCCACCCGGACGGCACCGAGCAGCTCGAGCCCTGGGACGCCGCCTGCTTTCCCTCGGGACCCGACGGCGCTCACGCCGTGCGCAACGAGACCGATGAGACCGTTCGCGTGCTCATGTTCTCGACGGTGAACTACCCGGCCGCGACGGTCTATCCCGACAGCGACAAGATCGGCATCTGGACCGGCAACCGCGACGACAACCTGATGACCACCCGCTCGAGCGCCGTCGACTACTGGCTCGGCGAGACGGGTCCCGAGAGCGGCTGAGCCTCAGCCACTGACGGCGGCGTGCGGATGCCGCCCGCGCGGACCTTGGCGACGAGCCGGGCGGCGACCTGGTGCAGGCCGGGCCCCTGCTGGTGACGGACGGGCGCTCGCTGATGGACGCCGATGACCGGGAGGGCTTCTCGGCCGGCTCGGGGCAGTTCGACTCCGACATCACGGCCGCCCGCCACCCCCGCTGCGCGCTGGGCCTCAGCGAGACCGAGCTGCTGGCGCTGTGCTGCGACGGGCGGCGCTCCGGCGTCGACGGCGGGCTCGACCTCGCCGAGCTCGCCCGGCTCCTGATCTCCTTCGGCGCGGAAGAGGCGATCAACCTCGACGGCGGCGGCTCGGCCACGCTCGTGCACCGCAGGCATCTCCTCAACCGCCCCTACTCCGGTTACGACCAGCCGGCGCCGGAGTCGCGGCCGGTGGTCACGGCGCTGCTGTTCGACTCAGGTCCCTAGATGACTGATTCCACGTCCCCGCGCACGCGGATGACGGCAGGGATACCGTCCGCTTTGGTCCGGGCCAGCCCGAGCCCTCGCGCACAGCGCGTCGCCGGATCGGGGTCATCGGACTCGTCCACCCGGCCTCCAGCCGCGCCCGATCCGCCACCGCCTCGCCGAGTGGCGGTATGCGCGGGTAGGGAAGGGGCTGGATAAGGAGGGACTCGGCCCGGCCGTTGCGGCCCGAGTGTGGCTTCCCAAAGTCGCCATATCCGCGACTTCTGGAAGCCACACCCTTGGGCGGGCGGCGCAAGTGCAACAGCGCAGCGACTGGGGTGATGGCGGCGCGACAGGAGACGGCGCCGACCATTACACCCGGGTATCGGCGTTGCCCTGCTTACCCCGCCCGGCTCGGTCCCGAGCGCCCCCCGCGCGCACCCGGCCGCGGAATCAATCACCTACTAGGCCGCCACGGTCGCCGGCGCCTCACCCTGCCTGGCCGCCTCGGCGTGCTTCTTGCTGTCGCGCGAGCTGATCAGGGTCGCGGCCAGCACCGCGGCCAGCAGGGCCAGCCCGGCGCCGACCAGAAACGCGGCCTGGAAACCCTCGGTGAGGGCGACCGCCGGGTTGCGCTCACCGGATTCCAAGGCGTCGGTGGTCCGGGTGTTGGCGATCGTGGCCAGCAGGGCCAGCCCCAGTGCGCCGCCTATCTGCTGCGAGGTGTTGATCAGGCCCGAGGCCAGCCCGGCCTCGTCCGGCTTGGTGTCGGTCACGGCCGCGATCGTCACCGGGACGAAGGCGAACCCCAGCCCCACCGCGGCCAGCATCGACGGGAACAGGACGTCGCCCACGTAGGTGCCACCCGGGGCGCTCACCTGCGCGAACCAGATCAGGCCGGCGGCGATGAACAGAAGCCCGACGATCAGCGTCGGCTTGAACCCGATCCGGGTGACCAGCTGCGACGCGACCCCGGCCGACACGATGATCAGCCCGGCGAGGGGTAGATACGCGAGGCCCGCCTTGAGCGGCTCGTAGCCCAGCACCTGCTGCATGTAGAGCGAGATGAAGAAGAACATCGAGAACAAGGACATCCCGATCAGCAGGCCGATCACGTTCGCTCCGCGGAGCGTGCGCAGCCGGAAGATCGAGAACGGCATCAGCGGGTAGCGCTGGCGGGCCTCGATCACGAGGAAGGCCGCCAGCAGCGCGAGCGAGATGCCGCCCAGCACCAGCGTCTGCGTGGAGCCCCAGCCCGCGCCCTCGGCGTCGACCAGGGTGTAGACGAGCAGGGCCAGGCCGGCGGTGACCGAGAAGGCGCCGGCGAAGTCGAAGGACGGGTTGCGCTCGTCCCTGCTGTCCTCCAGCAGACGCGGAGCGAGGAGCGCCGCGGCGATGCCGATCGGGGTGTTCACGTACAGGACCCACTCCCAGCCCAGGGTCTCGGTGAGGATGCCCCCGAGCAGGACCCCGGCCGCGCCGCCGGATCCGGCCACCGCGCCCCAGACGCCGAGCGCCTTGTTGCGCTCCGCGCCCTCGCGGAAGGTGGTGGTCACGATGGCCAGCGCCGCCGGTGAGATGAGCGCGGCGCCGAGGCCCTGGACGCCACGGGCGACCACGAGCCAGATGTCGGTCTGGGCGAGGCCGCCGGCCAGCGAGGCCACCGCGAAGAGCCACATGCCCCAGATGAACATGCGCCGGCGCCCCAGGAGGTCGGCCAGGCGCCCGCCGAGGAGCAGGAAGCCACCGAAGGTGAGGGTGTAGGCATTGATGACCCAGGACAGGTCCTCCTGCGCGAACTCCAGGTCGCGGCCGATCGACGGCAGGGCCACGTTGACGATCGAGGCGTCGAGCACCACGACGAACTGGGCCATGGCGAGGAGCGCCAGGGCCAGGTTCTTGGCGCGCTGGGTGTCGGTGGGACTCATCTGAGGCGGTTCTCCTGAAGCGGAATCGGGACTCCGGTTAGCCGCGCACGATACGGAACGACGGTTCCGTTTGTCAACTCGCGGCGTTACGATCCTGTGGCGATGTCCCCCTCGGCCCCGATGAGCCACCTGCGTTGCGACGCGCGCCGCAACCGGGAGCGGGTGATCGAGGCCGCGCGCGAGGCTCTTGCCGAGTACGGCCTGGCCGCTCAGATGGACGATATCGCGCGCCGCGCCGGTGTCGGCGTGGGCACGGTGTATCGCCATTTCGCCACCAAGGACCAGCTCGTGGGGGAGCTCATGCGGCTCAAGCTCACCCGTTTCGCGGCCCTCGCCCGCAAGAGCCTGGAGGAGGACGGCGGCGACCCCTGGGAGTCGTTCGCCGCGCTCGTGCGGGCCCAGGCCGAGCTGGCGGCCCGCGACGCCGCGCTGCAGCGTGCGTCCTGGCTGGCCGGCCCGGCGGCCTTTGAGCACGCCCTGCCCGCGATCGCTGAGCTGACCGAGGCCATGAACGCTGTGCTCGAGCGGGCCAAGGCCGCGGGTGCCGTGCGCGCCGACCTCACGACCGACGACCTGCGCACGCTGTTCCACGGCCTGGGGGGAATCATGGCCACCGATGCTCACGGCCTGATGCCCTGTGACTGGCGCCGTCAGCTGGAGTTCTCGCTGGAGGGCATGAGACCGGCCAAGACACCCGCCGGCGATCTCTAGACTCCGCCGCCCGATGCGACGCTTGACCTGGCTCTTCGTCCTGCTGGTGTGCCTGCTCGTCGGCTGCGGCTCGGACGACAGCGCAGCGCCGCTCGACGCGTCGCTCTCCTACCTGCCCAAGGCCACCCCGTTCGCGGTCGCCGTGGACACCGATCTCCAGGGTGACCAGTGGAAGGCGGTGGATGCGGCGCTCGAGCGCTTCCCGCTCGGCCTGTCCGCCGAGGACGCCCTGGGGACCGCCCTGAGCGAGCAGGGGGTGAGCTTCAAGGACGTCAAGCCGGTGCTCGGCAACCCGTTCGTGGTGAGCGCGGCCTCCGCCGACTCGTTCCTCAACGGGGGCGGCGATGCCTTCGTCGGCGCCATCAAGGTGGACGACGAGGACAAGCTGAACGCGCTGATCGAAAAGACCGGAGCGCGTGAATCCGGCGAGGCCGCGGGCGCGACCATCTACGAGGAAGGCGACACGACGTTCGCCGTCGACAACGGCGTCGTGGTCTTCGCCGACTCGCGCCAGGGCCTCGAGCAGGCGGTCGAGCGGGCCGACGGCGACGACCACCTCGACGAGAAATCGTTCGAGCAGGGGCTCGAGGGCGTGCCGCAGGACGGGATCGCGCGGATGTACGTCGACGTCGGGGCGCTGCTCGACTCGGCCACCGGCTCCGGCGGGGTGCGGCGGGTGGAGTGGCTCAGCGCGATCAGCACCCTCGGCTTCAGCGCGTCGGTCGCCGACGACCGGGTCGAGATGGAGGTGAACCTCCGCACCGAGGGCGAGAACCTCAGCGAGGAGGACCTGCCGATCGCGGCCGGCAACGAGGCGCCGCCCATCATCGAGAGGCCTGGCGAGTTCGGCTTCGGCATCCGCAACCTGGCCCACGTCGTGGGCTTCGCGGAGCGGGCGGGGCAGGCCGTGGACCCGGAGGGCTACGGCCAGTACGCGCTGGCCAAGGAGACCCTGAACGCCCGGCTCGACATCGACATCGACAAGGACCTGATCGGCGCGCTGAGCGGCAATGTGTCGGGCAGCCTCGCCCTCAATGGGGGCTTCGGTATCAGGGCCGAGCTCGAGGACCCCGCCGCCTTCGAGGACACGCTGGCGAAGGCGGCCCCCGCCCTGCCGGCGCTGCTGGAGGGCGCGGGCTCGGGCTCGGGCACCCTCACCAAGCCGGGCTCGGGCGGTGGGTTGTACTCGCTGCGTCCCCAGGGGGGCGGCCAGGCCGTCTTCTTCGGCGTGGTCGACGACCAGTTCGTGGTCGCCAGCGACCGGGCGCGCGCCGCCGGGCTGGCCGACGAGCCGGCCGTGGAGGTCGAGGGTGCGGAGGGCGCGGTGGTGATGGGCGCCGACGGGCAGCAGGTCATAAGCGAGGGGCTGAAGATGCTCGGCTCCGATGCCGGGCTGGGCGGGTTTGGAGCGCAGCTGTTCACCGGCCCGATCGGAGCGCTCGTGGGCTCGCTGGCCGCCGACACCGACGGGATGCGCGGCCGCTTCAGCCTGGAGCTGGAGTAGGGACGTCCGGGGCCTCGTGACCCCCCGGTCGCTGGTCTCTCTGGCGCTCTTCGTCGCCGAGAAGGGCTTCGCGGCCGCTGCCACGGTGGCCCGGATCGCCCGCGAGGTCCTCGAGGAGCCGGTGGGGGAGGCCGATGAAGCCAGGCCGGCCCCCGCTCCGGCGCGGCCGGAGAAGGCCAACGGCCGGCCGCCCGCGCCGGCGCCGCCGGTAGTCGGCGCCGAGGTTCACGTCGAGGAGCCCTGGGAGGGCTACCGGTCCATGACCGCGACCGACATCCGGGCCCGGCTGGCCGGAGCGGACGCCGCGGAGGCCGCCGCGGTCAAGCTGTACGAGGCGCTCCACAAGGAGCGCAGCTCGGTGATCGCGGCTGCCGACCGTCGCCTGCAGCGCTGATCAGCCTCCCGCCATACGCGTGAGCAGCTCGATCGCTCCGCGCTTGGACAGGGGCTCGTTGAGGTTCCCGCACTTCGGCGACTGGACGCAGGAGGGGCAGCCCGCCCGGCAGGGGCACTCGGAGATGAGGCGCAGGGCGTCGTCCACCAGGGCCTCGAAGCGCGTGTAGCCCTCGCGCGTGATTCCGACGCCGCCCGGATGGCCGTCGTAGATGAAGATGGTCGCGCGGCCGGTCTGGTGGTGGAACGCCGTGGACAGCCCGCCGATGTCCCAGCGGTCGCACATGGCGATCAGGGGCAGCACGGCGATCTGCCCGTGCTCGGCGGCGTGCAGCGAGCCCTGCAGCAGGTCGAGGGGGAAGTCCTCGCGCAGCAGCTCGTCGGGCAGCTCGTACCAGAGGGCCTGCGTCACGAACTCCTGCTCGGGCATGTCGAGGGCCAGCAGGTCGAGCACGGAGTGGTCGGCCACGCGCTTCTTCTGGTAGGCGACTACCTGCTCCACCACCGACACGACGCCGAACGACAGCGCCACCCCCGAGGTCTCCCGCCGCTCGCGGACCTGCTCGATGTAAGTCTCGGACTCCTTCTTCGGCTGGGTGTACCAATCACCCTCGAAGGGCCGCACGAGCGCGCGCCCTCCGCGCAGGTCCAGCTCCTCCACCTCGTAGGCGGCGCCCATGTGCAGGTAGACGGCCCCTGGATGCACCACCGAGTGCGCCCGCGCCGACTCGACCGTCCCGATTACCTCGCCGCCGGCGGCCTCCACGATGGCCACCGTGTTCGGCGAGGCCGAGCGCAGTGCGATCTCGGCCGCCGGGTAGCCGGGCCCCCGCGGGAGGTAGCGGCCCCCGCGCTCGCGCAGGCGGCCGAGCTTGACCAGCCGCTGCGCGTGGTCCTCCCAGCGCGGCCCGAACACGTCGCCGTCCTCGGGGGTGAGCGGCAGCTCGTAGGCGGCGGCGCCGAGGTGGGCCAGGTGGATCTCCTCGGACTCGTGGTCGAGGATCGCCCGCTCCACCGGTCGTTCGAGGAACTCGTCCGGGTGGCGGCAGAAGAACTGGTCCAGCGCGTCCTCTCCGGCCACGTACATCGCCAGCCCGGGCGCGCGGCGGCCGGCCCGTCCCCACATCTGGCGCAGGGAGGCCACGGTCCCCGGGAAGGTCACGCAGATCGCGGCGTCGAGGTCGCCCACGTCGATGCCCAGCTCGAGCGCGTTGGTGGCCACCACGGCAAGCAGCTCGCCCTCCACCAGACGCCGCTCGATCTCGCGCCGCTGGGCCGGCGTGTAGCCGGCGCGGTAGGGGGCGATCCGCTGGGCCAGGTCGGCCCGCCCGGCGTCCTCCAGGCGCAGCCGGGCGAAGCGCTGGATCAGCTCCACACCCCGGCGTGACCGGAGAAAGCAGATCGTCCTCACGTCGCGCTCCATCAGGCCGGCCAGAAGCCCGGCGGCCTCCGACAGGGCGGAGGCCCGCTTGCCCAGCCGTTCGTCGGTGAGCGGCGGGTTCCACATGGCGATCTCCCGCTCGGCGTGCGGGGCCCCGTCGCGGTCGACCAGCAGGAAGTCGAGCCCGGTCAGGCGCTCGGCCAGCTCGATCGGATTGGCGATCGTGGCGCTGGTGAGCACGAATCGGGGCTCGCTGCCGTAGGCCCGGGCCAGGCGCCGCAGCCGGCGCAGCACGTTGGCCACGTGGGAGCCGAACACGCCGCGATAGGTGTGGGCCTCGTCGACCACCACCCAGGCCAGGTTGGCCAGCAGGTCGGCCCAGGACTGGTGGTTGGGCAGGACGCCAACGTGCAGCATGTCCGGGTTGGTGAGGATCAGATTCGAGCGCGTGCGGATCGCGCGGCGCTCCTCGCGCGGCGTGTCGCCGTCGTAGATCGCGTGCCGCAGGAAGCGGCCTCCGAGGGCAGCCAGCTTGCGGGCCTGGTCCTGGGCCAGCGCCTTGGTGGGGTAGAGGTAGAACGCGCGGGCCGAGGGATCCCACGCCAGCGTGTCGAGCACCGGCAGGTTGAAGGCCAGCGACTTGCCGCTGGCCGTGGGCGTCGTCACGATCGCGTTGCCTCGTGCCGCGGCCTCCAGGGCGTCCGCCTGATGGGACCACAGCTCGCCGATCCCGGTGGCGCCGAGGGCCTCCGCCAGGGCCGGGTGCAGCCCGTCCGGAAGCGGCGTGGAGACGCCGGATGACGCCTCCTCGTTCACTACCGTTACGAGTTGATCGTCGGCAGCAGTTTCGAGAACCGGGTGCCAGGGGTAGGACGAGCGAACCGGAGACACGGATTGCCCATAGTACGCGCGCCATGATCCGCTCTTTTCACCACTCCCAGTACCCGCTCGAGCTCCTGCTGGAGCGAAAGCGCGGCCCGGTGACCGTCGTGCTGCCCACGCGCGAAGTGGGCGACACCATCGGGCCGATCGTGAGCCAGCTGCAGGGCCTCGAGGGTCTGATCGACCAGATCCTGGTGGTGGACGCCGCCTCCGAGGACCGCACGGCCGAGATCGCCCGGACCCTTGGCGCCGAGGTACACCAGGAGTCGGAGCTGCTGCCGGAGTTCGGTCGTGCCCTGGGCAAGGGCGACGCCATGTGGCGCGCCCTGGCGGTGGCCCGGGGGGACGTGATCGTCTACCTCGACTCCGACACGCGCGCCTTCTCGAGCCACTTCGCCAGCGGCATGCTGGGTCCGCTGATCTGCGACGACGACACGCAGTTCGTCAAGGGCTTCTTCAAGCGCCCCTTCACCACGGTCACGGGCGAGCGGCGCCCGCTGGACGGCGGACGGGTGACCGAGCTCGCGGCGCGCCCGCTGCTGTCGGCGTTCTACCCCGAGCTGGCCGGCTTCGTGCAGCCGCTGGCCGGCGAGGTGGCCGCACGGCGCGACTTCTTCGGCCGGCTGCCGTTCGCGATCGGGTACGCGATCGAGACCTCCATGCTGCTGCACGCCCGCGACCTTCTCGGCGGGACCGCGGGGATGGCGCAGGTCGACCTCGACGTCCGCCACAACCACCACCAGCCCCTGCCCAAGCTCGGGCCGATGGCCTACGCGGTGCTCCGGGTGATCCTCGAGCGGCTGCGCGCCGAGGGCCGGCTGCTGGACGATCACGCCCCGCCTCTCCAGACGGCCGACGGCCAGCTGATCCAGGTCGAGCTCGTGGAGCGCCCGCCCTACGCCTCGATCCGGGCGCCGGCCTCCTGATCCGCTGCGTCTACACGGACCTCGACGGCACCCTGCTCGGCCGCGGGGCGTCGCTGTTCCGCACCGCCGAGGGCGACTTCACCCTGCTCGCCGCCCGGGCGCTCGAGGCCTGCCACCGCGCGGGGGCGGAGGTGGTGATCAAGTCCGGGCGCCGGCGCGCGCAGGTGATGGAGGACGCGCGGCTGATGGGCCAGACCTCCTACATCTTCGAGGTCGGCTCGGGCATGGTCATCGACGGCGAGCTGACGTTTCTCACCGGCGACCTCCAGCCGCGTCCCGGGAGCACGATCCACGCCCAGATCGAGGAGTCGGGCGCGCCCGCGCTCCTGCTGGAGCGCCACGCCGGGCGGCTGGAGCACCACGCGCCCTGGCACCTCGGGCGCGAGGTCTCGCACCTGTACCGGGGGCTGGTCGACGTCGCCGGGGCCAACGCGGAGCTGGCCGCCGAGGGCCAGGGCCACCTGCGGCTGGTGGACAACGGCGAGATCTCGCGCGACGAGACGGCCCTCGACCTGCCCGGCACGCCGCACGCCTACCACCTGATCCCCGCGGTGTCCTCCAAGGCCGCCGCCGTGGGCCTCCACATGCGGGCCCGGGGTTATGCCGCGGAGGAGTGCATCGCGGTCGGCGACTCGCGCGAGGACCTGGGGGTGGCGGAGGTGGTGGGCCGCCTGTTCCTGGTCGCGAACGCCGCCGTGGGGGACGGCACCGCGTACGCCAACGTGGAGCGCACCGAGGCGGCCATGAGCGAGGGCTTCTACGAGGCGGTGGTCCGCGCGCTGGCGGAAAGCTCGTAACTTCCGTTACAATCGGTCTATTCCCACGCGGCGGCCCGGACAACCGCCGCGACAAGGGTGAGGCAGCACGGGCGCTCCTGCGGAGCGCCCGTGGCTTTCGTAGGGTGCCCCCATGGACTCCCTGGCCGAGCGCGCGGTGGATGCGATCAACGCCGCGTCCGGCGCCCACCCGGGCCACCGGGCGGCGCACGCGAAGGGCACGTTGATGGCCGGGCGCTTCACGCCGTCGGCCTCGGGGCTCACCCGGGCCGCGCACCTCCAGGACGAGCCCGTCGGCGTGACCGTTCGCTTCAGCAACGGCGGCGGGGATCCCGCGATTCCCGACTACGCGCGCGAGGGCCGGGGGATGGCGGTGAAGTTCTACCTCCCCGACGGCTCGCGCACCGACATCGTGGCGCTCAGCCTGCCCTGCTTCTTCGTGCGCACGCCCGAGGACTTCCTCGCCTTCACCGAGGCCCGCACCGACCCCGAGCGGCTGATGCCGGCCTTCCTCGAGCAGCACCCCGAGGCGCTGCCGGCGATCCAGGCGGCGCTGGGCGCCGAGCCGCCGGAGAGCTACGCCACCGTGGCCTACAACTCGCTTCACGCCTACCGCTGGCTCGACGACGGCGGCGGTGTGCGCCATGTGCGCTATCGCTTCGAGCCCGAGGTGGGCGAGCGTGCGCTCGCCCGCGACGAGGCCAAGGCACGCGGAGCCGATTACCTGCAGCGGGACATCGCCGAGCGCGCCGGAGCGGCCTTCCGGCTGGTGGTGACGGTGGGCGCCGAAGGGGACCCGCTGGACGACCCGACGGCGGCCTGGCCGGCGGAGCGGGAGCGGGTGGAGGTGGGCCGGCTCGAGCTGACCGGTCCCGAGACCGAGCGCGAGCGGGACGGCGACATCCTGGTGTTCGACCCCACCCGCGTGACCGACGGGATCGAGCTCAGCGACGACCCGATCCTGCGCTTCCGGCCGCGGGCCTACTCGGTGTCGGTCGCGCGGCGAACGGGTTCCAACAACTAGACCAGCGCGCGCCCGGCGGCCTCCAGCTCGTCGAGCGTGCCGGCCTCGGTCACCGAGGCCAGGTCGATGATCCGCTCCTGGAAGGGCTCCAGAGCGTTCTGGCCGACCACCGCGTGGCAGGTGACGCCGCCCTGACGGCAGCGGGTGGCCACCTCGCCGACGATCTTGCCCTGCAGGGTCTGGTCGTCCAGGCGACCCTCGCCGGTGACCACGAAGGGAGCGGCGCGCATGCGGTCGTCGAAGCCGATGGCGTCGAGCACGTAGGCGGCGCCCGAGCGCAGGGTGGCTCCGTGCGCAGCCCAGAGCCCACCGGACAGGCCGCCGGCCGCCCCGGTCATCGGCTCGCCGCGCGGGTCGCGCTTGAAGCGGGAGGCCAGCTCGTGGAGGCGCTCGGTGAGCCGTTCCACCATGGCCGGGTGCGCGCCCTTCTGGGGACCGAACACCCTGCCGGCGTCCTCGTAGACGGTGCGCACGTCGGTGAGCACGTCGATCTCGGCGGTCACGCCGGCGTCGGCCATGACCTCGAGAGCGCCGGCCCCGCCGTCGCTGGTGGCCGACCCGCCGACGGTCACGATCACCTTGTCGGCGCCCGCCTCGATCGCCGCGACGATCAGCTCACCTGTGCCCCGGGTGGAGGCCGCCCAGGCGTCGCGTTCCTCCTCGGCCACGAGCCCGAGCCCGCTCGCCTGCGCGGTCTCCACCACGGCGGTGCCGTCGGGAAGCAGTGCGTAGCCGGCCTCCACGGGGCGGCCCAGGGGGTCGCTGGCGCTGAGCGTGCGCACCTCGCCGCCCAGCACCCCCACCAGCACGCCCATCGTCCCCTCGCCGCCGTCGGCCACGGGCAGCTCGTCAGCCTCGCGGCCCTCGGCCCGCAGCCCGGCGGCGATCGCCGCCGCTACCTCGGCCGCCGAGAAGGTGCCCTTGAACGAGTCGGGGGCCACCAGCACGGGGGCGGGCGGGTTCGGCATCACAGCGCCTCGCCGAAGGCCCGCTCGGCCTCGTCGCCGTGCACGCAGAAGACGATGCGCTCGAGGCCGCCCTCGTGATCGCGGGCGACGCCCACCATCAGCCGCGCCGCCTCGTCGGTGGAGAAGCCCCCCACGCCCGTTCCGAAGGCCACCAGGGCGACCGAACGGCAGCCGAGCTCCTCGGCCTTGGCCAGGGTCGACGCGGTGGCGCGCTCGATGATCTCCGCCGAGGTGGGTCCGCCCAGCTCCATGGTCGCGGCGTGGATCACCCAGCTGGCCGGCATGTCCCCGGCCGTGGTCTCCACCGCCTCGCCCAGCCCGATCGGGGCGCGCTCGTCCGACTCGCGCTGTACCTCCGGCCCGCCCGCGCGGGAGATGGCGCCCGCCACCCCGCCGCCGTGGCGCAGCTCGGTGTTGGCGGCGTTGGCGATGGCGTCGACCTCGAGCCGGGTCACGTCGGCTTGCCGCACTTCCAGTTCGGCCATGGCGCCTATCCTTGTCGATCTGGGCGCTCGCCGTTCGTCAGTAGGGTGAACGCGGCGAAACGCGCCGCACCGACAGGGAGGTTCGACTCATGAAGTACCTGCTTACGCTCTTCGGTGACGAGGACCGCATGGCCGAGATGACGCCCGAGCAGCAGGCTCAGGGCATGCAGGCCTGGGACCAGTACACCCGGGCAGCGATCGATGCCGGCGTGCACCAGGGTGGTGAGGGACTGCAGCCCAGCTCCACGGCCACGACCGTGCAGATCCCGCAGGACGGAGAGCCCGTCGTCTCCGATGGGCCGTTCGCGGAGACCAAGGAGCAGCTCGGCGGCTACTACCTGCTCGACTGCAGGGACCTCGACGACGCTCTGGTGTGGGCGAAGAGGATCCCGATGCCGGGCGGGACGGTCGAGGTGCGTCCGGTCATGGACTACGAGGCGGTCGGCTCCGAGGTGCACACCAGCTCGGCGGGCGCGGAGGCCACGCCGTAGGAGCGCCCGCGGAGGTCGTCGACCGCCTGTTCCGGCGCGAGTCGGGGTGGGCGGTCGCGACCCTCATCCGCATCCTCGGCGACTTCGACCTCGCCGAGGACGTGGTGCAGGAGGCGTTCGTGACCGCGCTGGAGCGCTGGCCGCGCGACGGCCTGCCGGACAACCCGCGCGCCTGGATCGTGCGCACCGCTCGTAACCGCGCGATCGACCGCCTGCGCCGCGAGCGCCGTTACCAGGAGAAGCTGCGGGAGCTGGAGCTGCTGATGCCGGGCGAGCCGGAGGACCCGTTGACAAGCACGATCCCGGACGACCGCCTGCGCCTGTTCTTCACCTGCTGCCACCCGGCCCTCGCGCCCGAGGCCCAGGTTGCGCTGACCCTCCGCATGCTGGGTGGCCTCTCGGCGCACGAGGTGGCGCGCGGGCTGCTGACCGCCGAGAGCGCGATGCAGCAGCGCATCGTGCGGGCCAAGCGCAAGATCCGCGACGCCCGCATCCCCTACACGGTCCCGGAGGACCACGAGCTCCCCGACCGGCTGCGGTCGGTGCTCGCCGTGCTGTACCTGATCTTCAACGAGGGCTATCTGGCCACGAGCGCCGACACCCTGGTGCGCCGCGAGCTCTGCGACGAGGCCATCCGGTTGGCCCGGGCTGCTGGTGAGCCTCATGCCGGATGAGAGCGAGGCCACCGGGTTGCTGGCGCTCATGCTGCTCCATCACTCGCGCCGCGACGCGCGCCTCGACGACGACGGGGCCCTGGTGCTGATGGAGGACCAGGACCGCTCCCTCTGGCGCCGGGACGAGATCGCCGAGGGAGTGGCGCTGGCGGCGCGCGCTCGAGCCGAAGGCCCCTACGGCCTGCAGGCCGCGATCGCGGCCGAGCACACGGCCGACGCGACCGACTGGAGCCGCGTGGCCGAGCTGTACGGGCTGCTGGCCCGCCGCAGCCGGAGCCCGGTGATCGAGCTCAACCGCGCCGTGGCGGTGGCGCAGGCCGAGGGGCCCGAGCGCGGGCTGGCGCTGGTGGAGGTCCTGACCGGGCGGGGCGAGCTCGATCGCTACCACCTGCTCCACGCCACACGGGCCGACCTGCTGCGTCGCCTGGGCCGCGACGACGAGGCCGCGGAGGCCTACGGCAGGGCGATCGAGCTGGTCACGAACCCGGTGGAGCGGGCCTTTCTGGAGCGGCGGCTGGGGGAGCTGGTGTAGGGGGTGGCCCAGGCGTAACGGCTTGCGGGGTGAGGGGGGTGATCCCGGGGTGGAGCGATTTCCGCCCGCCGCTCGATCTCGACGGCACCGTGGTTCCTTAGTGGCCTATATGGACACCAAGGAACCAAAGACCTCGAACGGGCCACAAGTGGGCGCCCTGGCCGAGCGCTACCCGCTGCGCCTGCGCACTACGAAACCGGACGTGGGCCCATTTAATGCCGCATACGAGCATCAAAAGGGTCCACACCCCTTGGGTGCCGCTTCAGCGGCGGCGTCGCGGCCGCCGCACGGGCCGCACCTTCACCCGCACCACCGCCCTTCGCACACGCGAGCGGTTGCCGGCGGTGTCGGTGGCGCTCAACCGGATCCGGGCCAGCGGGCGTCGCCCGCGGCGCACGGCCCGGCGCAGGGCGCGCGTGCTGCGGCGGGTCAGGCGAAGCTTGAGCCGCGTGGGCCGGGTGAGCTGCGCGGCCTGGCTACCCAGGCGGGCCCCGCGGGTGGCGCGCCGCAGCCGATAGCGCCGCGTGGCGATCCGCAGCGTGCCGGTGCCGGCGATCCGGCAGGCCTCGTTGCAGCGGGCCCAGGCGATGACGCCGCGACGGCGCAGCACGCGCTGACGCCGCGTGACGCGGATACGGAGCCCGGGCCGACGGGTGTCGCCGGCCGCCACCGGGGCGGGGCCCGGAGCGACAGGCGGGGCCGCCCCGACGCCGACGTCGAGGCGCAGGATCTTCCCCAGCAGCGAGCCCAGGTTCTGGGCGTCGCCCTCCGGGTCGCCCTGGGTGCCGCCGTCGCCGGTGGAGAGGTAGAGCCTGCGATCGGAGCCGAACAGAAGCTGGCCGCCGTTGTGGTTGTCGGCCTGGTCGTGCTGGATGGTCAGCAGCGGCCGGCGGGTTGAGAGGGCGGAACGCTCCGGGCTGGCGCTCGTGCGCCGGTACTCGTCCAGCTGCAGGTCGCCGCCGTTGTCGGTGTAGAAGACGAACACCCGGCCGCTGGCGGCGTAGTCGGGCGCGACGGCAAGCGCCAGCAGGCCCTGCTCGCCGGTGTCGCTGACCAGCCCGGTCAGGTCGAGGAACTCGGCTCCCGAGCGCAGCCTCACCCGGCCCGCCTTCTCGACCACGAACAGGCGGTTGGGATCGCCGAGCGGGGCCGCGACGGCCACGGGTTGGGCGAAGTTGCCGATCGAGGTGGTGGTGATCGAGGAGCCGCTCTGGCCGAGGCGGTACACGGGGCCGTTCAGCGAGGTGGCGTACAGGTTGCCGAGGCCGTCCTCGCCGAAGCCGGAGATCGACGAGGCGTCGGATCGCTTGACCGGGTTCTCCAGGCTCGCCGTCGGGCCGCAGCGTCGTAGATGCCGCTGGCGAACTGCGCGTAGAGGTAGCGCCCGGCGAACGCGGGCAGCGACGGCGCGCGCGAGACGTAGCCGCCGATCACCACGTCGCCGCTGCTCGGATACCTGTGGGCCGGGGGCTGGTAGCGGGTCAGACCGCAGCCCGTCTGGGTGGCGTCTCCCGACAGGCAGTTCCAGCCCAGGTTCGCGCCGGAGGCGGTGGCTCTGGGCAGGAATGTGACCTCCTCCTCGATGCCTCCCACGTCGCCGACGTAGAGGTCACCCGTCTGGCGGTCGAACGACCAGCGGTACGGGTTGCGCATGCCGTACACGAAGACCTCTCCCCGCGCTCCCGGCGTGTTGACGTACGGGTTGTCCGGCGGGACGGCGTAGGGCGCCTGCGCGCTCGCCGCCGGCGCGGCGACGGCCAGCAGCGCGAGCAGGGCCAGCGTCAGTCGCGCAGCTGGTCCAGGTCGCATTCGGTGGGGTCCTTGTCCTCGCGCCAGCGCAGGAACTTCGACCCGTGGCGGATGCGCCGGCCGGTGATGTGGTCGAAGGAGATCTCGCACACGAGCTCGGGGCGCAGGCCCTCCCAGACCAGCTCCTCGTCCGACTTCCAGCGGCTGGGCTCGCCCGAGCCGCGCTCGCCGGTGCGGTACGGCTCGAGCAGATCGATCAGGTCCCGCTTCTGCTGGGCCTTGAAGCTCGAGGTGTGGCCCACGATGTGCAGCTCGCCGTCGTCGCCGTACATCCCGAGGATCAGCGAGCCGACGGTGTTCGGCTCCTTGCCGTAGCGGAAGGCGGCCACCACCGCGTCCGCGGTGCGCACCCGCTTGATCTTCATCATGCCCTTGCGCTCGCCGGGCAGGTAGGCCGCGTCGGCCTGCTTGGCGATCACGCCCTCGCCCGTGCCGGCCAGCCATTCCCCGGCGCCCTCGGGAGAGTCGGTGACCGGCGTGAGCTCCACCGGGTCGGCGATCAGCGGCGCCAGGCGCTCCCGGCGCTCGGTGTAGGGCAGCTCCATCAGCACCTCGTCGCCGTCGGCCAGCAGATCGAAGGCCACCAGGTGCGCGGGCGTCTCCTTCGCCAGCATCTCCACCCGCGACGCGGCCGGGTGAATGCGCTGGGAGAGCAGGTCGAACTCCTGGACTCCGTCGACCATCACCACCATCTCGCCGTCCAGCACCAGGCGCTCCGCCGGCAGCTGGAGCACCTGCTCCACCACGTCGGGGAAGTAGCGGTTCATCGGCCGCCCGTTGCGGCTCTGGAGGTGCACGTCGTCGCCGTCGCGGAAGACGATCGTGCGAAAGCCGTCCCATTTGGGCTCGAAGCACCAGCCCTCGCCCGCGGGCAGCGCCTTGGCCGAGCGGGCGAGCTGGGGTTTCAGCGGCGGCTTGAGCGGAAGCGTCACGAGGGCGGCACGTTAGCGTCCATGCCGTGCGGCTCGAGCAGGCACGTGAGCTGTGGGACCCGGAGGTGGCCTACCTGAACACCGCCAGCTACGGGCTGCCGCCACGCCCGGCCTGGCACGCGCTGCAGGCCGCGCTGGCCGACTGGCGCGGCGGCCGAACGAGCTGGGAGGGCTGGGGCGATACCACCGAATCGGCCCGGGAGTCGTTCGCACGGCTGTGCGCCGTGCCGGTGGAGCGCGTGGCCGTGGGCGCCAACGTGTCCAGCTTCGTGGGCCTGGTGGCCGCGTCGCTGCCGGACGGCGCCCGCGTGCTCTCCACCGAGCCCGAGTTCACCTCGGCGCTGTGGCCCTTCATGGCCCAGGGGCGAGGGGTGGAGGTGGAGTGCGTGCCCGTGGCGCGCCTGGCCGAGGCGATCGACGCGAGCACCGACCTCGTGTCCTTCAGCGCCGTGCAGTCGGCCACGGGCGAGGTGGCGGACCTCGACGGGGTGGCGGCCGCGGCGGCCCACCACGGCACCCTCACCCTGGTGGACGCCACCCAGGCCTGCGGCTGGCTGCCCCTGGAGGCCGGCCGCTTCGACGCCCTGGTGTGCGGGGCCTACAAGTGGCTGGTCTCGCCCCGGGGCACGGCCTTCATGACGGTCGCCCCGGAGCTGCTCGAGCGGCTGACCCCGCAGGCGGCGGGCTGGTACGCCGGGGAGGACCCGCACGACTCCTACTACGGCCCCCCGCTGCGCCTGGCCTCCGACTCCCGCCGCCTCGACGTGAGCCCGGCCTGGTTTCCCTGGGTGGGTACCGCACCTGCGCTCGAGCTCCTGCTGGAGGTCGGCGTGGAGGCCATCCACGCACACGACCTGGGCCTGGCCAACCGCTTCCGGGCGGGGCTGGGGCTCGAGGCCTCGGACTCGGCCATCGTGTCGGTCGAGCTGCCGGAGGCCGAGGAGCGGCTGCGCGACCTGCCCGTGATGGCGGCGACGCGCGCCGGCCTGCTGCGCACCTCCTGGCACCTCTACAACACCGAGGCCGAGGTCGACCTGGTGCTGGAGGCGCTCAGTCCCGCCGCGGCGCCGCGCTCGGCGCCATGATGCGGCGCAGCAGCGCGTCGGCGGCCTGCGGGCGCAGGCCGTGCACGATGCGCAGCAGGCGCACGTTGGGCGGGTAGAAGACCTCCCGCCGGTCCTTCTCCACCCCCTTCACCACGCGCTTGGCCAGGCCCTCGGGAGCCGCGGCCCGGTCGAGCCGGTACCAGTCCGGCATGCGCTCCTTCTCGTGGTCGTGCAGCGAGGACCTGATCTGCCCGGGGTAGACCACCGTCACCGACACGCCGCTGCCGTGGAGCTCGTGGCGGAGCGCTTCGGCAAAGCCGCGCTGAGCCGCCTTGGTGGCGCCGTAGACCGCCGCACCGGGAAACGCCCGCAGCCCGGCGCCGGAGGAGACGATCACGATCTGCCCGCGGCGGCGCTCGAGCATCCCGGGCAGGACGGCCCGGACGCTGTTGACCGTGCCCAGCCAGTTCACCTGCGTCAGCTCCTCCACCAGCTCCAGCGGCATCTCGCTGACGGGGAGGTAGTGGGCGATGCCCGCGTTGGCCACCAGCACGTCCACCGGCCCGAACGAATCGACGGCTTGCGCGATCGAGCCCGCGTCCGACACGTCCGCGCTCAGAGCGCTCGTGCGCGAGACCCGGCCCACCGTGCAGCCGCGCCGCTCGAACGTGTCGGCCACGGCCGCGCCGATCCCGCGGCTGGCGCCGGTCACCAGCACGCGTGTCTGCGGTCCGAGCTCCATTGGCGCGGCGCCATGCTATTGGGCGGCCTTGCGGCCCGGGTAGGATGGCTGGCGTGGCGCACGCCGAGGTCACCGTCGCCGAGGAGGAGTACCTGCAGATCATGTACTGGCTGCAGGAGGCCGGCCTGCCCATCACCGGCGCGAACATGGCGCGCGCGATGCAGGTCTCGCCCCCCACGGTGCACGAGATGATCGGCCGCCTGGAGGCCGACGGCTACGTCACCCGCGGCAGCGACAAGGCGCTGTCCTTCACCGACGAGGGCCGCGAGCAGGCGACCCAGATCGTACGCCGCCACCGTCTGATCGAGCGTTTTCTCACCGACGTGTTCGACATCCCCTGGGACCAGGTCCACGAGGAGGCCGAGCGCCTCGAGCACTGGATGTCCCCGGTGGTGGAGGAGCGCATGCTCAAGGCGATCGGCGACGCCAAGACCTGCCCCCATGGCCATCCCATCTTCGAGGGCGAGCGCGAGCTCGGCGTGCCCCTGGCCGACGTCGAGGAGGGCGCGCACGTGCGTGTGCTCCGCTTCGAGAACGAGGCCGAGGACCTGCTCCACTACCTGAAGGACACCGGCCTCCACCCGGGCCTGGAGGGCACCCTGAGCGTCGCGGCCGGCGACGAGGTGGTGCTCGACGCCGGCGACGAGCAGCACTCGGTCACCCGCAGCGTGGCCGAGACGGTCTCCGTGGTGGCCGACCCCTCGCCACCGCCGCGGGTGGCGCTACCGGACCAGCTGGTGCTGGGCCGCGAGCGCTACGGGCGTTAGCCCGCTCGCGCTCGCTTGCCGCTAGGGCGGCAATAACGTCGCAACCAACCAGCGTGGCCGCACGATCGTGACGTTTCGGCCGTAGGGCCGCAATAACGTCGCGACGATTTCAGCAGGGGGCCCAGGTGCGGCGCGCACTAGCCCGGCTGGTCCGCCGCCGGCTGACCGACGATCACCGTGTTCCCGTCCGGGTCGGTGACCCGCGCGACGCGCTCGCCCCAGGGCTGGTCGGCCGGCTCCTCGAGGACGGTCACCCCCGCCTGGCGCAGGCGGTCGACGGCCGCGTCGCAGTCGTCGGTGTAGACCCACAGGCTGAAGCGCGGGGTCGGCCCGGCCTCCGCATCCGGGTCGCGCCCGATCCCGAGATGAGCGTCCCCGAGCTCGAGGCCGACGTAGCCCGGCTCGCCGTCGGGGCCGGTGAACTGGTAGGTCACCGTCGCCCCGAGCAGGTCGCGGTAGAACGCGAGCGCCCCCGCGAGGTCCGCGGTGGTCAGGATCGGGAAGATGGTGGTGAAGGCGGGCGTGGGCGGCATGCTACGCCGCCACCACACCCGCAATAGCCGCGTTGCCCAGGTTCACCAGCGAGCCGGCCGGCAGTGCCTTCAGCCCGAGCTGCGCCACCTCCCCCGGGCCGGCGGGGCGACGGCCCCGTCATCGCCGGCCAGTTGGCCTTCTCGGTGGTGTTGGACCGCCTGGGGGTGCTCGGGCTGCCGGAACGGGCGCTGACCTGGAAGAGGGTGCTCGGGATCGCGCTGCTGGCGCTCGGGACCGTGCTGATTCTGCGGGAGTAGGAGGCGGCGCTCGGCTCGGCTGCGGGTGGCGGCTCGGGCGCCGCTGGGGGCTGGGTAAGGGGGAACCGTCCCTGCCGGCGCTCGTCGCGCCTCTGTCACACCCGTCGCTGCGCTGTTGCACCGGAGCCGCCGCTGCGAGGGTGTGGCGTCTAGAAGTCGCGGATACCGCGACTTTCGGAAGCCACACTCGGACCGGGCCCGCACGGGTGAGCCGCCTTCCCGCCGTACCGGGGCGAGGCGGCGCCGGGAAGGGATGGGAGGCCTCTCCTCGTGCTTGCCGCCCACGATGCGGCCGAACAGTAGGTCGATTCCGGCGTTGGTGTACCCGATCAGGGCCTCGGGTTCCTGGAAACGGCGAAGGCGACGGCCAGGATGGCCGCCAGCCCGAGCAGGCCGCGCAGGTCATCCATCGGCCATCACCTCGGAGATCTCGCCGCTCAGCCGGTCGAGCAGCTCGCGGGCCTCGGCGCGGGTGCGGGCCACGGCCTCGAGGTAGATCTTGAGCTTGGGCTCGGTGCCGCTCGGGCGGACCACGACCCGCAGGCCCTCGGCCCGCAGCACGAGGACGTCGGCCCGGGGCAGGTCCAGGGGCTCCTCGCGCCCGCCGCTGTGGCGCCGAACGCCCGCCGCGACGTCGTCGACGCACTCGACCGGACGACCGAGAAGCGACGACAAAGGCGCGGCCCGCAGCCGCCCGGTCCCCTCCGCGGACTCGCCCTCCAGCGTCAGCTGCCCCGTCGCGTGGGCGCCGAAGCGCTCGGCCAGGTCGTCGAGCCGGTCCTCGAGGGTGCGGCCGGCGGCCTTCTCGGCCGCCGCCAGCTGGGCGATCACGAGCGCAGCCGAGATGCCGTCCTTGTCGCGGACCACCTCCGAGGGGGCGTAGCCCAGCGCCTCCTCGTACCCCAGCAGCAGCCGCCGGCCCGGCGCCCGGGCGAGCGCTCCCATGATCCACTTGAAGCCGGTGAGCGTCTCGGCGTAGGCGGCCCCGGCCGCCTCGGCCATCCGGCCGAGCAGCGTGGACGAGGCCACGGTGGTCACCAGCAGCGCCCGCTCGGGGTGGGCGCAGTGCTCCAGCAGGAAATCGGCCAGCAGCGCCCCGACCTCGTCGCCGTGCAGCCGGCGCCATCTCTCAGGGCCGGGCACGGCCACGGCCAGGCGATCGGCGTCGGGGTCGTTGACCAGCAGCACGTCGGCATCCGCGGCCTCCGCCTCGGCGAGCGCGAGATCGAGCGTGCCCGGCTCCTCGGGGTTCGGCAGCTCCACGGTGGGGAAGTCGGGGTCCGGCTCGGCCTGGGCGCTCACCACCCGCGGCGCGGGGAACCCGGCCAGGCCGAAGGCCTGCAGGCACAGCGGCGCGCCCACGCCGTGCAGCGGGGTGTAGACGACCTCGACCTCGCGGGCGGGGGAGCCGGGGAGCGCGTCCAGGACGGCCTGCAGGTAGGCCTCGGCCACCTCGCTGCCGGTCTCTGTGCCGCCGTCGCCCAGGGGAAGGGCCGCCGCCGCGCCGGCTCCCTCGATCCGGGCGGCGATCGCCTCGTCCACCGGCGGTGCGATCTGAGCCCCGTCGCCCAGGTAGACCTTGTAGCCGTTGTCCTGCGGCGGGTTGTGGCTGGCCGTGATCATCACGCCGGCGGCGCAGCCCAGGTGGCGCACGGCGAAGGCCAGCAACGGCGTGGGCGCCAGCGCCGGCAGGCGGCGGGTGCGCAGGCCCGCCCCGCTCAGCACGGCGGCGGCCTCCGAGGCGAAGCGATCCGAGCCGTGGCGCGCGTCGTGGCCGACCACCACACCGGCCTCCGCCGCCCCGTCGACCTCGTCCAGCAGATAGCGGGCGAGCCCGGCGCTGGCCCGGCGCACGGTGGCCACGTTCATTCGTGCCGGGCCGGCTCCCAGCGCCCCGCGCAGCCCGGCCGTGCCGAAGCGCAGCTCACCGGCGAAGCGCTCGGCCAGCTCGTCCCAGTCCTCGCGCTCGAGAAGCTCCAGCAGCTCGGCCTGGGCCTCGGGGTCGGGGTCGTCGCCGATCCAGCGCTCCACCGCCGGGCGCAGCGTGTCCGTGGCGAAGGTCTCCGTCATGCTGCGGACCGGCTTACCCGAGTGTGGGCGGCGGCAGTCACGGGGAGGAGGAGGTCATCACATGCGCGCGCTCGACGTGATTGCCGCCAAGCGGGACGGCCGGGAGGTGCCGGCCGAGGAGCTTCACGACTTCGTGCTCGCCTACTCGCGCGAGGAGGTCGCCGACTACCAGATGGCGGCCTTCCTGATGGCGGGCTACCTGAAGGGCTTCTCGCGCGCGGAGGCCCTCGCCCTGACCGCGGCGATGGTCGAGTCGGGCGACCAGCTCGACCTGTCGCGGCTGTCCGGGCCGACGGTGGACAAGCACTCGACCGGAGGGGTGGGGGACGGAACGACCCTGGTGGTCGCCCCCCTGGCCGCCGAGCTGGGGATGCAGGTGGTCAAGCTCTCCGGGCGCGGGCTCGGCCACACCGGCGGCACGCTCGACAAGCTCGACGCCATACCCGGCATGCGCACGGAGCTGCCCGCAGGCGAGCTCGTGGAGCAGGTGGAGCGGATCGGGCTGGCGGTATGCGCCCAGACGGCGGATCTGGTGCCGGCCGACAAGGCCATGTACGCGCTGCGCGACGTGACCGCCACCGTCGACGACGTCGCGCTCATCGCGTCCAGCGTGATGAGCAAGAAGCTGGCGGGTGGGGCGGGGGCGATCCTTCTCGACGTGAAGACCGGCTCGGGCGCGTTCATGAAGGAACACGGTCACGCGCTGGAGCTGGCCGAGCTGTGCGTGGAGCTCGGCAGCGACAGCGGGCGGGCCACCGGGGCGCTCATCACCGACATGAGCCAGCCGCTGGCCGAGTCCGTGGGGAACGCGAGCGAGGTGCGCGAGGCGATCGAGGTGCTCAGCGGCGAGCGCGAGGGCCGCTTCACCGACCTCTGCCTGGCGCTGACCGGGCACATGGCCGCGCTGACCGACCAGGCCAAGGACGGCGACGAGGGCGTCCGCCGCGCGCGGGAGGCGCTGTCGAGCGGAGCGGCTCTGGAGCGCTTCCAGCGCTTCGTGGAGGCCCAGGGCGGCGACCCGCGGATCGTCGAGGATCCGGCGCTGCTGCCCGAGGCGCCGGTCTGCCACGAGGTCCGCGCCGGGCAGGAGGGCTGGCTGTCCGCAGTGGACGCCGAGGCGATCGGCGCGGCCGCCGCGGGGGTCGGGGCGGGGCGGCAGAAGAAGGAGGACGAGATCGACCTGGCGGTGGGAATCGACTTCCTGGCCTCCATCGGTGACGAGGTCGGTCCGGACACGCTGGTGGCCCGGGTCTGGGCGAACCATGACGACGCGGCCGAGGCGGCGGGCCGCGAGGTGCTGGAGGCGCTGAGCTGGTCGAAGGAGGCGGTGAAGGCGCCGCCGTTGATTCACGCGGTGCTGGGGCCCTGAGCGCTGACTCAGCCTGGATCCGGCGGTGCCGCAGCGCGCCGGGCGCGCAGGTCGTACCAGAGAAACGTGGAGAACAGGGCCACGAAGGGCGTGGTGATCGTCCCGGCGCAGATGGTGCCCACCATGGCCCACACCGCCCGGTCGGTGCTGGCGGCGATGGCGTTGAACGGAGCGGCGAACAGCAGCGCGGGGATGGTCGCCGCCAGGTTGGCCACGATCACGAGCCCGAAGGTGCGCCACCAGAAGCCGCGCACCACCTGGCCGGAGCGGGCGAGCGCGCCCGGGCCGCGGGCACCCTCGACCACGACCTCCTGGGGGACGAAGAACCAGCGCACGGCCAGGTAGACGCCGGGAATGATCAGCGCCAGCAGGCCGACGGCGATGCCGACGGCGGCCAGCAGTACCGCGAAGAACAGCGGCGTGAAGGCCTCGAAGCCCGAGAGCAGCGACTGGCGGGCACCCGGCCGACCGCCGGTCGCCACCGACCGCAGGGCGTGGATGCAGATCGCGGTGATCAGGGGCGAGACGACCAGGAAGCTGACCACCGTGGGGACGGCCGTCTCGGCCGGGGCGAGCGTGTCGTCGTAGCCCGCGGTGAAGGCCTCCAGGCCGATGCCCTCCACCACCAGGTGCACCGGGACCGTGACCGCGGCCGAGAGGGCGATGAAGACCGGGGCGTGGCGGAAGAGGACGGAGAGCGAGTCGCCGAACAGCGCGCTGATGTCGCGCGGCCGTTGGAGGTCGATCACGCAGCGGCCCCGGCCAGCTCGCGGTAGGCGTCCGCCACGCGGGTGATGCCCTCCTCGATCTGGTCGGGTGGCACGGCCGAATAGGCCAGCCGGAACGAGCTCTCCCCGCCCTCGAGCAGGAAGTCCGTGCCCTTTACGAAGATCACTCCCCGCTCGCGCGCACCCGCCTCCAGGCGGGCCACGTCGCTGCCCTCGGGCAGGTCGACCCAGAGGAAGTAACCGCCCTCGGGCGTGACGAAGCGGGCGTCGGGAAGGTGGCGCTCGAGCGCGTCGGCCGTCGCGTCCCGGCGCTGCAGCAGCGCTCGCTTGACCGTGGCGATCGAGCGCTCGATCGCTCCCGAGTGGCAGAACTCGGCCACGATCGACTGCGACACCATGCTGGGCGAGATGTAGGTGCCGGTGGCCAGCTTGCGGATCCGCGTGATGAGGTCGACGGCCCCCACGAGATAGCCCACGCGAATGCCCGGGCATACCGTCTTCGAGAACGAGGACGCGTACACCACGCGCTCGTTCTCGTCGAGCGACAGCATCGTGGGCTGCTGCATGCCCTCGAAGCGCAGCTCGACGTAGGGGTCGTCCTCGAAGATCGTGAACTCGTACTCGGCGGCCAGCTCCAGCAGCTTGTGGCGCTTCTCCAGCGACAGCGTGCAGCCCGCCGGGTTCTGGAAGTTGGGGATGATGTGGGCGAGCTTGGGCCGGGTGCCCGACCGCAGCAGCCGCTCGAGCTCCTCGACGTCGATGCCGTCGGGCTCCAGCTCGACCGGCACCACGTCGGCTCCCATCTGGCGCAGGGCCAGGAGCGTGCGGTCGTAGGTGGGGGCCTCCACCACCACCGTGTCGCCGGGCTCGATCAGGGCGGTGAACAGGAACGCGTCCGCCTGCATCGAGCCGTTCGTGGCGATGGTGTTCTCGGGCTCGACGTCCTGCTTGGCCGCTATCCACTCCAGCAGGCGCGGATATCCGGCGGCGGTGCCGTACGAGAAGCTGCCCCCGGGGTCCCGGTCGAAGGCCCGGTCGGCCGCGGCGCGCAGGTCGTCGACGGCCACGATGTCGAGCGAGGGGGCCCCGCGGGCGAGGGAGATGTTGGTGAGCTCGGCCACGTGCGCCGCCACGATAGCGAGGGCCGCTAGGGGGTCGCTCGCCGCCGGATGTCGGCCAGCGCCTGCTCGCGCGTCGCGTGCGCGGAGATGCGGCACACCCGGCCGTCGCGCACGCTGTGCACGAAGTACGTGTAGTCGCCCCGGACGCCCTCGCTGTCGCGGATGCGGTGGTGGCCGACCGCCAGCAGATCCGGCTCGTGGAGCTCGAAGGTGAACAGGGAGGCGGCGAAGCGCTCGCCGCGCTCATCGAACGCGGCGAAGAACCTGCGCACCCCGTCGTGCCCGGAGAAGTCGTGGCCCTCGCGGTCCACCCACTCCACATCGGGGTCGAGCAGGGTGATGGCCCGCTCGGTCCCGTCGTCGCGGTAGGTCGCCCACAGCTGCTGGACCGCGTCGAGCCGCTCGTCCAGGCCGGTGGGCTCGAACTCGGTCACTAGTGGACCTCCTCACACCGCTCCACCCGAAACTGCGGCCCAGGAACCGCCCCTGGATCTCGCATTCCCGGGGAAACGCTCGTGACTCGGCCCACCAGGCGATCATCGCGCACGCGAGGGTGGCCCGGGCCGCTCCCTACTGCACGATGGTGATGGCGGCCCGCTCGGCGAGGTCGAGCGCCAGCTCGAAGCCGGGTCCGGCGGCGAGCGCGAGCGGTGGACGCTCGACCTCGAGGTCGCGCCGGTCCACCCGGCCGGCGAACAGGACCATCGCGTAGGCGTCGTCGTAGTGGCGTGAGCGCCAGACGATCCCGTCGGGTAACAGTGCGCAGTCGTGCAACGCCTGGCCCCAGGCGGCGAGCTGCGGGTAGGCGCCGGCCTCCGAGTCGATCAGCTGGGCCCGGGTCGCGCCCACACGGCGCAGGCCGTGGCCGTGGAGCGATGCGAGCCGGAGCCGTCGCCGGGGGCTCAGGGTCGAGGCCACCATCGGCTCGAGCAGGGCGCGCGCCATCCGCTTGGGGCCCGGCCCGACGGGCACCGCACGGAAGACCGTCTCGGAGAGCGCGCCGGCCACATCGCCGGCCCCGTACAGCGTGCCGACGATGCGGCCCTCGCTGCGAACCGGCCGGAATCGACCGTCCGCGGCGGTCCGGTTGAACACGGTCGGCCCATGCCGGCGGTGGTGACAGCGCACGATGAGCTCGCCGGCCCGCCACTCGTGCACGAGCGGGTCGAGGTCCCCCGCCGGCGGCGGGACGGCCCCGCTAACCGGCAATCGCGCTGACTTCCCGCTCGGCCGCCTCCGCGACGGCCGCCGGATCCTCGTCGAGCAGGTCCACCGGCCGCCGGCCTTCCAGCCAGCCGGTGGGGGTGGCGAACCACAGGGCGGCCTGCCAGTCCGTGAGGCCGGGCGCCGTCCGCAGCAGGCGCAGCGCCTCCGCGACGCCGGCGTGGGGCCGGCCTTCGGAGGTGAACTGAAATCCGGGGTACAGCAGCTCGTCGCCCACACCCACCGCCAGCACCCGGCCCTCGCTGCGCCAGCGGTTGGCCAGCGCGGCCCGGTTCCCGGCCCGCGAGCCCGCGAGCTCGGCCACCTCGGCGCTGCGCAGGGCCCCGAACTCGCGCAGGAGCGCGGTGCGCGCCTCGGCGTTGCGCCTCGCCTGCAGCACCGCCGCCGGAGTGGGTACCGTGAGCGGCACCGGCATGAGCGCCTCGATCAGCTCGGCGGCGCCGGCCTCCGCATGGCCGTTGTGGGCCGCCAGCGCAGCGACCACGCGCTCCACGGCCTCCGGCTCGAGATCGGTCTCGGCCGCTACGCGATCGATGACGTCCATGGCAGTCATAGTGATAAGCATGAGTATAGCGCCTTAGATCACTGCGATCTCTTCAGTCACCGGACGAACACGCGATCCGGCACGGGCGCGAAGCGCGCGGCCACGGCGAGCAGCACGGCCAGGCCCGCCACCCCTCCCAGGGCGGCCGGCAGGCTGCTCGCCTGGGGCGGCGAGGCCGACCAGCGCCGGCCCGGCGACGAACCCGAGGTACGCGAGCGTGGTGACCGCGGATACCGCGGCGGCTCGCTGCTCGGGGCGGGCGCTGCGGCCGGCGAGGCTGAACAGCGTGGGAGCGCAGATCGAGGTCCCCAGACCCGCCACCCCGATCCCGGCCAGGGCGACAGCGCTCCCGGGAGCCAGCGCGGCCAGCAGCGTCCCGGCGCCGCCGACGGTCGCGCCCAGCGCCAGCATGGTCCGGTCGGTCAGGCGCCGCGCGAGCAGGTGGCCCGCGCCGCGTCCCGCCGCGGCGGCCGCGGCGAAGACCGCCGGCCCGAGCGCGGCGATCCCGGGCGAGGCCTCGAGGCTGCCCTCGAGGTAGACGGCGGCCCAGCTCTGCCACGCGTTCTCGATGACGAAGGCGAGCGCGGCCAGGGCGCCGAGGATGAGCAGCGGCCGCGGTATGCGCAGCAGGGAGGCGCGCGGAGCCCGCTGCCGGGCGTTCCCCGGTGTGCGGCCCGGCAGCAGGGACAGCGCCACCGCCGCGGTCAGCAGCACCGCGGCAGCGAGCCCCAGCACGAGCTCCGGCGACGCATCGAGCTCGCGCAGCAGGCCCACGAGGACGCTCGACACCACGACGCTGGCCGAGAAGGCGCCGTGGGCCAGGTTCATCAGCGGCTCGCCGTCGCTCTCGGCGTCGGCGGCCTCGGCGTTGATGGCCACGTCCATCGCCCCCGAGCACGCGCCCAGGACGAACAGCGAGGCCGCCAGGCTCGCGGCCGAGCCGGCCAGCGCCGGGCCGATCGCAGCGGCGCCCAGCAAGGCGACGGTCACCGGCAGCACGTACGGGACGCGGTCCACCAGCAGGCCGGTGGGGCGCATCGACAGCAGCGCGCCGAGCCCGATGCACAGCAGGGCGAGCCCGAGCTCCCCGTCATCCACCTCGGCCTGCGCCTGGATGGCGGGAAGCTCCGCCCCCCAGAATCCCCACAGGAGCCCGAACGCCGCGAAGCCCACCAGCGCCCGGGTGCGGGGGCGGGGCATCTACACGCGGGCGCCCAGGATCTCCACCGCGATCTCGGCCACCTGCGTCGGGTTGCGGCCCACCCTGACCCCCTTGGCCTCGAGCGCCTCGGCCTTGGCCGCCGCCGTGCCCTTCGAGCCGCTGACGATCGCGCCCGCGTGGCCCATGGTCTTGCCCGGCGGCGCCGTGAAGCCCGCGATGTAGGCCAGCACCGGCTTGGACACGTGCTCGGCGATGAAGTCGGCGGCCTCCTCCTCGGCGGAGCCGCCGATCTCGCCGCACATCACGATGAGCTCGGTCTCCTGGTCGGCCTCGAACAGCTCGATGATGTCGATGAAGCTGGAGCCGGGGACGGGGTCGCCGCCGATGCCCACGATCGAGGAGTTGCCGAAGCCGTTCTGGGCCAGCTCGTTGCCGATCTGGTAGGTCAGCGTGCCCGAGCGCGACACCAGCCCCACGTTTCCCTTCTTGAAGAACTGGGCGGGGATGATGCCCACGTTGGCCTTGCCGGGGGAGAGGATCCCGGGGCAATTCGGCCCGATGAGCCGGGTCGAGCCCCGGTGGAGGTGGTTGTAGACCCGCAGCTCGTCGTGGGCCGGGATGCCCTCGGTGATGGCGATGACCAGGTCGATCCCGGCATCCTCGGCCTCGAGGATCGAGTCGGCGGCAAACCGCGGTGGCACGAAGACCATCGCGGTGTTGGCGCCGGTCTCGGCCACGGCGGCGTGGAAGGTGTCGAACACGGGGATGCCCTCCACGTCCTGGCCGCCCTTGCCGGGAGTCACGCCGGAGACCACGCTGGTGCCGTAGTCGCGATTGCGCAGGGTGTGGAAGGTGCCCTCGCGGCCGGTGATGCCCGAGACGCACAGCCGGGTGTCGGAGTCGACCAGGATCGCCATGGTCAGTGGGCCAGCTCCACGACCTTCTCGGCGGCGCCCAGCATGGTCGCCTCGGTGTGCACGTTGGGCAGGTCGGCCTCGGCCAGCAGCTGGCGGCCCTCCTTGTCGTTGGTGCCGTCCAGGCGGACCACGAAGGGCACGTCGGGCTCGATCTGGGCGAAGGCCTCGATCAGGCCCCGGGCCACCTCGTCGCAGCGGGTGATCCCGCCGAAGATGTTGAACAGCACCGCGGTGACCTTGTCGTCGGAGAGGATCACCTCGACGGCGCTGGTGATGGCGTCGGCCTTCGAGCCGCCGCCGGCGTCCAGGAAGTTGGCCGGCTTCCCACCCGCCTGGGCCACCACGTCGAGCGTGGACATCACCAGCCCTGCGCCGTTACCCAGGATCCCGACGTTGCCGTCGAGCTTCACGTAGGTGAGCCCCCGCTCCCGGGCCATGCGCTCCTGGGGGTCCTCACCGGACGCGTTGCGGAGCTTGGCCACGTCGGGATGGCGGAAGAGGGCGTTGGCGTCCACGGTGACCTTGGCGTCGAGCGCCACCACCTCGCGAGTCTTGGTCACCAGCAGCGGGTTGACCTCCACCAGCGTCGCGTCCTCGGCCACGAACACGTCGTAGAGCCGCGCCAGCATGGCGCCCACCGGGCGCACCACGTCCTCCGCGATCCCCGCCTCGAAGGCGAGCCGGCGGCCCTGGAACTCCTGGAAGCCGATGAGCGGGTCCACGTGCAGCATGCGCATCGCCTCGGGGTCGGTCTCGGCCACCTTCTCGACGTCCATGCCGCCCATGCGCGAGAGCATGGCCATCGGCTTCTTGGCCGAGCGGTCGAACACGATCCCGGCGTAGTACTCCTCGTCGATCTCGCTGGCGTTCTCCACGTACAGCTCGTGGACCTCGAAGCCCCTGATGTCCATGCCCAGGATGGCCTCGGCGTGCTGCTCGGCCTCGGCCCGGTCGGCGGCGAGCTTGATGCCCCCCGCCTTGCCGCGCCCACCGATCTGGACCTGGGCCTTGATCACCACCGGATAGCCCAGCTCCTCGGCCGCCTCCACCGCCTCCGGGACCGTGGCCGCATGCCTCCCGTCCGGCACCGGCACGCCGTGCTTTTGAAAGAGCTGCTTGCCCTGGTATTCGAGGAGATCCATCGGTAGGTACTATCCCCCGCCGCGCGGGCGGGCGCGGACCCTATCGAAACCAACTCATGGCGCTACCCAAAGACGTTCAGTTCGTGTCGTTCGACTGTTACGGCACCCTCATCGACTGGGAGACCGGCGTGTACGACGCCTTCCAGAAGGAGGCCGACCGCGACGGTTTCACCATCGATCGCGACGCGCTGGTCCCCCGCTTCGTCGAGGTCCAGCGCGAGATCCAGCGCGGCTCCTACGAGCTGTACGCGGAGGTGCTGCGCCGCAGCGCGGTGCGGGTGGCCAAGGAGCTCGGCTGGGACCTGGAGTCCTCGCGCTCGAACTTCCTGCCCAACAGCGTGCCCTCCTGGCACCCGTTCCGCGAGACCAACGCCCAGCTCGAGCGCCTGGCCAAGAAGTACGAGATCGGGGTGCTGTCGAACATCGACGACAAGCTCCTCGGCGCCACGCGCCGCCACCTGCGGGCGGACTTCGACCTGGTGGTCACCGCGCAGCAGGTGCGCAGCTACAAGCCCGACCCGGCCCACTTCAAGGAGTGCGCGCGGCGGATCGAGAAGCAGAAGCGCCACTGGGTGCACATCGCCTCGGGCTACCCCACCGATGTCGAGCCCTGCATCCAGCAGAAGATCCCGGTGATCTGGGTGAACCGCCACGGGGAGAAGGTCGAGGGCGGCAAGAAGCCCGACGCGGAGGTACGCAGCTTCCGCGAGGCCGGCAAGCTGCTCAAGGCAGCCTGAGCCGGAGTCCGGCATGCGCGCCGTCTCGGTGCACCCGGACGCCCTTGTGATCACGAGCGCCTTCTGGCAGACCAACGCGATCGCGCTGCGCGCGGGCGGGGAGAGCGTGCTGATCGACTCGCCCTACCTCCCCGGCGAGCTGGAGGCGCTGCCCGGCGTGCTCACCGGCGCGGGCTTCGAGCCCGACGGGCTCCTGGCCACCCATGCGGACTTCGATCACCTCCTCGGCCGCTTTGCCTTTCCCGGCATGACGCTGGGGATGGCCGAGATGTCTGTGGAGCGCCTGCAGCGGGAGCCGGGTGGCGCGCAGCGCGCGCTGCGGGACTACGACGCCGAGTTCTACGTGGTCCGCCCGGGGCCGCTGGCCCTGGGCCAGGTCCAGGGCCTGCCCGTGCCGGGGCGGGTGGAGCTGGGCGACACCGAGCTCGAGCTGCATCCCGCGGAGGGTCACACGGCCGACGGGATGGCCCTGTTCGCGCGCGCCCAAGGGGTCCTGGTCGTGGGGGACTATCTCTCCGACGTGGAGATTCCCTGGATCTCCAAGGGGGGCTCGCTGGTGGACTACCGGGCCACGCTGGCCCGGCTGGGGCCGCTGGTGGAGGAGGCCGACACGGTCGTCGGCGGCCACGGCTCGCCGCACGACCGGGACACCACGCTGCGCATCCTCGACGAGGACACCGACTACCTGGACGTCCTCGAGCGCGGCGAGGGCCGCCTGCCGGCGGGACGCGACACCAAGTCCCAGCGAGCCATTCACGCCGAGAACCTCGAACGGGTTTGAAGGAGCGGCCGAGCGGGGATCGCCTCCGTGGGTGCTTCGGAGGAGGCTCATCCTGCTGGTCGCCCTTGCGGCCGCGCTGAGCGGCGCGGCGCCGGCCGCCGCGGCGCCGGAGTTGTCGGTGTCCGACCGGCTCGACGACCGCCGCTACGTGGCCGCCGGCACCCGCGCCTATGTGGTGGGCACCCAGGCCGGCCGTTTCCCGGCCATGGGGTTTCACACGAGGGGCGAGATGGGCGGCGTGTGGGCGCCGCCGCTCAAGCTGCTCGACGGGCTCTGGTTCTCGATTGACGGCGAGTGGATCGGGCCCGCCACCACGTTCCGCAGTGGCTACGGCTACGTCGAGATGGATCTGCCCGACACCGCGGGGCTCGAGATCCGGCGGACGGACATCGTGCCCGACGGGCGCCGCGGCGCGCTGATCTCCCTGACCCTTCGCTCGACTGGACGAGAGCGCAGCGTCGATCTCGCGGTCGACGTCCACTCGGAGCTGATGAGCGCGTATCCCTGGGGTGAGACGACACCCTCTCAGCTGACCGTCAACGGGCAGGACACGGCGGAGTTCGCCGACGGGCGCCTGACCTTCCGTGAGCCTGGGAAGCCGTGGACGGCGGTGGTCGGCTCGTTTCCGCCCGGCGGCGGCGGTGAAGCGGGCGCCGGTTACCGCGGGCCGCAGGAACCGCCGGTCGTGTGTCCGCCTTCCGGCGAGGGCCAGCCCGAGCCGCCCCCACGCTGCGACGACACCGCCTACGGGAAGGGGACGGGCGGGCGGCTCACCTTCCCGGGCCTGGTCGTGCCGGCCGGGCGCGAACGGCGGGTGGAGATCGCGGTGGCCGGCTCGGAGCGCAGCGCGGCGGAGGCGCAGCGCGAGTTCCGCGCGCTCACCCAGGGCGGCCTCTCCCCCCTCCGGCAGAAGGTACGGGCCCGCGAGCGCCTGGCCGGCTACACGCGCCTCTCCCTGCCCGGCGACCGGCTGCTCCAGCAGGGCATCGCGTGGAGCAAGCAGAACCTGGCCGACTCCGTGCAGGTGGCCGAGGACCTGCAGGTGCGCGAGGTGAACGCGGGCAAGGCCTACCCGGCGCCCTCGGGCACGGTGCCGCGCGTCCGCTTCCTGGGCGCCGGCTTCCCCGACTACCCGTGGCTGTTCGCCACCGACGGCGAGTACACCGCCTTCGCCAGCGTGGCCGCCGGCCAGTTCGGCCCGATCAAGGATCACCTGCGCGCCCTGCGCGACGTGAGCCGGGTGGCCAACGGCGACACCGGCAAGGTGGTCCACGAGGTGGTCACCGACGGCAGCGTCTACTTCGGCGCGAACGAGGACGAGGGCAACACCGACGAGACGGTCAAGTTCCCCAGCGCGCTCGCCCTGGTCTGGCGCTGGACCGGCGACGACCGCTTCCGCGACGAGCTGTACGACTTCACCGTCGACGGGATGCGCTGGGCGGTGGCGGAGCTGGACGCCGACGGTGACGGATGGCTCGAGGGCCCGGGCAACGTGGAGCGGGAGGGCATGGGTCCCGAGAAGCTCGACGTGGCCGTCTACACCATCCGCGGCCTGCTGGACCTCGCCGACCTCGCGCGCTCGAAGCGCGACGGCGCCACCCGCCGCTGGGCGGAGGCCCGGGCGGAGGACCTGCTCGACCGCTTCGAGAGCGCGTGGTGGATGCCCGAGGTGCCCCAGCACGCCGACTCTCTGGGCCCGGACGGGGCCAAGATCCAGAAGCGCCACTGGATCGGGGTCACGCCGATGGAGGCCGAGCTGCTGGTCGACGGGGTGCCGCGCCTGGGCCTGGCCCGGCGCGCGCAGGGAATCGCCGCCCTCGCTGTCCGGGAGCGGCCCTGCTACGGCGACGACTTCGGGCTCTTCCACACCGGCTCCCCCGGCTGCGACGGCGCTCCGCCCGCGCCGGACGAGCGCCAGAGCTTCACCCTGAACTCGGCCATCATGGCCGTGGGCGAGGGCAACTACGGCCGCCTGGGGCCCACCCACCAGCAGCGCTACACCCGTGCCATCCGTCGCTTGCAGCTGCCGGTCGCGGACGAGCAGCCTGGCGCCGCGCCCGAGATCGCCCCCTCACCGCTGAACGGGCGCACCATCGACCGCTCCTTCCTCGAGCGGCCCATGGTGCTCCAGGCCTGGGGCGCCTACGGCACCATCTGGCCGGTGGTGCACCAGCAGCTCGGGGTGCGACCGGACCTGGGCCGCCGGCTGCTCGAGGTCACCCCGCAGGTGCCGCCCGGCCAGCGCCGCCTGGCCGGCAGGCGGATCCGGCTCGGGGGCGGTTCGGTCGACGTGGCCACCACCCGCGGCGGCGGGCGCTACCGCACCGAGGTGCGGGTGCAGGGAACCCGCCTGCGCCGCCTCACGCTCGGGCACACGCTGCCCCCGGGCAGCCTGGTGCGCAGGGTGCGGCTGGACGGCGAGCGGGTGCGCTACCGCATCAGGCCCAGCAACCGCGGGGTCGAGGTGCTGGCCTGGGCGAAGCGGGCGGCGGGCCGGCACGTGCTGGTGGTCCGGGGCCAGTAGCGGCCGCAGCGGTCAGGCTTCGCGGCGATCGAGCAGACGCCCCAGCTCGCTCGGTCGAGTGCCGAGTCCGGCGTTGATCAGCTTGCGATCGAGAGTCGCCAGCATGGCTTTCCGGTTCTCGGCCACGGCGGCGTAGGCGGCGTCGTAAAGGGTGAGGTCATGACGGGTGACAAGCTCGGACGCCAAGCGCAACTCATCGGCGGTGGGTTTGATCGCAGGGCAAATCTCCGCCAGCGCCGAGAGCACGATGGTCACCTGGCTCGCGGTCGCTTGGGCCCGCCCGCGGAGCAATGCGTTGCCGAGCTCATAGGCAGTCAGGTCGAGCACCTGTAGCGCGACCGTCCTGGCCTGGTGAGCGGCAAGGATGGCGCGAGCCTCGATGACCTCCGCCTCGCCATCGGCGTGAAACCACTTGAGAGCGACGGTGGCGTCGCTAACGACGTCGATCGCCGGCGTCGCGAGCATCGCGCTCGATACGGATCAGCTCGGCGGCCTCGAATGAGCCGGCTCCGGCAAGGGCGCGACGGCCGCGCTCGACCGCAGCGTCGACCGCGGCTGCGTCGGGCCAGCCCAACTCACGCCGGGCGGCCTCCTGTATGAACGCGCTCCGACTGGTCTGGCGCTCGCCGGCGGCGCGATCGAAGAAGGCCCCGGCGTAGGTGAGCTCCGCGGGCCAGGCCGACCGCGCTGACCGAGGCGCCAGGTCGCGGCCGATCGCCAGCGGCAGCAGCAGGCGGCGCACGGTCATTGAGCGCCAAGAATGGCACCGTGTCCCGGCTTCGGCGTACATTTGGGCGCCGCCGTGCCGAAACGCCTCCTCTCCTCGATGGCCGCGACCCTGGCTGCGCTCGCGGTCTGCGCCTCGTTGCCCGCGGACGCTGCTGCGCAACCCGACCCCGGCGCGCTCGCGCTCGCCTACAGCGGCCCCTGGCCGGCGCTGCAGACGCCCGCCGGCAGCTTCGCCGACTACGTGACGGGGGCCGACAACGGCGGCCGTTACGGCGAGGCCATGCTCGGCTACGCGCTCCTCGGCAGCGGCCTGCGCACCGGACAGCAGGCCTTCATCGGTGCGGGACTGCAAGCGATCGGCTACGCGCTGCGCCAGTCGGCCACCCGCACGGGCCTGCCCAGCGTCTTCGAGATGTACGCGCTGGCGGCCGCCTACAACCTCGCTCGCGAGCGGCTGGCCACCGATCCACGCTTCGTCTCCCTGGACCCGCTCTGGCGCGCGCGGCTCCTGATCGAGCGCCCGGTGTACCTGCGGGGCGGCGCGACCTTCTGGAACAAGTCGATCGTGGAGGCGGCGGCGGTGCTGGAGCTGCGCAGGACCGGGCTCCGCTCGCCGGTCCCGGGCACGTGGCTGCACGCGCGCCGCCTGGCGGCCGGCCGCACCGGCCGCCTGATCAACCGCCTGATCCCGCGGCTGGTGCTGCGCAGGCAGGGCCGCGTGTCCCTGTCCGATCCTCCGGTGAACCCGATGGCCTATCACGGGCTGTCGCTCGGCTTCTACGCCCGGGCCGTCTCGTTGCTCGGGAGCAAGGCGGGCAAGAAGGCCCGGCGGGTGCTGCGCGGCGCCGCCCGGACATCGCTGGCGATGACCGCGCCGGACGGCGACCTGGCCTACACCGGCCGCTCACAGGAGCAGGCCTGGGCCCTTTCGCTGACCGCGTTCGGAGCCGAGGTCGCGGCCCGGATCGGCCGCCGCACCGACGCGAGAAAGCTGCGGGCGCTGATCGCGCGCGTGCTCGGACGCCTCCAGCTTCGGCATCCCGTGAGCGCCACGGGCCTGGCGATCGTCCCCGCCTCCGCCGTGCTGGGGACCCGCTGGTATCCCGGGCTCGACCCCTACGCCGGGGCGGTCTCCTACAACGGCCTGACGATGGTGGCCCTCAACCTCCTGGCCGATCTGGGCATCCGGGGCCCGGCCGCCCCCGGCATCGGCTCCGATGGCCCCATGGCGGCCCAGATCCGCGCCGACGACGGCGCCATGGCGGTCATCCGCCGCGGACCGGTGTGGCTCGCCGTTCGCCGCGGCCGAGCGGGCACCGACCTGCGCTACGACCTGGGTCTGGTGGGCCTGAAGCGGCTGGAAACCACGGGTTGGCAGGACGTGATGCCCGTGCGAGCTCGCGCTCAGGGTCCCTCGCTCGGCCCGACCCTGCTGCGCGACGGAGCAGAGCACGAGCTCTGGGGCCGGCGCCTCAACGCCACGCGTCGCCGCATCGGCCTGCGCGGCCGCTTCGGCGACCTGCGCCGGCCGGTGACGGTCAAGTACGTCCCCACGGACTGCGGTGTCGAGCTGCGCTGGCGCGCGCCCGCCGACGCCGCCTACCGCTACTCCAGCTTCTTCACCGCGGCGGAGGCGCCCCGCCTCGAGGGTGACCGCAGCGTGACCGGTGCGCGGCAGCGGCTGACGGTGAGCGCCCCGGCGACGGTCACGCTCACGCCGGGCTACAGCTCGGCCGTCGAGCCCAAGCTGGTGCGCGCCGACCTGGTCTTCACGGCGGACAGCTCCGGGCGCGTGGTGATCGAGGTCTGCGGCGCGTAGCGGGCGGCTACATCCCGGCGGGGATCCGGAGTCGCTCGCCGACCATGATCAGGTCGGGATCGCCCGAGCCGATTCGCTCGGCGTTCAGCGCCCACAGCCGCTGCACCGCGCGGGCGACGTCCTCGGTGGACGCGCCCGGGCCCAACAGGGCGCCGGCGATCGACCACAGGGACTCGCCCGCCTGAACCACGTGCACGCCCGCGCTGGATCGCCGGGCGGCTGGCGTCGCCGGCGGGGCGCTCGCCTGCACCGCCTCCCGTACTGCCTGCGTCTCGGCCGGAGGGGTCCCGATCGGTTGCGGCTCCGCCGCCGGCGGTGGCGCGGGCGCTGAGCCGACCGGTGGGGTCGCGAGCCGCGGCTGCGGCTCGGGGGTGGACGGAGCCTCCGGGCTCGGCGCGTCCACGGGTGGCGCAGCCGGTGGTGCCACCGGGGCCGGCGTGACCACGGGGGCCGGGGGCGGGGCCGGGGCGGGAGCGGGCGCCGGGGGAGGAGCGGGCGCCGGCAGAGGAAGTGGAGCCGGCTCGGGCGCCGGGGCGGGAGCGGGTGACGGTGCGACAGCAGGCGGAGGCGGGTCGGCCGGGTCCTCCGGTCCGGTTCCGGGCGGCGGCTCGGCCGGGTCGAGCGATTCCGGAGGGTCCGGGGGCGGCGGGGGAGGCGCGGGCGGACGCTCGTCGTCCGGCGTCGCGTCGATGTCCCCCTGCTCCTCCGGGGTCGGTGCATCCGGCAGCGCGGGCGGCGGCTCCGGAGGCTCCTGGCGTTCCAGCTCCTCCAGGTAGGCGAGCAGCTCCTCCGGGCTGGCGCCCGGCGGAGGAGGCGGCGCGGCAGCCGCCGATCCCGGCGCCGCCGAGGCGCCGAGCACCGCCGCGGCCGCGATGAGGGCCTGAGTGCGGCTCGAGGTGCGGCCTCGCCGCGTGCGGTCACCCTTCATGCGTACCGACACCCCATCGGGTTTCTCATACTTCCCGCTGGGGGATCATGGAGCACGCCACCGGCCCCAGGAGGATCTCGTTGTCCGCTCGCCGCATCGTCATCACCGTCGCCGCGCTCGCCATTGTCGCACTCGCTGCAGCGCCCGCGTCGGCAGCGCCCCAGCTGATCGAAGGAAGCGTGTCGGGACCCGCCGGGGCGGCGGCTGCGGGGACGTCGGAGGCCGGCGCAACGGTCTTTCTCAACCCGAGCTCGAGGGCCCGGCGGGGCAGCTTCCGATCCGTCGGCTATGCCAGGGTGCGCAACGGCTCCTTCCGGGTGACGACGCCTCCTTCCCCGCTGCTGCGGAGGGTTGCCGCCCGCCAGAACGGCTGGGTGAACCTGCTGCTCCTGGTGAGGTCTCCAGCCGGGCGGACAGTGCTGCCGTTCACCCGCAAGCTCGAGGACGGGGACTGGGTGGCGCGCCCAGGGAGCGACTCCCGTTCGCCCTCCCTCCAGCTCGAGCCGTGGGCGCCGGGCGGAGCGCTCCAGGCCGAGGCGAGCCAGCGTGCGGACTGCGAGTGGGTGCGTTCGCGTCGCTACTACCGCTACACGCGCGTCGGGCAGCTTCACCAGTGGGACGGCTTTCGCTCCACCTACCGGTACGCCACCGGCTCCCAGGCGGACTCCACGATCGGCGGAGCCGTTTCCTACGGCTACAAGGGGTTCGAGGCCAGGGGAGAATCGACGGTGACGAAGAGCAGCGTGAGCGAAAAGGGATCGATCTTCAGGCCGAACACCTCCCGCTTCTCCCGCTACGTTCAGACTCGCTTCTCCTACTCGTACCTCTACCTCAAGGGCCGCGACTGCAACCGGGGACCCGACGACATCACCAGGGTGCTGGGGGCCACCCGCCACGTGGGCGGCTCCTACTACAAGCCCTACAACGACGCTGCGGAGGTGCTCGACGGCAGTTGCCACACGATCCGCGGCCCCCAGCGTCTGCTGGTCGCGCCCAAGAGCACCGAGTACACGCTCGGTGGGGAGGCCAAGACCGTCCAGCGGGGGGTCACCCTCCTCGGCGTGACGCTGTGGAGCCAGAGCGGCTGGTCGAGTTACGCGCGCAGCTCATGGAGGAACGCCGGCACCGTCACGCGGGCGATCTGCTCCGTCACGGGCGAGCCCAACACCGCCCCGGTCACCTACGTCGGCGGGATCGTTCGCGGCGGGTGAGCGCGGGGTGGCGCGCGGCCGCCCTGCTGCTGACCGCCCTGGCGGCCCTCTCGGGCGTTTCGGCCTGCGCCGGCGATGAGGCGGGCCGAGCCGCGCCCGCGCTCGGCACCGAACGGGTCCGGCGCGCGTCGGGAATCGAGGTGCGCCCCGACGAGCGCGTGCTCTGGGGCAACCTGGTGGTCCGCACTACCCGGGACACGCCGGTGGAGCTGAAGCGGGTCCGGTTGATCGAGGCGAGCGAGCGAATCACGGTGCGGCGAGCGCTCGTGGCGGACGGGCGGCGGCCCCAGGACCGCCTGCTCGTGTTCGGCGAGCGGGCCTTCGAGGAGCTGCCCACCTATGAGGCCTGGCAGCGCTCGCTGCATCCCCTGACCGGCTACGAGGTGGAGCCGGGGCAGGCGCGTGACACCGAGATCGTGCTCGAGCTGGAGCCGCTGGGGCGCGGCGCCGCCGCCGTCGAAGGCGGAGTGCGGGTCACCTATGAGGCCGAGGGCAGGACGGCCACCCTCGACCTGCCCAACCAGCTCGGCGTCTGCGCCCCCTCACCCTGCCGTCCGCCCCCGCCGACGGGCTAGTGACCTGAGCGGCCGCTACCTGATGACCGCGATCCGGTCGCCGGTGGTGATCGAGCCGCCCTCGGACACCCCGAGCTCCTCCACCTTGCCCGCGCTCGGCGCGGTGATCTCGTTCTCCATCTTCATCGCCTCGATGACGCAGATCAGCGCGCCCTCCTCCACCTCGGCGCCCTGTTCCACCACCACCTTGAGCACCGTGCCCTGAAGCGGTGACACGAGCTCACCCGGCGCGCCGCCTCCGCCGTCGCTCTTCTTCTCGCGCCGCGGAGCCTTGCGCCCGGCGGGTGCCGCCCCGTTCGGTCCACCGGCGACCGGCGCGCCGATCACGCGGACGTCGAACTTGCGACCCGATACCTCCACGGCGTACTCGTGCTCGATCTTCTCCTCGGCCTCGTCGCCGTCCTCCGGCTTGGGGGCGGCGGGGAAGGCCAGCTCCTTCAGCCAGTCCCGGTCCTCGACCAGGTCGCGGCAGGTCTCGGCCCGGGCCCACTGCTTGCTGGAGAGCAGCGCCCGGTGGAAGGGAACCAGGGTCTTGAGCCCCTCGATCTCGTACTCGCCGAGCGCTCGCAGCATGCGCCGCGTGGACGCCTCGCGGTCGACGTCCCAGACGATCAGCTTGGCGATCATCGGGTCGTAGAGCGGGAGCACCTCGTAGCCCTCCTCGGCGCCCGAGTCGACCCGGACGAATGGTCCGGCCGGCTCGCGGTAGGAGCCCACCCGCCCCGGGGCCGGGGCGAACTTCTTGGACGCATCCTCGGCGTTGATGCGGCATTCGATCGCGTGCCCGCGAAGCACCACGTCGTCCTGGCCGTAGGAGAGGGGCTCGCCGGCGGCGACCTTGATCTGCTCCCGCACGATGTCGATCCCGGTGACCATCTCGGTCACGCAGTGCTCCACCTGCACGCGCGTGTTCATCTCGAGGAAGAAGTACTCGCCGTCCTGGAGCAGGCCCTCGATCGTGCCCGCCGAGCGGTAGCCCACCGCGCGTGCGGCGTCCGTGCCGATCTTGCCGATGCGCTCGCGCAGCTCGGGGTCGACCGCCGGCGCCGGGCTCTCCTCGATCAGCTTCTGATGGCGGCGCTGGACCGAGCAGTCACGCTCGTAGAGGTGGATCACGTTGTCGTGCGCGTCGGCCAGGACCTGCACCTCCACGTGGCGCGGGTCGGGCAGGTAGCGCTCGACGTAGACGGTGGCGTCCGAGAAGAACTTCTCCCCCTCGCGCGCCGCCCCCTCGAAGGCCTTCTCCAGCTCGTCCTCGGACTCGGCCACCCGGAAGCCCTTGCCTCCGCCGCCGCCGGCTGCCTTGATCGCAGCCGGGTAGCCCACGGACTCCTCGATGATGCGGCGGGCGTCGTCCACCGTCTCCACGGGGTCGGTGGTGCCGGGCACGATCGGCACGCCGGCGTCCTGCATCAGCTCGCGGGCCCGGGTCTTGGAGCCCATGGCGTCGATCGCGCTCGCCGGCGGCCCGATGAACACGATGCCGGCGTCGTCGCAGGCCCGGGCGAAGGCGGCGTTCTCGGCCAGGAACCCATAGCCCGGATGGATCGCCTCGGCCCCGGACTGCTGGGCGACCTCGAGGATCTTCTCGACCACGAGGTAGCTCTCGCTCGCCGGGCCGGGGCCGAGGAGATAGGCCTCGTCGGCGCGCCGGACGTGGGGGGCGTCCCGGTCGGGCTCGGAGTACACGGCCACCGAGCCGATGCCCAGCTCCTCGAGTGTCCGCATCACGCGGATGGCGATTTCGCCGCGGTTGGCGACCAGAATGCGGTTGAACATTGCGGGGCGGGAGGTTATCGCCGCACCCTCCCGGCGCCGCCGCCGGCGCGGGTCGGAGCTACTCGCAGAAGGCGATGAACGGCACCCCGATGATCGTCGTGCGCCCGGTCTGGGTGCTCACCCCGAAGATGATCCGCGCGCCCGAGGGCCGGCGCGGGGTCTTCACCAGGGTCAGCTGGAACACGTCCTCCTGGCTGCGGTCGATCCTCGCCCGCGGGAAGGCGGACCTGATCCGCGGGATGCGAGCTCCGATCCCTACTCCGCGCGCCTTCGCGCCGCCGCGGATAGCCATGTCGGTGACCCTGCGAGGCGTGCTCTGGGTGAAGTTGGCCTGGCCCTGCACGCCCGCGCGCAGCCGGGCCGAGCGCGTGTTCGGCGCGAGCTCACACCCGGGACGGATCGGCCCGACGAGACCGCGGTTGCGCAGGTTGCTGAAGGTCCTGCCGATCTTGACGCCCCCGACGCCCGTGGGCGTGATCTTCACGGCCGCCGCGCGGCCGGTCTCGGCGGGCGCGACGGCACCTCCAACCGCGAGGGCGGTGACGGCGGCGAGGGCGACGATGAGGAGGGGCGTGCGGGGGCTCATGAACCGACCGTAACCGGCTCGGCCACCCCGTGTCCAGCCCTCCCGCCGGCGTCGCGGCGGCGCACCGTCACCTCCCCTCCGCGCGAGGGGGAGAAGAAGATCGCCCGCCGCACCCGCCGCTCGGGGCGGGCCGAGCCCGGCCGCAGCTCGAGGCGGGCCACGACCTCGCGGAGCACCACCCGCATCTCGAACTGCGCGAAGCTCGCGCCCAGGCAGCGGCGCACGCCGCCGCCGAAGGGGATCCACGTGTAGGTGCCGGGCGGTTGCTCGAGAAAGCGCTCCGGCCGGAAGGCGCGCGGGTCGGGGTAGAGCTCGGGCCTGCGGTGCAGCAGGTAGATGGAGGGGGCCACGCTCACGCCGGCCGGCAGCATCCGGCCGCCGATCTCCATCGGCGCGGTCAGCCGCCGCAGCACCAGAGCTACCACCGGCCGCAGCCGCAGCGTCTCCTTGATCACCGCGTCGAGGTAGGCGTCTTCGGTGCGGTCGACCTCATCGCGCAGGCGAGCCAGCGCCCGCGGGTGACGGGCGAGCGCCTCCAGCGCCCAGGCCAGGGCCGTGGCTGTGGTCTCGTGTCCGGCGACCAGCAGGGTCATCAGCTCGTCGCGGAGCTCCGTGTCGGACATCGGGCTGCCGTCCTCGTGGCGGGCGGCGAGCAACAGCGAGAGCACGTCGTCGCGCTGCTCGAGGTTCGGGTCCGCGCGCCCGCGGGCGATCTCGTCGTACAGGAGGGCGTTCGCCGGCTCCACCACCCGGCGGAAGAAGGGCAGGCGAGCCATCCGGTGCGGCCCGGCGAGCGCCATCACGGCCATGCGGCTCGGGTCCGAGCCCCAGGCGAGGATGTCCTGAAGCGCGCTGCCGAGCCGGTCGAGGCGCTCGGCGTCCTGCACCCCGAACACCGTGCGCATGATCACCTCGAGCGTGACCGCCTGCATCGTGGGCCAGGTTGAGAGCCGGGCGTCGGAGGGCCAGGCCTCGATCGCCCGGGCGGCCACCTCGCTCATCACGTCCTCGTAGCGGCGCATGCGCTCGCCGTGGAACGAGGGCAGCATGAGCTTGCGCTCGGCCATGTGCTCCTGCTCGTCCAGCAGCAGCACCGACTGGGGGCCGAGCACCGGCAGCAGCACCACGTTGGCCTCGCCGGCGTGAAGCAGGCGGGGGTCGCCGGTGAACACCTGCTTGACCGCCTCCGGGTGGGTCACGAACACCCAGGTGCCCTCATGGGCGATCCGGATCGTGAACATGTCGCCGTAGCGGCGGGCGCAGTCGTCGAGCATGGCGGCCGGCCGGGCCAGCCAGCGCAGCGTCTGGAGCGGGCCCGGGGCGCTGGGGCCGGGCGGGAGGGCGTTCGCAGTCACGCCAGCCGCTTTCCCAGCAGCCCGGCGTGGGACTCCACCTCGCGGGCGAAGTCGCCGAAGTCGCGCGCGTACAGCTGCTGGGGGCCGTCACAGAGCGCGGCGTCGGGGTCCGTGGCCACCTCCACGATGATGCCGTCGGCGCCCACGGCGGCCGCGGCGCGCGAGAGCGGCCCCACCAGCCGCCGGTCCCCCGACGCGTGCGAGGGATCGACGATCACCGGCAGATGGGTGTGCAGCTTCAGCCACGGGACGGCGCCCACGTCGAGCGTGAAGCGCATCGCGGTGTCGAACGTGCGGATGCCGCGCTCGCACAGGATCACCCGCTCGTTGCCCTCCTTCAGCACGTAGTCGGCGGCCTGCAGCAGCTCGTCGAGCGTGGAGGACAGGCCGCGCTTGAGCAGCACGGGCTTGCCCAGCTTGCCCACCACCTCGAGCAGCCCGTAGTTCTGCATGTTCCGCGCGCCCACCTGCACCACGTCCACCACCTCGGCGAAGCGGTCGGCGAAGGCGGCGTCGGTCATCTCGCTCACCACCGGCAGTCCGGTCTCGGCGCGCACCTCGGCCAGGATCTCGAGCCCGGTGACCCCGAGCCCCTGGAAGGAGAAGGGCGAGGTGCGCGGCTTGAACGCGCCTCCGCGCAGCATCGAGGCGCCGGCGGCCGCCACCGCCTGTGCCACCGAGCGGGTCTGCTCGGCGCTCTCCACCGTGCAGGGCCCGGCGATCAGGCAGAAGGTCTGGTCCCCGCCCACGCGCCGTCCGTCGACCTCGAAGGCGGTGGGCTCGTGATGGGAGAGCTCGCTGGAGGCCAGCTTGTAGGGCCGGCTGATGGGGATCACCCGGTCGACGCCCGGCAGGCCCTCGAGGCCCATCTCGCGGACCCCCTCGGGGTCGCCGATGGCCCCGATGGCGGTGGTCAGCTCGCCCGGCATGACCTTGGCGTGCACGCCCGCGGCCTCGAGCCGCTGCACCACGGCGTCGATGTGCGCCGGCGTGGCCTCCGGGGTCATCACCACCATCATGGGAGGAAGAGCGTACGGCCTATTCGGGCTGGTGCTGGACGCCCTGGCCGCGCCGCGTCTCGGAACGCTCGAACAGCCCCACCAGGATCAGCATCGGCGTCATCAGCGATCCACCGCCGATGCCGGTCATCCCCACGAGGATGCCCACGCCGAGGCCGAAGGCGATCAGGGCAACGTCCACAACCGGCGAAGACTACGGGGCTTCGGGCTACAGGACCATGCCCGCACCGACGGTGTCGTTGGTCGACTCGTCGATGAGGATGAAGCTGCCGGTGGTGCGGTTCTTGCGGTACTCGTCCACGAACAGCGGCGATGACAGCCGCAGCCGAAGGCGGCCGATCTCGTTGAGGCCGAGGCTGTCGGCCTCCTCGTGGCGGTGCAGGCTGTTCACGTCGATGCGGTAGCGCAGCTCGTCCGCCTTGGCCAGCGCGGTGCGGGTGGTGTGCTTGATCCGGTAGCGCCCCGCGGGCCGCAGCGGCCGGTCGGACATCCAGCAGACCATCGCCTCGACCTCGCGCGCCTCGATGGGGCGGTTGTGCGGCCGGCAGATCATGTCGCCGCGCGAGACGTCCACGTCGTCCTCCAGGCGGATGGTCACCGACAGCGGCGGAAACGCCTCCTCCCGCTCGCCCTCATGGGTGTCGATGCTCGCGATGCGCGACTCGCGCCCCGAGGGCAGGACCACGACCTCGTCTCCGGCGCGGAACACTCCCGAGGCCACCTGGCCGGCGTAGCCGCGGTAGTCGTGGTGCTCGTCCGACATCGGCCGCACCACCCACTGAACCGGGAAGCGGGCGTCCACCAGGTTGCGGTCGGAGGCCACGTGTACGTGCTCGAGGTGGTAGAGCAGCGAGGGACCCTGATGCCAGGGCATGCGCTCCGAGCGCTCGACCACGTTGTCGCCGTGGAGGGCGGAGATCGGGATGAAGGTCACGTCGTGGATGTCGAGCTTCGCCGCCCAGGCCGTGAAGTCGTGGCAGATGTCGTCGAACCTCTTCTGGTCGAAGTCGACCAGGTCCATCTTGTTGACGCAGACCACGAGGTGCGGGATGCGCAGCAGCGAGGCGATGAAGGCGTGGCGGCGCGACTGCTCGAGCACGCCCTTGCGGGCGTCGATCAGGATGAGCGCCAGGTCGGCTGTCGAGGCGCCGGTGACCATGTTGCGGGTGTACTGCTCGTGGCCCGGCGTGTCGGCGATGATGAACTTGCGCCGCGGCGTGTGGAAGTAGCGGTAGGCCACGTCGATGGTGATGCCCTGCTCGCGCTCGGCGCGCAGGCCGTCGGTGAGCAGGGCGAGGTTCACGTACCCGTCCCCGCGCTGGGCCGAGCTGCGCTCCACGTGCTCGAGCTGGTCCTCGAAGATCGACTTGGTGTCGTAGAGGAGGCGGCCGATCAGGGTCGACTTGCCGTCGTCCACCGAGCCGGCGGTGGCGAAGCGCACCAGCTCCGCCGGCCGGGCCAGGACACCATGGCCGTTGGCCGAGGAGGGGGCCACGGTTGCCACTAGAAGTAGCCCTCCTTTTTCCTGTCCTCCATGGCGGCCTCGGAGACGCGGTCGTCCGCGCGAGTCTCCCCGCGCTCGGTGACCCGGGTGGCGGCGATCTCGGCCACCACCTCACTCAGCTCCATGGCCTCCGAGCGCACGGCGCCGGTGCAGCTCATGTCGCCCACGGTGCGGAAGCGAACCGATTCGCTGAAGGGCTCCTCACCCGGCATCAGCTCCACGAAGTCGGATACCGCGTAGAGCATCCCGTCGCGCGCGAAGACCTCCCGGGAGTGGGCGAAGTAGATCGAGGGCAGCTCGATCCCCTCCAGGGCCACGTACTCCCACACGTCCAGCTCGGTCCAGTTGGAGAGCGGAAAGACGCGGACGCCCTCGCCGGGCTTGATGAAGCCGTTGTACAGGTTCCACAACTCGGGCCGCTGGCGCTTGGGGTCCCACTGGCCGAAGTCGTCGCGGAACGAGAGAATGCGCTCCTTGGCGCGGGCGCGCTCCTCGTCGCGGCGGGCGCCGCCGAAGGCCGCCTTGAAGCCGTGCTGCTCGAGGGCATCGAGCAGGGTGACCGACTGGAGCCGGTTGCGCGACGAGCGGGGGCCGTTCTCCTCGACCACCCGGCCGGTGTCGATCGACTCCTGCACGGAGGCCACGATCAGGCGCGCGTCGAGCTCCTCGATCACCCGGTCGCGGTACTCCATCACCTCGGGAAAGTTGTGGCCCGTGTCCACGTGCATGACGGGGAAGGGGAGGCCGGCGGGATGGAAGGCCTTGCGGGCGAGATGAAGCAGGACGGCGGAGTCCTTGCCGCCCGAAAACAGCAGCACGGCACGCTCGAGCTCCGCCGCGACTTCGCGGATCACGTGTATGGCCTCGGACTCGAGGGCCCTCAGGTGGGTGATCTCGTAGCTCATCTGTTCGCCGCGCAGCATACGCGGGGGCACGGTGGTGGTTACGCGTGCAGCCCGCATTCGCTCTTGGCCTGCCCGGCCCAGCGCCCCTCCCGCCCGTTCCCGGGCTGGGTGCAGGGCGCGCAGCCGATGGAATCGTACCCGCCGTCGTGCAAGGGGTGGTAGGGCAGGTCGTGAGCTTGCACGTAGTCCCAGACGTCCTGATGGGTCCAGTCGGCCAGCGGGTTGAACTTCCAGACCCCGCGGGCGTCGTCCCAGCCCTGCTTCGGGGTGTCGGCCCGCAGGGGCGACTGCTCGCGGCGGATGCCGGTGATCCAGGCCTCAGCCCCCTCGAGCGCGGCGGCCAGGCCGGCCACCTTACGGGCGCCGCAGCAGTTCGCGGCGGTCCAGGGGCCGTTGGTGCTGGTGGCGTCCATGACCTCCACCCGCAGCCCGTAGCGCTCCTCGATCTCGCGCCAGACCTCGTATGTCTGCGGAAAGAGCACTCCGGTATCGATCGTGAACACGCGTGCGCCCGGTTCGATGCCCATCAGCATGTCGATGAGCACGGACTCCTCCTTCTGGAATGAGCAGGCCAGCACGAGGTGCGGGTGGTGGCGCTCAATGGCGGTGGCGAGGATCTCCTCCGCGGTGGCGGTCTCGGGGGAAGTGCTCACACCGCGCATTCGCCCTCACCCCGGACCACCTTGAAGGGCTCCTGGCGCTGCCAGTCGATGAAGTGGTTCATGTTCTCGAGCGAGAACTCGATCGGCAGGGCGAGATCGCGAACCTCGTCCTCGAAGCGGGTCCTGCCCACCCGCTCGGCGAAGGGGTTGAAGGCCTCGCCCTCCTCCCGCTCGGCCTCGTACATCCGCAGCCAGCGCTCCACGGCGTCGGGCACCCGCTTGGCCGGCAGCCTCACCTTCAGGCGCGTGCCGTAGACCACCTCGCCGCCCTCGTAGTTCCCGCCGATGTGGGCCACGTAGGCCGGGATGGTGTGCTCGCCCACCTTGATGGACGCCCCGTAGACCCCGATGTTGGCGATGTGATGCTGGCTGCAGCCGTTCGGGCAACCGGACATCTTGATGTGGACCCTGCGGGTGAGCGGGTCGCTGATCTCCATCTCCTCCACCCGCTCTCGCACGGCGTGGTTGAGCCCCATCGAGCTGGTGATGCCCAGCTTGCAGGAGTCCGTTCCCGGGCAGGAGACCACGTCGTTTACCTGGTGGGCTCCCGCGTCGCCGAGGTCGAGCTCCGCCAGCGCGCGCCAGACCTCGTAGAGGCTCTCGTCCCGCACCCAGCGCAGCAGGAGGTTCTGGTTCACCGTGGTGCGGGCGTAGCCGCCGGAGAAGCGGCGCATCACGTCGGCGAGGCCGCGGAACTGCTCGGGCGTCAGGTCGCCGCGCAGCACCTTGACCTCCACGGTGGAGAAGCCGGGCTGGCGTTGGGGCTCGGTGTTGGCGGCCCGGAAGCGCTCGAAGGGGGTGCCGTCGCCGTTGGGGCTGGCGTAGCCGCCGGCCGGCGGGGGGACGTTGGCCTCCTCGTCGTGCTCGAAGAGCAGCGGCGCGGGGTCGAAGTCCCGCTCGGCCACCCAGTCGCCCTGCAGCTCCTCCTCCACCTGGCGGCGCAGCTCGTCGATGCCGAACTTGTCGACGAAGACCTTGATCCGCGCGCGGGCCCGGTTCTCGCGTAGCCACTCCTGGCGGTCGAAGATGCGGAACACGGCCTCCGCGACCTTCAGGTACTCGCCGTCGTCGGCGGCCACGAAGTCGTAGAGGGTCGGAGCGATCCGCGGCATGATCGACGTGCCTCCGCCCACCCGCAGCTCGAAGCCCCGCTCGCCATCCTTGACCCGCGGGATGTAGGCGATGTCGTGAATGCCGGTGATGGCCCGGTCCTCGTCGGTGGCGGTGAAGGCCGTCTTGACCTTGCGGGGCATCAGCTGCGTGGTGGGATGGCGGACGAAGTAGCGCACGTAGGCGCCGGCGTATGGGGTGGGGTCGAAGAGCTCACCCTCGGTCACGCCGGCCCACGGGTCGCCGGTCACGTTGCGCACCGTGTTGCCGCAGCCCTCGCGTGACGAGAGCCCGGCGTCGGAGACCTTGCGGATCAGCTCGGCCATCTCCCGCAGCGGGATGTGGTGGATCTGGATGTTCTGCCGCGTGGTGATGTGGCCCTTGTTGAGCGGCGCGTACTCCTCCACCACGTCGGCGAACATCTCCATCTGCTCGGGCGTGACCCCGCCCATCGGCAGCTTGATGCGGCACATCTGCACGTCCGCCTGGCGCTGGCCGTACACGCCCTGCTTGAGCCGGAAGCCGATGAACTGCTCCTGGGAGAGCTCGCCGCCCAGGAACTTCTCGGCCTCGTTGTCGAAGTCGTCGAACTCGCGCTCGAGGATCGGGATGATGTGCCCGGGGACGTTCTCGACCACCTCGGGGTTCTCCAGAGAGCCTTTACGGCCTTTGCGCTTGGGAGGAGCGGAGGCAGGTTCCATCCGAGCAAAGTACCAAAACACGATCGGGTTTTCGGTATTAACCTCCAGGCGTTACGGTCGCGGCCGGTGAAGCGCGCTCTCTCGACCCTCGTCGGCCTCCTCGCGCTCGCCCTGCCCGGGACGGCCGCCGCCCTGCCGGCCCAGGTGCGCGACTACGACCTGGGCCGCGTCGAGCTGCCCGACCCAGGTCCCAAAGGGCCGGTGCCGATCCGGTTGTGGGGCGCGATCGGTGCTCCCACCGCGGCGGCCGCGCCGGGCCCGCGGCCGCTGGTGCTGGTCCTCCACGGCCGCCACGACACCAACTGCCCCTTCGGCCCGGCAGACGCCCCGATCTGGCCCTGCTTCGCGCGCGAGCAGCGCAACGACCTCGGCCTGCGGCACGTGGTGCGAGCGCTGGCGGAACGCGGGATGGTGGCCGTGGCCCCGGACCTCAACGGCGGCTTCACCACCGGATGGGGGGAGCCGGACGACCTGCGGCGCTGGCCGCGGCTGGTGATCCGGCTGCTGGACCGGCTCGACCGCGAGGCCATCGGCGGCGGGGGCAGGTTCGGGCTGCCGCTGCAGGGACGGGTGGAGGTTGGCCGCATGGGTCTGCTGGGCCACTCCCTGAGCGGCCACCGCTCGGTGCGCTTCGCCCGCGGTGACGGCCGCGCGAGGGTGCGCTCCCTGTTCCTGCTGGCCCCGGTCTTCGGCCGGGTGCCGCTCCCCGACCTGCCCGCCGCTGTCGTGCTCGGCTCGTGCGACGGAGACACCGGGTCGATGGGCCGCGAGTATCTCGCTCGGGCGCGCCGGAACCCCGATCGCCGCCGCCGCGTGTTCCTGGCCCGGCTCGAGCAGGCCAACCACAACTACTTCAACCGCACCCTGTCACGCCTGCGGCGAAACGACGCCCCCTCTCGCTGCGACGGGTCGCTGCTGCGGCCCGCCGACCAGCAGGCCTGGGTGGACCGGGCGGCGGCGGACTTCTTCGCCGCCACGCTCTTGGGAGAGCCTCGGCCGGCGTGGCTCAGCCCGGACGCGCCGGCGCCGCGGCGAGTGTACGGCCGGCGGGTGCTGGTCCGGCGCGGCTAGCCCGGCACGCAGTCGGCCGGATCGCGCACGACGAAGATGGTTTCGACCTCACCGCGGTAGAGGTCGAAGGTCGTCCGTTTGTCGGGCTTGTACAGCGATCGCCCCGGACCGCACCGCCCGAGGCGGAAGCCGGCGCCCCGCAGCACCCGGACCGCCTCGTCCCGCGCGGTGTCGACGTGCACCCCGCGATAGCGGAAGTGCGAGTCGTCGGTGAAGACGTTCATGGCGCGCTTGCCGTCGAAGAGCACCTTGACGATGCCGAGGCTGTCGGAGACCCGCACCTTGTAACGCCAGATGGCCCCCTCGCGCTCCGGCTTGCCCAGCCGGTCGTTGAGATCGGCCCGGGTGTCGCCCACCCTCACCGGCCCGATGCCCACGCCGGGATAGACCCTGAACTTGGGATGAATCGCGAAGGCGGGAGAAGCGATGACGCCGGAGATGACCAGAGCGGCTGCGACGGCGAGGAGGCGCTTCATCGGCGCGGGAGTGTAACCGCGGATGGTGTGGACAACCGAACGGGATCCGCACCGGAGCTTCGCTAGCGTCAGCGGGCGTGACTGAGAACGCAATCGTCGTCGAAGGCCTCGAGAAGTCCTACGGCTCCGTACGAGCCCTGTGCGGGGTGGATTTCGAGGTGGAGACCGGAACCGTCTTCGGCCTGCTCGGCCCCAATGGGGCCGGCAAGACCACCGCTGTGCGGATCCTGACCACGCTCCTCGAGCCCGATGGAGGCACGGCCACGGTGGCCGGCCTCGATGCCGTGCGCGACGCCGCCAAGCTGCGCACGAAGATCGGTCTCGCGGGCCAGTACGCGGCCGTGGACGAGAACCTGACCGGGTTCGAGAACCTGGAGATGGTGGGCCGCCTCTACCACATAGGCGGGGCCGCGGCGCGCGAGCGAGCAGACGAGCTGCTCGAGCACTTCGAGCTCAGCGACGCCGCCAAGCGCCCGGTCAAGACCTACTCGGGCGGAATGCGCCGGCGCCTCGACCTGGCCGCCGCGCTGATCGTCCGGCCGCCGGTGCTGTTCCTGGACGAGCCCACCACCGGCCTCGACCCGCGCAGCCGCATCGGCATGTGGGACACGATCGAGTCCCGGGCCGCGGCCGGCGCGACGGTCCTGCTCACCACCCAGTACCTGGACGAGGCCGATCGCCTCGCGGACCGGATCGTGGTCATCGACCACGGCACGGTGATCGCGGAGGGCACCTCGGACCAGCTCAAGGACCGCGTGGGCGGCGAGCGGGTGGAGGTACGCCTGGACGACCAAGCCGACGCCGAGCGGGCCATGGCCGCGCTGGCGGAGATGGCCGAGGAGCGTCCCACGCTCGAGGACCACACGGTCCGGGCGGCGGTGCGGCCGCGCGCGGGTGTGATCGCCGAGGCGGTCCGCCGGCTGGACGGCGCCGACGTCGACATCGCCGACATCGCCCTGCGCCGGCCCACGCTGGACGACGTCTTCATCGCGCTCACCGGCCACGCTGCCGAGGAGGAGCGCGAGGACGAAGCCGACGCCGAGAAGCGAGAGGAGACCTACGCATGAGCGCGCTGGCCATGACCGCCTCGGACACGCTGGTGCTGGCCCGCCGCAACCTGAAGCGGATCCCGCGCCAGCCCGACCTGCTGATCGCCTACACCGTCCAGCCGGTGATGTTCGTGCTGCTGTTCGTCTACGTCTTCGGCGGGGCGATCCAGACGCCCGGCTACGACTACGTCGACTTCCTCATGCCGGGCATCATCGCCCAGTCGATCGCCTTCGGCGGGTTCGTCACCGCCCTCGGCCTGTCCGAGGACGTGCAGAAGGGGCTCATCGACCGCTTCCGGTCGCTGCCGATGTCACGCGCCGCCGTGCTCACCGGCCGGACATTTTCGGACATCCTGCTCAACTGCCTGTCGCTCGTGGTCCTCTTCGCGGTGGGCTTCATCGCCGGCTTCGCCTTCAAAGGGGCGAGTGCCGGGGAGATCGCGCTGGGCATCGTGCTGCTGCTGCTGCTGGGGTACGCGTTCTCGTGGATCTTCGCGCTGGTGGGGCTGTTCTCGTCCTCGCCGGAGACCGCCAACGCGGTGGGCTTCACCCTGATCTTCCCGCTCACCTTCGCGTCCTCGATGTTCGTCCCGGTGGCCTCGATGCCGGACGGGCTGCGGCAGTTCGCCGAGGCCAACCCGTTCAGCACCATCACCGACGCCCTGCGCGCGCTGTGGCTCGACGCGCCGGCGAACTCGGACATCTGGATGTCGTTCGTGTGGTGCTTCGCGCTGATCGCGATCTTCGCGCCGCTGGCGGTGCGGCGCTACCGCACGGTCGCCGCCCGCTGAGGCGCTAGGCCCAGCCCGGCCGGTCGCCCCAGCCGGAGGGACCGCCGCCGGTCCCTTCCAGCAGGCCGGCGCGCGTCCAGGGGCTCAACCTGGCGACGGCGGGCGCCGGGGGCGCCGTGTCGCGCAGGAACTGCTCGATCGCGGCGGCGATCGCGGCCGCCTCCTCGGGCGAGGCGTTGGCCTGCCCGATCTCGATCCGCGGGCGGCGGGGCTGCTGCTTGCCGTTGCGGCTCACCGGCCGGGTAGCGTAACCGGCCTCCCACCGTGCCCGAGCTCCTCGTCTTCGACCACGACGCCGTGCTCCAGGCGATCTCCCCCGCCGAGGCGATCGATCGCGTGCGCCACGGGTTCGTGGAGCACGCGGCCGGCGAGTGGCAGATGCCGGCCAAGGTCTACCTCGACGCTCCGCCCCAGGGCGACTTCCGGGCGATGCCGGCCCGCGGGGCCGGTCTGGCCATCCTGAAGTGGGTCACCTCCTTCCCCGCCAACCCGCGGGCCGGGCTGCCGGTGGTGATGGGGATGATCTGCGTGTCCTCCGCCGAGGACGGACGGCCGCTCGCGCTGGTGGACGTGCGCGCGGTGACCGCGCTGCGCACCGGCGCGGTGGCCGCGGTGGCGGCCCAGGAGCTGGCTACCGACGACGCGCGCACGACCGGGATCGTGGGCTGCGGGCTGCACGGCGCGTGGGCCGCGCGCTGCCTGGCGGCCGCGGAGCTCGGACCGGGCGTCTGCTTCGACCGTGACCCGGAGGCGGCGGGCCGGCTGGCCGGCGAGCTGGGCTGGGAGGCGGGCAGCCGTGAAGACGCCCTGGCCTGCGATGTGGTCACGTGCGTCACCCCCAGTCACGAGCCGGTGGTGTTCGAGTCGGACCTGCGCCCGGGCCTTCATCTCAACATGCTGGGCGCCGACGGCCCCGGCAAGGCCGAGGCCGAGCCGGCCGCGGTGGCCCGCTGCGAGCTGTTCTGCGACGAGTGGGAGCAGGCCAGCCACGGCGGCGAGCTCACCGGAGCGGTGACGGCCGGCCTCGTCGGCCGCGACGCCGTGCGCGAGCTCGGCGGGGTGCTCACCGGCTCGGTCCCGGGGCGGTCGAGCCCTGCAGCGATAACCCTGTTCGACTCCACCGGGCTGGCGATCCAGGACCTGGCGCTGTGCCTCGCCCTGCTGGAGGCCCACCGCGCCGGACTGGCGCGGGCGGGGAAGGTCCGGCTCTGACTACCCTCGCCGCCGGCGCTTGCGCTTCTTCTTGCTGACCGGGTGCGGCCGCCGGCGTACCGGCACAGGCTCGGGAGCTTCGGCCGCGGCCTCCTCTTCGGTCCGGCGCCGTTCGCGGCGCGCGAGCACCATGCGGAGGGCGACGAGGCCGCCCACCGCGCTCACCTTGGCCAGGGCGTAGGCCGGGCTGCCGGGCGTGAGGATGTGCAGCGCGGCCGGTTGGGCGATCACCATCGTCACCTCAGAGTAGTGAGCGCGCGTCCGGCGCCCGCGAGGCCCGCCAGCGTCTAGGGTCGCCGCGTGACGCTGGAGGAGCGCGCGTTCCGGAGGGCCACCCGGCGGCTCATCCCGTTCCTCTTCCTGATCTACGTCGTCGCCTACCTGGACCGCGTGAACGTGAGCTTCGCGCAGCTTCAGCTGGAGGAGGACCTCGGCTTCAGCGACACCATCTTCGGACTCGGCGCCGGGATCTTCTCCCTCGGCTACGTGCTCTTCGGGGTCCCCAGCGGCCTGGCCCTGCACCGCTTCGGCGCCCGTCGCTGGCTGGCCGCGATCATGGTGGTCTGGGGCGTGCTGTCGGCCGCGACGATGTTCATCGAGAGCGCGGCCGGCTTCTACGTCCTGCGCTTCCTGCTCGGGGTGGCCGAGGCCGGCTTCTTCCCTGGGATCATCCTGTACCTCACCTGGTGGTTTCCCGAGCGCGAGCGCACTCGCGTGCTGGCCCTGTTCCTGAGCGCGATCGGCGCCGCCTACGTGGCCGGCGGTCCGATCTCCGGCGCGCTGCTCGAGCTCGACGGCCTGGCCGGCCTCGACGGCTGGCAGTGGCTGTTCCTGGTCGAGGGCCTGCCCGCCATCGGGCTCGGGCTGGTCACGCTGCGCTACCTCGACGACCGGCCCGAGCAGGCGGCCTGGCTCGAGCCCGACGAGCGCAGCTTTCTCTCCGGCGAGGTGGAGCGTGAGCGGGAGCTGAAGGAGGCCGAGGGCCAGCACCGTCTCCGTGACGCGCTGCGCAATCCGCAGGTCTGGCTGCTCGCGGTCGTCTACTTCATCCTGCTGGCCACCGGGTTCGGGCTCACGTTCTTCGTGCCCGACCTCGTGCAGGACCGGACCGGGTACAGCGACTTCGCGGTGGGGGTGCTGGCGGCGATTCCCTACGGCGTGGCGACCGCGGTGATGCTCTGGGCGGCCCGCGCGGCCGAGCGCCGCGGCCGCCGGCGGGCCTTCGTGGTCGTGCTCTCGCTCATGGGAGCGGCCGGCACCCTGCTCACGGCGTACGCCTCGTCGCCGCTCACCCTCACCCTGTCGATCACGCTGGCGGCGGTGGGGCTGCTGTCGGCGATTCCCCTGTTCTGGGCCCTGCCCACCGCCTTTCTGAGCGGCACCGCGGCCGCGACCGGAATCGCTCTGATCGCCGCGGTGGGCAACCTGGGCGGCTTCGCCGGCCCGGCCTTCACCGGCGTGACCGAGGACTCCACGGGCGGCTTCGAGACGCCCCTGACCGGGCTGGCGCTGCTGATGGTGGCCGGCAGCCTCCTGACGCTGTTCGCCCGCGACGAGAGCCTGGCGCCGCCGGCCGCGCCGGGGCTCGAGGCGCTACCGGCGTCGCTCCGCGAACGCGCCTAACGCCGCGCGCGCGTCCTCCTCGCCGAACAGCCGAACGCAGTGGTGGGTCTCGCGCTCCATCGCCGCCGCCACGAGCTCTCCGAGGCGCTGGTTCAGCATCTCCTTCGTGGCTGCCGTCGCGGCCCGCGAGTTGCGCGCGAACAGCTCGCCCCAGTGCTCGAGGCGGGCGTCGAGCTCGTCCGGCGGGACCACCTCGGTGGCGAAGCCGTGCGCGAGCGCCCAGGCTGCGTCGCGCGACTCGCCCGAGAGCAGCAGCTCGCGGGCGGCGGTCTCGCCGAGCAGCTCGGGAAGCAACAGCGTGCCGGCGTTGGAGGCCACCAGGCCGATCCCCACCTCGGGCGTGAGCAGTCGCACGCGGTCGCTGCAGAGGCGCAGGTCACAGCTGGCCGCGAACTCGAGCGCGCCCCCTACGCACACCCCGTCCACGATCGCGATCGCCGGGACCGGGACGGCCAGCACCACCCGCGTGAGGCGCTGGAAGCCCTCGATCGTCGCCTCCCACGCGTCCCGGTCCGCAGCCACTGCCGCGTGCAGGTCGTCCCCCGCCGAGAAGTGCTCTCCCGCTCCGCGCAGCGCCAGGCAGCGCACGGCCGGATCGGCGCCGGCCTCTTCCATGGCGTCGGCTATGGCGGTCATGGTGTCCAGGTCCCACGCGTTGCGGCGGGCCTGGCGGTCCCAGCTGATCATCCGGATGGCGCCGAGGTCGGTCGTGGTCACGGTCATTGGCCTGGTTGCCTCCCGAGGTTCTTGACGGCGTCGGGCAGGGGGTCGCCCCGCGCGGTCCGGTGCACCTGCCTTGTCTTCTGCTCCGCGGCCGGCAGCGAGCCGGGCTCGAGCCGCGTCAGCGCGAAGCGGGCCCGCAGCGCGCTGTGCAGCTCGGCCTCCAGCGCAGCGAGGTCGGTCTGTGCGGGCGCCTCCACGTACACCTCGATCGGTGGCGTGATCGGATCGCCTCGCACGACGACGCAGTGGCGCCCCAGCCGCCCGTTACCCGACAGGATCGCGCTGATCGCCTGCGGATAGACGTTCACCGCCTGGACGCGCAGCATGTCGTCGCGCCTGCCCTCGATGGACACCCGAGGCGTCGTGCGCCCGCAAGCGCAGGGCGAGGTCCACACGCGTCCGAGATCGCCCGAGCGATAGCGCAGGAGCGGCGAGGCCTCGCGGCCCAGGTGGGTCCACACCAGCTCGCCGGCCGCCCCGTCGCTCTGCTCGACGGGAGCGCCGGAGTCCGGGTCCACCAGCTCGAGCAGGGCGCGCCCGCCGGTGGTCAGGTGCAGGCCGTCGCCCTCCCCGCAGGCGCCCGCCATGGTCGACCAGACGTCGCTCATCCCGAAGGTGTCGGCCACGGTTGCGTTCCAGGTCTCCTCGATCTCGGCGCGCACCGCCGCGAGACCGGCCCCCGGCTCGCCCGCGGTGACGATGTGGCGCAGCCTCAGGGCGGCCGGGTCCAAGCCGTGCTCCCGCGCACGGGCGGCGAGGTAGGCGGGGAAGGACAGCGTGCCGAAGATGGCCGTGATCCCGAGCCGCGGGATGAGGCCGAGCAGCCTCTCCGACTGGCCGGTGCCCACCGGGACCACCGTGGCGCCGCTCCTCTCGAGCGCCATGTGGTCCGCGATGCCGCCCGCGTAGAGCGAGTAGTTGAGGCAGTGCGCGACGACGTCGCCCGGCAGCAGCCCTGCGATCCGGAAGGCCTCGCCGCCGAGGTTGGAGTTCGCCTCGTGATCGGCGCGGGTGAACCCGACCGCCACGGGGTCGCCGGTGGTGCCCGAGGTCACGTGCATTCGCACCAGACGCTCGCGCGGGGCGCACAGCTGCGGACCGAAGGGCGGGTCGCGGCGCTGGCCCTCGCGCAGCTGGTCCTTGGTGGTGAACGGCAGCCGAGGCAGGTCTGCCTCCGTGCGAACGTGCTCCCGGATGCCGCGCAGCCGCTCCCGGTAGAACGGGCTCGAGCCTTCGAGGTAGGCGAGCTGCTCCTGCAGGGCGCTCACGCGCGGGCACCCTACTGCCCCGCAGGCAGTAGCCTGTGCCCCGGACGCCTCTGTTGATCCAGACGCACATCCTGCTCGTCGCCGCCGGCTGAGACCGGCCGCCACCCGCGGCCATCCGGTCCCTTACCGGCGCGCTCGTGCGCGCCCGATCCGGAGGTTTCACATTGGCTGTCGAGGACACCGGACCTCGCGGGGATCATCTCCCGCGGGTACCGGACGATTGGTTTGTCGGCTTTCAGCGCGGTCTGGCCGCTCGCTTCTGGCGTGCGGCGGGAGCCACCATGGCCGAGAAGGACGTGCAGCTGGTGGGCGGGCTGCTCGGCGACCCGCCCTGCCGGGTGCTGGACGTGCCCTGCGGCGACGGCCGCCTGACGTTCCGTCTGGCCGCGGCCGGCTATGAGGCCGTGGGCGTCGACCTTGCCGCCGGCGAGCTGCAACGAGGACGCCGGGCGGCGGCCGAGGCGGGGGTCAAGGCCCGGTTCGTGCCCGGGGACCTGCGCGGCCTGCCCGACGTCGGCCCCGTGGACGCGATCCTGAGCTGGGGCAACAGCTTCGGCTATCTCGTCCCTACCGAGACGGCCCGGTCGCTGGCCGGCATGCACCGGCTGCTGCGGCCCGAGGGGCGGCTGGTGCTCGAGTCGCTGACGGTCGCCGAGTCGCTGCTGGCGAACGGGGTGACCGAGAGGGCCGAGCGGGAGTTCGGCGGGGTGCGCATGACCTCGGTCAACACCTACCGGGCGTCAGAGAGCCGGCTGGAGAGCGACTACGTCTTCGAGGATGAGGACGGCCAGGTCGAACACGCGCGCGCCGCCCACCACGTGCACACCGCGGGCGAGGTGGTCCGCATGCTGCGGACGGCCGGGTTCGGCGCGGTCGACCTGCTGGGCGCCGACGGCCGGAGCCCCTACGAGCTGGGCTCGTCCCGTCTGATCGTGGTGGCCCGGGCGTAGCTCGCGCTACAGCGGGATTACCCTCGCGGGCATCCTGCCCGCGTTCTGATCATCAGCTCGGCGTCCCGCCTCGCGAGACCATATTCCGCTTACAGCGGAATATTTCCGTGCTTGCGCTTCGGGGTGTCCACGCGCTTGGTCTGCAGCATCTCGAGCGCGCGGATCAGCTTGGGGCGGGTCTCGTGGGGGACGATCACGTCGTCGATGTAGCCGCGCTCGGCGGCGGAATAGGGGTTCGCGAAGCGGGCCTTGTAGTCGTCGATCAGCTTCTGGCGCCGATCGTCGGGCGTGGGCGAGGCCGCGATATCGCGCCGGTGGATGATGTTGACCGCGCCGTCGGGGCCCATCACGGCGACCTCTGCGCTGGGCCAGGCGTAGTTGAAGTCGGCGCGCATGTGCTTCGAGTTCATGACGTCGTAGGCGCCGCCATAGGCCTTGCGCGTGACAACCGTGAGCTTCGGCACCGTGGCCTCGGTGAAGGCGTAGAGGAGCTTCGCGCCGTGCCGGATGATCCCGCCCCATTCCTGCGAGGTGCCGGGAAGGAAGCCGGGCACGTCGGTGAAGGTGATGAGAGGGACGTTGAAGGCGTCGCAGAAGCGCACGAAACGCGCCGCCTTCTCCGACGATGCGATGTCGAGCACGCCGGCGAGCTGGCTGGGCTGGTTGCCCACGATGCCCACGGGCCGGCCATCGAGCCGCGAGAAGCCCACCACGATGTTGGTCGCGAAGTGCTCCTGGACCTCGAAAAACTCGCCGTTGTCGACCACGAGATGCACCACGTCCCGCATGTCGTAGGGCTTGTTCGGGTTGTCGGGGATGATCGAGTCGAGCTCGGCCTCCTCCCGCCCGGGGTCGTCTCCGGTGTCCATCCGCGGAGGCAGCTCGAGGTTGTTCTGGGGCAGGAAGGACATGAAGTAGCGCACGTCCGCCAGGCAGCTCTCCTCGTCGTCCGCGGCGAAGTGGGCCACCCCGGATTTCGAGTTGTGGGTCATGGCGCCGCCCAGCTCCTCGAACTCCACCTCCTCACCGGTCACGGTCTTGATCACGTCGGGGCCGGTGATGAACATGTGCGAGGTCTCCTTCACCATGAAGATGAAGTCGGTCATCGCCGGCGAGTAGACCGCGCCCCCTGCGCAGGGACCCATGATCAGCGAGATCTGCGGGATGACGCCGGAGGCCTCGACGTTGCGCACGAACACGTCGCCGTAGGCGCCCAGCGAGACGACTCCCTCCTGGATCCGGGCTCCGCCGGAGTCGTTGATCCCGATCACCGGGCAGCCGATCTTGGCCGCCAGGTCCATCACCTTGCAGATCTTCTCCCCCATGACCTCGCCCAGCGAGCCGCCGAAGACGGTGAAGTCCTGGGAGAAAACCGCCACGGTCCTGCCGTCGATCGTGCCGTGGCCGGTGACCACGGCGTCGCCCCAGGGACGGTTGCCCAACATGTCGAAGTCGGCGGTTCGGTGCCGAACGAACGTGTCGAGCTCCTCGAACGAGCCCGGGTCGAGCAGCTTCTCGATCCGCTCGCGAGCCGTCAGCTTTCCTCTGGCGTGCTGCTTCTCCTCCGCCTCCGGGTCGGTGTGCGCGGCCTGCACGCGCAGCTCCTCGAGCTGGGCCAGCTTCTCGTCGTAGGTCTCCGGTGACTTCCGGCGCATGGGGGCGGTAAGACTAACCGCCCGCCTCGAGCAGGACGGCGGCGTTGCGTTCGGGGGACAGGCGCAGGCCGGCGAGTGCTTCCGCGGTGAGCGGCACGGGCCGCGGACCAGACAGCGTGATCACCGTGTAGCCGTCGGCGAGACGGCTGTGCACCCTGGGGAAGCCGGCCGGCGGCGTGATCGCGGGCCTCGGCGGCGGCTCGCCGTCGCCGCCGACGGGGGCGACCAGGGCGATCTCTCGCACGGGCGCTCCGCTCGCCGGGAAGGGGCGGCCCTGTCCGCGATAGAGCCGGAAGGGCACCGTCCCCGTTTCCGAGGGGGTGACGACGGTGGCGCGATCGCTGCGGGGGCCTCCGAGGGCAGCGGCGGCGCCGCGCCAGTCGTCGCGCTGCCACAGGGGCTCGAGGGCGACGCCCACGACAGCGGCGAGACCCAGCGCGCACACGGCCGCGGCGCCCGCCAGGCCGAGCCGCGACCGCGCCAGCCCGGCGGCGGCAACCACCGCGAGGGGCAACCAGGCCACGAGGACGTTGCGGGTGAGCAGGTAGTCGACGTCCACCAGCGCGAGCGCGATCGGAATCGCCACCGTCACCCCGCCCACCAGCGCCGCGGCTCGGACCCCGAGTGGTGGGCGGCGTGCCAGCGCCACCAGAGCGCCCGCGGCCAGCACGACGATCGCCACGGCCGCGGTGAGCGTCTCGAGCGGGGCGTTGAAGCCGAGCGCGAGCTGCTTCGGGATCTGGGCCACCCGGCGCAGGACCGAGTCGGTTCCGATGAAGGAGGTCAGCTCCAGCGATGCCTGATGGGCGGCGAGCGGCACCAGCGCGGCGCCGGCCAGCACCACCACGGCGACCGCGGCGCCCGCGCGTCCGCGCCGATCGGCGTGCCAGAGCAGCAGCGCGGCGCACGGCAGCACGAGGAAGACCGCGAAGTAATGGGTGGCCAGCGCCAGGACCGAGGTCAGCGCCCAGCCTGCGAGCCAGCGGCCGTCCCCGTCCCGGGTGCGCACCAGGTGACCGAAGCAGGCCAGCGACAGGCCGCAGAGCAGCACGGCCAGGGCGTAGGCCCGCGCCTCCTGGGAGTACCACACGAGCAGCGGGTTGAAGGCCGCGAGGGCGGCCACCACGAGCGCGGCCCGCTTCGATTCGGTCAGCTCACGTGCGGCGACATAGAACGCGGGCACGGTGAGGGTCCCGATGAGCGCCGACAGTGAGCGGATCCCCACCTCCCCGTCCCCGAAGACGCCGGTCCAGGCCCAGGCGCCCAGGTAGTACAGCGGCGGGGTCGACTCGCTGTCGGGTATCCGCTCCAGCAGGCCGGTGAGGTCCAGGCCCACCAGCCCGACGGTCACCGCCTCGTCGTACCAGAAGCTCTGAAGGTCGAGGGTCGCGAAGCGCAGCACCGCAGCCGCGGCGGTGAGCAGCGCCAGGAGGCCGGCCGCCCTCGTCACCGGCGGAGACCGTCTAGGCGTCGCGGTAATAGGGCAGGCGCCCGCCCGCGCGCTCCATCACCCGTTCGTGCAGCTCGCGGACGAGCTCGGGCCGCTGCTGCGCCAGGTTCCTGACCTCGCCCCGGTCGTTCTCGAGGTCGTAGAGCTTCAGGGCGGCGGGCTTGTTCTCTCCGAACAGCACCCAGCGGTCCGAGCGCAGGAAGAAGGCGTTGGCGTAGCCGCCGTAGGCGAAGGGCCGGGCCGGCGCCCGCTCCCCGCGGAAGAACGCCGACAGGTCGTTCCCGGTCATCGACGGCGGCGCGGGTACCCCGGCGAGGCTGAGGAGCGTCGGGGCGATGTCGTGGGTCGAGGCGAAGTAGCGCCTCGTGGACCCTGCCTCGCGCCGCTGCGGGTCGACGATCACCAGCGGCACCCGCGTGAGCGCGGGGTAGAGCGCGATCGAGATCTTGCCCGTCCAGCCGTGCTCGCCGAGCAGGATGCCGTGGTCGCCCACCAGGGCGATCACGGTCTCGCGCTCCAGCCCGAGCTCGTAGAGGCGCTCGAGGAACACGCCGAGCCAGCGGTCGGTCATGGTCACCTCGGCCGCGTACAGGGCCCGCATGCGGTCCAGGACGGGGCCCTCCTGGCTCTCGGTGAGCCAGCGCCGTGTGCGCATGTAACGGGGCATCGACGGCTCGGCCCCGCGGTAGTCCGGGTCCCCGTAGAGGTCCACGAAGCGCCGCGGCGGGGTCCACGGCTCGTGCGGCTCGTAGGTGTCGACGAACAGCGCAAACGGGCGCCGCTTGGCCGCGGTGCCGAGGGCGCCGGCGCCGTTGCGGAACACCCGAGCGGCAAACGATCGTGCGTCGTCCTCCCAGTTGTGGGAGTTTGCCATGTACTTGCGCACCCGCTCGCGCATCCCGGGGCTCTTCCAGAGCGTCGGGTGGAGCCAGTGCCGCAGCACCTCGTCCGGCACGCTGCTCGGCGGGCGTACCCGTCCCAGCTGTCCTCCGGTGGCCTCGAAGAGGTCGAAGCGGCGGCGGAAGCGCTCGTAGGGCGAGGAGAAGCCCAGGAACGGGTTGTCGGTCACGTACCCGGTCCACCATCCGGCTCGCCGCAGCACTCCGGGGAGGGAGTTGTCGAGGCCGGTGAGGGCCGACCACCCGGGGGAATCGAGCAGGCCGGGACGGTCGCGCCAGTTCCGGAAGGGAAACATCCGCCGGCCGGCGAGGATCGAGTTCCGGGCCGGGACCGTGGGCATGGCCTCGGGATAGGTCCGCGTGAAGCTGAGGCCCGCCCGCATCAGCTCGTCCATGTTCGGGGTGCGCGCCCGGTCTCCGAAGACATGGTCGGCGCGCAGGCTGTCCACGATGATGACCAGCACGTTCGGGCCGTCCTGGGGGCGGCTTCGGACGGACCCTCCGCACGCGGCGAGGGCCGCGGAGGCGCCCGCCGCCTGAAGAAAGCTTCTGCGAGTCGTGGGAGACATCGTGCCGGCGGGCGCGAGACTACCTGCCGGCGCGGCCCCGCTGCCGGAAATCCGTGCTCCGAGGGGGTGCGAACTAGGAGCGCGAGAACGGCCGGTGGTGCGCGGCGCCGAGCGTGTCGAGCGTCTGGTCGAGTGCGGCCTGAGCGATCTCGGGCGCGATCGTGGTGGCGGGCTCGGGCGGCGTGTGCTCGGGTTCGGGCGGGGCGGGAGGCTCTGGCTCCGGGAGCGGGGGCTCCGGCTCCGGCTCCGGCAGGGGAGGTTCGGCCTCGGGGAGGGGCGGGTCCGCGGTCTCCAGGACCGGGGCCCCCTCCTCGCGGGCCAGCTGGTTCACCCGCTCCTCGGGCAGCAGCCAGCGTCCGATCAGCCGGGCCCAGAAGCCCCTGCGGGGCGCGGGCTCCGGCTCGGCGGAGTCCGGCGGCTCCGGCTCGGCCGCCTCGGCGATTGGCTCGGGCCGTGGCTCGGGCGCGACCGGCTCTGGGTCCGGGTCCACTGCAACCGGCTCCGCCTCGGCCTCGGGCTGCGGCTCCCGGGCGACCGGCTCCGGTTCCGGGGCGACCGGCTCGGCCTCCGCCTCCAACGCCAGCGCCGCCTCGAAGGTGACCTTCGTCCCCCAGCCGGCCGGCTCGATCGACACGGTGCCGCATGCGTGCTCGCCCTCCCAGGCGACCGTGTGCTCGGGCTCCAGCTTGGTGATCTTGATCTCTCCGAACGCCTCGAGGTGCCTCGCCAGCCGATCGACCTCGCTCAGCTCGCTCCAGAGCTCGGGGGGTGACTTGACCAGGGTGCGCTGCGCGGTGAGGGGCGTCATCGCCTCCCGGTTCGCGCACGCTACGCCGAGTCCTGCCTGTCTTCCGCCTTCAGGACCGCGCGACCGCGGGGCGACACCCGGTAGCCGGTCTGCAGGCTCTCCGTGAGGCCGAGCTCCTTCAGCTTGCGAACGTCGGCCTTGAAGGGGCGCTTCTCACGGCCGAAGCCGGCCGCCAGGTCGGCGGCGCGGACGCCGGGCTGCTCGGCGATGGCACGCAGCACCTCGTAGGCCCACGGGCCCATCCGATCGAGCCGCCGGAAGTCCTCCGGACTAGGCTCGCCGGCACGCAGCGCGATCCGCGGATCGGGACCGTCCAGGTGCAGCTCGATCCGGTACAGCCGTCCTGGGCGCCCACGCGCCAACGCCTCGGCGCGGGACGTGAGGCCCGCGCGCCGGGCGTCGTCCTCGGTGACCTCGTCCACCTCCCGGACCTGATCGATTGCCACTATCCCGACGGCAGTCCGCAGGCGAGTGCCTGGCTTCACCCGCGCCCGCTCCCAGCGGCGAAACGCGAGCGTCACCGTTCCCGCCGCGATTCCCTCGAGCTGCCGGCGCTTGAACAGCACGAGGTCGACCATACGCCGACCCAGTACAGGTCAGGCTTCCGAGTACTCCCCGTACTCCTCCCGCATCACACCGCAGACCTCGCCGATGCTGGCCCGGTCCTTCAGCGCGGCTCGCATCGGCTCGAGCAGGTTGGCCTCGCCGCCGCAGGCCTCGCGCAGCGCATCGAGCCGCTCCCGGACCGCGTCCTGGTCGCGCTCGGCCTTGAACTTCTCCAGGCGCTCCACCTGCTCGCGCTCGGTCTCGGGGTCCACGCGCAGGATCTCGACCTCGTCGACCGAGTCGGTCACGTACTGGTTCACCCCGACGACGATGTCCTGCTTCTGCTTGTAGCGCTCCTCGTAGCCCCAGGCCGACTCCTCCACCTCGGCGCGGATGAACGGGATGCACTCCACCGAGCCGCCGAGCTCGTCGACCCGGTCGATCAGCGCCTGCGCCCCGGCCTCGATCTCGTCGGTGAGCGCCTCCACGAAGTAGGACCCGGCGAACGGGTCGGCGGTGTCGGCGGCGCCGGACTCGTGGGCGAGGATCTGCTGGGTCCGCAGCGCGATCCGGGCGGCGCGCTCGCTGGGCAGCGCCAGCGCCTCGTCGAAGCCGTTGGTGTGCAGCGACTGCGTTCCGCCGCACACCGCCGCGAAGCCCTGGAGGGCGACGCGCACGATGTTGTTCTCCGGCTGCTGGGCGGCGAGGGTGACGCCGCCGGTCTGGGTGTGAAAGCGGATCTTCATCGAGCGCTCGTCCGTCGCGCCGAAGCGCTCGCGCATGATCCGGGCCCACATCCGCCGGACCGCCCGGAACTTCGCCACCTCCTGGAAGACGTTGTTGTGGCCGTTGAAGAAGAAGGCCAGGCGGGGGCCGAACTGGTCCACTTCCAGGCCGGCGTCGATCGCCGCCTGCACGTAGGCGATGGCGTTGCAGAGGGTGAAGCCAACCTCCTGCACCGCCGAGCAGCCCTTCTCGCGCATGTGGTAGCCCGAGATCGAGATCGTGTTCCACTTCGGGATGCGCTCGCGGCAGTACGAGAACAGGTCGGTGGTCAGGCGCATCGCAGGGCCGGGCGGGTAGATGAAGTTGCCGCGCGCGATGTACTCCTTGAGGATGTCGTTCTGCGTCGTGCCCGTCAGCTGCTCGGCGGGCACGTCCTGCTCCTCGCCGACCAGCTCGTAGAGCAGCAGCAGGACCGCCGCGGGCGCGTTGATGGTCATCGAGGTGGAGACCTCGTCGAGCGGGATGCCGTCGAACACTCGGCGCATATCGTCGATGGTGTCGATCGACACCCCGGTGCGGCCGACCTCGCCCAGGCACAGCGGGTCGTCGGAGTCGCGCCCCAGCTGGGTGGGCAGGTCGAAGGCCATGGACAGCCCGGTCGAGCCGTGCTCGATCAGGTAGTGGAAGCGCTCGTTGGTCTCCTTCGCGCTGGCGTAGCCCGCGTACTGGCGCATCGTCCACTTGCGCCCCCGGTACATGTCGGGATGGATGCCGCGGGTGAAGGGATATTCACCCGCCTGGCCTAGCCGCTCCTCCAGCCCGGGAGCGACGTCGCCGGCGTCGTACTCCTGCCCGACCTCGATCCCTGAGTCCGTGAAGCGGCGCGGATCGTCGGGCCCGACGATCGGGGCGATGCTCGGTCTATGGTCGGGAGTGGTGGCCACGCGACAACAAGGATACGTTCGCGCGATCCAGCTGGTGCTGGCACTGGTGGCGGTCATGTGGATCCTCGAGGTCGTGGACCTCGCCCTCGACCACCGCCTCGACCGCTACGGCATCCAACCGCGCGAGCTGGACGGGCTCGACGGGGTTCTCACCGCACCGTTCCTGCATGTCGGCTTCGGGCACCTGCTGGGCAACACGATCCCGTTCGTGGTCATGGGCGTGGTGATCGCCTTCGAGGGGCCGCTGCGGCTGCTCGGCGTGACCGTGATCGCAGCGCTGACCAGCGGCCTGGGCACCTGGCTGATCGCCCCCGAGGGCACGATCCACCTGGGCGCCAGCGGCGTGGTCTTCGGCTACGCCACCTATCTGATCGGGCGCGGCTGGTTCAACCGCCGCTTCGCCGAGATCGCGATCGGGCTGGCGGTGGCCGTGGTCTGGGGCGGTGCGCTGCTGGGCGGGCTCGAGCCCCAGCGGGGGATCTCCTGGCAGGGCCACCTGTTTGGAGCGATCGGCGGGCTGATCGCCGCGCGTGTGTTGGCGCAACCTCGTACCGGGCAGCGCCCCCAGCCCGCGGCGTACCATCGTCGGTGATGGAGGTCACGGTCCGCCTGTTCGCCATGCTGCGCGAGCGAGCCGGGGTGCCCGAGGTGACGCTCGAGCTCGCGGACGACGCCCGGGTGGGCGACGCGCTCGACTCCCTCGCCGAGCTGGCGGCCGGCATCCCGCTCGTGATGGCGGTCAACCGCGAGTACGCCTCGGCCGACACGCCGCTCGATCCAGGCGACGAGCTCGCGCTGATCCCGCCTGTGAGCGGCGGCGCCACGCAGGCCGCTCCCTGGGTTCGCGTCACCGACCAGCCGCTGGCGCTCGACCCCCTCACCGAGCGCGTGCGCGACCCGCGAGCCGGCGCCGTGGTCACCTTCTCGGGCGTGACCCGCGAGGTGGAGCGCCTGGAGTACGAGGCCTACGCCGAGATGGCCGAGGAGCGCATGGCGGCCATCGCGGCCGAGGCGGCCGAGCGCCACGGGCTGTGCGCGGCGGCGGTAGAGCACCGGGTGGGCACGGTGCCCCTCTCGGAGCCCAGCGTGATCGTGGCCGCCTCGGCGCCCCACCGCGGCGAGGCGTTCGCGGGGGCCCGCGAGATCATCGACCGGGTGAAGGCCGAGGCGCCGATCTGGAAGAAGGAGATCGAGGGCGAGGACGGCCGCTGGGTCGAGGGGACCCGACCCGGCTGAGGCGCTACAGGTGCTCCCCCGCGCCGGCCGCCGCCAGCGCGCCCGCGAGGGAGCCCAGGAGCAGGTCCCGCAGCTCGGTGCGGGACAGGTCGTCGTGTTCGAGCCAATCGACGATGGCGCCGTCCACGAACCAGAGCCAGGCCCGCACCGCGGCCCGCGGTCGCGGCGGGGGATCGTCGCCCAGCCCGAGTCCGGCCAGGATGCGGGCCGAGGTCCGGTCGCGCACCTCCGCGATCAGCGCGCTCACCTCGGGCACGCTGCCGGCGCTCTCCATCAGCTTGCGATAGGCCAGGCGGTTCTCCTCGATCCAGCCCAGGAACGCGTCGAGGCTGCCGGCCAGGGCCTCCGCGGGGGGCAGGGACGGGTCGGGCTCGGTCCGCCGCCCGACCTCGCCGGCGGCCTCGGCCAGGGTCGCCATGAACAGCTCGCGCTTGCCGGGGAAGTAGTGGTAGAGCAGGGCCTTGGAGATCCCGGCCTCGCGGGCTATCCGGGCCATGGAGAGCTCGGCGTAGGAGTGGCGCGCGAACAGGTCGGCGCCCAGCTCGAGCAGCTGCCGCCGGCGCTCGTCCACCTGGAGGCGGGTGTAGGCGGGCTCCGTCACGACCCGGCGAACGCTACCCCGAGCTGCACTACGGTCTCCCGGCCGTGCGGGCCCTCTTGTGCGCATCGACTTTGCTGCTGGCGCTCTGGGCCGCCCCCGCCGCGGCGGCCGAGCTGCGAGCCCGGACCACCGCGCAGCCCTGGAGCCTCCAGTTCGTGGATGGGCGGCAGAACGCCGTGCTGGCCGAGGCCCCGGGAACGGGTCGCGGCCCCAGCGGCCGTCTGGGCTTTGCCACCCGGGCCGGCTGGTTTCACGCCACGCGCGTGGTCGGGCGGCGTTCCGGACAGCTGCTCCTCGCCACGACCGACCCGGCGGGGCGCGGGCTGCGCGTGCGGCTGCGGCCCGCCGGGGACGGTGTGGTCGCCCTGCGCGCGGTCGTCACCGGGCCGCGCCTCGCCGAGGTCCGGCGCGTGGGCCTCGCCTTCCGCGCTCGCCCGGGCGAGCGCTACCTGGGCTTCGGCGAGCGCTCGAACGCCGTCGACCAGCGCGGTAACGAGGTGCAGAACTATGTGGCCGAGGGGCCGTTCGAGGCCGACGAGCACACGCTGATCCCGAGCTTCGTGCCGCCCTGGGGCTTTCGCCCGCGCCCGGACGCCACCTACTTCCCCATGCCCTGGTTGCTCTCCAGCGCCGGGTACGGGGTGCTGCTCGACAACAGCGAGGAGAGCCTGTTCCGCCTCGGCAGCCACCGGCGCGGCGCCTGGAGCGCGGAGGTACAGGCGCGCGAGCTGCGCCTGCGGGTGTTCGCCGGCCCTCGCCCCGCCGACGTCCTGCGCCGGCTGACCGCCCACATCGGCCGCCAGCCGCGGCCGCCGGCTCCGTTCGTGCTCGGCCCCTGGTACCAGCCGCGCGACGACGAGGAGCGCATCCTGGGCCGGCTCCGGCGCCGGGACGTGCCGCTGTCGCTGGCCCAGACCTACACCCACTACCTCCCCTGCGAGGACCAGCGCGGCCGCGAGGCCGAGGAGCGGTCGCGGGTCAGGCGCTTCCACGCCGCCGGGCTGGCCGTGACCACCTACTTCAACCCCATGATCTGCACGGGGCACACCCGTTCGCTTCGTGCGCTCGGGCTGGACCGGCACCGCGCCCTGTGCGCCGGTCGTCTGGGGCGGCGACCCGAGCGTCGACTGGGGCTTCGACGGCCTGCGCTCCACGGTGATGAACGGGCTGACGATGGGCCTGTCGGGCGTGAGCACCTGGGGCTCGGACATCGGCGGCTTCTTCGCGCTCGCGGAGAACCGCCTGACACCGGAGCTGCTCATCCGCTGGATCCAGGTGGGCACCGTGTCCGGTGTGATGCGCACCCAGGCCAACGGCATCCGCATTCCGGCCGGCGAGCGACCCCAGATCTGGGACCGCGGGGTCTTGGGCCACTGGCGCCGCTGGGCGAAGTTCCGCACCCAGCTCTACCCCTACCTGGCGGCGGCCGACGGCGAGTACCGCCGGACGGGCTTGCCGATCATGCGCCACCTGGCCCTCGTCCACCCGGGTGACCGCCGGTTGGCCGGGGTGGATGACGCCTTCATGTTCGGCCCCGACCTGCTGGCCGCTCCGGTGCTTGGGCCGGGTGAGCGGCGGCGCGCCCTGGAACTGCCGCGTGGCCGCTGGGTGGATCTCTGGCGCTCGGTGCGCTTCCTCTCCCGCGGCGGGGGCCTGGCCCTGGGCCGCGCTCGGATGCTCGAGGGCGGTCGCAGCGTGCGCCTGCCCGCGCCGCTGGACGAGCTGCCGCTGCTCGCGCGGGCCGGCGCGCTGCTGCCGCTCCTCAGCCCGGACGTGGACACCCTGGCCGCCTACGGCGATCGCTCACCGGCGGTGTCGCTGCGCGAGCGCGCCGGCCGCCGGGTGCTGCTGGCCTTCCCGCGAGGGCGGTCCCGGGCGCGGCTGGAGGACGGCGGTCGACTGAGCTCGCGCGAGCGCGCCGGGCACTGGGACCTCTCGGTCCGCGCGAGCGCGCGGCGACGCTGGGAGGTCCAGGCCTCGCTGAGGACGCTGCGCCGGCCGTTCCGGCCGTGCGCTGTGTCGGCACAGGGCGGCAGGGTCGCCCGGTGGCGCTACCACGCCGCGAGCGGCGTGCTGCGTGCGACCCTGATCGCCAAGCGCGGTCGACTCAGCGTGCGTGCGTGCGCCGGCCGGCCGCTCTGATCGCCGGCGTGGGCTGGCCGCCCCGGGGGAGGGGCGCGACTGGGAGCAGTATCGGCGCCGCCTGCCCGCGCAGGGGCCGCGCTGGCAGGCGGAGGCGGTAAACGTCTACCGCTCCCCGCAGGTGCCCTGGCCCTGAGCACGGGTTCTCCGCACCTGGTCACGCCGCGTCCTCCATCGGTTGCGGCCGTCGGTTGGAGGCGGGGGAGCCCGGGTCGCGGTGCTTCTCGAACCGTACGACGGTACGCCCCTCCTCGTTGGCCACCTCCAGCCGGTCGACCAGGGTCGCGATGATCTGCAGCCCGCGGCCGCAGGTCGCGTCCAGCGGGGCCGGCGCCAGCGTGGCGTCGAACGTACCGAGGTCGCAGACCTCCACCCGCAGCCCTCGCCAGCAGGGCTCGGTCATCAACAGGAGGGAGCCGTCGGGCCAGGCCTCCCCGTGCTCCACCGCGTTGGCGAACGCCTCGCTCGCGGCCAGCGTCAGATCCCAGGTGCGGTCGGCGTCCAGGCCCACCTGGACCGCCGCCTCGCGAACCAGGGAGCGCGCCGTCCGTGCGCTCTCGGGTACAGCCGGCAGCCACGCTTCGCGCTTGTGTCCGGAACCGGAGACGGGCTGAGCGATACGAGCGATGCTCATTGCGCGGCTCCTTCCCTGAGAGTGGGCGTAGCTCGCTCGGCGAGTGTCTCCGCCGCCCCGGTCGGCTCCGCCTCGAGCGCCGGACTGCCGAAGGCGCACAGGGCAGCCAGGTTGTCGGCGGCCGCCCTGCCGCTCGGCGTGCCGGTGTCGATCCCCTCGTCCACCGCCAGGAGACCTACCTCGCTCTGCCGAAGCCGCTCGATGAGAGCGCCAACCTCGGGCACCGAACAGTCCAGCCGTTCGAGCCCGGCAACCACCAGGCACGACACCTGCTTGCCGTCCAGCCGCTCCAGTGCGTCCCGAAACCCCGGACGTTGCTGCAGCTCGGTGCCGCCCCGCCCGAAGTCCCGCACCACTCGCTGCAGCGGGAGGCCGCGCTCCCGGCAGGCCGCGAGCATCGCCGCCGTCTGCTCTCGCAGGTCCTTCTCGGCTCCCGAGCCCTCGGAGAGGCTCACGTAGCCAACCGCGGCCCCACCGCCGTTCAGCGGGACGGGCCTGAGGGGCCGAGGCGCCGAGCCGTTCGACGACGGCTCGGTCCTCGCCATGCTCTTGGCGACCGCCGGCGGGCGCCGCCTGTACCGCAACCAGCCTGCGAACAGCGCTGCGATCGCCGCGAGCAGCGTCGCGAGGGCGGTCAGCATGACGGGAGAGCTGGGCCCTGCATCGGGCGTCCGCTCGACGCGCTCGGCCGGACGCTCCCGGCCGGCCGGCTCGGGCGCCTCGATGCGGCTTGGCGGCCGGTCCGCTCGGGACGTATTCCCGCTCGGCCCGGCTGCCAGCGCCCGTGCGGTGGTGGTCGAGATCAGGCCGCTGGCCGGCTGCCCGGCCCTGCGCTGGAAGCGCGCGACCGCGGCCCGGGTACGAGGCCCGTAGAGACCGTCAACCGGCCCGGGTCGCAGGCCGGCCGACCGCAGGGTCCGCTGGACCGCTCGCACTCGAGGCGACCCTTCGATTCGTCCGTAGCCCGCCCCCTGGACGAGTGGCGGCGTTTCGGCGTTCAGCACCCGGCGGGTCTGCGGGCCGACGATTCCGTCGGCCGCGAGCCCGGTGTCGCGCTGGAGGCCGTAGACGGCCGACTCGGTCAGCGGGCCGAACAGGCCGTCAACAGGCCCCGGCTGCTGGCCGAGCGCCCGCAAGCGCCGCTGCAGGGTCTGTACCTGCTCCTTGATCTGCGGCTGGCCGTACCCGGCTCCGCGAGCAAGATGATCGCTCGTCTGACTCGCGGGTTCGGCCGCTGTGACTGCCGCCGGTAGGCAGAGCACAGCGAGGCAGGCCATGATGATCGCCCCGGCTGTTCGTATGGCGTATACGCAATGTCTCGGTTCCATCGTCGTTCTCCTGAATCGAGCAGTGCACCCGGGCCCTTACGGCACCCGGGTCGGGCTGGCGTGACGGGACTACGTCAGCCAGGCCGCTCGTTCAGAGCGACGATCGCCACGGAGCGCCAGCGGACCGGAACCAGCTGCAGCCGGCCCCAGAGCCCGCCGGCGCACGCGGCGATGGCGATCATGAGCGCGTAGAGGGCGGCGGAGCCACCGCCGCCGGAAGCGGATCCAGCCGCACCGGACGATGCGCCACCGGTCATCGGAGGCGCCTCTTCGGCCGGCTCGGGCGAAGGAGTCTCGGACATCGGCAGCGAGCGCGACCGGGTGGGCGCGGTTGCCGCGGCGGCCGGCCCCCCACGCTCCTCGGCGAGCATGGCCATCGCGGCCCGTACGCCGGCCAGGTCGTCCATCAGCTCGAGCGCCGCGTGGAAGGTGGCCGCCGGGACGCCCATGGTCCGAGCCGCGGGAGCGGAGGGAGAGTGGAACGCGGAGGTGGGCGGCACGGGCGGGTCGGCGGGCGCCAGCGAGTCCGTCGCGATGCCGGCGTTCGTGGGCAAGGTCGAGACCGGTGCCGCCGGCGGCCCGGGGTCGCTCGGCGGTGCAGGCGGCGAGGTGTGCGCGGGGGCGACGAGCTTGGTGTCGTTCGAGGAGACCGGCGTGCTCTCGGGCGCCGGGGTCGTCTCGGGCCGCGGCTCGGGCGGGAGCTCGGGTACCGGAACCGGCTCCGGCTCGGGCGCGGGAGCCGGCGCCGGCTCGGGGGCCGGGGCAGGAGCGGGCGCCGGGAGGGGCGTGGGGCTGGGCTCAGGCGTGGGAGCGGGCTTCGGGGCCGGCTCGGGCTCGGGGGTGGGCTCGGGCGCGGGGACTGGCGCCGGGGTGGGCTCGGGGGCTGGCTCGGGGGCTGGCGCCGGGGCGGGCTCGGGGGCGGGCTCCGGCACCGGCTCGGGGCTGGGGCCGGGCGGCGGCTCCGGAGTCGGCGTGGGGTCGGGAGTTGGCGTGGGCTGGGGCTCGGGGCTGGGCTGGGGCTCCGGAGTGGGCGTGGGCTCGGGCGTCGGCTCCGGCGTGGGCTCGGGCGTCGGCTCCGGCGTGGGCTGGGGCTGCGGCTCCGGCGTGGGCTCGGGCTGCGGCTCCGGCGTGGGCTCGGGCTGCGGCTCCGGCGTGGGCTGGGGCTGCGGCTCCGGCGTGGGCTCGGGCTGCGGCTCCGGCGTGGGCTGGGGCTGCGGCTCCGGCGTGGGCTGGGGCTGCGGCTCCGGCGTGGGCTCGGGCGTCGGCTCCGGAGTGGGCGTGGGCTCGGGCGTCGGCTCCGGCGTGGGCTCGGGCTGCGGCTCCGGCGTGGGCTCGGGCTGCGGCTCCGGCGTGGGCTGGGGCTGCGGCTCCGGCGTGGGCTCGGGCTGCGGCTCCGGCGTGGGCTCGGGCTGCGGCTCCGGCGTGGGCTCGGGCTGCGGCTCCGGCGTGGGCTCGGGCTGCGGCTCCGGCGTGGGCTCGGGCTGCGGCTCCGGCGTGGGCTCGGGCTCGGCTCGGCGTCGGGCGTCGGCTCCGGCGTGGGCTGGGCTCGCGGCTCGGGCGTCGGCTCCGGAGTGGGCGTGGGCTCGGGCGTCGGCTCCGGCGTCGGCTCCGGCGTGGGCTCGGGCGCGGCTCCGGCGTGGGCTGGGCTGCGGCTCCGGAGTGGGCTGGGGCTGCGGCTCCGGCGTGGGCTCGGGCGTCGGCTCCGGCGTGGGCTCGGGCGTCGGCTCCGGGGTGGGCTCGGGCTGAGGCTCCGGAGTGGGCTCGGGCTGGGGCTCCGGCTCCGGCGTCGGCTCGGGCTCAGGCGTGGGCTCGGTCTCTGGCCGCGGCCTCGGGGACGTCGGCGCCGGGGTCGGCGGCGGATCCGCCGGGGGCTCCGGGTTCTCGGGGCCGGGATCCGGCGCGGGCGGTGGTGACGACTCCTCGGGGACCGGCACCGGGGCCGGTTCGGTCGCCGGCTCCGGAACCGGTGCCGGCTCGGGCAGCGGCTCGACGATCGGCTCCAGCGGCTGCTCCAGCGTCGGGGCCGGTGTGGGCTCCGGGGAAGGTTCGGGCGGCTCCGCCGGCGCCGGCGGGGTCTCCGGCTCGGGCGCCGGCTCCGGGTCGGCCGGCCCCGCGGGTTCTGCTGCGGGGTCGGGGTCCGGCAGCGGGGCGGGAGCGGGAGTCGGGGGCGGCGTCGGTTCGGGGGTCGGCTCCGGGTTCGGCGGGGGAGGCTCGACCTGCCCTGCGGCGGGGTCGGGCTCAGTGGTGGGCGTGGGCTCCGGGGCCGGTGCGGGCTCGGCGGCCGGACCGGGCTCTCCATCTGGACCAGGCTGCGCGGGGGGATCCGTCTCGGGGGCCGGCGTGGGCTCCGGGACCGGCGCGGGCTCGGGGGCCGGCGCGGGGAGCTCCTCGGGAGGATCGGGTGCCTCGGCGGGTGCCGGCTCCAGCGGGGTGGCGACCTCCGCCCCGGAGGACAGACCCTCGTCCAGCTGTGCGGAGGCAGACGGAACCAGCAGCACAAAGGCGACCACGGCGACGAGAGCGAGCAGGCGTATGCCCCGCTGTGTCGCCCCGATCATCAGAACCTGTCTCCCTTCACACGCGTCCCTCTCCGCACTACGCGATGCCTCTCGCCGGCTTCACAACCAACTGCCGCCGGAGTTGGCTGCCTGGGGCCGTTCTACTTCGCAGCAGCGCCTTGAGTAATCAAAGGACGGCGCGAACGGTCCTCAAAAACCCGCAAATTGCGACATTTTGTGCCAAATGCGTATACGCGATGCGCAAGGCGGGCTCGGCCGCAGCCCCGGCGACGGGCCCCTGGCTAGCGCGCCGTCCAGCCCTGATCCATGGTGACTGGAGCGCCGGTGAAGGCTCGCCCGGCCGGCGAGAGCAGGAACTCCACGACACCCGCGACCTCGGCCGGCTCGATCAGCGTCTTGATCGCGTGCGGCGCCAGGATCACCTCCTCGAGCACCCGTTCCTCCTCGATCCCATGAGCCTTGGCCTGCTCGGTGATCTGGTGCTCGACCAGCGGCGTTCGCACGAAGCCCGGGCACACCGCCGTCGCCCGGATGCCCTGCTCGGCGCCCTCGAGCGCGAGCGTCCGGACCAGCCCCAGCAAGCCGTGCTTGGCCGACACGTACCCGGCCTTGAAGGGCGAGGCCGCCAAGGCGTGCGCGGAGGCGATGGCCACGTAGCGCCCGTCGCCGCTCTGGGCGAGCGCGTCCCAGGCGTAGCGGGCGAGCAGGAAGGGGCTGGTGAGCAGCAGCGCGATCAGCTGGTCCCAGCGGTCCTCGTCGAACTCCGCGACCGGCGCTACATGCTGAACGCCGGCGTTGGGGATCACGGCGTCGAGCCGGCCAAAACGCTCCAGGGCGGAGTCCACCGCTCCTCGGTTGGCCTCCCGCGTCGTCAGGTCGCCGGCGTACGGGGCGCCGGGGCCGTCCGGGTCCGGCTCTAGGTCAGCGGCGAGCACGTGCATCCCGGAGTCCTCCAGCCGCTCGGCGATCGCCCGCCCGATTCCGCTGGCCGCGCCGGTCACCAGGGCCACCCGGCCCTCGAGCGATTCCGAACGCTCGCCTTCGCCGCCGCCGCCCGTCACCGGCGGCACGCTACCAGCGGCAGGAATAGCGGCGACGCCCCCGGCGTCCCCCTCCGGGATGGTCTCTCACCGCCGCAGAAACCGGATCGCGCTGGTACTCGCGCTGCTTGCCCTTCTCGGCCTGGTGGCCGTGGCGGTGGCGGTGGCCTGGCCGGGCGCGGACGGCGGCCGGGGCAAGGCTGCGCGCGCGGCCGTTCGCCCCTTGCCGCCGGCCTCCACGGACTGCGACCGCCGCCTCCAGAGCCGCGCTTTCGTGGTGGCCGACGCCCGCGGCCGCACCCTGGCCGCCCTGCGCCCACGCGTGCGGCGGCCGTGGGAAGCCTCGTCAAGCTGATGACCGCCGGCGTGGTGCTGAACGCCGGCGCGCTCGACCGGCAGGTCAGCGTTCCGGAGCTGCGGCTGCAGCCCGACGAGTCGCGGGCCGGCCTGGACACCGGTGACCGCATGACACGGCGGTCGCTTCTGCCGGCGCTCCTGGTGCCCAGTGGCAACGATGCCGCCGAGACCCTCGCGATCACCAGCCCGGCCGGCCGGACCAGGTTCGTCCGGGCCATGAACCGGGAGGCCCGTCGTCTGGGCCTGAGCGGCACCCACTACGCCAACCCCTCGGGGATGCCGGCGCGCGGGCAGCGCTCCACCGCCACCGACAGCGTCCGCCTCGCCGCGCTCCTGATGGCCGACAGCCGCTTCCGCCGTGTGGTTTCCCTGCGCTCGATCGAGATGGACGGCAGGACGCTGCGCACGCGCAACGGGCTACTGGGCCGGTCCCCCGGGGTGGATGGCGTCAAGACCGGCACGCTCGACGGCAACTGGAGCATGGTGGCCTCGTCGAGCGGTAGGGGTGGGCGGGTCTACGCCGCCGTGCTGGGCGCCCCCGGTCCCGAGGTTCGCGACCGCGACGCCCACTGCCTGCTGACCCTCGGCCGGCGCTTGAACCGCGGCCCGGCGTAGGCAGGCACCGCGGCGGGTAGTGCATGGGGGATGACAACGGAGACCAACCGCAAGAAGGAGGGGGCGGCCGGCGACCGGGCCCGCTCGAACGGAGGAGCCCCCAAGCGGGGCGCGACCGCGGGGCTGGACGCGATGCTGACCGACGCGGTGATGGGCCCGAGCCGCCGCTGGGTGCCCGGCTTGGCGGGCGTGAAGGCAGCAGCCAAGCTCGCCACCCGGCCGCGCACGGTCGCGCGCCACAGCGCCGGCCTCGCGACGGAGCTGGCGAAGATCGCCGTCGGCCGCTCGGAGGTGGCGCCGGACAGGAGCGACCGTCGCTTCAAGGACCCCGCTTGGTCGGGCAACCCGGCCTACAAGCGGCTGGGCCAGTCCTACCTCGCCGCGGCCGAGTCGATCGATCAGCTGCTCTCGGACGCCGGCCTCGCCTGGGCCGACGAACGCCGGGTGCGCTTCGCGGCCGAGAACGTGGTCGACCTCGTGGCGCCGAGCAACTTCCCCGCGACCAACCCGGCGGTCCTCAAGGCCACGATCGACTCGGGCGGGCTCAACTTCGTCCGGGGTGCACGCCGGTTCGCATCGGACATGTCGAGCAGCCCGCGCATCCCGAACATGGTCGACAGGTCGGAGTTCGCGGTCGGCGAGAACATCGCCGTCTCGCCGGGCGCCGTCGTGCACCGGACTGACGTCTTCGAGCTCATCCAGTACGAGGCGCAGACGCAGAAGGTGCGCGAGTGGCCGCTCCTCGTGGTGCCGCCGATGATCAACAAGTACTACATCACCGACCTCGCGCCGGACCGCAGCATGATCGAGTACCTGGTCAAGGACGGTCAGCAGGTGTTCGCCATGTCCTGGCGCAACCCCGACGAGCGCCACGCGGACTGGAACCTCGAGACCTACGTCGAGGCCACCCTCGAGGCGCTCGAGACGGTGGAGAAGATCTCGAAGAGCGACCGGTCGCACGCGCTCGGCCTGTGCGCAGGCGGCATCACGCTCGCACTCGCCGCCGCCCACCTCGAACAGGGCGGGCAGGGCGACAGGCTTGCCGGCCTCACGCTGGGGGTCTGCGTCCTCGACAACGAGCGCGCGGGAATGGCGATGGCCCTCACCGACCGCAACGTCGCCCAGCTGGCCGTGGCGGAGTCGGCGCGCAAGGGTTACCTCGACGGTCGCGCGCTGGCCGGGGTCTTCGCCTGGCTGCGCCCCAACGACCTGATCTGGAACTACTGGGTCAACAACTACCTGCTGGGCAAGGAGCCGCCGGCCTTCGACGTTCTGTTCTGGAACGCCGACGCGACGAACATGCCGGCCGCCCTGCACCGCGATTTCATCGAGCTCTCGCTGGAGAACTCGCTCGTGGAGCCGGGTGGTGTGGAGGTGCTGGGCACGCCGATCGATCTATCGCAGGTGACGACCGACGCGTATGTCGTCGCCGGGATCGCCGATCACATTGCCCCCTGGGAGAACTGCTACGCCACCACCCAACTGCTGGGCTCCGAGCCGCGCTTCGTGCTCTCCACCAGCGGGCACATCGCGGCCCTGGTCAACCCGCCCGGCAACGAGAAGGCCAGCTACCAGGTGGCCGGCGAGAACCCCCCGTCCGCAGACGAGTGGCTCGAGGCCGCCTCGAAGCAGCGCGGCACCTGGTGGGATGACTGGGTCGGGTGGCTCGGCGAACGCTCGGGTGGCGAGAAGACGGCCCGCAAGACCCTCGGCGCCGCCGGCTACAAGCCGCAGGAGAAGGCCCCTGGCAAGTACGTACACGTCGAGGCCGGGAGCTAGCGATGTGGCGGCTGACCGACGAGCAGCGCGAGCGGCGCGAGCGGATTCGGGAGTTCGCCCTCGACGAGGTACGCCCGCGCATGCTCGAGATCGACGAGACCTGCGACTACCCCTTCGACGTCCACGATGCCCTCAGACGCGAGGAGCTGATCGGCCTCGCGATACCCGAGCAGTACGGCGGGGCCGGGACCAACAGCGTCACCTTCTGCTCGTACATCGAGGAGCTGGCCAAGGTCTCCGCCACCGCGTCGCTCATGGCGGCCTACGTGAAGCTCACGGCGCTCCCGATCATCCTCGCCGGCAGCGAGGCGCAGAAGGAGCGCTTCCTGCCGCCGCTGGCCTCCGGCGAGGTGCTCGGCTCGTACGCGCTCACCGAACCGGGCGTTGGCTCCGATCCGGCGGCGCTCCAGATGCGAGCCGAGAAGCGCGGCGGCGCATGGATGCTCAACGGCGAGAAGCGGTTCATCGGGAACGCGGGCCTCGCGGACACCTACGTCGTGTTCGCGCGCACCGGCGACGCCGGCTCGAAGGGAATCAGTGCCTTCGTGGTACCGGGCGACTCCGACGGGCTGAGCGTCGAGAGGCTGCGAACGATGGGGATGCCCGGATGGCGTCTCGGGGCGCCGAGGTTCGAGGACGTCGAGGTGCCGGAGGAGAACCTGCTGGGGGCCGAGGGGGACGGCTTCAAGATCGCGATGATGACCTTCGACCAATCGCGCCCGACCGTCGCCTCGCAGGCCGTGGGGGTCGGCCAGGGTGCCATCGACCTGGCGCTCGACTACGCGCTCCGGCGCCACGCCTTCGGGCAGCCGCTGTTCGCGCACGAGGGGATCCAGTTCAAGCTGGCCGCGCTCGAGGCGGAGGTCGCGGCCGCGCGCGCTCTCGCCTATCAGGCTGCGACCTTCGTGGACGAGGGCAACCCCCGCGTCTCCAAGATCTCGGCGGCGGCCAAGCTGTTCGCCTCGGACGTCGCGATGAGGGCGACCACGGAGGCCGTGCAGGTGCTCGGCGGCAACGGTTACCTCAAGGACTTCCCGGCCGAGCGGATGATGCGGGACGCGAAGGTGCTGCAGATCTACGAGGGCGCCAACGAGATCCAGGCGCTCGTGATCGCCCGCCAGATGCTCGAGCAGGCACAGGAGCGCGATCCCATCTGGCCGGAGTCGATGCCCGGCGCCGAGGGAATCGCGACCGGTGAGGAGGCGCCCTCGCCTGAGGAGCAGCGCGAGGGCGCGGGCGCCCAGGCCTGACGCGCCTCAGATACCCGCGGTCTCCGTGGCGAGCGTCTCGCCGAGCTCGCGGTAGACCTTGCGGTTGAAGGCAAGGCCCACGTGGCTGCCGCTGACCTCGACGCAGCGGGCGTAGTCCACCAGGCAGGCGCGCCAGCGCACGACGCCGTCTCCCTTCGAGTAGATCGAGGTGAGGGGCACGGCCTTCGTGAAGGGGGCGCTGTAGTCGAGGCTGAAGGGGCACGAGCATTCGGCGGTGAAGCAGCCGTTGCGCGCGATGCGGTCCCCCGTCCGGGCGTGCACGCTGCGGACCGCCGCCACCGCCGCTTGGGTCGGCACGCTGATGTCGAACGGCGTGTCGAGCCCGGCTCCGAGCGAGACCGCCGACGAGATGAGCTCCGGGCGCCGAGTGGCCAGCGCCTTGACGAAGTGGGCGCCGCGGCTGTGGCCGACAAGAGCCACGCGGCGGCCGCTGCTGCGCGACAGCGCGGCGACGCGGCGCTCGATCGCGTTCAGCGCACGGTCCCCGCAGTCGACGTTCGAGACCATCCCAGAGGCGCGCGCCTGGTATCCCATTCGGCGCAGCCAGCCGCGCATCACCGTCAGCGAGGAGTCGCCCGCGAGAAAGCCCGGGATCAGCACCACCGGCGCCCCGTCGCCGCGCGGCACGCCCTCACCGCGAAAGACGGGATCGACCAGCAGCCGGGCCAGCTCGAGTTGCCAGCGAAGCTCGCCCAGGTGGTTTCCCCACCACCGCTCGGCGGGCGGCGAGGGGGCAGGCGGGCTGACGGGGTCGTACGAGGACTCCTGCACCGCCTGGCGGATCCCCTCTTTCACGACCGTGAGGCTAGTGGGCCTGGGCAGGACCGGTTAGGTTGCGGGCATGTGCCGCTGGCTCGCGTATTTCGGGAACGAGATCCGCCCCGAGACACTGCTGTTCGACACACCGCACTCGCTGGTCGAGCAGAGCCGGCAGGGGCGGCTGGCGGGGAACCTGCCCAACGCCGACGGCTTTGGCCTGGGGTGGTACGGCGAGCGGGACCTGCCGGGCCTGTACCGCAGCGTCGCGCCGGCGTGGGGCGACGTGAACCTGCGCGAGCTGGCGGGCCAGATCCGCTCGCCGCTGTTCCTGGGACACGTGCGCGCGGCGACGGGAACGCCGGTCGAGCAGACCAACTGCCATCCCTTTCGTCACGGTCGCTGGCTGTTCGTGCACAACGGGTTCATCGACGACTACGCGCGCGTGCGCCGCGACCTCCTGCTCGAGGTCGATCCGGGCCTCTTCCCTGGTATCCAGGGCACCACGGACTCCGAGCTGATGTTCCATCTCGCGCTCACCTTCGGGTTGGAGGAGCGGCCGCTCGAGGCGCTCGAGCGGATGGCCGGGTTCGTGGAGGCGACCGGTCACCGTCACGGCGTGTCCGAACCGCTGCAGATGACCATCGCGGTGAGCGACGGCGAGCGCGTCTATGCGGCTCGTTACGCCAGCGGGCCGGTGGTGAACTCGCTGTTCGTGACCGCCGACGCCGGCGCCATCCGCGCGCTCTACCCGGACGAGGAGCGCTTTCAGCAGTTCTCCGACGAGGCGCGGGCGGTCGTCTCCGAGCCGCTCGGCGACCTCCCCGGCGTCTGGGAGGAGGTGCCGGCGGGCACGGCGCTGGTCGTCCAACCGGGTGAGGACGAGCGGATGGCGTTCACGCCGCGCCCGCCGGGCTGAGCCCGCCCTCCCGCGCGCAGCCGACCCAACGCCGCCGGGCCGCCGTTCGTGCCCGGTGCCGGCGTTGCGGGCACGGTGGTCTCCGTCGGCGGCTGCGTCGATCCACACCAGGTGGGTCGCCGGGTCGTGGCCGGCACGAGCGGTGCCGGCGCGTACAACGGGGGCGGCTACGCGGAACGCGTGGCCGTTCCGGCCGAGGAGCTCTTCGACGTGCCGGAAGGCCTGGACCTGTCCGCGGCGCTGGCGGCGCTGCACGACGGCTACATGGCCGTCAGCAGGCTGTCGAAGGCTGCGGTGCGGCCCGGCGAGACGGTGCTGGTCACCGCTGCCGGTGGCAGCATCGGTGCCTGGCTGGTGCCGCTCGCGAACGCCGCGGGCGCTCGGGTGGTCGCGGCCGCCCGGGGCGAGAGGAAGCTGAACCATGCTCGCGAGCTGGGCGCCCAGGTCGCGGTCGACTACTCCGAGCCCGGCTGGGCCGATCGCGCCCGCGAGGCGACCGGTGGGGCCGGGATCGACGTGGTCTTCGATGGCGCGGGCGGGGAAGCCGGGACCGCTGCCTTCGAGGCGACCGCCCAGGGCGGCCGGTTTTTCTCCTACGGGGCGGCCAGCGGCGAGTTCGCGAGGTTCGATCCCGAGGAGGCCGAGCAGCGGCAGATCGCGGTGGTCGGATCCAGGAACGACCCACGCCGGAGGAGAAACGGCGCGGGGCCGAGCAGGCGCTCTCCGAGGCCGCCGCCGGACGGGTTCGCCCGACGATAGGCGAGACGTTTCTCCTCGAACGCGCCGCGGACGCTCACGCCGCGATCGAGGCCCGGGCCGTGATCGGAAAAACCCTGCTGGTCGTCTGACGTTCGCCTGGCTCGTGGGAATGCCGGCTCGACCGGTTGCGTCTTTCGGAGTGAACCCCACCTTTGGAGACGACCATGGACCGTGCACTTCCGATCAGTTGGCTTCGCTACCGCTACTCCCGCGTCCGGGCCGCGCACGCGCGCAACACGCGCGAGTGGATCCGCCGCATCGAGGTGCCGGGGCAGGACCCGAGCCGTCGCTGGTAAGCCGCGCCTCTCCTTAGGGAGCGAACTCGCCGCCCCCGCCCGGGGGCGAGCCGCCAGAGCCGCCTCCGCCGCCCGAGGCCGGGGCAGTGCCGGCCACCGGCGCCGGCGCGGGCGCCGCGGGCTGCGCTGCGGCGGCGGGCGCGAACTCGTTGGCCGGCGTGGGCGGTGGCGGCGGCGGCGGTGGCGGCGGTGGCTGGGCGGGCGCCGCCGGCTGGGGCGCCGGGGCGGGTGCAGGAGCCGGCTCGGGCGCGGGGGCCGGCTGGGGCGTGGTGGGGGTGGGGGCCGGCGGCGTGGCCACCGGGATCTCGTTCTTGACGGATTCGGTCTCACGCGGCTGCTCGGCTTTCTGCTCCTGGGCTGCCTGGGGTCGCGCCGGCCCGGAGTGGTGGCCGAACTGGTCCACCGCTGTCCCGCCGCCGGCCACCGCCGCGGCCGAGGCCGCCACGGCGGCGACCTTCGGGCCGGTGGCCAACTCGGCCACCGCCTGGGCGCGGTCGCCGATGACCGCCGCCTTCTGCTGAGCGGCCCCGGCCAGCGACTCCAGCAGCCCCCGGAGCCCGCCTCCGACCTCGAGCGCCGCCAGCGCCGCCGGCGGCACGAGCGCCGCCACCCGGGCCGGCGTCGCCCGGAACTCCCTCAGGCGGACCCGGCAGGCCAGGCAGGTGCGCATGTGCGGCCGCAGCGCGGACAGGTCGTCCGCCGAGGCCTCACCGTCGGCCAGCGCCGACAGCATCGGGGCGAACCGCTCGCACTCCGCGCCGTCCTCGATGCCTGCCACCCGGCGCAGAAACGCCTGCCGCCCCTCGGCCAAGCAGCGGTTCACCTTCGTGTAGGTCCATCCGGTGATCTCGCAGATCTCCCGGTAGGAATAGCCCTCCGCCTTGAGGCGCAGCGCGCGGATCTCCTGGGGCTTCAGCCGGCGCAGCGCCTCGGCACCCTGGCGCAGCCGCTCGAAGCGCTCCGCCTGGTCGTGGGTGACGGCAGGCGGCGTGCCCCGGTCGCCGAGGCGCCCGTCGTCGGTGACCGGCGAGTGACGGTCGCGCTGGCGGCGAAGGGCGAAGGCCTCGTGCTTGACCACCGTCTTCAGCCAGGGGATGAGCTCCTCCTCGCGGACGCTGGGCGCCTTGGTCAGCAGGATCTCGAAGCCGCGCTGGTAGGCGTCCTCGGCGTCCTCGGGGGTGGCCGCGTAGCGCCGGGCGGTGGCCAGGATCTGAGCGCCATGGGCTGCCAGCAGCCCCAGCGCCGCCTCGTCGATCTCGCCCCGCGCGGGCCCCGTCCCTCGCTTGTGCATCGGCACGACGTTCAGCTCGCATCCAACCGCGATTCGCCCCGGTCCGCGGCGTGTGTCCCCGCAAATTGCGCTGATTTCCGTGCGCCCGCGCGGGGCAATACCGTGTGGGGGCATGCTCCCGCGCGGGGCGATCGCTCTGGCGGCCGTAGCGCTGGTCGTGGCGGCCGCAGCCTCGAGCGCGCCGGCCGACCGGCGCAGCCAGGCCTGCCGCCTCGGTGGGCCCGACGAGGCCCGGCAGCCCTCCTGGGCGCGCGCCCGGCGGGTGACCTTTCTGGCGGACTCGGTGCTGCTCAGCGCGAAGCCGGCGCTCAGGAGCAAGCGTTGCTGGCGGGTCTCGATCCGGGGGCGGCCGGCGCTGATGATCGACGACGCCGAGCGGAGGCTGCGGGGAGGAGCACGGCGCGTGGCCCCGCTCGCGGTGGTGGGCCTGGGCTACAACTCGCTCTGGGAGCGCGGGGGCCGGCGCTTCGACTACTGGGCCGCGCGCTTCGACCGTCAGGCCACGAAGCTGATGCGGACGCTGCGACGTCTGGGCGCTCGTCAGATCGTGTGGGTCACGTTGCGGCAGCCCACGGCCGCGTTCGTGCCGCCGGCGGGGCTGAGCCAGGTGCGGCGCTATTCCTACTACTTCCCCTGGGTCAACCAGCGCCTGCGCCGCCTGGCCCGGCGCCGGCGCGACCTGGTGCTGGCCAACTGGCGTAAAGCGTCGGACCGCCGCGGGCTCACCTACGACGCGATCCACGTGAACACGAGAGGGGCGGGCGTGATGGACAGGACGATCTGGCGCGCGGTGCGCCGCGAAGCGCGCCGCCAGGCCGGCCGGCGCCACCCCGAGCGGCTGCGACCACGGCGCGGACGAGGCCGAGCCGCTCCCCTAGCCTCGCGGGAGTGAGCTCTTCACAACCGGCCGTAGCCGCCACCGGCCTGCGCAAGGCCTACGGCGAGCGCCTTGCGGTGGACGGGATCGACTTCGAGGTCCAGCCCGCCACCTGCTTCGGCTTTCTCGGTCCCAACGGCGCCGGCAAGACCACCACGATGAAGATGATCTACGGCCTGGCCACGGTGGGCGGAGGCGATCTCCAGGTGCTGGGGATGGACGCACAGACCCAGCGCCGGGCGATCAAGGCGCGCCTGGGCGTCGTGCCCCAGGAGACCAACCTGGACGGCGAGCTGACCGTGCTCGAGAACCTGCTCCAGCAGGCCTCCTACTTCGGCGTGGAGACGGATCTGGCCGCCGCCCGCTCCGCGGAGCTGCTCGCCTTCGCACAGCTCGGCGACCGCACCGAGGACCGGATCCAGTCGCTGTCCGGCGGCATGAAGCGGCGCCTGCTGGTGGCCCGCGCCCTGATAAACGAGCCCGAAATGGTGGTGCTGGACGAGCCCACCACCGGTCTCGACCCGCAGGCCCGCCTGGCGGTCTGGCGCTCGCTGGAGAGCCTCAAGCGCCGCGGCGTGACACTCCTGCTCACCACCCACTACATGGAGGAGGCCGCCCGCCTCTGCGACCGCCTGGTGATCATGGACGAGGGCCGGATCGTGGCCGAGGGCGAGCCGGGCGCGCTCGTCCAGGAGCACGTGGGCCGCGAGGTGCTGGAGCTGCGGGTGGCCGACGAATGCGACGCCGAGGAGCTCGTGCACTCGCTCGACGGACGCCTCGAGGGACACGACTTCACCGAGGAGGCGCTGATGCTCTACGCGCCCGACGCCGAGGAGCTGCTCGAGACGATCGACCAGGAGCGCTACCCGACAGAGTCCGCCCTGGTGCGCCGGGCCTCGCTCGAGGACGTCTTCCTGCGCCTGACCGGCAGGAGCCTGCGCGAGTGAGCGACCTGGTCCCCTCGCCGCGCTACGCCGCCCGGGTGGCGGGCCGCAACGCGCGGGTGTTCTCGAAGCTGTGGAAGGGGTCGCTGCTGCCGCAGTTCCTCGACCCGCTCTTCTACCTCGTGGCGCTCGGCTTCGGCCTCGGCACCTACGTCGCCACCATCAACGGCGAGGACTACCGCGATTTCCTTGCCCCCGGCCTGATCGCCTCCTCCGCGATGTGGGCGGCGGCCTTCGAGTGCACCTACAACGTCTACTTCCGCATGAACGAGACGCGCCTCTACGACGCGATCCTGGCCACCCCGATCGAGGTGCAGGACCTCGTGGCCGGCGACCTGGCCTGGAGCTCGATCCGCTCGGCGATCTACGGCACGGTGTTCCTGATCGTCGTCACGGCGTTCGGGCTCATCCACTCGCCCTGGGCGATCCTGCTGCCGCCGTTCGTGGCCCTCGGAGGCCTGTGCATGTCGGTGGTGGCCTACAGCTTCACCGCGCTGATCCCCCGGATCGACCTCTACAGCTACTTCTTCACGCTCGGGATCACGCCGATGTTCCTGTTCTCGGGAATCTTCTTCCCCTTCGACGAGCTCCCGGCCTTCGCCGAGGTGATCGCCTGGTTCACCCCGCTCTACCACTCGGTCGAGATCTCGCGTGAGATGGCCGACGGGCCGGGGCCGATCGTGCTCGTGCACGCGGCCTGGCTGGTCGTGGTCAGCGCGGCGCTGTTCGTGGTGCCGGTGCGAGCGGTGCGCCGGCGGCTGGTGGCCTGAGGCCGCGCGAGGCGGTCAGGAGCCGCACGGGATCTCCACCAACGACGATGCCGGGCTCGTCCCGGGGCCTGGGACCGGTGGGGCACGAACTTGCGCACCGCGCCCTCGTCGAGCCGGATCCCGTGCGCCCGTGCGGCGATCAGGCCGATCTCCTCCAGCCGTCCCTGCACCTCCTCGGTCAGCCGCTGGACCCGCCGGCGGTCGTCGGCTTCGAGCTCGATCCGCTTGGGCGCGCTCTCGGTCATGGGGCCGGCACGGCCATCCCGCTGATCGAGCAGCGGCCGGCATCCGCATCGCTCTCGTCGACGACGAGGGCGAACAGCTGGAGCTGGACGGTGCTGCTCGGGCTGGTGTAGATGCCCTGCACGGCCACCCGCGAGTACCCGTCGCTCACCCCCGGTCCACCGGCGTTCTGAGTCACGCCGGCGGGGAAGTCGAGCTGGAGGTTGCTGGTCTCCGCCGGCCCTCCGCCCATCGGGTCGGTGCCGCTCGTCCACGGTGACCGTCTCGTTCAGTGTCCCCGCCTGGGCGGAGCGGATGCTGAAGTTCATCGCCGTGCCGTCGCCGCTCAGGACGCAGCTCACGCTGACCGTGAGCCCTCCCGTATCAAGGATCCGGACGGGGGCGGGCGTGGCGCTCGCCGCTGCTGCGTACCGGACCGGCACCGCTCCCGGTCCGCGTGGGCCGGCCGGCCCCTGCGGGCCCCTTGGCCCGCTCGGTCCCGCCGCCGCCCGGCGACGCAGCTGGCCGCGAATCCAGCGGGACAGGGCACGCTTGGTCACGGCGCGCGTTGGCGAGCTTCGACTTCGTGACGCTGCGGGGGGCAAGATCGGTCCGCTTGACCGCCTGCGGGCGCAGCTGCTTGGTCCCGACGCTGTTGCGAGGCAGGGCCACCGCCGCGTAGGACGCCCCACCGAGGGCGATGAACATGGCCACGGAGGCCATCACGTTGGCGAAGGTCAGGCGCTTCCTGATCATGCGCACGTGTTCGCCGACCGCTGACGTTCTCCTTACCTGGACTTACCCGGACTCCGAGCTGAGAGGCTTGACCCGTGAGAACGCGCGCCCTGCTGGCTCTGTCCGCCCTTGCCGTCACGGCGCACGCGGGCGAGGCCGGCGCCGCCGCCACCGCGCCCACGGAGATCGGCGCGCCCTGGCCGTCGATGCGCCACGACCCCCAGAACACGGGCCGCAGCCCGATCCGGGGCCGCTACGAGGCCGGCCGGCGGCCCTGGTCCTACACCACGGGCAAGGGCGTCTTCAGCACGCCCGTCGTGGGAGCCGACGGCACGGTCTACGCCGGCTCGGCCGACACCTGGTTCTACGCGCTCGGGCCGCGTGGGCGGCTGCGCTGGCGCTTCAAGACAGGCGAGATCATCGACTCGGCTGCCGTGCTCGGACGCGGCCACGTGACCTTCGGATCGGGCGACGAGTACGTCTACCGGCTGCGCACCGGCCGCAGCCGGCCGCGGCGGCCGGTCTGGCGCTTCCGGGCGACCCGCAGGCCGGCCCAGGGCCAGCTGGTCAACTGGTGGGAGGGCAACGTGACGATGGGCCCGGGCGGGGTCCTCTACGCCGGGAACACCGGTGGGGCCGAGTACGCGCTCAACCGCGACGGCACCCGGCGCTGGGTATACCCCACCGGCAACTCGGTCTGGTCGAACGCGGCGATCGGGGACGACGGCACGGTCTTCTTCGGCTCCCTGGACCTCAACGTGTACGCGGTGGACCGCCGCGGACGGCTCGAGATGGAGCAACCCCACCGCCGGCTTCGTCACCTCGTCGCCGGCGATCGGCGCCGAGGGCACGGTGTACGTGGGCTCGTTCGACGGCTCGCTCTACGCGCTCGACCCCGACAGCGGCCGGACGCGCTGGTCGTACGCCACCGATGACCACATCTACTCCTCACCGGCACTCGGTGAGCGCAGCGTGTACATCGCCTCGGCCGACGGCTCGGTCTATGCCTTCGACCTGCGCGGGACGCTGCGCTGGCGCTACGACACCGGCGACACCATCCGCTCCTCTCCCGTGCTCGGCCGGGCGCCCAGTGGCGGCGGCCGGATCCTCTACGTCGGCTCGGCCAACGGCGAGCTCTACGCGATCGACGCTCGCACGGGCCGGCGCCGCTGGTCGTTCGACACCACACCACGCGACCCGTTGCTGCGCGACCGCAACGACCTCAACTCCTCGCCCGCGCTCGGCCGCCGAGGCGTCTACATCGGCGGCGAGCACGGTCGGATCGTCTTCGTGCCCTACGACTGGTGCCTGCGCGCGGGGGGCGACCGGCGCTGCACCACGAGCCCGGGCGACGGCTTCGCCGGCAACCTCGAGCGGATCGCCTACGTCACGCCGGGCGGAAGCACCCGCCTGCGGGGCCCGGCCGCCCCGCTCGCGCCGGCCAGCACCATCACCGCCCGGCTGCTGGTGCGCCAGGTGGGCGAGACCGTCGACGCCGGGCTTCTGCCCGGGGCGCGCGTCACGGCCGATCCGCCGTTCCCCTTCAGCGTGCAGCCCTCGGGCGACGGCCATTTCCTGGACATCGTGCCCACTGGCTTCCTGGCCCCTGGCCGCCGCTACGCGCTGCGAATACGGGGCGAGTGGAGCGGCGACGGGCGGTCCGGCGACGTCGCGGACACCATCCGCTTCCGCACCGCGCCGGTGGGCCGGCGCGGGCCGCCGCTGCGCAGCGGCCCCGAGCGGGTGTCGGCGTTCCGCCTGCGGCGACTCGCGGTGCCGCTGCCGCCGATCATCCCCAGCCTCAACCAGATCGGCTTCGACTCCTACGAGATGGTGGTCGGCGCGCTGGACGTCGGCCGGCCAAACGCCCGCGGCGAGGGCTCGGTTCTGCTGTGGGCGGTGAGCACCAAACGCGGGCGCGGCGGCGCCGAGGTCGCCGACGCGCGCGGGGCGTTCGCGTTCCCTCTTCAGGGGCGCTACCGCCACGACTCTCTGCTGCTCTCGCAGAGCGGCTTGAACCTGACCTTCAGCTTCGGCGACGTGCCCATGCGGCGCTTCGACCTGCGCATGCAGCTCGACCGGCGACTGCGCGCTCGCCCGGGGGCGAGCCTGTCGGCGGAGGTGTTCTGTCCCGACGTGCCCGTGTACGGCCCGGCGCTGATCGCCATCGGCCTCTGCAACCGCGAGCAGATCCTGCCGGCCAGCGGCACCTTCGTCACCGACCGCTACGCCCGTGGGCCGGCCAACCGGCGTCCGCCCGGGGTGTCCGCGGGGAGCGTCGACCTGCGCCGGCCCACGGCCGCCGGCGACGGCGAGGCCAGCGTCCGGCTGAACCTCAGGCGCGGGGCTCGTCTGCCCGCGAGGAGCCCACGTGGGCGCCCTGTTGCTGACCGACGCCGCCACCGGCGACGTGGTCGCGCTGGACTACCGGAAGGCGTTGTCCCAGCGCCAGGACCGCCGGGGAAACATCCGCGAGGTGCGCCTGCGCATCCCGCGGGGAACGCGGTTGCCCCCCCGTCTGGACGCGCACGTGATCGTCGACGTCTTCCCGCTGGCCCGCCGCCGTTTGTGAATTCCGGCGCCTACACCGCTACATTTGGCCCGCTCCCGCTGTTTCACTTCCTGGCGGACGGAAGCCAAATCGAGTGCCAGACGGACTAGTCCGAGAGCTGAGGGAGGTCGAGCCGGCCTCCCTGCCCGAGCGCGACGTGCGCGCCGGGCGCCCCCTGCTCCTACAGGGCGTGCTGCGCTTCGACTCGCTGCGGGCCATCGCCCGGGTGTCCACGCTGGCGGCCCTCGACCTGGCCGGTCTGGTGCTGGCGATCTACACCGCGCTCATCCTGAAGACGGCCATCGTCAACCCCGACCAGCTGGGCCAGATGTGGGGCCAGACCAAGGAGTACGCGCCGCTGGCCGGGCTGGTGATGCTGCTCCTGTTCGCGCGCTCGGGCCTCTACCGCGATCGCGCCCAGCGCCCGGGCTTCAGCAAGGTGATCGCCTCGCTGTTCCAGGTCACGCTGGTGGTCCTGATCTACGCGGCGATCGAGGGCGAGAACTTCCAGTCCTACTACATCTTCTACAGCTCGCTGTTCTTCGCCCTGCTGTACGTGTCGGGCCTGCGCTTTCTCTTCGAGCGGGCAAGCGGAGCGGTGCTGCGTGCGGCGGGATATCGCCGCCGGGCCGTGCTGGTGGGCTCGGGGCCGAACATCCAGGCCGTGGCCCTGGCGCTGGACGACTCCAGCGCGATCGAGCCCTACGGCTTCGTCTCCCGCACCCCGCCCGCGCTCGCCGCGGGCCTGCGCGACTTCCGTTCGCTCGAGCAGCTGGAGCGCAACTTCGACGCCATCGACGAGGTGCTGATCGCCGACCCGGACTTCCCCCAGGAGGAGGCGGTCGAGCTCGTGGACCGTTGCCACCAGCACGGCGTCCGGGTGCGGGTGGCTCCCTCCACCATGGAGATCCTCATGGACCGCGTGGAGTTCGTGCCCGGCCAGGCGCTCCCGCTCTTCGAGCTCAAGCCGCCGGTGTTCGACGGGCTGGACTTCGCCCTCAAGCGCACCTTCGACCTGATCGGCGCCGTGCTGCTGCTGATCGCGCTGTCGCCGGTGATGGCTGCCGCGGCGCTGGGGATCAAGCTCAGCTCGCGGGGGCCGGTGCTGTTCCGCTCCTCCCGGCCCGGGATCGGCGGGCGGCCGTTCACCTGCTTCAAGTTCAGGACGATGGTGGTGGGCGCCGAGGGGCTTCAGGAGCACCTCGAGACCCGCAACGAGGTGAGCGGCGCGCTGTTCAAGATCCGGGCCGACCCGCGCGTCACGCCCGTCGGGCGCTTTCTGCGCCGCTGGTCGCTCGACGAGCTGCCGCAGCTGTTCAACGTGCTGCGCGGCGACATGTCGCTGGTGGGCCCGCGGCCGCTGCCCAAACGCGACTACGACCGTCTCGAGGACTGGCATCGCAAGCGCTACCTCGTGCTGCCCGGGATGACCGGCCTGTGGCAGGTCTCGGGCCGGTCGGAGCTGGACTTCGACGAGCTGGTGCGGCTCGACTTCCTCTATCTCGAACGCTGGTCGGTCTTCCTCGACCTCACGATCATCCTCAAGACGATCCCCGCCGTGGTGCGCGCGCGGGGAGCGTGGTGAGCGAGCCCTACGAGCACGACAACCTGCTCGACCGCCACTCGGACCAGGGCACGCTCCAGGTCCATTACGAGCAGGAGTATCGCCGCGAGCACGAGCTGCTGACCCGGCGCCTCGGCCTGAGTTCGGGCGAGGTGCTGTCAGTGGGCTGCGGCCGCCACCCCGGGCGTCACCTGTTCGCCGCGCCGGCCTGGCGCATGACCGGCGTCGACCTCGATCCGGCCCTGATCGAGGACCTGCTCGAGCGGGGAGTGCTGGACGCGGGTGACGTGGCGCGCGCCGGCGAGCTCCCCTTCGCGCCGGGCTCCTTCGACGTGGTGCTCTACCGCCTCGTGCTCCACCACATCGCCTACCAGGGGCCGCTTGATCCCGAGCTTCGAGGAGGCGGCCCGGCTGCTGCGGCCCGGTGGCGCCCTGGTGGCGATCGAGCCCGGGCTCTGGCACCCCGTGGGCGCGGGCCTGGCGCTGGCCAACCGAGCCGGCCTGGGCCCCTGGGTGCACGGCACGCCCGACGACGTCCCGCTGTCGCCGAGGGCGCTCGTGCGGGCGGCGGCCTCCGCCGGGCTCGAGCCCGAACTGCACACGGTGACCTACGGCTGGCGGCGGCTGCCCCCGGCGGCGCAGCGAGCCCTCCACGGCGCCGACGCCTGGGGCTCGCGCCCGCGGCTGGCGCCGTTCGGCCACACGCTGATGCTGATCGCCAGGAGTCCCTCGTGATGGCCAGCCGCTACGACGACGAGCTGTGGGAGCTCGTGCCGGAGGATCGCCACCCGCCGCCGGCGCACCTGAAAGATTTCGTGCACGAGCTCGGCCACGCCGTGCGCGCGCTCGACCTCGGCTGTGGCGACGGTCTTCTCGCGGCCGAGCTCGACGCCGCCGAGCTCACCGCCGCCGACGTGTCGCCGGTGGCCCTTGGGCGGGCCCGCTCGCGGCTGGGGCACGCCCGCCTAGTGGAGCTCGACCCCGACGCTCCCCTGCCGCTGGCCGACGGCGCCTTCGACCTGGTGCTGTGCGCGGAGACGATCGAGCACGTCCGCGACGTCCAGCTCTTTCTCTCCGAGATCCGGCGCGTGCTGCGCCCGGGGGGCACGCTCGCGCTCACCACCCCGTCGAGCCCCCGGCTCGCCCCGCCGCCCGATCCGCTGTCGCCGCACCTCCGCCGGTTCACCCGGCGGACGCTGACGCGGGTGATCGGGGAGATGGGCTTCGAGATCGAATCGCTGCGCCGGCGGTCGGGCTCGCTGTTGCTGCGGGCGGTGCGTTAGGGCGCGTTCCGAGGGGGGTTCCCTACGAAACGTCCCGATATGGGAGGCGGATTCCAGTCATCGATGCACCACCTGAGGTGATCAGGCTCTGAGGGTCGATCAACGAGGGAGGGGTGTGCGGTGAAGAGGGGACGCAAGGGATTTACGAAGGAGATCGAGGACTGGGTCTGGGAGCTCCGCTCTGAGGGGCATAACGACAGCGAGATCGCGCGCCGCCTCGGCCTCGAGCGGAGGCGGGTGACCCGCCACCTTGCGCGCTGCGGTGGAATCCGTCCGAAGCGGCCTGGGCGGCGCAGCGAGCGCTGCATGGGCCTGGACGAGCGCGAGGAGATCTCGCGCGGGATAGCTCGTGAGGAATCCGACCGGGCGATCGGCCGTCGCCTGGGCCGACACCACACGACGATCGGTCGCGAGATCCGCCGCTGTGGAGGCCGCCGCCGCTACCGGGCTCACTTTGCCGAGCAGGAGGCCTGGCATCGGGCCCGCCGGCCAAAGCCGACCAAGCTCGGCTCCTGCGCGAAGCTCCGCGCGCTCGTCAGCGGGCACCTAAGCGACGACAACTCCCCCGAGCAGATCTCGGGCTGGCTGCGGCGCCTGCACCCCGACAATGAGGCGATGCAGCTCTCCCATGAGACGATCTATCGCTCGCTATACGTGCAGTCGAAGGGATCGCTGAAGGGCGAGCTGACCCGTCACCTGCGCAGCGGAAGGGCCAAGCGCCGGCCCCGCGGCTCGAGCCGCAAGGGCGAGGGCCGGGGCAGGATCCGCGAGATGGTGATGATCTCCGAGCGCCCTGCCGAGGTGGCAGATCGGGCGGTCCCGGGCCACTGGGAGGGAGACCTGCTGATGGGCAACAAGACGAGCGCGATCGCCACCCTGGTCGAGCGCCAGACCCGCTACGCCCAGCTCGTCGCGCTGCCCGATGGGTTTCGCGCCGAGCCGGTCTGCGAGGCGCTTTCGGCGTCGATCACGACCCTGCCCGAGCAGCTGCGGCGCTCGCTTACTTGGGATCAAGGCCACGAGATGGCCGAGCACAGGCGCTTCTCCGTCGAGACCGGCGTCGACGTCTACTTCTGCCACCCCCGAAGCCCCTGGCAGCGCGGGACCAACGAGAACACCAACGGTCTCCTTCGACAGTACTTCCCCAAGGGCAGAAGCCTCAAAGAGGTAACCCAGGCCGAGCTCGACGAGATCGCGGCCAAACTCAACCGCAGACCCCGAAAGACGCTCGACTTCATGACCCCGGCGGAGAAGCTGGCCGAGCTGATCGACGCAGCCCCCGATCGCTGATCGGCTCCGGCCTGCGGCCTCCGCCTCGACAGCGATCGGAACGACTGGCAGGATGCTCGACGTCAGAGGTGGTGCATTGACCGGTTGAGGTCAAGGACGCAACGTGCGCAACCCCCCGGCCAAGCCTCCCGCTAGGGCCGGCGGCGCTCCGCCGCTTCGGCCGCCGCCCGGCGCGCTTCCAGCAGGCGGGCCCGAGCGCGGGCGTCGAGGAACAGCTGGCCCGCGAAGGGCGAGCGCGGGTCGAGGAACAGCGCGCCGCCCACCGACTCCAGCGCGTCATTCGGGCGGTCCAGGTTCCTGAGCTCGAACTCGGTGAGGGCGATCCAGGTCTGCGGATCGCCGGGGAATTTCAGCACCGCGCTCTCGAGCGACCTCAGCGCGGCCGCCTCCTCGCCGGCGGCGGACTGGGCCGAGGCCCGCACCAGCAGTGGATCGGGCGTGAGGGGGTTGGCGTCGGCGGCCGACTCGGTGGCGACGATCGCCCCCGGGTAGTCCCCGTCGTCGATGAGCTCGAGCGCCTTGTTGGTATCGCGGTCCGAGGCCTCGGGCTGCCAGATGGCCCACGCCAGGATCAGCCCCGTCAGCGCCAGTAGCACGGCGGCCACCAGGCGGCCGTTCTCGGGCCGGGGCACGCGTCCGCGCAGCAGACCGGCCGAGGGCAGGTCCTCGCCCGCAACGGCCGGGCCGCCCACGGCCGGCACCGGGCCTCGGCCGGCCACGAAGCCCGCGGCCACCAGCGTCATGGCCATGGGTCCGGGCACGAACCAGGTCCAGTCGATCAGCGACTGCAGGCCGAAGACCAGCGCCACCAGGCCCAGCGCGACGACCGCGTAGCGCTCGCCGTCCCAGTCCCTCCGCGCCGGTGGAGGGGCGTCCGCACCACGTTGCCAGGGCAGCCGGCGCGGGTGCAGGCCGCTGGTCCGCAGGGCGGCTGCCAGCCAGGCCACCAGGAGCGCGATGGTGACCAACAGGCCGACGATCCCGAGGTCGGCCAGGGTCTGGGGGACGAACCCGTGCGCATGGCGGCTCACGGCCTCGTCCTTGCGGAACCGCAGCCGTGCGCTGGCGAAGTTGCCGGCGCCCACGCCCAGGCCGGGACGCACGTCGTAGACCTCACCGGCCTCACGCCAGTACTTGCTTCGCGAGGACCCCGTCGCGGCGATCCGGCCGGCCCCCTCGGTGGGCGAGCTCTGGGTCTCGCTGGTCAGCTCGTCGATCCGGTCGTCGATCGTCCCGCTGAGAGCGACCGAGGTGAGCGCCACGAGGGGAATGGCGCAGGCGACCACCACCGCGGACACGCCCACGCGGCGACGGGTGCGCCCCGACAGGTTGAAGCGCGGTGCGCCCACGTTCAGCGACAGGCCGGCAAAGAGCAGCCCCACCACCATGAGCACCACCAGCAGTCCGAACTCGCCCCCCACCGCCTCCTTGACCTCGAGCGGCTGCAGGCTCTTCGAGAAGGCGTCCTTGGACAGCGCCCAGGCGCCCACCGCGCCGGCGGCCAGGGAGGGGATCAGCACCACGGGCAGGCTGCGAAGGCGCAGCGGCACGATGGCGAACCAGAGCACCGCACCGATCAGGGCGGCCGCCAGGGCGCCTCGCGATTGGGTGAGAAGGATCGCCAGCACGCAGGCGCCGATGGCCGGGAAGGCGAGCGCCCGCCCCAGCACCGACCCGCTGGGGCGAGCGCCCAGCCAGAGGGCGGCCGGGATGGCCAGGGCGGCCGTCGTGCCCACCGCGTTCCAGTACTGGTAGGGCTGGCCGATCCGGTTGGAAAGCTCGAGCTCAGCGAGCGAGGCCGGCCAGATCCGCGAGGCCAGGGCGTAGGCCACGGCGGCCAGGGCGCCGATGAGCACGCCCTTCAGGATCACCCCGGAGGCGTCCGGTGCCAGCCGCGCCGCGGCCACCGCAGCGGCGAAGGTGGCGAGGTAGGCGAACGTGCGGCCCGCCTCGATGTAGGCCAGCTCGGGCACGATCGACCACAGCACCGACAGCGCCGTCAGGCCGGCCAGCAGGGCAAAGCACACCAGGCTGGTCGCCCCGTAGAGGGGGCCGCGGCGGCCCCACAGGACGGCGGCGGCCACCACCAGCGTGCTCACCAGCACCATGAGCACCTCGACGATGGTGGTGCGCGAGAGCTCGGTGCCGCCGGCGGCGCCGAAGACCACGCCGGCGAGGGCTCCCCCGAGCAGGACCGCGGCGACGTCGCCCGCCCTCGGCGCCGGGCGCCTCAGGGCGTCGATCACCCCGGTCCGGGGACGCTCAGCGACGGAAGCGCGGGCGCCCGACACGCGGGAGTCGGATCTTGGACGGCAGCGGAACGCGAGCGAGGGCGGGCACCTTGGAACGCAGCGCCAGGAAGGCGCCTGCGAGGAGGGCGAGCCCCATCGCGATCAGGGCGAGGAGGAGCGGGGTGGGAAGCTCGTTGCTCGCGCTGGCCAGGTCGAACAGTCCGTTTTCACCGGGCTTGACGGTCTGGCCTCCCACGTCGATGGGAGGCGGATCGTCGCCGGAGTTGGTCAGCGCCTCGAGGTCGGCCTGGTCCTTGGCGCGTGCGGCCTGCTCGGCGGGGGAGTTCTGGAACGCGTTGTCGAAGGCGGCCCCGGGCGCGCCGGCGCCGGGGTTGCCTCCACCGGGACCGGGACCGCCGGGGTTGCCTCCACTGTCTGTGGGAGCCGACGCCCGCTTGATGGCGGCGCCGATCACCTCCAGGCAGTTGCTGTATTCGGCCAGCTCCGAGGGCAGGTTGTCGCGCGCCTTGCGCAGGTCCGACCTCGAGTACTGGCGGCTGAGCCGGCTGTCGTCCTGGCAGTCGCGGATCACCTGGGCCGGGCTCGCCGTGGCGCCCGCGGGCAGGCTCAGCACGAGCAGGGCGAGACACGCCAGGAGAAGAAGATGTCGTGGAAGTCTTGTCACGTGTGCGGGTTCTCTCCGCGAGATGGTCGTCCGGTGGTGCTCTGGAAGCCGGGCGACGGGTGAGGCGCGCCGTCAATCAATGACGAAACGAGCACCTCCCGTACCGCGGCGCGGAGGCTAGCAACCATCTCGGCGGCGGCGTCATTCGGGTTCCCTGATGCCTGGGACCCGGCCGCTCCGGCAAAGTTGCGGTGCGTGGCACCTCGTGTGGCCATCCTCCCGCCGGTTCCGGTTCCCTATCGCGAACCGCTGTTCGCGATGCTCGCCCGTCGCGGTCGCATCGACCCGCGCGTGCTCTACCTGAGCGGCGGGCAGCCGGGCTGGGACCAGCAGCCAGGCTGGTTTACGGCCGGCGGCGACTACCCGCGTGAGGTGCTGGCCTCCTGGCAGCGTGCGCGTTCGGGGAGAAGTCCGCTGATGCTGGTCCGCGGGCTCGGCGGCGCGCTGGTGCGGTCGCGGCCCCGGGCGGTGGTGAGCTGGGAGTACGGCCCCGCGACTTGGCGCGCTTTGCTCTGGTGTCGCCGCCGCCGCGTGCCGCTTCTCATCTTCAGCGAGCTGACGCCCTGGAGCGACCCCGAGCTGTCGCCGCTGCAACGGCGCATCCACCGCCTGGTCGCCCCCCGCGCGGCCGGGTTCATCGTGGCCGGCAGCCAGGGGATCCAGCGCCTGGTGCGGATGGGAGTGGATCCCGCGCGGATCGAGCTGGCGCTGCAGAGCGCCGACCTCGAGCCGCTGGCCGCGTCACGGCCGGCCCGGGCCGGGGGCCCGGTGCGGGTGCTCAGCGTCGGGCGGCTGGTGGGGGACAAGAACCTGGGCGGCCTGCTGGAGGCGTGGGCCGCGGCGGGCTTCGCGGAGGGAGAGGCCGAGCTCGAGGTGTGCGGCGGAGGGCCGCTGGAGGGCGAGCTGCGGGCCCAGGCCGAGCGGCTCGGGGTGCCCGTCCGCTTCAGCGGCTACGCCTCGCCGGCCGAGCTGCCCGCCATCTACGCCCGGTCCGACGTGCTCGCCCTGGTGAGCACCTACGAGCCGTTCGGGGTCACGGTGCGGGAGGCGGCGGCGGCCGGGCTGCCGTTGATCTGCACCCGCCGCGCGGGCGCCGCCGGCGATGTGGCCGTGGAGGAGGAGAACGCGCTGCTGGTGGACCCTGATTCGGTGACCGGGATCAGCGCCGCGCTGCGCCGCCTGGTGGACGACTCGCAGCTGCGCGCCCGGCTGGCGGAGGGAAGCCTGGGGGTCACCCGGCGCCACCCGCCGGAGGCCGACGCCGAGGCCTGGGAGCGCGCGGTACTGCGGGCGATCAGCTGAGCAGCGCCGGCAGCACCGTGCCCTCCACCGTCTCCTGCACCGCTTCGGGCGCGTACGGCCGCAGCATCTCGGCGGCGCGCCGGCGGTAGGTCCGCGCCCGGTCGGCGGGCAGCGCAAAGGCCGCGCTGATCGCCGCGCCTAGCGCGTCGGTGCCGAGATCGTCGGCCACCAGGTCCGGCTCCAGCTCGCGGGCCAGCCGCAGGGCCTCGAAGGGCCCCCCGGAAGGGACCGTGGCCAGCAGGGCGCCGTCGGCCAGCGCCTCGAGCGGCGCCTGGCCGAAGTCCTCCCAGCGCGCTCCCGCCACCAGCACGCGGGCGCCGCGCAGGGCGGTGCGAAACTCGGCCGGCGCGACCATCCCGCGCCACTCCACCCCCGCGGGCTCGGCCACGCCGGAGCGCGCGAGGTGCGAGCGGCCCCAGGCGGGGTCCAGCCCGTACACCGCCAGGCGCGCCCCGGCCGGACGGCCGGCGGCCCAGCCGCCGATCACCAGGTCGAGCCCCTTCGCCTTGGGGTCGGGCACGTAGGCCAGTGCGACGGCGTCACGCTCCGCTGCCGGCGGCCCGGAGGGCGTCACCGGAGGCCGGACCACCACCGCCCGTGCGGCGCCCGCGGGCAGCGCCTCGGCGGCGGCCACGCTCCAGGGCAGCACGAGCCGCGCGCGGCTCAGAGCCCGACGCTCGAGCGCTCGCAGCAGGGCGTTCCTGCGCCCGGGACGATTCAGCCGGGCGGGGGCGTCGAGTCGTACGGCGTACGGCAGCTCGAGGCGCGGGGCGAGCATGGCGGCCGTGGTGGTGGAGAGGACGACCGCCCGCGGCTGGTGGCGCCGCACGGCAGCCTGCAGCGCGCGCCGCGCGGCGAGCATCTCCACCAGGTCGTTCACCGGATAGCCGCGCCGCAGCCGGCCGCTCCAGCCGAATCGAACGGTCACGGCCACGATCGAGGCCCCCGCGCGCTCGACCTGCTCGCAGAACAGGCCGTCGCCCACCCGCCAGCCGCGCGTGGTGCCGAGCGAGACCAGCAGCAGGTCCGGCCTAGCCGCCACCGGCCGTCCTTCGCAGCGAGCGTTCGTAGAGCCCGACCATCGCCTCGCCGTCGAAGCGGTTGCGTTGGCGCGCGCGGCCGGCCTCACCCATGCGCCGGGCTCGCTCGGGATCGCCGGCCAGCTCCAGCAGGGCCCGAGCGGCCGCCTCGGCGTCGCCCGGCGGCACCAGCAGGCCGGTCACGCCCTGGGCCACGGCCTCGCCGGTGCCGCCGATCTCGGTGACCACGACGGGGCGAGCCGCGGCCATCGCCTCGAGCACGCTCATGGGGAGGGCCTCGGCCTCGCTCAGCAGCGCCACCGCATGGGCGGCGCCCATCAAAGAGGCCATGTCGCGGCGCACCCCCAGCAGCTCCACCCCGCTGCCGGCAGCCAGGCGCTCGAGCGCCGGCCGCTCCGGCCCGTCCCCGGCCACCAGGCCGCGGATCCGCGGCTCGGAGCGGCGGGCCGCCGCCACCGCGCGGATGAAGGTCGCCACGCCCTTCTCGGGCTCCAGACGCGCGGCGCAGAGGACCACGAAGTCGTCGCCCGCGGTCGGCGTGCCGCTCGGGGCCGCGCCGTCGTCGAACACCCCGTTGGCGATCACCTCGATCCGCTCCCGCCGGTAGCCGAGCCGGGTCAGCGGCGCCAGCTGGGCACCGGTGACCGCGATCACGTGGTCCACGCGCGGCGCCACCACGCGGGTGAGCATCCGCTGGTGGACCCGGGGCGGCAGCAGCTCGCCGTCCGGGCGCAGCGGGGTGTGTTCGTTGACCACGTGGGGCACGCCGGCCCGGCCGGCGATCGCCTCGCCCACCAGCTGGCCGCTCACCCCGCGGCTCATGACCACATCCGGCCCGGAGCGGGCGAAGCCGAGCGCCCGGCGCCAGGCCCGGGGGTCGCCGCGGCCGGACATGTGCAGGCAGGTGGCGGGCACTCCCGCCTCGGCGAGGGAGCCGAACAGGCCGCCCTCTTCGGCCAGGCAGAGCACGTGCACCTGGAGACCGGAGCGGGCCAGCGCCGGAACCAGCGTGGCCCAGTGGCGCTCGGCGCCGCCGGTGCGCATGTCGGGACACACGAAGAGGACGCGCACGGTCAGGAGGGCGCAGGGAGCCGGCGAAATGCGGCGAGCGTGCGGTTGGCCTCGCGGCTCTCCACGTAGGGATGATCGGCAAGAAAGCCCGTCGCCTCGGCCACGGCGTCGGCATGCCTGTAGGCGCTGGCCACGCCGGACTCGTCGTGGCGGACCGGGACCGCGTCCACCACCCCGAGACGCCAGCCTCGCTCCGCTGCCACCGCTGCCCAGTGCAGATCGAGTCCCCATCCGAACCGCAGCGGGGGGAACGGGATGAGCGCCTGCGCCGCCGAGCGGCGGAAGGCGATGGCCGGTCCGATCTCGACGTAGCCGGTCCGGCGGGCCAGGGCCAGCGGACGCCGCCGGGTGACCTGCCACGCGGCGTGGCTGGCCAGCGTCTGGGCCGGCTGCGCGATGTCGAAGCGCAGCGCCTCGCACACCGCGAGGAAGCGGTCGAGGAACCGCTCCGGCAGGAGGATGTCGTCGTCCAGCACAAGCGTCCAGTCGAACTCGTCCGGCCGCCGGCCGCTGCTCTCGAGCACCGCGTTGAGGTTCTCGAACTTCCCACCGTCGAGGTCAGGCGAGACCGTTACATCCGCCAGCCCGGTCGCGGGCGGTCCCAGCGAGCCGAACGCGCGGGTCACTTCGTGCCGCTCGGAGCTCAGCCCGGCCGCCACCTGGGCGGCGCGTGCCGCCCCGGCCCGGTAGATGCAGAGCGCCAGCACCCGTCGCGCCGGGATCGCGGCGGCGACCCGGTCGAGCCGCGGCCCGGTACCCCGCACGCGCAGCCCGGCGTCGAGGACCCGGTCGGCGGCCCTCAGCGCCACAGCCCGGCGCGGACCGACATAGCCCACCCTCCCGGACAAGAAGCTCTCCGGGCGGGGAGTGGCGCTCACCGCGGGCGTATCGCCTCCACGGTCCGGCCCAGTGAGTGCGCGCCCATCACGAGCCCCTGCGGACAGGCCCGGCGGATGGTGTGCCAGCCGCAGCCCGCCACCACCCGAACCTCGTGGGCCACCGACGGAGCCTGTCCCCTGAAGCGGTCCCAGCGGCGCACGTTGCGACCGCGCGCGTAGGCGGCCCGGATGAGCGGGCGCAGGCGGGCGTCGTCCCCGGCGCGGCGATGGTCGAGGCCGGCATCCGCCACGTAGATCACCGTGCCGCCCGCCGAGCGCAGCCGCACCAGCCACTCGTGCTCGTCTCCACCGGGGCCGAGGCCCTCCTCGAAGGTGCCCACCCGCTCGAATGCCCCGCGGCGGACCATCATGTTCGCCGACCACACCGCCTCGCACTCCCGGTCGTCCGGGCCCAGGTCGAGCGTCGTGATCGGTGGGTCCTCGCGGCCGCATCCCTGCGGAGTGGGACCCTCCAGCCGGGCTCTGATCGGGCCGCCGAACGCCTCGGCGCCGGGGTGGCGCCCGGCCCCGTCGACGAGCGCCTGCAGCCACCGGTCCGGGGCCTCGATGTCGTCGTCGATGAACACCAGGAGCTCGCCTGTGGAGGCCGCGATCCCTGCGTTGCGGCCGGCGTTCGGGCCGGACCGCCGCGGCTGCCGCAGGCAGCGCACCCCGAACCGCTCGCAGACCTCGCTGGTCGCGTCGGTCGACGCGTCATCCACCACCAGGACCTCGAAGGAGCGGTCGAGCTCCTGGGCGGTCACCGATGCCAGCGTGGTTTCGAGGTACCCGGCCCGCCCCACGGTCGGGACGATCACAGAGACGGCGGGGGTGGCCATCGCGCCGCTAGGTTAGCTGGGCCCCATGAGCTCCCCGCGCGTCCTGGTCGTGCACAATCGCTACCGCGTCGAGGGCGGAGAGGAGCGCTCCGTCGAGCTCCAGCTCGAGGCGCTGCGCCGCGCCGGGGTCGAGCACGCGCTGTTCGAACGGCGCTCGGACTCGGTGAGTCGGGTGGCCGCGGCGGGTGCGTTGCTGCGGGGCGGCCGCGACGAGGATGAGCTGGTCGCCGCGGTCCGCGACCTGGGCGCGGACGTGGTCCACGTGCACAACATGCTCCCGCTGGTAGGGCCGCGCGGCCTGGCCGCCGCCCGCGAGGCCGGCGCCGCGGTGGTCCTGCACCTGCACAACCTGCGCCTGTTCTGCGCGATCGGCGTGGCCTCTCGCGACGGCGGCCCCTGCTTTCGCTGCCACGGGCGCAACACGCTGCCCGGGCTGGTGCTCAACTGCCGCGGCTCGCTCCCGGAGGCAGCGGCCTACGCGGCTGCGCTCGCCCGCCACCAGCCGGCCGTGTTCGCCGCGGCGGACCGCCTGGTCGCGCCCAGCCGCTACGCCGTGGGCCAGCTCGCCCGCCTGGGAGCGCCCGCCGGCCGCCTCGAGCCCCTGCCGCATTACCTCCCGGCGCAGGCGTTCGCCGAGCGCTCGCGCGCCGGCCAGGGCGCCTACGCCCTGGTGGCCTCCCGCCTCTCGGTGGAGAAGGGCGTGGACACCGCCATCGCGGCCGCGGCGCGATCGGGTGTGCCCCTGCGGGTGGCGGGGGAGGGGCCGGCAGCCCGCGAGCTGGCCGAGCTGGCCCGGCGCCTGAACGCGCCGGTCGAGCTGTTGGGCCGAGTCGGCCGGGAGGAGCTGGCCGGGCTGCTGGCGGGGGCGGGAGCGCTGGTGATGCCCTCCCGCTACCACGAGTTCGCGCCCTACGCCGCGCTGGAGGCCATGGCCGCCGGGGTGCCGGTGGTCGCCTCGGCGCTGGGCGGTCTGCCCGAGCTCATCGGCCCCGAGCGCTGCCTTCCCCCCAACGATCTCGGCGCGCTGGCCGCTCGCCTGGAGGAGCTGTGGGAGCAGCCGGAGCAGCGGCGGACCGAGGGCGACGCCCTGATCGCCCGGGCGCGCGAGTGCCACAGCGAGGAGCGCTACGTCCGCGATTTGCTGGCGCTGTACGAGAAGCTCGGCTCGAGCTCGGAGAGCAGCGGGGCCTCGCGGTCCCGCGCCGAGGTCTGAAGCTCGAGGCCCGAGGGCCATTCGATGCCCACGTCCGTATCGTCGAAGCGGAAGCCGGACTCCAGGTCCGGGTCGTAGTAGGCCGAGCACTTGTAGACCACGTCGGCCACCTCGGAGAGCACCACGAACCCGTGCGCGAAGCCGTCGGGCGCGTACAGCTGCCGGTGGTTCTCGTCGTTCAGCTCGAACGCCTCCCAGCGTCCGAAGGACGGCGAGCCGGCCCGGATGTCCACCAGCACGTCCAGGATGGCGCCGCGCGGGCAGCGCACCAGCTTGGCCATGCCGCGCTGGAAGTGCATGCCCCGCAGCACGCCCTGGCCCGAGCGCGAGTGATTGTCCTGCACGAACTCGTCGTGGATACCGAGCTCGGCCAGCAGGTTGCGGCGGAAGGTCTCGACAAAGAAGCCGCGCTGGTCGCCGTGCACCACCGGCTCGAGCAGCACCGGGCCCTCCAGGCGGGTCTCCAGGCGCCTCATCCCGCGTACAGGCTATCCGCGCGATCCGCGATCAGCCCGGCCAGCGCCAGCGACGAGGTGGCCGCCGGCGAGGGGGCGTTGCGCACGTGCAGGGCGTGCTCGGTCTCGGACAGGACGAAGTCATCGACCAGCGCGCCGTCGCGCCCCACAGCCTGCGCCCGCACGCCGGCGAAGCCGCCCTCGAAGTCCTTCGGCCCGATCTCGGGCACGTACTCCGCGGCGGCCTTGGCCAGCGCGCCGCGGCTCACGGCGTGGCGGACCTCCTCGACTCCGGTGCGCCACCAGCGCCGGGCCATCCGCCAGGTGCCGGGCCAGGTGAGATCGCGCACCGCGCCGGGCGCCAGCAGCGCCGTGGGGCCGAGCGAGACCTCGCCGTCGATGTGACGGCTGAGGTGCACGCCGAGGAAGGGCAGGCTCGGGTCCGGCACCGGATAGATCAGCGACTGCACCAGCTCACGCCGCTCAGGGCGCAGGTAGAGGTAGGCGCCGCGAAAGGGGACGATCCGCGGGTCGGCGGGCGCACCGGCCATCACCGCCAGCCGGTCGGCGCCCGCGCCCGCGCAGAAGACCGCGAACCGGGCTCGGGTCTCCCCCTGCTCGTGTCGCAGGACCACACGGCCCGGAGTGGAATCCACCCCCTTGACCCCGCAGCCGGTGACCACCGGCACCCCCCGGCCACCGAGCTCGGCGGCCAGCGCCCGCGCCACGGCGCCGAAGTCGACGATGCCCGTGGCGGGCGAGTGCAGCGCGGCCACACCCTTGCAGTGCGGCTCGATCTCCCGCAGCTCGCCGGGGTCGAGCCGCCGCAGGCCGGGCACGCCGTTCTCGCGCCCACGACGCTCGAGCTCGTCCAGCGGCGGGAGCTCGTCCTCGTTACGGGCCACGATCACCTTGCCGCAGCGGTCGAACGGGATCCGCATCTCCTCGCAGTAGTCGTACAGCGCCCGTGCCCCGGCCACGCACATCCGGGCCTTGAGCGAGCCGGGCTTGTAGTAGATCCCGGCGTGGATCACCCCGCTGTTCGCGCCGGTCTGCCCGCCCGCCACCTGTCCGCTGCGCTCCAGCACCGTCGCGGAGCGGCCCGGGTGGCGGCTGACGAGCTCCCGGGCCACGGCCAGGCCCAGGATGCCGCCGCCCACCACGGCCAGGTCGCACTCAGGCGGCGGCCCGTGCACGTCAGCCCGCCTGCTTGGTGGGCACCCCACTCGAGAGCAGCTCGAGGTCCGTGTCGACCATCAGCCTGATCATCTCCTCGAAGCTCGTACGGGGCTCCCAGCCCAGCTGCTCACGCGCCTTGGTGTAGTCCCCGATGAGGTGCTCCACCTCGGCCGGCCGCATGAACTGCGGGTCGATGCGCACGTGGCGCTCGGGGTCGAGCCCGACGTGCTCGAAGGCCACCTCCACCAGGCGCCGCACGCTGTGGGCCTGCCCGGTGGCGATCACGAAGTCCTCCGGAACGTCCTGCTGCAGCATCAGCCACATGGCCTCGACGTAGTCCTTGGCGTAGCCCCAGTCGCGCTCGGCGTCGAGGTTCCCGAGGGCCAGCTCGTCGCGGAGGCCGAGCTTGATGGCGGCCGCGCCGTGGGTGACCTTGCGGGTGACGAACTCCAGCCCGCGGCGAGGCCCTTCGTGGTTGAAAAGTATCCCTGAGCAGGCAAAAAGGCCATATGACTCGCGATAATTCACCGTGATGAAGTGCCCGTAGCACTTGGCCACGCCATAGGGCGAGCGGGGATAGAACGGGGTGGACTCGCGCTGCGGGACCTCGCGGACCTTCCCGAACATCTCGGACGAGGAGGCCTGGTAGAAGCGCGCCTGGGGCACCACCTCGCGCATCGCCTCCAGCATCCGCGTGACGCCCACGGCCGTGAACTCGGCGGTCAGCGTGGGCTGCGACCAGGACGCCGCTACGAACGACATGGCGGCCAGGTTGTAGATCTCGTCCGGCTCGCAGTCGCGCAGCACATCCGTCAGCGAGCGCTGATCCAGCAGGTCGCCGGTGTGGAGCACGAGATCGTCCCGGATATGGGCGAGGCGCTGGAAGGTCTCCGTGGAGGCGCGGCGCACCATGCCGTGCACCTCGTAGCCCTTCTCCAGGAGGAGGTCGGCCAGATGTGACCCGTCCTGACCGGTGATGCCGGTGATCAATGCGCGCCGGGTAGCCATCAGCGGCGAAGCAGGCTATCGCTTGGCGGCACCATCTCTCGCGACCTCGACCTCAGCAACGCTCGCACGGCGGACCAGTAGGTTCGTTGGAGGCCCGGGAGAACCGGTAGACGCGCCATACCCGCGAGGAAGGGGCTATCGAGGCTCGCCGAGAGATGCGCTGCGACCTCAGCCACCCCGACCGTTCGGATCGCCTGGACCTGTCGCCGACGACGCAGAATTGCCGGCAGCCCGCGGATCACGGCGGCCTGCGAACGGAGCTTTGCCCCCGTCCAACCCTCTCGAGCCGCGATGGTGAGCACCGCGACCTCCGCGGCCACAAGCACCGGGATCAGCGGGGCAAGGAGCGCGGTCGGATAGTCGCTGAGGACTGTCCACCAGCGATTGCGCTCCAGCAGGAACCACTTCTGCTCGCCCTTGAAGAAGTCGTACTCGTGCTCCACCCGCGCGCGAGGCTCCAACCCCACCGCCCACCCCGTCAGCCACAAACGCAGGCCGAGATCGAGGTCCTCGCCGTACATGAAGTAGCGCGCGTCGAAGCCCCCCACACCGGTCCAGGCCTCCCGGCGCACAGCGAGTGCCGCGCCGGAGGCGAAGTCCACCTCCGCGGGCTCGCGAGGGGCAGCGGCCACCCCTTCGCCGCAGCGTCCTGCCCAGCCCATCCCCAGGAAGTGGGTCACGTTGCCCGCGGTGTTGATCTTCGTGCCGCCGGCCATGGTCACGAGCGGCTGCCATGCGCCCCAACCCGGGCGCTCGACTGCCGTCCGGCGGAGGGCGTCGAGGCATCCAAGCGCGGGTCGGGAATCGGGATTCAGGAACAGCAGGAGTGGCGCAGCGGTTTCACCGGCTCCGGCATTGCCGCCGCCTGCGAATCCGATGTTGCGCGGAAGCGCACGCAGACGCGCCCCGGGCGCAGCCGCACGGACGACCTCCCTCGTTTCGTCGGCGGACGCGTTGTCCACAACGACGAGCTCGTCTCCCTCTCGGAGCTGGCCGGCAAGGGCCTCGAGCAGGCCTTCGATCTGCCTGGCGTTGTTGTGGGTGACGATCACCACGCCGAGGGCGGGGCCCGCCTCGCTCATGAACGCGGGCTCAGCGTGCTCCGCCACGCCTCCAGGGCGTCGGCCACGGTCCGCTCGAGCGGGATCTCCGGCTCCCAGCCGCAGGCTCCCCGCAGCCGCTCGGCCGAGCCCCGCACCTCGGGTACGTCGTGGCGGCGCATCCGGGCCGGGTCGACCTCGTGACGCACCGGCAACGCGGCGGCCCGGCCCACCAGCTCCACCAGCTCGCGCACGCTCACGGCGCGGCCGCTGCACACGTTGTAGGCCGCCGGGGGAAGGCCGGCAGCCTCGACGTAGGCCCGCACCACGTCGCGCACGTCGGTGAAGTCGCGAGCCGAGCCGGGGTTGCCGGTGCGCAGCACCACCTCGTCGGCTCCGGCGGCCTCGGCCTCCGCCACCTGGCGGGTGAGCGTGCCCAGCACGTAGTCGGCCTGCTGTCCCGGGCCGGCGTGGTTGAAGGCCCGGGTGCGGACCACGCGCAGGCCGAAGGCATCGGCGTACTGGCCGGCCAGCAGCTCGCAGGCGCCCTTGGAGACCGCGTACGGGTTCTGCGGGCGCAGCGGCGCGTCCTCGGTCACCGGCAGCGCTCCGGCGGACCGTAGACCTCGCTCGAGCTCGCCACCAGCACCGCGGCCTCCGGCGCGTGCGCCCTCACGGCCTCGAGCAGGTTCAGCGTCATCCGCAGGTTCTGCTCCAGCGTCTCGGCCGGCTCCTCCCACGAGCGCCCCACCGAGGCCAGCGCGGCCAGGTGAAAGACCGCCTCGGGTTGCGCCGCCGCCAGCGCCTCCCCCACGGCCGGCGCGTCGAGCAGGTCCAGCTCGTCGCGGTCTGGAGCTGTCGCGTCGTCCAGCAACCGGAGCAGGTGACCGCCCGCGAACCCCGCGCCGCCGGTGACGAAGGCGCCGCTCACGCCCGCGGGGGCGCGAGCTCCTGCTCGCGCAGCCACTCCACGGTCGCGGCCAAGCCGTCGCGCAGGTCCACCCGCGCCTCCCAGCCCAGCAGCCGGCGGGCCTTCTCCACCGAGGGCCAGCGCCGCTGCACGTCGACCTCGAACGAGGGCAGGTGCTCCAGCTCGAGGGTGGCCGGGTCCTCGCCGCAGGCCTCCCAGATCAGGGCCGCGATCTCGGCCATGGTCCGTTCCTCGACGGCGGAGATGTTGAAGTCCTCGTTCTCGGCGGCGGGATGGGTCATGGCCGTGACGATGCCGTCGGCGATGTCGTCCACGTGGGTGAGGGTGCGCGTCTGCTCGCCCGAGCCAAAGAGCGGGAGCGGCCGGGCTCCGGCCAGCACCTTGCCGATGAGGTCGGGTACGGCGTGGGCGATGCCGGGCTCGGCGTCCGGCAGCTCGCCGGGGCCGTAGGCGTTGAAGGGCCGGCAGATGGTGAAGGGGAGGCCGTGCTCGGCGTGCAGCGCGCGGCAGTAGACCTCGCCGGCCAACTTCGAGAAGCCGTAGGCCGAGCGCGGCGGCGGGCAGTCGGGCAGGTGCTCCTCGGGCGTCGGGAACACCGTGGCCCGCTCGAAGACCATCGACGAGGAGACGTAGACCAGCCGCTCCACACGCCGCTGCAGGGCCGCGCGGAACACGGCGTTGTAGAGCCCGGTGTTCACCTCGAGCAGCGTGTGCGGCAGCCGGTGGAAGTTGGCGATCCCGCCCACGATCGCGGCCAGGTGGATCACGTGGGTGCAGCCATCGACCGCCGCGCCGGCCTCGAGCGGGTCCAGGAGGTTGCCGGTGTGCACCTCGTTGGCCGCCCGCATCCAATCCGGCACCTCGCGCTGGTCGGAGACCCGGATCACCACCTCCGGTTCGTCCGTGAGCCGGCGCACCACCGCGCTGCCGATGGTGCCGGCGCCGCCGGTGACGAGCACCCGGGCGGAGGTCACTCGACCGCGGCGCGCTCGCGCACCGTGCCGAACACCTGGCCGGCGCCGGTCACGTTCCAGGGGTCGGCCAGCAGGGTGCCCTCGGGCAGCCGGGAGGCCAGACCCTCGAAGACGGAGTGGTTGGTGGCGATCACCACGGCGTCGGCGCCCTCTAGCGCGCTGTCCAGCGGCTCCGACTCGGCGGGCACGTTGGGGTCATGGCGGGCCACGTGGGCCAGCTCGCGCTCCAGCATGCGGACGAGCTTGTAGGACAGTGAGTCGCGCACGTCGTCCGAGTCGCGCTTGAAGGTGAGGCCGAGCACCGCCACCTTGAGATCGCGCAGGGAGCCTCCCAGCCGCGACTTGAGCCCCTTCACCAGGAAGAGCGGCACCGTCTCGTGCACCCGCGAGACGGCGAGCAGCATGCCCGGCCCGCTGGAGCGCTCCTCGGAGAAGGTGAAGTCCTTGCGCAGGCAGGCTCCCCCGGTGAGCCCCGGTGCCGCCATCCCGCCGCGCGGGTAATCGTGATTGATCAGCTCGATCACCTCGAACACGTTCGCGCCGTACTGCTCGCACTCCATCATCAGGAGGTTCGGCAGCGCGAACTGCGTGTAGCGCAGGATGTTGGTCCAGATCTTGGCCAGCTCCGCCTCGGTGGGAGTGGTCTGCACGATCTCGGTGCCGAAGACCTCGAACAGCTCGGCCGCCCGGGTGCCGGAGCCCTCACCGACCCCGCCCACGATGCAGGGCAGCGTGGCGATCTCCTCCACGAAGTGGTTCTCGGCGATGCGCTCCGGCACGTGGGCCACGAACAGGTCCTCGCCGACGCTGAAGCCCCGCCGCTGCTCGATGTAGCCCGCCACCCACTCCGTGGTGCCGGGGGCGACGGTGGAGCGCAGGATCAGCGACTGGCCCTCGCGCAGGACGGGCAGCAGGTCGTCGATCACTCCGCGGATCCCCGCGATGTCGATCTCGATGTGCACGTGCGACGGCGTGTGCAGGGTGAGCACGATGTGATCGGCGGCGGCCGCGTCCTGCACGCTGCGCGTACGACGGAAGTTGCCGCCCTCGAGCACCCGCTCCAGCAGCTCCTGCGTGCCGGTCTCGCGGAAGGGCATGTTGCCGGCGTTGAGCTGGGCCAGCACCACGTCCTCGCGCTCGACCCCCACCACGTTGAGACCACGATCGGCGAACGAGAGGGCCAGCGGGAGGCCCACCCGGCCGAGCCCCACGACCGCGACGCTCTGGGTCATCGCTCCTTCAGATACTGGCGTGCGAACGCCAACAGGAAGCGCGGGTTGGTGCTGAGGTAGCGGGGCAGAAGCCGCCGTGGCTCCTGCGCGGCGCGGTAGAGCCACTCCAGGCCGCGGTCCTGCATCCAGCGCGGGGCCATCGACACGTTGCCCGCGTGGAAGTCGAAGGCCGCGCCCACGCCGCACATCACCGGCACCTCCAGGCGCTCACGCATACGGGCCATCCACTTCTCCTGCTTGGGCACCCCGATGCCGACCCACAGCACGTCCGGCTCGGCCTCGTTGATCTGCTCGACCAGCGCGTCCTCCTCCTGGGCGTCGAGCGGCCGGAACGGCGGCGAGTGCCCGCCCACGATGTTGAGATCAGGCAGCCGGCGCCGCAGCCCGAGGGCCAGCTGATCCAGGGAGACCTGATCGCGGCCCCCGTAGAGCCACACGCGGCGACCGCGCTCGGCGCAGCGCGCGCTGTAGCGCAGCATCAGCTCCGGGCCGTACACGCGGTCCTCGAGGCCCTCGCCCAGGAGGTTGGCCGCCCACACCAGCGGCATCCCGTCGGGAACCACAAGGGTGGAGCGGCGAAGGGCCCCGAGCATCTCGGGGTCGTCCTGGGCCACCATGAGCGCGTGGACGGGAGCGGCACAGACGTAGCCGCGCTCGCGCTTCTCCACCAGGCCGTCCATCACCTCGACGGCCTCGCCGTAATCGGTCATCGCCACCGGCACGCCCAGGATGGCGCGCGTGCGGACGGCGCTCGCTTGAGGGCTGGCGGGGGAGGAAACGGTCACGACGGGCGGGAGGGTACCGAGGTGCCCGGCGCGCCCGGAGCGCGCCGGGGCGGGCACTAAGGTGACAAACCGTGTCTCCCGCCGGGGTTGCGCAGTCCGACCAGGGTGGGCCAGGGCCCGGCGAGGCCCGCCTCCTGGCCTCGGGCGCGCTCATCCAGGCGCTCGCCCAGGGCAGCGGGCTGCTTGGCCCTGCTCGTGATCGTCACGATCCTCGCCCGGCGACTGTCGGTAGCGGAGCTGGGCGCCTACGGCCTGGTGGCGTCGCTGGCCGGGTACCTGCTGGTGCTGCGCAACAGCGTGGCCGCGTCCGCGGTGCGGGCCATGGCCGCGGCCACCGAGCCGCGCGAGCGGGCGCGGGTGTTCTCCGCCGCCGCCGCCCTGTACGCGGGCGTGGGCCTGGTCACCGGGCTCCTGGTCGCGGGGGCTGCGGTCGCCATCGCCGCCCTGATCCTCGAAGGCCAGCTGGCCCGCGACGCTCGCATCGGGGGCATAGGCCTCGGGGCGCTGACCGGCGTCGGCATCGCCGTCTCGGTCTACCTCGACGCCCTGCGGGCCGAGCGGCTCTTCGTCCGCGCCGCCAGCAACGAGATCTTGGCCGTGCTCACCTACCTGGCGCTGATGCTCGCGCTGATCCTCTCCGGCGCCTCGCTGGGGGCGGTGATCGCCTGCAGCGGGGCGTTGCCGCTGCTGATCCGGCCTCTTCTCGGCCGTGGTGGTCCGCCGCCGCGCGCTGCCCTACTGGCTGGAGCGCGGCGCGGTCACCCGCCGGCGGGCCATGACCATCGTCCCCACCGCCGGCTACCTGCTGGTGATCGAGCTCTCCAACCTCTTCATGTACGGCTTCCAGCGGGTGATCCTGGGCGCGTTCGGCTCGGCCCGCATCGGTGGGGCTCTACGAGGGGCCCGTGCGGGCCCACAACCTCATCTACTCCCTGGGCGGGGCGCTGTCGGTGCCGGTGGTGCCCACGGCCTCGCGCTACGCCGCCACCGGTGACCGCGAGCGACTGCGCCAGCTGACGCTGCGCGGCACCCGCTACACGCTCGCCCTGTTCGTCCCCCTCTGCGTGACCCTGATGGCCCTGGCCGAGCCGATCCTCGACGTGTGGCTGGGCGACCGCTACGGCGGCGGCGCCACCGCGCTCACCATCCTCGTCTCCTACTGGCTGCTCTACGGCGGCCTGGTGGTCACGCCCGGCTTCCTCGTCGGCGCCGGCGCCGCCCGCTACGCGGCGCGCATCTACATCCTGGTGGCCGCGCTGAACCTGGTGCTCGCGCTGGCGCTCACGCCCTCGCTCGAGCTGGAGGGGCCCGCCCTGGCCACGGCGATCCCCTTCCTGCTGGCCTTCCCGCTGCTGCTGGGGGTGGGGCTGCGGGCCGGCGGCGGCGTGCGGCTGGGGGAGCTGGCCCGGACGGCCTGGCTGCCTGCCTACGCGCTGGGGGCGGCGCTGGCCGCGGCTCTGGTGGGGCTCAGGCTCGCCGCCGAGCCCGCGACGCTGGTGGCGGTGCTCGGCGCCGCGGTGGGCGGCGTGCTGGCCTACTGGGGCGCGTTCTACGTCCTGGTGCTGAGGTCAGATGAACGGGCGCTGGTACGCGGGATCGTCCGGCGTCGGTCGTAGCGGTTAGTCCCTGATCGAAACTTCCAGCTCGCGCTCCGACGCGGGTTCGGCCTCGACCTGCTTCTCACGACGGCCGAGGCGCTCCTCGAGTAGGGCTAGCCGTTGTGCAAGCACCTTCGATTGGTCGGAGAGGCGCGATACGGCGAGCGAGAAGTGGAGCAGCAGCACCAGCACGAAGCCGAAGGCGATGAGGAACAGCGCGTTCGGGGGTAGGCCACGCCGAGCGCACTCGCCACCCACCCGAGCAGATCGCGCCACACCGCCAGCCCGAGCAGAACGAGGGCGCTGAACAGCCACAGCAGCGCATAGCGCTCAAGCAGCCTGCGACGGCGCACCAGCTCCAGGAGAACGACGATCAGGCCCGTGGCGGCGGCGATCGCCACGATCTGGATGCGGACGTCCATCAGATGCCGGGCTCCGCGGCAACCGGGGCCGTGTCGCCCGGTTCAATCGACGTCCGCCGCCGGGCGAGCCCCACGAAGATCGCCAGCAGGACCTTCACCATGTAGTAGGCGGACTTGCCCGTGCCCGTGATCGAGGACACGCCCCCGCCGCGGAGGAACATGCGCACCGGCACCTCGCACATGCGCAGGCGGTGGCCGTGGACCATCAGGACCGCTTCGACCTCGGGATAGTCATGGGGATAGTCGCGGGCGAACACGCCAATCGCGCGACGGTTGTAGAGGCGGAAACCGGAGGTCGGGTCGCTGACCCGCTGGCGAAGGACGCGCGAGAGCAAAAAGGAGAAGAGGTGAATCCCAGTACGCCGGCTGACCGGCGCCGGATACTGGTGGTCGGGATCGGTGCTCATGAACCGTGACCCGCACACCATGTCCACGTTCTCCTCGAGCATCGCCCGCTCCAGCTTCGGGATCTCCGCCGGGTCGTGCTGGCCGTCCCCGTCGACCTGAACGAGGTAGTCGTAGCCGTTGCGCATGGCGAACGTGAAGCCGGACTGCACCGTGCCGCCGATCCCCAGGTTGAACGGGTGTCGCACCACCCGCGCCCCGGCGGCCTCGGCCTCGAGTGCAGTCGAATCGGTCGAGCCGTCGTCCACGACGAGCACGTCGTAGTCGGGCGCGTGCTTGTGCAGGCCGTGCACGACGTCCTCCCACGCACGCGGCCTCGTTGTAGGCCGGCACGACCGCGAGCTTACGTGT
>CAWKKJ010000023.1:0-6441 GCA_963850205.1 uncultured Thermoleophilaceae bacterium | reverse complement strand
GCCCGAGTCTGCCACCAGCAGCTCAATTGGACGATCGACCTGCTGCGCGCGGACGGCCGTGAGGACGTCGCCCAGAAGGGCGCCGCCATTGCGAACTGGGATGGCCACGGTCACGGCGTCAGCCACCCAGGCGCCGCCTCACCAACTCGATGAGCCTCCGCGGTGGGGCGGTCAGACGCCACCACACCGAGTTGTAAGCCTGGAGCAGACCCGCTTCGGCCCGCTTGTACTCGCCGTGCCACATCTCGGCCGTGCGCTCCGCTTCCACCGCCCGCCGGGCCAGCTCGTGCGCTTCGTCCACGGTCGCCGCCACTACAGCACCGCGCAGCTGCGGCGGCTCGCCGCGTCCGCACAGCGCCAGCGTGTAGAGCTCCTGTCCGGGCTCGAGTCCGGCCAGTTTGTGAAAGGCAAGCTCGTGGTCCAGCTCGCCCGACCGGTCGGCGGCGGCCGACACCGGGAGCACGGCTGACGCCAGCCAGTTGTGCTGTAGCAGCAGCTCGACACTCGCAAACCGGGTCCTGAGGAGCTCCACGAACTCCTCGTGGAAGAACTCGCGCTCGTGATACTCGTTTTCAACCAGGTACTGATGCTTGTTGGGCGTGGATACCAGCAGCAGCCCGTCCGGCGCCCCCACGCGCTGGAGCTCCGCCAGAGCGCGCCCGGGATTGGGAACGTGCTCAATCGTCTCGAAGCAGACGATGAGGTCGAAGGAGGCGTCGTCGAACGGCAGGTCGCCTACGTCGCCCACGATGAACTCCGGGGCCGAGTGATGCGACCGCGCATGGGCGATGGTGGCTTCGTCGAGGTCGACGCCCGTCGCCGAGCTCGCACCCGCCCCGGCAAGTAGCGCCGTGCCGTAACCCTCGCCGCAGGCCGCGTCGAGTACCCGGCGATCGCGAGCCAGCTCGGAAGCCACGAGGTAGCGCACCAGGTGCTCGGCGTGCACCAGCTCCCCGTGCTGGAGCTCAGGCACGAGGCGCTCGCCGGTCGCCCGTAGGGGCGCTCCCTTCGCCTGATCCGTCATGGACGCACCAGCTCGATCCAGTCCCAGTCACGTCCGCACAGGCGAGTGGCCCGCTCGGGCGTCACCGTCGTCAGGGCTGAAGGGCCGACACGCTCGAGCGCCACCGGGCCGAGCGTACCCCGCCACCCGTCACCGGGAGCCACGGAGCCGTCGGGGCGCTCGAGCTTGACTCGGTGCATGCCCTTCGCGAGCTGCACCTCGCCGACCTGCTCCCACTGTCCGGGCGTGTTGATCTGATCGGCGTCTCCCACCTTGCGTCCGTCGATGTAGGCGGCCGTTGGGCGGCCGAAGCTTCCCTTGATCCAGACCCGGTAGCGGCCGCCGGCGGTGCGCGGGACGAACTGCATCTCGCCCGGCGTCAGTGGCGTGACCGTACCTGGCGGATCGACGTTCTCCACCCAACCCTTGGGGCGCAGGCCCGCGTTGAGAGGGTCGGCGAGTACGACCTCAGGGCGGGAAGCAGCGATCAGCTGGTCGCCAGTGCTGGCTCTGGCCGCGAGGGTGCGGATCGCCTCGCACCGGGGTCGCGCGACGGCGACGTGGCGCCGTTGAAGGTGAAGGTGCTCTATCACGGCTGGACGGTCCTGACGCCTCCAAACCTCGTAGTAGTCGTTCTGGTACGACAGCTCGAACGACGCCGGTGGCCGGCTGGCCCCGGGCGAACGCCGCTTGATGATGCCCGGAAAGCTGTCGACGTACTGCAGCGTGAGCGCATCGAGGTCGTAGTAGCGCCCGAAGATCGGACGGGGCTTGCGCATCTCGGCCGGCCGTGGCGACTCCGCCTCGAAGGCGGCGTTGACCTTGATGTCACGCATGAAGTACTTGGCGAACTCCTCCCATTCGTTCACCAGCCATACGCCCCCACCGGTGGCGTGGTCGGCAGCGTCGGTCATCGCATCGATGCGGTCCGGCGGAGCCAGCGTGGCCTCGCGGTAGCCCAAGCCGTCCGAAACAAGCACGCCGGCGATCATGACCGCCAGGCCGAGCCCGGCCAGCACCTGCACCCAGCGGATGCGCTTCGCCAGCAGCGCGAAGCCCCCGATCGCTGCCATGAGGACCACGGCCGGCGACAGAACGACGAGGAGCTTGCCGCCTGCGTAGGGCGAAAGCGAAGGGGCCAGCAGGGCGCCCACCACCGCCAACGGAATCAGGAGCAACAGTCCGGCGGGGCGCCTCCGGCGGAGCTCGAGCACGATGCCCGCGATTGCGAGCAGAGCGACCACGGCGATCCCCACCGCGTTCGCGAGCTCGTGCTGAGCCGGCACGGCGGCGCGATAGTCGCGCGAGAACCAGATGCCGCTCGCTTCGACGAGAGGGAGAGCACGGATGAGATGGCCCAGATAAGCCGTGCTGGCGCCGCCCTCGCTGGCGAACGCGTCGCCTGCGTGCTTGGCGAAGCTCGTCACGTCTGAGAGGTTCACCGCCACCGCCAGAACCCCGATCGCCACGCCGGCAGCCGCGAGCCGCCCGATGACCACCACCCCGCGTCCCTCCACGAGCGCCACCGCCAGCAGGAGCACTCCGAGCACCAGCGCGTAGGCGGCGCCCACCGCGCTGAACACGTGCAGGAGGGCGGCCGCGCAGAGCGCTATCAGCACCGCGAAGCGAATGCTCAGGTCGCGATCCAGCGCCTCGCGCGCCAAGGCCGCGGCGGCCGCCATCAGCGCGACCACGAGCTCCTCCTTGATCGAGCCGTGCAGTCCGTAGCGGTAGAGCAGGACCCCGCCGACCGGCAGCACCCCGGCGACCGCCGCGGGGAGCGGCGCCAATCCCGCCCGCCGGGCGAGCTGGGCCATGGCCATCGCCGCCAGGCCGGCGATCGCCGCGATGATCGGGTGATAGACGGCCGGGAGGTCCGCGCCCGTCAGAGGCTGCACCGTGGCCAGGAGACCGTGAGCTCCCACCGGATATCCGAGGTTGATCGGCGCTGCTTGGATCACGGCCGTCGTCGAGTCGATGGCCGCGGGGAGGGTCATTCCCTGGCGTGAGAGGAGATCGGCGTAGATGAAGTTCGGCGCCGTGTCGTTGACGAAGTTGTAGCCGGGCCAAGTCCACTCTCCGGTGAGCGCCACAGGAGCCATGTAGAGCGCGTAGGCGGCCAGCGCGGCAAGACCCGGCGAGCCTGGATTGAGCCGGGCCGGCAGCGACCGGCGAGCCAGGACCACTCCGAGCACGACGCACGGCAGGGTGATCGCCAGGACCACTCCGGATCCTCCACCCAGTCGATACACGGGGATGACGAGCGAGATCAGGACGGCGAGGCCCACCGGGCCCAGCAGCGCGTTGGGCAGCTCCAGCCGGAGCACCCGTTCGGCGAGCAGCGCGAGACCGACCGAGAGGCCGTAGAGCACCAGAGGCGCCCAGATGAAGGCGAGGAGAGTCTCCATTTGTGCTGATCACGGCAGCGGCGCGCGTGGCCGCGATGGATCAGCCGCCGGCGCGCGGCGCCGATGGCGGGATGCTAGAGAAGCCAGGGCTGCAGGAAACTTCGATCTCTGGCGCGGGTTGTACCCTCACGGATTGCTCTCCGGGCGACCTCGGCCGGTGAGCGACTCAGCCATGTGCGGAATCTGCGGAGCCATCAACCTGCGCGGGGAGCCCATCCCCGACCTGCCTGCCCGGCTGGAGGTGATGAACGACCTCATCGCCCACCGGGGTCCCGACGACGCCGGAACCTGGGCGCATGAACGCGGCCATGTGGGCTTCGGCCACCGGCGGCTGAGCATCATCGACCCCAGCCCCGCCGGCCACCAGCCGATGCGCGACGAGGCGGGCCGATGGCTGACCTACAACGGCGAGGTCTACAACTACCCCGAGCTGCGGGCGGAGCTGGGAGGCTCGTGGCGCTCCGGCACCGACACCGAGGTCGTCATGCGCGCGCACGACCGCTGGGGAGCGGAGGCACTCGGGCATCTGCGAGGCATGTTCGCCTACGCCGTGTGGGACGAAGCCGAGCAGGAGCTGCTCTGCGTGCGCGACCGCTTCGGCATCAAGCCCTTCTACTACGCCCAGGTCGGCGACGTCCTCTACTTCGCGTCCGAGCCGAAGGCGCTCCTGCCGTTCCTTCCGGCCATCGAGACCGACCTCGAGGGGCTGAAGGACTACCTGGCCTTCCAGTTCTGCCTCGCCGGGCAAGACGCTCTTCAAGGGAGTCCGGGAGCTCCTGCCCGGCCACTTCCTCCGGGTGCGCGGCGGCATCGCTCAGCCGAGTCGCTACTGGGAGGTCTATTACGACCTCGACTTCGACCACACCGCGAAGTACTACGAGGAGCGCATCGAGAGCCTGCTGGCCGAATCGGTGAATCTGCACCTGCGCTCCGACGTGCCCGTCGCCGCCTACCTCAGTGGAGGGCTCGACTCGAGCACCGTGGCCTCACTTGCGAGCGGAAGCTCGAGCGAGCGGATGAAGGCCTTCACGGGGCTGTTTCCGGAGGACGACCGGTACGACGAAAGCGCCTACGCGCGTGATCTCGCCGAATGGCGGGACCTCGATCTGCGCGAGGTCGAGATCGGCGTCGACGACTTCCTCGGCACGATCGAGGACGTCGTCTACCACATGGACTATCCGGCGGCCGGGCCGGGATCGTTCCCGCAGTACATGGTCTCCCAGGCCGCGAGCCGAGAGGCGAAGGTCATTCTCGGAGGTCAGGGCGGCGACGAGATCTTCGGTGGGTACACCCGCTACCTGATCGCCTACTTCGAGCAGTGCATCAAGGCTGCCATCGACGGGACCACCCAAGGCGGCAACTTCGTGGTCACCTACGAGTCGATCATCCCCAACCTGGTCGCGCTGCAGAACTACAAGCCGCTGATGAAGGAGTTCTGGCGGGACGGCCTGTTCGAGGACCTGGACGCCCGCTACTTCCGGCTGATCAACCGCGCGCCGCAGCTGAGCGGGGAGGTCGACTTCGACGCCCTCGGGGACTACTCCCCGTTCGAGACGTTCAAGACGATCTTCAACGGCGACAACGTCGGTCATGAGTCCTACTTCGACAAGATGACCCACTTCGACTTCAAGACCCTCCTACCGGCGCTGCTCCAGGTCGAGGACCGCGTGAGCATGGCCCATGGTCTCGAGTCGCGGGTGCCGCTGCTCGATCACGAGCTCGTGGAGCTGGCGGCCACGATCCCGGCCGACGTCAAGTTCAGCGACGGCAACATGAAGCACGTCTACAAGCGCGCGACGCGCTCGATGGTGCCGGAGTCGATCGCGAACCGAACGGACAAGATGGGCTTTCCGGTGCCGCTCCAGGAGTGGATGCGCGGACCCGCCCGGGAGTTCGTGACCGACGTGTTCGCCGGCGAGCGCGCGCGCGGACGCGACATCTTCGACAACGGCAAGGTGCTCGCCGGGCTGGAGCGCGAGAACCGCTTCGGGCGCCAGACCTGGGGGCTGCTCTGCCTCGAGCTGTGGCAGCGCGCGTTCCACGACCGCGAGCAGTCGTTCAAGGATCTTCTGACCCAGAAAGGAACCACCAATGAAAGTCCTGATCACCGGGGGAGCCGGGTTCATCGGCTCCCATCTAGCCGATCGGCTGTTGGATGAGGGCCACCAGGTCCTCGTAATCGACAACTACGCGACGGGCCGCCGCGACAACCTCTCAGAGCGGGACGGCCTGACGATCGTCGAGGCGACGATCGAGGACGCCGGTGCGGTCGACCAAGCCTTCGAGGGCTTCTCGCCCGACGTCGTGGTTCACGCCGCGGCCTCCTACAAGGACCCGGAGGCGTGGGGCGAGGACGTGCGCACGAACGCCCTGGGCACGGCCAACGTCGTAAGGGCGGCGCAGGCGGCAGGCGTCGATCGCATTCTCTACTTCCAGACGGCGCTGTGTTACGGCACGACTCCCGAGGAGCAGCCGGTGTCGCTGTCACATCCGATCCGGCCCGATTCGAGCTACGCGATCTCCAAGACCGCGGGCGAGCAGTACATCGAGATGTCCGGCCTCGACTTCGTGTCGCTGCGCCTGGCCAACGCCTACGGGCCGCGCAACATCTCCGGCCCGCTGCCGACCTTCTTCCACCGCCTAACCGAGGGCAAGGGCGTGTTCGTGATGGACACGCGCCGCGACTTCATCTACGTCGACGACCTGATCGACGTGGTTTGGCAGGCTGTGGTGGACGGGACGGGCCACGGCACCTACCACGCCTCCTCGGGCTCGGACTTCTCGATCAAGGAGCTCTTCGACGCGACGATCGCGGCGCTGCCCGAGGTGGAGCTGGACGAGGAGGTGGAGGTCCGCCCCAAGGGCGAGGACGACGCCTACACGATCCTGCTCGACCCGTCACGCATCCGCGAGGACTTCGGCTGGGAGCCGAAGACGCCGCTCGAGGAGGGCGTGCGCAACGCGATCGACTACTACCGCGAGAACGGCGTCACCCAGACGTTCACGCACCTGAAGGTCGAGGAGATGGAG
>CAWKKJ010000022.1:0-99465 GCA_963850205.1 uncultured Thermoleophilaceae bacterium | reverse complement strand
CTCATCGAGCGGGCCATACTAGACTCGCCGCCCTATGACGACTGAACGCCCCTGCGCGTCGCCGTTGCCGGCCCGGCCATCACCCGCTCCGGTGATATCTGGAGCCCCCGGCTGCCGAACGTCGAGCCGCTGCGGACCGAGGGCGAGCACTTCGTGGCCTCGATCCGCTCGGGCACGCCGCCGATCTCGGACGGCGAGGCGGGGCTGCGCGTGGTGCGCGTGCTCGAGGCACTCCAGCAGTCGCTCGACGAGACCCGCCGCAACGGCGTCGCCCGCACCGTCGCGCTGACCGGCGGCTGATGACGGGCACCCGCACGCTGAAGGTGCGGGCGTTCAGGGCCCTCAGGGCGGCGGCGGGCCGCGTCGGCCTGCAGGTCGTCCCGAAGACGTACTACAGCCCGATCCCGGACCTCGACGCGCTGCCGCCGGGCGTCTTCGACCGCCGCAGCGCGCTGCGCGGCATCCACTTCGACCTCGATGAGCAGGTCGCGTGGATCGAGCAGAACCTGGCCGGGGCGATGCGCGAGTTCGCTCCGCCCGCGAGACGTGATCGACAACGCGTCCTACGGCCGCGTCGGCGCCGACCTGCTCCACGGCGTCGTGCGCGGCCTCAAGCCGCGCCGGATCGTCGAGCTGGGCTCCGGCCACTCGACGCTGTTCATGGCCGCCGCAGCCGAGCGCAACCGCGCCGAGGGCGTCGAGACCGAGCTGCGGACGTTCGACCCGTATCCCAGCGTCGCGCGGCCCGGGCTGCCCGGGCTCGCCTCGCTCGAGGCGGTGCGCGCGCAGGACGTCCCGCTCGAGGTCTTCACGGCGCTGGAGGACGGCGACGTGCTGTTCGTCGACACGACGCACACGGTCAAGCTCGACTCCGACGTGAACCGCATCGTGCTGGACGTGCTCCCCGCGCTGGCGCCGGGCGTGCTCGTGCACGTGCACGACATCTTCCTGCCGTACGAGTACCCGCGGCGCTGGCACGAGGAGTCCGGGTTCCACTGGGCCGAGCAGTACCTCCTGCAGGCGTTCCTGGCCGGGAACCCGGGCTTCGAGGTCCGCGCGGCGACGTTCGCGCTGTGCCGTGACCGGCCGGACGCGATGGCGCGGCTGGCGCCGACCTGGCGGCCGGGCGCCGAGGCGAGCGCGTTCTGGTTCAGCTCGACAGGCGATCCAGCAGCGCCGCCACCTGCTCCGCAACCGCCGCGCGGCTGAACGGAGCGAGCGCCGCCGGGTCGACCGGCGCCGGCGGCGCGTCGATCAGCCGCGCGACGGCCCGCGCGATCGCGTCCTCGTCCCCGGGCGGCGCGCAGCCGGCGTCGTGGCCGAGGCGCTCGAGGAGCCGCTCGGACTCGCTGCCCGGGTTCGTGAGCGCCAGCACCGGCGTGCCGAGCGCGAGCGCCTCGTAGAGCTTGCTGGGCGCCGCCATGTCGCCGCCCGTGCCGGGGCTGTTGATGACGACCGCGACGTCGGCCGCCCGGACCCGCTCGACCGCGTCCCGCCACGGCACCGGCGGCTCGACGACGACCTCGAGGTCGCCGTGGTCGTGTCGCAGCGCCGTCGGCGGTCGCGGGGTCGAGCGCGCCGACCAGGACGAGTCGCGTGCGCGCGACGCCAGCTCCGGGCGCGACAGCGCCCGCAGCAGCGTGACCGCCGAGCGGTCGCCGTAGAGCGTCCCGGCGTGCACGAGCGTGGCGCGCTCGCCGCGACGCCGGCCGCGGCCGCGCAGGTCCAGCAGCGCCGGGTCGAACCCGTTGGGAAGGACCTCGAGCCGCGGCGCGATCTCGGGGTGCAGGCCCAGCATGCGCGGCGGCGCAGCTCTCGGTGACGGTGACGATCGGCGTCGGCGCGCGCGAACGCCCGCTTCTCGATCCGCGTCAGCAGCGTGCCGCCGGCGTCGAAGTACGGGTTGCCGGCCCACAGGTCCCGCATCTCGGCCACGAGCGGCATGCGGCGCTTCGACGCCGGCGAGCGCGGCGAACAGCGCCGACGGGGGCGGGCACGTCGCCCACACGACGTCGGGCGGGACGCGCTCGCGTGCGCGCCGCACGGCGGGGCGCCCGGTCAGCGACCACAGTGCGTTCGGCGGGAACGCCTCGGGCTGGATCCCGAGTCGCCGGTAGACGGGACGCGACGACGCCGCCGACCGCGCTCATGACCTTCGCGCGCGCCGCGGCCAGCCGCGCGGCACGCGGATCCGTGCTGACCGCGTTCGCCGTCGGGTTCGGCGCGGGCGCTCACCTCGGCGACCTCCCAGCCGTGCCGGGGCAGCGCGTCGCGAAGGTACTGCCAGCGCACGCTCGCGCCGCCGCCGTAGTCGAGCGGCCGCTGGGTGACGAGCAGCAGACGGCGCATCACGCTACCGCGCCGGTAGACGGCCTCGAGCAGCTCGGCGCCGCGCGCCCATGTGTAGTGCTCGGTGACGTGCGCGCGCGCCTGCTCGCCCATGCGGCGCCGGCCCTCTCGGGCCGGCGTCCAGCATCGCTGCGCAGCCCGCGCACGAGGTCGTCGGGGTCGCCCGGGGCGACGTGGACGCCGTGCACGCCGTCGCGGCTGACGTCGCGCGCGCCGGGCAGGCCGGAGATGACGACCGGCAGGCCGCACGCCATCGCCTCGAGCTGGACGATCCCGAACGACTCGAGCGTCGAGGGCATCACCAGGAGGTCGGCGGCGCGCAGATGTCGCGCCACGTGCTCGTGACGCTGGTCGCCGGCGAACACGACGCGGCCGGCAACGCCTGCCTCGGCCGCCTGCGCCTCGTAGCGCGTCCTGCAGCGGGCCGCCGCCGATCACCAGCAGCGTCAGGCCGGGCACGCTGGGCGGCCGCCTCGATCGCCAGGTCGAGGCCGCTTCGTGAGGTGCGCGGGGTCGAGCTTGGCGCAGAACGCGGCGACCGTCGCGTCGGCGGGGATCCCCAGCGCGGCGCGCAGCTCGGGCTCGGCGCCGGGCCGGAACGTCTCGATGTCGACGCCGTTCGGCACCGGCGCGAACGCCTCCGGGCGGCGGCGCAGCTCGGCGGCCAGCAGCGGCGCCTCGCGGGCGTGCTCCATCGACAGCACGGTCAGCACGGCCGCGGAGCGGCGCAGCGCGGCGCGCGTGACGACCGTGTCGTAGCCGGCGAACAGCAGGCCCTTGAGCGCCCGGCGCCTGCAGCTCGTTGTGGTAGCTGCTCACCAGTGGGGTGCCGGCTGCGCGCGTGCGCGGCGAGTGCGGCCTCGGCGCCGAAGATGAACGGCTGGTGCAGGTGGATGACGTCGAATCCGTCGATCAGCGCGAGCTGCGGGATGAACGGCGCGTTGCCGAGCCTGCAGCGGGCGCGTAGCGGTGGGTGACGCACGCCGACGGGATCGTGCGGCACGCCGGGGTAGGACGCCGTGAAGACCTCGACCGCATGGCCGCGTGCCGCCAGCGCCTCCGCCTGGTAGAAGCAGGCGTTGCCCGAGCCGGCGTAGTACGGCGGGAACGTCGCGACGAGATGGGCGATTCGCATCGTCACCGCAGCCACGCCAGCACGCGGCGGCGCGCGGGCATCAGCACCCGCGTCGCGAGCGGGATCAGCGCGCTGCGACGCCGTGTCGACCGCGCGCGAGACGACCGCGCCCGCGTCCGCCGGCGTGCCGCGGCCGCAGGCAGGACGCGCTCGACGTCCTCGACCAGCCGCCGGTACGTGTAGCGGCCCGAGGCCACGATGTCGGCGTACGCGCGCTCGGCGATGTCGCGCGGCGTCGCCGGCCGCGACGGACGTCCAGCACCGCGTCGAGGTTCGACAGGTCGCGCCGCAGCTCCAGGTAGTGGACGCCCGGCTCGAGCACGCCGCTGTAGGAGCCCTCGACGAGGATCTGCACGGTCCGCGTCGCGCACGCCTCCAGGTGGCGCGGCGAGATCGCGAACAGCGCCAGCTCGCCGTCGCGGCCCGGGAAGCACGCGGCCTCGAGCTCCTCGAACGTGGCGCCGGGCGCGCGCGCCAGGTGGGCGTCCACGCACGCCTGCACCGAGCCGTCGCGGTCGAGGATGCTCGCGCCGCCCTCGATCCCGATCGTGTACCGGCAGTGCCGCCAGGAAGCGGTACCAGTCGTCGCCGTAGAACGTGTCCTCGGCGCGCGTCGACAGATCGACGCGCAGCCCCCGCGCCGGCGCACGCGCGCGCCACAGCGTCCGCCAGTCCGGCCTTCAGCATCGCGTGGCGGCCGAGGTACGGCTTGGCGGGCACGGTTCGGTAGCCGATGTCGATCGTCCGCGGCCGGCCCTCGGCGACGATCGCGTCGATCCGCGCGACCGTCGCGCTCGTCGAGGTAGCCGGTGAGCGCCGGCGAGATGCTGCACGCCGTCGAGCCCTTCGTAGATCGCCGGCCACTCCGACGGCGGGGCGACCGAGAACACGTGCCGCACGCCGAGCTCGGCCAGGAACGCGTTCACGCGGTCGCTGTGGATGAACTCGTCCTGCGGCAGCGCGACGTGGCAGTCCGTGGCTGGCGCGCAGAGCGCGCGCACGGCCGAGCAGGCCCGCGCTGCTGCTCCTCCGGCGCCCAGCGCAGCCAGGCCAGCACGGTGTTGTGCCAGAGCACCGCGTCGTAGCGGCGCCGCGCGTACGCGCGCGCCAGGCCCGGCACGGCCAGGTTCACGTACTCGTACGGCCGCGTCCCGTAGCGCCGGAAGCTGTACAGGTGATCGCGGACCGTGCCCCGCCACGGCTGCAGCTGGGCGTACGCGACGAGGACGCTCATCGGGCGACGAGCGCGCGGACGAGCGCGTTCAGCTTCGCCTCCTCACGCTCCCAGCTGACCTGGTCGGCGGCCTGCCGCGCGTTCGCGCGCAGGCGCTCCAGCTCGCGCGGGTCGTCGAGCAGGCGCCGGATGCCGGCCAGCACCGAGTCCGCGTCGCGCGGGTCGATCGGCACGCCGACGTCGTGCTCCTCGCACAGCGCGCGGATCGCCCGCATCGTCTCCGGGTACAGCAGCGGCAGGCCGGCCGCAATCGCCTGGTAGAGCCGGTTCGGCAGCGCGTTGAGGAAGTTTGACGTGATCGGCCAGTAGAGGATCGCCGCCGCGTCGGCGCCGGCGATGAAGCTCTTGACCTCCGCGGGCGGCACCGGCGGCAGGAAGTGCACGCGGCCGTCGACGCCGCGCTCGCGCGGCCAACGCGGCCGGAGCGTCGTAGTTGCGGCCGACGAACGCGAGGTGGACGTGCTCGGGCAGCGCGGCCAGCGCGTCGAAGATCGGCTCGAACGACGTGCCCTCCTTCGAGTTGCCGGCGGCGACGATCAGGAACGCGTCGTCGCCGAGGCCGAGCGCCTCGCGGACGTTCGCCGGCGCCGCCCGGTCGAGCCGGTGGTCGTGCGCGTTGTGGAGCACCGCGAACGGCCGACCGAAGTGTCGCTCCTGCAGCTCCTTGACGCCCACGCCGACCGTGACGCGCTCGGCCGCGAAGCGGACGAACAGGCGCTCGACGCGCTCGTACACCCACATGCCCCAGCGGTCGGCCCACGTGAGGCCCTCGTTGTTCTTGGAGTCCGAGTAGAAGTCGTGGGCGTCGTAGACGAACGGGACGCCGCGGTAGCGCGCGACCAGCGCCACCGCGGGCAGCTGGGCCACGCTGTGGACCCAGTAGAGGTCGCCGGCCGGCAGCGTCATCGCGGTCTTGCGGTTGATCGACGCCAGCGTGAGCAGCGGGGCGACGACGTCCACGAGCGGGCGCAGCGCGCTCCACATCGAGCGCGGCAGCGCCTCCTCGGCGGCGGTCGGAGCGGACTGCCGGGCCGGCCGGCGGCCACAGGCTGATGACCTCGATCGGGACGTCGTCCCACGACTCGGTGCTGCCGACCCGCTCGACCACGATCGAGCGCATGCCGGTGCGGGACAGCGACACCGCCTCCTTGAGGGTGCGACTGTCCGCGTCGAGCCGCAGCGGCGTGACCGACACGACGGTCGCCTCCGGCCGTCGGAGCTCGCCGCAGTGCAGGCGGCCGCAGACCGCCGGCGAAACGCAGCAGGCGGCCCTTCGAGATCCGCCACCACACACGCCGCCACGACACCCAGTCGTGCGCGCGGCCCGCCGCCTCGGCCACGCGCAACCGCCGGATTCCAGCGCCGCTCCGGGCCGGCGAGCAGCACGCGGTCGACCTGCTCGACGAACCCACGGTACGTGTAGCGGCCGGACGCGACGATGTCCCGGTACGCCGCATCGGTCAGCTCGCGCCTGTGCGTCTCGTCCTTGGCCTCGCTCGAGCACGGCGTCGAGGTCGGACAGGTCGGCGCGCACCGGCAGGTAGTGCCTGCCGGGCTCGAGCGCGCCGCTGTAGCCGCCCTCGACGAGGATCTGCCCGGTCCGCGTGGCACACGCCTCGAGATGGCGAGGTGAGATCGCGAACAGCGCCAGCTCGCCGTCGCGCCCGGGGAAGCACGCGGCCTCGATCTCGTCGTAGGTGGCATCGGGATGCTCGGCGACGTAGCGCATCGTCGCGGCCCGGATCGCACCCTCTGGGTCGAGGATGCTGGCGCCGCCCTCGACTCCGAGCGTCCAGCGCGACGCGCGCCAGCGCGCCGGAACCAGTCGTCGCCGAGCAGGGTGGCGCCCGGGTCGAGCGAGACGTCCGTCGTCAGGCCGCGCGCCCGCGCCTCGGCCTCGCCCGCGGTGGCGATGCCGGTCTTGAGCATCCCGTGCCGGCCGAGGTAGGGCCGCTCGGCGCCCGCCCGGTAGAAGACGTCGGTCGGCCGCTCGGGCGTCTCGCGCAGGATCTCGTCGATCCGCGTGAGCGTCCGCTCGTCGAGGTAGCCGGTGAGCGTCGGTCTCGAAGCGCACGCGCTCGCGGTCGACGCCCGCGTAGATCTTCGGCCACTCGGAAGCCGGCGAGACCGAGAACACGACGTCGACGCGAGCGTCGCGGATGAAGTCGCACAGCGCTCCCGAGCGCAGGAACTCGTCCTGCGGCATCGCCGCGCGGATGCCGGAGACGTCGGCCAGCTCGAGCGCCCGCGCGCGCAGCGTCTCGTCCACCTGTGGGCCCCAGCGCAGCGACGACAGGAAGCTCGTGTGGAAGACGATCGCGTCGAAGCGGATCCGGCGCATCCATGCCCGGCACCGGCCCGACGAGCGCGTTGGCGTAGAAGACCCGCGCCTGCGAGTAGCGGCGGAACGAGTACAGGTGGTCCTCGACCGTCGAGCGCAGCGGATGCTGCATCAACCCGTAGACGACGAGGATCGTTCGCACGCGGTTAGCCGTCAGTGCTTGCGCAGGTGGTACGTGCCGCCGATGCCGGCGTGGGCGCCTTGGTACATCGGTCGCCCCGCGAAGTCGAACGTCAGGGAGCGCAGGAAGTCGCGGTGCTCGGCGCCCAGCCGGGGGTCCGCGATCGCCTGCGCCCAGGACTGCTCGAGCGCACGCAGTTCGTTGTTGGACGGGTAGCCGCCGACGAACTCGGCCTCGAAGCCTGCGGCCTCGCAAAGGCGCGACCCACTCGGCCGGCGGGTAGCTCCGCGAGATCGGGCACTCCGGCCCGTCCGTGTTGCGACGGAACGCCTCGTGCACGTCGAGCCCGGGGAAGGCGTCCTCGACGATCATCTTCTCGTACGCCGTGTACAGGTGGAACCACAGGCTGGCGCGGTTGTAGACCATGATCAGCCCTCGTCCGCCGGGGCGCAGCACCCGATGGAGCTCGCGCAGGATCGCCTCGGGGTCACTGGTGTGATGGAGGACTCCCTGGCTCTGCACGAAGTCGACCGACGCGTCATCGAGCGGAATCGCGACGCTCGCGTCGCTGCCCTGCAGCAGCTCGACTCGCTCCGGATCGATCCCGTGTAGCGCGAGCCGGTCACGCGCCAGCTCCAGCGCGCGCGGCGACACGTCGACGCCGACGATGCGGCGCGCGCCGGTGTAAAGCGCGTAGCCGACGAGGTCGTTGCCGGGCCCGCAGCCGTAGTCGAGGATCACCTCGCCGTCGTGCTCGCCCCACAGCCCCGAGAACTCGCGGAACAGCGGGTACTGCTCGAACCGCCATTCGAGGTTGCGCTCGGAGGCGCGCCGGCTGCGGAAGCGCTCCGCGCGAACGGTATGGCGGGTCCAGTATTGATCGACGGCCGTCGTCATCCGGGCCCAGAAGGGTATTAGCCTCCCGCCGCGCGAGACCCGAGCACCGACCTCTGCGGGCATGGCCGCGGCTACTCTCCTCGATCTATGGTGGCGACCCACAGGAGCATGGCGACGCGCGCTGCGCGCGGTTCGGCGACGAGCTCTGCGCCGCAAGCAGCGTCGTGGAGCTGACGACGCTCACCGAGCGGCTCGAGGACCAGTACACGGCCTTTGTGCAGTCCCGGCCGGACGGGCTCCTCTATCACTCGCTGCCGTACCGGGATGTGCTCGTCGCGCATCTCGGATGTCGGCCTGAACATCTTCTCGCCGTGGATGGCGGGGAGATCCGCGGCGTCCTGCCGATCATGTGGGCGGAGGCAGGTGGGCCGGCGGACCGCCAACTCGCTGCCGTACTACGGCAGCCACGGGTCGGTGCTGGCAGCGAACCCACAGGCCCGCGCCACGCTGCTCGCGGCCTGGAACGACCGCGCCACCGATCGCGGCACTGCCGCCGCGACGTTGGTGGCCAATCCGTTCAGCACCGATTCAGTGCCCGACCCGGTGCACGACCTTCAGGACGAGCGCATCAACCAGGCGACCGCCCTGCCACCGGTCACGGTCGAGTCGAGCGCCCGGCGGAACGTTCGCAAGGCGCACCGGCTCGGCGTCGTGGTGAGCCGAGACGCCGGCGAGATGGAAGCGCTCTGCAGCATCCACCGCGCGAACATGGCGGAGATCGGCGGGCTGGCCAAGGAGCCCGCCTTTTTTGGCGCGGTGGCACGGCACTTCCGGGCCGGCGACGAGTACGACGTCTATGTCTCCCGCCTCGATGGAGCCGTCGTGGCGGCGCTGCTCATGTTCTGGTTCGGCGGCGTCGCCGAGTACATCACGCCCGCGACCGAGCACGACCACCGTCCGGCGCAGCCGTTGGCGGCGATCCTCGACCAGGCCCTCACGGACGCGGTCGCGCGTGGCTGCTCGTGGTGGAACTGGGGCGGCACGTGGCTCACCAGGAGGGGGTTCTGCGCTTCAAGCGCAAGTGTGGGGCGCGCGCGAGCAGCGGTATCGCTACTTCGTCAAGCTCAACGACCGGTCGCTGGCTGCTGCAGCAGGCGGTCGAGCGGCAGCTGGTCGCGGGCGTGCCCGTTGGGGCACAGCTGAGCGGCGGAATGGACTCCGGGACGGTGACGGCGCTCGCGGCCCGCTCGCTTCCGGATATGAACACCTTCACGGTTGGGGCTTCGATATGACCTCGCGATTTGGACTCGAGTCCGGAGACGACGAACGGAAGAAGGCTGAGGCCCTCTCCTCCCTCGCGAGGAGTCGGCACTACGAGGCGGTACTCAAGTCGGGCGACATGGAGCGCTGCCTCCCGTCCCTGGTCTGGCACCTCGAGGACCTGCCCGTCGGCCAGAGCTATCCGAACTACTACCTCGCCCGCCTCGCGAGTCGTTTCGTCAAGCTCGTGTTGACCGGGTCGCGGCGGAGACGAGCTCTTCGCGGGCTACCCGTGGCGCTACTACCGCGCGGTCGTCAATCAGGACTTCGACGATTACGTCGAGAAGTACTACCGGTTCTGGCACCGGCTGATCCCCAAACAGCCTGCTGGCCGGGTTCTTCCGGCCCGAGGTCTGGCGCGAGGTGCAGGACCTACCGAAAATCGAGATCTTCAAACGGGCGCGCCCCAACTCACGGGCACCCGCAGAGTCCCGAGGAGTACGTCGATCACTCCCGGTATCTGGAGGCGAGGACCTTCCTGAACGGCCTCTTCGTCGTCGAGGACAAGCTCAGCATGGCCCACAGCCTCGAGAACCGGTTCCACTGCTCGACAACGACCTGGTCGAGTTCGCCCATCGGTTGCCCATACACATGAAGCTGCGGGACCTGCAGCACGTGGTGGAGCTAAACGAGAACGTGCCCGGCCCGAAGACGAAGGCCTACTTCCACGAGACCCGCGACGGCAAGCTCCTGCTCCGCAAGGTGATGAGCCGCTACGTGCCGGACGAGATCATGAACCAGGTGAAGCGCGGGTTCTCGGGGCCAGATGCGAGCTGGTTCCGCGGCGACAGCATCGCTACGTCCGGCGGTGCTGATGTCAGCGGACGCGGCGATCTACTAGTTCCTCGATCCTGCGGGCGTGCAGCCGCTGTTGGCCGAGCATCTCGAGGGCCACGAGAATCGCCGGCTCCTGCTCTGGGCGCTGCTCAGCTTCGAGGAGTGGTCCGGATCTTCCTCGGCGGCGAGCGTCCCTGACACCCGCCCCGCTACCGTGGCGGATCGGCATGGCCGACCAGATCTCTAACGCCAAGACCGCCACAACTTCCTCTCAGCCTGAAGCTCTCCGCACGACCCCGTGGTTTCCGGAGATGCTCGGCGTCGCGCTTCCCCAAGAGGGCGGGGAGGTCGAGATCCGCGGCCGGACCTACGAGCTCCGCGAAGGGATCCTGCGGGAGCGGAGCGAGGTTTCGGACGCCCAGGCGCAGACGTCGGACGCCTTCGGCTTCAAATGGCACCAGCGCGAGACGTTCGAGAGCGACGCGTCCCTCGCGCGGATGAAGCGGTGGCTGATCGAGCGCTATGGGGACGTCTCCGCCGCGCCCTGGTGGGATCAGTACGGCGAGCACCCTGTCGTACTCGACGCTGGCTGCGGCGCGGCGATGAGCGCCCTGCTGCTGTTCGAGGGGGTCCTGCCGAAGATCCGCTACATAGGCGCCGATATCTCCAGCGCCGTCGACGTCGCTGCGAAGCGGTTCGGCGAGCGCGACCTGGATGCGGGATTCATCCAATCCGACCTGGTTCAACTCCCGCTCGCGCCCGAGTCCGTCGACGTGATCTTCTCGGAGGGGGTCCTCCACCACACCGACTCGACCCAGGGCGCGATCGAGGCGCTTGCGCCGCTGCTCAACCCCGGCGGGCGCTTTCTCTTCTACGTGTATCGGCGCAAGGGACCGATCCGGGAGTTCACCGATGACTATGTCCGCGACAAGGTCGTCGACATGCCGCCCGAGGAGGCGTGGAAGGCGCTCGAGCCGCTGACCAAGCTCGGCAAGGCGCTCGGCGAGCTCGAGGTCGAGGTGGACGTCCCCGAAGACATCGACCTGCTCGAGATCCCGGCCGGACCGATCGATCTCCAGCGGCTGTTCTACTGGCACGTCTTCAAGGCGTACTACGATCCGGATCTCGACCTCGAGGAGATGAACCACATCAACTACGACTGGTACGCCCCGCGAAACGCTCACCGGCAATCGCCCGAAGAGGTGCGGGAATGGTGCGAGGCGGCCGGGCTCGAGATCGAGCGCGAGCGCGTCGAGGAGGCCGGCATCACGATCGGCGCCCGCAGGCGCTGATCACGAACTCGCTTTCGGGACGGCGAGGGGGTCTGGCAGTGGCCGGCCTCGCCAGGCGAACTCGACGATCGCCGCCCAGTCCCTGCCGACCGCGTCGTAGGAGTGGTACTTGAGGATGAACTCGCGGCTCGCCCTCCCGATCCTGCGGCGAAGCTGAGGATCGCGGATCAGGGTGCGTAGGTTCTCCGCCAGCGTCTCGGGATCGGTGTCGACGATCGGGCAGGCGCGCACCTGGGCGGTGCCGCGGAAGATCTCAGGAAGGGCGCTCATGTTCGCGAGCACGGGCTTCCCCGCAGCCATTCCCTCGACAGCGAACTGGCCGTAGCCCTCCATCAGGAACTGGTCGGCGACGATGTCGCTAGCCAGCACCGCTTCGCGCACTTCGGCATTCGGTCGCCCTTCGTAGATCCTCAGGTCGACCTCCAGGCCCTCGTCGCACAACTGATGGACGGCGCGCTCGAGGAACGGGGTCCCCTTGGTGGCGCGGTGGTTCGGGGCATGGACGATGGTGACGGGAGTTCCGCTACCGTCGGCGTCCGAGCCTCCATCGGCGGTACTCCAGACATCGGTGTCGATCGCGAGCTGGTTTCCCCAGATCGCGTTGTAGACCGGCTGGAAGCCCTGCGAGGTGGTGAGGACGCTGACCCGTGCGTGCTTCAGCGAGTGCAGGACGCGACGTTCGGTGAGCTCAGCATGCTCCAGCAGGTGCGGGTAGTCCGCCAGCAAGACCTCCTCGACACCGCGCAGATGGCCCGGCACCGCGATGTCCCCGCCGTATGGGGAGACCACGATCCGCTTCCCCGCGAGGCGCATCAACGGGTACTCCCACCATTCGAAGGAGGTCCCACGGAGAAAGCCTCCGTCGAAGTAGAGCATGAAGACGTCGCCATGCCGCAGGGCCCACACGAACGGCGCGTAAGCGCGAAGGGGGGCGGGCAGTCGGTGGCGGGTCAACTCGTCCCAGTGGACGTCGAAGTCGGACCGCTCGTGCGCCGGATAGACGGTTTGCGCCACGGTGAGGCTCTCGTACCCGACGTGGCGCATCGACAGCGACCAGTACTTGTTGCTGATAATCGGGGTCGGGCCCCAGATCAACCTCGGGCGCCGGCGGCGCAGTCGTCGCCAAGCCGTCCTGCAATGCTCGACGAGCGCGAGCGCCACCAGCGCAGCGGCCGCGGCCGCCATAGCGAGAGCCGTCTCGATCCTATGCCGCAGGTGCCAGAGCGCGTCCTTCGCGCGATGGCCGACGCGTTGCAGCTGATCCCGAACTGGGCCGGGCAGATCAGGTCCCGCCCGGAGCGCGAGCTGACGCGGCGCCGATCGAGCGCGCGACCGTGGCGAGCCCGTCGTCGAGCAACATCCCCGGAATGACGCCGAGGCGGTCGCGCATCCGCGCCGTGTCGGCGAACAGGTCCCCCGGTCGATCCCCGGTGTACCGGATCTCGGCAGGGCGGTTGAGCGCGGCGCCGAGGCGGTCGACGAGCTCGCTGACGGTGACGACCTCCGAGCCGGCAACATTCACTACCTCCTGCCGCTCGAGGCCCAGTGCGGCCTCGAGCGCCGCGGCCGCGTCGTCGGCGAAGATCGGGTTCAGCCTCATTCCCGGCTCTCCCTCGATCACGATCTCCTCGCCCTCGAGGATCCTCTGCGCGAGCCGGGTCACGAGCCTCGTCCCGGGACCAGGCCCATAGACGGAGAAGAGCCGCAGGATCGCGCCACCGAGCAGACCCGCGTAGTTCTCCGCGAGCAGCTCGGCCATCCGCTTCGGGCGGAAGTAGGGGCCGGTGGGCCGCAGCGCGGAGTCCTCGCGGACCGGATCGGGGCCGGGCTCGTAGCAGCCCCCGTCGAGGCGAGCACGAAGGACCTCGCCCCGGCCCAGCGGCCGTACTCGAGCAGGTCGAGAATGCTGCGAACGTTGACGGCGAACAGATCCTCCATCCCGTCGGGAAGTCGCGGTAGGGATCGGACTGGACGAGGTGGACGATCCCGTCGAGGCCCAGGCAGCCGCCCTGGCTCGATCGCCTCGGCCAGGTCCAGCCACCGCCGCTCCGCGGCCCAAGCGAGTTCGGCATCCGGCCCGGATCGCGAGATGCAGACCAGCTCGTGCCGTGGCGCCATCCGGGCGACGAGGTGGCGTCCGATCAAGCCGGTTGCGCCGGTGATCAGGATCTTCATCGGCCGTCACCAGCGGTCAGTGACTGCGACCTAAGCGCCGAGAACGGCGCGACGTAGAAGTGGGGAAAGCGTTCCCGGAGCTGGTCCGGGCGCGCGTCCAGCAGTGACTGGTCATTGACGCGGACGAAGTAGGTGTATGCGCCCTCGGTGGCGCCCCACTTGCGCTTGAACCGGTAGACCCCGTCCTGGTTGCTCCAGGTGCCGCCCCAGTTCCATCGCCGGGAACCCCTTGCCGCCGCGGCGACCATCGCCTTCACCAGGATCAGCGCCAGCGGCTGGTCCGATCGATTTTCGTAACGAGTGGCCGGAGTGAAGTATTCGCTCACCCCGCCGAAGTGGAGCACGAGTAGGCCCGCAATCGTCTCACCGTCCAGCCGGGCAGCCCAGAGGTCGAAGTCCTCTCCCGGCCGCAGATGGCGGGTGACCGCTTCGAAGAACCCGCGCGACTTGGCCAGGCCGCCCATTGCGGTCATGTTCGCCTGATGGATCTCGTGGAGGTCCGACCACGCCGAGGCATCGGTCTCGATCTCGATTCCGGCCCGCGCGGCCTTGCGTGCGTTGCGGCGCGCGCTCGATTCGACCAGAGTGAGAATGTCGTCCTCGTTCGGAGCGTCGGGCAGCGCGGTCACCTGGCTGATCCTGCGGTCGGTCAGCTCGTGCTCCGGCTCGAGCGGCTCGGAATCCCGGAAGGGGTTCGCAACCATCGTCGCTGCGAGTGTGCGTGGGTCCGCGGCCCGTTCGTTCCACGCATCGATCAGGGCGCGCTCGGCGTCCTGCGACGATGTTAGCGGCGCTCCGTGGCTCCCGTAGTAGGGGAGTGAGTTCAGCACCCGATCGCCGGCGTCATCACTCCACATCAGCGGCAGCACTCCCCGGATCTCGCCACCCTCGCGGGCGACGAGGTACTCGGGCTTGCAGCCGAGCTCGTCCACCAGCAGGTCGCGGAAGCGGCTGGAGTAATAGATCAGCCCCCCGTCGCTGCCGAGCAGGAAGGCGTCCCACGCCTCGTCCTCGCCCGGCGCGAGGGCCTCCACCTCGATCATCGTCGACCTCAGCCCTCCCCGTACGCCGCGAGCAGTTCCTCGACCACGAGGTCCTGGTCGGCGTCGCTCATCCCCGGGTAGAGCGGAAGCGCGATGCTCAGTCGCTCGGCCAGCACGGCGGCGGGAAAGTCCTCCTCACGGAGCCCGTACTTGCGCGAGTAGTAGCCCGTGGCGACCGGCGCGTGGGTCCCTTGCCTGGTCGCGATCCCGCGCTGCTCGAGACGGAGCATCAGCTCGTTGCGCGAGCTGTGCTGCCGTGCGAGCGAGGCCATCGTGGGTTCGCCACCGTAGAGGCAGACATAGGACTGATAGCCGTGAACGTTGCCGTCCGGGACTTCAGGGGTGGCGAGCCAGTCGAGCCCGGCGAGGGCCTCGGCGTAGCGGGCGGCGAGTCGGCGGCGCTCGTCCAGGAGCTCGTCGGCGCGTTCCATCTGCGCGCAGCCGAGCGCACCCTGGATGTCCCTCATCCGGTAGTTGTAGCCAAGGTGCTCGAAGTCGGCTAGCAGGAAGCTGCGGGCCGTCTCGTGCGGCGCGAGGTCACTGCGATCCCCCCCATGCTCGCGCAGCGTCCGGGCGAGCTCGGCTCGCTCGTCGTCGTCCGTGATCAGCATCCCGCCCTCACCGGTGGTGATCGACTTGCGCGGGTGGAAGCTGAAGGCGCCGATGTCGCCCAGAGTGCCGGCGTGACGCCCGTCCTGCCAGGCGCCGAAGCAGCAAGCTGCGTCCTCGATCACCCAGAGGCCGTGCTTGCGCGCGATCTCGTTGACCGGGTCCATCTCGGCGCACAGGCCGAACAGGTGCACCGGGATCATCCCCACCGTGTTGGGCCCAACGGCCTTTTCGAAGCGTGCCGGGTCGATTCTGAACGTCCGCAGGTCGACGTCGCAGAAGACCGGTGTCGCGCCCATGTACTCGACGACGTTCGCCGCCAAGACCCAGGTGAATGCCGGCACCAGGACCTCATCGCCAGGCTTCAGGCCGAGGACGGCCACCGCCAGATGCAGGGCGGTGGTGCAGGATGTCGTCGCCACCCCATTCCCGGCGCCGACGTATTCCCCGAACAGTCGCTCGAACTCCTGAACGCGCGGGCCCTGAACCACCCACCCGCTCTCGAGCGGCTCGAGAATCGCGCGCGCTTCTCGGCCTCCCCGATTGCGGGCTTGGTGATCGGGATCCGCAGCGCTCGTCGCCGCCGCGCCGGGATGCTCGCTGGGTGCTGCCTCGGTCGCGGTGCCGCTCGACTCGCTTGGCTGTCTGGAGCCGTTCACTCGCTCTTGCGGACGGCGATCGTCCACTCCCAAAGGGGGTAGTCGTGCAGCAGCGCCACCCGTGGGGAGATCTCCCGCTTGCAGAAGGTGAACAGCTCCGCCGGATCCGCGTGGAAGTGGTGGTCCTCCTGAAAGTCGACATAGATGCTGAGCGAGTTGAAGGCGAAGCCGCGCTCGGAGTATTCGTGGAGGTTTCGGACCACCGACTTCATGTAGTCGAGCCACTGCTCGTCGGTTGCCTCCAGCTTGGTGTTGAAGATCCCACAGGCGAACGAGTAGTCGGCGGTTTCGGTGATTCGGTCGGCGCTGAGGATCTCGCCGTCTTCACCCACGCGCTCGCGTGCGAGCCCGCGCATCTTCTCGCTCAGCTCGTAGCCGCGATACCCGCGCATCGGCAGTCCGTGGTCCTTGATGAACTCGTAGAGGTCCGCGAGCCCGCAGCCCAGGTCGTTGACCGTGAACGGCTCGTCTCCGACCTCGAAAGGCCGCAGGAGCTGTGCGAACCGGACCGCCATGCCTTCGCGGTCCGGCCAGCCGAGCCCCTTCACGGTCGGACCTTCCGCCTCCAGCAGACCCTCAGTCAGTCCGGCGATGTTCACCGGCGGTCGACTTGCCTCGTTCATGGTGCTGGAGGTTAGGCGAGCGTGGGCGATCGCTGCCTGCGCGGACTCCCAGTTAGGCAACCATGTAGCGCTCAATGTGCGGGAGCTGCGGCGCCATACATCTGCGGGATGAGGCGATCCCCGACCTCGAGCGGAGGCTCGACGTGATGAACGAGCTGATCGCCCGTCGCGGCCCCGACGACTCGGGGACCTGGGTGCACGAGCGGGGCCACGTGGGGCTCGGACACCGCCGGCTCAGCATCATCGACCTCGAGCACGGTCACTAGCCGACGAGCGACCCGGCGGGACGATGGATCACCTGTAACGCCGAGGGCTACAACAATCCCGAGCTGCGCCGCGAGATCGGGGGTCGGTTCCAGACCAACTGCGACACGGAAGTCGTCCTACACGCTCACGACCGCTGGGGGACCAACTCGGTGCAGTGGCCGGTGCGGCGAATCCGGCCAGCCGCCGTCGAAGACCGTGGCGTACACGGTGCTGCTCTCCGCAGCGTCTCGGATGCGGAGCTCGCCACTCGTCGTGAACGTTCGCCTCTTGCGCCATCAAGAAGCGCGTGCCCACCCACCCCGCATCGGCCCCAAGGACGAGGACCGCCGCGAGCCCGCGTCCATCGGCCACCCCTCCGGCCGCGATGACGGGTACCCGCCGGACCGCGTCGACGACGGCAGGCACCAGGGGCAGTGTGCCACCACCCCCCATACGCGGCCCCCTGCCTCCTAGCCCTGCGCCACGATCACGTCGACGCCCGCTTGCACAGCGCGACGAGCCTCCTCGTTGCCCCTGAGCGCTCCGCAACAGCACCGTGGAGGCGTGGGAGGGGGCCGGGAGGCCCCGGCGCCCCCGGGCGTCCGGGCGAGGACGACGTGGTGGCGCGCGCCCGGTGGCGCCTGCCTACATCGCTACGGCGCCGAAATTCCGGTGCGAGGGGCCACTGGCGATGTGGAGGCCCTGGCACAGTACGCGGGCCAGAGCGCAGGCATCGTCGACGATGTCCGGCCCGCCGCGACCATTGTGTTGACGAGCTGGTCCGGGATGCCGCTAAGGCGCTCGGGAGCGTTGACATGCAGCGCTGAACGCCTCGCTCGGGCTTGGCTGGCGTCCACCTCAGCGGAGTGCCCTCGACTGGACGAACGCGCCGCCGGTTGATGCCCTGCTTGATTACCGACGTTCGCTCCGGCGCCAGCCGAGGTGGCGCACGAGCTGGCCCCTGATGTGCGCAGACACCGCGATGATCGCGCTCGCTCGCCGGACGCGCACGAGATCCAGCTCCCGCATGAGCCGGTCGCGCCGGTTCGGACGTGGACGTTCGTGATCGCTCACCTGGCAGGCGTGCCGCTGGAACAGATCCTGCGGTCGGTCACCGGCGTTGGACTGGAGACGTCCCGAGGCCGAGATCGACCTGCGCGCGTGCGGCGCGCTCGCCCGAGGCTGGGAGGACTCGCCGGGAGGCTACCCGCAGACCCCGGCCAACCAGTGGGTCAGGCGCCACGACGAGTACGAAGTGTCGGCCGAAGCCGAGGCGGCGATATCGAGCGCCGCGGCTGAGCAGGCCGAGCGCTACCGCTCCGCGCAGCGCCGCTGAGGAGTTCGCGTTCGTGATTGCTGACCTGCACGGGGGCGTGTCGAATTTGCCCGGCCTCGTTCGACATGCGAGTAGAAAGCACTCGAGACAAGGCCACCGACCAGGAAAGGAGACCCCCGTGTCCGCAACCGTTCTCTATATGTCCATCTCCCTCGACGGGTTCATCGCCGGGCCCAATGAGCGACCGGACAACGGCCTCGGTGACGGCGGGGAACGCCTGCACGATTGGGCGCTAACGGGTGACGACACCGACCAGGCAGTCGGCCGCCCGGCGGGCGTCAACGGCCAAGTCTTCGACGAGGCCATGTCCACCGGGGCGGTCGTCGCCGGCAGGGGACCTTCGAGCCTGCTGGCGGCTGGGGCGGCGACCACCACAACCGCGTGCCGATCTTCATCCTCACCGCCACGACCCCGCCGATTTGAGGCAGTGGCCGCTGGTCAGCTACGTGGACGACGTCACGACCGCGATGACTCAAGCCAAGGAGGCTGCGGGCGACAAGAATGTGCTGGTCCACGGCGCCGGAACCGCGCAGCTAGTGGGCCTTCTCGGAATGTTGCACCGGAAATGGCATCGGTCAGGCGGCGATGGTGAGCTTGCGTTCGAGGGCGGCGATGCGGCGGTCGCGGTCGGGGCCGTTGCGGTGCTGGAGGTGGCGGGCGAGGGGGTGGGCGAAGGCGCCCCAGTCGAGGTAGTCGGCGTTGGAGACGACAAACTCGTTGATCGGCCGGAAGTGCGCCTCGATGCGGTTGAGGTAGCTGGCGTAGGTCGGGATCGGGACCAGTTCGATGTTGTTGTCGGCGGCGTAGTCGCGGACGTCTGGGGTCCAGTTGGCCGAGAGGCCGTCTTGGATCCAGTAGATCCGCAGCCGGCGCGGGTAGCAGCGGCGGATCGTGCGCATTCACCCAACCGTGTCGGCCTGGCCGCGTCGACGCTCGCGCAGCCGCAGGCGCAGCCGGTCGGCGTGGACGGCGTAGGCGCCGAAGCCGTAGCGGGTGCCGTGGCGGCGGTTGAACGTCGCCCGCAGCCGCTCGGGCCGGCGCCGCGGCGCCCACCCGCAGCCGTGGGTGGGGCGCAGCGAGATCGGCCCCATCTGGTCGAAGCAGACCACCACCCCATGCTTGGGAGCCGCTCGTAGGGCGACAGCACACGCGCCGCCTTGGCCTCGTAGTCGGGGTCCGGCGACGCCTTCCAAGAGCGCGTGCGCTGGAACGAGAGCCCGGCCTGCTTGAGTACCCGGCCGAGGTGCGGGCGAGATCTCGATCCCCTCGCTGCGCAGGTGGACCGCCGGCCGCGGCAGCGACCAGCGCGTCAGCGGAACCCCCTGGCTGTCGGGACGAGCACCGGCCACCGCCACGATCCGCTTGCGCTGATCGGCGCTGATCCGGCGGGGCCGCCGCCCCGATAGTCAGGGTCCAGCGAGTCCAGCCCGCGCTCGTTGAACTCGTGAATCACCTTGCGCACGTGCGACTCGTCGGTCTGCCACATACGCGCGATCTCGGGCGCCGACATGCGCGTGTTCGACGCCAGCAGGATCGCCGCCCACTGCCGCGTCGAGAAATGCTTGGCGCTCTTCGAGCGCCGCTTGAGCGTCACAGCCTCGCCGTGCGCCAACGGCCTGACAAACACCTCCGGGGACGCATCACCACCTCCATCGTCGCGATGCATCCCTCTTCGCCACCAACCAGAGGTTTTCGGTCAAACCTTTGGAGAAGGCCCACTAGCACTTGGCGCCGGCGTCCTCGACGAGATCGAGCTCCATGTGGTCCCGGTGCTCTTCGGCCAGGGGCGTCTTCTGTTCGAGGGCCTCGCCCCCGAGCAGATCGAGCTGCGGCGCACCCGGATCCTCGAGGGGGAGAACGGTGTCACCCACATGCACTACCGGTTCCATCGCTGAGCTCGGCATTCCCGGCCAGTCAGCTCGATCCTCGTACACGGAAACGGTGCCACCGCGGGTCGACGCCCTGCCCGTCGGCTGAGCGGCGGTCGCGCTCGGGCAGCATCGTCCAGATCCCGAACCCGATCAGGGCGCGTTCGGGGATCAAGGTGTGGGCCTCGTACACCTTGTGGCCGTCGACGCCCCAGGCCGCGGTCGAGCTGCTCCGGTCGAGCGTGATCTCGCATGCGCGAAGCCGGGTGAAGTCGTCGTCGATGTCCTCGTAGGGCGACTCGACCACGTGGTAGAAGAGCCCGCCCGCTGCGCCAGCGGCCGGGGCCACCTGCTCGTGCATCGCGAACACGCGGGTCGAGGTGCCGACGACGGTGAACACGCGCTTGCTCACCCCCGGGTCGAAAACGTGGAAGGCGGCCATTCCGCGACGGTAATCCGCCGGTTCCCCGCCGATGTTCTTGACCGCGAGGTCGACGGCGAACGTCGCGGACCGATCCGCCGCCAGCCATCGCGCGTTGGAGGCGACTGAATCGCTCGAGGAGGCGGTGCGCGCCCTGCGCGAGGAAGGCCTGAGGATCCGACTCGACCTGCTCGAGCGTCGATCGAACGCGGAGGTGCGCCGGGCGGTGCTCGACGGCGACATCGTGGCCGAGCAGTTCCTCGGGGGCTACGGGCTGTTCGCGACCGAGGGCATGAGCGCGGGGAAGCCGGTCCTCTCCAACATGAGCTGGATGTCCGACGACCTGCGTAGGCAGATCGCCGACTGCCCGATCGTCGACGCGACGCGGGAGACGCTCCGCGATCGGCTCCGCACCCTGGTCACCGATCCGGCGCTCCGCCAGCAGCTCGGGCGTGAGAGCCGCGAGTACGTGCTGCGACGACACTCCTATACCGCCATTGGCGAGCGCTGGGCAGAACTGATCGCCGCGGTCTGGGCCGGCGAGTTCAGGCCGGCAGCGCCAGGCCCGCCACCAGCGACCGCAGCCCGGCGTTCAGGGGCACCTGAGGGCGAACCCTCAGCTCGTCACGCACACGGGACGCGTCGGCGACCAGGTCGCCGTCGACTCCGGCGGCCACGTGACGCACGCGTGGGCGCTTTCCCGTCGTCTCACCGATCATCTGGACCAACTCGGTGATCGTCACCTGCTCCTCGCCGGCGACGTTGAACGTTCCGGTCGCGTCGGAGGTCAGGGCCGGTCCGAAGATCCGCGCGGCGTCGTCGACGTAGATCGGGTTGATCCGAAGACCGGGATTGCCTTCGACGACGATCTCCTCGCCGGTCACGATCTTCGTCGCCAGCGTCGGGATGAGCATGCGCTCTTGGCCGGGCCCGTAGATGAAGAAGAAGCGGAACGTCAGCGTGCGGAAGTGGTCCGCGTAGCCCTCGACCAGACACTCGGCGGTGAGCTTGGAGCGGAAATAGAAGCTCATTGGCTGGGGTGGGTCGGACTCCTTGACCGGGCTCGGCGAGCGCCCGTAGACGCCGCCTGTCGAGGCGAGCGCGAACGCTGTCGCGGAGGCCTCGCGTGCGTACTCCAGCAGCGCGAACGTGCTCGCGACGTTGACCCCGAACATGTCCTCGGCGCCCCCAGGGAACTCGCGATAGCGCGACGACTGCGCGAGATGGACGACGGCGTTGACGCGATCCGGCAGAACCGACGCATCGAGCGCGCGCAGGTCGGCGACAACCCAGCGCGCCTGTCCCTGGAGCTCAGCGGGCGGGGCTCGGCGCGTGAGCGCCACGACCTCGTGCTGCGGTCCGAGCTGCGCGATTAGGTACCGCCCCAGGAAGCCGCCTGCGCCGGTCACGAGGATCCTCACGGCCGCGCCGCCGTTCAGGAAGGTCTGGCACCAGTGCTCGATCGTGAGGAGGGACCAGAGCAGCAGTCGCCGGTTCTCACGGCCGTCGAGGTGGTCGTCCACGAGCCGCTGGACCACGTCGGGGCTCCAGGTACTCGTACATCGCCGAGTCGTCGTTGTGCACGACCTTGCGGACGTAGTCGATGCTGTCGCCGCGGAACCAGCTCGCGTCCGGGCCCGAGAACCCCTGCTTGATCTGGTTGGTCACCTGCTCCGGGACGTAGCGCTGCATGACCTGTCGCAGCAGCAGCTTGCCGTCGTGGGTGCGCTCGAAGTAGCGCTCGTTCTTGGGGCTCGGCAAGTTCTCGTCGAGCTTCACGACGTGCTCGAGGTCGCGTAGCTTCAGCCGCACCGGAACGCGCTGCGCGAAGTCGACGAGGTCGTTGTCCAGGAACGGCACGCGGCTTTCGAGGCTGTGCGCCATGCTGAGCTTGTCCTCGACGACGAACAGGCCGTGCAGGAACGTCTTGGCCTCCAGGTACAAGGAGTGGTTGACGTACTCCTCGGGGGACTCTGGCGCGTGCTGGTCGGGGAGCTGGTCGCGGAAGATGTCGATCGTCCGCAGATCTGAGATCTCGCGCCAGACGTCGGGCTTGAAGAAGTCGCGCAGCACCTCGTTCGGTACGAGGCGATGCCAGTAGCGGTAGTACTTCTCGACGTAGTCGTCGACGTCGTCGTTGACGACCGCGCGGTAGTACCGCCACGGGTAGCCGGCGAACAGTTCGTCGCCGCCCGATCCGGATAGCGCGACCTTGACGAACTTGCTCGCGAGCCGCGCGCCGTAGAAGTTCGGGTAGCTCTGGCCGACGCGCGGGTCCTCGAGGTGCCAGACGAGTGCCGGCAGGCAGCGCTCCATGTCACCGGACTTCAGGACGACCTCGTAATGCTCGGTCTTGAACTGGTACGACATCGCCTCCGCCTTCAGGCGCTCGTCGGCGGCGACCTCCATGCCGACGCGCGAGGTCATGTCGAACCCGACCGTGAAAGTGTTCAGGTACGGCAGCGCCTCGGCGGCGAGGGCCGTGATGCTGCCGGAGTCCATTCCCGCCGCTGAGGTGCGCGCCCACCGGCGACGTCGCTCACCAGCTGGCGCCGCACGGCCTGCCGGAACAGGCGGTCGAGCTCCTCTTCGTACTCGCCGTCGGACGCGCGGCCGTCGGCCGTCCTCGCGGAAGTCGAAGTCCCAGTAGCTGCTGCGGCTGCACGCGGACCGCCGTCCGCGCGCACGGTGAGATGGTGGCCGGGCGGCAGCAGCCGCACGTCCGGCGAACAGCGTTCCGTCGGTGAAGATGTTCTGGAACGTGAAGTACTCGAGCAGATGCGGCAGGCTCATCCGGGCGTGCAGCGCGTCGTGCTCGAGCATCGACTTGATCTCGGAGCCGAACAGGAACGCGCCGGTCGAGGTCGGCGTAGTAGAGCGGCTTGACGCCGAAGCGGTCGCGCGCGAGGAACAGCTCGGAGCGCTCGCGGTCCCAGATCGCGAACGCGAACATGCCGTTGAAGCGCTCGACGCACGCCGGGCCCCACGCGGCATAGGCGTTGAGCACGACCTCGGTGTCGGTGTGCGACCGGAACTGGTAGCCCGGCGGCGACAAGCTCGGCACGCAGGTCGGTGAAGTTGTAGACCTCGCCGTTGTAGGTGATCCAGTAGCGGCCGTCGCCGGACGCCATCGGCATCGCGCCGGCCGGCGTCGGGTCGATGATCGCCAGGCGGCGGTTGACGAGGCCCACCGGGCCCTCGGCGTGCTGGCCCTCGCCGTCCGGCCCGCGGTGCGCGATGACGTCCCCCATGCGCTTGAGGAGCTCGCGCTCCACCGGGCCGCCCGAGCGCTCGAGCACCCCCGCGATGCCGCACACGACCTAGGCCGCCTCGAAGGCGTTGCAGTAGCTCCTGCACGACGAGCTCCTGCTCGGCGTCGGTCATCTGCGGATACAGCGGCAGCGCCAGGCTCAGTCGCTCGCTGACGACGGCGCGCGGGAAGTCGGCCTCGCGCAGCTGGTACTTGCCGGCGTAGAGACCGGTCGCGACCGGCGCGTGGGTGCCCTGTCGGGTGGCGATGCTGCGCTCCTCCAGCCGCAGCATCACGCGGTTGCGCCATTCGTGCATGCGGCCGCTCGCCTCGAGCGTGGGCTCCTCCGGGGCGAACAGGCAGCAGTAGCACTGGTAGCCGTGGACGTTGCCCTCGGGCGTCGACCGGCGTGCGCAGCCACTCGACGCCGGCCAGCGCCTCGTCGTAGAGCTTGGCGCGCCGGCGGCGCTCGTGGAGGATCCAGTCCGCGCGGTCCATCTGCGCGCAGCCGATCGCGCCCTGGAGGTCGGTCATCCGGTAGTTGAAGCCGAGCTCCTTGAAGTCCGCCAGCAGGAACGAGCCCTTCGACGCGTGCCGATCCAGGTCCGAGCGGTCGCCGCCGTGATCGCGAAGCGTGCGCGCAAGCTCGTCCAGTCTGCGCGCGCCGTCGTCAGCATCCCGCCCTCGCCGGTGGTGATCGACTTGCGTGGGTGGAACGAGAACGCGCCGATGTCGCCGAGCGTGCCGGCGTGCTGCCCATCCTGCCAGGCGCCGAACGCGCATGCGGCGTCCTCGACCACCCACAGGCCGTGGCGGCGGGCGACGGCGTTGATCGCCTCCATGTCGGCGCACAGGCCGAAAAGATGCACAGGGATGATCCCGACTGTCTTCGGCGCTGATCAGCGTCTCGATCTGCTCGACGTCGATGTTGAACGTGTCGAGGTCGACGTCGCAGAAGACGGGCGTGGCGCCCATGTACTCGACGACATTGGCCGTCGAGACCCACGTGAAGGCAGGCACGATCACCTCGTCCCCCGGCGAGAGGCCCAGGACGGCCACGGCGAGGTGCAGGGCGGTCGTGCACGACGTGGTCGCCGCCGCGTGCGAGACGCCGATGTGGTCGGCGAACCGCTCCTCGAAGCGCGCGACGAACGGGCCCTGCACGACCCAGCCGCTCTGCAATGGCTGTTGAACCGCCTCGAGCTCCTCGGGCCCGAACAGCGGCTTGGAGATCGGGATCTGCAGCGGCCGCGTGGCGCCGGCGGGTACGCCGGCGCGGATGTCTGCGCTAGCCACTCGACCCCACCGCGGCGGCGCTGTCGGCCCGCCGCCACTCGACCACCGACTCGAGTCCGCCGCGCAGGTCGACCTGGGCACGGAACCCGAGCAGCTGCTCGGCGAGCTCGGTGCTGCCGATCCGGTTCGTCACGAAGACCTCCTCCTGCGGCAGGTACTCGGGCACGATGCCGCTGCCGGTGATCTCCAGCAGCAGTGCCGACGAGCTCGTCGATCGTCGTGCCCAGGCCGGTGCCGACGTTGAAGAACGTGTCGGTCGCCTCCGCCTTCAGCGAGAGGATGTTCGCGCGCGCGACGTCCTCGACGTGGACGAAGTCGTAGGTGTGCGAGCCGTCGCCGTAGATGAGCGGCGGGAGGCCCTCGTCGATGCGGTCGAGCACCTTCATGATCACGCTGACGTACGTGCCCTTGTAGTCCATCCGCGGGCCGTAGATGTTCATGTAGCGGTGGCCGACGTAGTCGAGACCGTGGCGCTCGTGGAACGCGCGGAAGAACTGCTCGCCGACGATCTTCGTCGCGCCGTACATCGTGCGGTTGTTGAACGGGTGATCCTCGGTCATGGGCTCTTCGACGGCGTTGCCGTAGACCGACGCCGACGAGGAGTAGACGACCTTCTTGACGCCCGCCTCCTGGGCCGCCTCGACAACGTTGTAGGTGCCGACGACGTTGGCCTCGAGCGCCCGGCGCGGCTCGTGCACGCATTCGTAGAGCCAGAGCGCGGCGAGGTGGAACACGTAGTCGGTCCCCTGCATCACATCGCGCAGCAGCGCGACGTCCTCGACCGAGCCCTCGATCAGGGTCACGCGGTCGTCCCTCAGGGCGGTCGCGAGGTTGTTGCGGGTGCCGCGCACGAGGTTGTCGAGTACGACGATCTCGCGCACCGGTTCGGCCAGCGAGCTGGTCGACGATGTGCGAGCCGACGAAGCCGGCGCCGCCGATGACCAGGATGCGTGAGTCTTCGATCGCGGGCATTCAGTGGTTATAGCAACGGGGTCTGGGCCCGAAAGATGCGCTCCAGGGCCTGCCAGAATGGCCGCGGTGAGCTCCGACCGGAATTTCGAGAACTTCACGGAGGCGTCGTATCGGGACATCCTGGTCGCGGCACTCGAGAGGTACGCGTTCGAGCCGTTCGGGACCGTCGCCACCGGGCCGCACGTGCTCTGGCGCCACGATGTCGATTACTCGGTCCACCGCGCCGTCGCGCTCGCGCGCGCAGAGGCAGAGTTGGGCGTGCGCTCCACGTACTTCATCTCGCTGCACAGCGACCTCTACAACGCGCTGGAGCCTGGGGTGCACGCCCGGTTGCGCGAGATCGCCGCGCTCGGCCACTGGATCGGCCTGCACTTCGATCCCGGCTTCTACACCGACGGGGCGCTCGACGAGCGCGCGGCCTGGGAGGGACGCCTGCTCAGCGACACGCTCGACGTGCCGGTGCGGGCCGTCTCGCTGCACAACCCGTCCGTCTCGAACACCGAGGGCGTCGACGTCGAGGAGCTCGGTGGGATGGTGCACGCCGGCGCCCGGAGCGTGCGCGACCGCTACGCCTACGTGTCGGACTCCAACGGCTACTGGCGGTTCGAGCCGCTGGCGGAAATGGTGGCAGCCGGTTCGCACGAGCGACTCCACGTGCTCACGCACCCGGAGTGGTGGCAGGCTGAGCCGATGAGCCCGCGCGAGCGGATCATGCGCTGCATCGCGGGCCGCGGCCGCGCCTCGGAGGCGACCTACGACGCGCTGCTGTCCGACAACCAGCGTGTCAACGCGGGGCTGCCGGAGTCTTCTCGCTGAGGAGCTCGTGGATGATCGACAGCCCGTGCGGAGCGTCGAAGTCCTGCGCGATCAGGTCGATCCCGCTCGCGGCGAGCCGCTCGTCTTCCTGGTAGCCGCCGGCGCCGCCGCCGGAGAGGTACGCGCCGCCGCCGACCGCCCGCGACGATCTCGATCAGCAGCTCGGTGGCGCGACCCGCCGACCGGGAGGTCCGAGGCGCGGACGATAGGCGTCGCGATCCCGAGCGTCTCGGCGAGTCGCCGGATCGCGTGCTCGTTGTAGGCGGCCAGCCGCTCCTCGCGATTGCCGAGCAGCTCCTCGACCAGCGGGAGCGCCCGCGCCGCGCGGGTAGTTCTGGCGCAGCGTCCTGACGAGCTTCGAACGCCAGTCGCGCCCGTCGTCGATCAGCACGTCGCGGATCGGGCCGCCGATCCCGGCGCGCTGCACGGGCGCGGTGATCCAGTGCGGCCGGCCGCCGACGAGCACCTCAACGCGGTTCGTCCGGCTGCCCTTCGAGAACTCGACCGTGTCGAGCAGCACGAACGTGTCGCGCCCGATCGAGCTTGTCGAAGTAGCCGAGCCACGGGAAGAAGTTCGGCTGGTGGATCGCGACGACGTGCGGCCGGACCATCCGTATCACGCGCTCGATGCGCCCTTCGATCTCTACGGTCTCCGGCGGCCCGGCGCTGCTCGACGAAGCCGACACGACGGTAGACCGCGAGCGCCGGCGCGTTCGATGCCGAACACGTGCAGCGTGACGCGCTCCAGGCCGAGCGGGCCGAACGCATTGCGGAGCAGCAGCTCGACCGCCTCGCGGCCGTAGCCGCGTCCCTGCTCGCGACGCTGCCCGATCCGGATCTGCAGCTCCGCGCTGCCGCCGTCGATCGAGTGCAGCTGGCACGACCCGATCAGCTCGTCGCGAGTCGATCAGTCGGATGCCGAAGATCCGCACGTCCTCGCGCTCGCGGATCGCCGCGAACCAGGTGTCGTGATCGGCACGCGCAACAGGGCGGAACGGCGCGCTGGACACCACCAGCTCACGGTCGTTGATCCACGCGAAGAGCCGGTCCGAGTCCTCGTCGCGCAGCGGCGCGAGGCGGACGCGCTCAGGCACTCAGCAGCTCGCGGTAGATCTGGTCCATGCGCCGCGCGCCGGCCTCGGCGGAGTGGTACTTCAGCGCGAACGCGCGCCCGCGCTCGCCCGAGCTCACGGCGCCGCTCCGGGTCCGCGACGAGCTCCTTGAGCACGTCCTCGACGGTCTCCGGCGTAGCGCTCACGACCGGCAGCTCGTCGATGTAGTCCGGCACCTGCTTGCGCATGCTGCTCCAGCCACTCCGGCCGCAGGTAGCACACCACCGGCCTGCCGAGCATCAGCGCCTCGCGCACGTTGGCGCCGAACCAGCCGAAGGTGAGCATGTCGACGACGATGTCCGCCTGCACCTGGTGAACCGGACCTCGGTGTTCGGCACGCCGTGCACGAACGATCAGCTCGACCGGATAGCCCTCGGCCTTCAGGCGGTCGATGAGCGGCACGTAGATGTGGCTGGACTTGATGTTGCGGCCGCCGGCCGTGCGCTTCTGGAAGTTGCCGACCGCGTGGTAGATCTTCACCGTCGCCTGCCGGCAGGTCGAGCCGGTAGCGCTGCGGCGACCTCGAGGTCAGGGCGCCAGAACTCCGGGTCCAGGCAGTAGAACTCGGGCACCTCGTGGACGCGCGGGTCGTCGTTGTAGTCCTTGCGGTTGTCGCCGGTGGTGCACTGGAAGTCGGTCAGCCGGTTGCGGTGATAGCCCCACTCGAGATTGCGCTCGTCGCTGCAGATGTCCGGGCGGCCACGCCACGGGCAGTCCAGGCACACCGGACGGTCGCCCCACGACGCGAACGACGTCTGCGACACGCCGTCCAGGCAGCCGTTGTTGGAGTACACGATCTTCTTGCCGAGCCGCCGCAGCAGCTCGATCTCCGCGTAGGGGTGGAACCGCTCGGCGACCCACTTGTGGAGCGGGTGGCCGAAGCGGATGCCCTGCGTGTTGGAGAAGTGGAAGATGTCGTAGCGCGGCAGCGAGCGCAGGTAGAACGCGAGGTGCGGCAGGTGCCGGCGGCCGCGCCGCGGGTCCCAGGTGAACTGGTAGTCCTCGCCGTGGTAGAAGCCCTGCGTGTCCGGGTCCCAGTTCCAGTTCAGCACGTCGGCTCGCCAGCCGAGCTTGCGCAGCTCGCGCGACAGGTACCAGGCGTGGTAGTAGCTCTGGCCGGCGAAGAGGACGCGGGCCGGCGGCAGTCGCCGCAGTCTCATCGATCGAGCCGCGCTGTGGTCACCGGCGGCGCACCTCCCAACGAGTCTCGGCGCGTAGGTAGCCACGCGGGGTTACCGGGTACGTCTCGTCCTCGCCGTCGGAGGGGCTCACACCGAACTGGAGCACGCGGTCGACGATGTCGATCGTCGCGCCGGTTACACCCTCGTGCACCCCCAGCTCGACCACGAACTCCCCGGGCAGCAGGGCCGGCTGAAGCTCGGCGCGGAGCTGGTGAACGCCGGGCTCGAGGCGCATCGGCGCTCGCCCGCGGTCGGTGTTGAACGTCGTCACCAAGCGCAGGCCGTCGAGCGCTGTGATCCCGACCTCGAGCACGGCTTCCTCGATCGTCACGCTCACGTCGAGCTCCGCCTCGAGCAGCAGCGGCTGGTTGAGCATCAGAGCGCCTGTCGGCGTACCGGCCTCGTCGAGCAGGCCGGACGCGGCGGAAGCGCGCGGTGCCGCTGCCGATGCGACGCGCGCCGGCCGGCAGCTCCGCGGTGCCCCGTGTTGCACGGGGTCGACGTCGCTCAGGTAGCTGGCCGTCACGTTGGCCACGGGGCCCTCGGCCGCGAGCCGCCCGTCCTCGATGAGGAAGGCACGGTTGCACAGCCGCTCGACCCAGGCGAGGTTGTGGCTGACGAAGATGATCGTACGGCCCTCCTCGAGCGTGAGGTCGCGGATCCGGCTCATGCACTTGCGCTGGAACGCAGCGTCGCCGACGGCGAGCACCTCGTCCACGAGCATGATCTCGGCGTCCAGGTGCGCGGCGACCGCGAACCCGAGGCGCACGGACATGCCGCTCGAATAGCGCTTCACCGGCGTGTCGATGAACTTCTCCACGCCCGAGAACTCGACGATTGCGTCGAACTGCCGCGCGATCTCCTGGCGACTGAGCCCGAGGATCGCGCCGTTGAGAAAGACGTTCTCGCGGCCGGTGAGCTCGGGGTGGAAGCCGGTGCCGACCTCGAGCAACGAGGCGAGCCGGCCGCGCAGCTCGATTCGGCCCTCGGTGGGATGGCTGATCCGCGCGAGCAGCTTTAGCAGCGTGCTCTTGCCAGCGCCGTTGGGGCCGATCAGGCCCACCACCTCGCCGGGCTCGACCTCCAGCGACACGTTACGCAGCGCCCAGAACGGCTTGCTCGCCGGCGCTCGGTGGTCGCGTCGGAGGAGCCGGCGCAGCGCGTGGCCCATCTGCTCGGACAGCAGCGTGCCGCTCGCCCCCGTAGCGCCGCGGTAGTAGCGCTTGCTGACGTGCTCCACCGTGACGGCGGGCGGGCTCATATCAGGTCGGCGAAGCTGCGCTCGGCGCGGCCGAAGTACAGAAGCCCCGTCGCGAGCAGGACGGTCGACTCGACGAACGTCACGAGGATGAGCCACACCGGGAAGACCGAACCTGGGAGCACCATCCAGCGCATCAACTCCATCACGCCGACCATCGGGTTGAGACCGTACAGCGGCTGATAGGCCTCGGGGACCTGGCTGAAGGGGTAGATGATCGGCGTGATGAACAGCCCGACCAGCACGATGAACGGCACGACATTGTTGATGTCGCGGTATCGGACGTTCAGGGCGGCGAGCCAGAGCCCGAAGGCGAGCACCACCATCAGCACGATTGGCACGAGGAGCGGCACCAGGACCACCTGCACCGGCGGCACCACGCCATAGGCCAGCGTCACGACCAGCGCCACGACGAAGCCGATCGCGAAATCAATCACCGGCGACAGCATCGCGGCGAACGGGATGACCAGTCGCGGGAAATAGACCTTGGACACCAGCGTGGAGCTCGTGGTCATGCTCAGCGAGACCTTCGTGATCGCTGCCGTGAAGAACAGCCATGTGACCATGCCGAGAATCGCGAACACCGGGTACGGCACGTCCGTGCCCGTGTCGATCTTGGCCAGGACGCCGAAGAAGATCGAGAAGACCGCCGCCAGCGAAAGCGGCTGCACCACCGCCCACAGCGCGCCGATGAGCGACTGCTTGTACCGGATCGTGACGTCCCGGCGGCCGAGCAGGTAGATCAGCTCGCGGCGCGCCCACAGGCTGCGCCAGTCGGGCCATGAAGCGCGCCCCGGCGGCTCGACGACCGTCACGTCGGATTCGTGCGCCAGCGCGGTGCTCACGCCGGAAGCGCCCTCCAGCTCCTGCATCCGCGCCGCGTGCTTGGCGATGCACCCGTCGATGAACTCCCGGTTCTCGCGCATCCATTCGATCGTTGTCTCGAGGCCCTCCCGCAGCGGCATCGTGGCCTCGAAGCCGAGCTCGCGGCGCGACTTGTCCGGGTCGCCATAGCGCTGGCCGGAGTGGTCCCAGTCACGCGCCGGCGTGAGCGCGATCGGCGTGGGGTTGCCGGTGAGCTCGTTGATCAGCTCGGCCAGCTCGCGGATCGTCGTCTCGGCGCCGCTCGCGAGGTTGTAGACCCCGCCAGGCTCGCCGCGCGTCGCGCACGCGATCAGGCCCTGCGCCATGTCGCCGACGTAGATGAAGTCCCGGCTCGCGATCCCGCCGTTCTCCACGGGCAGCGGCTCGTGGTTGAGCGCCTTGTAGATGAACGTCGGGGTCACGTTGCGCCAGACGGTGTTCACGGTCCCGCGCCAGCGGCCGGCGCCCAGCACCTCGCCGGGGCCGTAGACGTTCTGGAAGCGCGCCTTGACCACAGGCAGGCCGTGCCGGTTCAAGTAGTAGTTCGAGTAGTACTCGCCGATGATCTTCGAGATCTGGTACGGGCTGTCCAGCCACAGCGAGACCGGCGCGTCCTCCTGCGTGGCCTCGGCACCCTCGAACGTCTTCTCGGCCACGGTGCAGCCCGCCGACGCGTACACCACCCGCTTCAGCTGCTCGTGGTCCTTGAGCGTCTCGTAGAGCTTGAGGCGTGGTCAGCGTGTTGTGCTCGTGGTCGGCCAGCGGGTCGGCCATCGAGCTCTGGTTGCCGTGGTAGGTCGAGAGATGAAAGACGTACTCGAGGTCGCGTGGGAGCGCCGCGAGCACGTCGTCGTCGTTGATCGAGGCCTCGATCAGTCGCACCGCTCGTCGTCGGGCAGGTTCTCGCGCTCCGACGACAGCAGGTTGTCGACGACCAGCACCTCGCTCGGACGCGCCTCCAAGAGCGCCCGCACGAGGTTCGAGCCGACGAAGCCGGCCCCGCCGACCACCAGGATGCGCGCACTCTCGAAGCTCACTCGCCGACCTTCAGATGCGTGAACGTCTGGGAGATGCCGTACTCCCGGTAATAGTCGATCGCGCGGCGGACGCCCTCCTCGAGCGGCACGTTCGGCTGCCAGCCGAAGTCCTGTTGCATGCGGCTTGGGTCCAGCAGGATGGTGTACGCGTCGTCCTGGCCCTTGGGCCGGACCTCGACGTCGCCGTCCAGCTCCACCTCTGGCAGCGCCGCGATCGTGGCGTCGAACAGCTCATTGATGGCAAAATCGGAGCCCGAGGAGATGTGGTAATGGCCGTGGCCCTTGCCCTCGACGATCGCTTGCATCACGACGTCCACCAGGTCGTCGACGTAGATGAAGTCGCGCCGCGTGTCCATCACGAACACACCCTTGCCCTCGGTCAGCCGGTGATAGAAGGTCGGCAGCGGCCCGGAGATGTTGCGCGGGCCGTAGGCATTGGCGAGCCGGAACGACACGAAGTCCAGACCCGAGAGCTGGATGTACTGCTCGCCGGCCGTCTTGGAGATGCCGTAGCTCGAGTCGGGACGGATCGGGTGGTCGAGCGTGACCGGCTGCTCGGTCGGCGTCGTGCCGTAGCAGAGTGCGGTCTGGAAGTAGAGCAGCCGCTGGACCTCGGTGCCCTGCGCGGCCTTGACGACGTTGACGGTTCCCAGCGCGTTGGTGAGGACGTCGGCGCCCCACGCCTCCGGGTCCTTGTACGCCGCGGCGGCGTGGACCACGAAGTCAGGCTTGAAGCTCTCGAAAGCCTCCAGCACGACGTCCGGGTCCTCGATCGTGCCCTCCACGATCGTCAGACTGTCGCGCTCGGTCAGGTTGTCGCGGCGGCCGGTCGCGTAGTTGTCGATGACGAGGACCTCGTGGCCCTCATCCAACAGTCGATCGGCGAGGTGAGAGCCGATGAAACCGGCTCCGCCCGTGATCAGGACCTTCACTTGCCGTGCCTTTCGTCGTTAGCAGGTTCTTGAACTCGTGCTCGCGGTCGTGGAAGAGCCGCTGCCACAGTTCGAGGGATAGCAGGCCCCAGGTCTGGCGGCCGAAACGGTTCTCCCTTTCGAGTCCCGCGAGCACCCTGCGGTTGTCGAAGTGCTCGCGCTCGAGCGCTGCCCGCGACGAGAAGACATCTGAGACGAACTCCCGCGCGGGACCGCCGAACCACTCGTGCAGCGGCACGGGGAAGCCCATCTTGTCCTTGCGATCGGCGATCAGGTCGGGCACGAGCGAGCGCGTGGCGCGCTTGAAGACGTGCTTCATCGTGCCGTCCTTGAACTTGACGTCCGCGGGAATCGTGGCGGCCAGCTCGACCAGCTCGTGATCCAACAGCGGGACCCGTGACTCGAGCCCGTGCGCCATGCTAACTCGGTCCTCCACCTGGAGCAGGGCCGGGAGCAGGGTCTTGAAGTCGAAGTGAGTCATCTTGTCGAAGTACGACTGGTGGCCGACGTTGTCGCCGTTGAAGATCGTCTTGAACGTCTCGAACGGCGAGTAGTCCCCGAGCGCGTCGAGGTTGACCTCGCCGCGCAGCTGGGGCGCGCGATTGATCAAGCGGAAGTAGCGCGCGTCCAGGTCCTCGAACAGCCCCTCGCGCCAGAACTCCTTCATCAGCGGCTTGTAGTTCTGGAGCGCCACCAGATTCGGGATGATCGACTCGTAGGTCACGACGAAGTTGCCGCTGTGGGTGGTGCCGTCGATGGCCGCCTTGATGCACTGCTCGAAGTAAGCGATGAGGTAACGCGTGTAGCCGCCGAAGATCTCGTCGCCCCCCTGCCCCCCGAGGATGACCTTGGCTTCGCGGCTCGCCGCCTGGGAGACCATGTACTGAGGGAACGAGCCCGGACCCGCCGCCGGGTAGTCCATGTAGTAGATGACCTGCTCGATCGTGCCGAGGAAGTCATCGACGCCGATGTCGATCTCGCATAGGTCGAGGCCGCGCCGGTCGGCGAGGTCGCGCGCGTACGCGCTTTCGTCGTAGCGGGCGTCCTCGGGGAAGCGGCCCGTGAAGGCCTTCATGGCTCGCTCGAGCTGCGGCTGGCCAGTGAGGCGACGGTGCTCGAGTCGAGCCCGCCGCTGAGGTAGGCGGCCACTGGCACGTCCGAGCGCAGATGCAGCTTCACCGACTCGCCGAGCAGGCTCTCGATCCGCTCCTCGTAGTACCTCGCCGTATGGTCGAAGTCGAGGTCGTAGTAGACCTCCCAGTAGCGCGTCGGCTGGGCGATCCCGCCGCGCACGCGGAGGAAATGGCCGGGCAGGAGCTCCCGCACTCCCTTGAAGAGGGTCTTACCGGCGAGGCAGAACTGGAAGGCGAGGTAGTCCTTCAGCCCCTCAATGTCGGTCTCGATCGGCGGGCAGGAACGGCAGGAGCGCCTTGGCCTCGGAGGCGAAGTAAAGAACGTCGCCGACCTGCGCGTAGTAGAACGGCTTGATGCCGAAGCGGTCGCGAACGCAGAGCAGCTCCTGGCTCGCGCTCGTCCCAGATTGCGTAGGCGAACATGCCCCGCAGGTGGTCGACCGCCTCCGCTCCCCAGCGGTCGTGGGCCCGCATGACCACCTCGGTGTCCGTGCCCGACTGCCACGAGCCTCCGAGCTCGGCGCGCAGCTCGGGGTAGTTGTAGACCTCGCCGTTGTACGTGAGCCAGCGGCCCGGCCTCGTCGCGCATCGGCTGATGGCCGGCCGGGGTGGGGTCGATGATGCTCAGTCGCCGGTGACCGAAGCCCACATGGCCGCGCTCGTGCGTCCAGGTGCCGGCGTCGTCGGGACCCCGGTGGGCGATGAGATCGCTCATTACCTCGAGCCGGGCAGGCAGCTCGGGGATGGGCTCCCCGCGCAGGTTGATTGCTCCACAGATTCCGCACATGGCTAAGTCGCTCGCCGGAGGATGGCCTCCGGAGAGCAATCCGTGAGGGTACAACCCGCGCCAGCCACCGAAGTTTCCTGCGCCGGCTGGGGCCCAGCTTGCAGTTGAGCTCTCGTCAGTCCTCGACTGCTCGGAGCGCCCGGTACAGCAGAAGCGGAAATGCAGTGAGCAGCAACACAACCACCAGCCAAACGGCCCACGCGCCGACCGGCTCTCCGCGAAAGAGCGCCGCGCGAGTGACCATGTCGCCGGTCAGCGACAGCAGGCTGGCATCGTTCGCGCGGAGGAATCTGAGATCGATGTCGTAGTCGATCTCTTTTCCGTTTAAAGAGGCGAAACTGGCCGGGTTGGCCGCGCCATCGTTGCCATAAACCTGGAGCGGGCGCAGGCCAGTGTTGCGCAGACAGAACGAGATTGGACGGTCCGTCGAGCCAACGCCCACGGGTACGACCACGGCGATACGGCCGCCGATGGTTCGGGAGGAGGAGGCTCGGGCGAGCGCTCGGCCGCCCGACAGCAGGCGCGCGACGAAGACTGGCGGCGCACGGCCTTCTGAACCGACCTCGAGCCTCACGCGATCGAAGTCCGTGGGCGGTTCGATCGACCGTTGGCAAACCTGAGCCCCCGGAGGGACCGCAAGCTCGCTGACCGGCGCGACCCCCAGGGTGAAGGCTTCTGCTCGCCGCTCGATCGAACCCAAGAAGAGCAGAAGAACCACGCCCGTTGCGAAGACCGCCGCGAACGCCAGCGATGCCCTAGGCATAGAAGCGTGCCGCCGTGAGTCCGATGGAGAGCAGGCTGAGACTCGCCAGCGCCCCGACTCCAACCCCGAGTGTCGCGGGTCTAGCTCGCGCCGGTACCGCCGTAAGCGCTGCGGCGGCTGCCAGACCAGCTAGCGAGATCAATGGGAACAGGTATCTCCCCTGATTGATCAGAACCTGCGTATCGCGCAGCACTGAGAATTCGGACAGGTGCAGACCGATCAGGAGGCTCACCGTTGCCAGCAGGAAGAACGCCAGGAGGGCTCGGCTGACGCGAGCACGTCGTTGCCAGATGGCGCGTCCAGCCCCGACGGCCACGATGAGGCCTGCCGCCGCCAAGAACCAGTACACCTCCATCGACCATCGCACCTCGAGCCAACCGAAGGCCCCCCAGCTCTTCTCGATCCAGAATTCGTAGGCTCGCGGCGGCCAGACAGCGAGCAGGGGATAGTCGTTCTGGAACGGCAAGCTGGGCAAGTAGAACTGCCACAGGTAGCTCCCGAAGGCGTTGAGCCGGAAGTCGTCGAGCGAGATCGCCTGACGGAGCTGAGGCAGCGCGGAGGCGCCAGAGTCGTCGCCGAACGCAAGCCAAGCGACCGCCGCCGCGAGCAGCAAGCCGGAGGAGCCCACCACCGTCGTCACAAGGGCCCGGCGGGCTCGATTTCGCCAGAGAAGCACCCCCAACACCAGGAGGACCGCCGGCGCAAGCGCCAACGATACGGCCTTGGTTGCGATCGCCAGACCGACGACGACCAGAAGGCCGATTAGATCCGGCAGCTGACCCCGGCCCACCAGGATCCTCGCTCCCAGTAGGAACGCGACGCTCCAAAGGGCGTAGAGAAGTCCGTCCGGATTGATTGAGCCCGATATGAAGCCGACCATCGGAAACAACGCCGGGACCGCGGCCGCAGCAAACTGAAGCTCACGTTGCGGGCCGAAGACGACACCAGCAAGTAGCCAGGTGGCTGCGACGGTGATGAGAAGAAAGGGCACGGTCCACAGGCGCATGACCGTTACACGAGCGAACAGATCTCCGCCCGACGCAATCGAATACGCGGGTAGCTCCCATAGGTAGTAGAGCGGTGGATTGACAGCGGCGGGTGTCGGACCGCCGTCTCGACGGTCCGAGGCATCTTCGCGTGCCGTGCGTTGGAGGTAACGATCGTGGGCCGACTCGGCCCACTCGGGTTTCGTTCCCAGCTGCTGCTGGGTCTGCAACGAGTTAGCGGCCAGCACGGCGCGACTGAGCTCGGTGGAGAGAGCCGGTGGCCCGTCCGACGTGGGGAGCTCGCCCCGCTCGGCCAGAAACTGAACGTAGGCATAGTGCCCGTTCTCGTCCGGGGCCTGGAACGGTGGCACCACCGCTATCCACCCGAGGGCGAGAATTGCGGTCGCGCTGAGTAGCGCGACGAGTGGGCCCGGTGGCCGGACCGATCGGGTTGCCCGGGTCAAAACGTTCCGCACCCTAGCGACCCCCGTCGCCGCTAGTTTGCCCAGCGGGTAGAAATCTTGGACGATGACCTCTGACGACCGTACGACTCCGCTCGAGACGACCGGGGAGCGGCTGGTGCCCGAACTGCAGCACGGCGAACTGGTGCACGCCGAGCACCTTGTCCGGTACCAGTTCGCGACCCAGCTCGCCCGATCACAGAGAGTGCTCGATGCCGCGTGCGGGGAGGGCTACGGGACCGCGCTGCTCGCCGCTGCGTACGCGCGCACCGCTGTGGGCGTCGACATCGACGCGGCGACCATTGCCCACGCTCGGTCGCGTCATCCGCGGCCGGAGTTCCTCGTGGGCGACGTGGGCGAGCTGCCCTGCTCCGACAACGCTTTCGATCTCGTCGTGAGCTTTGAGACGATCGAGCATGTCCCTGATCCGGAGCGAGCGATCTCGGAGCTGCAGCGGGTTACCGCGCCGGACGGATTGCTGATCGTCTCCACCCCCAACAAGCACCAGTACCTGGTGGAGAACGAGTTCCACGAGCGCGAGTTCTTTCATGAGGAGTTCGTGGAGCTGCTGCGGGCGCGCTATCCGAGGGTTGAGGTTCTGTTGCAGCACAACTGGCTCACCTCGGCTGTGCTAAGCGTGCTCGCCGCCGATGATCACTCGGGCGAGCATGAGCACGACGTCGCCTTCCACAAGCTCGTCGGGGTAGCGTCCGGGGCCGAGCTCTACACGCTGGCTCTATGCGGTCACGGCGAGTTGCCAAGCGTTCGTGGTGCCGCCGTTGCCGCGACTGTGGACGAGTCTCACGAGCTCGCGCGGCGATTGGTCGAGGCTGAACGTACGGCCGAGAAATGGCACGCCGAGTTCAAGCGAGCCGAGGAGGTCTACAAGCAGGCCGAGCGTTCCCTGTTCCAGGTCTACGACTCCGTGTGGTGGCGAATGACGGCTCCGCCGCGACGCCTGGTCGAGTTGGTGAGGCGGCGTAGTGCATGACGGCGTGACCGTGGCGATTCCGGTTCGCAACGGTGGCGATCTCTTGGGCGACGTTCTCGCGGCCGTGCGCGCGCAGGAGCTCGACCGGCCGCTCGAGCTGCTGGTGGCCGACTCGGGCTCCACCGATGGCTCGCTTCGGCTCGTACGCGACCATGGCGCGGTGTTCATCGAGGTGGCCCCGGAGCGGTTCTCCCACGGTGCCACTCGCAATCTGCTGGCCGAGCGCGCGAGCGGCGCGCACATCGCGTTCCTGACCCAGGACGCGGTGCCTGCCGACGAACGCTGGCTGGCCGAGCTCCTCGAGGGGTTTGACGCGGCCGAGAACGTGGGCCTTGTCTTCGGCCCCTATCGGGCCCGTCCCGAGGCGAGCTTGATGGTGCGACGCGAGCTCGACGAGTGGTTCGCATCGCTACCGACCGATCCTGAGCGCGGTAGCGGCGAGGACGCCGACGGACGGCGCTTCTTCTTCACGGATGCGAACGGGTGTGTGGCCCGCGCCGCGTGGGAGCAAGTGCCGTTTCGGGCGGTGAGCTACGCGGAGGACCGCCTGTTGGCACGCGACATGCTGGCCGCCGGCTACGCCAAGGTGTATCGGCCCGACGCCGCTGTCATCCATTCCCATCAATACCGTCCGGTTGAGCAGTTCAGGCGCTCGTTCGACGAGTGGCGCGGGTTGCTGGAGGTCCACGCGATCCCCGGCCCGCCCCCGCTTCTGTCAGCCGCGCTCGGTGTACAGCGCGCACGTGCGCGACGATCTCGCTCTCGCCCGCGTGGACGGCCAGCAGAGGGCCGGGCTCGTCTTGACGGCCGCGGGCTCGGCGCGCCACCACGCGCTGCGTGCTGCCGGCGCGGCGCTAGGGTCGCGCGCGGACCGGGTGCCACCGACGTTGCGCCGACTGTGCTCCCTCGAGAGCCGGGCCGACTTCAGTCCGCTGCGGTCGGGATCTTGATGGAGGGCCGATCCAAGCTGCCGCGGCGCGGGCAGCGCCGGCCGCTCCTCCACGACCTGCCGCGGCGCGCCTACCTGACGGCCAAGCACCAGGGGTTCGGGGAGCTCGTCATGCGCCTGGTGACCTCGCCACTGCGGCTCGTCGGCCTGGAGCGTCGAGCACGTACCAGGATGTCGGCCTGGGCGTGGAGGCGGCAAGTACGGCGTTGGTACCGCCGTGAGGGCCGCGGGGTGACGATCGTGATTCCGACCTATGGCGACCCGGCCACCACGATCGACGTCGTCGGGCGGCTACGCCGCACGCTGCGACGCGGGGCGACGCGGATCGTGGTGGTCGACGACGGCAGCGAGCCACGCCACCAGGAACGCCTCGCGCAGCTCGGCGAGGATGTGGACCTCGAGCTGGCGCCCGAGAACCGCGGCTACGCGGCAAGCGTCGAACCGAGGGCTTGCCCGCGCCGGGGCGGGGCACGATGTGGTCGTGCTCAACAACGATGTCATCGCTCAGCGCGGCTGGCTCGAGGCTCTGCAGTACGCGGCCTACCGCGACCACGCCGGCGTCGTGGGTCCCATGTTGGTGTACCCCGATGGCCGCATCCAGGCGGCTGGAGCTCACCGGAACCTGGGTGCGCCCGAATGGTTCGACCACCGCTATCGCTTCAAGCGGCCCGATCACGGCCCAGCGAACGTCGCGGACACCGCCCTCGCCGTGACCGGCGCCTGCATGTACCTGCGCCGCGCGCTGATCGACGAGCTGGGCCCATTCGACGAGGACTACCCAATGGCATACGAGGACGTCGACTACTGCCTGCGTGCCTGGGAGGCCGGCTGGGAGGTTCGCTACGAGCCGAGCTCGCGCCTGACCCACCTCGAATCGCCGACGCGCGGGATCGAGGTCGGCGAACGGGAACGACGTTCGCAGGAGCATTTCTGGGCTAAGTGGGGCGATTGGTTCGACGCGACGCGACGTGCGATGGCAGCCGACGGCGGACTGCGGATCGTCTACGTCACGGAGGACACCGGCGTCGGCGGCGGCCACCGCGACGTGTTCGAGCACCTCAACCGCCTGCGGCGGCGCGGCCACTCGGTCGAGCTCTACTCCCTCGGCGGCCCGCCGGACTGGTTCTCGCTCGAGGCGCCGGTTCGCACTTTCGGTAGCTACGAGGGGCTGGCCACGGCGCTGGCGCGCGAGGACGCGCTCAAGGTCGCCACCTGGTGGGCCACGGCGCCGTGGGTCTGGCGCGCATCGGTAACCCGAGGCATCCCGGTCTACTTCGTGCAGGACATCGAGACCTCGTACTACGCGGGCGACGAGGCGGCGCGGAACCGCGTGCTCGCCAGCTACCGCGAGGAGTTCCGCTACATGACGATCTCAGGCTGGAACCGCGAGCGGCTCGCCGAGCTCGGTCTGTCGGCCGAGCTGATCCCGCCCGGCATCGACTTGGACAACTTCCGCCCTCTCAATCGCCCCAAGCGGCGATGACGTGCTGCTGGCCATCGGCCGCTCGCTGCCGCTCAAGAACCTCCCGCTCACCGTCGAGGCCTGGAGCCGGCTCGAGCCGCGGCCCGAGCTGTGGATGTTCGGCGTGGAGCCCGAGCTGGGCGCCGAGCACGGCGCGCGCTACTTCGAGCGCCCCAGCGACGAACGTGTGAACGAGCTCTTCAACGAGGCCACGGTCTTCGTCCAGACCTCGATCCACGAGGGCTTCTGCCTGCCGCTGTTGGAGGCGATGGCCGCCGGTACGCCGGTCGTTTCCACCGACGCCCACGGCAACCGCGACTTCTGCCGCGACGAGGAGAACTGCTTGATCGCCGAGGCGAATCCCGACTCTGTGAGCCAGGCGATCGCACGTCTGCTGGGCGACGCGGAGCTGCGCGCCCGACTGGTCGACGCCGGGCTCGAAACGGCCTCCGAGTACGCCTGGGAGCGGCGCATCGACCGCCTCGAGCGCTTCTTCTTCGAAGTGGCCGGCCTTACAGCTCCTCTGCAATCCGCGGCGCCTCGCGGTTGAACACCCAGAACCCGAGCACGAGTAGTGCCACGACGATCGCGGCGGGTATGAGGAGGTACTCGAACCCGCCCGCGGCATCCCACGCGTTGGGAGCGTTTTCGTCGATCAGCGAGTGCCGCGCCTGCACGAGAATCGTGGCCAACGGGTTGAACCAGACGACGAGGCGTTGGAGGGTCAGCGACGGGAGGATCTCGATCACGTACAGGACCGGCGAGGCATAGAAGGCGATCTGCACGACCACCTCCCAGATCGGGTTGAGGTCGCGGAAGCGCACGTAGAGGGCGGACAGGAGCATCGCGATCCCGCCGGCGAAGGCGCCGAGGGGAAACAGCATCAATGGCAGAGCCAGCCATTCGAGCCTGGGCTCCACACCGGTGATGAGCACGAAGACGAGCACCGCCAGCAGGTTCAGGATCAGGTTGAAGTAGGCCAGCAGGATCACCGAAAGCGGCACCACCAGTCGCGGGAACTCGATCTTGCGCACCAGGTTCTCGCGGTCGAGCACGGCGGTGACAGACCCGCTGGTGGCGTCCGCGAAGAACGTGTAGAGCACGATGCCCGTGAGCAGAATGGCCGGGTAGTAGTCGATGCCCTCGCCCAGCCGGATGAACTGCGTGAAGACGACGTAGAGGATCCCGAACAACATCAGTGGACGCATCAGCTGCCAGAAGTAGCCGAGCACCGAGCCGAAGAAGCGCAGCTTGAACTCCATCGCAGCCAGCGCGATGGTGAGGTGAAGGAGCCGCCCCGGGTCGGTGCCGAGGGCGGATGGACCCTTGATCGGCCGTCCTATCCGGCCGGCGTGACCGGTGCTCATACGCGCGGTGCGCCGTCGGGCACGCGGCTCGCCGCCTCGATGCGGATGTCGTGGGGCAGGTCGACCATGCCGCCGCCGGCTCCGGCGCCGGTGACCACGAACGAGAAGATGCTCTCCCAGCGATCGGCGATCTGTCCGCCCGGATGGGAGATGAGCGTCGACACGGCGTAACGCCCCGGCGCGAGCGCGTTCTCGAACGACACCTCGAAGTCGACCGCTCTGACCGGGTTCGAACCGGCCGCTCTGCTCACCGCGGCTGGCCGAGTTCGCCACGAACACGTTCTGGTGCTGTGGATTGACCAGCGCGACGGCGAACTCCGGATCGTCGAACGGCTGCTCTATTCGAATGGTTGCGTGCACGGAACAGGGTCGTCCCTGGGGGAGGGCTCCCTGGCGCACGTGGTGCTCGTCCTCGATCCAGGCGTCGGTGACCCGGGCGGCCCCATCGCCCGCGCGGACCTTGCCGGAGCCGTCCGAGCGCTCCTCCCCGAGGCCCTCGAAGTTGAGCTGGAGATACCGGTCCGCGACCTCGTCCGGTTCCCCGAGCGCCACGATGCGTCCGCGCTCCAGCAGCATCGCCCTGTGGCAGAAGCGCTGGACGGCGGCCATGTCGTGTGTGACGAAGAGAACCGTCTTGCCCTCCTCGCGCATGCGGAAGAAGACGTCGAAGCACTTCTGTTGGAACGCCGCATCGCCGACGGCCAGGATCTCGTCCACCAGCAGGATGTCGGCCCGGACCTGGATCATCACCGAGAACGCGAGCCGCACGTGCATGCCCGACGAATAGTTCTTGAGCTTGAGATCGACGAACTCCTCGAGCTCGGCAAACCGCACGACGTCTTCGAAGCGGCTGCGGGCATCGCGCGGGCTGAGGCCGAGCATGATCCCGTTGAGGATCACATTGTCACGAGCAGCCAGCTCGGGATTGAAGCCCACGCCGAGCTCGATGAAGGTCGACGTCCGCCCATCGACGTAGATCCGGCCCTCGTCCGTCCGGTAGATGCCGGCCAGACACTTGAGCAGGCTGCTCTTGCCGGAGCCGTTGCGGCCGACGATGCCGAAGAATTCACCGCGATCGACGGTGAAACTCACGTCGTCCAGAGCGTCGAAACGGTGCACCGCGGTGCGACGCAGAGGATGCAGCGCGCGCTCCTTGAGCGTGTTCCGCTGCTCTTGGGGCACGACGAAGCGCTTGGTCACGTGGTCCACGACCACGGCGGGAGCTGTGCCCTGGGAGGCGCTCACACGAGGAACGGTATCGGGGGCTACACCCGGTTCCGCCGCCCTATTCGGCTGTTAGCCTCGCGGGCCATGACCGCTGACGTGAGCGTGGCCGTGGCGGGGCTCGGCTACTGGGGCCCCAATCTGGCCCGTAATCTGGACGCCCTGCCGGGGGCGCGTCTGAGCTGGATCTGCGACGGCTCGCCCGATCGGCTGGAGGCGGCTCGGGCCGGCTTTCCCAAGGCCCGTGCCGCGGCATCGGTCGAAGAACTGCTCGCGGACCCGGGGCTCGACGCCGTGGTGATCGCCACTCCGGTCCCCACCCACGCCGGCCTGGCGCGGCGTTGTCTCGAGGCGGGCAAGCACGTGCTCGTGGAGAAGCCGCTGGCCCAATCGACGACCGAGGCCGAGGAAGCCGTCGCCGCGGCGCGCGAGCACGGGCGGACGCTGATGGTCGGACACCTCCTCGAGTACCACCCGGGCGTGGATCGCCTGAAAAGCATGGTCGACTCGGGTGACCTCGGCCGGATCCACTACATCTACGGCAACCGGCTGAACCTGGGCAAGCTGCGCTCCGACGAGAACGCCCTGTGGTCCCTCGGGGCACACGATGTGTCGGTGGTCCTCCGCCTCGTGGGTGAGGAGCCGACCGAATGCCAGGCCTTCGGCGAGTGCTACATGCAGGACGGGATCGAGGACGTCGTGTTCTGCTACTTGCGCTTTCCCTCCGGCGTGGCGGCCCATCTTCACCTGTCCTGGCTCGACCCGCACAAGGAGCGGCGCTTCACCGTGGTGGGGTCCAGGCGGATGGCGACCTTCGACGACATGGATCTCGAGCGCAAGGTGACCGTCTACGACAAGGGCTTCGACCAGAAGTTCCGGAACTACGGGGAGTACATCGCCCGCTCAGGCGACATCTGGAGCCCGAGCGTGCCCAACGACGAGCCGCTTCGGCTCGAGTGCCGCCACTTCATCGACTGCATTCGCGAGGGTCGCGAGCCGCGCTCCGACGGTGAGTCCGGCCTGCGGGTGGTGCGCGTCCTCGAGGAGCTGCAGCGCTCCCTTGAGCGTGGCGCGGTCGGCTTTCCGTCTTAAGCGGCGGAACCGGCTGGGCCTCCCCGTTGTACAACCACCACGGTGGAGGACCGGCCACCCGACGATGACGAGCTGATCGCGCGCGCCCGCCGCGGCGAGCCCGGCGCCTATGAGGAGATCGTGAGACGGCACCAGACGATCGCGTTTCGCACGGCCTGGGTGATCACCCGGTCGGCCGCCGACGCGGAGGAGGCGGCCCAGGACGCCTTCGTCAAGGCGCACGCGGCCCTCGACCGCTTTCGCCCCGGCGCCCCGCTGCGGCCCTGGCTGCTCACGATCGTGGCGAACGAGGCCCGCAACCGGGCTCGGTCGGCGGGCCGCCGCGAGCGGCTCGTGCTACGGGCCGCGGAGGAGCGCCGTCCGGGTGACGCGGTCCCGTCGCCCGAGGCGGCGCTCCTCGGCTCTGAGCAGCGCGAGGAGCTGCTCGGGGCGCTGGAGCGCCTGCCCGAGACCGACCGGCAAGCGATCGCCTGCCGCTACTTCCTCGATCTCTCCGAGGCCGAGACCGCGGCCGCACTGGGCTGCGCCCGGGGCACGGTGAAGTCGCGGCTCTCGCGGGCGCTCGAGCGGCTACGGGCCGAGATGGGGGTCAGGCATGCCTGAGCTCGAGCGCATGCTCACCGGCCTGGGTCGCGAGCTCGACTACCCGCCGACGCCGGACCTTGCCGGGGCGGTCGCGCGCCGCCTGGCGCCCGAGCCGCCGCGGCAGCCGTTCTCCCTCCCGCGGGCACGTTTCCGGCGGGCCTTCGCCCTGGCTCTGATCGCGCTGCTCGTCCTCGCCGGAGCCGTAATGGCCGCTTCGCCCTCCGCCCGCGACGCGGTGCTCGAGCTCTTCGGCTTGCAGGGCGCCACCGTCGAGCGCCGGGCCACCCTGCCGGACCCGCCCGATCTGCGCCCGCTCGAGCTGGGGCGCCGGGTGGCGCTCTCCGAGGCAGCCCGTGAGCTCGCCTTCACACCCGTCGCGCCGGCGGCCCTGGGGGCGCCCGACGCCGTCTACGTCCGCCGCGGCGTGCCCGGCGGCGAGCTCTCGCTGGCCTACCGGCCCCGCCCCGGCCTGCCCGAGGCGGCCCCCACCGGGCTCGGCCTGCTGGTCAGCGAGTTCCGTGGCGACCTGGCTCCCGAGTACGCCGGGAAGATCGGCGCCGCGGCCACCAGCATCGAGCCGCTCGAGGTCCAGGGCGACCGGGCCCTCTGGATCGAGGGTGCGCCGCACTTCTTCTTCTACCGCCCGCCGGACAGCGACTTCGGCCAGCGCGAGCTGCGCCTGGCCGCCAACGTGCTGCTGCTGGAGCGGGGCAACCTGCTGGTGCGCCTGGAGGGCGCCTTCGGCCGCGAGCGCGCGCTGGCGCTGGCCCGCTCGCTGCGCTGAGCCGCCTCAGCCCTGCTTGGCCAGCCGCCGCAGCGGCAGCGCGTACCACAGCACCGCGAAGGCGAGCCCCACGGCCACGCTGGCGATGATGGTGACCGTGCTGCCGTAGAGCAGGTCGGTGATCAGCATGATCGCGCCGGTCATGGCCAGGGCGAGAAAGGCCATGCCGGCGATGGCCAGCCGGTTGGACAGGATCAGGATGTGCTCCTTGTCCTGAGCGCGGAACTCGATCCGGTGCTGGACGGTGGGGGCGATCAGGCACACCGACGCGGCAGCGGTGAGCAGCAGGGTGACGAAGTAGGTCGTCTTCTGGAACTCCGTGATCGTCGGAAAGCGCTGGTTGAACGGCACCACCAGCAAGAAGGCGAACAGCACCTGCACGCCGGGCAGGGCCACCCGAAGCTCGCCCAGGAACTCCTGCAGGTTGCGATCGACCCGCTCCTCCTCGGTCTCCTCGCGGCCGGTCTGCGGGTGGCGGTCGGTCAGCGCCGAGCGCCTCCTGCGCCTCCGTTGGACCGCTCCGCCGCCGGGATCTCCTCGCGGGCGACGGCCTTGGCCAGCACCGGGATCTGGCCCTGGAGGTACTTCGCCATGCGCTCCTCCTCGCGCCGGATCCCGCGGGCCAGCTTGGCGGTGTCGGCATCGCCCACCGCCTCGGCCAGCGCCTCGATGCCGGTGTAGGTGGCGATCTCCTCGAACTCGTTGAAGTACTCGGTCTTGGCGTTCTTGAGCATCTTCTCGGCCTCGCCGGTGCCGCGGACGGCGTGCAGCGGGCCCTTGGCGGCGGCGACGGCCTTCGACGCGGCCGACGTCACCGCCCCGGCCGCGTCGGCCACCGGGCCGGGCGCGGGCACCGGCAGGGCCTCGGCCTCCGCCTTGCCGCCGAGCTGCTTGATGCGCCGCTGCACCACGCGGGCGTGGCCCTTGGTCTCCTTGAGATGTTGCTGGAGCCGCTTCTTGTAGGGCGCCCGGCTGGTCATGCGGATGTGCGCCTGCAGGGCGGTCTCGAGCTCCTTCTCCTTTCCGTAAGCCTCGTTGAGGTACTGGATCAGCTTGATGTCGCGCGTGTTGGGATCAGCCATAGAGCAGTCGGCATACCCGGCGAGCGGCCCTTCACACGTGCGACCATTCCTGCGTGAGCTCCTCGGACGACGACGACTGGACCGGCGAGCCGCCGGAGGGCCGCTACGACCGGTCGCGCGCCGATCCGGACTTCTGGAAGACCCGCGCGCCGGTCAGCATCGTGGGCGTGGGCATAGGCATCGCGCTGATCATCCTGCTGATCGTCGTGCTGCTGTGAGCGAGCCGGGCGTCGCCGTGATCCTCGGCGCGCGCAACCTGGGCGGCGCCATCCTCGATCACCTGCTGGCGAGCGGCTGGCGCGCGGCCGCCGTGTCGCGGGGCGAGGAGACGGCCGCCGAGGTTCGCAAGCGGGGCGCACCCGGACTCGTGGCCGACGCGTCCGACCCCGCTTCGCTCGGGGACGCGCTCAATCGCGCGAGAGACGAGCTCGGGCCGCCCTCGCTCATCGTGAACGCGGTGAGCGCGAGCCGGCCTCCGGAGGGCGGATCGTTCGGCGGCGGGCCGCTCGGCGACGCCGACATCGAGGGCTTCCGTGGCTGGACCGCCGCCGTGGCCGAGCAGGGCTTCGTGTTCCTGTCCATGGGCATCCGCGCGCTGCGCGAGAGCGGCGGCGGCACGCTGATCCAGGTCACCGGCGGCTCGTCCCGCCGAGCGATGCCCGGCCGCGGGCTCTGGTCCGCGGGCGCTCAGGCGGTGAGGGCGATGACCCACGCCGCCGCGCAGGAGGTCCGCGAGGAGGGCATTCACGTGGCTCTCCTGATCGTGGACGCGACGATCGAATCGCCGAAGACGGCCGCCTTCACCGGCGACCAGCCGTCCGACGCGCTGGCCGACCAGCGCCTGATCGCGGAGGCCGTCTCACTACCTCGCCGGCCAGGAGCCGCGGGCGTACACGCACGAGCTGATGGTCACGCCCGCGGGCGACCGCTGGGTCCCCTGAGGCCGTCGCTAGCCTCGGCTGCCATGGAGCACCGAAACCTCGGCCGCACCGGCGTGCAGGTCAGCCCCCTCTGCCTCGGCGCGATGATGTTCGGCGCCTGGGGCGAGCGCGACCACGACCAGTCGGTCAACATCATCCACCGGGCCCTCGACGCGGGCATCAACTTCATCGACACCGCCGACGTCTACTCGCGCGGCGAGTCCGAGGAGATCGTGGGCAAGGCCCTCGCCCGGGGCCGGCGTGACCGCACGGTCCTGGCCACCAAGGTCCACGGCAAGATGGGCGACGATCCCAACCAGTTCGGCAACTCGCGCCGCTGGATCATCCAGGAGGTCGAGAACAGCCTCCGCCGGCTGGGCACCGACTGGATCGACCTGTACCAGATCCACCGTCCCGAAGAGGACACTGAGATCGACGACACCCTTGCCGCCCTGAGCGACCTGGTGCAGTCGGGCAAGGTGCGCTACATCGGCTCCTCGACCTTCCCGGCGAGCGCGATCGTGGAGGCGCAGTGGGTCGCCGAGCGGCGCGGCCGCGAGCGCTTCGTGTGCGAGCAGCCGCCCTACTCGCTGCTGAACCGGGCCGTGGAGGCCGACGTGCTCCCCACCTGCCGGCGCTACGGCATGGGCGTGATCCCCTGGAGCCCACTCGGCGGCGGCTGGCTCTCGGGCCGCTACCGCAAGGACACGGAGCTGCCGGACTCCCGCCGGGCCCAGATGATGCCCCAGCGCTACGACATGTCGCTGCCGGAGAACCAGCGTAAGCTCGACGCCGCCGACGCCCTGGCCGCCGTCGCGGAGGAGGCCGGCCTCAGCCTGATCGAGATGGCGCTCGCCTTCGTGATCCGCCACCCGGCGGTCACCGCGGCGATCATCGGCCCGCGCACGATGGAGCACCTCGAGGGCCAGCTGACCGCCGCGGAGGTGGAGCTGTCGGATGACGTTCTGGACAGGATCGACGAGATCGTTCCCCCGGGAGCGAACGTGAACCCCACCGAGACCGGCTGGAACAACCCGGCGCTCGAGCCGGAGGCGCTGCGGAGGCCGGCCTGATGGACGCGCTGCGTCTCAGCGTGCTCGATCAGGCCCCCATCTCGGAGGGCTCGACCGGATCGCAGGCGCTGCGGAACTCGATCGACCTGGCCGAGCTCACCGACAGGCTGGGCTACCACCGCTACTGGGTGGCCGAGCACCACGGGACCCCGGCGCTCGCCTGCGCCGGCCCGGAGGTGCTGCTCGGCCCGATCGCGGCGGCCACGGAGAGGATTCGGGTGGGCAGCGGCGGGGTGATGCTGCCCCACTACAGCCCGCTCAAGGTGGCGGAGAGCTTCAGCATCCTCAGCGGGCTGTATCCCGGCCGGATCGACCTGGGCCTGGGCCGCGCCCCGGGCACCGACATGATCACCATGGTCGCCCTGCAGCGCGACCGCCGCGGCGCTCCTCCCGACGACTTCCCCGAGCAGCTGGGCGAGCTGCTCGGCTACCTGGAGGATCGGCTGCCGCCCGACCATCCCTTCGCCCGGCTGTCCGCCGCGCTTCCCGGCCGTCCCGAGCGCCCCGAGCCGTGGCTCCTCGGCTCCTCGCCCCAGAGCGCGATCTGGGCGGCCGAGCTCGGCCTGCCGTACTCGTTCGCGGACTTCATCAACTCCCAGGGAGCATCGATCGCTGCCGACTACCGCGCGCGCTTCGTCGACTCCGAGCGCCTGCCCGCACCGGAGCTGTCGGTGGGGGTGCTGGCCATCTGCGCCGACAGCGACGAGGAGGCCGAGCGCCTGGCCGCCAGCAGCCGCATGACCTTCTCGCTGCTGCGCCAGGGCCGGCTGATACCGGTGCCGCCGGTGGACAAGGCCCTGCGCTACCTCGAGACGCGCGAGCCCCGCCCGGGCCGCTCCGGCCGGCGCGCGGTGCTCGGCTCACCGGAGACGGTGAGGGCCGGCCTGGAGGAGGTGGCCCGCGAGTACGGCGCCGGGGAGCTGGTGGTGCTGACCATCACCCACGACCACGAGGCGCGGCGGCGCTCGTACGAGCTGATCGCGGAGGCGTTCGGGTTGGCAGGCGCCCCACTGGACGCGGCGGCTACCGCCCCATAGGCTCCGCGCTGCCTTGCGTGCGGCGCTGACAGCGGTCCTGGCTTTGATGGCGGTCTCGCTGTTCCCCGCGGCCGCCGAGGCACAGCTGCCGGTGGGGCAGGCCGACGGGGTGCGCATCGTCCGCGAGCGCGGCGCGATCGTCGTGGTGTTCACCCAGCGGGCTGAGCGGCTCTACCGGCGGGTGCGCGGACGGCGGGTGAGCGTCTACTGCTTCGAGCGTTCGCTGCCGGACGAGAACGGCTTCTACTCGGTCAACAGCGGGGGATCGACCTTCCGGATGCCGAAGCGAAGCCGCCGGCTGTGGACCGGTGACCTGACTCGGGGGATCGACTACTGCCGCGTACGGCTCGAGCCCCGGGGCCGTGGCCGTCGCCCTGCTCGCGGTCGATCGCCCGTCGTCGCCATCCCGCTGACCCAGAGGGGGGCCGTCTACCTGGACGAGCAGTCGAAGGCACGGTCCCTGCAGTCGCTGCTGCTGGTGGCCTCCCTGATCGATCGAGACGGTTTCCCCACCTCCGCTGAGATCCAGGACTTCGTCGAGCGCAAAGGCCGCGGAAACCTTCCCTCCGGCCTGGTCGCGCTGCCGAGCCCCGACGCCACCCCTCCCGCCGGCAAGCTGGGCTACTACAGCGACGGCGGTCAGCGGGCGGCGGCGGTCACCCTCTCCGCGAGCCGGTCGCCGCCTGTTCATCGAGTACCAACCCGACGGCGTGCTCCGCACCAACGTCGCCGGCTACATCTACGGCGATCTCGACTAGCGCCCTGCGTCACACCTCGGCGTGCTTGCGCACCCGAGCCGCCTTCTGGCGCCCCACGGCGTCGAGCACCGCCTTGCGCAGCCGGATCGCCGCGGGCGTGACCTCCACGCACTCGTCCTCTCGGATGAACTCCATCGCCTGGTCCAGCGAGAGCCGGCGGTGGGGCACGAGCTTCACCGTCTCGTCGGATCCCGCCGCGCGCATGTTGGTCTGCTTCTTCTCGCGCACGGCGTTCACGTCCAGGTCGTTGGCGCGCGCGTTCTCGCCCACAACCATGCCCTCGTAGACCTCCTCGCCGGGCCCCACGAACAGCTGTCCGCGTTCCTGCAGCTTGAGCAAGGCGAAGGTGGCCGTGGGGCCGCGGCGGTCGGAGACCAGCGAGCCGGTGGGCCGCGTGCGGATGTCGCCCTGCCAGGGCTCGTAGCGCTCGAAGACCGAGTGCAGGATGCCCGAGCCGCGGGTCTCGGTGAGGAACTCGGTGCGGAAGCCGATCAGCCCGCGGGTGGGCACCAGGAACTCCAGGCGCACCCAGCCGGTGCCGTGGTTGACCATGTTCTCCATGCGTCCCCTGCGCAGCGCCAGCATCTGCGTGACCACTCCCAGGAAGGCCTCCGGGATGTCGATCGCCAGGCGCTCGATCGGCTCGTGCAGCGCTCCGTCGACCTCGCGCGTGATCACCTGGGGCTTGCCCACCGTCAGCTCGAATCCCTCGCGCCGCATAGCCTCGACCAGCACGGCGAGCTGCAGCTCACCCCGGCCCTGCACCTCCCAGGTGTCGGGGCGCTCGGTGTCGAACACGCGAATGGCGACGTTTCCCACCAGCTCCTGGTTGAGCCGGTCCTCGACCATCCGCGCGGTGAGCTTCGATCCCGACTGTCCCGCGAGCGGCGAGCTGTTGATCCCCACCGTCATGCCGAGCGCGGGCTCCTCGACCGCGATCACGGGCAGCGGGCGCGGATCGGCCGGGTCGGCGATCGTCTCCCCGATCGTAATCTCGGCGATGCCCGCCAGCGCGATGATCTCGCCCGGCCCGGCCTCCTCGGCCGGCACCCGCCGCAGGCCGTCGGTCACGTACAGCTCCGAGATCCTCACGTTCTCGACGGTGCCGTCGCGCCGGCACCAGGCTGCTGCCTGCCCTCTGCGGATCTCGCCCTCGTGCACGCGGCAGAGAGCGACGCGGCCCACGTAGCTGTCGGCGTCGAGGTTCGTCACGCGGGCCTGCAGCGGGCGGCCGGGCTCGTACTCGGGGGCGGGGATGCGCTCCACGAGCAGGTCGAGCAGCGGCCGCAGATCCGTGCCCTCGATTCCCTCCTCGGCGGCCGCCCAGCCCTCCCTGGCGTTGGTGTAGACGATGGGGAACTCGATCTGCGACTCGTCGGCGTCGAGGTCGAGGAACAGCTCGTAGACCTCGTTCACCACGTCGCCGCTGCGCGCGTCGGGGCGGTCCACCTTGTTCACGACCAGGACCACCGGCAGCCTGGCCTCGAGCGCCTTGCGCAACACGAAGCGGGTCTGCGGCAGCGGGCCCTCCGAGGCGTCCACCAGCAGCATCACCCCGTCCACCATCGCCAGGCCGCGCTCGACCTCGCCGCCGAAGTCGGCGTGGCCGGGAGTGTCCACCAGGTTGAGCTTGACCTCGCCGTAGCGCACGGCCGCGTTCTTGGCCAGGATGGTGATACCGCGCTCGCGCTCCTGGTCCATCGAGTCCATCACCCGGTCGGTGAGCTGCTCGTGGGCGGCGAACACGCCGGATTGGCGCAGCATGGCGTCGACAAGCGTGGTCTTGCCGTGGTCGACGTGGGCGATGATCGCCACGTTTCGGATGTCAGCTCGGGCCGCCATGGACGACCCACTGACACTAGCGGCGGAGCAGTCCCTCTCGTACGGTGCCCGCGCGCATCCGCTGCGGGTGATCGCCCACCGGAATGCGCGCCACCTCCTTGGCGGTCCGCCAGGAGATCACCGACACCCGGTCGGCCTCGCTCACCGACACGAAGCAGTAGCGCCCGTCGCGGCTGGAGGTCGACCAGTAGGGCTTCGGCCCCACCGGCACGATCGCCTGCGGGCGCAGGGTTCGGCGGCGAACGATCGCGGCGTAGTCGGACATGGTCCCGGCCACGCAGAACTTGGTGCCCGCGTTGTTGATGGTCAGCCCGTGGTGGGCGGAGTCGAGCAGGTAGTCCTGCCGGGTCAGCGTCCTCGCCTTCGCGCTGAGCGGGAGAAAGGCCAGACGCCGCGGCCGGTCGAGCTTCAGGTCGTACTCCACGAAGCCGTGGAAGAAGGAGAGCTGGAAGTAGACGTAGCGCTCGTCGGGGGAGATCGCCATCGGCCTTACCGCGGAGCTCATCCCGCCGATGCCGAGGGCGGCCAGCCGCTTGCCCATGTCGATCCGCCGTTTCACCCTCAGCGTCCGGGCGTCGATGATCTCGAAGACCCGCTCGCCCTTGGTGGCGTCCTCGGACGGGTCGTCGGTATTCGTGTAGACGAAGCCGATGCTCGCGTGGAAGATCAGCCGGCCGTCGCGCGAGTAGTTGTTCTCGTGCGGGGAGTCGCCCGAGGGAATCCGGCCCACGGTCCGCCCGCGCCGGGTGTCGATCACGTGGATCACGTTGGCGGTGGAGGCGGAGACCAGAAGCCGCCTGCCGTTCGGCGAGATGGCCATGTGGTCGGCCCGGTAGCCGTCGACCTTCACCCGCCAGGCGATCCTCCCGGTCTTGACGTTGATCGCCACCACGTCGGCGAAGCTGGGTCGCGAGAAGTAGACGAAGCGGCCGTCCTTGGAGGTGAAGCCGTCGTCGACGTACTGGTTGTTGCCCTCGCCGACCAGCTCCCGGATGTTGTCGAAGAAGGCCCTGCGCGTCGGGTCGGCGTTGATCTCGGCCAGGCGCTCGTCCTCGTCGGGGATGACGTTGATCCGGGCCAGCCGCTTGAAGGAGCGCGGATCGACGAGATCGGCGGTGCCGTCCCAGTTGTTGCTGACCACGAGAACGTCGCGCTGGCCCTTCGGGGCGGCGGCGGCGGGGAGGGCGGTGGCCAGCACGGTCGCGAGAACGACGAGCAGGGCGGCCAGGCTCGAAGAGCGAATCGACATGGCGCGACCCTATCGCCGCCTCTCGCCGGCCGCCTCGGTTCCGCCGCCGGCTGCCGAGGGGGCCTGGGGGCCGGGCGGCCCCCAGGCCCCTGCCCCCCTCAGATCTCGCAGCCCTGCGTCTGGTTGACGCCGCTGCCGCCGCGGCAGCGATCGCGCTGCGGGCCGCCGTCGAGCCAGTCGTTGCCCGGACCTCCGAGCAACCGGTCCGCGCCCGCGCCACCGAGGAGGCGGTCGTTGCCGCCGTTCCCGAACACGCGGTCGCCGCCGCCGCCGCCACCGGCCTGATCGGCGCCGGATCCTCCCCACACCCGGTCGTTGCCGGAGCCGCCCGACAGGCGATCGTCGCCGCCGTCGCCCCAGACCCGGTCGGCTCCGCCGCCTCCCGCGACGGTGTCCCTGCCCGAATTTCCGTGCACCCGGTCGTCCCCGCCGGCCGCGCAGATCACGTCATCGCCGCCCTTGCCCGCGACCTTGTCCCGGCCGCCCAGGGCCACGATCACGTCGCGTCCGCTGGTGCCCACGATCCTGTCGTCACCGGCGGTGCCGACCTTGGTCGCGGCCTGGCCCTTGCAGGTGGGAACCGGGGGCGGGGGCGGCGCCGTGCTCACCGTGAAGCTGCGGGCGGCCGGGCTCTGGTCGACGTTGCCCGCCGCGTCCTTGGCCCGCACCGCGAAAGTGTGGGCTCCGTCGGCCAAGGCGGCCGTGGTCAGGGGCGAGCTGCAGGCGTTCCAGCTGCCGGTGTCGATCCTGCACTCGAAGGTCGCCCCGGACTCGCCCGGCGCGTTGAACCCGAACGTCGGGGTGTTGTCGTTGGTGGGCCCTGATGGACCGCTGGTGATCGCCGTGTCGGGCGCTGTGGTGTCGGCGATCGACACCGTGAAGCTGCGGCTGGCCGGGCTGGCGTCGACGTTGCCGAGCGCGTCCTTGGCCCGCACGGCGAAGGTGTGCGGTCCACCGGCCAGCGCGGCCGTGGTCAGGGGCGAGCTGCAGGCGTTCCAGCTGCCGGCGTCGATCCGGCACTCGAACGTCGCGCCGGTCTCGGTCGCGGTGAACGTGAACGTCGGGGTGTTGTCGCCCGTTGTGCCCGTCGGGCCGCCGGTGATCGCTGTGTCCGGGGCCGTGGTGTCCTGAGTGTTCACCGTGAAGCCGCGCCCGGCCGGCGTGGCATCGGTGTTGCCGGCGGCGTCCTTGGCGCGCACGTCGAAGCTGTGCGCCCCGTCGGCCAATGCCGCGAGCGTGGCCGGGGAGGTGCAGGCGCTCCAGCTGCCGCCGTCGGTCCGGCACTCGAACGTCGCGCCTGCCTCGGACGAGGTGAAGGCGAAGGTGGGCGTGTTGTCGTTCGTCGGCCCGGCCGGCCCGGAGGTGATGCTCGTGTCCGGGGCCGCGGTGTCCACGCTGAAGCTGCGGCTCGCGGGGCTGGCGTCGACGTTGCCGAGCGCGTCCTTAGCCCGCACGGCGAAGGTATGCGCCCCGTCGCTGAGCGCGGCGAGGGTGCTCGGCGAGGTGCAGGCATTCCAGCTACCGCCGTCGACGCTGCACTCGAAGCTCGCGCCCGTCTCGGGCGAGCTGAACCCGAAGGTCGGCGTGTTGTCGTTCGTGGGTCCGGTCGGGCCGGAGGTGATGCTGGTGTCCGGGCCGGCGGTGTCGACGCTGAAGCTGCGGCTCGGCGGGGCTCTGATCGATGTTCCCGGCCCCGTCCGTGGCCCGCACCTCGAAGCTGTGTGCGCCGTCGGGGAGCGCCGCGAGCGTGCGCGGCGAGGTGCACGCCGCCCAGGCGCCCCCGTCGATCCGGCATTCGAAGGTCGAGCCGGCCTCCGTGGCGGTGAACTCGAAGGTCGGGGTGCTGTCGTTCGTGTGGTCCGTGACGGGCCCGCTGGTGATGGCGGTCGTCCGGCGGCGTGCGTGTCGGGTGTCTGACACGTGAAAGTGCGGCTGGCCGGGGTCGGGATCGACGTTCCCGGCCGCGTCGGTCGCCCGCACCTCGAAGGTGTGGCCGCCGATGCTGAGCGTGGCGGTGGTATGCGGCGACGTGCAGCTCGCCCAGCGCCGCCGTCGACCCTGCACTCGAAGTCGAGCCGGCCTGGGTCGAGGCTGAACCCGAACGTCGGGGTGCTGTCGTTGGTGGGCCCGGACGGTCCGCTGGTGATGTTCGTGTCCGGCGCCGCGGTGTCGACGGTGAAGCTGCGGCTGGCCGGGGTCGGGTCGACGTTGCCGGCGGCGTCCTTGGCGCGCACCTGGAAGGTGTGCGCTCCGTCGGCCAGCGTGGTCGTGGTCCGCGGCGAGGTGCAGGCGCTCCAGCCCGCGTTGTCCAGGTTGCACTCGAACGTCGCTCCCGGCTCACCCGGCGCGTTGAACTCGAACGTGGGAGTGCTGTCGTTGGTGGGCCCGCTCGGTCCGCTCGTGATAGCGGTATCCGGCGGGGTCGTGTCCTGCGCCTCGACGGTGAAGCTGCGGCTCGCCGGGCTCGGGTCCACGTTCCCCGCGGGGTCGATCGCCCTCACCTGGAAGGTGTGGCTGCCGGGCGCCAGCGCGGCGGTGGTCTCCGGCGACGAGCACGACGTCCACTCGCCGGCGTCGACCTTGCACTCGAAGATCGATCCGGCCTCGGTCGAGGTGAACTCGAAGGTCGGGGTGTCGTCGCCGGTCGTGCCGGTCGGCCCGGCCGTGATGGTCGTGTCCGGCGGCGTCAGATCCGGGGTCGCACCGGTGCGGCAGCCACCCGCGGGCGCGCTGAAGACCACGAGGTTGTCCAGGAAGACGGCCGAGTCGTAGATGGGATCGCCCTGGTCGAAGATCGACAGGTAGAGCGAATGGGCTCCTGCTGTGATCGGGGTGTACGCCCGCAGCGGCGGGGTGGCGCCGTCGTAGGTCGTGCCGGCGGCCTCTGTCTCGGACATCTCGCTGGCCCCGGTGGTGTTGATGCTGATCGGGTTGCCCTGTCCGTCGAAGGCGAAATTCCGTGGCGCGATGACCTTGTTGCTCTGGCTGGCGTCGGCCGAGAAGTCGGAAACGTCCAGCTCGGCGATGAAAGCGTCGTTGACGGAGCTTCCGACGTACTCCGGGTACTCCTCCGAGAGGAAGCGGAAGTCGACTGACAGGCAGTTGGCGCTGGCCGGCACCTGCAGGTCGACCTTCAACGTCACCATGTCGTAGAAGCTGGGCCCGTGGGTGCCGCCGCCTCCGCCGTTGCCCTGACCGGTGCTGCCTCCGGTGTTGGGGTCGTCCGCGAAAGTGCTCTTGCCCGAGCTCAGTAGGCCCCAGGTCGTGCCGCTGAAGGGCAGGCCGGCGAGTGGTGAGTTGACGATGGCCGTCGGGTTCGGATCCTCGCCCGGCGGCAGCCCGTCGGACCCCTCGTCGTTGTCATCGGATCCGGCGCAGCCGGGGTCACCCAGATCGGTATCGCTGTCGCCGTCGTTGTCGGTGCCGTCCGAGCACTGTGGTCCGGCGTCGTCGAGCTCCTGATTATCGGAGCTGTTCGAGCAGCCGGGATCGGCGAGGTCGGTCTTGTCGTCGAAATCGTTGTCGCTCAGGTCGCTGCACTCCGGCGCGGAGGGCAGCGGCTCACCTTCGGACGACTCTTCGATATCTGCCAGGCCCGAGCAGCCCGCATCGTCCGGCGAGTCGGTCTTGCCGTCGAAGTCGTTGTCGAACCCGTCCGAGCATTCGGGCTCAGGATTGGGGGAGAGATCATCCTCCTCGTCGTCCAGAGCCGTGTCGCAGCCGGGATCGGCTTCGACAAAGTCGGTCTTGCCGTCGAAGTCGTTGTCGAGTTCGTCGGAGCACTGCGGCTTGCGATCGTCCTCCTCCCGGTTGTCCGAGAGGCCGGCGCACCCGGGATCGGCGGCTGCTCCGAAGTCGGTCTTGCCGTCGAAGTCGTTGTCCTGCCCGTCAGAGCATTCCGGGACCAGGGACGCGCCCTCCGACTCCTCGCTGAGATCGCCGGCGTCCTCACACCCGGCATCGTTCCCGGCAAAGTCGGTCTTTCCGTCGCCGTCGTTGTCCACTTCATCCGAGCAGTCCGGTGGCGCGTCCTCCTGCTCCAGGTTGTCCGACGCGGTCGGACACCCGGGGTCCCCGCCGGCGCCGGTGTCGATCTTCCCGTCGTCGTCGTTGTCCTCGCCGTCGGTGCACTGGGTGACCTGCCCGGGCGCCGGGGGGATGACGGCAAAGCTGGCGCCACTGATCACTCCCGGCGCGAGCTGATCTCCGATGGCGCCGGCGATGAGGCCGGCGTCTCGGCTTGGGGTGATGGCCGCGCTGGCGGGCCCGGCGGCAGCAAGCACCGCAATCGTGGCCGTCACAAGCATCATCGCGGCCAGCGGCCGTCTCACCCTGAAATGCATCAGCTCTGCGCTCCCCTGTCGATACCGCGACCAACGGGGGGGTTTCGTGAGAACTGCCGCCGCTCATTCGTTCTTGGGCCTGCGCTTGGGGGCTGCGAAAATCCCGCTGTGACCGACGAACCCTCAGTCACCGGCGGCTGCCTCTGCGGAGGCGTGCGCTTCGAGCTCAGCGAGCCGGCCACCGCTGCCGGCTACTGCCACTGCACCCGCTGCCAGCGCCGTGCCGGGTCGGGCTCGTCCGTGCAGGCCCGGATCGACGGGCGCACCTTCCGGCTCGTCCAGGGCGAGGAGCTGGTGCAGGCCTGGCGCCATCCCGAGGGCGGCTTCGAGAAGTGCTTCTGCCGCAACTGCGGGGCGCACCTGTTCAGCCGTGACCCCGGCGACCCCACCCAGATGAGCGTCCGCCTTCCCGCCTTCGACGGCGATCCCGGGGTGCGCCCGAGCTGGCGCGCGCACGTGGCCAGCGCCGCCGTCTGGGAACCGGTGCCCGACGACGGCCTCGAGCGCCACCCGGGCAGCCGGCCGCGCTAACGCACGGCCTGCGCCCGCTCGACGGCGGGGCCCGCCTGCTCTCCCCTTCGTGGAGCCCGCAGGCCGACGAAGAACGCGGTCACGAGCAGAACGCCCGCCGCCACCAGCAGAGCGCTGCCGGTGGCGTCCACGAACGCCTGCTGGGCCTCGGTCGCGAGCCGCGCGCCGGCGGCGCCGAAGCGCTCGAGCGGCGCCTGCTGGACCGCTGCGATCGACTCCTCCGCGCGGGCGGCGACGCTCGCCGGGAGCCCGGCCGTCGACTCCTCGATGGCGGACCGGTAGCTCTCGTTGAGCACGCTGCCGAGGAGCGCGATGCCGATGGCGCTGCCGAACTCGCGGGAGACGTCGTTCACCGCCGAGGCCACGCCCTGCTTGGCCGGCGGGAGCGAGGAGACGATCGCGGTGGTGGCCGGGGTTCCGGACAGCGCCATACCGGCGGCGAAGAGGACCAGGCCGATTACGAAGTGCCAGTAGCTGAGGTCCACCCCGATGAACGAGAGAACGATCAGCCCTGCCGCGATCAGCGCCAGCCCGACCGCTCCGGTGCGGTTGATCCCCACGCGCTCGGCGATCAGCGGCGCTCTCCGTGCGAGCGGGATGAGCACCACGGGCAGCGGCAGCATCGCCAGCGCCGCCTCGAGCGGCGACAGGCCGGCCACGAACTGGAGGTACTGGAGGACGATGAAGAAGAAGCCGAAGGCCGCGAAGAACTGAACCGTGAGCGACAGCGACCCGGTGCTGAAGCCCCGCAGCCGGAACAGGCGCGGGTCGAGCAGCGGCTGGGGCGCGCGCAGCTCCCAGAGGACGAATGCGACGACCGCCAGGCCACCGCCGATCAGACCGGTCAACACGAGCGGATCGCCCCAGCCCCGCTCCGGGCCCTCGATGATGCCGAACACGAGACCGGTGACCGCGACCAGCGACAGCAGGCCGCCCGGGACGTCGAGACGCGGCGAGTGGGGGTCGCGCGAGGAGGGGATGACCGCGACGGTGCCGATCGCCCCGAGCAGCGCAAGGACGACGTTGAGGCCGAAGAAGGAGCTCCAGTCGAAGAACTCGAGCAACAGGCCCGAGCCCAGCAGCCCGATCACCGCCCCGGCTCCCACCACGCCCACCCAGACCCCCACCGCCTGGGCGCGCTCCTCCGGTGGGAAGGACGTGGTGATGATCGACAGCGTGGTCGGCATCACCAGCGCGGCCCCGACGCCCATCGCCGCCCGCAGCCCGATCAGCGTTCTCGGCTCGTCGACGAAGATCGCCGCGGCGGCGGCCACGCCGAACACCACGAGACCGGCGAGCAGGATGCCCTTGCGGCCGAAGCGGTCACCGACGGCGCCCGCCACCAGCAGGAGCCCGGCGAAGACCATCGTGTAGGCGTCGACGATCCATTGCAGCTCGCTCTGCGAGGCGCCGGTGTCGCGCGCCAGGTCCGGCAGGGCGACGTTCAGGCCGCTGACCGCCGAGACCACCATCATGAGGGCCAGCGCGACCACCCCGAGGACCAGTCGGCGACGGCGGGGAGAGAGTGGGGGTGGTTGCTGTGCGATCGGTCGGCGCTCCGCGATAGATTTCAAGACGTGCAGAATTCTACACATACTGAATTAGGACGGCTCTCAGCCTGTCGAGGTGGCGGGTGAGCGCTCGGGCGAACCCGGCCCGCCGCTCGGGTCGCCGGGCGGGCGACAGCGGCACCCGGACGCTGATCCTCGAGGCGGCGCGCCGCCAGTTCTCGGAGCGCGGCTACGACCGCACGTCGCTGCGCAGCATCGCCCAGGAGGCCGGCGTCGACCCGACCCTCGTCTCTCACTTCTACGGCACCAAGCAACAGCTGTTCGTGACCGTGGTCGAGCTGCCCTTCGACCCGGCCGAGGTCCTTCCGCGCCTGCTGGCCGGCGACACCAGCGCCGCGGGCCTGAGGCTCGCCCGGTTCTTCCTCGGGGTGCTCGAGTCCGAGGCCGGCCGGGAGCGCATCACCGGTCTGGTGCGCGCCGCGGCGTCCGAGCCGGAGGCGGCCCGTCTGGTCCGAGAGCTGGTCAGCCGCGAGCTGGTGGGAGAGATAGCCGAGCATCTCGCCGACGACGCCGCTCCCCTGCGCGCGTCCCTGATGGGATCGCAGATCGTGGGGCTGGTGATGGCGCGATACGTCGTCGGGATCGAGCCGCTGGCCTCACAGGACGCGGACACGGTGGCGGAGACGATCGCCCCCGTGCTGCAGCACTACCTCACGGAGCCGCTGTGAGGCCCTTCGCCGCCACCCAGGCCTTGGCCTGGTCGAGCTCGGCCAGCGGGAAGACCCTGAACTCGCCGGGCACCATCCAGCCGAAGAGCCGGGCGGCGTCGGCCAGCCAGCCCTGGTCGGTGAGGATCGCGGTGCGCCGCCAGGCGGCGCGACGGGCGATGGTCACGTCCACGCCGGTCTTGGCGTCCTCCCACAGCGCGCCCGGGTCCATCCTCTCCAGCCGGTCGATCACATAGAGGCTGCGGAGCTCCGCTCCCTGGTCGACCGCATCCCTGAGCGCGGGCTCGAGCACGTCGGTGTAGTCGGCGCGCTGGATCCGCCCCGAGACGCGGAAGCCGAGGGTGCCCGCCGGCATCGCCTGAATCCGCTCGATCATCGGCCGCCGATGCTATTTGACAGCCGGAAGCAAGAGGTAGATAGTCGTTCTACTGGCCCTCGGTTTCTGCCCTGTCGGGCATCAGGAGGTGGTAGTGAACACCCTCTCGCTTTCTCCCTAGCGCCCACCGGAAGGAGAAACCCATGTCTTCGTCACGCATGCGCGGCGCGGCTCTGCTGCTCGCCGCCGTTGCACTGCTTGCCGCCGCCGCGCCCGCCCGGGCCAACACGGTGACGGACTGGAACATTCACGCCACCAATGCGCTGATCACGACCGCTGGTCAGGGCCCGACGGTCTCGACGATCCACCTGGCCATGGTTCACGGCGCGGTCTTCGATGCGGTGAACGCGATCGACCGTCGCTATGAGCCCTATCTGAGCCGTCCACGGGCCCGACGCTGGTACTCGAAGGACGCGGCGGCGGCGACCGCGGCGTACCGGGTGCTCCTCAACATCGTCCCCACGCAGCAGCCGACGCTCGACGCCCACTACGCGACGTCGCTGGCGGCGATCCCCGATGGCCGGCGAAAGAGCGGTGGGATCGCCACGGGCGAGATTGCCGCAGCCACCATGATCGGCGTCCGTACCGGCGACGGCCGCTTCGGGCCGTACCGCTTCCCTGTCGGCACCGAGCCGGGTCAATGGCGGCCTGTGCCCCCGGCCTTTGGGAACGACCCGAACGCTTGGGTCGGGCAGGTCGAGCCGTTCCTGCTCGAGAGCGCCTCGCAGTTCCGTACCGACGGCCCGCACGCCCTCGACAGCCGCAGATACGCGCGCGAGTTCCAAGAGGTCAAGGAGATCGGCTCGCTGACGAGCGCTACCAGGTCCGCGGACCAGACCGACGCGGCGCTGTTCTGGTCGGAGGGTCCGGCGATCTGGACGCGGGTCGCCCGTGATCTCACGGATCGCTACGGCCTCGGGATCGCCGACACGTCCCGGCTGTTCGCAATGCAGTACCTGACCGGGGCCGACTCCCTCATCGCTACCTGGGACGACAAGGCCAGGTGGCTGTTCTGGCGGCCGATCACGGCCATCCGCGAGGCCGAGCACGATGGAAACGCAGCCACCGAGGCGGACGCCGGCTGGCTCCCGTTGCTCGCCAACCCGTCCTATCCCGACCAGCCCTCCGGCCTCTCCGCCGTCAGCAGCGCGATGGCCGAGACGATGGCGGACTTCTTCGGAACCGACCGGGTTCGATTCAGCGCGCTGGGCGTGAACTCCAAGACCACGCGGAGCTTCAAAAGGTTCTCCCAGGCGGTCCAGGAAGTGGTTGACGCTCGCGTCTGGTCGGGAATCCACTTCCGGCTGGCCGACGAGGACGGCGCCCGCATCGGCAGGCGGGTGGCTCGCTATCGGAACCGGCACTACTTCGAGGAGGCCAACGACTGACGCGCGAATAATTCCAGCCCCGGGGGCGTCCACTGGAGGCATGGTCCGAAATCACCTGCGCTCGAACATCGTCGGTTATCTGGCCCTCTTCGTCGCCCTCAGCGGCACCGCCGTGGCGCTTCCGGCCACCGGCACGGTGTTCAGCGACGACATCGTCAACGGCGAGGTGAGGTCGAAGGACATCTCCGACACCAACGGCGTCCGCTCGGCCGACGTGCGCGATGACGACAGGAGCGGCGGCGGGCTTGCGGCGATCGATCTGGACCGGAACTCGGCCGGCCGCTCGGAGATCGCCACCGACGGCGTCGCCAGCCCGGAGATCGCCCTGGACGCGGTGCGCCAGCCCGAGATCGCCGCCGATGGCGTGGGCAGCCCCGAGATCAAGCCGGACGCGGTCGGCGGGTCGGAGATCGCCACCGACGGCGTGGCCGGCCCCGAGATCCGGCTCGACGCCGTGGGCGCGCCCGAGATCGCCGCGAACGCCGTGGGCGGCTCGGAGATCGGAACCGACAGCGTCGGCAAGGACGCGCTCGTCGTGGACGGCGTCGGTGCCAACGAGCTCGACGAGGTCCACGAGCACGAGTCGGACGAGGTGGAGGTCGAGGACGGCGTCGAGCACGACGGGGCCTACGGCACCGGCACCGCTCGCGTGGAGTGCCTCTTCGCCGACGAGGACCTGCTCGGCGTGTCGATCGACTGGACCGACACCAACGAGCACGCCGAGCGGATGACCTCGGACGTCGAGATCGTCCGCGGCAATGAAGGCGGGGTGCGGGACGCGGCGATCGTGCAGGGCGCCTTCGACGGCGGTGGCGGAGCGGCCAACCCGGCCAGGTTCGTCGCCCACGCGACCTGCCTGCAGAGTTAGTACACCCGTCCTCGAGTTTGGCGGTTTCGCCGGCGTGGAGGCCCGAGCGCGACCAAAACCTCATGCCAGCGAAGTGCCAGGCGTTCCGCATGAGGTTGTTGCTGCACAACGCGCCGAACCTCATGCACTGTGGTGGCGTCAGGTTCTGCATGACGTTAGGCCGGGTGTAGTAGCCGCCCCATCCGGGCGGGGCGGGGCGGGGTAGGGTCCCCCGATGCCCACCGAGCACGTCATCGCGATCGACCCGTCGCAGGCCCTGGCCGACCAGCCGGAGACCGGGCACAACCGCTGGCACGAGGCCATCGAGCCTGTGCTGGAGGTCGAGCCCGGGGAGACGGTGGTCTACGAGACGCGCGACGCCTTCGACGGCCAGATTCATCCGGGATCGTCCGCGCAGGACGTGGCCGGCGCGGACCTTGGCCCGGTGCACCCGCTCACCGGTCCGGTGTTCGTCAAGGGCGCGGAGCCCGGGGACCTGCTCGAGGCCGAGCTCCTCGAGATCGAGCCGGATCCTTGGGACTCGTGGGGATACACCCTCCAGGCTCCCGGTTTTGGCTTCCTGCGCGACGACTTTCCCGACCCTCACATCGTCCACTGGCAGCTGCACGGCAAGGACTACGCGGAGTCCGAGCAGCTGCCGGGCGTGCGCATTCCCTGCCACCCGTTCCTCGGCACCTTCGGCCTGGCGCCCAGCGCCGAGCTGCGCACGGCCGCCACCAAGAGGGAGGCGGCGGTCGCCGATCGCGGGGGCCTGGCCCTGCCGCCGGACGCCGAGGGCGCCGTGCCCGCCGGCGGCTCGGTGGCGAGCGAAGGGCTGCGCACCGTCCCGCCACGCGAGACCGCCGGCAACACCGACATCAAGCAGACCACCCCGGGTGTGACCATGCTGCTGCCGGTCTACGCCGAGGGCGCGCTGGTGTCGACCGGGGACGTGCACTACGCGCAGGGCGACTGCGAGGCCTGCGGCACCGCGATCGAGATGCGCTCGCGGGCCCGCCTGCGCTTCAACCTGCGCAAGGGCGAGGCGAAGCAACGCGGCATCCGCGACCTCCAGTTCTTCCGCGACGACTACTTCGCGTCGCCGGAGCTCGCCGCGCCGCGGCGCTTCTACGCCACCACGGGCATCTGCGTGAGCCGGGAGGGCGAGAACGAGAGCGAGGACGCCACCCTGGCCGCCCGCAACGCGCTGCTCAACATGATCGACTACCTCGGCACGCGCGGGTTCGATCCGCAGGAGGCCTACGCGCTGTGCAGCTGCGCCGTGGACCTGCGGATCAGCCAGACGGTGGACGTGCCCAACTTCCTGGTCACCGCGCTCCTGCCGCTGGACATCTTCGTTTAGCCCTTGACGAAGGCCGCCACCGCCGGGGCCACCACCTCGGGGTCGGCCGCGTGCGTCTGGCCCTCGAGCACCTTGTGCTGCCCGTCCGGCAGGGTGGCGGCCATCTCCGCCCCCCGCTCGATCATCCAGGGGTAGTCGGCCCCGCCGGTAAGGACGAGGGTGGGCGCAGTGATCGCCTTCAGCTCAGCGACCGGCATGACGCCGCCTCGGCTCACGTCACCCATGATCTCGGAGTCGTAGGCCAGCGTGGGCGCCACGCGCTCCAGGCCGGGCCACGACGGGCCCTCGCGCATGCCCGCGACGGCCTCCGTCGGCAGCCCCACGAGCGTCAAGAAGGCCTCGACCGCGTCTCCGTTACGGCCCTCGGCCAGCAGCGCCCTGAGCCGTTCGCCGTAGGCTCGTGCGCCGGCCCGCTCGTCGTCGGTGCCGTAGGGCGCGTCGTGCAGGATCAGCCGGTCCACGGGCAGGCCGGCGGCGGTGGCGTGGAGGGCGAGACCGGCGCCGGAGGAATGGCCATAGAGGGAGGCGCTGCCGCCGGCCTCGGCGATGAGCGCCTCGAGGTCCTCGATCTCGCGCTCGATCGCGTACGGCGTCGTGTCGCCGCTGTCCCCGCGACCGCGGCGGTCGTAGTTGATCACCGTCAGATGGGCGGCCAGCGCCTCGGCGGTCGGACGCATCAGCGCCCGGCTGGCCAGCGCTCCCGTCACCAGGACGATCGGCGGGCCCTCGCCCAGGCGGTCGAACGCCAGCGAGGTTCCGTCCGCGGAGGAGACGCGCGGGCTCATCGGACCAGCCCGGCGTAGGCGCTCAGCGCGGGCTGGCCGCCGAGGTGGGCGTAGAGCACGTTCGAGCCGCGCTCGATCTCACCGCGCGCCACCAGGTCGATCATCCCGGCCATCGACTTCCCCTCGTACACCGGGTCGGTGATCATGCCCTCGAGGCTCGCCGCCGTGCGCATGGCCGCCAGGGTCCCGTCGTCCGGGATGCCGTAGGTGCCCGCGTGGTAGCGGTCGTCGAGGACGATCTCGTGGTCGCGCAGCTCGCGGCCGACCTCGATCAGCTCGGCGGTGGCCCGCGCGATGCGGGCCACCTGCTCGTGGGTCTCCTCCGGCCGGGCCGACCCGTCGATACCGATCACCCGGCGCTCCCCCTCCTGAGCGGCGAAGCCCGCGATCATGCCCGCGTGCGTGCTGCCGGTGACCGAGCAGACGATGATCGTGTCGAAGAAGACGCCGAGCTCGCGCTCCTGGTCGGCCACCTCCTGGGCCCAGCGAGCGAAGCCGAGGCCGCCGAGCCGGATGGTCCGAGGCCCCGGCGGGAATCCGGTAGGGCGTGCCGCCAGCGGCCTCGATGTCGGCGATGGCCTGCTCCCAGCTCTGCTTGAAGCCGATGCCGAACCCGGCGTCGACCAGCCGCACGTCGGCGCCCATCAGCCGGCTGAGCTGGATGTTGCCCACGCGGTCGTAGACCACGTCGGGCCAATCGACCCAGCTCTCCTGGACCAGCACCGCCTTCAGCCCCAGGTGGGCGGCCACCGCGGCCACCTGGCGTGTGTGGTTGGACTGGACGCCTCCGATCGAGACCAGCGTGTCGCAGCCCTGGGCCAGGGCGTCGGCGGCCAGGTACTCGAGCTTGCGCGTCTTGTTCCCTCCGTAGGCCAGCCCGCTGTTGCAGTCGTCGCGCTTGGCCCAGAGCAGCGCCCCGCCGAGGTGGTCGGAGAGCCGGTCCAGGGGGTGGATCGGCGACGGTCCGAAGAGGAGCGGCGTGCGGTCGAAGGAGTCGAGCTTCATCGCCGCCCCACCCTAGACCGATGCGTTTCGGAGAGATCTGTAGTCATTACGTTCATGCTCACCGATACGAAGGCCTACAGCGGCATCGCCGTACACGATCTCGAGGAAGCAAAGGAGTTCTACGAGGGGAAGCTCGGCGTCAGGACGTCCCAGGAAGCCGACCTGATGTGGCTGCACCTCGCCGGCGGACGCGACACGCTCCTCTACCCCCAGCCCGACGCCACGGCGGCCAGCTACACGGTCCTGAACTTCGAGGTGCAGGACATCGAGCCGGTCGTCGACGAGCTGGCCGAGCGCGGCGTGCAGTTCGAGCGCTACGAGGGCTTCGATCAGGACGACAAGGGCGTCTTCCGCGGCGAGGGTCCCCTGATCGCCTGGTTCAAGGATCCGTCCGGGAACGTGCTCTCGGTCATCCAGGCCGACTGACCCGCTCGCGCTCCGCGGCCGCAACTGCGGGACCGCCGGGGTGTTTCCTGGCGCAGATGACCAAGCTGAGCTTCCTTTTCGCGCTGGTGTTTCTGGCTCTCGCTCCGGCGGCGCAGGCGACCTTTCCGGGCCGCAACGGCGGGATCGCCTTGGACCAGCAGACCTCGAGCGGCGACTCCGCGCCACAGGTCCAGAACACCCGCCTCGCCGTCCCGCCTGGATCGGCCGCGGCGCGGATCCTGCTGGACTGCGAGCTCACCGACGGCGTGCCGAGCGGCGGGGACTGCACCGGCACCGACTACGCGGAGCCCTCGTACTCCGCCGACGGGCAGCGGATCGTCTTCGACGCGGGCACGCAGATCGGCATCATCGCCGCCACGGGCGGACCGGTGACCCTCCTTCCGGCAGCCAGCACCGACGACGGCAGCCCCGCGTTCGCTCCTGGCGGCGGGCGCATCGTGTTCACGGGGATCAACGAGCGGGGCCGAAGCGACATCTACGTCCGCTCCCTGGCCGGCGGCGACGCGCAGTTGATCATCAACGACGCCACCGAACCGGCATGGTCGTCGCGCAACGCGCTCGCCTACGTGCGCAGCGGGAACGTCTACGCCGCTCGGACGGACGGGACGAGCCGCCGTTTCGTCACGTCGGGGGTTGCTCCGGACTGGTCGCCGAACGGGAGGCGGCTGCTGCTCGTGCGTCCCTCGCCGAGGAACGTCTTCGACGACCCGTTCGGGAGCGTGTACGTGTGCAACGCCGACGGGCGAGGGCTGCGCCGGGTGCGGATCACCGCGACCGATGTCTTCCGCCCGGTCTGGTCCCCGGACGGGCGCTCAGCCGCCTACGGCCGCGCCGACCAGGGCGTGTTCGCCCGGCGGCTGGGCAGCACCACCGCCCGCCAGGTGGCGCCCAGCCAGTTCGGCAGCGAGGGCGCCTTCGTGGCCTCGGCCAATCCGGCCTGGCGGCCGCTCGCGCCCTAACGCCGCCCGCTGCGCAGGAGGTTGCCGCGGCCGGTGGGCCAGGGCAGCCGGTTGGCCCGCGAGCGCGGGACGCGGTAGACGTCGATCCCGTGGTCGAAGGTCGAGACCACGATCTCGAGCCGCCCGTCGCGGTTCAGGTCGCCGATCGAGGGCGCGGCCGGCACGCCGATCCCGTTGCCGTTCGTGCCCTGGTTTCGGAGGCGGATGTCGTGTAGCCGCCTGCCTCGGGCCGAGAGCACCACCAGGCGGCCCGAGCGCGGGGCCGCGCCGTACGTGCCGAAGACGAGCTCGGGGCGGCCGTCACGGTTGAGGTCGGCGGCCACGACCTCCGACGCGAACGTCTTCGCCGCTCCGCGGGCGTAGTCGTGGCGCCACAGCCGCCTGCCGGTCGGGCCGATCGCGTACACGCGGCCGTCGGGCACCGAGGCCACGATCTCCGGCCGGCGGTCGCCGCGGATGTTCACGATGGTGGGGGCGGGGATGCCGCTGGGCGGATACCAGTCCCCGTCGGGGCGGACGGCCGGCTTACCGGTCAGCGGCAGCCGGCCGAAGCCTCTGTGCCGGCGCGCGGATCTCCTGCCGTTGCCCTGCGCCCCGTCGAGGACCATGAAGGCGTAGGCCTGGGTCTCGTAGGGCTCCTTCTTCTCGACGTTTGGCACGCCGATCACCTCGTTGCGCCCGTCGCGGTCGAGGTCGGCCACCGACGGCGGTGACGCCGTCCACTGCAGCCACGGGGTCGTGCGAACGTCCGGCCAGTCGCCGACGTGCCGGTGGTAGTGGTCCCGCTCGACCCGCGGGCTCAGCCAGCGAATGAACTGCCCCCAGCCCAGCCGGCGGCCGAACCAGTCGCTCTGCCGGTTGGTGTACCAGGGCGACGCGAGCACCGACGTGCCGTCGTGGTTGAACAGGTTGATCTGGTGGTTGTCGAAGGTGACGACGGCCTCGAGCTGCCGGTCGTTGTCGAGGTTGCCGATGCCGACGTTCTCGCCGTAGGCGCCGTAGCCGCTGTTGCCGGCGCCGTTGAAGCCGGCGTCGGCGCCCGTGTTGTAGCGCGGCCAGCCGGCCGCGGAGGCGCCCGACGCGCCGAAGACGAAGACCTGCGATCCGCTCGGCGAGGTGTTCGTCGTCGTGGCCACCACCTCGATCCGGCCGTCTTGATCGAGGTCGCCCGCGGCCAGGCCACGCGTCTCGGGGCACTGCCCGCCGCTGCAGGTCGAGGCCGGCCAGCCCGGCTTGAGCCGCAGCCCGCCGTCACGCAGGTTGTAGGCGGCCACCGTCCCCTCGTTGCCGCCCACCACGACCTCCGGGCGGCCGTCGTTGTCCATGTCGGCCACCACGCTCGGGGCGTAGACCCGGCCGCTCGTGGCCGTGCCCTTGCCCAGCAGGCGCCCCCTCGCGCTGTAGACGAAGGTCGAGTAGAACGGCGCGACGATCTCCTTGCGGCCGTCGCGGTTGAGATCGACCAGCCCGGGCGACGAGAACCAGCCGGTCTCTCCGGTCGGGATGTTCCTGACGAAGCGCGGAGCCGCGCCGCCGGCGCTTCCAGCCAGCGTCAGAGCCAGCAGCGCGGCCAGTGCCGCCGTGAGCGCACGGCGCGGGCGGGTAAGGGGAGAGGTGCTCGTTCCAACCACGGTGGGAGGCCGCCATGATGATCAACCATCTGTCAAAGCGCGTGATCCCCTTTCGCGAACACGACGCGAAACGGGTCGGAGAAGGCTGCTTCTACCTCGACCAGATCGTCTGGCTGAACGGTGACCGCATCGAGCTGGGCGACCGGGTGACCTTCAACTTCAGCTGCTTCGTCAACGGTTTCGGGGGGCTGAAGTTCGGGGACGGGGCGAACATCGGGCCGTACTGCATGCTGCACACGGCCAACCACAACTTCGACGACACCGAGCGGTCGGTGGTCGAGCAGGGCTGGGAGGAGGCCAGGCCGATGGAGATCGGGCGCAACAGCTGGATCGGCATGGGCTCGATCGTCCTGCCCGGGGTGAAGATCGGGGAGGGCTGCGTCGTCGGTGCCGGCAGCGTGGTCACGCGCGACCTGGAGGATTTCGCGGTCGCGGTCGGCAACCCGGCCAAGCAGATCCGAAGCCGGCGCTGATGCGGGTCCTCTTCCTGCACCAGCAGCCTTGCATGCGCGCGCTGAAGTACGCGGTCGGCTTCCGTGCGGCCGGCGCCGACCTGGAGCTCGGGTTCGCCTACCGCGGCCTCACGCTGAGCGAGTTCTACGGCAGCGGCGACGAGCTGTTCGACCACTGGTGGAGGATCGGCCCGGACCTCGGCGCCGACCTGCAGCAGGTGATCGACGACTGGGAGCCCGACCTCATCCATTCCCACAACCTGCCCGACCTGCTCACCGTCCTGGCCCTCGAGATCACCGGCGGCGCCGTGCCCGTGATCCACGACGTGCACGACATGCACAGCCTGCGCCACACGCCCTACGAGGACGGCTTTCCCGACGCGGGCGAACCGGAGCTGCTCGAGCGGGCGGCCTGCGAGGGCAGCGCCGCGCTGATCACGGTCTCCGACGAGCTGCTGTCCGAGCTCGCCGCCCGCTACGAGCTGCCCACCCTGACGCGCGTGTTCCCGAACTACGCCCTCGCCCGCGACCTGCCCGCCCTGCCGCCGCCGGCGCGACCCGCAGCGGAGCCGCCCCGGCTCGTCTACCAGGGCACCCTGTCTTGCAGCGGCGGCCACTACGACCTGCGGGAGATCTTCGCCGCGATCGTGGCCGAGGGCCTGACCCTCGACGTCTACACCACCCGGGACGAGCCGGCCTACCGCCGCCTGGCCGATTCGCTGCCCGGCCTGCGGCTGCACCGGACGCTGCCTCCTGCCGAGCTGATGCGCAGGCTGCCCGGCTACGACTTCGGCTGGGCCGGCTTCAACGCCCGGCTGAACGCCGCACATCTCGACACGGCGCTGCCCAACAAGGCCTTCGAATACGTGGCGGCGGGACTGCCCGTGTTGACCTTCGACCATCGCGCTCTGGCGGGCCTCCTCGAACGAGAGGGCCTGGGCCTCAGCCTCGACGGCATCGAGGGGCTCGGCGCACGGCTGCGCGCGGTCGATCTGGCCGCCCTCCGCGGCCGGGTGGCGGCCGCCCGTCACGGCCTGACGATCGAGGCGAACATCGGCCGGATCCTCGCCCTCTACGACGAGACCGTGCGGGCCGCCGAGCTGGTCGCGTAGGGCGACCGTGAGCCTTTTCCGCCGCCGCCCGCGCGGTCGCGTCCTCCACGTGGGCGACCTTCGCTTCGACGACTGGGAGGTGGTCGCCGACTTCGAGGACCTCGAGACCGCCCGGGCCTTCCGCGACCGCCTGAGGGAGTTCGGCTTCGGTGCCGAGCTCACGGCGGACGAGCCGCTGGACGAGTTTCGGCGGGGGGACATTGCGCTGAGGGTGCCGCCGGAGGAGTACGGGGACGCGACGGTGGCGCTGGAGGGCCTGGACCTGGACTGACTCGGCGAAAGCCAACCGGTCTCAGGCTCGTTGACACCACAACGACTGTCGCGGCAGGGGCCCCGGCGGAGCAACCGAGGAGAAGCCATCGCATGGGGCCACACACTGAGCGCCGGGCCGGCCGGAGGTGCTTACAGGCATGCGCCGCGGCGCTCATCGCACTGGTCGGCATCGTTGCCGCGCCGGCGCCCGCGGACGCCTACAGGAAGCTCGGGCACCGCTTCGCCGGCCCGCTGACCTACCACACCACCATGCCGGCACACCGCGGCGCCGTCAGGGCGGCCGCCCAGGCGTGGAACCGGAGCGGAGTGCGCATCTCCCTCAAGGAGGTGTCCAGGTCTCGGGCGAAGGTGCGCGTCGTCCCGTACAACCTGCCCTGCGGCGGCGATGCCAGGATCGCCAGCGGCCGCCTTCTACGGGCCTCGAGGATGCGGCTGGCCAAGTCCGGTCGCGAGTGCACCGACCGCTACAGCATGACCATCGTCGCCGCACACGAGTTCGGCCACATCCTCGGTCTCAACCATGAAGACCGCCGCTGCGCCACGATGAACACCTCCGCCGGCCGAACCGGCGGTGCCGGTTGTTCTCTGGACCGTCCCTGGGAGTGGCGCTGCCGCATCCTTGAGCCCGACGACGTCCGCGGCGCGGTCGCGATCTATGGAGGCCGGGCGCGCAAGGCCCGCTCACCCGCCGGCTGCCCGCTGTACTCCGCCGCTCCGCCCGTCACCGGCCTGGCCGCGGCAGCGGACGAATTCGGCACCGTCAAGATCAGCTTTCGACGTGGCCCGAACGCCAGCCTGCCGTCGTTCCTCGGCGGGTTCGGCTGGAGTTGGAAGGCCGTCGTCGCCAAGAACGCCTGCCGCAGCGACGCCTCGCAGAACGGCCCCAGCCCCAACTACGCCTGGACCGTCGGCGTTGGGGGGATCCAAACCGACGAGCAGTACGTCGACTCCGTTCCGGGCGACCGCTACTGCGTGACGGTGGTGTCCATCGACGCCGCCAGCCGGCCCAGCGCACCGGCCTCGGTGTGGGTCGAGGTCCCGGCACCGGCCCCGGATGAGGAACCGCCGCCTTTCTGATGTAGCCCTCCGCCCCGGCGGTCAGCCCTCCAACCTCCCGGGCAGCCGCTGATGGGCGTCGCGCGTGCGGTGCGGCAGGATCGGCCTCCGCGCGGGCCGGCGACCGGGCTCGGGCCGGAGCCCCACGGCGGCCACGAGAAGCGCCAGCGCGAACACCACCGCGCTGAGCGCCATGACGAGGCCGAAGCCCGCCATGAAGGCCTCCTCCAGCCCGTTCAGCGCGGGGCTCGGATCAGCGGGGACGATTTGCTCGACCTGGCGCTCGAGGTCGCTCGTTCCCAGCGCACGCTTGAGCTCGTCGATCTGTTGCGGATCGGTCCGGATACCCAACGAGATGAGCTCGCTCGAGGGGAGCAGGGGGGAAGCTCCCGCTGGTGGTGGCCGACCCGAGGCCCCGGGCGCTGGCCTAAGCGCTGGGCTCCGAGGTCGGCGAGGGATGGCGTGGCGGCGGAAACGGGCGTACAGTCGATGCAGGCGGTTGCTGGCCCTCTCGCCTGACGAGTAGATGGCTCGCTTGCCGGCGGCTTTCGCATCCGCGCCACGGAGTCGCGCGAGCGGCAAGGGGTTTGGAGGGAAGATCGAGCCTACGACTCGGCCGGCGCAATCAAGTGGCCAGGAAGGCACGCTGTGCCTTCGATTCCCGAGGCTCGTGGCCGCGACCGGCGTGGTGGCGGGCGTTCTGCTGCTGAGTGCGGCACCCGCTGACGCCGCACTGGGTTTCGAGCGCTGCGGGGGCGGCTTCGGATGCACGCGGCTGGCGGTACCGCTCGACCGATCCGGAACTGTGCCCGGCGAGGTTTCCCTGCTGATCAAGCGCCATCGGGCCCGACGGGCCCGACGGCCTCCGCTGCTCGTGCTGGCGGGCGGGCCGGGAGAGTCGGCGACGGCGGGCGCCGGTCTATACGCGGGCCTGCTTCGCGCCGCGCTTCGCCGTCGCGACCTGATCGTGTTTGACCAGCGTGGCACGGGTCGCTCGGGCTTGCTTCGCTGCCCAACCCTCGAGCGCACCCGGGTTCGCGATATCGGCGCCGCCGTCGCGGATTGCGCGCACCGGCTCGGCGCAGCATCCGCGTCATACACGACGCGGGAATCGGTGGAGGACATCGAGGCGGTGCGGCGCGCCATTGGCGCCGAGCGGATCGCTCTGTTCGGCCTCTCGTACGGCACCAAGGTCGTTGTCGCCTACGCGCTGAAGTACCCGCAGCGCGTGGAGCGGCTCGCGCTGGACTCGGTGGTGGAGCCGGGGGGACCGAGCGCGCTGAACCTGGACTCGTTCGCGGCGACTCCACGTATCCTGCGGGCGCTTTGCCGAGGCGGCGGCTGCCGGCAGATCTCGGCCGATCCGGCCGCGGACCTTGAGCAGCTCGTCGCGAGGCTGTCTACCGGGCCTCTGCGCGGCACCGTGATGACCGCCCGGGGGAAGCGCCGGCGCGCGAGTCTAGGCCGGCGCGACCTGCTCGCACTGCTGCTGGCCGGCGACATTCTCGGGGGTCTCCGCACGCCGTTCCCGGCCGCCGTCCGCTCCGCTCTGCGAGACGACCCTGCCCCTTTCCTGCGCCTTCAGCGCCGCGCACAGCCCGTACTCGAAGGGCTGCAGCTGCCGCCCCGGCTTCTAAGCGTCGCGACCAACGTCGCCACCACCTGCGAGGAGGCACAGCTGCCCTGGGTGCGCGGGGCTCCCTTTGAGAACCGCCGCCGCCAGGCAGGTCAGATTTTGAACTCGCTACCCGCCTCGGTATTCAGACCGTTCGACCGGCTCACAGCGCTCGACAGCGATCTGCTGACTCTTTGTGAGCGATGGCCGGCCTCGGCTTCGCCGCCGAAGCTCACCGACGGCCCAGCCCCGGATGTGCCCGCCCTTCTGCTCGAGGGGGAGGATGACCTGCGCACGCCTGTCGAGAGCGCACGCCGTGTGGCTGCGCGATTCCCGTCCGCGCGGCTGCTCGTGCAGGAGGCCACGGGCCACGTCGCCATCCTGTCCGAGGACGACACCTGCGCGCTTCGGGCACTCCAACGGTTCTTCAGCGGCCGGAGCGTCCCCGCCGCCTGCCCTCGCGTGGGTTTCCGGTTGGACCCTCCCTCCGATGTCGTACCGCTCTCCCTGCGGGAGCTGAGGCCGGTTAGAACGGTGCCCGGCCGCCGGGGACGGGCCCTGCGGGCGCTTCAGCTCACGGTCTACGACGCCGCGCACACGATCTGGTGGGATCAGATCGAGCTCTTCTCGCTCCGGGCCGTGATCAGGGCCGGAGGCCTCCGCGCCGGGAGCCTGCACTACTCGATCTTTAGAGAGCAGGTTCGGCTCAGCGGCTACTCATTCGTGCCGGGGGTCCGCGTGAGCGGGACCATTCGTCGTTTCGACAGCGCGCGCAGGCTGCGCGGGCGTCTCCGCCTCGGCGGGCCGGCTACGCCGGACGGAGTGCTCCAGGTGCGCGGGCCGACCGTACGGGGACGTCTGGGTGGCCGCCGCGTTCGCGCCCGTTTCAGCCTGGATCTCTTCAGCGCTGTGGTCGCGTCGGCAACCGCGGCACGACAGGCCTCGCGCCTTCAGGCCCGTGCGCAGTTGCGCGTCGGGCCCTTCTTGGCCCGCGACCTGCTCCGCTGACGAGCCGATGAACGTGCGATCCGGATCCGCCTCAGCCGGAAGCGTTGTCGACAAACCCGGTGAGCTGCGAGCCGCCATTGTCGGAGCGGGCGAGCACATCTGGCACTGGAGCGGCGGCGATCTGTTCCTCTACGACGGGGGCTTTCTGTCTGACCCCACTACAGGCAGAGAGGTGCGGGCGGGGAGAAAAACCACGGCGCGCACCACCGGGGAGCGAATGGACGCGTACGGGCGTCTGCGCTCCGCAGTAGGCGAGTTGCTCTTCGACGATCTCGTCGCTCGGCCCGGGAGCCGCCTGTTCGATTGGGACCAGGTGAACCGGGCTCGGCTCAAGCGCGGCATGTGTCTCGCCACGCTGGAGCTCTGGATGACCGACGGACAGGGCCTGCGTTGGGTGTGGATGCCCGGTGACGGCTGGCGACGGCAGCTGTCACCAAACGCCCGGTTGTCCGAAGTGCGGAACGCTCTACATACGGCGCTGGGGTCGAAGATCGGCTTCGAATAGGGCTCCCTCAGCCGCAGCCGGTGTTGTTCCCGCAGCTCGAGCAGGTGTTGCACGAGCCGGTGCGCTGCATCATCCCGCCGCACTGGGCGCAGGCCGGGCCAGATCCAGGCCGGCCAGCTTGGCCGGCACGGGCGGCCCGGGAGGGTCGTCGCGCATTTGAGCTTCAGCCCGTGGGGCGGGGCCGGGCCCGGTCCCACGAGCGCCTTCGACATCGATCGTTGACTCCGCCCACGACGACTGATAGAACGCCCTCCGAAGACTGATATATCACCCCTGGAGGTAGGTAAAGGCGTGGAGAACTCCTCCAACCCCCCGCAGAGCGCTCGGATCGACCCTTGGGTCTTCGGAATCGCCGCGGCCATCTCGACCGCTTTCGTGCTCTGGGGGGTGCTCGACTCGGACGGTGTCGCGACGGTCGCCGACGACGTCCTGAGCTGGATTATCGCGACCTTCGGCTGGCTGTTCGTGCTGTCCACGGCGGCCTTCCTTGTCTTTGCCGGCGTCCTGGCCTTCAGCCGCTTCGGCCGCGTGCGCCTGGGAGAGGACGACGACCGGCCCGAGTTCCGCACCGTGTCCTGGATCGCGATGATGTTCAGCGCCGGCATGGGCATCGGGCTGATGTTCTTCGCGGTCGCCGAGCCCATCACCCATCTGACCGCCCCCCCGGCGGGGACGGCGCGGGCGGGATCCGAGGCGGCGGCCCAGCAGGCCATGTCCCTGTCGTACTTCCACTGGGCTCTGCATCCATGGGCCATCTACGCGATCGTCGGCCTCGCGCTCGCCTACTTCACCTTCCGGCGCGGCCTGCCGAACCTGATCAGCTCCGCTTTCTATCCGCTGCTGGGCGACCGCATACACGGCCCGATCGGCAAGTCGATCGACACCCTCGCGATCTTCGCGACGCTGTTCGGCAGCGCGACGTCGCTCGGGCTGGGGGCGCTCCAGATCAACAGCGGACTCGATTTCCTCTGGGGCGTGGAGCCGTCCGACGGCATCGCGGTCGCGATCATCGCCTTGCTCACGCTCGCCTTCGTCCTGTCCGCGGTCTCCGGCGTTCACCGCGGCATCCAGTGGCTGAGCAACACGAACATGGTGCTCGCCATCGCGCTGCTGCTCTTCCTGCTGGTGGTCGGCCCCACCGTGTTCCAGTTCGAGACGCTCGTCGAGTCGATCGGCGGCTACCTCACGACGATCGTCCCAGCGAGCTTCCGGACGGGTGCCTTCGGCGACGCCGAGTGGCTCTCGACTTGGACCATCTTCTACTGGGCGTGGTGGATCTCGTGGGCGCCGTTCGTGGGCACCTTCATTGCCCGCATCTCGAAGGGACGCACGATTCGCGAGTTCGTCGTCGGCGTCCTGCTCATCCCGAGCGGAGTGAGCTTCGTCTGGTTCGCCGTGTTCGGCGGAGCCGCGATCGACCTGCAGCTCAGCGGCACGGCCAATCTGGGTGAGATCGTCGGCACGCCCGAGGTCGCCCTGTTCAGCACCCTCGAGCAGTTTCCCCTCTCGGGCATCACGTCGTTCGTGGTGATCATCCTGGTCGCCCTGTTCTTCATCAGCGGAGCGGACGCCGCTTCGCTTGTGATGGGCATGCTCTCCTCCCACGGGAGCCTGACGCCGAGGCGCGCGGTCACGGTGCTCTGGGGAGTCTCCACCGGCGCGGCGGCAGCGATTCTGCTGCTCGCCAATGGCCTGTCGGCGCTCCAGCAGGCGGCGATCATCGCCGCCGCGCCGTTCACGCTGGTGATGATCGGCCTGTGCATCTCCCTGTTCAAGGGGCTGGCCGCCGACGTTGCCCCGGTCCTCCGTCCCGAGCCCACGGGCAGGGCATCCGAGACGACCCCGCGCCCGCCGGTGTCGACGCCGCCCACGGTGGCGGGCAGGTCCTGACCGGGAGAGAGGCGAGCCGATGGCCGACAACCAGCACAGCTCATTCCGCGGGATCTACGACGTGTTCGCGGAGATGGGGCGGATGCGCGAGCACGTCAGCCATGCCGAACCGGCCCAGGATCGCTCCACTGCGGCCGGGGCATGGGTTCCGGCAATCGACATCTTCGTCGACGGCGACGACCTGGTGATTCGCTGCGAGCTGGCCGGCGTCCCCAGGAGCGATGTAGACGTCTCGCTCTCCAACGGGCAGCTCTGGATCTCGGGCGAGCGCGCGGGCGCGCCCGACGCCGGCGATTCCTCCTACTACGTGCGCGAGCGCCGGTACGGCCCGTTCCGCCGGATCATCACTCTGCCCGACACTGCGGTGGGCGACCGGATCACCGCCGTCGTGGAGGACGGCTTGCTCGAGATCGTGATCGAGGGTGGCGCGGTCGGGGACGACCACGAGCGGATCGAGATCGAAGACGCCGACTCGGGCGAGGTCAAGTTGGACGTCGGGGGGACGGATTAGGCCGGGTCGCCCGGGCGGCTGGACCGCGGGCAGCGCCGGCCAGCTCGCTCACCTGTGGGTGTTCAGCTGAATGTCACAACATGATCATCTGATGTCAGTGGATGATCCAGACTCAGGCGCCGATCCGTCAAGTTTGCGTGTTCGGTCAGAAGATGGACTTCCCGACTGGCTGCCGCGGACAAGTCGTCCGCCGCAGCTCGCAACGCTCCTCAGCTATGCAGCCGGCGGTGGGCGATCTCGTACACGGTCAGCGCGTGCGCCTCGCGAGGTTGATGGCGAAGGCCCGGCGGCCGGTTCGGTGGAGCTTCGGTAGCGGTCCGCGTGCGACACCAGGTCGCGAGCCGGGCGAGCCTTGGGAACTCCGCAGCGCCGGGCAGGGCTGCCGGCGATCTGCGTTCGATCAGGCGTCCTGCGGGTCCTGAAAGGCGCGCACCTCGATGCGGCCACCCAGTGCCTTCGACGCTTGCGTCGCCCACCGGACCGCGGCATCTTGGTCTGCGGCCTCGATCACCCAGAAGCCGCCGACGTACTCCGGCGCCTCAACGAACGGTCCGTCGACCACCACGGGCTCGCCGCTCGTGGCGTCGACGGTCTTGGCCGACGAAGGCGGGTGCAGGCCCCCGGCGAAGCGAAACGCCCCGGACTTGTGTAGATCGTTGTTGAACTCCTCGACGGCGGCCAGCGCGGCCTCTAGTTCGGCCGGGTCCATCGACGCCATAGTCGGCTCCTCGGCCGAGTCGTGGGGCACGGTCAAGAAGAACTGCATCACTTGTCGCTCCTTCTGGCGGGTGGTACGGGCAACTGGAGCCAACGGCGCATGGTGGCTGTGCCAGCAGTCTCTCGGCAGAGCCGCAGGGCCCATTCGGGAAGTCCATCTTCTCGCCGAACACGCAAACTTGACGAGTCGGCGCCTGAGCCTGGATCATCCACTGACATCGCGTGATCAAGCGATGACATTCGACTGAACGTCGACACTCAGCCGCAGCCGGTGTTGTTCCCGCAGCTCGAGCAGGTGTAGCACGAGCCGGTGCGCTGCATCATGCCGCCGCACTGCGCGCAGGCCGGGCCCAGGTCCAGGCCGGCCAGCTTGGCCGGCACGGGCGGCGGCTCGTCGGTGAGCGAGGCGGCCGCGGGCTGCGGCTTGGTGCTCCCCCCGTTGCCACCATTGCTCGGCTCGGGCGGCCCGGCGGTGTCGTCGCGCATCAGCGCCTCCTGCGACGCCTTGCGGGCCCTCACCTCCGGCGTGAGGATGCCCAGCTCCTCCTGCAGGTCGGCGTCGCCGAAGCGGGAGGCCAGCCAGCGCATGATGTAGTCGGGCAGCGACTTGGCGAACGGGATCTCCGGGTTGCCCGTGATCCCCTCCGGCTCGAAGCGCATGTAGCTGAACTTGCGCACCAGCGTCTCCAGCGGCACGCCGTACTGCAGGCCGATCGAGATCGAGGTGGCGAACGCGTTCATCATCCCGCGCAGCGTCGAGCCCTCCTTGCCCACGTCGGTGAGGAAGATCTCGCCCACCGAGCCGTCGTCGTACATGCCCGCCGTGATGTAGCCCTCGTGGCCGGCGATGGAGAACTTGTGGGTGATCGACTGGCGCTCGCGCGGCATCCGCCGCCGCACCGGGCGCGGCTCCTCGACCGGCGCCGCCGCGGCGGCCTCGGCCTCGGCGTCCTTCTTGTCGCCGGCATCGGTCTTGAGCGCCTGGGCGGTCTTCGACCCGTCGCGGTAGATGGCCAGCGCCTTCAGGCCGAGCTTCCAGCCCTCGCTGTAGATGCCGGCCACGTCCTCCACCGACACCGACTCGGGCAGGTTCACCGTCTTCGAGATCGCGCCCGAGATGAAGGGCTGCGCCGCGGCCATCATCTTGATGTGGCCGTGCGGGGAGATGGCCCGCTGGCCCACCGCCACGTCGAACACCGGCAGGTGCTCGTCGCTCAGGCCGGGCGCGCCGACCACGGTTGCGTTCGCCGCCAGGTGGGCCTCGATCGCCTCGATGTCCGGCTGCGCATAGCCCAGCGTCTCCAGCGCCAGCGGCACCGTGCGGTTGACGATCGTCATCTGCCCGCCGCCCACCAGCTCCTTGAACTTGACCAGCGAGAAGTCCGGCTCGATCCCGGTGGTGTCGCAGTCCATGAGGAAGGAGATCGTCCCGGTGGGGGCGAGCACCGTGGCCTGCGCGTTGCGGTAGCCGTTGTCCTCGCCCACCTCGACCGCCTCGTCCCAGGCCCGGCGCGACGCGGTCAGCAGGTCGGCGTCGGGGGAGAGCTCGTCGTCGATCGCGTAGGCCGCGTCGCGGTGCTTGCGCATCACGTGGTTGTGCGGCTCGCGGTTCTCGTCGTAACGCTCGTAGGGCCCGAGGGCGCCCGCCACCTCGGCCGAGGTGCGATAGGCCCGGCCGGTCATGAGCGCGGTGATGGCGCCGCACAGGGTCCGGCCGGCGTCCGAGTCGTAGGCCAGGCCGTTGGCCATCAGCAGCGCGCCCAGGTTGGCGTAGCCCAGACCCAGCTGGCGGAACGCCCGCGCGTTGCGGCCGATCTCCTCGGTCGGATAGCTCGAGGGCCCGACCACGATCTCCTGGGCCAGGATCATCACGTCGACCGCGTGCTCGAACGACTCGACGTCGAAGGTGCCGTCGGCGCGCCGGAACTTCATGAGGTTGAGCGAGGCGAGGTTGCAGGCCGAGTCGTCGACGTGCATGTACTCACTGCACGGATTGGACGCGTTGATCCGCCCCGAGTTCGGGCAGGTGTGCCACTCGTTGATCGTGGTGTCGTACTGCACGCCCGGATCGGCGCAGCGCCAGGCCGCGTCGGCCAGCTGCTCCAGGAGGTCCCGGGCCGGCAGCCGCTCCTGCACCGAGCCGTCCTTGCGGGCCGTGAGCTCCCAGTCCTCGCCGCGCTCGGCGCGATCCATGAACTCGTCGGTGACCCGCACCGAGTTGTTGGCGTTCTGGTACTGGATCGAGGCGAAGTGCTCGGAGTCGAGGCGCATGTCGAAGCCGGCGTCGCGGAGCGCGGCCGCCTTCTCCTCCTCGCGCGCCTTGCACCAGATGAAGTCCAGGACGTCCGGGTGGTCGACGTCGAGGACGACCATCTTGGCCGCGCGGCGCGTCTTGCCGCCGGACTTGATCGTGCCCGCCCAGGCGTCGGCGCCGCGCATGAACGACACAGGGCCGCTGGCCAGGCCGCCCTTGGAGAGGTGCTCGGTGGAGGCCCGGATGTTGGAGAGGTTGATCCCCGATCCGGAGCCGCCCCGGAAGATCATCCCCTCCTTGGTGTTCCAGTCGAGGATCGACTCGATCGTGTCGTCGACGCTGAGGATGAAGCAGGCCGAACACTGAGGGCTCTCCTCGAAGCCCACGTTGAACCACACCGGCGAGTTGAAGGCCGCCATCTGGTGGAGCAGGATGTGGGTGAGCTCGTCCTCGAACGCGGATGCGTCCTCGTCGCTCGCGAAGTAGCCGCCCTCGCGACCCCAGGCGGCGATCGTGCCCGCCACCCGGCCGATCATCTGCTTGACCGACGACTCGCGCTCGGGCGTGCCCAGCCGCCCGCGGAAGTACTTCTGGGCCACGATGTTGGTGGCGTTCTGCGACCAGCTCGCCGGGAACTCCAGGCCCTCCTGCTCGAAGGCCGGGCTGGCCGGATCGCCGATCAGGGCGTCGCGGATCTCCCACTCCACGCAGTCGAAGGGATGCTTGCCGGCAGCGGTGAAGCGCCGCGGAACGGAGACCCCGTCACCGGCTGCGGTGATGGCGGGGGCGGCGGCGCTACGGCTGTCTGACATGACTTCTCCTCGGGTCTGCGGTGGTCGCGTGCCCCCTTGAGGGGGAACGAACGATGTTGGTCTGAGGATCGGACGGATCGAGAGCCAGCTGGTCGGCCCCCGGAACCGGCTCCTCCTTGAAGCGGCGGACCACCGCTTCGAGCTCGTCCAGGTCGGCCAGGTTGCGGTAGACCGAGGCGAATTGGATCGCCGCCACCGGGTCGAGCCGGGCCAGACCGCGCTCGGCCAGGTCGCCCACCTGCTCGGCCGCCACCTCCGGTCCGCCGCTGCGGACCTCGGCCGCGATCGACTCGGCCAGCTCCTCCAGCTGCTGGTCGCTCACCGGCCGCTTGTTGGCGGCCCGCACCAGCCCGCGCAGGAGCTTCTGCCGGTCGAAGCGCTCCTTGTGGCCGTCGCGCTTGGTGATGCTCACCGCCGGCTCCTCGGCCCGCTCGTAGGTGGTGAAGCGGTTGTCGCAGCTCTCGCACTGGCGCCGGCGGCGCACGGCGTCGCCGGGCTCGGCGAGCCGGGAATCGACCACGCGGGTGCTTTCAGAGGAGCAGTAGGGACAGCGCATAACACGCCTTATTCTACTACTCCTAGTGCTCGAGTCCTCCCCAGACCACTACATGTTGTACCCGCTCTATGCGACGAGAACGTCGTTGCGGGCGGCCAGCGCCGGGAAGTCGGCCGGGTCGGTGTGCTCCAGCTCTCGCAGATAGCGCTCGAGGCCGCCGGGAACGGTGAGGTTGAGGAATCGCACCGGTTCGTCGCTCTGGTTCGAGACGGTGTGCCGATTGCCCGGCGGCACGAAGGCGTAGCTGCCGGGTCCCGCCTGGCTCTCCTCCTCCCCGAGCAAAACCGTGAGGGTTCCCTCGAGCACGTAGAAGGAGTCCGTGAGGCGCTCGTGGCGGTGCGGGGGAGGGCCGGGCGCGCCGGGGCCGAGCTCGAACTCGACCAGGGACACCGAGCCCAGCCCATCGTCCGCGCCGGCCAGGATCCGCCCGGCGGCGCCGGGGCCGGGGGCGATGGCCTCGCCCTCGCCGGCGCGTCGTAGGAGACCGTCGGCGGCAGGGCCGCCGCCGTTCGCGGGTGGGTCGTGCTGGTCGAAGCTCGGGTCGCTTCGGCGAAGCCACTCCTCGAAACCGCAGCCCGGGGCATGGATGTTCAGCCAGCGGGCGCCGTCGGTGCGGTAGCGGTGGACGAGGTCGGGCGACGTGAGCGCGAAGTCACCGGGGACGAGCACGTGCTCGGTGTCGCCGAGCAGCACGGTGAGCTCGCCCTCCAGCACGCGAAAGGCGTCGGCATGGTGGTGATGGACGTGGGGCTCGGTCGAGCCGGCGCCGACCGTTTCGGTGAGCACCAGCCCCTCGCTGATGCACTTGATGCGGATCCTGCCGCCGATGTCCTCGCCCTCGCCGGGGCCGAGCAGGTGTGGAGCGTCGGTCATGTGGAGGAGTCTTGCGCCTTCTTCGCCACCATGACGCCTCGAGATGACCCTGCTCGCCGACGTCGTCGCCGCATCCCAGGAGGTGACAGAGACGCGATCGCGCTCGCGGAAGGTCGCGATCCTGGCCGAGCTCCTGCAGCGGCTCGATCCGCACGAGGTGCAGCCGGCGATCGGGTTCCTGACCGGCGTGCCTCGGCAGGGCCGGGTGGGGGTCGGGTACTCGACGATCTACAAGATCGAGCCTGCCGCTGCCGAGGTGCCGTCGCTGACGGTGGACGAGCTCGATCGCGCCATCGCGAGCGTCCAGGCGACGACCGGCGGCGGGTCGGCGGCCGGGCGCAGGGAGATCCTCGCCGCGTTGCTCGGCCGCGCGACCCAGCCCGAGGCGGACTTCGTCCGACGGCTCTTCACCGGCGAGCTGAGGCAGGGCGCGCTCGCGGGGCTGATGGTCGACGCGGTCGCGCGGGCGGCCGGCCTCTCCGGCGAGCTCACGCGCCGGGCGCTCATGCTCTCCGGGGATCTCCCGCTGACGGCGGAGATCGCGCTCGGCCGGGGAGAGGACGGGCTGCGCGAGGTGGGCCTCGAGCTCTTTCGGCCCGTGCTGCCGATGCTCGCCTCCACCGCGGCGAGCGTCACCGACGCCGTCGCCGGCTTCGAGCGGGCCTCGGTGGAGTGGAAGCTCGACGGGATCCGGATCCAGATACATCGCCGCGGCGACGAGGTCCGCATCTACACGCGCAACCTCAACGAGATCACGGACTCCCTGCCGGGAATCGCCGCCGCGGTGCGCAGCCTGCCGGTCACCCAGGCGGTCTTCGACGGCGAGGCGCTGTGGATGGACCTGGACCGGCCCGCCGCCTTTCAGGACACGGTTTCCCAGATCGACAGCGACGCGCCGCCGGAGGGGGTGGTCACGTTCCTGTTCGACGTCCTGCACCTCGAGGGTGAGGATCTGCTCGACACACCGCTCGAGGAGCGCGCCGCCCGGCTGGCGGAGATCGCCCCGCAGCTCAAGATCCCGAGCGTGATCACCTCCGACCCCGCGACCGCCGATCCCGTGCTGGACGAGGCGCTCGCCGCGGGTCACGAGGGGGTGGTGGTCAAGGACGCGGCCTCGGTGTACAAGGCCGGCCGCCGCGGAAAGGCCTGGCGCAAGGTCAAGCCGGTGCGCACCTACGACCTGGTCGTCCTCGGCGCCGAGTGGGGCCACGGCCGCCGCCAGGGCTGGCTCTCGAACCTCCACCTCGGCGCCCGCGAACCGGACGGCGGCGGGTTCGTGATGGTGGGCAAGTGCTTCAAGGGCCTGACCGACGAGCTGCTGGACTGGCAGACGAAGCGAGCTGCTCGCGCGTGAGACCGGCAGGCAGGGGATCGCGGTGCACGTGCGCCCCGAGCTCGTCGTGGAGATCGCGCTGGACGGTGTCCAGTCATCGACGCGCTACGCGGGCGGAGTGGCGCTGCGCTTCGCGCGGGTAAAGCGCTATCGCCCGGACAAGAGCGCCGAGGAGGCGGACTCGATCGACGATCTGCGGGCGCTGCTCCCGGGCCGTTAGGCCCAGCCGCCGTAGCCCGGCTCGGTGAAGGGCTCGCCCTGGAGCTTGGGCTCGGGCCCCTCGGAGACCGACGCGGCAAATCGCTCCGCATCGTCCTGCGGCTCGTAGCCCAGCCGCTCCGCCGCGGGGCGCCAGTCCCACCAAGCCCGCGTGTTGGCCGACACCCCGTAGGCGATCAGGAAGCCGATGTCCGAAGCGCTCAGGCAGGCCCGCACCAGGCGCACGGTGTCGCCGTGGCTCAGCCAGATGGCCAGGTGGCTGGGCTCCAGGGGACGGGGCTGAAAGGCCCCGATCCGCAGGCAGATGGCCTCCAGGCCGAAGCGGTCGCAGTACATGCGGGCCAGGGCCTCGCCGAACACCTTGCTCACCCCGTAGAGCCCGTCGGGCCGCACCGGCTCGACGCCGGTGAGCCGCTCGCCGGCGGGGTAGAAGCCGGTCGCGTGGTTGGAGCTCGCGAACACCACCCGGCGGACCCCGGCCCGGCGGGCGGCGTCGAAGACGTTGAAGGTGCCGGTGAAGTTCGAGCCCAGCAGCTCGCCGAAGGCCAGCTCGCCCGGCTCGGCCGCCAGGTGGACCACCGCCTCCACGCCCTCCATCGCCCGGTTGACCGCCGCCGGGTCGGTCAGCTCGGCGGCCGCGAATGTCTCCGAGCCGCTCGGGGGCTCCTCGAGCTCGTGCCGGTCGGTCAGCCGCAGCTCCTCGAGCTCATCGCGCAATCCGGCCCGCAGGCAGGATCCGATCCGGCCGCTCGCGCCGGTGAGCAGGACGCGCCGGTAGAGCACCCTGGCGCTCAGCGCAGCGAGGCGAGCGTGCGCTCGAGCCCGTCCTCGAGCCCCACCTTCGCCTCCCAGCCCAGCTCGTCACGCGCGCGCGAGGTGTCGAGCGCGATGTGCATCACCTCGCCGGGCCGCTCCGGAGCGTGCTCGACGCTCAGGTCTCCCAGCGGCCGCAGCGCCTCGACCAGGTCGACCACGCTCACCTCCCGCCCGAGCCCGATGTTGAACGGACCGTTCGCCTGCGACTCGGCGGCCAGCAGGTTGGCGTCGACCACGTCGCCGACGTACACGTAGTCGCGGGTCTGCCGGCCGTCGCCGAAGATCGTCGCCTGCCCTCCCTCCAGCATCTTCCCGCAGAAGATGGCGATCACCCCGGCCTCGCCCAGCGGATCCTGGCGCGGCCCGTAGACGTTGCCGTAGCGCAGCGACACGGTCGACAGCCCGTGCAGCCGGTTGAAGATCTCGCAGTACTGCTCGGCGCAGAACTTGGACAGGCCGTAGGGGGCCTCGGGCGCCACGGGATGGTCCTCCGGCGCCGGGATGGTCCTGCCCTCGCCGTAGATCGCGCCGCCCGAGGAGGTGTTGACCACCCGCGGCACGCCCGTCGCCTGGGCGGCCTGGAGCACGTTGATCGTGCCCTCGACGTTGGTGCGGGCGTCGAAGGCCGGATCGGCCACCGACCTGCGCACGTCGATCTGCGCGGCCAGGTGGAAGATCACCTCGGGCTCCGTTCTCGCCACCAGGTCGGCCACGCCCTGCCCCGTCGCGAATGTCGCCCTCGACCAGCTCCGCCCGGTCGGCCCCGTCGAGGTTCTCGCGGTGGCCGGTGGAGAGGTCGTCGAGCACGGTCACCTCGTCGCCGCGGGCGAGCAGCGCGTCGACCAGGTTGGACCCGATGAAGCCGGCGCCGCCGGTTACGAGCGCTCTCATGGGCGGGCCATGCTAGTGGGAGGAAGGCCGCCCGCGGGCGCTGCTAGCGTCGCCGCCCGATGCGCGGCCTGTTCGTCACCTTCGAGGGAATCGACCGCTCCGGCAAGACCACCCAGGCCGAGCTGCTGTCCCGCGCGCTGGGCGATGACGCCGTGGGTGTCCGCGAGCCCGGCGGCACCGAGGCCGGGGAGCTCGTGCGCACCATCTTGAAGGACGCCACCGTCCCGTTCGCCCCCGAGACCGAGGCCCTGCTCTTCGCCGCCGCCCGGGCCGAGCTGGTGGGCCAGGTGATCCTCCCCGCGCTGGCCGAGGGCCGCGTGGTGATCTCCGACCGCTTCCTCGACTCCTCCCTCGCCTACCAGGGCGGCGCCCGCGGGCTGGGGATCGAGGACGTGGCCCACGTCAACCGCTTCGCCACCCGTTCGCTGCGTCCCGATCTCACCTTTCTCCTGGAGATCGACACGGCCACGGCGGCGTCTCGGGCGGGCGAGAGCGACCGCTTCGAGGAGGAAGGGCGATGCGCTCCAGGAGGCGGTGGGCGCCGCCTACGAGCGGCTGATCGAGCTCGACCCGGGGCGCTGGCGCCGGATCGACGCGACCCGGGTGCCCGACGAGGTGCACGCCGACGTGCTGGCCGAGGTCGAGGCGCTGCGCAGCGGGGCCGAGGCATGAGCGCCGTCGCTGGGTTGGCCGGTACCGAGGACCACCCGCAGGCCCGGATCGTCCTCGCCGGCGCCCTCGCGGACCGCCCCTCGCACGCGTACCTGTTCCACGGGCCCGCCGGCACCGGCAAGCGGACCGTGGCCCGGGCGTTCGCCGCCGAGCTGCTGGCCGAGGGCTCGGAGGATCCGGACGCGGTGCGGCTGCGGGTCGAGCACGGCACCCACCCCGACCTCACCTGGGTGCGGCCCACCGGCGCGCACGTGATGCGGGTCGAGGACGTGGCCGAGCCGGTGGTGGCCGCCGCCGCCCGCACCCCGTTCGAGTCCGCCCGCCGCGTGTTCGTGCTCGAGCGCGTGGACACCATGAACGACGAGGTGGCCAACCGGCTCTTGAAGACGCTGGAGGAGCCGCCTGCGTTCGTGCACCTGATCCTGCTCACCGACGCGCTGGGCCGGGTGATCGAGACGGTCGTCTCCCGCTGCCAGCTGGTGCGCTTCGAGCCGCTGCCGGCGGAGCGGATCGCCGCCGCGTTGCGGGCGGAGGGCGTGCCCGACGAGCGGGCCGAAGCCTGCGCCCGCCTGGCGCTGGGCAACGCGTCTCGGGCCCGGTTTCTGGCCTCCCCGGAGGGCGAGGAGCTGCGGGCCGAGGTGGAGCATTTCGTGGCCTCCGCGCTGCACGGCGGAGGCGCGGAGGGAGCCGAGCCCTGGCGACCGTTGCTCGAGCGCGCCGAGCGGCGCCGGGAGGAGGCCGAGGAGGCCGCCGGTTTGGAGCGCGACCGCCGGCTCGAGATGGAGCCCAAGGGCCGCGAGCGCCGGGCGATCGAGCGCGACATGGAGGAGTCGGCCAAGCGCGAGGCCCGCCGGGCCCGCACCGAGGTGCTCGACCTCGGCCTGAGCCTGGCCGAGCTGTCGTTCCGCGATCTGGTGTGCCTGGCCGAGGAGGCGCCCGAGGCGGTGCTGGCCGTCGACAAGGCCGACGGGTTGGCCGAGCAGGCCCGCGGGCGCGACCCGCGCCGCCTGCGCGAGGCGGCCGAGCGCTGCGAGGACCTGCGTCAGGCGCTGGAGCTCAACGTGAGCGAGGACCTGGCGCTGTCGGCGCTCGGGTTTCGGCTCGCCGCGCTGGCCGGCGCGCAGCGTTAGAGCGGGTCAGCCCTCCCGCACCTCTTTCACGGCCTTCACCAGGGTGCTGACGACGTAGTAGAGCGACAGCAGGAAGAAGGCCGCCCCCACCAGCGCTCGCACCTGCTCCGGCTCGAGCGGCGTGCGGTTCTCGAACGGCTTGGCGGCGCCGTCGGCCACCTTGGTGCGCCAGCCGGTCAGTGCGTGCTCGCTTACTTTGATCGCATCCATGGCGGGTGGTTACCCGAGCGGTGCGCAGGGCAATCCGGTCACGCTCCGCTCAGGGCGTCGAGCCGTTCGGCCGCGTCGGTCTCGATCTTCGCCCGCCCGCTCGAGCTCAACCGCGCGCGCGTAGCAGTGGCGCGCCTCGGTGGTCTCGCCGAGCGCCTCCGCGGCCCGGCCCCGGTAGCACCAGGCCCAGGCGTTGCCGGCGACGATCTCGGTGTAGTAGCGCAGGTGGCGGTAGGCGTCGTGGGGCCGGTCGAGGTCGAGCAGGGTGTAGCCGAGCCCGAAGTGTGCCTCCATCCCGCCGGCCTCCAGACAGAGCCGCCAGGCCCGTTCGGCCTCGTCGAGGTCGCCGCGGGCGCCGGCGGAGACCGCCGTGCGGAAGTAGGCGATGTCGAGGGTGGGCTCGTCGCCGAGATAGCTGAGGGCGGCGAGACAGACCTCGCCGATCGTGGCGTCCCCAAGGCCCAGCACCGGGACGTCGAAGCGCGGCCCCTCGAACAGTCCCTCGGCCTCGAGGGCGTCCAGATCGAGCGTGGACACCGCGCGGGTGTCGAACCCCAACAGCCGGCCGCCGGGCTCCGAGTAGAGCAGGCGGCAGTGCTCTGAGATGACGTGCCAGTTGCGCTGCGGCTGGCCGTCCTCGACGACGCCGTGCTCGAAGGCGCACAGCCAGTCGGCGTCGGGGTCGCGGTGAATCAGGAGGGTTGGTGCCATCACTTGGAGAGTCGGCGATCGGGGGCACGATCTGACACAGCGGGCAGACGACAGTTGAACCGGTCGACGATCCAGGAAACTGGGACCGTCACTGTGCGCGGTGCCGTTCACCGCGCTCATCCGGTCGGAAGCACCAGAAGGTGCGAGCCTTGACGCGTGCCCTGAGTCACCCCATCAGACGAACGGTCATGGCGATCAGACGACCTGGATCGGTCCGGTCAGGCAACACTGCCGTGGCCGTTCTCGGAGCACTCACAACCAGTAACCAGGAGCAGGAGTGACCAAGCAGCAGAACAGCTGCTGAGTTGTACGACGACTTCATCAAGCTCGAATGGCAGGACCTGTTCCGCGAGGAGGTCCACGTGAAGCTCGACAATGGCGCCCGTTACGTGCCGAACAGCGGCGCGCGGGGTGTCTGGCTTCTTCGCAAAGACGTGAATGCTTTCGAGGAGGCCTGCCGGGCTTGGGACGGACCGGTCGACGAACCGCCGGGAAGCTCTGACGGGTACGATCGGATCGTCGACCAGGTCGGGGTGGAGTACACCTGGGAGTGGTTTCTTGTGGACCCGTCGCGGCCGTGGGCCAGCGCGGTGCCCGAGAACGTTCGTGCCCGCATCGAGGCCGACCTCGAGCGACGCAGCGAGAACGCTGAGTCAAGAGCGCAGGCCCGAAAGGCCGAGGAGGAAGAGCGGATCAAAGACGAGGACGAAGCAGCGATCGCGGCTCTGAACACTCGCTTCGCGGAGCAGGGCAAGCCGCCGCTTGACGACAAGCAGCGCGCCCATGTCCTCGACGCTCGGCGTAGCCGGCGGGAGAGGGCGTCGTGAGCAGCGGGCAAGCCGCTACCGCACGGCCGCGCCGTTGTCCCCCGCCCGCCGGGCCCGCCCCAGCATCAGCTCGCGCTCGCGCGTATTGCGCGTGAGCGCCGCCGCTCGCTCGAACTCCGCCCGCGCCTCCTCGGTCCGGCCGAGCTTGGCCAGCAGGTCGCCGCGCACGCTCGAGAGCAGGGGGTAGCCCTCGAGGGACGGCTCGTCGCCCAGCGCCTCGACCAGCTCCAGGCCGGCCGCCGGGCCGAAGGCCATCCCGACCGCCACGGCTCGGTTGAGCTCCACCACCGGCGACGGGCTGAGCTGGGCCAGCGCGTCGTAGAGGGCGACGATGCCCACCCAGTCGGTCTCCTCCGCGTGTGGCCGCCCGGGCGTGGAAGGCGGCTATGCCGGCCTGCAGCGTGTACGGGCCGAGGGCGCCGCCGAGGTGCTGGGCGCGCTCGAGCTCGGCCAGGCCGCGCCGGATGAGCAGGCGGTCCCAGCGCGAGCGGTCCTGGTCGAGCAGCAGCACCGGCTCGCCCGAGGGACCGACGCGGGCGGCCGTCCGCGAGGCCTGGATCTCCATGAGGGCCACCAGGCCGTGCACCTCGGGCTCCTGGGGCAGCAGCCCGGCCAGGATCCGACCCAGCCGCAGCGCCTCGGCGCACAGCTCAGGACGCAGCCAGTCGTCGCCCGCCGTGGCCGCGTAGCCCTCGTTGAACACCAGGTAGACCACCTCGAGCACCGAGGGCAAGCGCTCCTCCAGCTCGTCACCGGTCGGGGCCTCGAAGGGCACCTTCGCCTCGGAGAGCGTCCGCTTGGCCCGGACGATGCGCTGCGCCACCGTCGCCTCCGGGACCAGGAACGCCCGGGCGATCTCCTTGGTGGTCAGGCCGCCGAGCAGGCGAAGCGTGAGCGCCACCCGCGCCTCGGTCGACAGCACCGGATGGCAGGTGGTGAACACCAGGCGCAGGAGGTCGTCGCCCACCTCGTCGTCGAGGGCGGCGTCCAGGTCGGGCTGGTCGGCGTCCTGGCGGATCTCGAGCTCGCGCGCGAGCTCCTGCTCCTTGCGCTCGTGCAGCTTGCTGCGCCGCAGGCGGTCGATCGCGCGGTGCTTTGCCGTGCCCATCAGCCAGGCGCCCGGGTTGTCCGGCACGCCCTCGTTCGGCCACTGCTCCAGGGCCGCCACCAGCGCCTCCTGGGCGAGGTCCTCGGCCAGGCCGAGGTCGCGGACGATGCGGGCGAGGCCGGCGATCAGCCGTGCCGACTCGATTCTCCAGACGGCTTCGATCGCCCGGTGGGTGTCGGCGACCGTCATCGCGCAGCCTCGCTCGCTTCGCCCCGCAGACCTACTGCTCCCTGGGCTTCACGCCGCTCGTGTCCACCGCCTGGACCTCGTCGGAGAAGTCGGACATCTCGAACACCTGACGCACCTCGACAATGTCGCCCTCGGCGCCGGGGATGCGCGACGCCCACTCGACGGCCTCCTCCTTCGACTTGACGTCGATGAGCCAGTAGCCGCCGACGACCTCCTTGGCCTCGGTGTAGGGCCCGTCGGTCACGTTGGGCTTGCCGCCGGGGAAGGTGATGCGGGCGCCCTTGGAGATCGGCTGCAAGCCGTCGAGGGCGAGCAGCACGCCGGCCTTGGTCAGGCTCTCGTTGTACTTCGTCATCTCCTCGACGTCCTCGGCGGTGGGCTCATAGTTCTCGTCGCCCGGCGTGGGGGGATAGATGAACAGCATGAAGCGCATTGGCTCTCCTTCGGAATGGTTGGGCTGAACGGCTTTCTACCCAGGCGTCGAACGGCACCAGCCGAAATCGACAGCGATTTACGCGCGTCGGCTGGATGCCGTCGGCTGGTCCTGCGGCAGCGCCTCGCGCGCCTCCTCGACCGTGCGCCGGTTGTGGAGCTCGGTGGCCACGCCGTCCCGGATCCGGACCGCGATCCCGAAGCGCATGTCCACCTCCACGCCGGAATCCTCGCCGGTCGCCTGGAAGCGAATCGCTGCCGAGACGACGTCGCCGGTCTCCTCGATGTCGTCGACGCCGATCCGGAACACCTCCCACGGCTCGTGCATCTGTCGCCAGAACCGGGCAGCCTGCTCGTGACCGCGGTACTCCGCCGCCAGGTCGGGAAACACGCCGGAGGTGTGGATCTCCACCCCGGGGTCGAGGGTCTCGAGCCAGGCGTCGAGGTCGTCGTGGTTCCAGGCCTCGAAGGCTTCGACGAGCAGGTCGGCGTTGGCGCCCATCGGCCCGCTACAGGGTCGGCCTGGCGACCAGCTCGTAGAAGAAGACCGCCATGACCGCGGTCACGCCGCTCCAGAGCACCACCCAGCCCACGCGCTCGTGCCGCTGCATCTGCGGCCGGGCGAGGCCGAAGATCACCACCAGCTCGAACACCACGCAGGCGGCCACGAAGGGCAGCAGCCCCCACAGCCCGGTGATGGCCATGACGATGTACAGCGGCACCTGGGTGCCCGCCGCGGCGCCCCCGGCCGAGAGCACCAGCATGAAGTACTCGTTGTAGCTGTCCCGGTAGATCGGCGTCCGAGGGTCGAGCGCCTGAACGAACCGGTTTCGCTCCTGAGCCACGAGCGAGATGATGCCAGGTCCGCCCGCAGGGACCTCGAGCACCGCCGCCGCCCCGCGGCACCCGACCACCCGCCACGGCGGAACCCCACGCGCCACGCGCAGCACCCGACCGGCCCGGTCGAGGAACACCAGGTCCAGGGCGAAGCGCATGCCGGCCGTGTGCACCGATCGACAGCGTGGAATCAGGAGCGCGCAGCGAGGGGGCGCCCGCGCCAGGAACGCCAGGCCGAGAAGGCGCGCCAGCGGCGCCCGGGCCACGAACAGGCGCACGCCGCCACCCGCCTCAAGGCGCTCGAATCGTCGGAATCTTCGGCTGCCCACGTCCGGGAAAGCCGCCGTCGAGAGAAATTCGCCCCCCAGGGGTTCAAGGAACTGGAAAAGCGGGGAAGGCATCCCCCAGGAGGAGGAGGTGGAGGGGAGCATGGCGCTGCTTCGGATCGAGAAGCTCATCGTCCGCTTCGGCGGATTGCTGGCGCTCGACGGCCCGTCGTTCGAGGTGCCGTCCGGGGATATCTGCGGCCTGATCGGCCCCAACGGGGCCGGCAAGACCACGCTCTTCAACTGCGTCAGCCGCCTCTACACCCCGGAGTCGGGGACGGTCGAGTTCGACGACCAGGACCTCCTCGCCAAAGCGCCGCACGAGATCTCCGCGCTGGGCATCGCCCGCACGTTCCAGAACCTCGGTCTGTTCGGCTCGATGAGCGTCCGCGAGAACACGATGCTGGGCGGCTACGGCCGCAGCCGGCCCGGATTCCTCAAGTCGGCCCTGCAGCTCGGCAGCGCCACGGCCGAAAAGGAGCTCAAAGCCCAGGCCGACGAGATCCTCGACCGCCTCAAGCTCACCGACGTCGCCGACCACCCCGCCGCCGGCCTCCCCTACGGCACGCTCAAGCGGGTGGAGCTGGCCCGCGCCCTGGTGGCCCGGCCCCGCCTGCTGATGCTCGACGAGCCGGCCAGCGGCCTCAGCCACTCCGAGGCGGAGACGCTCGGCGACCTGATCCGCCAACTCCGCGACGACTTCGACCTCACCGTGCTCCTCGTCGAGCACAACATGGGCCTGGTCATGCGCCTCTGCGAGCGCGTGGTGGTGCTCGACCTGGGGCAGACCATCGCCGACGGCCCGCCGCGCGAGGTCCAGGAGAACGACCGCGTGATCGAGGCCTACCTCGGAGCGCCGGCGTGAGCCTGCTCGAGGTCGAGAACCTGCGCGCGTCCTACGGCGAGGTGCTGGTGATCGAGGGCATCGACTTCGAGGTCGAGAAGGGCGGCAAGGTGGCCATCCTGGGCCCCAACGGCGCCGGCAAGACCACCGTTCTGCGCGCGCTCTCCGGGATGGTGAAGACCAGCGGCAGGGCGGAGTTCGACGGCGAGGCGCTCACGGGCAAGAAGACGGCCGACATCGCCCGCATGGGCATGGCCCACGTGCCCGAGGGCCGCGGCACCTTCCCCGACCTGACCGTCGACGAGAACCTCCGCCTGGGCGCCTACGTGCGCAAGAACGGCGTCAAGGAGGACATCAAGCGCGCCTACGGCTGGTTCTCCCGCCTCGAGGAGCGCAAGACCCAGCAGGCCGGCAGCCTCTCCGGCGGCGAGCAGCAGATGCTCGCGGTGGCGCGCGCGCTCATGCTCCGCCCGCGCCTGCTGATGCTGGACGAGCCGTCGCTCGGCCTGGCGCCCATCGTCACGCGCGAGGTCTTCCGGGTGCTGAGGGAGATCTGCGACGAGGAGGGCACCACCGTCCTGCTCGTCGAGCAGAACGCCAACCTGGCGCTCGACTTCGCCGACCACGCCTACGTGCTCGAGTCGGGCCGGATCGCCCTCTCGGGGAAGACCGACGAGATCAAGGGCGACGAGGACGTGCGTCGCTCCTACCTGGGCTACTGATGGAACAGTTCATCCAGGTACTCATCGACGGGCTGGCCACGGGCTCGATCTACGCCGCGATGGCACTGGCCCTCGTCCTCATCTTCCGCTCCACCGGGATCGTGAACTTCGCCCAGGGCGAGATGGCGATGTTCAGCACCTTCATCGCCTGGGGCCTGTACGAGGCCGGCGTGCCGCTGCTGTTCGCCGTGCTCACCACCATCGCTCTGTCGTTCGTCGCCGGGATGGTCATCGAGCGTGGCCTGATCAGGCACTTCGAGGGCGGCCCGGTGCTCACCCTGGTCATCGTCACGCTCGGCCTGTTCATCCTGCTCAACAGCTTGGCCGGCTGGATCTGGGGCTTCGGGAACAGAAGCTTCCCCAGCCTGTTCTCCGAGGAGACGTTCAACGTGGGAGGCGTGCGGCTGACCTTCGAGTCGATCGGCATCGTGGCCGTGCTGCTGGGGGTCGTGGGCCTGCTCTTCCTGCTCTTCCAGAAGACGAAGATCGGCCTGGCCATGCGGGCGGCCGCGCTCAACCCGGACTCGAGCGCGCTGGTGGGCGTGCGCGTGGGCAGCATGCTGATGCTGGGCTGGGGCCTGGCCGCCGCGCTGGGCGCGCTGGCCGGGGTGCTCGTGGCGCCGCGCCTGTTCCTCGACGTGAACCTGATGAGCAGCGTGCTGATCTACTCGTTCGCCGCCGCGGCGCTGGGCGGATTCGACAGCCCGATCGGCGCGGTGGTGGGCGGCTGGATCATCGGCATCAGCGAGAACCTGGCCGGCACCTACGTCGACTTCATCGGCGCCGACCTCAAGATCCTGGTGCCGCTGGTGATCATCTTCGTCGTCCTGCTCGTGCGACCGGCCGGGCTGTTCGGCACCCGGGAGGTCGCGCGGGCTTGACCGACCGCAGGCTGAAGCTCGTCCTGCTGATCGCGCTGGCGGCCGCGGCCGTGCTCATCCCCTTCTTCTTCGGCCCCTACCGGGTGGGCCAGTTCACGCTGGTGCTGGCCTATGCGGTGGCGGTGCTGGGGCTCAACCTGCTGACGGGCTACAACGGGCAGATCTCGCTCGGGCACGGCGCCTTCTTCGCGCTCGGCGCCTACACGGCGGCGCTCCTGATCGAGAAGGCCAGCGTGCCCTACCTGCTGTCGGTGCCGGCGGCGGGTGTGGTCTGCTTCGTGGCCGGCTTTCTCTTCGGGATCCCGGCGCTCAGGCTGCGCGGGCTCTACCTCGCGCTGGTCACGCTCGGACTGGCCATCGCGATGCCCCAGCTGATCAAGCGCTTCGACGGGCTAACGGAGGGGACGCAGGGACTCACCGTCACCCAGCCGGAGAGCCCCAGCTGGCTCCCCCTGGAGGACGACCAGTTCCTGTACTTCCTCGTGCTGGTCTTCACCGTGGTGATGTTCGTGTTCGCCTGGAACCTGACCCGCGGGCAGGTGGGGCGGGCGATGAAGTCGGTGCGCGACGCCGAGATCCCCGCCTCCACCCTGGGCGTGAGCCTGGCCGCGACCAAGACCAAGACCTTCGCCGTGAGCGCCGGCTACGCCGGGGTGGCGGGCGCGCTGTACGTGTTCGCGATCGGCTTCGTGGCGCCCGAGGCGTTCACGCTCACGGTGTCGTTCGCCTTCTTGGCGGCCATCGTGGTCGGCGGCCTGGCCACGATCTCCGGAGCGATCCTCGGCGCGCTCTTCATCGAGTTCGTGCCCGTGTGGGCGGCCGACGTGAACGAGGCGCTGACCGGCGTGATCTACGGCGGCGTGCTGATCATCTTCATGTGGTTCTTGCCGGAGGGCGCGGCGGGGCTGCCGCGTCGCGTGCGCCGTTTGCTGGCCGGACGCAAGGCCGCGGCCGCGAAACAACCAGAGGAAACAGCGGAGGCACCCGCCCCGCAGATGCCGGCGGGCAAGACGTGATCGACCCTGAGGAGGGATCCGGATGAGAAGGAAGCTGTGGCTGGTGGTGCTCGCCGTGCTGGCGCTGACGCTGGCGGCGTGCGGCCGAGACGAGGACGAGGGCAGCAGCGACGGTGGTGGTGAGGCCAGTCCCGGGATCACCGACACCTCGATCAAGATCGGCGGCAGCTATCCCTTCAGCGGACCGGCCTCCGCCTACCGCTCCATCGCCCTGGGCGCGCAGGCCAAGTTCAAGCAGGTCAACGCCGAGGGCGGGGTCGACGGCCGCAAGATCGAGTTCATCACCCTCGACGACGCCTACGAGCCGCCCAAGGCGGTGCAGAACGCCCGTCGGCTGATCCAGCAGGACGAGGTCTTCGCGCTCTTCAACACCCTGGGCACGCCGAACAATGTGGCCATCTGGGACTTCGTCAACGAGGAGGAGGTTCCCCACCTCTACGTGGCCACGGGCGCCTCGCTGTGGGGCGCGGACGTCGACGCCCACCCGTACACCACCGGCTGGCAGCCCGACTACGTGACCGAGTCGCAGGTGTACGCCGACTTCCTCGACAAGGAGAATCCCAACGCCAAGGTGGCGGTGCTCTACCAGAACGACGCCTTCGGCGAGGACCTGCTCAACGGGTTCAAGGAGGCCATCAAGGGGACGGACATCAAGGTCGTCGCCGAGGAGAGCTACGAGGTCACCGATCCCACCGTCTCCTCCCAGATGGCCAAGCTGGCCGATACCGACGCGGACGTCTTCCTCAACATCTCCACCCCCAAGTTCGGCGCCCAGGCGATCGCCGCTCAGAGGAAGCTGGGCTGGAAGGCGCTGCACATCATCAACAACGTGAGCGCCTCCAAGCCGCTGGTGCTCGAGCCAGTCGGGCTCGAGAACGCCCAGGGCCTCATCTCGACGGCCTACTTCAAGGATCCGGCGGAGGGCTCCGAGTTCGCCGACGACCCGGCGATCACCGAGATGAAGGAGGCGCTGGCCAAGTACTCACCCAAGGCCAACCCCGAGGACCCGTTCTGCGCCTACGGCTGGGCAGCCGCGTCGACGATGGTCGAGGCCCTCAAGGGCATGAAGGAGCCGACGCGCGAGGCGCTCATGGAGTCGGCCCGCAACATGGACCTCGAGCTGCCGATCCTGTTGCCCGGCATCAACGTCGAGATGAAGGGCACCGAGGACACCTACCCGATCGAGGCCATGCAGATCCAGCGCTTCGAGGGCGAGAATTGGAAGCTCGTCGGGGACGTGATCCAGGCGCCCCACTAGGAGGTTTCAGCAGTGGCCGGCTCGCCCTCCGGGGTGAGCCGGCCCTCCTCGAGGTCCTTGCGCAGCACCTTCTTGTCGAACTTGCCCACGCTGGTCTTGGGGACGGCGTCGATGATGGCCAGCTCGTCGGGGATCCACCACTTGGCCACCCGGTCGGTGAGATGCTCCTTGAGCTCGTCCATCGTGAGGGATTGGTCTTCCTCGAGCACCACGCAGGCCAGCGGGCGCTCGCTGTAGCGCTCGTGGGGCATGGCGATCACCGCCGCTTCCAGCACCGCCGGGTGGGCCATGATCTCGTTCTCCAGCTCCACCGAGGAGACCCACTCGCCGCCTGACTTGATGACGTCCTTGGCCCGGTCGCTGAGCATGATGTAGCCGCGCTCGTCGATGGCGGCGATGTCGCCGGTGCGAAGCCAGCCGTCGTTGAACTTGTCGGCGCTCTCGTCGTCGCGGAAGTACTCGCTGGCGATCCAGGGGCCGCGTACTTCGAGCTCGCCCGTTGATTTCCCGTCCCAGGGGACCTCGTTGTTGTCGTCGTCTATGAGGCGGGCTTCCACGAGGGGACCGGGGCGGCCCGGCGGTGGACCGGTAGCGCCAGTGGTCTTCTCCGGTGGTGTCCTTCGGGGGCCAGGCCACCGAGCCGAGCGGGCTCGTTTCCGTCATGCCCCAGGCCTGGATGATCTGGACGTCGTGGCGCTCTTGGAGCTCCTGCATGAGGATGAGGGGCACGGCCGAGCCGCCGCAGATGACGAGTCGGAGGCTGGAGAGATCGGTGTCGTTCTCGTCCTCGTCGGCGTAGCGGAGGAGGTCCATCCAGATGGTGGGAACGGCGCCGGAGAGGGTGACCTTCTCGGTTTCGATCAGTTGGGAGAGCGCGTCGGGCTTGAGGTTGGCGCCGGGGAGGACGAGGTCGGCGCCGGTGAAGATCGAGCCGTAGGGGAGGCCCCAGGCGTTGGCGTGGAACATGGGGACCACCGGGAGGACGCGGTCGTCGGCGCGGATGCCGATCGAGTCGGTCATGCACTGCCCCATGGCGTGCAGGATGTTGGAGCGGTGCGAGTAGAGGACGCCCTTGGGGTTGCCGGTGGTGCCGCTCGTGTAGCAGAGGCCGGCGGCCTGGCGGTCGTCGAGGTCGGGGAAGGCGTAGCCGGGGTCTTGTGCGTCGAGCAGCTCCTCGTAGCGGTGCGCGTTGGGGAGGTTGCCGGTGTCGCCGTCGCCGATGACGATGTAGTGCTCGACGGTCTCGAAGGTGGGGGCGAGCTCCTCGAGGACGGGTATCAGGGAGTCCTCGACGACGATGACCTTGTCCTCGGCGTGGTTGACGATGTAGGTGAGCTGCTCGGCGAAGAGGCGCACGTTGAGGGTGTGGAGAACGGCGCCCATGCAGGGCACGGCGAGGTAGACCTCGAGGTGCTCGCGGATGTTCCAGGCGAAGGTGGCGACGCGGTCGCCCTGCTCGACGCCCAGCTCGTCGAGCGCGGCGGCGAGCTTCTCGACCCGCTCGCCGATCTCGCCGTAGCCCATGCTCGTCTTGGTGTCGCCCTGGACGCTGACCACCGTGCCGTCCTGGGCGTAGAGCCGGCGCATGCGATCGAGCAGGTGCTGCAGGGTGAGCGGATAGTCGTGCTGCATGAGGCCTTCGAGCATGTGGGCTTCCTCCGTGGCGCCTATCCGGCGTGTTCCGGCCGTCGGAGGGGTTCTACCCAGGTCGGGCCCCGAGCGCGCCACGGCCGGGCGCTCTGGCGCGCCACGGCTACACTCGGCCATCGCCCGCCGACGTAGCTCAGTTGGCCAGAGCACCGCTCTCGTAAAGCGGGGGTCGTGGGTTCGAATCCCACCGTCGGCT
>CAWKKJ010000021.1:0-29301 GCA_963850205.1 uncultured Thermoleophilaceae bacterium | reverse complement strand
ATCAGGGGAGTCACTGGATGCTTGATTGAACCCGTCGGGGAGCCGACTGTTGCGTTCACACCGCCCGCGGCCCCGAGCGACCCGTGGGACTGAGGATCGTCGGAGAATAGTGACGTATCCGGGTGATGCCCAGCCGCTGGGCTCAAAGCTGCCGCAGCCGGACGTGCTCGCGGATGGCCATTCGCAGGGTCACCATCCGCTGCGCCGCTTCGCGCCGCTGGACACGGGTCCGGGCTCCGCGCTGTGCCGGCATCCCGCTCAGGCCGTGACGCCAGCCGCGCGCTACCGAGCGCACGGCCGACCAGCGCCGCGCCCGCGCGAGCGTGAGGAGATCGAAGGCGGCCGAGGCGAGCATCGAGCGCAGGACGGCGGGGCCCTGCAGATGGCGGGCCGCGTTCAGCAGCCGATTGCGCGACGGCCAGTACAGCCTGGTGTCCGACAGCGGCGGGCCGGCCGCTTGGCCGTGACTGTGGCGAATGGCGCTACCTGGGTCGAGCACCACCCGTCCACCGGCCCGAAGACAGTAGTCGGCTTCCTCGCCGTACATGAAGAGCGTCTCCCAGAAGCCGCCGAGCGCGAGGAAGTCGGCACGGCGGACCATCATCAGGGCCCCTGAGGCTGCGGCGACCTCGCGAGGCGATGACAGTGCGGCCTGCCGTGGCGCGCCCTCGAGGCGTCCGTAGGTGGCCAGGTTCGGGGCGATGGCCAGGCCCGCGGCCTCCACTTCTTCGCCATCGCTTCGCAGCAGGAGCCCGGTCGCGACTGCGACGCCGGGATCTTCGAGCAGCTCGCGCAGAGGTCGGTCCCAGCCCGGTTCGACCCGACCGTCGAAGTTGACGAAGGCAAGCAGCCGTCCGCCGGCCGCGCCGGCTCCCGCGTTGCAGCCTGCGCAGAAACCGATGTTCTCCGCGAACCGCATCGCCCGGGCCACATCCCAGTGCTGCTCCACGCCCACCCAGCTGGCGTCACCCGAGCCCGAGTCCACGACGATGCATTCCGCCCGCTCGGTCTCCGTGTGGCGCGCGAGCGCCTCCAGCGTGCTGGGCAGGCAGCCCGCGCCGTTGTGGTTCACGAGTACGACCGACAGCTCGACCGGCCCGCTCATTCGGCGGGGCGGCGCGCGACCGCGTGCAGCAGGTCTCCGGCACCGGCGGCGCGATCCACGGCCGCGCCGAGGGGGGAGGCGAGCAGGACGGCGGCGATGGCGAGGTAGCGCCGCGGACCGGAGGGCGGTCGCCGCTCGCCAAAACGGCGGTAGTGCAGGCTCATGGGGAGGCCGTCCGCGCTCGAGGATGTGGACAGGCTCTCCACCGCGAAGCCGCTGCGCTCCAACAGGCGCTCGAGCCCCCGGGCGGTGAAGTGCGTGCGATGGCGGGGTAGATCAAGGTGGAACCAATCGGTGCCGAAGCGCCGGGCCTGGGTCGAGGAGAAGTTGGGCAGCGAGACGATCAGCAGGCCACCGGGCCTCAGCAGTTCACGCGCGACCGCGAGGTCGTCCGCCGGCTCAACGACGTGCTCGAGCGAGTGCTGGAATACGGCGGCGTCGAAGTCGCCATCGAGCAACTCGGCGTCGTTGGTGAGCGTCCCGCAGGCGGTGGGCACTCCCCGCGAGCGCGCCTCCGCGCAGGCCTCGGGGGAGGGTTCCAGGCCGTCGACCTCCCACCCGCGCTCCCCGAGGACCAGTCCAAGGTCGCCGCGGCCGCTCCCCACATCGAGCAGGTGACCGGGCCGGCTCTCCGCCAGCGAGCGCAGCGGTAGGCGGCGCAGCGCCCGCCAGTAGCGCCAGCGGAACAGGCCGGTGGCCGCCGCCCGCGCAAGCGGAGCCTCGGGCAGCGCATAGGCGTTGTAGTTACCCGGGTAGAGCGCGCCCAGGTCCTCGGGAGCCACGAACGGACGCGTTTGGCCGCTGCCGCACTCGCCGCATACGACCACGTCGAAGGGGCCGGGGAGGCCGTGCAGGCGGTCGGAGCCGCGCAGGCGCGGCCGTGGAGTCGACCGGCGCATCACATGCCGGGCATCGGGCCATGGGCTCGACATTCTGGCGAGGAGCGCGGGCGGGCCGCACTATCGTGGCGCCCCGTGCCACGCTCGATCCTCATCGTCGCTCAGCACGCCCCGCCGAGCCCGCTCGTGGGCGCCCGCCGGCCGGCCGCTCTGGCCAAGGAGCTCGGCCGTCGCGGCCACCGGGTCACGATCCTCACCTCCCTTGCCTCCGGCCGCGGCCCCATCGAGGACGCGGCCACGATCCGCTCCCGCGACCTGCTCTCCACGAGGCTCAACTGGCGCCGCGAGAGCCTGGAGGCCATGCAGGGAGCGCGGCCGGGCACCTACCGCGAGGCCAGCCCGCTGCAGTCGCTGGTGGTGCCCGACCTCTCGCTGATCACCTGGCTGCCGTTCCTCCTGCCACGTGCGCTCCGCGCCGCGGCTGCCCTGCGCCCCGACTGCGTGATCACCACCGGTCCGCCGCAGTCCGCCCACCTGGCGGGCCTCGCGCTGCGGCGCCGCGGCATGGCCTGGATCGCCGACCTGCGCGACGGCTGGACGTTCGACCCACCGCACCCACCGTGGCCGAACGCGCTCCTGGCAGGGGCGGACGCCCGGCTCGAACGGGCGGTGCTGCAAGCGGCCAACCGAGTCGTAGCAGTGACCGAACCGATCGCGCGCGACCTGCGCGAGCGGCTCAGCCTCCAGGCCGAGGCCATCACGAACGGCTTCGATCCCGACGAGACCCCGGCCGCAGACGGCGCCGGCCTGCTCGACCCCGAACGCTTCTCCCTCGTGCACACCGGACGCCTGATCGCATCGGGCGACAGCGCCCGGACGCTGCTGGAGGGCGCGCTGGAGGTGCGCCGCCGGAGGCCTGACAGCTCGCTGCGGCTGGAGGTCGTGCTGGCCGGCGCGACCTCCGAGGCCCAGGACCGGCTGGTCGCGGACCCGCGCTACGACGGTGTGGCGCGTCCGGTGGGTGTGCTCGACCGGCCGGAAGCCCTCGCCCTCCAGCGGGCGGCCGACGCGCTTGTGGTCATGGCCGCGGGCATGCCCGGGCGCCCCTCGACAAGCGTCGCCACGGGCAAGCTGTTCGAGTACCTCGCCGCCGAGCGCCCGGTGCTGGTGCTGGGCGAACACACGGAAGCCGCGCGCATCGTCGCCCGCGCCGGGGTGGGGGTCGCGGCGTCCGAGCGCAACCCGGGTTCGGTCGCCGACGCGCTCGAGCGACTGCTCGACGCGCCGCCGGTACCGAGCCGCGACGCTGTCCGGAGCTATGCGTGGCCGGACTTGGCGGAGCGCTACGAGCAAGTCATCGAGACGGCGTGCGCGCAGGTCGACGCGCCGTCTCGGCATTGATGCCTCACATCCTGGTCATTTCCTTCAGCGATCACTCGCGCGACCCACGGGTGGACCGTCAGATCAGCGCGCTGTCGGCACAGCACCAGCTGGTGACGGCGGGATTCGGTGCCGGGCCAGCCCAAACCGAGCGCTTCATCGATCTGAGGATTGCTCCGTCGTCGCCGGCCGCTCGGGCGAACCAGGCAGCCGGCCTGCAGCGCATCACGAGGCGGCGCTTCGAGGAGGCGTACTGGGGAAACCGTCTCGTCCGAGCGACGCTCGCGCGACTGGACGACGTGAAGCCCGATCTGGTGCTGGCCAACGACATCCAGACCCTGCCGGCGGCCCTGAGGGTCGCACGCGGGGCGCCGGTGCTGTTCGACGCACACGAGTACTACCCCGAGCACTTCGCCCAGCTGAGGTGGTGGCGACTGGTCATGGCTCCCTACCTGGACTATCTGTGCCGCACCTACATGCCGCGGGCGGGCGCGACCACCACGGTCTCTCCGGGACTGGCGGCGCTGTACGCCGGCCGCGTGGGGGTCGAGCCCACGGTGATCGTCAATGCCCCTCCGCGCGCCGATCTCCAACCCAGCCCGGCAGGGCGGCCGGTGCGCCTCCTGCACCATGGGCTCGCCGACCGGCGCCGTCGTCTCGAGCGAATGGTCGAGGCGGTCAGGCTGCTGGACGACCGCTTTGTCCTTCACCTGATGCTGATGGGGTCGAACAGGGACATCGCCAGGCTGCGTGCAGCCGCCGGGGCGGACAGCCGCATCCGCTTCCTTCCTCCGGTCCCGATGCGCGACATCCCCCGGGTGGCCAACGACCACGACATCGGCCTGTTCCTGCTCGAGCCCCGCACTCCGAACCAGCGTCATGTGCTCCCCAACAAGCTGTTCGAGTTCATCCAGGCGCGGCTCGCGGTCGCCATCGGACCATCGCCGGACATGGCGGCGGTGGTGCGCGAGTGGGATTGTGGTGTCGTGGCCGACGACTTCACGCCCGCCGCCCTGGCAGCGACTCTCGGGTCACTCGACGCGCCGAAGATCACGCGTATGAAGCAGCGCTCCCATGCAGCTGCCGACGAGCTCTGCGCCGAACGAACTCAACAGCGCCTGCTCGACCTGGTCGACGGCCTGTTGAGTTAGAGGCGGCGCCTTCGCAGCCGCAGAAGCAGCGGTCCTGCCACGCGTGCGGCGCGAGCGCGGGCTGAGACCAGGCGCCACGACAGCCAATCGAGACCACGGTTTGCGGCATGGGCCGCGCGCGCGAGCAGGCCGTGGCGATGCAACACGCCGTCCGGCAGCGCCACCCGCTCGAGCTCCTCCACGAAGCGCCGGTAGCTGTAGGCGCCGGAGGCCACCACGTCGGCGTACGCGGCCTCAACGATTGCATTGCGCCGATCGTCCCGCCGCACCGTCTCGAGCACTTCGTCCAGATTGGACAGGTCCGCGCGCAACGGCAGGTAATGGCGGTTCGCCTCGAGCACGCCGTTGTACTCGCCCTCGATCAGGATCTGGCACGTCCTCGTTGCGCAGGCTTCGAGGTGACGAGGCGAGAGCGCCACCAACCCGAAGCTGCCATCTTCGCCGGGAAAGCAGGCGGCCTCGATCTCCTCGAAGGACGAGACAGGGCGCTCGGCCAGGAAGCGCTCCGTGCAGGCCCTGATGCTGCCATCGCGGTCGAGAAGGCTGGCGCCGCCCTCGACGCCGAGCGTGTACTTGCAGGAGGCCAGGAAGCGCATCCACTCGGGGCCAAGCAGCGTGTCCTCGTGCTGCATCGAGATGTCGGAGCGCAGGCCCACGCGAGGCGCGGCCACCGCGAATGCTCGACCGACCTCGGCCTTCAGCTGTCCCTGCCGGCCGAGCCAGGGCGGGATCTCCTTGGCCCGATAGCCGATATCGATCGGGCGTCCGTTCGGATTCGACCCAGGCCCGTGGAGCCGACTGGGCTCGAGGTAGCCCGTGAGCACCCTGGAAATCCCGACCCGGCTCCGGTCGACGCTCGGGTAGATCGCCTGCCACTCCGAGGCCGGAGCGACGCTGAAGACATGGTCCACACCGAACTCCGAGATGAAATCGCAGAGCGAGCGAGGCGGAAGGTATTCGTCCTGCGGAAGCGCGATGCGGCGCGCCGCGAGGCTCTTGAGCGGCGCGGCACGCTCGCACAGTCGTTCGAAGTAACCGGGATTTCCGCGCTTCGAGAGAAAGGTCGTGTGGAAGACGACCACGTCGAAGGGAATGCGCGTCAACCACAACGGCACGCGCCGAACGGCGAGATTGACGTAGAAGCAGCGGTGGTCAGAGTGCCGCTGCAGCGAGTAGAGGTGATCACGAACCGACTCGCGGAGCCGGTTTTCCAAGGCGCTGTAGACGACGAGAACCTTGGCGGAGCCCTTCAGCGGTGCTCACCTGGGCCAGGGATGCCCAGCAGGCGCCGGACGCGCGACGTGACGGGGTGGACGAACTCCATGAACCGGCGCAGCTGGGGATTGCCGAGCAGTCGCCTTGCCCTCCACTCGAAGCGCCGTCGCGCGTAGCGGATGCGGGCCCGCCGGCTGAGCGTCCGGCTGACCATGCGCTCCGTTCGCTCGTCGAGTCGGCCTTGGACGCCCGACTCGCCGAGCAAGGTGTCGACGCCATTCACAAACTTGCGGTAGCTCCAGTCCCCTGAGGCGATGAGGTCGCGATGCGCGTTATTCGTGAGCTCGCCTCGCACCTCGGGATCCTCGAGGTGCCGGATCACCTCGTCGATGTTCGAGAAGTCCTTCTTCAACGGGATGTAATGGACCATCGGCTCCAGTACTCCGGAGTAACGACCCTCAAAGAGCACCTGGCAGATCTGGAAGGCCGCCGCCTCGAAGTGACGCGGGCTGATCGTCCGGTAGTAGACCTTGTCCTCCCACCGGGGAAGCGAGGTGAGATCCTCAAGCGCCACGTGCGCTTGTTGGCGCTGGAGTTTGGTGTATTCGGCGTAGACCTCGTCCTCGAGGTCGAAGGCCGACACGCCCGACTCGACGCCAAGCATGCAGCGGCAGTTGGCGAGGAAGCGGTACCAGTCGTCCCCGTAAAGCCGGTCGCTCTCCGCACCGAAGATGTCGAGGCGCAGCCCGCTCTTCGACGCGAGCTCGGCGAAACGCACGCCGATCTCGTGCTTCTCGAGCGCCCCTTGCCCGAGATAGGTCGGGAGTGGCCGGCCTCTGTAGCCCACGTCCACCGTCCTGACCCGGTCGGGCACGGCGAAGCGGCGCGCGGCGTCGACGAGGTCCTCGCTCACGTAGCCCGGGATGTTGGTTTCGAGCCGGGGCACGTTCGTGTAGCGGCCGTAGACCTTGGGGAACTCGGACGGCTCGAGGCAGGTGTATACGCAGTCGATTGCGTGATCGTTGAGGAACCCGAACCGGCGCTGGCAGCGGGTGCATTCGTCTTGAAAGAAGGCGACCTTGTATGCGCTCGTGTTCTTCAAGTAGCTTCGCCAGCGCTCGTCGAGCCAGTAGAGGCCCATCCCGAAGATCGAGTAGTGGAGGACGACGGCGGCGAACTCGAGCTCCTCGAGCCCGTCGGGGAACCCCGTGTCCGTATTCAGCTCCCATAAGGGGAAGCGGGAGTGACGGCGGAATGAGGTCAGGTGCTCGGTGACCGTCGACGCATCCCTGAACCAGCCGGCGACGGGACGGTGAAAGGCCAGAAGCACCCCGTCCACGCGAAGGCAACCGTCATTCGCGGCCCCGGTCCGGGCCCCAATCGGGCTGGGGTCGGTGGCGATCGTCTGCGACATGAACGAGTCGGCCGCTATTTGCGGGCTGTGATGTAGAGATCGAGCCCGAGCAGCCGATCCACGTTCCCGAGAAGACGCAGACGCGGGACGTAGGGGAGAGGATCGAAGTTGCGCGCGTCGATCGAGACTCGGTCGAAGTCGGCGAACAGCCGCCGCACGTCGCGCCGGCTCACATAGTCGGTGTGCGGCGCCGACTCACCAGCCGCGTTGGAGTCGTACATGCCCCGTACCTGCGCAGCCGACCGCCCGCGGCGAAGCAGGGCCGGAATCACCACGCGCTTCAGCTGCCGCGCCGAATAGCGGTTGTAGAGCATCACCACCGCCGTTCCCCCTGGCTTGAGGACGCGGTGCACCTCGGCCGCGGCTCGGGGAAGGTCGCCGGTGTGGTGGAGACACCCGATCGAATAGACGAAGTCGAAGGTGTCGCTCGGGTGAGGCAGCGCGAGGGCGGAGCCCTGGACGACCCGGCCGTCCGGTTCCTGTGCCGCGAGCTGTATGCGGTGGCGCACCATGTTCACGGGCCCGGCGGCGATGTCCACGCCGTGGAGTTGGGCGCCTCTGGACAGGAGCTGGCCGCTGAGGGTGCCGTATCCCAAGCCGATCTCGAGTACCTCGGCGCCGCGCAGCAGCTCCCCGGGCAGATACGAGGTCAGGTAGGGGTAGTGAAAGAGGTAGGCGGCGTCGAAGCGGGCGAGGCTCTCAGCCGAAGCGTCGGTGACGCCCACCTGCCGCGCGAGCGAGGAGCCGCACAGCTCGTCCCAGAAGTCCGCGTTCTCGGCATCGAGCGCGCCTTGTGAGCCAGCGTCTAGCAGCTGCGTGGTCTGATGTTCCGTCTTGCTCATAGCCCGTCCTGCGCGGTGACGGTAGCCGTTTTGCGCAAGTGATAAATCCCGCCGACTCCTGCGTGATAGCCCCGATGCATGGGCAGCCCGGAGGCATCGAAAGTCAGCGTGCGCAGGAAGTCGCGGTGCTCCCCGCCGAGCCGTCCGTCAGCGAGTGCTACAGCCCAGCTCTCGTCCAGCGATCGCAGCTCTCTGCGTGAGAGATAGCCGCCCGCGTAGCGCGCTTCGAAGCCCGCCACCCCACAAACTGCCGCGAACTCCTCAGCGCGGTAGCAGCGGGAGATTGGGCACGCCGCCCCATCCGTATTGCGGGCGAAGGCTTCCTCGACGTCTAGTCCCTCGAAGGCAGCGTCGCGGATCATGCGTTCGTAGGCCGTGTAGAGGTGCAGCCAGACGCTGTCACGGTTGTAGACCATCACGCATCCTGCGCCGCCCGGTTTCAGAACGCGGTGGATCTCTCTCAACACCGCGGCCGGATCGCTGGTGTGATGAATCACCCCAAGACTCTGGGCGTAGTCGACCGACGCATCGGCGAGCGGTAGATGTGGGTCTGCGTCGGCCACGTGAATGAGTTGCACTCGGTCTGGATCCACTCCGTGAAGCGCCAGACGCCGGCCCGCAAGGGTCAGCGCCTTTTCCGACACGTCAGCGCCGATGAGCCGCTGCGCGCCAGTGTTGATCGCCAGCCCCGTGAGGTCGTTCCCGGGTCCACAGCCGTAATCGAGCACGACGTGGCCGTCGTGTTCGCCCCAGAGGCCGGTGAGCTCGCGGAACAGCGGATACTCAGAGAAGCGCCATTCGAGGTTGCGTCGCGATCCTCTACGGCTGAGGAAGGCCGGAGCGCGCACGGTGTGGAGGCCCCAGTAGGAATCCACGGCGGTGGCGTGATCACCGTCCGCGGCCTCGATCGACGGGGCCATTCCGATCCGCCGTTTCGGGCGGGGGAGTGCTCGACCGAGAGTGCCCGCGAGCGCCGCGACCTGAGCGCGGCTTCGGTGTGCCAGGTCGCTCATCTCGTTCGAGGTGGGAACGTCTGGCGATCGGAGAGCATCCGCAACCGACGGTGGCGTTGATGCGGCAGGCCGGCGCAAGGAGACAAGCGCTGCTCGCGGGCGAGGTGGAGATCGGCGTGGTCAGTCAAGGGGGGCGTGCTCTCACTCGGGTGGGCAACGTCGCTCGGCCTCCGGTGTCTGGCCGGCCCAGCGGTGTTGGGGGCGGAGCCTAGCGTCGGTCTACCGCTCTCCGGCCGGAGTCTCCCGCTTGCTTCGGCCGGCGGACAATGGCGGCTGTGCTCAGCTCTTCCCGGCGGCCTCGCGCAGGGCCCGGCCGGCACGGCCGGCGGGTGCGGGACTCGGGATCGCGGGACCGCCTCGCGGGCATCACACCTTTCAGCGACCCGTTCTCGGGGGTGCCGTTCAGTAGCTTGCTCCTGCGATGTCCCGACAGCCGGAGCCCCTCAGATCCGCCCGCGCCCAAGTGCGGGTCGTGTCCTTGACGCCCACTGCGGTCGAACGCGACAGCCGCACGTTCAAGCAAGCGGCGTCGGTGGGACGTCTGGGGTTCGAGTCGGTGCTGGTTGAGGACGCGCCGAGTCGCTTGGCTCCAGACAGCCTGCCGTTCCGTCTTGTCACGTCTCACCAGACCCGAGGGCCAAGGTGGCCAGCGTGGCTGGCGCGTGCCGGGACCGCCCTGCGGGAACTCTTCCGTCGACGGACTCCAGCATTGTTTGCTGCCTCACAGAACGTCTGGCGTTATGGACCGGCGACCGCCGCGCTGCTGCCGCCCGCGTCTATCTACTACCTACACGCTCCGCACCAATACCTGGCCGTTTGGCTACGGTCGCTGGGGCGCACGCCCTTCATCTACGACGCCCACGACTTCTATCCGGCGGGCTACGACTCGGCGCCCTCCGAACAGGCTCTCTGGTTTCGGGTGCTTCTGTGGCTCGAGCGACGCGCTGTGCGCAGGGCGGCAGAGGTAATAACCGTGGCTGACGGCTGCGCCGTCCTGATGAACTCGTTCTTCGACAGGCAGCCGGTGGTTATACCCAACGTCCACGATTCTCGTATCGACGAGCCGGCCCCTCAAGGCCTCCGTAAGGCGCTGGGGCTGGGCGCGGAGGAGTTCCTGCTCGTGATGGTCGGTAACGAGAAGCCGGGTACGGCGACCGAGGAAGCTCTGCAGGCCATGACGAAGCTGCCGTCGCAGGTGCATCTGGCACTGGTTGGTCGCGGATGGGATGTCTTCGCCACCACGATCAGCGAATACGGGCTCGACGGCCGTGTCCATCTCTGCGGCCCCCTACCGCCCACCCAGATCGTCTCCTTCATTGCCGGCGCAGATGCTGCCATCGTGTTGTACCTGCCCCACACCGTGGACTATCTCCACGCGCTTCCCAATCGCCTCTTCCTTCCCATCGCCGCGGGGTTGCCTGTGCTCTACCCGCGGCAGCTGGTCGAGATCCGATCAATAGCCGAGGAGCATCGACTCGGCTTACCACTCGACCCGGGCGAGCCGGACTCCATTGTTCACGCCATCTCCAGGCTGATCGAAGACGATGACCTCAGGCGCCAGCTGAGCGAGGGTTCAAGAAGTGCGAAGGTGAGCCTGGCCTGGGAGAACGAAGAACGCCGACTCGAAGGGATTCTCGAGCACGCTCTCGATGGAAGATCGACCAGGTGGTGAGTAGCTCCCCGCCAAGCCCGCTCGAGGCCGGGCCGAACGAGACTCAGCAGGGTGCGGAGTCATTCGATGACGTGATCTCTCCGCCCTCCGGTAAGCCGATCCCTGATTTTCGTCAGATGTGGGCATACCGCGATGTGCTGTTGTTCCTGGCTCGTCGCGATATTGCTGTGCGTTACAAGCAGACGGTGGTGGGCATCGCTTGGGCGGTTCTTCAGCCGCTCATGTTCGCCCTTGTTCTGACCGCGTTCCTCGGTCTGGTCTTTTCCGCGCCGAGTGCCGGAGTCTCGCGGGCGACGTTCGTCTTGTGCGGCTTGACCATGTGGCTGTTCTTTGCCGAGGCGTTGACCCGAAGCACGGCGAGCACCCTGCAGAGCAGCCAGCTGATCTCGAAGGTGTGGTTCCCTCGTCTCTTGATTCCACTGGCGGCTCTATCGACTCCATTGCTCGACTTCGCCGCCAGCTTTACCGTCCTGATCATCTTCCTGCTGGCGCAGGGAGTTCTTCCGGGGTGGCCTGCAGTCGCCCTGCCGGTTGTCGTGTTCCTGGGACTGTTCACAGCGCTCGGCGCCGGACTGTGGCTATCCGCGCTCGCTGTGCGCTACCGGGATGTCCAAATCGCAGTCCCGTTCATTGTTCAGTTGGGACTGTTCGCCACACCGGTGGTGTACCCGCTCGAGGTGGTCCCCGAGTCGGCGCAACCTTTCTATGCGCTCAATCCGATGGTTGGAGTGCTCGAGGGCTTTCGCTGGGCGCTTCTACCCGATGCCGAGGCTCCGGGCCTTCTGATGCTCGTCTCCCTCGTGGTCAGCGTGGTGTTGGTCGTGACCGGTGCCCTGTTCTTCACCCGGGCAGAGAGGAGCTTCGCCGATGTCATCTAGCACGGCGATTCGCGTCGAGAAGCTCTCCAAGTGGTACTCGCTCGAGGAGAGCGAATCGCCAGATTCGCTTCGAGACCAGGTAGCGGCCCTGGCGCGCTTCCCCGGTCGGGTTCTACGCAAGCGCCGGCCCGAAGCTGCGGCAGGTTTTTGGGCTCTGCGAGATGTGTCGTTCGAGGTGAAGCAGGGCCAGGCTCTGGGCGTGGTGGGTCGCAATGGGGCAGGCAAGAGCACTCTGCTGAAGGTCATGTCGCGAATTACGCCGCCAACCGACGGACGCGTGCGGGTGAGAGGTCGCGTGGGGAGTCTGCTGGAGGTTGGTACCGGCTTTCACCCCGAACTCTCGGGCAGGGAGAATGTGTTCCTCAATGGAGCAATTCTCGGAATGCGCCGGAGTGAAATCAGTTCGAAGTTCGAGGAGATCGTGGACTTCTCCGGCGTGGCACCCTTCATCGACACGCCGGTCAAGCACTACTCGAGCGGGATGTACGTCCGGCTCGCCTTTGCGGTCGCCGCGTTTCTCGAGCCCGAGATCCTCTTCGTTGATGAGGTTCTGGCTGTCGGCGATCGCGCCTTCCAGCAGCGATGCCTGGGCAAGATGCGCGATGCTGCCGGCGAAGGCCGCGCCATAATTTTCGTGAGTCATAACCTGCTCGCGATGCAGGACCTGTGCGATCGCGCCCTCTTGATCGATGACGGGCGGGTTGTCATGGACGCTTCTCCGCCGGAGGTGGTCGCAGAGTACGTGGATCGCGTGGATCCGGAGCAGATCGGCGGCAGCGCATCCATCTCCTCAGACGCCGAAAGGGTGGGCAGCGGACGTGCGCGCGCGCGGTCGGTGACGATGACCAATCTCGTGGGCGAGGAGGTTTCGAGCATCTCCATCGGACAGCCCTTCCAGTTGCACGCAGTCGTTGAAGCGCTCGAGCCGATCGCAGAGACGGTCTTTGAGTTCGGGATCTCGACCGTCGAAGGCCAGCGGGTCGTGACGCTCGAGAGCACCGACTCCGGAAGCCTGCCCGTAGGACTTCAGCTCGGCACCCACGAGATCGCCGCGGACGTCGAGCTCGCGCTGCTTCCCGGTGAGTACGCAGTGGACGTCCACGTGATCGATGCGCGTTCCGGGACCTTGGATTCAGTTAATCGCGTCATCCGATTCGCGGTGCTGAACGTCGCACACGATGGGAAGACCCGCTGGCGCTGGAAGAACGTCCGAGGCTTCGTCCGACCAGTATCGAGCTGGTCCGTTCCCAGCCCTCGCGGGCCGAGCTAGGACCGCTTCCAACGCCCGAGCAGCCATACCGGTCGCGCCCTCGGCCTGGGTATGCGCGGGTTGAGCCCCGCAGCTCGGGCGCGTGCCGCGACGGCACGGGCAGCGGTCCTCACCCCGCCGACACGGCGCGCCGGAGAGCTTGCTGGCGGTGGCCGACCCTCCCCACGCAGACCGCAGTGGGGGCACGTCAGCGAAGACCCCAGTGGCGTGGGACGTCTGAAGACGGATCGGATCCAGACCTCTGGCATCGACAGGCGTGGCTTTGACGGGCCGATCTCAGCCGTGAGGTCGAGCTCGAACCCTGGGAACAGGTCCGCAAGATCCCACGGGCGGAATGAGCGCTGGTGAAACCAGGGCGAGAAGAGTGATCGGCATCTCGGGCACCGGACCGCCGATTCGCGGAGGATCTCACGATTGGGAACCGTGATCACGATGGTTTCGGCCGCCACTCGAGCCGCCTCCTGACGTGCGCCGTCGTACACCGGCTCAGGGAGATGCTCGAGAACCTCCGCCAAGACCAGGGCATCGAAGGAGCGGTCCGGAAAAGGAAGCGCGTCAGCCGAAGCACGCTCGGTGGGCACGGTCACGTGTTGAAGAGCCGATCGCGAGAGGTCGACGCCGGTGACGGCATACCAATCCGCGAGGCGGTTGGTCACCGTCCCGTCGCCGCACCCCACGTCCAGGATGGTCTGCACCTCCTCGGGCATGTGCGAGTGGATGGTGTCGGCGCGCTCCCGCTGGACCGGGTGTCCGTAGGCGCTGTCAGGCCCCCAGATCTCAGGGCGCTCGAAGTACTCGAGCATTGCGTCCTTCTCCGCAGCTTGTCTCACAAGCTGAAGATCGGACTGCCCATTCGCTCGGAGTGCCTCGCCATGCAGCGCTCGATCCAGTCCAGGTTCTCGCGTGTCCAAGCGATCGTCCGCTCGAGCCCGTCGCGGAGCCCGGTGTGCGCCTCGAAGTCCAGCTCACGACGGGCCTTCTCGACCGATCCGAAACGCTGCCCCGAGTGGTCCCAGTCGCGCGCCGGGGTCAATGCGATCGGTGTCGGGTTCCCGGCCAGCTCGTTGATCAGCTCCGCGAGCTCGCGGATGGTGGTCTCCACCCCGCTCGCCAGGTTGTAGACCTCTCCCGCCTGGCCGCGCGTGGCGCAGGCGATCAGCCCCTCCGCCATGTCCTCCACGTAGATCAGGTCGCGGCTCGCGATGCCGCCGTTCTCCACCGGCAGCGCCTCGTGCTTGAGCGCCTTGTAGATGAAGGTGGGGGTCACGTTGCGCCAGACCGTGTTGACCGTGCCGCGCCACTCGCCCGCCCCCAGCACCTCGCCGGGGCCGTAGACGTTCTGGAAGCGCGCCTTGATCACAGGGAGGCCGAAACGGGAGTGGTAGTAGTTGGCGTAGTACTCGCCGATGATCTTCGAGATCTGGTAGGGGCTGTCGAGATGGAGGGACACCGGGGCGTCCTCCTGCGTGGCCTCGGCTCCTTCGAAGGTCTTCTCCGCCACCGTGCATCCCGCGGATGCATAGACGACCCGTTGCAGGCCCTCGTGGTCCTTGAGGGCCTCGAACAGCTTCAGGCTCGTCAGCGCGTTGTGCTCGTGGTCGGCGAGCGGGTTGGCCATCGAGCTCTGGTTGCCGTGGTAAGTCGAGAGATGGAAGACGTAGTCGAGGTCCTCGGGCAATGACGCGAGCAGTTCGTCGTCGTTGATCGAGGCCTCCACGAAGCGCACGCTCGCGTCGTCGGGCAGGTTCTCCTGCTCTGCGGAGAGCAGGTTGTCCACCACGAGAACCTCCCGCGGCGACGAGGCGAGCAGGGCGCGCACCAGGTTCGAACCCACGAAGCCGGCGCCGCCCACGACCAGAATCTTCTGTCCCGCGTCGAACATTACGGCCGGGGAGTGTAGTCAGCGGCTGCCGCCCCTCCCCTGCGGTCCGGGTCTAGCCGACGAAGGGCTGCCGGTCGATCTCGACGCGCGTCTGAGGATCGGTCTCGACGCTGAAATCCGTGAGGTTGGTCACCCCAGCCATGGACGCAACCGTGTACCACAACAGCGTCCTGTTGAAAACCAACAGGGACTCCGGGTCGGAGTGGGCCCGCGCCTCGCCGATCGACAACACTCGGTCGCCGTCGCGGTAATAGGCGCCGAAGGTCGGGTCGTAGTAGTGCCAGGCGCCGTCATAGAAGACCTCGGCGGCTATGTGATTGTCGCCCGCGCCGTAATAGAACTGGACGCTGCGCACCGGCAGCTCGAAACGCTTGACTATCGCGGCGAAGGTGAGTGCCGCATGCCCACAGATCCCTGCCCCGGCATGGAGGACGCCGTCGGGGGTTGGGACCGGCCTGATGCCCTGGATCAGATTCATGTATCCGTATGCGGGCGCGCTGACATGACCCACCACATAGCTCATCGCGGCGTGGGCAATCAGGGCCTCACGGGGATAACTGACACCTGCGTTGATGAGGATCCGTCGGGTGTAGACCACCTCGTGCATAACCTGTTGGACAGCGCGGGTTAGTGGCGACGGGATCGCGTCGAGCGTCGCCTTGAGCTCGGCCGCTCGACCACGGGCTGCGTCGCGCTCTGCGGTTCGTCCCGCCAGCTGACCGGTTCGTTCAGCCAGATGATCGGTTCGTCCTCTCAAGCCGTTCTCCAGAGACGCCCTCTGCCGCTGAAGGGCAGCTACTCGCGACCGTTCGACTCGGAGGTTCTGTCGTAGCCGCCGGACCTGCGTCCGCAGGCGTTGGGCACCTGCGTTCGGATGTGTTCGGACGCTCGCCGACCGAGGGTCGGTGTCTGATTCTTCGCCGGCGTTGGCCGGCGTGGCGAACACGAGAACGATGACTGCGGCGAGAAGCGAACCGCGCATCTGCTGTGTCATAAGTGCTCCTGGCGGCTAGGGCCCGAGGCGTTGCTGATCCTGCGGGCCGTTCGCTGGGCGATCGGATCCCCGATGCTGATCGGCAGCCTGTCAGCCAGGCCCACGTCAAGTGTTCAGATCGCTGCCTGTTCGCGACGGCTGACGACGTGCGTAGGTTTCCCCCGATCCTACGCCGGAGGATGCTGGGCCGCCAGGCACGGCTGCTATTCGCTCGTCACGGACGGCGCCGTGGCGAGGTCGGGCGCTACCGCCTCGACCTCACCGCTTTGGCGGCGAGGTCTCCATCTCCTCGACCTTCAGGTGCGTGAAGGTCTGGGTGACACCGTTCTCCCGGTAGTAGTCGATCGCGTTGCGGACGCCCTCCTCGAGCGGCGTCTTGGGCTCCCAGCCGAAGTCCTCGCGAATGCGTGAGGGGTCGAGCAGGATGGTGTAGGCGTCGTCCTCGCCCTTGGGACGGACCTCCACCTCCTCGTCCAGCTCCACCTCGGGCAGGGCGGCGATCGTCGCGTCGAAGAGCTCCTTGATCGAGAAGTCGGAGCCCGAGGAGGCGTGGTAGGTGCCGTGACCGGTGCCGTCCACCACCGCCTGTCTGACCACGTCGATCAGGTCGTCGACGTAGATGAAGTCGCGGCGCGTATCCATCACGAACACGCCCTTGCCCTCGGTGAGGCGGTGAAAGAAGGTCGGCAGCGGGCCGGAGATGTTGCGCGGCCCGTAGGCGTTGGCCAGGCGCAGCGACACGAAGTCGAGGCCGGACATCTCGATGTACTGCTCGCCCGCGGTTTTGGAGATGGCGTAGCTCGAATCGGGCCGGATCGGATGCGACAGGGAGACCGGCTGCTCCTCCGGGGTCGTTCCGTAGCAGAGCGCCGTCTGGAAGTAGAGGATGCGATCGACGCCTGCGGCCTGCGCCGCCCGCACGACGTTCGCCGTGCCCAGGGCGTTCGTACGCACGTCCTCGCCCCACGCCTCCGGGTCCTTGTAGGAGGCGGCGGCATGAACGACGACGTCGGGTGAGAAGCTCTCGAAGGCTTGGTCGACCGCGCCGGCGTCCTCGATCGTCGCCTCGACGATCGTCAGGCCATCGCGTTCCGACAGGTTGTCGCGGCGGCCCGTCGCGTAGTTGTCGATTACGAGGACCTGGTGGCCCTCATCCAACAGCCGATCGGCTAGATGGGAGCCGATGAACCCGGCTCCCCCGGTGATCAGGACTTTCATTGGTGGTTCCTTTCTGCGTCAGAAGATCCTTGAACGACTGCTCGCGATCGTGGAACGCCCGCTGCCACAGCTCGAGGCAGAGCAGGCCCCAGGTCTGGCGCCCGAAGCGGTTCTCGCGCTCCAGTCCGGCCAGCACCTTTCCGTTATCGAAGATGTCGCGTCCCCGCGCGCGCTCGCTGGCGAACACGTCGGTCACGAACTCGCGGGCGGGTCCGCGCATCCACTCCTGGAGCGGCACGGGAAAGCCCATCTTGTCGGTCCGCTTGGCGATCGAGTCCGGCACCATCGACCGCGTGGCCTGCTTGTAGACGTGCTTCATCGTGCCGTCGCTGAACTTGACGTCCGCCGGGATCGTGGCCGCCAGCTCAACCAGCTCGTGATCCAGCAGCGGTACCCGGGACTCCAGGCCGTGAGCCATGCTCACCCGGTCCTCGACCTGAAGCAGCGCGGGGAGCAGCGTCTTGAAGTCGAAGTGGGTCATCTTGTCGAAGTAGGACTGGTGACCGACGTTGTCGCCGTTGAAGATCGTCTGGAACGTCTCGAACGGGGAGTAGTCCCCGAGCGCATCGAGATCAACCTCGCCGCGCAGCTGCGGCGCCCGGTTGATCAACCGGAAGTAGCGTGCGTCCAGATCGTCGAACAGCCCCTCCCGCCAGAACTCCTTCATCAGCGGCTTGTAGTTCTGCAACGCCACCAGGTTGGGGATGATCGATTCGTAGGTGACCACGAAGTTCCCGCTCTGCGTGGTCCCGTCGATGGCCGCCTTGATGCACTGCTCGAAGTAGGCGATCAGGTAGCGGGTGTAGCCGCCGAAGATCTCGTCCCCGCCCTGACCGCCGAGGATGACCTTGGCCTCGCGGCTTGCGGCCTGAGAGACCATGTACTGCGGGAACGATCCCGGTCCGGCCGCCGGGTAGTCCATGTGGTAGACGACGTCCTCGATCGTTTCGAGGAAGTCGCCGACCCCGATCTCGATCTCGCGCAGATCGAGGTCGCGCGCCTCGGCGAGGTCACGCGCGTAGGCGCTTTCGTCGTAGCGGTCGTCCTCCGGAAAGAGGCCCGTAAAGGCCATCATCCGCTCGCTCGAGTCTCGGCTGGCGAGTGAGGCCACGGTGCTCGAATCGAGCCCTCCGCTGAGGTAGGCGGCCACGGGCACGTCGGAGCGCAGGTGCAGTCTCACCGACTCGGCAAGCAGGCTCTCGATCCGGTCCTCGTAGTACTTGGCGGTGTGGTCGAAGTCGAGGTCGTAGTAGATCTCCCAATAGCGAGTCGGCTGAGCGATGCCGCCGCGCACCCGGAGGAAATGGCCCGGCAGCAGCTCGCGGACTCCCTTGAAGAGCGTCTTGCCGGCGAGGCAGAACTGGAAGGCCAGGTAGTCCTTCAGCCCCTCGAGGTCGGTCTCGATGGCCGGAACGAACGGCAGGAGCGCCTTCGGCTCTGACGCGAAGTAGAGGATGTCGCCGACCCGGGCGTAGTAGAACGGCTTGATGCCGAAGCGATCGCGCACGCAGAGCAGCTCCTGCTCTGCTTCATCCCAGAGGGCGTAGGCGAACATCCCGCGCAGGCGGCTGAGCGCTTCGGCTCCCCAGCGGTCGTGCGCCCTCATGACCACCTCGGTGTCGGTGCCGGATCGCCACGAGCCCCCGAGGTCGGCCCGCAGCTCCGGATAGTTGTAGACCTCGCCGTTGTAGGTCAGCCACCGCCCCGCCTCGTCGCGCATCGGCTGATGACCGGCGGGGGTGGGGTCGATGATGGCGAGGCGCCGGTGGCCGAAGCCCACGTGGCCGCGCTCATGCGCCCAGGTTCCCGCGTCATCGGGTCCGCGGTGGGCGATGAGGTCGTTCATCACCTCCAGCCGGGCAGGCAGGTCGGGGATGGGCTCCCCGCGCAGGTTTATCGCTCCGCAGATTCCGCACATGGTCTTGAGGCAGCCGGGGCGAGGGATTCGCCGAGGGCAGCCCGTGAGGGTACAACCCGCACCAGAGGCCGGAGTTTCATGCTCGCCGCACGGGCGGCGTCAGGCTGTCCTCTAGCATCCGCCTTCGCCCATGGAGACGTTTCTCGCCTTCGTCTGGGCGCCGCTTCTCCTCTACGGCCTTTCGGCGGGCCTCGCCCTGTTGGCCGAGCGCGTGCTTCGCCTCGAGCTTCCCAAGGCGCTCCTGGCGCCGACTGGCCTGGCGGTGCTGGTGGCGCTCGTCATGCCCGTGTACCGGCTTGGCGGAGGCTCGACCGCCGCAATCGCGATCGTGCTGCCCTGCGTCGTGGCCGGTTTCGTGCTCGCGCGTCGCTCGCTGCCGGGACGGCTGAATCCCGGTTTCGCCGGCCTGGCGGCGCTGGCGGTATTCGCGCTGTACCTGGCCCCAGTGGCTTTGACCGGCCACTGGACCTGGCCCGGGTACAACTTCGTCAACGACACGGCGCCGAACTTCCTGTTCGCCGACCTACTGGGAAGGCAGGGGGTGAGCCTGCCTGCCGCGATCGACTCGACCACGGCGAGCATTCAGGCGACACCGGTGAACCTCGGCTACCCGGTCGGCGCACACGGTCTGTTGGCCTCCGTGCAGCCGCTCACCGGGGTCCCCCTCGCCGCGATGTACCACCCCGTGATCGCGGCAATCGCAGGAATCGCCGCAATGGCGCTGACCCGGCTCGCCCAGGGCGCCGGCCTGCGTCCCAGAAGTGCCGCGGTGGCCGGCGCTCTGCCGCTGGGAGCCGTACTGCTGTACCGCTACGGGCTGCATGGCTCGATAAAGGAGCTACTGGTCGTGGCCTTCCTGGGTACGGGCGCCGCTCTCGCGCGGGAGGCCCTCGACCGGGGGCTGAGCGTCCGGCTGGTCGTGCTGATCGCCCTCAGCGCCGCCTCGCTTCTCCACGTGTTCAGCGCGGTGGGTGCTGCGTACGGGCTGGCCCTCGGGCTGGTGCTACTCGCCGTCGCCTTGATCGAGGGACGGGGTCTGGTGGCAGTGGGACGCCTCGTCGGCGTAGGGGTGGCGATCGCGGTCGTAGCGGTCGCGGTGAACCTCTCCGACGTCACGGCTTTCGCTGAGCACGCAAGTGCCGCGTTCGCCAGCGAGGGCGGCGCGAGCACGGCCTATCTCGGGCATCTCGCGCGCCCTCTGCCGCTCGAGCAGGTTGTCGGGGTCTGGTTCTCCCGCGACTACCGGATCGCCGTTTCTCCCGCCTACTCCCTCGTGAACACGGTGTGCATCGTGGTGTTGATCCTGGCCGCCGTCGCCGGCATCGTGCTGGAGGCGCGGCGTCGCCGGCCGGCAGGCCTGCTCGTGCTGTTGCCCAGCGCGGCGGTCGTCGCTGCCCTGGCTCCCCAGCTCTCCCCCTACGCCGCCGGCAAGCTTCTGGTGGTGCTGTCGCCGGCCGTCGTGCTGATGGCCGCCATCGGGGCTCTGCTCCTGCTGGCAGAGCAAGCGCGTGTGCTGAAGGCAGTCGGCGGGGCCATGCTCGCCCTGATGCTGGCCGGAATATTGATCACCGACAGCCTCGGGTACCGCGAGACCACCCTCGCACCTCCCGAGCGGCTTGCTGCAATGGAGGACGTGGCGGATCACGCCGGCGGCGGCGGTGTGTGGCTGGTGAACGAGTGGGAGGAGTACGCCAAGTACTTCATGCGCGACATCAAGATCAACGCCGCGTTTGAGGCCGAGTCCCCGCGTCCCGCCGAGATGCGCAAGCCGCGACCGATCTTCGGCCGCTATTACGATCTCGATGCGCTCACGTCGCCGTATGTGCAGTCGTTTCCCGGCATCATCAAGCGGCGCTCGCCGGCCGCCAGCCGACCGCCCGCGAACTTCGAGCTGGTGTACGAAAACGACTACTACGAGGCCTGGCGACGGCGACCGGGGGTCCAGGTCGTCGACCACCTCCCTCTACAACGACGCCACTCAGCCACTGCTCGACCGCGTTGCTCCCGCGTGCGCGACCTGGCCTCGAAGGCCGGCGCCGGCGGCCGGCTCGTCGCCGCCTGGCGGCCGCGGGTGCAACTGCTCGACCCGCTCGACGCCGGCCTGCGTCCGCGGGGATGGGCGCGGAACGCCAACGCGCCGGATACGGTCGTGCCTCAGTCGCCGGGAAGGATGGAGGTGGATCGACCCACGCCTGCCGGTCGTTTTCGTGTTTGGGTCAGAGGCAGCTTCGGGCGGAGCACGATCGTCTACGTGGACCTGCGCGAGGTGGGAGCAGCGGACGAGATCAACACGCCAGGGCAGTGGGAGCACGTCGGGAACGTACGGCTGACCCGCGGGATGCACCGGATCGACTTGAAGCGTCCTGGCCCGTCCGTCGCGCCCGGCGATGCGTGGCGCGGGGAGCTGGGTCCGGTAGCCGTCGAGCGAATCGCGCCGTCGCGTCTGGTCACCGTGTCGCCGCGCCGAGCGACAGAGCTCTGCGACCGCAGCTGGGACTGGATCGAGTTGGTGCGCGGATGAGTGACGGCTCGGAGGCGCAACGGCCGTTGGAGGCGACTGGCGAGCGGCTGGTACCAGCACTCCAGCACGGGGAGGTCGTGCATGCCGAGCATCTCAGTCGCTATCTGCTCGCTGCTCAGCTGGCCGCAGGCCGGCGCGTGCTCGACGCCGCGTGCGGCGAGGGCTACGGGACCGCGCTGCTGGCCGGTGCCGGAGCGCGGTCGGCGACCGGTGTCGACGTCGACGACGCCGTCGTCGCTCACGCAAGCTCACGCTACCCGGACGCCGACTTCATCCGAGGAGACGTACGCGAACTCCCATTCGACGACGCATCGTTCGACTTGGTCGCCTGCTACGAGACGATCGAGCACGTTGACGAGCCGGAGCGCCTGCTGTCCGAGCTCGACCGGGTCTTGACCGCCGACGGCCTGTTGCTGGTGTCGACACCCAACAAGCATCAGTACCTGGTTGAGAACGAGTACCACCGGCGCGAGTTCTTCCACGAGGAGTTCGTCGAGCTCTTGCAGGCGTGTTTCGCTCGTGTGGAGGTCATGCTTCAGCACAACTGGCTTGCTTCGGCTGTGGTTTCGGTCCCGCTGGCCGGCGACGAATCCGGCGAGCGGGACCTGGATCTGGACTTCCGCAAGGTCGTCGCGCTGGAGCCGGGAGGCGAGCTCTACACCGTCGCGCTGTGCGGCCACGGCGAGCTGCCCGTGGTGCGCGGCACCGCGGTGGCGTCGACCGTGGACGAGGCCCACGAGCTCGCACGGCGAGCGGTGGAGGCCGAGCGCGCAGCCGAGACATGGCACACGGAGTACCAGAGGGCGGAGCGGGGGCTGCACGCCGTGTACGAGTCGGTGTGGTGGCGTGCGACCGCCCTTCCGCGGCGGCTGGTGGCGATCGCAAGGCAGCGGCGAAGTGGCTGAGGTCGTCACCGTGGCCATACCTGTCCGCAACGGCGGCTCGCTGCTAGGCGACGTGCTCGCGGCCGTCCGCGCGCAGCGACTCGACCGCCCGATTGAGCTGCTGCTGGCGGACTCCGGCTCAACGGACGGATCGCGGGAGCGCGCACGACACCACGGCGCTGAGCTGATCGACATCCCTCCCGGTCAGTTCTCCCACGGCGCCACTCGCAACCTCCTCGCGGAGCGTTCCCATGGATCTCACATCGCCTTCCTGACGCAGGACGCCGTGCCGGCCGACGAGCGCTGGCTGGCCTCCCTGCTTCAAGGGTTCGAGGCCGGCGATGACGTGGGACTCGTGTTTGGCTCCTACCGAGCCCGCTCAGGCGCCAGCCTCATGGTTCGGAGAGAGCTCGACGACTGGTTCGCATCCCTGGCGACCGATCCTCAGCGCGGTCTCGGTGAGGAGCCCGATGTGCGCCGCTCGTTCTTTACGGACGCCAATGGCTGCCTCGCGCGTGCGGCCTGGGAGCGGGTCCCGTTCAGCGCCGTGGCTTACGCCGAGGATCAGCTGCTCGCGCGCGACATGCTGCGTGCCGGCTACGCCAAGGTCTTTCGCCCGGACGCCTCGGTCATCCACTCCCACTGCTACTCCCCGCTCCAGCAGTTTCAGCGCTCCTTCGACGAGTGGCGCGGCCTGCGCGAAGTCGGGGCGATCCCGGGCCCGCCCGCGCTGGTGCCTGCCGCCCTGTCGGTGCAGCGCGCCATGCGCGACGATATGGCCCTCGGGCGCGTTGAGGGGCAGTCACAGCTCCTTACCGCCGCGGCGTCGCTGCGGCACCATTCGTTACGTGCGGCAGGTGCGGCGTTGGGCTCACGGGCCGATCGCCTGCCCGCCCGCGTGCGCCGGCTCTGCTCGCTCGAGGGGCGGGCGGCCTGATGACCGCAGGCTCCAAGCTTCCGCGGCGCGGACGACACCGACCGTTTCTCAACGACCTGCCCCGACGGGCTTACCTCACGGTCAAGCATCAGGGCTGGAACGAGCTGCTCCTTCGCCTGGCCACCTCGCCGCTGCGCCTGATCGGGCTCGAACACGCGGCCCGGGTTCGCATGTCGGCCTGGGCGGCCCGTCGCCGGGTTTTGAGCTGGTACCGGCGCGAAGGACGACGGGTCACCATCGTCATGCCGACCTACGGCGATCCCTCCACCACAATCGACGCGGTCGGTCGCATTCGCCGCACGCTACGTCCGGGCGCTGGTCGCCTCGTGGTGGTCGACGACGGAAGCGAACCCGCGCACCGCGAGCGCCTTGGCCGGCTGGTCGGCGCCGACGTCGTGCTCGACCTGGCCTCCGAGAACCGCGGCTATGCCGCCGCCGTCAACCGCGGACTGGCCCACGCCGGTCCGGGCCACGACATCGTCGTGCTCAACAACGATGTCATCCCCCACCGCGGTTGGCTGGAGGCCCTGCAGCATGCCGCCTACCGTGATCGCGCAGGCGTCGTGGGGCCGATGCTGCTCTATCCCGACGGCCGCATCCAGGCTGCCGGAACTCATCGCAACCTGGGTGCGCCCGAATGGTTCGACCACCGCTACCGCTTCAAGCGCCCCGACCACGGGCCGGCCAACGTGCCCGCGGCCGCCCTGGCTGTCACGGGCGCGTGCATGTACCTGCGCCGCGAGCTGGTCGACGAGGTCGGCAGCTTCGACGAGGGCTTTCCGATGGCGTACGAGGATGTCGACTACTGCCTGCGGGCCTGGGAGGCCGGCTGGGGCGTTCGCTACCAACCGAGCTCGCGGCTCACCCATCTGGAGTCGCCCACCCGCGGACTGCAGGTGGGCGAGCGCGAGCGACGCTCGCAGTCACATTTCTGGGCCAAGTGGGGCGACTGGTTCGACGCCCGTGACGTGCGGGCTGCAGACGGCGGGTTACGGATCATCTACGTGACCGAGGACACGGGGGTGGGGGGCGGCCACCGCGACGTCTTCGAGCATCTCAACCGGCTGCGGCGGCGCGGCCATTCGGTCGAGCTCTACTCCCTCGGCGGGCCGCCGGACTGGTTTTCCCTGGAAGCGCCGGTGCGGACCTTCGGGAGCTACGAGGGGCTTGCTGCGGCACTGGCTCGTGAGGACGCCCTGAAGGTCGCCACCTGGTGGGCCACCGCGCCCTGGGTGTGGCGCGCATCGGTCACCCGCGGCCTCCCCGTGTACTTCGTCCAGGACATCGAGACCTCGTACTACGCCGGCGACGAGGCGGCACGGCAGCGCGTGCTCGCCAGCTATCGCGAGGAGTTTCGCTACATGACGATCTCGAGCTGGAACCGCGACCGGCTCGCCGAGATGGGGCTGTCGGCCGAGCTGATCCCGCCCGGCATCGACCTCCACAACTTTCGGCCGCTCACCCAGCCGGCCCGGGATGACGTGCTGCTGGCCATCGGCCGGTCGCTGCCGCTCAAAAACCTCGGGCTGACCGTCGAGGCTTGGAAGCGCCTCGAGCCGCGCCCCGAGCTGTGGATGTTCGGCGTGGAGCCCGAGCTAGGGGCGGAGCACGGGGCACGCTACTTCGAGCGCCCCAGCGACGAACGGGTGAACGGGCTCTTGAACGAGGCCACGGTGTTCGTGCAAACCTCGATCCACGAGGGCTTCTGCCTACCCCTCCTTGAGGCCATGGCCGCGGGCACGCCGGTCGTGTCGACCGATGCCCACGGGAACCGCGATTTCTGTCGCGACGAGGAGAACTGCCTGATCGCCGACCCCCACCCAGAGTCGGTGGGCGCGGCGCTCGAACGCCTCCTCGCCGACCCTGCGTTGAGGGCACGTTTAACGGCCGCGGGCCTCGATACGGCGGCCGACTACGCCTGGGAGCAGCGCATCGACCGGCTCGAGCGCTTCTACCTCGAAGTGGCCGGTCTCAAAGCTCCTCTGCAATCCGCGGCGCCTCGCGGTTGAACACCCAGAACCCGAGCACGAGTAGTGCCACGACGATCGCGGCGGGTATGAGGAGGTACTCGAACCCGCCCGCGGCATCCCACGCGTTCGGCGCGTTCTCATCGATCAGCGAGTGCCGCGCCTGCACGAGAATCGTGGCCAACGGGTTGAACCAGACGACGAGGCGTTGAAGGGTCAGCGACGGGAGGATCTCGATCACGTACAGCACCGGCGAGGCATAGAAGGCGATCTGCACGACCACCTCCCAGATCGGGTTGAGGTCGCGGAAGCGCACGTAGAGGGCGGACAGGAGCATCGCGATCCCGCCGGCGAAGGCGCCGAGGGGAAACAGCATCAAAGGCAGAGCCAGCCATTCGAGCCTGGGCTCCACACCGGTGATGAGCACGAAGACGAGCACCGCCAGCAGGTTCAGGATCAGGTTGAAGTAGGCCAGCAGGATCACCGAAAGCGGCACCACCAGTCGCGGGAACTCGATCTTGCGCACCAGGTTCTCGCGGTCGAGCACGGCGGTGACAGACCCGCTGGTGGCGTCCGCGAAGAACGTGTAGAGCACGATGCCCGTGAGCAGAATGGCCGGGTAGTAGTCGATGCCCTCGCCCAGCCGGATGAATTGCGTGAAGACGACGTAGAGGATCCCGAACAGCATCAGTGGGCGCATCAGCTGCCAGAAGTAGCCGAGCACCGAGCCGAAGAAGCGCAGCTTGAACTCCATCGCAGCCAGCGCGATGGTGAGGTGAAGGAGCCGCCCCGCGTCGGTGCCGAGGGCGGATGGACCCTTGATCGGCCGTCCTATCCGGCCGGCGTGACCGGTGCTCATACGCGCGGTGCGCCGTCGGGCACGCGGCTCGCCGCCTCGATGCGGATGTCGTGGGGCAGGTCGACCATGCCGCCGCCGGCTCCGGCGCCGGTGACCACGAACGAGAAGATGCTTTCCCAGCGATCGGCGATCTGTCCGCCCGGATGGGAGACGAGCGTCGACACGGCGTAACGCCCCGGCGCGAGCGCGTTCTCGAACGACACCTCGAAGTCGACCGTCTGACCGGGTTCGAACCGGCCGCTCTGCTCACCGCGGCTGGCCGAGTTCGCCACGAACACGTTTTGGTGCTGTGGATTGACCAGCGCGACGGCGAACTCCGGATCGTCGAACGGCTGCTCTATTCGAATGGTTGCGTGCACGGAACAGGGTCGTCCCTGGGGGAGGGCTCCCTGGCGCACGTGGTGCTCGTCCTCGATCCAGGCGTCGGTGACCCGGGCGGCCCCATCGCCCGCGCGGACCTTGCCGGAGCCGTCCGAGCGCTCCTCCCCGAGGCCCTCGAAGTTGAGCTGGAGATACCGGTCCGCGACCTCGTCCGGTTCCCCGAGCGCCACGATGCGTCCGCGCTCCAGCAGCATCGCCCTGTGGCAGAAGCGCTGGACGGCGGCCATGTCGTGTGTGACGAAGAGAACCGTCTTGCCCTCCTCGCGCATGCGGAAGAAGACGTCGAAGCACTTCTGTTGGAACGCCGCATCGCCGACGGCCAGGATCTCGTCCACCAGCAGGATGTCGGCCCGGACCTGGATCATCACCGAGAACGCGAGCCGCACGTGCATGCCCGACGAATAGTTCTTGAGCTTGAGATCGACGAACTCCTCGAGCTCGGCAAACCGCACGACGTCTTCGAAGCGGCTGCGGGCATCGCGCGGGCTGAGGCCGAGCATGATCCCGTTGAGGATCACATTGTCCCGAGCAGCCAGCTCGGGATTGAAGCCCACGCCGAGCTCGATGAAAGTCGATGTGCGCCCATCGACGTAGATCCGGCCCTCGTCCGTCCGGTAGATGCCGGCCAGACACTTGAGCAGGCTGCTCTTGCCGGAGCCGTTGCGGCCGACGATGCCGAAGAATTCACCGCGATCGACGGTGAAACTCACGTCGTCCAGAGCGTCGAAACGGTGCACCGCGGTGCGACGCAGAGGATGCAGCGCGCGCTCCTTGAGCGTGTTCCGCTGCTCTTGGGGCACGACGAAGCGCTTGGTCACGTGGTCCACGACCACGGCGGGAGCTGTGCCCTGAGAGGCGCTCACACGAGGAACGGTATCGGGGGCTACACCCGGTTCCGCCGCCCTATTCGGCTGTTAGCCTCGCGGGCCATGACCGCTGACGTGAGCGTGGCCGTGGCGGGGCTCGGCTACTGGGGCCCCAATCTGGCCCGTAATCTGGACGCCCTGCCGGGGGCGCGTCTGAGCTGGATCTGCGACGGCTCGCCCGATCGGCTGGAGGCGGCTCGGGCCGGCTTTCCCAAGGCCCGTGCCGCGGCATCGGTCGAAGAACTGCTCGCGGACCCGGGGCTCGACGCCGTGGTGATCGCCACTCCGGTCCCCACCCACGCCGGCCTGGCGCGGCGTTGTCTCGAGGCGGGCAAGCACGTGCTCGTGGAGAAGCCGCTGGCCCAATCGACGACCGAGGCCGAGGAAGCCGTCGCCGCGGCGCGCGAGCACGGGCGGACGCTGATGGTCGGACACCTCCTCGAGTACCACCCGGGCGTGGACCGCCTGAAAAGCATGGTCGACTCGGGTGAGCTCGGCCGGATCCACTACATCTACGGCAACCGGCTGAACCTGGGCAAGCTGCGCTCCGACGAGAACGCCCTGTGGTCCCTCGGGGCACACGATGTGTCGGTGGTCCTCCGCCTCGTGGGTGAGAAGCCGACCGAATGCCAGGCCTTCGGCGAGTGCTACATGCAGGACGGGATCGAGGACGTCGTGTTCTGCTACTTGCGCTTTCCCTCCGGCGTAGCGGCCCATCTTCACCTGTCCTGGCTCGACCCGCACAAGGAGCGGCGCTTCACCGTGGTGGGGTCCAGACGGATGGCGACCTTCGACGACATGGATCTCGAGCGCAAGGTGACCGTCTACGACAAGGGCTTCGACCAGAAGTTCCGGAACTACGGGGAGTACATCGCCCGCTCAGGCGACATCTGGAGCCCGAGCGTGCCCAACGACGAGCCGCTTCGGCTCGAGTGCCGACACTTCATCGACTGCATTCGCGAGGGTCGCGAGCCGCGCTCCGACGGTGAGTCCGGCCTGCGGGTGGTGCGCGTCCTCGAGGAGCTGCAGCGCTCCCTCGAGCGTGGCGCGGTCGGCTTTCCGTCTTAAGCGGCGGAACCGGCTGGGCCTCCCCGTTGTACAACCACCACGGTGGAGGACCGGCCACCCGACGATGACGAGCTGATCGCGCGCGCCCGCCGCGGCGAGCCCGGCGCCTATGAGGAGATCGTGAGACGGCACCAGACGATCGCGTTTCGCACGGCCTGGGTGATCACCCGGTCGGCCGCCGACGCGGAGGAGGCGGCCCAGGACGCCTTCGTCAAGGCGCACGCGGCCCTCGACCGCTTTCGCCCCGGCGCGCCGCTGCGGCCCTGGCTGCTCACGATCGTGGCGAACGAGGCCCGCAACCGGGCTCGGTCGGCGGGCCGCCGCGAGCGGCTCGTGCTACGGGCCGCGGAGGAGCGCCGTCCGGGTGACGCGGTCCCGTCGCCCGAGGCGGCGCTCCTCGGTTCTGAGCAGCGCGAGGAGCTGCTCGGGGCGCTGGAGCGCCTGCCCGAGACCGACCGGCAAGCGATCGCCTGCCGCTACTTCCTCGATCTCTCCGAGGCCGAGACCGCGGCCGCGCTGGGCTGCGCCCGGGGCACGGTGAAGTCGCGGCTCTCGCGGGCGCTCGAGCGGCTACGGGCCGAGATGGGGGTCAGGCATGCCTGAGCTCGAGCGCCTGCTCTCCGGCCTGGGTCGCGAGCTCGACTACCCGCCGACGCCGGACCTTGCCGGGGCGGTCGCGCGCCGCCTGGCGCCCGAGCCGCCGCGGAAGCCGTTCTCCCTCCCGCGGGCACGTTTCCGGCGGGCCTCGCCCTGGCTCTGATCGCGCTGCTCGTCCTCGCCGGAGCCGTAATGGCCGCTTCGCCCTCCGCCCGCGACGCGGTGCTCGAGCTCTTCGGCTTGCAGGGCGCCACCGTCGAGCGCCGGGCCACCCTGCCGGACCCGCCCGATCTGCGCCCGCTCGAGCTGGGGCGCCGGGTGGCGCTCTCCGAGGCAGCCCGGAGCTCGCCTTCACACCCGTCGCGCCGGCGGCCCTGGGGGCGCCCGACGCCGTCTACGTCCGCCGCGGCGTGCCCGGCGCCGAGCTCTC
>CAWKKJ010000020.1:0-14456 GCA_963850205.1 uncultured Thermoleophilaceae bacterium | reverse complement strand
ACGGCGCCCTCGAGGTGGAGAGCCCGGCCGGCCGGGGAACCACCGTCCGGGCGCGCCTGCCGGTGCGGGAGTAGATCTGCCCGAACAGCGGTCGGCAGCGAGGGGTGCTGACATCATCCGGCTTCATCGCTCGTCGCCTGTTGATCGCCTCCATTCTCTCGGTAGTCGCCTGGGGATGGCAGCCTTTGCCTGCAGCCGCCCAGGGAGAAAGCCCCTACCCGAACCTGCCCGCTATGCCGGCGCAGTCGGCGCGGGCCTTCGGCGACTCGCTCGGTGTGAACGTGCACCTGCTGTTCGGCGGCTCCTCGTACGACCGCTTCGACGTGATCCTGGCGCGCCTGCGCGAGCTGGGCGTGCGCTACGTACGCGACGGTCTGTGCGCGCCCTGCCAGAGCCAGATCGCGCGGCTGCAGACGCTTGCCGCCGCCGGCATCAGGGCGCACCTGATCGCCGGTGACCTCAAGGACGGCGCCGCGCGCATGCACGAGAACATGGAGGCCATCGGGAGCCGCCTGCGCCGTGCAGTGGTCTCGGTCGAGGCGCCCAACGAGCCCGACGTAGAGGCCGGTGTCTCGGACTGGCTGGGGGAGACGCGCGTCTACCAGCAGCAGCTGTATTCGCGCGTCAAGAGCGATTCCCGGCTGGCGCACCTGCCGGTGCTCGGACCCGCTTTGGTGCACCACGCAAACCGGCCGCTGCTAGGCGATCTGTCCTCAATCCTCGACCGCGGCAACATGCATCCGTACCCCGGCGGCGGCACGCCGCTCCACAACCTCGACGTCGAGCGCGGGCGCGCGGCGCCCACCTCCGGAAGCAAGCCGATCGTGGCCACCGAGGTCGGATACCACTCCGACCTCGCGACGACGAGCGGTCATCACCCCACCTCCGAGCGGGCGATCGGCATCTACACCCCGCGGCTCGCACTCGAGGGTTTTCGAGGCGGCGTGGAGCGCACCTACATCTACGAACTGGCGGACGCGTGGTCGGAGACCGAGCGCCAAGCGCGCGGAGTCTCTCTCCTGGAGAACTCGTTCGGGCTTCTCCGGGCCGACCTGTCTCCTAAGCCCGCCTTCCTCGCGCTTCGAAACCTCCTCCGGGCCGCAGGCGCCGGCTCGGCGCCGGTCCCATCTCCGGGCGCTCTTCGCCTTGGCCTCAGCGCGCGCCGCCCGACCTTCGCCGGCTGTTGCTGCGCTCAGCGGACGGCACGTTCGCGCTCGTGCTGTGGCGTGAGGTGAGCGTCTGGGACCGGCTCGCACGTCGCGACCTCTTCCCGGCAGCCGATCAGCTCGACGTGGTGCTCGGCGAGCCGCTCGCGCTGGCCCAGCGCTTCGATCCGGTCGAATCGAACGCCGAGCGGGGCCGTTGGACTGACCCGAAGCGGATCCCGGTTGAGCTGGCCGGGGCGCCGGTCGTGCTGCGGCTGACGCCGCCCATGGCTCAGCCGCCGGGCGGCACGGGAGGGCGCGCCGGTAGGTTGGCCCTCACCCGAACCAAGAAGCGCCAACGGCTCCGCAGGCGCGTGGTGGTCAAGGTGTCGTGCACTCGGTGCCTGAGCGTGAGGGCGCGCGGCAAGCTCGTCGTCAAGCGGGGCAAGCGGGGCAGAAAGGTCTTCACGCTCAAGCCCGCGAGGAAGTCGGCGCGGGCCCGGCGCGTGACCTTGCGTTTGAGGATCACCCCCCGAGCGCGGCGGGCAGCGTTCAAGGCGCTTCGTCGTGGCAGGCGCGTACGGGCGAAAGTGACCGTCACCGCTCGCTCGCAGCTCGGGACGACGCTCGGCCCGGCTCGCAGGACGATCGTCCTGGTCCGCCGCTTGCGGTCCTATCCTCGAGACCCCGTGACTCGTGGTGACACCCGAGTGAATCTCACGCTCACTGTATATGTCCATCGAAATGGCCAGCGTTAATCACGACGTGTCAGTCGATGATCCAGTGTGGCGCGTCGGTTCGTCAAGTTGCCGATCCAGGAAGGGATGTCGTGAACCGGCCGTTGCGCGCGCCACCGCAACGCGATTAGCTGGTTCGTCGGCAGGCGCTCTCGCTTCTGCGTCGATGCAGCAGTGCTGCTGCCCGGTGGTGCAGGTGCACCGGACGCTGCGCGTTGGACCCCCGCCCGGGGGCGGCGACCCTCGCGTGCCCTACCGGACGGTCAGCGTGTACCTGGTGGCCGTCGTGAAGTCGAGCGCCGGCGCGTCACCGCCGAACGACACGGTGTGTTTTTACGGGCAACCTCTGTGGTCTGCCTACCCGGGCTCCTAGTCGTCGTCGTTGTGCCCGTCGTCTGGTGGTGCCTGTCGTCCCCGTGGTGCCCGTCGTCCCCCTGGTCGTGGCCGCGTCGAACGACTTCGATGAAGGCCGTGACGGTCGTCGTCACCCCGTCGGCGTCCGTGACCACCACCGTGACGGTGTGCTCACCGGGGCGCAGCTTCTTGACAAGCGCGCCCCATGCGTGCGCAACGATGGTCGCGGGCCCGGCTGGAACGCCGAGGAAGTTGTCCTCGGCCAATACCACCGTCCGCTGCGGCGAGATGAGCTCAAACCGCGGCTTGCGGATGTCGACGGGTTCGCCGCCGTCCACTGCGATGCTTATGGCCACGAAGAATTCGTCAGCGGCCACGGCGCACTCGCGTTGCGCTGCCTCGTCGGCACCGAAGAACGGGGGCGGCTCCACATTGCTGCAGTTGCTCCCGATATAGATGAACGGCGAGGTGCCCTTCTTGATGGTGCAGGTCAAGGTCATATCGTCCCCGGGTGACCCCCCTACCACCTTTCCCTTGGGCCCGATGGGGAAGCAGCCTCCGCTAAAGGTGCCGGCGGGTACCGACAGCTCCTGCACCCAGCCCTCCCCAAGCAGCTCGCCGCCGGTCAGCCCGGCGACCTTGTGGACGGGCACAACGACCCCGCCGCCGTGCTTGTGCGGGTGCGCGCTGGCGCCGGTCGCTGCGCACAGCGCGACCGCCACAACGGCCAGAACGGCAAAACAACGCCTCGACATCGGACCTCCCCTTCGGTCAACGTCACCGGTCACGGCGGGCCGATGCTCTCGCTCGCGACGCGGGGAATGCAAGTCGTTTACGCAAGGGCCTGGGCGCGTTTTCGCTCGAATGGTCCGTATTCGATCCGTCTGGCTGGCCGAAGCCTCCAGCCGAACCCCCGTGACCGCCCATGAGGAGCGCCTCCTTCAGGCTTCTGACGCTGTCCGATCGAGAGGGAGTTGCCTCAGCTAGTCGTCATCATCACGCTCGCCACCGGTTATCGGTGTGGTGACGGTCGCTTATCGAAATCATCGTCGTGATGCCGGCGTGGCGCCGGTCCCCAGCTCGGCCAATTCTCGAAGGTCTCGATGGTGTTGGTGAGGTTGACGATGTCGGTGCCGTCGGCGTCCATGATGCAGATGTCGTCGTTGAAGTCCGGCGGAGGCTCGGGCAGCGTTCCCCAGTTCTCGCATACGAAGAGTATGCGGCTGCCGTCGGGCGAGAACCACGGCTTGTGACCGCCGAAGCCTTCAATTGCCTGCAGGATCGTGCGGCGCTCACTGCCGTCCGGGCGGATGGCCTCGATCGTGCCGTCGGGCGAGTTGAACGTGATCCAGCGACTGTCCGGCGACCAGGTGGGGTGCTCCACGAACGTTCCCCATGGGGTGAGCTGGTGGACGCGGCCACCTTTCGCGCGAACGATGAAAATCGCCGCCTCGTCGCCGCTGCTCGTGATCCGCAGGCGCGCGAACGCGATCCAGCGGCCGTTCGGCGCATATCGGGGCTCGACGTCGAATCCTGGCGCGTCCATGGGCAGCGGCTTGGCCTTGCTGCCGTCGGCGCGCATCGTCCAGAGGCGGGTCTCGAAGCCCTCCGGATTGTTCGGGTCGAACTGCTCCGGCGAGAAGTCGAACACGATGCGGCGGCCGTTCGCCGACCATGACGGCACCTCGTGGATGCCCGGGCCGGACGTGATCACGCGCAAGTCGCTGCCGTCGGCCGCCATGGTGGCGATCTGCTGATCGCCGTCGGGCTCGAAGAAGTCGAACGCGATGCGCTTGCCGTCTGCGCTCCAGTCCGAGAAGAAGCCCGGTAAATCGGTGAGTTGGGTGACCCGCGTGCCGTCCGGATGCGCACGGATGAGCGGGTTGCCCAAGCCGGTCTCGGGATCGACCGGGCGATAGGCGATCGGACCGTTTCGCCCCGGGAAGGTGGCGCCTGCCGTCGGAGCAGACGACCCCGCGATGATCACCGCGAGCGCAAGGAGGACCAGCATGCGTCGCATCTGTCGCGACCCTACCCCTCCAGCCATCTGCCCCGCAACTCCCCTCCTGTCCGGCTCATCGGTCGTCCAGCAACGGTCTTGTCCGGTCGTCGCCGCTGTCGCTTCGCGCGAATTTCGCAAGCGGCCTCACCAGCACTCGAGACGTCTGCTGCTCGTCCGCCGCGACAGTCGCGGGACGGCACGCAGACGGTAATGCTCATGCCTCCGAGCAAGAATCGCGCCTGCGTACGCTAACGAGTACCTCGCCCGCTTGCCGATTCGCCGATAGAAGGCGCAGTGGCCTACGAACCTGGCGGCCGGTACGTTGCTGCGGCGGCCTTCCGCATCGCATCCTGGGCCTCGTCCATGTCGAGCAGAACGGTGGTCTCGACCTCCGATAACGCTCCGCCGGAGCCGACGGCCATAGCCAGCGCGGCCGCCGACGCGTTGTCGGGCGCCTCCATCAGAAAGACTCCGTCGAACTCGCCAAAGGCGTACCAGAAGCCCAAGAGCTTGCCGCCAAGTGACTCCGCCACTTCCCGCGCCGCGGCGCTCCTGTCCTGTGGGTCGCTGAGAAGCGCCTTCATGGCGTCCGTGGTGTAACTGAAGCGGCCGAGGTATAGCGGCATGGGAGACCTCCGCCCGACTGGAGAGTGTTAGGACGGAGCGATCCTCGCGCATCGCGGATGACAGCACAAGGTCCACCCACCCGACGCTGTTCGCGACCACGCGCGATAACTGCTGCCTTCGCCTGACAGGAGCAGTCCTTTCCCGCCACCGTCGCACTGTCGCTAACCATGCGACGCAGCACTTCCGCGCCTCGTCCGAGGCGGCAGTGAGCCGCGGGGTCGAGCCGCCCGCCGGACACTGCTGGTTTCGTCGGGGGAGCAGTGGTCTCGACCAGCGCGCCTGCTCGTCGTCCTGAGCGCAAGCAAGCTCGCATGATCGTCAGAGTGCCGCTTACATGAGCGGCCTCGACTGCGGGCGCCGACCCGGCGGCGAGGGGCGATTCCCCGACCGCGTAGTTCGTTGGTGCCGGCGCCGCGGTGCTGGCGGGGGAAGATACGCTGCTCCGGGAGCCCGATACGGGCGAAAGGAGACCGGATGAGCAGCGTCGAGACCGTGCAGCAGATCTACGAGGCATTCGGTCGCGGGGACATCCCCGCGATCCTCGAGCACCTGGCGGACGACGTCCGGTGGGAGCATCACCCGACCGGCAACACTGCGCAGGATCAAGACGTCCCGTACATGAGGCCCCGCAGCGGTCGGGAGGCGGCGGCCGGGTTCTTCCAGGACATCGAGGAAGACTTCGAGATGAACTCCTTCAACCCCCATTCATTCCTCGAGGGGGAGGGCCGCGTCGCGGCGGTGATCGAGTACGACCTAACCGTCAAGTCCACCGGGAAGCGAGTCCTAGACGAGGAGATTCACCTCTATGAGTTCGGCTCCGACGGCGAGGTAACCGGCTTCCGCCATTTCCTCGATACGGCGAAGGCCATCGAAGCCCACTCGTGACGCGGCTCCTCGGGATTGGCTTAGCGCGGTCGCGCGCCTGGGGTTCGCGGCTCTCCTCGTTGCCCATTGTCCTGATCGATGGCAGGGGCGCGGGGAAACAAAGTGGTAAGAGCCACGCAGGAACTTTCGAAAGAACGCTCCCCGGCTTGGGGTGGGCTAGCCTCGCCGAGACGTCCCGCCAGGCGCTCAATTCGATTCCGCCCCGCGCTGTCGCTCTCGCGGTCTGAGCGAGCGTCGCCCCCGGTGTCCGGCAAGCTTGCGCCTGGGACGAGAGCGACAGCCGTGTCGGTGGTGGGCTCCACTTTCGCTATCCATGCAAAGCGGGAGCCAGCCCGCTCCACTCCCGCTTGTCGTCCTCAGCGGGCGTCGTGGGCACCTCCGCCGAGACTGTCCTTTTCAGGGGGTGGGGAGTCTCGCTTAGTGCGGCTGGGCGGGCACCACGAGCGCGTGAAGCTCTCGCTCGGTCACGTCTCGGGTGATCTCGATTCGACCGAGCGGGTTGGCCGCCCCAGGGGACGCCAAGCCGCTGCGGTCCTGAGTGAAGACGACCTCGAAGCTTTGCAGCAGCCGCGCCAGGAGCTCGCGCGGGATGCGCCGATCGTTGGTGCCGGCCTGGCCGTAGTTGCCGTACGGGGGCGCGAAGGCCAGCGGTCGATAGCCCCGAACACGGAACGCCAGCTGTTCCTCACCCCACGTGATGTCCGAGAACACCCGCTCGCGCCAGCCGCCCAGTATCTCCTCTGACCCCCGATAGGCATAGAACGGGCCCACGTCGTCGGGCGCAGGGCCGTACTGGATTTGATGATGCCCGGTACCGGACTGAAGCTGGACTTCCCAACGGCCGCTGCGCTGCAGGGCGTTTAGCTCCCTCCAAGTCAGATACTCAGGGTCGTCCTCTTCCACGCGTCCGACATCGACGAAGAGCACAGCGTTAAAGCCTCGTTTGCGCAAGGTCCCGTCGCTGCCGGTCCAGGAGTCAAGGCGCGCGCCGTCGAAGCTCAGCAGCAGCGGCCGTGGCGGAAGGTTGACCTGCTCTCGCTCGATGAAGCGGACGAACTCGTCGAGCGTGATCGTGTCGTAACCGGCATGGTCCAGTAGCGCCATCTGCCTCGCGAAATCCTCCGGGTCGATCCCCAAGTCGGCGTCCGCGCGCTTCGAGAAGCCGCTGACCGGCGCCACGCCGTGGTAGAGGAGTACCGGGACCACCGCGCGCTTGGGCGGCGCGGGCGCCCACTCCTCCCGATCATCGCCAGTCAGGACCACGCGAGGCGCGGGCGCTGGGATCCGCCCGGCGGGCTCGTCGGTTGACTTGTCGCTCGACGGCCCGCACGCACCCAGCACCGCGCAGCAGCAGAAAACAGCGATCAGACACCCATGGCGGGCCTTCGCGCCCACCTGCGAAGCCTAGCGCCGGCGCACCGCCAGACGGCCAGACCGGTGCACCCCACCAGCAGCGCCCCCTGGGGACCGTGCCACCCGGAGTGCTGTATCCCCACGGATGCGAGAGCCATGTTCCGAGTCTGGACACCTGTCGCTGCTCGTCCGAAGCGACAGTGCGCGACACCGATCACCACCACGGCGCGTGAGCAGTATCGCCACGGCCCCGCGTCATCGGCAGCCAGGGTGAGCCACGTCGGGTCTGGCCGGGCTCATCGCCTGTTCCCTTGACTCGGTGGGGCGCCTGCGGGAGGCTCGTGCGCATGAACACAATTAAGGCTCTTGTGGTGCTCTGCGCGGCCGCCGCCCTCGTGCCGGCATCCGCTGCCGGCGCGCCGCCCACGATCGTCCGCGAAGACATCGACGAGACCTTCGTCGACGAGGACCTCAGCGAGGCGTGCGGGGTCGAGGCGACCGTCCACCTGACGGGACACTCGACATCCCGCGTGCGCGAAGGCGGCGGGGTGCTCGAGGTCTTCACGGTCAACCTGACCGGGATCATCACCTCCGAGTTCGGGAGCTTCAAGGTCAAGGACGTCGGCTCGGACGCGACCCGGATCACCCCCACCGGGCAGGTGATCGTCTCGATCCGCGGGCAGGTGCCCTTCTTCTTCAAGGGCGTCCTGAAGTTCGACGGCACGACCGACGAGCCGCTCAACGAGCCGAACTTCGCCGCCGGCGAGCGCCAGATCGAGCGCGCCTGCGCCGCGCTGAATCCCGAGGGCTAGTCGTTTTTTGCGCCGGCGGGCAGTAAGCCCGCACGGCCCGTCTGCTCGTCGCGGCGGGCACGAGCCCCCTGGCAGCGGCTGCCTAGCTCCAGTAGTGAGCGGCCGGCTACTCAGCGACGACCGCTCGTCGTCCAAAGCGGCGCTCTCGCGTGCGGTCGTTACTCCTAAGCCCCGTGACTTCGAGGGCCTGCGCCGACCTCGAAGCAAGCGCAGGTCGCACCTTCTTTGGGGCTAGCCGCAGTCGGCGGCCATGAACGGGCCGCGCCTGCCGGCACCCGCTGTTGACGACCTACGATCAGGTGCCGGATTGGTTGCATCAAGGCAAGATCCACGACTACTAGTCGCCGGCGTGGCATCTGCCCGCTTCGCAGGGCGAAAGGTGCTCAAGACCACTGCTAGGAGCCATCGCCCGCTCCCCGGCTAGCGGTCGTGCCACGCCACGTTGACGATCCTCCAGCCTTCCCGCGTCTTCAGGAGCTGGAGGAGATCCACGTAGAGCGCGCAGCGAACAGTGGCGCTCGCGACGCTTTCCGACACATCGTGGACTTCCACCTCGATCCGGCGATCGTCGACGTCCTCTTTCTGGCCCTTACCGCTCGCCGTCATGCCGATCATCTCTTGCGCCGTCAGCGTGCGAACGCTTTCAGCGCCCGAAGCATCTCGCTCGAGAGAGCGCTTCGCTAGCTGCGGATGAAGCGCGCGCTCCATCCGCGCGGGATCGCCATCGAACCATCCCTCGATGTAGTCGCGTGCTGCGTGCTCTACCGCAGCTTCGTCGCCGGATGTGGCCTCCTCGGACCCGATGGGATCACTCTATGGAAGCAGTTCGGCGGGCTAGGTCGTTCATCGCTTCCGGCGCCTGAACGACGAAGCTTGCGCTCGCGGCGGGATTCGGTCTCAAGAGTGCGGATGACCACCGCGAGGAGCCACGCCCCGCGGCTACTGCTTTTCGTCCAACTCGGTGGTGTTCACCGGGCCGAATGGATCGCTTGAGGGGCCCGCTCTGTCGCCAACGCGAGCATGCATCGGACTATCGCTGTTCGCGAATGCGAGCGTCTTCGGGCAGTCGTGAACGGAGTTTCCAAGACAGCGTCCTAACGGGCGGCGGCCCTCAGGCACGAGCAAGGCGATACCACCGCGGCTGGATGCCTCTTAGCGGCAGCGGCAGCTTGGCTTGGTAAGGCTTCTCGTCCACGATCCGCCACGCGCGAAAAGCCGCCGCAAGATCATCTCGGTTCGCACCGGGTGGGAACGGCCCCCGGCGAGCTCGCGACCACACAAGCAGAATGATCTCGGCATCGGGCCCGGCAACCGCGTCGACTTCCCTGCCGAGCGCTGCACGTTCCTCGTCTCTGAGGTGGTTGAAGCACTCGATATCGAGCACCAGGCGATACCCGGTGCCAACGCCAGCATCGCGCAGCGCTGTCACGCTTCCCTCAACAAACCGAGCGGCGACACCGGCCTCCTCAGCTCGTCGCCGGGCTCCCAGCACCGCCTTGGAGATCACGTCGATGCCAGTGACGTCCCAGCCACGTTCAGCGAGCTCCACCGCCCACCGCCCTTTGCCGCACCCAAGATCGAGGGCTGCACCGAACGGAGGCTCCAGACCGTCCTCCACCCGGCCGACGAATGAGCGCAGCTCGGGTGCCACATTCTCCGCGTCTGCCTCCCATGGCGTGAGACCCACGGCGTACACGAAGCGGTAAAAGCGACTCATCACGCCCTCCAGGCTGTCGAGCGTCCTGCCCAAGAGGTCGCACGTTCGGTTGCGACTCACCCCTTGTACCAGGATAATCTCTCCTCGGGGGCTAGCTCGGTTGCCACCGCCTCGCAGCCAGCTCACGAACGCGACCGTTTCGCATCCTGCTCGCTCCTGGATCCTCGAAAGGAACAGCCCTGCCTTCGACGAGATCCGATCATCCACGGGGCCCGGCCGTGACGAGACGCCTGCTTCGCCACGAAGCCGACACTCTCGGCGGGCCCCCAAATGTCCGCAGCGGGAGGGAAGCGGGCGTCTCGATGAGACACCCCCGTTGGACGAGGAGCATTAGCGCGGCGACGCCGCGGCCACGCGGCGGTTTGCCCACGCGGCGGCCTGCATAAGCACCGCCTAGGCGGCCCCCAGCCGCGCCGCGTCACCTCGCTGGAGGGACTCCGCTCTCCCCTTCGCCTGCTTGCACAAGTCGACGTCGCAGCCACGCAGACTGCTCCTATCCATGCAGAGCAGTAGTTCCACTTTCCTCCGAGGCGGGCGTCTCGGGGTCGAGTACGGACACGCTCGCAAGCAGGCGAAAGCGGAAAGCTCGGCTCGTCTGTTTCACCGCGGCTCACGCTGGGTGACCGCCTCGTGCACCAGCGCCCGCCCTCGTCATCTGTGAGACGCCGAATACCTGCCTCACTTGCCTGCACGCGAGGCGTTCGGGAAGATGCCTCGTGATGGCGGACGCGGATGAGTTCTTGGCAGCCGTTGTGCCGCCTCTCACGGCAGCCGACACCGCGATTCACAATGGCGACGCCGGGCCGCGCATCGCTCTCTGGTCCCGCGAGGATCCGGTGACTCTGTTCGGCGCGCTGCAGACCAAGACGGGTTGGCGTGAGATTGCGCCGGTCTTCGAGATGCTTGCCTCGCGGTTCTCGAACTGCGAGTCGTTCGAGTACGAGGTGATCGCGGCAGGCGTCAGCGGCGACCTCGCCTACATCGCCGGAGTCGAGCACACGACGGCAGCGGTGGGCGACGCCGCTCCCCAGGCGTACGCGCTGCGCGTCACGACGGTCTTCCGACGCGAAGACGGCGAGTGGAGAGTGGTACATCGGCACGCCGATCCGGTCCCAGACAGCGAGTCGACGCACGCGCAGCTGGGCCGCCTGAGCGAGGCACAACGCGATCGATAGCCGTCGGCAGGCTGCGGAGGGGCTTCGGGAACAGCCACTTCCGCTTTGAGGCTGGCTGTCGGAACCCCCGACGAGCGCGCTGGATCCGTTCTACGGGTGGGCTCCGAAAACGGCCACGGCTTTATGCAACCGCCACCGCGACCCAAGGGGCGACGCTTGCTAGCGGCGCCCTTCAGGAGTTCGCTGCACTTCGTCCGGCCTCCCGTGCCCACGGAAAACCGCTTCGAGGCGCTTCGCTCCCGAGAAGCGCGTTCAGACCGGCGCGGGGCGGGCTCGCTCGGGGTAGTCGCGCCGCGCTCGCCAGGTAGCCACCAGCAGTGCGCCGAGGCCGACCACCGTGGCGGCGAACCATACGATTCCGCCGACGATGGGGATGATCGCCAGCACACGCAGGATGGCTAGCCCAGCGAGAAAGGCGAGCACACGTCCTCGCGGCGGGCCGACGAGGCGACGGCCGAGAAGCCAAGCGCTCGTGGTATATCCGATTGCGTACAGCGGCAGCAGCGCGAGCAGCAACGCCACCCCGAGCGGAATTCCAACGAGCGTCACCAGGGCGATCACGGCGAGAATCGGCAGGCCGAAGAACAGCAGCAAACCCCAGCCGATCACCGCGCCGATGCTGGAGCTCGCCGCCGCGAAGGCGGCTTCCAGCGCACGCGGCGCCAGCCACAGGAGCAGCAGCCCGAGAATCAGCGCGGACACGGAAACGGCGATCCATAGCGCGGCCGCTCCGATGAAGCCCGCTGGGTCGGTGATCTCATCGACGCTCACGCGGTCGATATCGCCTTCGACCGTCGCCCCGGCGGGCACCAGCGGCCGCTCGTCGCCGTAGATGAGGTCGCCCCCGACACGGGCGCCGGGCGCGAGCGTCGCGCGTTCGGCGACGGCAGCCACGTCACCGTCCACTGTCCCCGAGATCCTCAGCTTCCCGCTCACCACGACTAGATCCCCGCGGACCCTCCCCGCAACCGACACGTCACCATCGATCACCACCACATCGTCGGCGGTCTCGCCGCGGTCGATCGTGACCGGACCGGTGATCACCACGCGGTCACCCGTCGATGAATCGCTCGCCGCCTGAGCCGCGGCGCTAGCGGGCGTAAGAGCCAGGATCAACAGCGCGAGCCCAACGCATCTCATCCGCCGGACAGCCTAACGCAGCAACAACGGGGCGTAGAGGCACAGACGCTATTGCCGAGCTCCGGCCCGGTCGAGGCGCGGACATCACGCGGATACTTGAACCCGGGAACCAGCTCAGCCTGTCATTTGATGATGCAGACTTGGACTCCGACTCGTCAAGCTGTCGCTACGAACCTCGAGACAAGGTTTCCCCTAGCAACGGGGGACCTCCACCCTGACTGTGTCAGACCCCGGCAAGGTTGAGGGGCCCGGTGCTCAACACCGCCGGCTTCGGTTCGACGGACCGGACGAAGCGGCGGAGGCGGCCAGGGAAGTCGCGAAATAGCACGATGTAATCACGCCAGTGCGGTCACGCTCCCGCCGCTCTAGCTGTCGGCGGGGCGTCTAGGAGCGGAACGTTGGCGGCCTGCGTTCGCCCGCGGCGGCCCGGGCGGGTCGACTTCGGCGAGGCGGCGGACTTCGCGGGCGATGGCGAGCAGGTCGTGGGCGGTGTGGAGCGCCTCCTCGGCGGAGTCCAACTCGTCGAGGACCGCGCGGATCAGAGCCGCCTCCCGGACGTACTGAGAGACGCTGATCCCCTGCGAATCTGCTGCGCGAGCAATCGTCATATAGGCGCGGTCTGCGAAGCGGATCGTCGTCGCGTGTAGCGCCACGGGCGGAACTCTAGCCAGCCCGTGGCCACGCCAGCGGGCTCAAGCGACGACAGGTGTTGACAACCAGCGGGCGGATTGAGATAGTGGCATCGAAATCGCGGTAGCGAATACGGTATCGGCTACCGGGGTCTGACTGCTTATCAACCGGCGCCGCTGGCTCTGGCCCGGTCTACCGATGAGGAGCTGATGATGCACGGATTCGCGTGTCGTAACTCGGTGCACCCGATGTGGCGCCGGCGTTCGCTGCTCGCCCTGACGGCGTTCGGCGTGTTCGCCGTGTTCTCGGTGCTCGCGATGGCCGCTCCGGCCCGCGCGGACACCGTCACCGACTGGAACCAGGTCGCCGCCGCGGCGCTGCAGTCGCCCGGCACGGCGACGCCCCCGGGCGCCGGCCAGGGGGCGGTCTCGACTGCGCACCTGGCGATGGTCCACGGCGCTGTCTACGACGCGGTCAACGCGATCGACCGCTGCCACGAGCCGTACGTCTCCTCGCCCAGGGCCAAGCGTTGGTACTCACAGGACGCCGCCGTCGCGGCCGCGGCGCGTCATGTGCTCGTCAACGGCGGGCTCGGGATTCCCGCCGCCCGCATGCCCGTGATCGAGGCCGCCTACCAGGCGACGCTCCTGCCGATCCCGGATGGGCGGGCGAAGGCCGGCGGGATCGCCACGGGCGTAGCCGCCGCGACCAAGTTGCTCGCGGCGCGCGCCGGGGACGGTCGCTTCGGCCCGTTCCGCTTCGCGGAGTCGACCCTGTTGGGCGGCTGGCGGCTGGTGCCGCCGGCGACGGTGACTGACCCGGGGGCCTGGCTCAAGGACGTCACACCGTTCGTGCTGCGCGACGCGGACCTGTTCCGCGGCCGGCCACCCCACCGCCTCGGCTCGCGGGCGTATGCGGCCGACTTCAACGAGGTGAAGGCGATCGGGCGGGCGACCGGCTCGACCCGGACGCCCGACCAGACGGCGGCGGCCGAGTATTGGGGCCTGACCAACGCGACCGCGACGATGGCGAGCATCATCCGCTCGGTCGCGAGCGGCCAGGGCGGCACCCTGGCCGACCACGCCCGGGTGTTCGCGCGCGTGTACACGAACGCCGCCGACGCGCTGATCGTGACCTGGCGCGACAAGGCCCGGTACAGCTTCTGGCGGCCGTTCCACGCGATCCGGGAGGCGGCGAGCGACGGCAACCGCGCCACCGAGCCCGATCCGGACTGGACGGCGCTGATCGCCAACCCGCCCTACCCCGAGCACCCGAGCGGGCTGTCGACGTTCAGCGGTGCGGTCGCGGCCACGATGCAGGACTTCTACGGCCGGGACCGGGCGACGTTCAGCGGGAGCACGCCCGGCGGCGTGACGCGGCAGTTCACGAGCTTCTCGCAGATGCGAGACGACATCGTCGAAGCCCGCATCTGGTCCGGCATCCACTTTCGATTCGCCGACACGGAGGGCGCGAAAATCGGACGCAAGGTCGCCCACTGGGGCAACCGGCACGCCTTCCGCTGACCGCGGTGCGCGCCCCTGGCGCCATACAGCGCCAGGGCGCGCCCGAGGCAGCGTCGTGGGTCAGGCCGCGCCATCACGTCCGTCTACCTGCAGGGCATCGACACGTGCTTCTCGTGCTCGGTGGCCAGCTGCGCGGCGGGCAGGCGCGCCTGCAGTTTCCACCGGCTGCTCGACCGGGCGTCCGAAGCTATTGCCCGGGAGTACGGACGAGCTCGTCTCGGAAGGCACTTCGCGAGAGCCGCGTCGCTGAGCCTCTCCGACCGCGTGCGGTGACAGCCGATAATCAGTGAGTGACAATCGACTGACCCTCTACAGCTCCTCAGCTGTCGAAGGTCAGTCGAATGTCACTCTTTGGT
>CAWKKJ010000019.1:0-109965 GCA_963850205.1 uncultured Thermoleophilaceae bacterium | reverse complement strand
CGGCGGGTTTCCCGACAGCGCCCCGTAGAGGTCCGGAAAGCAGCCGACCCGCACGCCCGCGACAGTGCCGCTGGGGCGGCAGTCGCCCGGCTCCCCCTCCGCGAGCGAGCGCTCGATCGCGCACCGGTCGCAGAGCATCAGCATGATCCCCTGCTCCTCGGCAACCTCGGCGAGGCGCTCGCCGAGCGGATCGCCGGCCCGCAGCACGTAGGTGTTGTCGTCGAAGAAGAACATCCCGACGACCTCCACCCCGTGGTTTCCCTGCTCGAGCTGCGGCAGAATCATCTTGCCGAGCTTGTAGCTCGCAGTGTGCCCGGAGGTGGAGAAGATGTACGCGACCTTAACGCCCCGCAGCCTAGCTTCCACGCCGCGTCTCGCCGCAGCCCGGTCAGCCTCAGAAGCCGAGCGCGGCGACCCCTGGCTCGTTGTAACCGAGGTGGTGTGCGACCGCGTGGCGCAGGGTGCGCTCGACCTGGCGGGAGCAGGTCGGGGTCGGAGCCGAAGTCGCGCTCGAGCGTGTTCTGGAAGATCACGAGCCGGTGCGCGGCGCGGTCGCGGGCGATGGTCGCGCCGTAGTACTGGCCGTAGGCGCGCACCTCCGCGCCGCGGTCGGAGACGACCACCGGCACGTGGTCGATCACCTACCGCTTGGCTGGGCGGGGCGGCTCTGCCGAAATCGGCCAGCGCTCGCTCCGGTAGCCATGTCCCAGAACATCCACTCGTACCGGCTCGTGCTGGCGAAGTGATGCCCGGCGCTCGCGCGTTCCGCCGGGCTGAGCTCGGGCCCGAGACGGTCCCTGGGCGAACTCCTCACCGCCGTAGGTCTCGATCCAGCGCCCATAGAGGGGGTCCGGCGACCCCGCTCAAGCAGGGCCTTGCCGACCTCCCAATAGATCCAGTAGCAGGCAGCACCGCCCCGAGCAGCTCGGGGAAGGAGCCGCCGTAGGCGGTGGCGATCAGGTAGCTCGTGTAGGCGGGGTTTGTGGGCGCCATAGGCGTGCGCGCCACGTCTCCTCGCTCAGCCCGAAGCGGGCGAAGAAGCCCTCGTGGAGCGAGCGCTCGACGGCGATCGCGCCGGCCGGTGCTCGGCCCGATGTTCCCCAGTCAGGCATGGGTGACCGCGAACTTCGAGACCTTCGAGCAGTTGCGCAACGTCGTCGCCCGGATGAACCCGTGCAGGCACAGAACATCAAGGCCCTCGAGACGCGAGCCCAGGCGTGGTCCGACCAGATCAAGGACCACCCCCCGCCGAGGAATTAGTCCGCAGTGTTGCCCCTGGCATCCGCAGCGACGGAGTGCGCGCTCCCGCCTTGCGCGACGGAGATCACGCTCCTGGCCATGATGGCATCGGCAACCCGAGGGCGCCCCGGATGCTCTCGCGCGCTCGCCAACCGCCTCGGTCCGCGCTGCTTATCTTTCAACACGTCCGCTAAGCGCGGCCAGGACGTCTTGCCCGCCCCGAAACAGGAGGTTTCGTCGTGCACGCCCGCGTGACGTTCGCTCAGGTCAAGCCTGAGGACATCGAGGACTCCGCCCGCCTCTTCGAGGAGGGCATCATCCCCGCAGCCCGGGAGGAAGAGGGCTTTCGCGGCGCGCTCTTCCTGGTGCGCGACGACGGCACGGTAATGGCCATCGACCTCGCGGACAGCCTCGACCACCTCCGCGCCAACGAGAAGCACGGGCTCTACCAAGCAGAGGTAGCCAAGTTCCGGAGCCGCATCGTGGGCCATCCCCACCGCGAGTTCTTTCGAGTCGCCGTGTCCAGGGGCATCCAGGGCGGCGTCGAGCTGCTCGACGACGCCAGCTGAAAAACCCCTGCCAAACCACGAAACCCGGTCTCCGTCGGACCCGATCTGGCTCACGGAGGCACGCCCATGAATGTCTTGCGCGATCCGCTCGGCCAAGCCCGCTTGGCGATTATCGGCCGGTACCTACCGGACGTGGCCCCTGTCCGCGTCATTGAGACGATGAAGTGCAGGGAGTGGAGCTTGGGCTAGTGGGTTCGACGCAGCGTCGTGCCGCGCATCTCGTCCGCCGGCTGCACATGTGTCTCCATGGCGTTGAAGTGGCCGATAGAGGCGTGGGCGTCGTCTTCGTAGGCCTTCAAGGCTTCCATCACGGCCGCGCGCGGTGACGCTGCCTCGAACTCGGATGACACCGAGAGCCAGACGTTTCCGAGCTCCTCCCGCAGGCCGGACAGGCCCTCGTCCCACGCGCCTCGCTGGGTGAATTGCTTGCGAAAGGTGGCCAATCCTTGATCGACACTCGTCTTCGGGAACCGGCCTGCGATTGTGACGTGGTAACGGCGCATTTCTGTAGTCAACATGACTGCTGCCGCCGGTGGGCCCGGCACAGGTCCCCGGTGTCTTCGTCCGCGCCCGTCCACACCGTGCGTGTGCTCGTCCTGATCGCCGGGCTCTAGGCGCGAACCCGCCCGCCGGAAGCCTCGGCCGGCCGGCCGGTCTGCCGGGGTGGGCCTACTCGCGTAGCGGGGAATCGGGGCTGTCGGCCGAGTGGTTCGTCGCGATGCTCCGATCGTTGAGCGGGGCGGGCTCGATCTAGTCAGTTGCGGCACGCGCTGGTCCTGGCGGTCATCGGGAGCGAGGCGGCGCTGAGCCGCGTTCGTGGTCAGGCGCCGCGAGCCCGACGGCGGCTTGGTCTGGCGCGTTCCCTCGAGCTTTCTGGACGACGAGGAGCTTACTCCCGATGCACCGGCAAAGTAGCCGCGCAGGGAGGTTGCTCGTCGGTCCCTTTCCGGGGGGTCGGCCGTAGGCAGGCCGGTCAGCCGCAGGGCGGCTCGGCCGTGGTTGCCAGGAGCGATCGCTACTTGACGACGATCGTCGGCCCCGACTGGTCCTTCGGCCGGGATGCGCTCGACGCGCGCGGCCGGACGGCGCGAAGATAGGCGGGATGAGCGCGCGGATTGCGACCGGCCTCGCCCGTACCGACGCCGGGGTGGACTCGTTCGCCGAGGCGGCGTCGCGCGCCGCGCTTCAGCTCGGAGGCGCGCCGGTGGATCTGGCTGTTGTGTTCGCGGGCGCGGCCAACCTCGGGCACGCCGAGCAGGGGCTCGCGGCCGTGCAGGGCCGGCTCCACGCCCGCGCGCTGCTCGGCTGCGGTGCGCAGGGCGTGGTGGGCGACGGCCGCGAGCTGGAGGAGGGCGGCGTCGTGGTCTGGGCGGCGTCCTTGCCGGGCTCAGAGATAGAGACCTTCCGCCTCGAGACTGTTCCCACGAGCGAGACCGCCGTTGCGGTGGCGGGGATGCCCGAGCTCGACGGCGCCGATGCCGCGATCGTCCTCGTGGATCCGTACACGTTTCCGATCGCCCCGGTGCTGGCCCAGCTCGCGGACGACCGGCCCGGGCTGCCCGTGGTCGGAGGGCTTGCCAGCGCGGGCGGCGGCCCGGGGATGGCCGTGCTCATGCACGACGACGAGGTGGTGAGGCGGGGCGCCGTTGGGGTCGCGCTCTCGAGCGTGGACGTACGGGTGTGCGTCTCGCAGGGCGCGCGACCGATCGGACCCGAGATGGCGATCACGGCGGCCGAGGGGAACGTGATCCACGAGCTCGCGAGCCAGCAGGCGCTCGAGCGGCTGCGGACGGCGATCGCCGAGCTCGATCCGGGCGAGCGCGCGCTCGCCTCGCAGGGCCTGCTGCTCGGGATCGTGATCGACCCGAACCGGCCCGAGTACGAGCGCGGCGACTTCCTGATTCGGGCGCTGATCGGCGTGGACGAGGAGAGCGGCTCGCTGAGCGTGGGGGAGCAGGTGCGCGTCGGCCAGACGGTGCGCATGCAGGTCCGCGATGGCCCGTCGGCGCACGAGGACCTGCGCCAGGCGCTCGATCGCGAGCTGCGCTCCCTAGGCGGGCCGCCGGCGGGCGCCCTCGTCTTCACCTGCAACGGCCGCGGCTCGCACATGTTCGAGACGCCGGATCACGACGCGTCCGAGATCGAGCGCGCATTCTCGGGTGCCCCTGCAGCCGGCTTCTTCTGCGCGGGCGAGATCGGCCCGGTGGGCGACCGCAACTTCGTCCACGGCTTCACCGCCACGCTGGCGGTCTTCGCCGCCTGACGAGCGGCGGCGGGCGCTCAGGCGGCGGCGAGCGCGCGCCGGTCTGCCCAGGGCCGCGCGGCCTCCGAGCTGCACGGCAAATGAGCTCAAGAGCTCCTCGCCCGCGGGCGGCCCACGATCTGCACGCCGACCGGCAGCCCGCCTGGCGAGCGGGGGCGTGACCAGCATGGCGCCCTGCTCCCACATCGCGGTAGCGTGCGCCCATCGAGGCGAAGGGGCGATCGGGGAAGGCGTCGACGCGCGTCCGCAGTCGCGGCCGCGTTCCCGACGCCGAGATCGCCGCGCTGCGCGAGGTGCGCTTCTCGACGGCGATGCGCGGCTACGACCGCGAAGCGGTCGATCAGTACGTGAGCCGGGTCAACCAGGTGCTCGCGGAGCTCCAGATCACCGCCGCTCCGGAATCCGCGATCCGGCATGCCCTCGAGCAGGTCACGGAGGAGACAAAAGGCCTCGTCGAGCGGGCACACGAGACGGCGGACGAGATAACTCGCCGCTCGCGGTCCCAGGCCGACGACCGGATCCAGGCCGCGACGCAGGAGGCGCAGCAGCTGCACGACGCGTCCGAGCATGAGGCCCGCCAGCTGCGCGACGACGCCGCCCATGAGGCGCGGGAAGTGCGCGAGGCGGCCGCCCAAGAGGCCCGCGAAGTCCGCGAGGCTGCGCAGCGCGAGTCGCGCGAGATTCGCGAGGCCGCCGAGACGCGCGTCCGCGAGCTCGAGGCCGACGCGCAGACAATCAGCGAGGAGCGCGCCCGCCTGATCGGCGAGCTGCGCGAGCTCGTCCGCCGGCTCGGCGAATTCGCTGACGGGGCCGCAGGCCGCTATCCGAGCTCGCCGCCGGCGCCGCCCCCGGCGGATCCACCAGGCTGACTCGAGCCGCCGCCTTCCGCCCGCGGCGCGGGTCGCGCGTCACCAACCCGCGCTTCCGCCTCCGTTTGAGATGCGAACGCGACCATCAGGGAGCCGCAGGCGCTCGCTGGGGACGAACTGCGGGAGCCCGCTCCCGGCCCGGTCGCGTCCCAAAGCTGCTGTAACTTCGCCGCGGCTTCGGTTCCCTTTGCGGTCAGTCTAAGCGGCAACCACCTCCTCTCGTTCGGCGTCTGATTCGCCCGGCTGGTGGCGGAGTCGGTAGAGCTTCTGGCGGTCGATCTGGGAGAGCTTGACTCCGTTGCAGGCGTTGTTGATCTGGAGGTCGAGGACGGCCCAGACGAGCGAGAGGCAGCTCTCCTCGCCCGGGAATCTTCCGATCACCTTCGTCCTTCGCTTCACTTCGCCCAGCGTCCGCTCGAGCAGGTTGGTCGAGCGCCAGCGCTTGCGATGGCGCAGCGGGTAGCGCAGGTGGACGACGAGCGCGTCGAGGTCATCGCCGAGGCATCGAGCCGCCGAGGTGAAGCCGGCGCGCTCGAGCTCTGCGACCAGGGCCCCGAGCCGCTCCTTTGCGTCGCGCTCGTCGGTGGCCTCGTCGAGCGCCTGCCAGTAGGCCCGGCGCACCCGCTCGCGATCCGCCTCGGGCAGCTTCGCGAACAGGTTGCGGGCCCGGTGAACGGAGCAGTGCTGGCGGTCTGAGACAGGCCAGCACTGCTCGACCGCCTTGATCAGGCCCGGGGCGCCGTCGCCCACGATCAGCATCGGCGCCCCGAGCCCGCGGCCGATCAGGTCCCTGGCCAGCCCCAGCCAGTCCTCGTGCGACTCGCGCATCCCGAGACAGACCCCGACCAGGACCCGCTCGCCCTCCTCGGTGAAGCCCCAGGCGCAAAGGACGCCCTCCTTCGGGCCCTTGGGCCTGACGTTGAGAAAGATCGCATCGAGGAACAGCGCCACCAGCCTCAGCTGGTAGAGATCGCGGCGACCGAAGGCCTCGAAGCGCTCGCGCAGCTCGGTGCAGAGCCTCGAGGCGGTCGACTTCGAGAGCTTCCCCAGCCCCGCCTCCTCGCAAAGCGACTCCACGTCTCGCATCGACAGCCCGCGGACAAACGCGCCGACGACCATCGCCTCCAGCGGCCGGGTGCGAAGCAGCTTCGTCGCGTGCGGGAACAGCGCCGACACGAACGGCTCCGCCGCCTCGCGCACCTGCGGGATCTCCACCTCGAGCTCGCCCTCCGCGGTCTGCAGCCGCCGCGGGCGATAGCCGTTCCTGAGCCCCGAGTCGAAATTGCGCAGCCCGCGCTGGTAGTCGGGCCGGCGCTCATAGCGAGCCCGGCCGAGCCAGGCGTCGAACTCGTCCTCGACCGCGCGCTGGATGATCAGCCGCGCCCCGAGCTTCGCCAGCTCAGACAGCGACACTCTCTGGGGCTCTCGCCGACACCGACGGCCAGCAGCCGGTCGATCTGGTCCTCCATCTCCGCCGACGGCGGTAGCGTTCTCCTCACGGCGTAGGTCTCCCTTCTTGGTCTTGCAGGACTTTGGGGAACCTACGCCGTGTCCTTGACGCCTCTTCGCCTATTTACAGCGGTTGGGGGACGCCACCGCCCGGCCGCCCGACTCTCCCGCTTTCGCGTGCAAGCAGGAGCCTCGCCCGCCCGCCCACCAGCCCCGTCCCGCCCGGGGCCGCCGGCATCCCTGGCCGCAGACCGTGTCCGAGCGAGCCGCGAAGCAGGCGAGCGAAACGAGCCGAGCGCAGCGAGCGAGCAGGTCGGCGGACAGGCGATGACGGCGGCCCCGCCACCACCAACGCCGGGACCCGAAAACCTCAGACCAGCTCGAGAAACACCATCTCGGTCGAGTCCGACTTGCGCGGCCCCAGCTTCAGGATCCGCGAATAGCCACCCTCACGATCCGCATACCGCGGCGCGATCTCGTCGAACAGCTTGTAGACCACGAACTTGTCCTGACCCAGCCGGGCCATCGCCTGACGGCGAGCATGCAGATCGCCCCGCTTGGCCAGCGTGATCAGCCGCTCCAGCTCCGGCTTGACCGCCTTGGCCTTGGCCTCGGTGGTCTGGATCCGCTCGTGGTCGATCACCTCACGGCAGAGGTTCATGAACAGCGCCTTGCGGTGCGCCGGATCACGGGACAGCTTGCCTCTCTGCTTGCGGTGACGCACGACCCCGGCCTCAGCCCACGCGCAGGCCCAGCCCACGGGCGTCGAGGGTCTCCTTGACCTCTTCGATCGACTTGCGACCGAAGTTCGGGATCGCGGCCAGCTCGGACTCCGACTTCTGCACCAGGTCGCCGACCGTCTGGATGCCGGCCCGCTTGAGGCAGTTGTAGGAGCGCACGCCCAGCTCCAGCTCCTCGATCAGGATGTCGTCCATCCCGCCGGCGCCCGGCGCGCCCACGCCGTCGCCGCCCAGGCCGACGTCGCCCGCCACCAGCGCGGCCCCCTGGTCGCGGAGCGCCTCGACCCGATCGGCGTCGGTGAAGATCGCCAGGTACTTGATCAGGATCTCGGCGGCCTCGCGCAGGGCGGCCTGCGGGTCGAGCGACCCGTCGGTCTCGATGTCGATCGTGAGCTTGTCGTAGTCGGTCTTCTGGCCCACGCGGGCGGCGTCCACGGAGTAGGCCACCCGCTTCACGGGCGAGAAGATCGAGTCGATCGGGATCACTCCGATCGGCTGGTCCGGCGTCTTGTTGTCCTCGGCCGGCGAGTAGCCCCGGCCGTGACCGATCGTGAGGTACATCTCGAGCTTGGTCTTGCGCTCGAGGGTCGCCACCTTCGCCTCGGGGTTGAGGATCTCGACGCCCGAGGGCAGGTCGATGTCGCCCGCGCTGATGTCGCCAGGGCCGGTGACCACGAGCGGCGCCTCGATCTCGGCCGCATCGGAATGCATGCGGCAGACGACCTCCTTGAGGTTGAGGACGATGTCCGTCACGTCCTCCTTCACGCCGTTGATCGTGGAGAACTCGTGGGCCACGCCCTCGATCCGGACACTCGTCACGGCCGCGCCGGCGAGCGACGAGAGCAGGACCCGGCGAAGCGAGTTGCCGAACGTGTAACCGAAGCCGCGGTCCAGCGGCTCGATGGTGAACGTCCCGCGGTTGTCCTCGACGTTCTCGGTCGATATCTGCGGTGTCTGAAACTCGATCATGGGTGCTTCCTTCGGCTGTTGGACGCGCACCGCCCCCGCTGGGCGGCCGGCGCGTTCGCGTTCACTACTTCGAGTAAAGCTCGACGATCAGCTGCTCCTGGACCGGCGTGGTGATCTCCGTCCGCTCGGGCAGGCGGAGCACCTTCGCCGTGAGACCGTCGTGGTCGGCCTGGAGCCATGCCGGCACGACTGAGGTGAGCTCGGTGGCATCTCTGATCACGGGCTCGACCGGCGCCGACGGCCTCAGGGTGATCACGTCGTCGGAGCGCAGCTGGTACGAGGGAATGTTCACGCGCTTGCCGTTGATCAGCCAGTGACCGTGGTCGATCATCTGCCGGGCCTGACGCCGGGAGGCGGCGAACCCGAGCCTGACGAGCACGTTGTCGAAACGCGACTCGAGCAGGCGGAGCAGGTTCTCGCCGGTCACTCCCGACTGGCTGCTGGCCTTCGCGTAGTAGTTGCGGAACTGCTTCTCCAGCACGCCGTAGTAGCGCCGCGCCTTCTGCTTCTCGCGCAGCTGCAGGCGGTACTCCGACTGACGGGAGCGTCCGCGGCCATGGTCTCCCGGCGGGTAGTTGCGCCGCTCGACCGCGCACTTGTCGGTAAGGCAGCGCTCGCCCTTGAGGAAGAGCTTCGTGCCCTCGCGGCGGCACTGCTTGCACTGGGCGCCTGTGTCGCGGGCCATGCTCAGACCCTCCGCCGCTTGCGCGGACGACAGCCGTTGTGCGCCTGGGGCGTCACGTCCTTGATCCCGGTGATCTCGAGCCCGGCGGCCTGGAGCGACCGGATCGCGGTCTCCCGACCGGAGCCGGGGCCCTTGACGTAGACCTCGACCTTCTGCAGCCCGTGCTCCATGCCCTTGCGGGCAGCCGCGTCGGCGGTGACCTGGGCGGCGAACGGCGTGGACTTGCGCGAGCCCTTGAAGCCGGCGCCACCGGCGGACTCCCACGCGATCACGTTGCCGTCCTTGTCGCTCAGCGCAACGATCGTGTTGTTGAAGCTCGTCTTGATGTGCGCCTGGCCGAAGGGCACGTTCTTGCGGGCGCGGCGGCGCCCGCGCGGCCTGCGCGGTTGCGGCATCTAGCTCGTCACCTCAGTGCTTCCTGATCTTCTTCTTGCCGCCGCCCATGGCCGACCCGCGCTTCGGCCCCTTGCGGGCGCGCGCGTTGGTCTTGGTCCGTTGGCCGTTCGCGGGCAGGCCACGACGGTGACGCAGCCCCTTGTAGGAGCCGATCTCCATCAGGCGCTTGACGTTCTGCGAGCGCTCCCGGCGCAGGTCGCCCTCCACGAGCAGGTCGTCGACCTTGTCGCGCAGCTTGCGCACCTCGTCCTCGGTCAGGTCCTTCACGTAGGTGTTCGGGTCGACCCCGGCCTCAACCAGCACCTGGTTGGACGTCGAGCGACCGACCCCGTAGATGTACGTGAGGCCGATCTCGGTGCGCTTGTTGAGGGGGATGTTGATGCCTGCGATGCGTGCCATCTATTAACCCTGCCGCTGCTTGTGCCGCGGGTTCGAACAGATCACGAGGACCGCACCGCCACGGCGGATGATCTTGCACTTCTCGCACATGGGCTTGACTGACGCGCGGACCTTCATAGCTCCGTTCGGACCGTATCGAAACGAGGACCAGCGCAGAGCCCAGGAGACGGCTCCACGCCGACCGATAAGAGTAGCAGCCTGGCCGGTTTGGCCGGGCCCGCTCAGCCGGCGACGCCGGCCGCCGCATCGGCCTGACGGCCGACGATCTCGTGCCACGGGGTGAGGATGCGCGGGCCGTCGGCGGTGATCGCCACGGTGTGCTCGAAATGGGCGGCCAGCGAGCCGTCCTGGGAGTACACCGCCCAGTTGTCGTTGCCCATGTGCACGTGGTGGGTGCCCACGTTCACCATCGGCTCGATCGCCAGCACCATCCCCTCCTCCAGCTCTGGGCCGGTGCCGGGCTCGCCGAAGTTGGGGATCTGGGGGTCCTCGTGCATGTCGCGTCCGATCCCGTGGCCCACCAGCGAGCGGATGACGGCGAAGCCGTCCGCTTCGACCCGGGTCTCCACCGCGTGCGAGACGTCGCCGAGCCGGTTGCCGGGGACGCACTGGTCCACTGCGTCGAAGAGGGCCGCCCGGGTGCTGGCCAGCAGCCGCTTGGCGATCGGCGTGACGTTGCCGATGGGGTGGGTGATCGCCGCGTCAGCCACCCAGCCGTCCAGGATCACGCCGATGTCGATGGAGAGGATGTCGCCGCGGTGTAGCTCGTAGGGACCCGGGATTCCGTGCACCACCATCGAGTTCGGCGACGCGCAGATGGAGCCGGGGAAGCCGCGATAGCCCTTGAAGGCGGGCTCGCCGCCCTGGGAGCGGATGAACTTCTCGGCGGTGGCGTCGATCTCGGCGGTGGTGACCCCGGGTCGCGCCTTGCGACGCAGGATCTCGTGGCAGCGGGCCAGGATCCGGCCCGCGGCGGCCATCTTGTCGAGCTCCTCGGGTGTCTTGCGCAGGATCATCAGATTTCGGCTTCCAGCGCCAGCGTGGCCAGTGTGGCACGGATGTGGCTGTGTACTTCCTCGGCGGTCCGCGTCCCGTCGAAGCGACGCAGCAGGCCTTGCTCCTCGTACCACTCGATCAGCGGCTCGGTCTGCTCGTGGTAGACCGCCAGCCGCTTCTCGATGGTCTCCGGCTTGTCGTCGTCGCGCTGGATCAGGCGGGAGCCGTCCTGGTCGCACACGCCCTCGTTCTTCGGGGGATCGAACTCCACGTGGTACACGTGGTTGTTCTTGACGCAGATGCGGCGGCCCGACAGCCGGCGGACCACCTCCTCGTCGGTGGCGTCGACCAGCAGCGCCGCGGTGAGCGAGCGGCCCCGCCGGGTGAGCGTCTGGTCGAGCATCTCGGCCTGGCCGACGGTGCGCGGGAAGCCGTCCAGGATGAAGCCGTCGTCGGCCTCCCCGGAGTCGAGGCGCTCGTCGATGACCCGGCAGATCAGCTCGTCCGGCACCAGCTCGCCGCGGTCGACGTACTCCTTGGCCTCGCGTCCGAGCGGGGTCTGGCCGTCGATCGCCGCCCGGAGGATGTTGCCGGTGGCGTAGTAGGGCAGGTCGAAGTCGTCGATCAGGCGTTCCGCCTGGGTGCCCTTGCCGGCCCCGGGGGGGCCGATCAGGATGAGGTTGAGCTCTGCCACGGGAGGCGAAAGGGTATCGAGCAGGCGCGCTCCGCTGATGGGCCGCTCAGTCCACGCCCTTCGCGTCCATCAGCGCGAGGACCTTCGTCGTCGTGCTCCAGCTGCGGATGGTCATGCTCTGGTACTCCGGCCGCATCACGAGCCGGGACAGCCGGCTGCCGGAGGCCCTTGCGGCGAGTCGCGAGTAATAGAGGACCCCGGGCCCGGTCCAAGCGCGGTCGATGCCCTCTCTGGTCTCGGCCGCGGCAATCGCCCGCTTTGCCGTCAGCGGCCGGCGCAGGAAGATCACGTCGCACCTATGGGAGTCTGCGCCGAACCCGGGCGGAGCCTTCTCCACCACACCGGTCAGCTGCCTGTGGGTGAGGAGGACGACCTTCAGCTCCAGGCGAAAGCGCCGGCTCAGCTCCGACTCGAGGCGCTCGGCGAGCTCCTCGCGCCTCTGCCTCGGAGCGCCGAAGAGCACGTTGCCGCTCTGGATGTGGGTGGCGACGTCCGCGAGCCCCATCGCCTCGAAGGCCGCGCGAAGCTCGGCCATCCGCACGAGGTTCTTGCCGCCGACGTTGATGCCGCGCAGCAGAGCGAGGTACTGGACTCCCGCTACTTGAGGAAGCCCTCGTAGTTGCGCATCATCAGCTGCGCTTCGAGCTGCTTCATCGTGTCCAGGGCCACGCCCACCACGATCAGGATCGACGTGCCGCCGAAGAAGAAGTTGGCGCTCGTCTGGTTGATGAGGATCGTCGGCAGGGCCGCCACGGCCGCCAGGTAGAGGGCGCCCGGGAAGGTCAACCGCGCGAGGATGCGGTCGAGGTATTCGGCCGTGGGTCTTCCAGGCCTCACCCCCGGGATGAAGCCGCCGTATTTCTTGAGGTTGTCCGCCTGCTCCACCGGGTTGAACGTGACCGCCGTGTAGAAGTACGTGAACACGATGATCAGAAGCGACTCGCCGATCAGATAGGGCGCGTCGTTGGGGTTGAAGAAGGTGGAGAAGTCCTGGGCCCAGCTCGCCTGTGAGAGCTCGCCCACCGTCGGCGGGAAGGCCATCAGGGACGCCGCGAAGATCACCGGGATCACACCGGCCATGTTCACGCGCAGCGGCAGGTAGGTCGACCCGCCGCCGGCCATTCGCCGGCCCACCACCCGTTTGGCGTACTGCACGGGGATCCGGCGCTGGCCCTCCTGCATGAAGACGATGGCGGCGATGATGGCCAGGGCCAGGAAGGGCATCATCACCTTGAACACCTGGTCCGGGTTGTTCCACCAGGACTGGATGCCGTTGGGAAGGCCCGCGGCGATCGAGGCGAAGATCATCAGCGAGATCCCGTTGCCGATGCCGCGCTGGGTGATCAGCTCGCCCAGCCACATCAGCAGCACGCAGCCGGCGGTGAGCGTCATGACGATCGTGAAGACGCGACCGAACGTGAAGTCGTCGACCACCTCCAGGTTGCCGCTGGAGAAGGTCCTGAAGAGGAACACGTAGCCGACCGACTGGCCGAAGGCGAGGCCCACGGTCAGGTAGCGGGTGTACTGCGTGATCTTCTGCTGGCCGACCTCGCCCTCTTTCCTGAGCTTGTCGAGCGCCGGCACCACGACCGTGAGCAGCTGCAGCATGATCGAGGCCGTGATGTAGGGCATGATCCCGAGCGCGAAGATCGCGAAGCGCTGCAGGGAGCCGCCGGAGAAGAGGTTGAGGAAGCCGAGGACGTTCGACCCTGTGAAGTTGTCGGCGATCTGCTCGACCGCGTCGACGTTGATGCCCGGGGCGGGGATGTAGGCCCCGATCCGGTAGAGCGCCAGCATGCCCGCGGTGAAGGCCAGCTTCTTCCGGATATCGGCGACCCGGAACGCGTTCAGGAACGTGCGCAGCACGCGGCCTACTCCTCGATCAGCTGTGCCGTGCCGCCGGCGGCCTCGATCTTCTCGCGCGCGCTCTTGGAGAAGCCGTGAGCGTGCACCGTGAAGGACTTGGTGAGCTCGCCCTGGCCGAGGATCTTCACCGGCACGTCGCGGCGAGTGGCCAGGCCCTTGTCGCGCAGCGCGTCGGGGTTGACCTCGGCGCCGCCGTCGAAACGGGCCTCGAGGTCGCGCAGGTTCACCGGCTGGGTGTGGGTGCGGAACTTCTCGAACGGCATCGACGTCTTCTTCGTCGGGCCGCGCAGCTTGCGCATCCGCATGTGGATGGGGTTCTGGCCGCCCTCGAAACGGGTGCGCTTCTTGCTGCCCGAGCGTGCGCCGGCTCCCTTGTGGCCGCGTCCCGAGGTCTTGCCCGTGCCCGAGCCCTCGCCCCGGCCGACGCGCTTCTTCTCCTTGCGCGAGCCGGGAGCGGGCTTGCAGGGAATGCAGGCCGATCCGCTCGTTCTCAGCCATCGCGCACCTCTACGAGATGCTGAACGGAGCGGATCAGGCCGCGTACGGTGGGATCGTCGCCGCGCTCGGTGCTGCGGCCAATCTTGCCCAGGCCGAGGGTCTTGAGGCTGGCCCGCTGGCTGGCGCTCGAACCGTTGGCCGAGCGCACCTGCGTGATCACGAGCGTGGCCATCAGGCGGGTGTCTCCTCGGCGGCCGGATCCTCCTCGGCGGCCAGGGTCTCAGAGCCCGAGCCCTCGCCGGCGGCGTCGAGCCCCAGCACCTCGCGGACGGTGAGCCCGCGCAGCTCGGCCACCTGGTCGGGGCTGCGCAGCGACTGCAGGCCCACCACCGTGGCCTTCACCAGGTTGATCGGGTTCTGACTGCCGAGGGACTTCGAGAGCACGTCCTTGATCCCGGCCAGCTCGAGCACGGCCCGCACCCCGCCGCCGGCGATCACGCCGGTACCGGGGGAGGCCGGCTTGAGCAGCACCCGCGAGGCGGAATGCACGCCGATCACCTGGTGGGTGATGGTGGACCCGTGGGTGGGGACCTTGAACAGGCTCTTGCGGGCCCGCTCGACGCCCTTCTGGATCGCCACCGGGACCTCGTTGGCCTTGCCGTACCCGACGCCCACCTGGGACTTCTCGTCGCCCACCACGACCAGCGCGGTGAACGAGAAGCGGCGGCCGCCCTTTACGACCTTGGCCACCCGGTTGATCTCGACGACCCGCTCCTGCAGATCAGACTGCCCGCGGTCCCGTCCTCGTGTTCTGTCCCTAGACGCCATCTGAGTTCCTCAAGGTAGCTAGAAGGTGAGCCCGTTCTCGCGGGCACCGTCGGCAAGGGCCTTCACCCGGCCGTGGAAGCGGTAGCCGCCGCGGTCGAACACGACGGTCTCGACCCCGGCCGCCTTCCCGCGCTCGGCCAGAAGGCCGCCCGCGCGCTTGGCCTGCTCCATGCGCTCCAGGGACTTCAGCTCGCCCTCGGTCCAGCTCACGGCGGCCAGCGTGTGACCGTTCACATCGTCGATCAGCTGCGCCTGGATGCCGCGGTTGGAGCGGAACACCGAGAGGCGAGGCCGCTCCGCGGTGCCGCGGATCTTGGCCCGCACTCGCCGGCGGCGGCGCAGGCGCGACTGGGTCTTGGTCGTCGCACTCATGCGCGCTTCCCGACCTTCCGGGCCACGTACTCGCCCTCGTAGCGGATCCCCTTGCCCTTGTAGGGCTCGGGCGGACGCTGCTTGCGGATGTTGGCCGCCATCTCGCCCACGGCCTGCTTGGAGATGCCGCGGACGACCACGCGCGTGGGCTGGGGCACCTCGAGCTCGATGCCCTCAGGAGGGTCGAGCTCGACCGGATGCGAATAGCCCAGCGCCAGCACGAGCTTGCGACCCTGGAGCTGCGCCCGGTAGCCGACGCCCTGAATCTCGAGGCGCTTCTCGAAGCCGTTGGTCACGCCCTCGACCATGTTCGCGATCAGGCTGCGGGTGAGGCCGTGCAGCGCACGGTGGCTGCCGCGGTCCGAGGGGCGGCTGACCACGATATGGCCGTTGTCCTGGGTTACGTCGATGTCGCGGTTCACGCGCTCGAAGAGCTCGCCCTTGGGGCCCTTGACCTTCACCAGCTCGGGCTCGATCGTGATGTCCACACCGCTGGGGACCTCGATCGGCTGTTTTCCGATGCGGGACATCAGGCGCTCACCAAACCCGGGCCACGAGCTCGCCGCCGACGCCGGCCCGGTTGGCGTCGTGCCCGCTCATCACGCCGCTGGAGGTGGATACGATCGTCGTCCCCATGCCCCCCTGGACCTTGGGGATCTCGCCGGCGCCGACGTAGGTGCGCCGCCCCGGTCGGGACACGCGCTCCAGGCCCTGGATCACGGGCTTGCGGGCTTCGGTGTACTTGAGGCGCACGCGCAGCACGCGACCCACACGGCCGGGCTCGACCTCGAAGGCCTCGATGTAGCCCTGCTCGCGCAGGATGCGGGCCAGCTCCGCCTTGAAGGTGGAGGCGGGCATCTCGACCTGGTCACGGTCGGCGTGCAGGCCGTTGCGGATGCGGGTGAGGAAATCGCCTATGGGATCGGTCATCGACATGTGGCGCTACCAGCTCGACTTCGTCAACCCGGGGATCATGCCCTCGTGGGCGATCTCGCGCAGGCAGATGCGGCAGAGCCCGAACTTGCGCAGGTACGCGCGCGGGCGTCCGCACCGCTTGCAGCGGTTGTAGTTGCGTGTCTTGTACTTGGATCCGCGCTGCTGGCGGACCCGCTGTGACGTCTTGGCCATCTACTCCTGTTTCTCCTCGCCCGCCTCGCCGGTCTGCTCGCCTTCTTCTTCCTCCTCGGCGGCGGGTCGCTCGTATGCCTCGGGGTTCTCCTCCTTGAGCTCCTCGTACGCCGCGGCCTCCGCCTCGGCCTTGAGCCGGGCCTCCTCGGCGCGGCGCGCCTCCTCGGGATCGACCTGGTCCTCCTGCTCAGTCCCGGGCGCGCCCTCGCGTTGGAAGGGCATGCCCAGCTCCCGCAGCAGGAAGTAGGCCTCCTCGTCGGTCTCCGCGGTGGTGGTGATCGTCACGTCCAGGCCGCGGACCTGGTCGATCGAGTCGTAGTCGATCTCAGGGAAGATGATCTGCTCGCGCACGCCCATGGACCAGTTCCCGCGGCCGTCGAACGAGCGCGGGTTGAGGCCGCGGAAGTCGCGGATCCGCGGGATGGCGATCGACATCAGCCGGTCCAGGAACTCCCACATGCGGGCCTGGCGCAGCGTGACGGTCACGCCCACGGGCATGCCGTCGCGCAGCTTGAAGTTGGCGATCGACTTGCGCGCCCGGCGAACGTTCGGGGCCTGACCGGCCAGCGTGGCCAGCTGCTCCTGCGCCGCCTCGAGCATGTTGGAGTCCTGCTTGGCCTCCCCCACGCCCATGTTGACCGTGATCTTCTCCGGCCGGGGCACCTGCATCCTCGAGCTGTAGCCGAAGCGCTCCTGGAGGCTGTCGCGGATCTCCTTCTCGTAGCGCTCCTTGAGGCGCGGCGGGATCTGGGCCTGCTGGGTGGCGGCTTCCATTAGATGATCGCCTCCTGGCCCGCGTGCCCGCGGGGGGCCGAGAACCGAGCCGGCCGAGGACGCAGGGAGCGTGGCGCACTTGAAAAGTGCGCGAGCGACCGAGGACAACGGCCGGTGAAGGTTCGCAGGGTCATCCGTGGGTGCGCGGGTCGGGTGGCGGTCATCTTTAGTCCAGGTCCTTTCCGGAGCGCTTGGCCACGCGCACACGGCGGCCGCCCTCGCGCTTGATGCCCACCCGGGTCGGCTCGCCGGAGTCCGGGTCGATCAGCATCACGTTGGAGATGTGGATCGGCCCCTCCTTCTCGACGATGCCGCCGAGCTCCTGGGAGCGCTGGGTGTCGCGCAGCGAGCGCGGACGGGTGTGGCGCTTGATGATGTTGGCGCCCTCCACGTAGACCTTCTGCTTGGCGGGCTCCACGCGCAGCACCCGGCCGGTGCGGCCGCGGTCCTTGCCGGCGATGATGCGAACGTTGTCGTCCCTGCGGATCTTGAGGGCCATCTCAGAGGACCTCCGGAGCGAGGGAGACGATCTTCATGAAGTTGCGGTCGCGCAGCTCGCGCGCCACCGGGCCGAAGATGCGGGTCCCGCGCGGGTTGTTGGCTGCGTCCAGGAGCACCGCGGCGTTCTCGTCGAAGGCGATGTAGGTGCCGTCGTTGCGGCCGAACTCCTTCTTCGTGCGCACCACCACGGCCTTGACCACCTCGCCCTTCTTGACCGCGCCGTGGGGAATGGCCTGCTTGACCGTGCACACGATCACGTCGCCGACCCCGGCGTAGCGGCGATGCGACCCGCCGGCCACGCGGATGCAGAGCACCTCGCGCGCGCCGGTGTTGTCGGCCACCTTCAGACGGGATTCCTGCTGGATCACGCGTCTGCCTACCTCGCCCGGTCCAGCACGTCGGTCAGGCGCCAGCGCTTGGTGCGGGAGAGCGGCCGGCTCTCGATCAGGCGGACGGTGTCGCCGATATGCGCGTCGTTGTTCTCGTCGTGCGCGTGCAGCGTCGACGACGTGCGGACGATCTTCTTGTACATCCGGTGCCGCCGCGCCGTGTCGATGCGGACGGTGATCGTCTTGTCGGCCTTGTCGGAGACCACCACGCCCTGGCGCACCTTCTGCACGCCGCCGGTGGTCTTCGGATCGGCGGGCGTCTCCGCCACGGCGCGCGGGGCCTCGGCGGCGCGGCGCTCGCGGCTGCGCGCCCGGTAGCGGCGCCGGTTCCTGGCCTTGCGCTCGCGCTCGGCGGCGCGCTCGGCCGTGCGCTCCTCGATGGAGCGCTGCGGGCCGGCCTCGCCGGTATGGGCCGAGCGGGAACGCTTGCGGCGCTCCTTGGGGCCGAGCCGCTCCTCGGGCTCGGCCGGCTCCTCGGGTGCCCGGGCCGGCGGCGCAGCGGCAGCCGGCGGGCTCCTCCGCGGCAGGCTCCTCGGCCGGGCGCGGGCTCCTCGGCGACAGGCTCCTCGGCCGGCGGCTCCTCGGCCGGCGTGGCCTCCTCGGCCGCGGCAGCCTCCTCGGCGCGCACCTCCTCGCCGGCGGCCTCGGCGGCCTCCGGGCTCGGCGTCGCCTCGGCCTGCTCGGCCACGGCATCCTCAGCGGACACGGCGGGCGCGTCCGCGTTCTGGTCTTCGGTGTTCTGCTTCTCGTTCTCAGTCATCTCTCTGCTGCCTGCGAATCTCGGTCTCCACGTCGATTCCCCGCTGCCGGGCCACGGTGAGGGCCCGGGCGAGGTCCTGCTTGGCCTGCTTCAGCCGCGCGGTGTTCTCGAGCTGTCCCGTCGCGTGCTGAAAACGCAGGTTGAACAGCTCCTTGCGCGCGTTGTCCGCGAGCTCGACGAGCTGCGGATCCTCAAGGTTATGCACCTCGACCGACTTCACTGCTGACCCGCCCCTTCACGGTGCACGAACCTCGTCTTCACGGGCAGCTTGTGGCCGGCCAGGCGCATCGCTTCGCGGGCCAGGTCCTCCGACACGCCCGACAGCTCGAACATCACGCGCCCCGGCTTGACCACCGCGACCCAGCCCTCGGGCGTGCCCTTGCCGGAGCCCATGCGGGTCTCGGCCGGCTTCTTGGTGTAGGGCTTGTCCGGGAAGATGTTGATCCAGACCTTCCCGCCGCGCTTGATCTTGCGGGTCATCGCGATACGGGCGGCCTCGATCTGGCGGTTGGTGACCCAGCCGCGCTCGATCGCCTTCAGGCCGTACTCGCCGAACTCCACGCGGGTACCCCCGCGGGCGTTGCCGCGCATCCGCCCACGATGCTCCTTGCGCCACTTGACGCGCTTGGGCTGCAGCATTACCGGCGTCCTCCCTGGGGCGGTCCGCCGCGCCCACCGCGCCCGCCGCCGCCCCGGCCTCCGCCGGGACCACGGCCACCGGCTCCGCCGCGGCCGCCGCCGGGACCCACGGTCTGCGGCGCCTCGAGGTCGGTGAGGTCCTGCTGGAAGCCCTTGGGCATGATCTCGCCCTTGTTGACCCACACCTTCACGCCGATGCGGCCGAAGGTGGTGCGGGCCTCGTAGAAGCCGTAGTCGATGTCCGCGCGCAGCGTGTGCAGCGGCACCCGGCCGTCGGAGTAGCCCTCGGTGCGCGCCATCTCGGCGCCGCCCAGCCGGCCGGACACCTGGATCTTCACGCCCTTGGCGCCGGAGCGCATGGCCGAGGTGAGCGCCCGCTTCATCGCGCGCCGGAAGGCCACGCGGTTCTGGAGCTGCTCGGCGATCGACTGAGCCACCAAGCCGGGCGTCCAGCTCGGGGCGCTTGATCTCGAGGATGTTCACCTTCACGGCCTTGTTGGTCATCTTGTGGAGCTCCTTGCGCAGAGCGTCCACCTCCGACCCGGACTTGCCGATGACGATGCCGGGACGGGCCGTATGGATGTTGACCTCGACCTCGTTGGCGTTCTTCTTGATGGTGATCGTGGACAGGCCCGCGTGGGCGAGCTTGTTCTCGATGTGCTCGCGGATGCGGAGGTCCTCCATCAGGTAATCGGAGAACTCGCGCTCGTTGAACCAGGTCGACTTCCAGTCATGGATGTAGCCGACGCGCAGCGACTCTGGGTGCACCTTCTGCCCCATGGCTACCTCCCGTTCCCGTCGGTCGTGGTCAGTTCGATGGTCAGATGGCTGGTGCGCTTGTTGATGCGCGTGGCCCTCCCCAGCGCCCGTGGCCGGTAGCGCTTGATGGTGGGTCCCTCGTCCACGAAGGCCCGCTGGATCCGAAGCTCCTCCGGGCCGAGCTCGTAGGCGGACTCGGCGTTGGCCACAGCCGAGTTGAGCAGCTTGAGGATGTCCTCGGAGATCGCGCGGGGCGCGTGGGTGAGGATGGCCTGGGCCTGGTCGATGTCCTTGCCCCGGATGTGGTCCATCACCAGCCGGGCCTTGCGCGGCGCGCTGCGCACGTACTTGGCGCGCGCGCGGACGGTCACCGCCCCGTCGGGGCGGTCGGGCGCCGGGCGGCGCCGGGGCTGCTGTTCGGTGATGGTCTCGGCCGAGCCACGGCGGCGCTTGGTTGCCGCCGGCTCCGCGGAGGTCTCGCCCTCGCTCTCCTCCTCCGCGTCCTCGGAGACCTCGTCGGCGCTGGGCTCCTCGGCGGGCTCCTCGGGCGGCGATGGCCTCCTCGGTCGCGCCTCCTCCGTCGCGCCTCCTCGCCGCCGCCGGCCTCGCCGGCCTCCAGCCGCGCGACCAGCTCGTCCTTCTTGCCCGACTTCGGCAGGCCGCGGGCCTCGAGCTCCTCCCTGAGCTCGTCGACCTTGAGCGAGTCCCAGCCGCCCTCGGGAGTCTCGCGCGGGCTCATCGAATCCTCACCCTGTCGCTGCCGGCGTGGCCGCGGAACATGCGGGTGGGAGCGAACTCGCCCAGCTTGTGGCCCACCATCGTCTCGGAGACGAATACGGGCACGTGCTTGCGGCCGTCGTGGACGGCGATGGTGTGGCCCACCATCTCGGGGAAGATCGTGGAGGTGCGCGACCAGGTCTTGACCATCTGGCGCTGGCCCGACTCGTTCATGGCCTCGATGCGGCGCATCAGGCGCTCCTCGACGAACGGGCCCTTCTTGGACGAACGTGACACCTAGCGCCTCCCCTTCTTCCCGCGCCGGCGGCCACGGACGATGAACTGATCGGAGCCCTTCTTCTTCTTGCGCGTGCGGTAGCCGAGCGTGGGCACGCCCCAGGGCGTGACCGGGTGGCCGCCGGGGGTGTGGTGGGCCTCGCCGCCGCCGTGCGGATGGTCGACGGGGTTCATGGCCACGCCGCGCGTCTGCGGGCGCTTGCCCCGGTGGCGGGAGCGGCCGGCCTTGCCCAGCTCCACCAGCTCGTGCTCGGCATTGCCGAGCACGCCGATGGTGGCCCGGGAGAGCACCGGCACCATGCGCATCTCGCCCGAGGGGAGCCGCAGGGTGGCGTACTTGCCCTCCTTGGCGACGAGCTGGATCGACGCGCCGGCCGAGCGGCCCAGCTGCCCACCCCGACCGGGCGTGAGCTCCACGTTGTGGACCGTGGTGCCGGTGGGAATCCGGCTCAGCGGCAGGGCGTTGCCGGGCGCGATGTCCGCGCCGTCGCCGGAGCTCACCGTGGCCCCCACCGTGAGGCGGGCCGGAGCCAGGATGTAGCGCTTCTCGCCGTCGGCGTAATGCAGCAGGGCGATGTGGGCGCTGCGATTGGGGTCGTACTCGATCGCGGCCACCTTCGCCGGCACGCCGTCCTTGGTGCGCTTGAAGTCGATCTTGCGGTACCGGCGCTTGGCGCCGCCCCCGCGGTGGCGCGCGGTCTTGCGACCCTTCGAGTTGCGCCCGCCGGACTTGGTCAGCCCCTCGGTGAGCGACTTCTCGGGCTCGGTCTTGGTGACCGCGTCGTGCTGGATCCAGGTGGCAAAGCGCCGCCCGGGCGACGTTGGCTTGTGCTTCTTGATGGCCATGACCTAAGCGATCTCCTGCCCCTCGAACAGCTCGATGGAATCCTCTGCATGCAGCGTCACGACCGCCTTCTTCCAGCGCCGGCGCTGCCCGGAGCTCCAGCCCCGCCGCTTCGGCTTGGGCTTCACCCACGCGGTGCGCACGCCCATCACCCGCACGCCGAAGATCTCCTCGATCGCCTGGCGCACCTGGGTCTTGTTCGAGCGGTCGTGCACGCGGAACGTGTACTTGTTGGCCGCCAGCAGCGCGTAGCTCTTCTCACTGATCACGGGGCGGACGATCACCTGGCGGGCGTTCACTCGGCCACCGCCTTCTCGGTGAGGCGCTTCAGCGCGGCCTCGGACACCACGAGCCGGCCGGCGCCCACGACGTCGGCGACGCCGGCGGCGTCGGCGTGCAGGACGGTGACCCCGGCCAGGTTGCGGAACGACTTGACGCAGTTCTCCTCGCCGTCGGTGAGCACCACCAGCACGCCGCCGTCGCCCTCCAGGGAACCCAGGGCCGCGGCGGCCGCCTTGGTGGAGGGGGTGTCGAAGCTCGAGGGGTCGACCGCGGCGATCGAGCCACGCTCGGCATGCAGCGTCAGGGCGGCGCGCAGGGCCCGGCGGCGAGCCTTGCGGTTGACCTTGACGGTGAACCGGCGCGGCTTGGGGCCGAAGGCCACGCCGCCGCCGGTGCGCTGCGGCGTGGAGAGCGCCCCGGCGCGGGCCCGGCCGGTGCCCTTCTGGCGCCAGGCCTTGGCGCCGGTCATGGCCACCTCGGCGCGCGTCTTGGTCGACGCCGTGCCCCGCCGGTGCGCGGCCAGCTCGGCGCGCACGGCCTCGTGGACCACCGGCCCGTGAAACTGCTCGCCGAACACGGCGTCATCGAGGTCGATGCCGCCCGAGGAGCCGCTGCCGATGAAGGGTGCGCTCGCCATCAGGCGTCCTCTCCGCGAATCTCCACCACGGAGCCCTTGGCCCCGGGAACCGAGCCGCGCAGCAGCAGCAGGTGCTCGTCCGCCCGCACGTCGACGACCTCGAGGCCGCGCTGGGTGGCCCGCTTGTTGCCCATCTGTCCCGGGCCGCGGATGCCCTTGAACACCCGCGCGGGGTCGGCGGAGGCGCCGATCGATCCCGGCGCCCTGACGTTGTGGGAGCCGTGCGAGACCGGACCGCGGTGGAAGTTGTGGCGCTTGATCGTGCCCGCGAAGCCCTTGCCCTTGGAGACGCCCGAGACCTTCACGGTCTGGCCCTTCTCGAACACGCTGTCGACCTTCAGCTCGTTGCCCACCTCGAGCTCCCCGGCCTCCCCGCGGAACTCGGCCAGGTGCTTGAGCGGCCCGACGCCGGCCTTCTTGAGGTGCCCGAGCTCCGGCCTGGTCAGCTTCTTCTCGCGCACCGCTCCGAAGGCGACCTGCACGGCGTCGTAGCCGTCGCGGTCGGCGCGGCGGATGCCGGTGACGAAACAGGGCCCGGCCTCGATCACGGTCACGCGCTCGACGTGACCGTCCTCGGGGTCGAAGACCTGCGTCATTCCCAGCTTTCTTCCGAGCAACCCCGCCATGGCCTCAGACGAGTTGGATCTGGATGTCGACGCCCGCCGGAAGGTGGTCGAGCCGCTGGAGCGAGTCGACGGTCTTGGGGGTGGGCTGCAGGATGTCGATCAGCCGCTTGTGCGTGCGAATCTCGAAGTGCTCGCGCGAGTCCTTGTCCTTGAAGGGACCGCGCACGACGCAGTAGACGTTCTTCTCGGTGGGCAGGGGCACGGGCCCGGACACCGAGGCGCCGGTGCGGGTGGCGGTCTCCACGATCTCCTTGGCGGCCGTCTCGATCGCCGAGTGGTCGTAGGCCTTGAGCCGGATGCGGATCTTGTTTTGCGTGAGCGTTGCCATAGGCGTCGGAACAGAGTTGGGGGCGGGCTCAGCTTCCACCCGCCCCCGGGAAGCTCTAGAACGAGGCTCCCTACTCGATGATCTCGGTGACCACCCCCGAGCCGACCGTCCGCCCGCCCTCGCGGATCGCGAAGCGCAGGCCCTGATCCATGGCGATGGGCTGGATCATCTCCACCGTCATCTCCACGTTGTCGCCCGGCATGACCATCTCGGTCCCCTCGGGGAGGTTCGCGACGCCGGTCACGTCGGTGGTGCGGAAGTAGAACTGCGGCCGGTAGCCGTTGAAGAACGGCGTGTGACGGCCACCCTCCTCCTTCTTCAGGCAGTACACCTGAGCCTTGAACTTGGTGTGCGGCGTGATCGAGCCCGGCTTGCAGAGCACCTGCCCGCGCTCGACCTCCTCACGGCCGACCCCGCGCAGCAGGCAGCCGACGTTGTCGCCCGCCTGACCCTCGTCGAGGATCTTGCGGAACATCTCCACGCCGGTGACCACGGTGTTCCGCGTGGCCTCCTGGATGCCCACGATCTCGACGTTGTCGCCCGTGTGCACCACACCCTGCTCGATGCGGCCCGTGGCCACGGTCCCGCGGCCGGTGATCGAGAACACGTCCTCGACCGGCATCAGGAAGGGGCGGTCCAGCGGACGCTCGGGCTGGGGGATGTAGGAGTCCAGCGCGGCGGCGAGCTCGACGATCTTCTCGACCTGGTCGGCGTCGCCCTCCAGCGCCTTTAACGCCGAGCCCTGGATCACGGGGACGTCGTCGCCGGGGAACTCGTACTCGGAGAGGAGCTCGCGCACCTCCACCTCGACGAGCTCCAGCAGCTCATCGTCGTCCACCATGTCGGTCTTGTTCATGAACACGATCACGTAGGGCACGTTCACCTGGCGGGCGAGCAGGATGTGCTCGCGCGTCTGGGGCATCGGGCCGTCGGCAGCCGAGACGACGAGAATCGCGCCGTCCATCTGGGCCGCGCCCGTGATCATGTTCTTGATGTAGTCCGCGTGGCCCGGGCAGTCGACGTGGGCGTAGTGACGGTTCTCCGTCTCGTACTCCACGTGCGACGTGGCGATCGTGATGCCGCGCTCCTTCTCCTCCGGAGCGTTGTCGATCTCCTCGAAGCTCATCGATTGGCCGCCGTACTTCTCGGAGAGCACCTTGGTGATCGCCGCGGTCAGCGTCGTCTTGCCGTGGTCGATGTGCCCGATGGTGCCCACGTTCACATGCGGCTTATTTCGGTCGAACTTCTCCTTCGCCACTACGGACTACTCCTTTCTCAAAGACCTTTCGGGCACGAACGGCCCGAACGTGCGAAACATACTCCTTTACGCCCCAGCCCCGACGGGCTCGCCCGTGCGGTGCTCGACGATCTCCTCCGCGATGTTGTTCGGCACTTCCGCGTACCGGTCGAACTGCATCGTGTAGGTGGCGCGGCCCTGGGTGGAGGAGCGCAGGTCGGTCGCGTAGCCGAACATCGAGGACAGCGGCACGCTGCCCTTGACGGCCACGGCGTTGCCGCGCTGCTCCTGGCCCTCGATGTGGCCGCGGCGCCTCGAGAGGTCGCCGATCACGTCGCCGATGAACTCCTGGGGGGTGACGACCTCGATGGCCATCACCGGCTCGAGCAGCACGGGGTTCGCGCGCTTGGCCGCCTCTTTCAGGGCCAGCGAGCCGGCGATCTTGAAGGCGATCTCCGACGAGTCGGTGTCGTGGTACTTGCCGTCGGTGAGCGTGGCGCGCACGTCGACCATCGGGTAGCCGGCCTTGACGCCGGACTCCAGCGCCTCCTCGATCCCCTTCTCCACCGCGGGGATGAACTCGGAGGGCACGTTGCCGCCCTTGACCTTGTTCACGAAGTCGAAGCCCTCGCCGGGCGCCGGCTCGAGGTTGATGTAGACCACGCCGTACTGGCCCGAGCCGCCGGTCTGGCGGATGAACTTGCCCTCCACCTTGTCCACCGGACGGCGCACGGTCTCGCGGTAGGCCACCTGCGGGCGGCCGACGGCGGCCTCCACCCGGAACTCGCGCCGCAGGCGGTCGACGATCACCTCGAGGTGCAGCTCGCCCATCCCGGAGATCACGGTCTGGCCGGTCTCCTCGTCGCTGCGCACCTGGAAGGTGGGGTCCTCCTCGCCGAGGCGCTGCAGCGCCACCGAGAGCTTCTCCTGATCGACCTTGGTCTTGGGCTCGATCGAGAGGTGCACCACCGGGTCGTCGAAGGTGATCGCCTCGAGCACCACCGGCGCGTCCGGCGCGCTCAGGGTGTCGCCCGTCGAGGTCTGCTTGAGGCCGACGCCGGCGGCGATGTCGCCCGCGTACACCTCCTCGACCTCCTCGCGCGAGTTGGCGTGCATCATCAGGATGCGCCCCACCCGCTCGGTGCGGCCGGTGACCGTGTTGAGCACGCGGCTGCCGGCGGAGAGCTTGCCCGAGTAGACCCGGAAGTAGGTGAGCTTGCCGACGTAGGGGTCGGCCATCACCTTGAAGGCGAGCGCGGCGAAGGGCTCGCTGTCGGAGGCCTCGCGTGCGACCGGGGTGCCCTCCCCGTCCTGGATCTGGCTGCCGGCGATGCCCTCCACGGCGTGCACGTCGAGCGGGCTCGGGAGATAGTCGATCACCGCGTCGAGCAGCGGCTGCACGCCCTTGTTCTTGAAGGCCGAGCCGCACAGCACCGGCGTGATGGAGATGTCGAGCGTCGCCCTGCGGATGTCCCGGATCAGGCGGGCCGGCTCGATCGGCTTGTCCTCGAGGTAGTCCGCCATCAGCTCGTCGTCGTAGTCGGCGACCGCCTCGACCAGCTCGGTGCGAGCCTGCAGGGCGAGCTCGGCGTGGGAGTCGGGGATGTCCACGACCTCCACCTCCTGGCCGAGATCGTCCTTGTAGAGGATCGCCTTCATGTTGATGAGGTCCACGACCCCGTTGAAGTCGGCCTCGGCGCCGATCGGCAGCTGCACCTTGATCGGGTTCGCGTGCAGGCGCACGCGCATGCTCTGCACGGAGTCGTCGAAGTGCGCGCCGATGCGGTCCATCTTGTTGATGAAGGCGATGCGGGGCACGCGGTACTTGTCGGCCTGGCGCCAGACGGTCTCGGACTGGGGCTCCACGCCGGCCACCGAGTCGAACACGGCGACCGCGCCGTCGAGCACCCGCAGGGAGCGCTCGACCTCGACGGTGAAGTCCACGTGGCCCGGCGTATCGATGATGTTGATGCGGTGATCGCGCCAGAAAGCGGTGGTGGCGGCGGAGGTGATGGTGATCCCCCGCTCCTGCTCCTGCTCCATCCAGTCCATGACCGCCGCGCCCTCGTGGACCTCGCCCATCTTGTGGGTGCGACCCGTGTAGAACAGGATGCGCTCGGTCGTCGTCGTCTTTCCGGCGTCGATGTGCGCCATGATCCCGATGTTGCGGGTCTTTTCGAGTGTGACTTGGCGTGGCATTGGTGTGAATTCAGTGAGTCCGGTTTCGAGCAGAAAAAAGGCCCAGTCCGGGCCCGGTGTTGCGTGGGGTGCTTGCCCGGAAGAGTTCTATGTCTGAGGGGTCTCCATCGACGAGAGCTACCGCCCGCGTCCACGTGGATGAGCGGGGTCGCGAGCGGAGGGAGACCGCCCGCGAAGCGACAGAAGATGGTAGCAGGCGCACAGGGCCTCGATCGCCGGGATTCCGCGGTGCAGAGCCGCTTGCGCTGGCCGTCACCGTGGCCGGTCTGATCGCCGCCGTGCTGCTCGTGGCAACGGAGTTCTCGACGGTCGCCGCGGTGGAGGTCGCGGGCGACAGCTGCGTGGTGATCAGCGACTCCGACCCCGACCTGGCCGAGCGCTGCGAGCTGAGCGGCTTCGAGCGCAACGGCGGCGCCTTCCTGCTGCTGGCCGCCCTGGCGGCGGCGATGGCCTGGGGCGCCGGGATCGGAGCCTCGCGGCCCGCCGCCGGAGCTCTGGTGCTGATCGGCCTGCTCGTGCTGGCCTGGTCGCTGCTGGTGGACCTTCCGGTGACCAGCGAGACGGGCGCGATCGGCCGCAACTTCGAGGGGGCGCAGGGCAGCGCGGGCGTGGGCCTCTGGCTGGAGGTCGCTGCTGCGGTGCTGATGGTGGGGGCGGGGGCGGCGCGGCTGTGGCGTCCCGCTCCCGCCTGAGCTGTAGCGCTGGCGGCGCTGGTTTTGCGGGGTGAGGGGGTGAGGCCGCTTCCCCAGCAAACCGCTGGGCGCAGCGGCTCGAGAGGCGAGCATGGCAAGGACGCAGGGAGCGACGCGTGCTCCTGCACGCGAGCGACCGAGGACGCCGCCAGGCGACGCCTATCGGGACGCTGCTACCAGCGGTAATGCGCGAAGGCTTTATTCGCCTGAGCCATACGGAAGATGTCGTCCTTCCGCTTGAACGCGCCGCCCTGCTGGGACTGCGCGTCGGCCAGCTCGCCGGCGAGCCGCTCCGACATCGTCTTCTCGCGCCGGTTGCGGGAGAACTCGATGAGCCAGCGCACGGCCAGGGTGCGGGCGCGGCGCTGGGGCACCTCGACGGGCACCTGGTAGGTGGCGCCGCCCACGCGGCGGGAACGGACCTCGAGCACCGGGGTCAGCTGCTTGACCGACTCCTCCAGCGCGGGCACCGGGTCCTGGCTGGTGCGGCGGGAGAGGGTATCGAGGGCGTCGTAGACGATCCGCTCGGCGGTGGACTTCTTGCCGTCCACCATCACCTTGTTGATCACCTGCTGCACGAGCTTCGACCCGTACATCGGGTCGGCCTCGATCGGGCGTACTCCGGGGGACGCGCGGCGGGGCATCGCTACCTGGCCTTCGCGCCGTACTGGGAGCGCGCCTTCTTGCGGTCCGAGACGCCGGCGGCGTCGAGGGTCCCGCGCACGACCTTGTAGCGCACGCCCGGCAGGTCCTTGACCCGGCCGCCGCGCACGAGCACCACGGAGTGCTCCTGCAGGTTGTGGCCCTCGCCGGGGATGTAGGCGGTGACCTCCATCCCGTTGGTCAGCCGCACGCGCGCCACCTTGCGCAGCGCCGAGTTCGGCTTCTTGGGCGTGGTCGTATACACGCGCGTGCATACGCCGCGGCGCTGGGGAGCGGCGATCCGCTTCTTGCGGCCCTGACCGGACTTGAGACCCGGGGTCGCGACCTTCTTCTTCGGCGGAGTGCGGCCCTTACGGACGAGCTGATTGATGCTGGGCATTGCGGCGGGTGATGGTAGCAGCGGTCAAGCCGCAAGCAGCGGGCTCGGCCCGCTGCGCGCGGTTCCACTAAATCTGCTCCTCCGGCGCGGTCAGGTCTCCGCCGGCGTCGCCGGTGTTCGGCTCGCCGGCCGGCTCGATCAGGAGGATGTGCGCCTCCTCGTCGGCTTTCGGGCAGTGCTCGACGCCCGCGGGCACGACGAACAGCTCACCCGGGCCGAGCTCGACGTCGTCGCGATCGCGCAGCTGAATGGTGAGCCGGCCGGCGAGAACGAGGAAGAAGTCGTCGCTCTCGTGCGAGTGCCAGACGAACTCCCCTCTGGTCTTCGCCACCTGCAGCTTGTAGCCGTCCAGGTAGCCCACGATCTTGGGCCGGAAGACCTCGTCGAAGCCCGCGAGCTTGTCGGCCAGGTTCACCTTGTCGTCCATGGCCGCAGCGTAGAGTGGCCGCCGTGGGCGGGCTCGACGTCTATCGGGGCGGCGCCGGCGAGCCGCTCGTGCTCGTGCACGGACTGGGCCACACCTGGCGGGGCTGGAAGCCGATGCTGCCGCTGCTCGAGCCCCGCTTCGACGTGCTGGCGCCCGACCTACCGGGCTTCGGCCGCTCCCCGCCGCTGCCGCCAGGAGTGGACTCGACTCCGGAGACGCTCGCCGACGCCGTGGAGGGCGCCATGGATGCCGCCGGCTTCGAGCGCGCCCACGTGGCCGGCAACTCGCTGGGCGGTTGGATCGGTCTGGAGCTGGGGCGCCGCGGGCGCGCGCTCAGCGTTACCGCCATCTCCCCGGCGGGCCTGGCCTGGGGGCGCGAGGCGGCCTGGGGTGCCGCGGTGTTACGCGCGATGCGCTGGGCCACCCGGCACGCGCCCGTGCCCGCCCCGTTGCTGCGCAACGTTGCCGGCCGCACCCTGCTGGCCGGGCCACAGCTCTGCCGGCCTTGGCGCGCCGACCCGAACGACCTGATCGAGCAGACCGCGATGTTCGCCGACGCCGAGGGCTTCGAGGCCACGTTGCCGAACACAGTCGGGCGTCAGGTCCGCGGCCTCGAGGAGATCCGCTGCCCGGTGCTGGTGCTCTGGGGCTCGCGTGATGTGATCCTGCTGCCCCGCCAGGGGCCGCGCTTCGAGCGGCTCATCGCGGGCTGCGAGCTCCGCGTGATGAAGGGGCTGGGACACGTGCCCATGTCGGACGACCCGCAGCTGCTGGCGGAGGCGATCGCCGAGTTCGCGCTGGGAGAGCGGGCCAAGCCCCGCACTCAGTTCGTCCGCAAGCCGCTCCGCGTGCGTGAGCGGTCGAGCCGGGCGCTCGACCAGCAGGTTCTCCTGAGGTTTCCCGTGGTGCAGGCTCTGCTCGCTCGCGTGATGGAGAGGTTGCCGCCCAGCTCGCGCGTCCGTCAGGCGGTCCTGTGGCGTGGGTCGCGGCTTGGGATGGAGGCCTTCAACCGCCGCGACATCGACGCGGCTCTCGCCTTTGGCCATCCCGAGTTCGAGTTTCAGCCGCCCCCCGATTTCGTCGAGGCGGGTTTCTTCGAGCCGTACTACCGGGGTGCGGCGGGCTTCCGCGAGTACGTGTCCGCCTGGTCGGAGGTCTTCGGCTCCGATCTGAGGATCGAGCCTGTTGAGCTGATCGACATGAGCGACCGCGTCGTGCTGCTGGCGGAGCTGCCGGCGCGCGCACAGGCCAGCGGTGTCCCGTTCACGGGGAAGATCGCAACGGTCTCGGTGCTGGAGCACGGGAAGGCGATCCGCGTCCAGACCTATCTGGATCACGCTGAAGCCCTCGAAGCGGCGGGGCTGCCGGGGTAGAGAAGCGTTTCCGCGGAAACGTCCGGCTACCCGAATGGGGTACACCCGTAGGCGGCGATCGGCGGCTGATCGAGGGGTCCCTGCAGTTACGTCCCATAGTGGGACGCTTCGTAGGGAACCCCCTCAGCCCGACGCGCGTGCCGCCCGCAGCGGCGCCGGCGTGAGCGCGGCGGCCACGATGACCAGCACGAAGGCGAAGCTCTGCAGGACGATGCCCAGGGTGTCGCCCGGCATCGGGTCGCCGAAGACGATGATGCCGCCGCTGATCGCGGTCACGTTGGCGGCGGCGCTGGTGAGCGCGATCACCGGCACGGCCTCGCCCACCTGCAGCCCGCGGGCCGAGGCGTAGAAGGCGATCACCGAGGCCAGCACGCAGGTGAGAAGCCAGGGCGAGAGCATGCCCAGGGCGCCGGCCTCTCCCACCGAGGTGGTGAGCGCCTTGATGGCCACGTCGGAGACCCCGAAGAGGATTCCGGCCGCACAGCCCAGCATCACGCCGTGGTGCTCGTGCGAGCCCAGTCGGGGCGACAGCACCAGCAGGGTGCCGAGCACCAGCAGCGCCGACTCGAAGGCAATCATCCCCGCCAGCGAGTAGCTCGCGTGTCCGCCGCCGCCCGGCAGGGTGACGGCCAGAAGCACCAACCCGAGGGCGGTGAGGCCCACGCCGGCCCACTGCCGCGTGCCCACCGTGCAGCCGAAGAAGCGCTCGGCCAGCACCGTCAGGAACACCAGCCCGCCGGCGATCACCGCCTGCACCACCGACAGCGGCGCCAGCGCCAACGCGCCAACGTGGAGCAGCCAGGCCACCAGCGCCACCAGCATGCCGACCGCGAACCAGCGCGAGCGGAACAGGCCGATCGCGCTGCGCAGCGGGTGCTTGACGCTCACGGCGGGAGCCGCGCATGCCCCGCGGTGCTTGAGCAGGAAAGCGACGTTCGTCGCGACCGCACAGAACAGCGCGAGCAGGATGCCGAGTTGAAGAGTCAGCTGATGGTGTGAGTCGAAATCAGGACAGGGAAGCGACTGGCTCCCCCGGATATTCGTGCTGGAGGCCCGTCCGCCTCCCCCATAGTCGACAAGGCGGGCCTATCGTCAACTTCAGGCCTACCCCGGTTACGGCTAAGCAACACCTTGGCGACCAACGACACAAACCCCCCGATCCTTTTCCTCGATGTCGACGGCGTGATCAGCCTCTTCGGCTTCGCACCCGACGCCGGGCCCCTGCCCGGTCCCCTGCACTGGATCGACGGTGTGGCGCACTGCATCCCCGAGAACCTCGGGGAACGGCTGGTCAGGCTAGCTGAAGGTTTCGAGCTGGTGTGGGCCACCGGATGGGAGGAACGCGCCAATGAGCACCTGCCCTTCATCCTCAAGCTGCCCTTCCGCGACCTGCCCTGCCTTACCTTCGACGGCCGAGCGGTGTTCGGCACCGCCCACTGGAAGGTGGAGGCCATCGACGAGTACGCCGGCGACCGCCCGGCGGCCTGGGTGGACGACAACCTCAACGAGGAGTGCTTCGCCTGGGCCGAGGGGCGGGCGGCGCCCACGCTGCTGGTGGAGACGAGGGCGGCGGAGGGGCTGACCGACGGCCAGGTCGACGAGCTGCTGGCCTGGGCGGAGGATGTATAAGAACCTTGATCGGAGCGGCCGCCGACCTCTGGCGCCTGCGGGTGGTCAACAACGGCCCATCGGCCGCCACCAACGTCCAGCTCGAGGCCACCCGCAGCGGCGCCCGGGCCCAGACGCTGGGCGCCAGCATCGCGCAGTCGGGCTGCCGGCCGGGCGTGAGCACGGAGTGCGGCCTGGGTAACCTGGCCGTGGGCGAGAGCCGCACCGTGCGGCTGCGCCTGCGCCCACTCGAGGCCGGGCGGCTCACGGTCGCCGCGCGCGTGGACGCCGACGAGCCCGACTCGGTGCCGCCCAACGACACCGACGAGGCCAGCATCCGAGCGCGGCGGCCGGACCTCGTAATCGACAACGGCATCAGCGGCCAGCGACTCGAGCCGGGCGACCAGGCCAAGACGGTCACGAAGGTCAGGAACCGCGGCCCCGGACCGGCGCTCAACTTCCGAGTCTGCGTGAGCGTCCCGTCGGGGCTCACCATCGCCCGGCGCGGGGGAGCCCGGCTGCGCAACGGCAAGGCCTGCTGGAACACCGACCGCCTGCCCGACAACCGCGCGCTGCGGTTCCGGCTGACCCTTCGGGCCGCGAACGTGACCAGCCGGCGCCGGGTCTGTCTGCGGGCCACCGTGAGCGGCTCCAACATCCGCACGAGGCGGACGCGGGTCTGCACGACCGTGCTGCCCGCCCAGCGCCGCCACGGCGGCGGTCACGCGGCTAGACACGGACCGGCCCCGCCGGCCCTCACCCGAGGGGGTGAGGCGCTTTAGGTCGTCATCTCACGTCATAAAGCGCCTTACCCCCGGAGGAAGCGGGCGCCGGGCCGCCGACGAGACGGCGCCCAGAACGCGAAACGGCGCGACGCCCCTCGGCGCCGCGCCGTCCCGAACTGCTCAGCTACTCCTTGGCGTCGCCGTCGCTCGGCGCGGGCAGGTCGGCGAAGTCCGTGAAGGACTCCGCGCCCTCCCCGTTGCCGTCGCCGAAGCCGAAGCCCTCGATCTCGCCCGACTCGGTGAGGCCGAGCTCGGCCGCCAGCTCGTTCTCGTCGAGCAGGCCGATCTCCTCCGCCGTGTGGCGGCGGATCGGCTCGGTGGGCTCGATCTCCATCCGCCGGTAGCGCCGCAGCCCCGTGGCCGCCGGGATCAGCTTCCCGATGATCACGTTCTCCTTCAGGCCCAGCAGGCGGTCGGTCTTGCCCTCCAGCGCCGCGTCGGTGAGCACCTTGGTCGTCTCCTGGAAGGAGGCCGCGCTCAGGAAGGAGTCGGTGGCCAGCGAGGCCTTGGTGATCCCGAGGATGATCTCCTCCACCTGGGCCTGCTCCTTCTTGCCCTTCTTGAGGCCGGTGTTCACGCCCATGATCTCGTTGCGGTCGACGAACTGACCCGGCAGGTAGGTGGTGTCGCCCTTCTGGTCGACCCGGACCTTCTTCATCATCTGCCGCACGATCACTTCGATGTGCTTGTCGTTGATGTCGACGCCCTGCGACTTGTAGACCTTCTGCACCTCCTCCACGAGGTACACCTCGGTCGCGGTGCGCCGCTCGAGCGGGTCCGAGCCGCCGTAGGCGAGCAGGTCGTGCGGGTAGATCGAGCCCTCGTTGAGCTGGTGGCCCGGCTTCACCTTCTGCCCCGGCTCCACCAGCAGGCGGGTCCGGCGCGGGAAGGAGTACGACTGCTCCTCGTCGTCGGCGCCTGAGACCAGGACCTTGAGCCCCTTCTCGGTCTCCTCGACCGCGACGGTGCCCTCCTCGGTGGCCAGCTCGGCCAGCCCCTTGGGCTTGCGGGCCTCGAACAGCTCCACCACGCGCGGCAGACCGTGCGTGATGTCCGCGCCGGCCACACCGCCGGTGTGGAAGGTCCGCAGCGTCAGCTGCGTGCCGGGCTCGCCGATCGACTGGGCGGCGATGATGCCGATGGCGTCGCCGATGGCCACCACCTTGCCGGTGGCCGGAGCCACGCCGTAGCAGTGCTGGCACACGCCCTCGGTCCGGCACTTCAGCACCGAGCGCACGGGCACCGTCACCTGCTCGTCCGTAGGCCTCCTTCATCTCGTCGACCTCGGCCCCGGTGATGAGCTGACCCTTCTCCAGCAGGCCGCGGCCCCGCTTGGTGGCGAAGTCCTCGGCCGCGAAGCGACCCTCCAGCTGATCGTTGGCCGAGCCGTCCTCGGCCAGCAGCGGCATCTGGATGAACTCCTTGGTGCCGCAGTCCTCCTCGCGCACGATCACGTCCTGGGCCACGTCCACCAGACGCCGGGTCAGATAGCCCGAGTCCGCGGTGCGCAGCGCCGTGTCCGCGAGGCCCTTGCGGGCGCCGTGGGTGGAGATGAAGTACTCGAGCACCGTCAGGCCCTCCATGAAGTTGGCCTTGATCGGGCGCTCGATGATCTCGCCCTTCGGGTTGGCCATCAGGCCGCGCATGCCCGCCAGCTGGCGGATCTGCTTGAACGAACCGCGGGCGCCCGAGTTGGCCATCATGAAGATGGGGTTCAGGCGGTCGAGATTGCGCTGCATGGCCTCGCCGACCTCGTCGGTGGCGGCCTGCCACTTGTCGGTGACCGCCACGCGGCGCTCGTCCTCGGTGATCAGGCCCATGTCGTACTGGTCCTGGACCTCGGACACCTCGCCCTCGTAGCCCTCGAGGATCTCCTCCTTGTCGGGCGGGATCACCACGTCGTTCTTGGAGATGGTGATTCCGGCCTGGCTGGCGAAGTGGAAGCCAAGCTCCTTGAACGCGTCCAGCACCAGCGCCGTGGCGTACGGGCCGTGCAGGTCGACCAGGCCCTCGATCACCTGGCTCATGTCCCGCTTCTTCAGCGGCGTGTTCACGAACTCGTAGGTGGCGGGGTCGTACTCGTCCCCGAGGGCGTCCTCCAGCGCGCGCTCAATACGCTCGTTGAAGATGATGCGCCCGACCGTGGTGAGCACGTGCTCGCCGTGGTGGCGGCGCCGGTACTCGGACAGGTCGTGCAGGTTCACGACCTTGCTCTCGTAGGAGAGCTCGGCCTCCTGCGCCGACCGGAACACGTGCGGCCGCGGGCCGTTCTTCTTCTCGTTCCACTTGCCCTCGAACAGGATGCGCTCCAGATCGGCGAGCTCCTGCGCGTCGGGCCCGTAGGTGAGGTAGTACGACCCGAGCACCATGTCCTGCGACGGGGTGGCCAGGGGCTTGCCGTGCGCCGGCGACAGGATGTTGTTCGCCGACAGCATGAGCAGCCGCGCCTCGGCCTGAGCCTCGGCGGACAGCGGCACGTGGACCGCCATCTGGTCGCCGTCGAAGTCCGCGTTGAACGCGTGACAGACGAGCGGGTGCACCTGGATGGCCTTGCCCTCCACCAGCACCGGCTCGAAGGCCTGGAGACCCAGGCGGTGGAGCGTCGGAGCGCGGTTGAGCAGCACCGGGTGCTCCTGGATGACCTCCTCGAGCACGTCCCAGACCTCGGGGATCATCGAGTCGACCATCTTCTTGGCCGCCTTGATGTTCTGCACCGACTTGCGCTCGACCAGCCGGGCCATGATGAACGGCTTGAACAGCTCGAGCGCCATCAGCTTGGGCAGGCCGCACTGGTGGATGCGCAGCTCGGGGCCGGCCACGATGACCGAGCGGCCCGAGTAGTCCACGCGCTTACCGAGCAGGTTCTGGCGGAAGCGGCCCTGCTTGCCCTTGAGCATGTCGCTGAGCGACTTGAGCGGGCGGTTGCCCGGCCCGGTGACGGGCCGGCCGCGGCGGCCGTTGTCGAACAGGGCGTCGACGGCCTCCTGCAGCATCCGCTTCTCGTTGTTGACGATGATCTCGGGCGCGCCGAGGTCGAGCAGCCGCTTGAGCCGGTTGTTCCGGTTGATCACGCGGCGGTAGAGGTCGTTGAGGTCCGAGGTGGCGAAGCGGCCGCCGTCCAGCTGCACCATCGGGCGCAGCTCGGGCGGGATCACCGGGATCGCCTCCAGGACCATGTCCTCGGGCTTGTTGTCGGAGTTGATGAAGGCCGACACGACCTTCAGGCGCTTGACCGCGCGGGACTGCTTCTGGCCCTTGGCGGTCTTCACCTGGTCCTCGAGCTCCTCGCGCTCGGCGTCCAGGTCGACCTGCTCGAGCAGGTCGCGCACCGACTCGGCGCCCATGCCGCCGCGGAAGTACTCGCCCCAGCCGAACGGGGAGCCGAAGCGGTCCTTCAGCTCACGGAACAGCGTCTCGTCGGCCACCACCTGCTTGGGCTCCATCGTCTGGAAGAGCTCCCAGGTCTGGCGCATCCGCTCGATGCCGTCCTCGTAGTAGGCCTCGGTGTCGGAGATGTCGGCCTCGAACTGCTTCTTGATCTCCTTCTCCATCTTCTCCCGGTCATCGTCCGAGAGCTTCTTGAGGTTCACGTCGAGGGTGTCGGCCCACAGCAGGTCGTCGTCGTTGAAGCCCTTCTGGTCGCCGGTCGAGAGGTACCCGATCCGGCGGTCGAGCGACTCGCGCAGCTCCAGCACGCGCTGCTCGCGCTCGCCCTCATAGGCGACGATCTGCTTGTCGACCTCGGTCTCCAGCGTCGAGAGGTCCTTCTGGCGGGACTCGTCGTCGACCCAGGTGACGATCGACGCCGCGAAGTAGAGGACCTTCTCCAGCTCCTTGGGCGCCATGTCCAGCAGGTAGCCGATGCGCGAGGGCACGCCCTTGAAGAACCAGATGTGCGAGACGGGCGCGGCCAGGTCCACGTGCCCCATCCGCTCACGGCGCACCTTGGAGCGCGTGACCTCAACGCCGCAGCGCTCGCAGACGATGCCCTTGTAGCGGACGCGCTTGTACTTCCCGCAGTAGCACTCCCAGTCCTTGGTGGGACCGAAGATGCGCTCGCAGAACAGGCCGTCCTTCTCGGGCTTCAGCGTGCGGTAGTTGATGGTCTCCGGCTTGGTGACCTCTCCCGAGGACCAGGACCGGATCTGCTTGGACGACGCCAGTCCGATCTTGATGGCGTCGAAGTTGTTGATGTCAATCAATGTGGTCCCTTACTCCTCGATCATTTCGGCGTCCTGCTGGGCCTTGGTCTCGTCGGTCTGCCCGCCGTCGCCCTGGGCCTCGACCTTCTCCTCGCTCTCGTCCGCGGCCTGGCCGTCTGTGGCTCGGACCCCTGAGAGGTCGATGCCCAGCTCCTCGGCCGCGCGCAGGAGGTCGTCGTCCTCGTCGCGCATCTCCACGCCGGCGCCCTCCTCGGAGCGCACGTCCACGTCGAGCGCGAGCGACTGCATCTCCTTCAGCAGCACCTTGAACGACTCCGGGATGGAGGGCTCGGCGATGTTCTCGCCCTTGACGATGGCCTCGTAGGCCTTCACCCGCCCGACGGTGTCGTCGGACTTGATCGTGAGCATCTCCTGGAGGGTGTACGCCGCGCCGTAGGCCTCGAGCGCCCACACCTCCATCTCGCCGAAGCGCTGGCCGCCGAACTGCGCCTTGCCGCCCAGCGGCTGCTGGGTGACGAGCGAGTAGGGGCCGGTGCTGCGCGCGTGGATCTTGTCGTCCACGAGGTGCAGCAGCTTCAGGATGTACATGTAGCCGACCGTGACGGTGGCCTCGTAGGGCTCGCCGCTGCGTCCGTTGTACAGCTGGACCTTGCCCGAGCACTGCCGTCCCGGCCGCTCGGACTTGTCGACGTCGAACTTGATGCCGCGTTCGGCGCCGTGCTCGTCCGACCAGCGCACCAGGGCTTCGTCAACGTCCTCGACGGTCGCGCCGTCGAACACCGGCGTGGCCACCTTCACCTGGCCGCCGTTCTTCTGCGAGAGCTCGTAGGCCTCCGAGCCGTCGTCGTACCAGCCGTTCCCGGCGACCCATCCGAGGTGGGTCTCGAGAATCTGGCCCAGGTTCATGCGGCTCGGCACGCCGAGCGGGTTGAGGATCACGTCGACCGGGGTGCCGTCCTCGAGGTGCGGCATGTCGGCCTCGGGCACGATCTTCGAGATCACGCCCTTGTTGCCGTGGCGGCCGGCGAGCTTGTCGCCCTCGGCGATCTTGCGCTTCTTGGCCACGTACACGCGCACGAGGTCGTTCACCCCGGGCGGGAGGTCGTCGTCGCCCGCGCGGCTGAAGGTCTTGACGTCGATCACGACGCCGCCCTCACCGTGGGGCACCTTGAGCGAGGTGTCGCGGACCTCGCGCGCCTTCTCCTTGAAGATCGCGCGGATCAGCTTCTCCTCGGCCGTGAGCTCGGTCTCGCCCTTGGGCGTGACCTTGCCCACCAGCAGGTCGCCCGAGCCCACCTCGGCGCCGATGCGGACGATGCCGCGGTCGTCGAGGTTGCGCAGCGACTCCTCCGAGCGGTTCGGGATGTCGCGGGTGATCTCCTCGTCGCCGAGCTTCGTGGTGCGGGCGTCGATCTCGTACTCCTCGATGTGGATCGAGGTGAGCTCGTCGTCCTTGACCAGCCGCTCGGAGATGATGATCGCGTCCTCGAAGTTGTAGCCCTCCCAGGACATGAAGGCCACCAGGCAGTTCTTGCCCAGCGCCAGCTCACCGGTATCGGTCGAGGAGCCGTCGGCGAGGACCTCGCCCCGCTTCACCTTCTCCCCCGGGCCGACCAGCGGCTTCTGGTGGATGAGCGTGCCCTGATTGGAGCGCGTGAACTTCTCGAGCGGGTATTCGTCCCGGCCGTCGCCCGCCTCCACGACGATGCGCTCGGCGTCGACGTAGTCGACCGTGCCGGCGTTCTCGGCCAGCACGACGTCGCCGGAGTCGACCGCGGCACGGATCTCCATGCCGGTACCGATCAGCGGCGCCTCGGTCTTCAGCAGCGGCACCGCCTGGCGCTGCATGTTGGAGCCCATCAGAGCGCGGTTGGCGTCGTCGTGCTCGAGGAAGGGGATCAGCGCCGTGGCCACCGACCAGATCTGGTTCGGCGACACGTCCATCAGGTCGACTTCCTTCGGCCCGGCGAGGATGTACTCGCCCTCACGCGTCCGGCAGGTGACCTGCGGGCCCTTCAGCTTGTTGGTCTTGGGGTCGAGCTCCGCGTTCGCCTGGGCGATCACGCGGTCCTCTTCCTGCGTCGCGTCGAGGTGGACCACCTCGTCGGTGACGATGCCTTCGTTGACCACCCGGTAGGGCGTGGTCACGAAGCCGTGCTCGGACACCTCGGCGAAGCTCGACAGCGAGCCGATGAGGCCGATGTTCGGGCCCTCCGGGGTCTCGATCGGGCACATGCGGCCGTAGTGGGTGGGGTGCACGTCGCGCACCTCGATGGGCGCGCGCTCGCGCGTGAGCCCGCCCGCGCCCAGCGCCGAGAGGCGCCGGCGGTGGGTCAGGCCGTCCAGCGAGTTGGTCTGGGACATGAACTGGCTCAGCTGGGAGCTCCCGAAGAACTCCTTCTGGGCCGCCACGACCGGACGGATGTTGATGATCGTCTGGGGCGTGATGGTGTCGGCGTCCTCGGTGGTGAGGCGCTCGCGCACCACGCGCTCCATGCGGTAGAGGCCGATCCGGAAGGCCTCCTGGATCAGCTCGCCCACCGTACGCAGACGGCGGTTGCCGAAGTGCTCGTACTCGTCGAGGTGCTCGGCCACCGGCTCGCGCTGCATGGTCACGGCCTCGGCGGCGAAGTCCTTGATCGGCTCCTCGCCCTCCTCGGTGTCGAACATGCCCGACTCGGGGATGCCCAGCATCTTCGGGAGCGAGATGAGCTCCTTGATCAGCTCGATGATGTCCCGCGGGGTGAGCGTGCGGGTGTCGAGGGCCTCGTCGATGTGCAGCCGGCTGTTCAGCTTGTAGCGGCCGACGCGCGTGAGGTCGTAGCGCTTGGGGTCGAAGAACAGCTGGTTGAGCAGGTTCTTCGCCGCGTCGATCGAGGGCGGCTCGCCCGGGCGCTGCTTCTTGAACAGCTCGATCAGGGCGCCCTCCTCGGACTTGGTCACCTCGGTGTCGGCCTCGAGGGTCAGCCGGACGTACAGGCTGTCATCGAACAGACCGAGGATCTCCTCGTCGGTGCCCGTCCAGGTCTCGGGCACGAACCCGCCCTCGCGCAGGGTGTCGCCCATCGCCCGCAGCAGCACGGTGACCGGCAGCTTGCGCTTGCGGTCGATGCGGACGAACACCTTGCCCTTCTTGTCGATCTCGAGCTCGAGCCAGGAGCCGCGGGCCGGCATCAGGTTGGCGATGAAGACCTGCTTCTCGCGGTCCTTGGGCTCCATCACGTAGGCGCCCGGCGAGCGGACGAGCTGGGTGACGACCACCCGCTCGGTCCCGTTGATGATGAACGTGCCCCACTCGGTCATCCAGGGGAAGTCGCCCATGAACACCGACTGCTCGCGGATCTCCCCGGTCTCGCGGTTCTGGAACGCGACCTTGACGGTGAGCGGCCGCGCGTAGGTGAGGTCCTTCTCGCGGCACTCGGAGATCGGCGCCACGGGCTCGTCGAAGTGGATGTCCTCGAAGACCACCGCGAGGTTGCCGGTGTAATCCTCGATCGGCGAGACGTCGTCGATCGTCTCGCGCAAGCCGCCCTTCTCGGTGTCGACCAGCCACTCGAACGAGCGGCGCTGGATGTCGATCAGGTTGGGAACGGCAAGGGTGTTCTCCAGACGGGAGAACGAACGGCGGGTACGGGCAGCGTCAGCGCGTGCCAAGACAGCGGCTCCTTCAAAGTGGTGGTTCAGAGGGGAGGCGAGACGGGCGCAAAGCGCGACCCACCAGAATAGCAGACTGAGATCCGCCCCCTCAGGGGGCGGTTGCCGACCCGCTCGCGCGGGTCCGCTCGGCCATCACGGACCCCGTTCCGAGGCGCCGGGAATATGTGCCGGCGCGGCTATCGAGGAACGGCTACGGCTATAGGCCGAGGGAAATCGTAGACGATTCGCGCGCAGCGTGCGGGGTGTCCTGCGGTCGCGCGGCACGGAGGGCCAGCGGCGACCAGAGCGCCCCGCGTAGAGCGGGATAGGGCACCCGGAAGCTGCGCCTGCTCAGCGGCCGCAGCAAGGTCACCCCTGTGCCCACGGCCAGGTCGCGGGCGAAATGAGCCAGCCCGCCGGCGGCCGCGCCGCGCGCGTACTCGCGCGCCGGCCCTCGGGCGACCACGCCGGTCACGGCCAGCGGCGCCAGCGCCAGCAGGCAGTGCGTGATCGGGCGGGGATGGTCGATGTCCGGATGCACTCGCGAGAGGGCCAGCGGCACGTGGTCGAGGTCGGGCAGCAGCGCGCCGGCCATGAAGCCGGCCGACCAGCGCGGCGAGCGCGGGGGCAGGTTCACCAGCACCAGCGCGGCGGTGGCCAGATGAGCGGGCTCGTCGAACAGGCCCACCACGATCCAGCGCGGGCGCCGCTTGTGGATCTTCCAGTCGGCCGCCGCCACAGCCGCCAGCGACCCCAGGGCGATCGCGCGCCGGCTCACCGGGTAGGAGATGAACTCGAGCAGGCTGCCGTCCGGGTCGCGGAAGTACACGCTGGTGCCGCGGCCCCGGCCCCCGTAGCGGGTGACCGGCCCCTCCTCGATCTCAACCCCGTGGCGTGCGCAGGTGCGCGGCCGCCTCCTCGATCGGCCCGTCCCAGACGAGGCACAGGTCGGCGCCGCCCGGCGAGCGGGCCGCGCGGCCACGGGATGCGGCTCCATGCCCGGACCGTGCACGTTCAGCTGCTGGTCGCCGAAGCGGTAGTGCCGACTCGGCCTCCTCGTCGCCCTTGTCGACCAGCTCCGCCCCGACCACGTCGCGGTAGAACGCGTTCGAGCGCTCCCAGTCGGAGACGTGGATGACGACGTGGTCGAGGCGAGGCGGCTCCGGCGCGGAATGCTACGGCCGGCCGCCTCAGTCGTCGTCGAAGTCGTCCGAGCCGCCGCCCGAGTCATCGCCCCCGGAGTCGTCGCCCCCGGAGTCGTCGCCCCCGGAGTCACCGCCCGAGCGGCCTCGGCCCCGCCCCTGTCCGCTGCCGTCATCGTCTCCGGGCTCGAAACCCCCGCCGTTGTCGTCCGGCGTGACGGGCGCCGGGGGAGCCGCTTCGGCCGGCGGCGCCGCCTGCTGCTGTCTGGCGCGCTTCTCGCGTGCGACGGCCCGGCGGCGCGCCCGCTCGGCCCGGCGGCGCTCCGCGCGGCGCCTGTCCCGAGCCGCCCGTCGCGCCTCGTCCGCCGCGGGAGGAGCCAGCGTGTCGCCGGCGCGCAGCGGCTCGGCCGAGAGGCCCACGCTGTCTCCCGAGATGGTGTTGGCCAGCAGGCCGATGCCCACCGCCGCTATCAGCCCGCCGATCAGCAGGGCGGCCCCGGCGGCGATTCGTCTCGCGTTCATCGCTCCTCCGAACCTAGCCCCGCCTCGGTAACGCCTCGTCGAGCTGCGGGTCAGGAGTGGGTAAGGAGCTGTGCCCCGGCAGAACGATCTCCGCCCTGGCCCCGCCCCCCGGGCGGTTCGTGAGCGATGCCTCGCCGTCCCAGCGCTTGGCCAACGCCTCGACCACGTTGAGGCCGAGCCCGGTGCCGGGCGCGCCGGCCTGGCTGGCCGAACCTCGGTAGAAGCGCTCGAAGATGCGCTCGCGCTCGCTCTCTTCGATTCCCGGACCCTCGTCGGCCACCGCGATCCGGACCCGCCGGCCCTCCGCGCGCCAGCCGACCACCACGTGCGTGCCGGACGGCGAATAGTGGAGGGCGTTCTCGATCAGGTTGTCGAGCATGGCGGCCACGTCCTCGGCCGAGGAGCGGACCTCCACGGGATCGCCCTCGTCGAGGGTCAGCTCGTGTCCGCTGCGGCGTGCGGGAGCCAGCCAGCGCTCGCAGGCGCCGGCCGCGGCCTCGCCGACGTCCACGGGCTCGGCGGGCGGTCGTTCGCGCTCGCCCGCCAGCGTGAGCAGCTCCGAGAGAAGCCGGGCGAGCCGATCCGTCTCGTGCTCGGCCGCGGCGAGCTCTTCCCTCACCTCCGGCTCGCTGCTCTTGGCGGCGGCGGCCTCCAGCCGGAGGCGCAGCCCCGTGAGCGGCGTTCGCAGCTGGTGCGAGGCGTTGGCCACGAATTCACGCTGCGCGCGCAGCGAGCGGCCGAGGCGACCGGTCATGTCGTTGAACGCGGTGGCCACCTCGCGTTGCTCGGTCGAACCCGACACATCGGCACGCGAATCGAGGTCGCCGCCCGCGACTCGGCGCGCGCTCGCGGCGAGACCTCGCAGCGGCCTGGCCAGCGACCCCGCCAAGAGCCAGGCCACGCCCAGGCCGAGCAGCAGGGCGACGACGCCCACGCCGATCAGGGCGATCACGTCGTTTCGCACCTCGGTCTCGACGGCGTCCACTCCCTGGGTGACGCGCACGGCCCCCGCCGGCCGGCCCTCGACCACGATCGGAACCGCTGTGAACAGCAGGTCCTCGTTGAGCGACTCGCTGCGGCGCTCGCCCTGCGAGGCGCGGCCCCGCAGCGCCGCGGCCACCTCGGGGCGGCTGCTGTAGTCACCCCGCGCGTCCTCCCGCTCCGAGTCAGCCAGCAGGCTGCCGTTCTCGTCGACCACGATCACCCGGCCGCCGAGGTCCTCCGCCGAGCTCTCCACCAGCGGCTCGAGCTGCTCGCGGTCATCGAGCCGCCCCGAGGCACCCGCGGACAGCAACTGGGCCTGACCCTGAGCCTCGCTGCGGATCTCCGCGTCGACCCGCTTGGAGAGGTTGAGCGCGAGCGGCACCTCCAGCGCCACGATCACCAGGACCAGCACGTAGGCGAACGCGAGCAGCAGGCGCGCGCGCAGGCTCATCCGGTGGCCAGCTCGTCGGGAGCGGCGAAGCGAAAGCCCACGCCGCGCACGGTGTGGATGAAGCGCGGGTCGTTTGAGTCGTCGCCCAGCTTGCGGCGCAGGCTCGACACGTGCACGTCGAGGGTCTTGGTGGAGCCGAACCAGTTGGTGTCCCAGACCTCGTCGATCAGCCGCTCGCGAGTGACCACGGTCCCGGCCTCGCGCATCAACAGCTCGAGCAGCTCGAACTCGCGCCGGGTGAGATCGAGCTCGGTCCCGGCCAGGGCGGCCGCGCGCCGCCCAGGATCGAGCACCAGCGGGCCGACCGTCACCGGCCCTCGGGCGCCTCTGGGGGCGATGCCGCCGGCTCGTCGGCGCGCCGGAGCACGGCGCGGATCCGCGCGGCCACCTCGCGGGCGCTGAAGGGCTTGACGATGTAGTCGTCGGCGCCGAGCTCGAGCCCCACGACGCGGTCGGTCTCCTCGCCGCGCGCGGTGAGCATGATGATCGGCACCTTCGACCGCTCGCGCAGCCGGCGGCATACCTCCAAACCGGAGCCATCCGGAAGCATCACGTCGAGCAGGACGAGGTCCGGCCCGATTCGCTCGGCGGACTCGATCGCCTCCCGTGCTGTGCGGGCGATCTCGGTATCGAAGCCCTCGCGCTGGAGTGCCTCGCTCAGGGGCTCGGTGATCGAGGACTCGTCCTCGACCATCAGGACCGTGCGCCTGCCGGTGGCCATCAGCGCCGAATGCTGGCAGGCGGCTAGCGCCGGGACCGAAGTCCCGGCGCCCGGTCCGGAGTCGTCAGTCGTCGTCCCCGCCGCCGTGGCCGGAGTTGTCGTCATCGCCGCCACCGTGGCCGGAGCCGCTGTGGTCGTCGTCGTCGAAGTCGTCATCGAAGCCGCGGTCCTCAGCGTTTCCCGGACCGGAGTTGTCGATCTCGGCATCGTCGCCTCCGTGGCCGCGGTCGTCCTCGACGCGGCCGGCGCCGCCGGTGCAGCGCGGGTCGTTGGCGTGCTCTGCCTCGTCACAGGGACCGGAGATGTCAACGCCGCCGCTGGGCTGCGCGGGGTTCGCCGGCTGCGGGTCGGCGACGCCGTCGCAGCGCGGATCGTTGGCGTGCTCCGCCTCGTCGCACGGGCCGGAGATGTCGCCCGCGTGCGTTGTCGTCGCGGTCGTCCCGCCGGTCCTCGGCCTCGGTGGTGGTGGTCCGGTCCTCGGCGGTCGTGGTCGCTGCCGTGGTGCTGCCCGCCGGCGGTCCTGCCCGACGCCGGCCACCACAACAGCGGCCAGAATCCCGAACAGGGCGACCGCCAGGGTCAGTGTCAAAGCCTTCTTCATGCTGCGCTCCCTTCGCTTGCTCAGAGGTTGCCCTCAGCATCGGGGCGGGCCTCCCAGCAACCGCTCAGCGCAACGTCAGCGGCCGGTCAGAGTTGAGTTAGGAGTCGGTAAGGCGACGCCCGGCGGCTGGGCAGCCGCCAGGCCGCGCCCACCTACTTCAGCTCGACGCTCCGCGCCGGCCTCCTCGATCTGGCCCTTCAGGGTCTCGCCCTCCTCGCGGTCCACGCCCTCGCGGACGGGCTTGGGGGCCTCGTCGACGAGCGCCTTGGCCTCCTTGAGGCCCAGGCCGGTGGCGGCGCGCACGACCTTGATCACCTGGATCTTCTTGTCGCCGGAGGCGGTGAGCACGACGTCCACCGTGCTCGACTCCTCCTCGGCCTCGGCGGCGCCGTCGCCGGCGGCGGCCGGGGCGGCGGCGGCGACCGCGGTGGCGGACACGCCGAACTCCTCCTCGAGCGCCTTGATCAGCTCGGACAGCTCGAGGACGGACATCTTCTTGATCTCTTCGATCAGCTCTGTTGCGGTAGCCATGGTTACTCCTTACTCGCTTTCGTCGCCCTGCGGGCGCGTCTGTTGTTCTCAGTCTTCTTCGGCGGCACGGCGAGGCCTCCTCGCTCGAGGACTCCGTCTCCTCGCCCTCCGCCGACTGGGCGGCCTCCTCTTCGGCCTGGTCCTCCTGGGCCTCCTGGTCGGGCGCGGACTCGGCCGCGGGCCTCGCCCGCGGGCAGCAGCCCCTGCTCCACGATCTGCTGCAGCTGGATCGCCACCCCGGAGAGCAGCGCGTTCAGCGTGCGCACCAGGCCCGTGATGGGCGAGGCGATCACGCCCACCAGCTGGCCGTGCAGCACGTCGAGCGCGGGCAGCCGGCTGAGCGCCGTGAGCTGCTCGACCGTGAGCGGCTCGCCGCCCATCACGCCGCCCTTGAACTCGAGCACGTCGTGCTGGCGCCGGAACTGGGCGAGCGCCTTCGCGGCCAGGGCCACGTCGCCGGTCTCGGCGGCGACGAACGTGAACGCCGTGGGCCCCTCGAGCAGCTCCTTGAGGCTCTCCGCTCCCGCCTGGTCGGCGGCGCGCATCGTCAGCGTGTTCTTGACGATGCGAAAGCGCGCCCCGGCCTCGCCCAACTGGGCGCGCAGCTCGGCCGCCTGCGGCACCGAGATGCCGCGGTAGTCGACGGCGAACACCGCCTCCGACTCCTCGATCTGGGCGGCCACCTCGGCGACAACCTCTGTCTTCTTTTCCTTGTTCATCTCGTTCCTCTTGACGAATCGAGCCCGCGCGCAGGCGGGCTCAGGAGGAACGGCCGATCAGGGCCGGGCTTCGCTGTGCTCCGCCTGTCCCGGGCTTATGGGTCGCCGGGGGTCTCGGGCAGATAGGCGATTCAGGTGGTCAGGCTACCTCGGCCGGCTCCTCCACGAGGTTGCGGGTTCGCGACGGGTCCACCTTCACGCCCGGGCCCATGCTGGTGGTCAGCGTGACCGAGCGCAGGTAGCGGCCCTTGGCCGCGGCCGGCTTCGCGCGCACGATCTCGTCGATCAGCGCCGCGTAGTTCTCGAGCAGACTCTGCTCCTCGAAGCTGTGCTTGCCGATGGGCAGGTGCACGATGGCCATCCGGTCGGTGCGGTACTCGACCTTGCCGGCCTTGGACTCCGACACCGCCTTGGCCACGTCCATCGTCACGGTGCCCACCTTGGGGTTGGGCATCTTGCCCTGGGGCCCGAGGATGCGGCCGAGCCGGCCCACCACCGGCATCATGTCCGGGGTGGCGATGGCCACGTCGAAGTCGGTGAAGCCCTCCTCCTGCACCCGCTCGGCCAGGTCCTCGGCGCCCACGAAGTCGGCGCCGGCCTCCTCGGCCTCACGAGCCTTGTCGCCCTTGGCGAAGACCGCGACGGTCATGTCCTTGCCCAGACCGTTCGGCAGCGCAATCGTCCCGCGCAGCTGCTGGTCGGCGTGGCGCACGTTGAGACCGGTGCGGATGTGCACCTCCACCGTCTGGTCGAACTTGGTGGGCGGAAACTCCTTGATCAGGCGCACCGCCTCGGCCGGCTCGTAGGTCGAGTCGCGGTCGACCTTCTCGTAGCTCTCCCGGTAGCGCTTCCCGTGCTTGGGCATCAGGGAGACACCTCCACGCCCATGGACCGGGCCGTCCCCTCGATGATCTTGGAGGCCTGGTCGACGTCGTGCGCGTTGAGGTCGGGCAGCTTCTGCTCGGCGATCTCGCGCACCTGGTCCCTGGTGATCGTGCCCACCTTGTTGCGGTTGGGCTCGCCCGAGCCCTTCTCCAGGCCGATGGCCTGCTTGATCAGCACGGCGGCCGGCGGCGTCTTGGTGATGAAGGTGAAGGAGCGGTCCTCGAAGACCGTGATCTCCACCGGGATGATCGTGCCGGTGTCCTGCTGGGTCTGCGCGTTGAAGGCCTTGCAGAACTCCATGATGTTCACGCCGTGCTGGCCCAGCGCAGGGCCGACCGGCGGGGCGGGGTTCGCCTGCCCGCCGGGCACCTGGAGCTTGATGAGTGTGAGGACTTTCCTGGCCATGGTTCGATGAGCCTAGCGGGCGGGGCTAGACCTTCTTCACCTGGTCGAAGCCCACCTCGACGGGCGTCTCGCGCCCGAAGATCGACACCAGCACCTTGAGCTTGGACTGGTCGTCGTTGATCTCGCTGATCTCGCCCGAGAAGTCCGACAGCGGGCCCGAGACCACCTTCACCGACTCGCCGATCGAGAACTGGGCCCGCGCCCGCGGCCGCTCGGCGGCCTCGCGGTGCAGCAGGCGGTCGACCTCGATCTGGGTGAGGGGCACCGGGTTGTTGGAGGCGCCGACGAAGCCGGTCACCCCCGGGGTGTTCTTCACCAGCCCCAGGAGTCGTCGGTGAGGTTCATGTTCACGAGCAGGTAGCCGGGCATCGTCCGCTGCTCCTTCTGATCTTCTGCCCGTCCTTCAGCTCCTGCACCTGCTCGGTGGGCACCACGATCTGGCGGATGCTGTTCTCCTGCCCGAGCGAGATGCGGCGGTGCTCCAGGTTCTGCTTGACCTTGTTCTCGTGTCCTGAATAGGTGTTGACTGCGTACCAGCGAAACATTTTGCCTAGAGAAGATGCCTGAATCAGTTCGGAGAAAATTGCGTCCAGCAGGCCGAGGTAGCCGCCCGCGATCAGGACGAAGCCGAGCACGACGCCGGTGAGCGTGACGAGTGCCTGCCGGTTCGGCCACTGGACTCGCTGGAGCTCGGCCCAGACCGCGATCAGGAACTGTACGACACGCGACCGGTGCTTGTGCGCCTCGGCGTCCTCGCGACCGCGCCGGCCCCGAGCCTCGTAGCCCTCCTCGCCGGCGCCCTTCTCGGCGGCGTCCGGGTCGTCGACCTCCCAGTCCTCGATCTCCTGCAGGGCCTCCTGCTCGTCCAGCTCCTGCTCGGCGGTGGGCGGAGCAACGCCGGGCCGGTGCCCGAAGATGGCGTCGGAGTGGCCCTCGTCCTGGGCGGGGCGCCCACCGCCAGCTCGGGCGAGACCGCCGGCGAGGGCTCGACCGTCGTGGGATCGTCGATCGCCAGGTCGCGCCGCGGCTCGGCCCGCGCGGCGTCGCCGTTGCCGTCGCTCGGACTCGGCCTCGTCCGGCGGGCCCCCGGCCGCCTGCTCCTCGGCGAGCCTAGCGCGCCCGGCGCTCGGCCTGGCGCTGCTTGGCCCTCTGGCGATCGCGGGCCACAGTGGTCCTAGGCCTCGCGCGCGCGTATAGAAACGACAACCCATCAACGGGTCTCCTTGTGCGGCGTGTGCCGGCCGCACCAGCGGCAGTACTTGCGGAAACTCGATCCGGTCCGGATCGTTCCGCTTGGACTTCTCGGTCTGGTAGTTCCGCCGCTTGCACTCCTCGCACGCGAGGGTGACGGCGATTCGGACATCTCCGCGAGCCATGGCTCCTTCGGAAGGTTAGAACGGGACGGCCGGCGACATCGCGCGGGGGACGCGAAACGACCCCGCCGGGCCGCGAGGTCAGAGGTGAGTCTAGATGATTGATTTCGCGGCCGCGTGTGCGCAAGGGGGCCCCCGGCTCACACTGCCCCGCTGGCGCTCGGCAAGCGCTGACATTCGCGGGGTCGCCACGGAGAGCCCGCGTCCACAACCTCATCCAGAACGTCGTCATTCCAGAGCGCAAGAGGTTCGGCGCGTCCTACGGCCTGATTCTCATGCGGAGCGTTTGGGGGGCCGTTTGAATGAGGTTGTGGCTGCGCTCGGGCCCCGGCTGGCCGGGGCCGAAGCGAGGGCGTGCCGTGCGTCAGCCGCGGGCGCGGGGGCGCGGAATCAGTCATCTACGGGGCTGCGCCGCTCTGCGGCGGGCGTCGAGAAGGTCCAGCACGCCGGCGTCGGCGGTGACGTCGAACTTGCGGGCGAAGTCGGCGCCCGAGGCCAGCGCGGGCTCGAGGTCCGCCGTGCTGAGGGTGCGGGGATGCGGCGCGCCCGGCCGGTCGAAGGTGACGAACCGGCGGTGGTCGCGTCCGATGCTCAGGGTCGGGTCGTTGAGCAGCACGGTCGCGAAGAACGACTCGCTGGGCAGGGCCGCCCGCCGGAAAAAGCGCGTGAGCCGGCGGTCCTCGCCCGCCGTGAGCAGGGCGGCCGCGGCGCGCGGGCCGAGGGTAAGCCAGTCAGCCGAGCCGTGGAGCCGGCTGCCCGGTCCGCGGCGCCGGCGCACCCCCACGCGGGGGGGCAGGTCACGCACGTAGACGAGCGGACGCAGGGCGTGGGGCAGGTGCGGAAGCCGGCGCGGGCGCCGGAAGTGCCGGTATGCCGTGCGCAGGAAGAACTCGTCGTCCAGGCCGGCGGGCGGGGGCTTCGACTCGATCTCCCGCACCGATCCCAGCAGGCCGTCCGCCACCGTGGCCGCCAGCCGTTCCTCGATCTCGGTCAGGGGGCGCAGCGGATAGTCCTGGCCCGAGAGCACGAGCGTCCAGTCGGGCTCGAGCCTCGCTGCCCGGCGCAGGCAGGAGAGGATCAGCTCGACATGGCTCCAGCCGCCCCACTCCACCTCGATGCGGTCCTCCAGCGCCTCGGCGCCGGCCGCTTCGATCTCGGCGGCCGCGAGCTTCGTCCCACGCTGGTCGTGACGCACGAGCACGCGGGCCGCCGGCCCTTCGCGCAACGCGCCGACCAGCCGCAGAACCTGATCGGGGTTGCGGTGGGAGAGCACTATGTAGGCGACCGTCACCGCTCATGGTGATAGCGCACAATGCGCGCGTGGCCGACTACGGGCAGGAGCTTCGCTTCGGCGTGTTCATCACGCCCGCGGCTGCTCAGGCGGGCGACGTGGTGGAACTCGCGAAGCTGGCCGACCTCACCGGCCTCGATCTCGTCAGCTTCCAGGACCATCCCTACCAGCCGAGCTTCCTGGACACCTGGACGCTGCTCTCGGTGGTGGCCGCCGCGACCTCCACCGTCCGGCTCGCCCCCAACGTGGCCAACCTCCCGCTACGCCCGCCGGCCGTGCTCGCGCGGAGCGTGGCGAGTCTGGACATCCTGAGCGGCGGGCGCGTCGAGCTCGGCCTCGGCGCCGGGGCGTTCTGGGACGGAATCGCCGCCCTCGGAGGCGAACGCCTCAAGCCCGGCCGCAGCGTCGACGCCCTGGCCGAGGCCATCGAGGTCATCCGCTCCCTCTGGGACGGGAAGGGCGAGCGCGTGTCCTACGAGGGAGAGCACTACCGCCTGGACGGCGCTCGCCCGGGACCCGCTCCGGCGCACCCCGTCGAGATCTGGCTCGGCGCCTACAAGCCGCGGATGCTGGCGCTGACGGGAGAGAAGGCCGACGGCTGGCTGCCCAGCCTGGGCTACGCCGATCTCGACGAGCTGCCGGCGATGAACGCGGCGATCGACGAGGCGGCGCAGGAGGCGGGCCGCGACCCGGCGGAGGTTCGTCGCCTCTTCAACGTGAACGGCCGCTTCGGCGGCGACGGCGGGTTTCTCCAGGGCGGGCCCACCGACTGGGCGGAGCAGCTCGCCGAGCTGACGCTGTCCACCGGCATGAGCAGCTACATCCTCGCCGCCGACTCCGATGAGGACATCCACCGCTTCGCCGAAGACGTGGCCCCCGCCGTGCGCGAGCTGGTCGAAGCGGCCCGCTCCTCGCCCGAGGCCGAGCGGGCGGCCCCGCCGTCGGCGGCCCCCGCCGTGCAGGGCGACCCGCTGGCGGTCACCCCGACCCCGGACGACGGCACGCGTCTCAGCGACGAACGGCCGTGGGACGAGGCCGGGCGGCCCAGCGGCCCCGCGCCCGACAGCGAGCGCCGCTACAGCGCTCACGAGCAGGCCGCCGGCCAGCACCTGGTGGACGTCCACGACGCGCTTCGGGCCGAGATGGCCCGCATCCGCGACCTGATCGAACAGGTGGAGAAGGGCGCAATCGATCCCTCCGCCGTGCGGTCGCTGATCAACCGCATGACCATCCGGCAGAACAACTGGACCCTCGGGGCCTACTGCGAGTCCTACTGCCGCGCGGTCAGCCAGCACCACACGCTGGAGGACACGGGCATCTTCCCCCACCTCAGGCGGCGCGACGAGCGTCTCGATCCCGTGATCCGCAGGCTCGAGGAGGAGCACGAGGTGATCGCGGAGCTGCTCGACCGCATCGACGAATCGCTCGTCGCGGTGGTCGCATCGGAGGACGATGCGCTGACGCGGCTGCGCGCCGCCATGGACCTGCTCACCGACGCGATGCTCTCGCACCTCTCCTACGAGGAGCGCGAGCTGGTCGAGCCGTTGGCGCGGCTCGGCTACTACTGAGACAATGACTCAGATGGGGGTTGTCGCAAGCCCGTTGGGGCTGCGAGACTGCCGTCCCCTCCGCATGGACTCGCCTCGCCTTCAGCTGATCAAGAACGCCTTCCGGCTCTTCGAAGAGGAGGGCATGGAGGCCGGCGTGGATGGCCTGCTCAGCATCTCCCACCCCGACTGCGAGTACCGGCCCTACGCGGCGAACGGGAAGGTCCTGCGCGGCACGGAGGAAACCCGCGCCTTCTTCATGGAGAACGGCGGGCTGAGCCGCTCGCTGAGGGTCCGCCCCCAGCGCTTCGAGGAGGACGGCGAGCAGGTGATCGTCTCCGGCTCGGTGCGTGTCCACCACGAGTCGGGCGGCTTCTCCGAGACCCAGGTGCGCTGGATCTACCGCTTCCGCGACGGCCGCGTGGAGGCCGCCTCATGGGAGCCGCGCTACGGGTCGGAGGCGGGCGCGGCCCTTGCTCAGAGCTCGCCGTACAACCAGCGCACGCGCTTGGAACCGCCGGCCCTGGCCGAGTAGCGGTCGACGTCGCCCCTCAGGTCGTCGACCACCGACCAGCGCCGGTACTGGAAGCGCTTGAAGCCGCTGGGCCCGGGCGTCATCGCCAGGGCCTTGCGGGTGCTCCGGTAGACCACGCGCCGAGCGGTCCGGCAGGAAACGCCCTGAGCCCTGATCCGGTAGAGGTCGCCCTCGTCGGAGGTGCCGGGAAAGATGTTCTCCACCGGCCGGCAGCGCTTGAAGGCAGCGTCGGCGGTGGCGACGGGGCCGGCGAAGAGGGCCAGGGCGAGGACGGCTGGGATGAGGCGCTTCATGATGCGCGGGAGCCTAGCTTCAGGGACGCAATCTGGCGTCGTGTCCCGGCCGCCGCGACCGTGTTCCCCTTCGCTTCGTCGAGGGCGAGGGCACGACGAGCCGCTGTCGCCGCTTCGTCCGGATGGCCCCCGGCCTGGAGCACCTCGGCAAGGGTGCGGTGGGCATTTGCGCGGCAGACGATCAGGCCGGTCGTGTCCGCTGCTGCCACCGCCGCCCGGGCGTCCTCGAGCCCGCGCTCGGGCTCGCCCGCCCGCGCCGCGAGAGGGCTCGCGCCATGTGGCGCTTGATCACCCATTCCGTGTCGCAGGGTGCCGGCATCGTGTCGATCTGGGCGACCGCCTCGGCGGCCTCAGCCAGGCGACCTTGCGCGAGGATGGCATGGGCGAGATCCACGGCGATGAACGACAGATACCAGTGGTCATCGGAGTCGGAGACCATCGTCTTGGCGTCGCGGATGGCGCGCTCCGCCGAGGCCGGATTTCCGGCGACGGTCTCCGCGATCGCCTCGAGCAGGAGGGTGTACACGGCAAAGCCACCCAGATTCAGCTCGCCGAGTCCTGCCTTTGCCTCGGCCATGGCGCCGCGGGCCCGGTCGTAGTCGCCGGTCATGGCCATCAGCGCCGCTCGGGACGCGCGCAGGGCCAGCTCGGCGGCTCGCTGGCCGCCGGCTGCACTCGTGAGCGCATCACAGCGTGCGATAGCTGCCGACGTCTGCCATGGCCCCTCGACGAGCGCCCAGCCCATGAAGGTGAGCGCGGTCGCGACATCGAATCCGCTCCCGGCGCGGCGAGCGTGGCTGAGCATCTGCTCGGCGTGGGCGTAGGACGCCACGGGGTCGCCCATCAGCCAGGTGAGGTCGCACATCAGGTAGTCCGCGCGCGAGAGCCCGAGTTCATCTCCAAGCCCGCGGAGAGTCTCCGAGGCCCGACCGACGACGGCCACGGCGGCCGTCACATCGAAGCTCTCGGGACGACGGTAAAGCCGGATGCGCTCGCGCTCGATCGCCGATCGCGCGCCGACACCGGGGAGGCCCAGCAAGGCGCTGGTCGACACCGCTCGACCCGCAAGCTCCTCCGCCCGATCCGACGATCCCGCCTCGAAGAGCGCCGAGACCAGTGCCGGCAGCAGCGCGACACCTTCCTCACCGATCCGTCCCCAGCAGCGCAACGGCGCGCTCGATAAAACCGATCTCTCCCGACAGGTCGCCGCGGCTGCGCGCCACCCGCGCGGCGGCCGCCAGCCGCCGCCCGGCCCGTGTCGTCAGCTCGGCCGCTGCAGCGCCGTCGATCTCCTGGGCGTAGCGGCAGGCCGTCTCGAGGTGGAATCCGATCCTGGCGTCGGCCTCCGGGAGAGCGCTTCCGAGCCCTTCCAACCAGGATGCGTGTTGCTGGTGAAGCCGCGCCCGCGCCGACTTCGCCAGTGAGGCGTAGGCCGAGTCACGGATGAGGGCGTGCCGAAACCGGAACGTGTGAGCGTCACCGCGGCTTCCTCTCGGATGAGCAGGTCACGCTCGACCAGCCGGGCGCAGGCTTGCTCGACCTCGGCACGCGTGATGCCCGCGGCGAGCGCGTCAACCGCCGCCGTCTCGAAAGCCTCACCCGCGACCGCTCCGAGCGCCAGCGCGGAACGCTCGGTGGTGCCCAGGCGATCGAGGCGCGCCGCCAGGAGGGCGTGAATCCCCGGAGGAAGATCGTCCGTCAGAGCGGCGCTCGCCGACGTAAGCCACGAGCTGCTCGAGAAAGAGGGGGTTGCCTCCGGCTGCGTTGCTGATCCGGTGTTCCTCATCGGTATCGAGGCGGTCGGCGACGCTTGCTGCGAGCAGAGCCTCAATGGCCGCGGCGGAGAGCGGCTCGAGACTCAGCACGGCGGCGGCTCCGATTCGACTTGACCAGGCCGACCGGTCCTTCAACCCGTCCGAACGCGCTACCAGAACCAGGAGCACAGGCGCCTTGCACAGGCGGGCCATCACGTCGACGAGGAGATCCAGGAGCGCGGGCTCCGCCAAGTGAGCATCGTCGACGACGATGAGCAGTGGCTGAACGCCGGCGAGCGCATCGAGCAGCTGCAGAAACGCCCAGCTGGTCTCCTCACCCATCCGTCCCTCGCCGAGACCCACCGCGGCGGCCACCCTCTGCACCACCAAGGGCGGTATCCCGAGCGACTCGGGCAGCTCGTCGACCGAGCGGTCGGACCCGGCCTGCAGGACGATCTCACGCAGCGGCCAGTACGTGATCCCCTCGCCGTAGGGTCGACAGCGCCCGGTGAGGACCGTGCCCTGAGCTGCCGGCGATCGCCGCCAGCTCCCCTACGAGGCGGGACTTCCCGATGCCCGGCTCGCCGAGCACAGTCACGATCTCCGCCGAGCGCTCGGCCACGACTCGCGCGAACGTGTCGCGAAGGCGGCCGAGTTCCTCTTCGCGCCCGATGAGCGGCCGATCGAGCCGGCGCCCGATTGCTGGCGCATCGTCCTCGATGTCTCGCAGCAGAAGCCCGCCTTCGGGAAGCTCGGAGGCATGGGCGGCGTGGGACACGAGCTGCCATGTCGATTCGGCGATCCGGATCTCACCCCCCGCGGCTGACCTCGCGAGCTCCTCGGCCGCGGCCACCGCCTCACCGATCACCGGCGCAGCACCGCGTCCTCGCGCAGACGCGACCACATCGCCGGTGCAGACGCCGGAGCGCCCACGGAAGCCGAACGGCAATGCTCGGTTCGAGCGCCCAGCTCGGCGGCGGCGCGCAGGGCACGCTGCGCGTCATCCTCGTGGGCCACGGGCATCCCGAAGACAGCCAGCACGGCATCGCCGCGCAGCTCGACCATGGTCCCCCCGTGGCGCGCGCACACCGCTCGGGCCGTGGCGTGGTATCCCTCGACCACGGACGCGAAGTGACTCCGGATCCAGATCCGCAGGCTCCGTCCGGACGGGCAAGCTGTGAGCAGAGGCAGGTTACCCGGCGGCGAAGTGTCCGGCCCCACGGATGCTCGAGCCGCCGACGGGCCCAGCGCGGAGCCGGTGCGGGCACATCCTGGCGCAGGATCGCTGTCTCCAACGCCCGCAGCTGAGGTGACGGCTCGATTCCCAGCCCGTCCACGAGCGCCCGGTGCGCACTGCGATACGCCACCAGCGCATCCGCCTGGCGCCCGGAGTGATAAAGGGCGAGCATGAGCTGGCTCCGCAGTCGCTCGCGCAGCGGGTGCTGACGAACGAGCGCCTCGAGCTCGCCCGCCACCTCGGCGTGCCGGGCGCATGCGAGGTCGGCATCGACACGATCTTCGAGGCAGGCGAGGCGCAGGTCCTCGAGCCGCGCGATCTCCGGCTGGGCGAAGCCCTCGTCGCGGACGTCCGCGAGCGCCGGGCCACGCCAGAGCGCGAGCGCCTCTCGCAGCGTCTCCGCCGCCTCCTGCTGCTTGCCCCTCGTGAGCTCTTCGCGTCCTCGTTGCAGGCGTTCTTCGAAGCGGTCGGCGTCGAGCGCTCCCGGCGGCAGACGCAGGGCATATCCGCCGCCTCGCCGAGACCACGACGCCGTGCCCCACGGCAGCGCGCAGCCTCGATGCGACGACTTGGACCGCGTTCCTTGCGTTCCTCGGGCCGGCTCCCTCCCACAGCTCGTCCACGACCCGGTCGAGGCGGACGATCGCGCCGCTGCGCACGAGGAGGAGCGCCAGAAAGGAGAGCACCCGCCCGCCCGGCAACGGAGCGCCCCGACCGCCTTCGAGCTCTACCTCGATCGGCCCGAGGATCCTGAACTGGCTCTCCACTCTACGGCGAGCCTATCTCCTGGTGACCCCTGGCACGCCGACTGAAAGCGCTCTGAAAGCGCGCGCTGCGACCTTGCATGCATGGAAACCTCGACGATGGATCGTCCCGACCCCGGCGGTCGCACCGACGTGCCCTGGGGCATGCTTGCGGCGATCGATCTGCATGGCTGCGACCGGCGCCGACTCGAGGATCCCGACAGCATCCGTCGCTTCGTGCCGACCCTTATCGAGGCCGTGGGCATGCGCGCCTACGGCCCGCTCATGCTCGACCGCTTCGGCGACGATGAGCTCGAGGGCTGGTCGGCGATGCAGTTCATCGAGACGAGTTCGATAACGATCCACGCCGACGAGGTCTTCGGCCGCTGCTTTGTTGACGTCTTCTCCTGCCGGCCGTTCGATCCGGACGTCGCGGCAGAGATCGCCGTCGCACATTTCGGCGGCACCCCCACGGTGAGGGTGCTCGAGCGATGAGGGAAGCCGCGCCCGGCTCGATTGAGAGGTCCTCTAGGGCAGAGAACAACTCAAGGACAAATGGATGGGCAAGGACAAGGAGATGGGCCATGACCCTCCTTGCCACGGCGATATCAACCTACGCCTTGGAAGGGATCGCCACCGCAGCAGGAGTCCTCCTGGCGGCATCCCATGTCCTACGCGGCCTCGATTACTGGCTGGTGCTCGTGTTGCTCGGCGGGCACCTACCTGCTCTGGGGAGCAGCACTACGGGTCAACCTCCAGGCCAACTGGAGGCTGCTACGGAGACGGGGACGAGCACCAACGTGCTGTCGAAGGCTGCGTATGAGCTGGCGAAGCTCAGGCATGAGGGCTCCGCACCCAGAGAATCGCTTCCGCAAGCGGCTACGTAGGCTGCCGAGCTGGCGAAAGAGGTGCCCTACTATGCGGGCGCGTTCGGCGCGGTCTTCCTTAGCGATTCGGTGTCCTCGACCGATGCGCTCGTTTTTCTGGCGGGCACGAATTTGGGTGCCGCAGCCTACGAGTACGGGCTCGCACGCATCACACGGACATTCCTGCACCTCAAATCGCCGGGGTGGGCGCCGTGGAGCAGCCAAGACTCTGCGCTCTGCTCGAAGACCGAGGTGGCGCCGTGATCGACCCGCTGCAGCGCTGGCGCGAGTACGGAGAGAAGCCGGATTTCGCGGGTCCGCTCAGCTTTGGCGGGGTGCCGATGACCCAAGATGGGCGTGAGCTGGAGGGGACCGACGTGGCCATTGTCGGGGCGCCGACCGATGACTGCGTCTCCGACCGCACCGGGGCCCGCTTCGCTCCGCGCGCGATTCGGGCCGCGAGTTGCCCGCCCGGCCCGCACCTGGAGGCGAAGGTCGACGCCTTCTCGGAGCTGCGGATCGTCGACTTCTGCGATGCCCCCGTGCTGCCCGCCGACCCGGTCCGAACGCACCGTGCAATCGCCGAGACCGTCGGAGAAGTCGTCGCCGCCGGGTCCATCCCCGTCGTGCTGGGCGGGGATCACTCGATCACCGAGCCCAACGTGCGTGCGTGTGCGCTGTGGCATGGACCCGTGGGGCTCGTCCACTTCGATACTCACACCGACACCGGCAGCACGGTCTTCGGCGTCGAGAAGTCCCACGGCACGCCGATGTACCGGCTGGTCGAGGCCGGTCTCGTGGCGCCAGAGCGCTACGCCCAGATCGGACTACGGGGCTACTGGCCGGGCGAGGAGGTGTTCGCCTGGCAAGCCGAGCGCGGAATCACGAGTTTCTTCATGCACCAGGTTCGAGAAAGCGGCATACGTCCGGTGATGGCGCAAGCAATCGAGCGCGTGGGACCGGGCCCAGCTTTTCTGACGGTGGACATCGACGTCCTGGATCCGGCATTCGCGCCGGGCACCGGCACCCCGGAGCCGGGCGGCATGAGCCTGAGCGACCTCCTCGGGGCCTGCCGTGAGGCAGCAGCCGGACTCGAGATAGTTGGGGCTGACATCGTCGAGGTGATCCCCACAGCGATTGGCTCCGCAGACATCACGGCGCTGGCGGCCGAGCGGATAGTGCGCGAGATACTGACGGGGATCGCGCAGCGGCGGACGCAGGGTCTCGCACCACTGCAAAGCCGTCGGGAACGCGCGAGAGCAGTGCTCTAAGGCTCGAGCCCGTAGGGAAAGTCGGTCAGCCGCTCGCAGCCGTCCTCGGTGACCAGCACCAGGTCCTCGAGCCGCACGCCGCCGTAGCCGTTGCGGTAGCAGCCCGGCTCGATGGCCACCACGTCGCCGGGGACCAGCGGGTCGCCGCCGGTTCGCCCCAGCGCGGGCTCCTCGTGTATCTCGAGGCCCACCCCGTGGCCGAGTGAGTGGAAGAAGCCGTCGCGCAACGGCTCACCCTCCGGCTTGGTGCGCTGAGTGGGCTCGCCCGCCGCCTCGAACACGTCGCACGCCGCATCGAACAGCTCGCGCCCGGTCACGCCGGCAGCGCAACCGGCGAGTGCGTGGTCGAGCGCGGTGAGCGAGAGCTCGTGCCAGGCGGCGATGTCCTCGGCCGGTTCCGCTCCGGCGACGAAGGTCCGGGTCATGTCGCTCCAGCAGCCGGTGCGCTCGTCACGGGGCCAGATGTCGACGATGAGCGGGACCCCTGCGGGAATCGGACCGCTGCCGTTCTCGTGGCCGGTGGCCCCAGCCGCGCCGGCGGCGACGATGATGTCGTCGTCGGCGGGTGCTCCGAGCCCTGCGCAGACCTCTCGGATACGCCCCCGCACGCGCTCGGAGGTAAGTGCCTCGCCATCGACGGTCAGCAGCCCGCCGTCGGCCGGCCGGGCCTCGCGCAACATCTCGGCCGCGGCGGCCATCCCGGCGTCGGCCGCGGCCTGCGCACGCCGGATGCCCGCGAGCTCCGCGGCGTTCTTGGAGCGGCGACGGCGGATGAACTCGTCTTCGTCGGGGATCACCTCGATGCCCTCGGCCCGGAGCCGGTCGGCCACGGCCACCGGAAGCGCGTTCGGCACGACCACACGCCGCGTCTCGAGCCGCTTCGCCGCACGAAGACACAGCTCCACATCGAGCTCGTGCCAGCGCATGCCCTCCGCAACCAGCTCATCGAGACCGAGCTCGTGGGGATCCATCACCTCCAGCCCGGGAGCGGCCTCGACCGCCCGGTCGGCGTCAAGCGCGGAGATCACCGCCGCCCGGCGGCCGGAGGCCTCGAAGTAGGAGAGCGGGTCGGCGATGCCGAGCGGCAACTCGTGCCGCAGCGGCGCGGAGCTGAAGGTGTCGCCGTGAATCAGGACGTCAGTGGACATGGAAAAAGCCGACGCGGGGACTCGAACCCCGGACCCCCTCCTTACCATGGAGGTGCTCTACCGGCTGAGCTACGTCGGCGCTGGTCCGCCCATTGTGGCGGAAATGGGGGGAATAGAAGACTTTGCCTGAAGACGGGCGGGTCGTGACTCACGGCGTGGCACAAGCGAGTCAACCGTCGTCCTCGGGCCGCAGCGTCGAGCGTGCCTGTAGCCACCCTTCGAGGTCTGACTCCCGGAAGCGAATCGCACGGGTCGAAATGCGAAAGCCCGGCAGGTCGCTCCCCCTCCGCCCGCGGCGGAAACGTCCGGGCCTGCTGCTCGTGGTGCGCGCTGGGCGTTTCTCACAGGCCTCGGCCCCCTTCGGGGATACTGGGCGGGCGATGTCGCAGGAAAAGCGCGACCTGCTCGACTGGCTAGTCCTGCGAGCGCCCGCGATCGGAACGGCGATCTCGGCGGGCACCGTCCGGCTCAAGCTCGGCTCGCCGCTGAGGAGACGGGCGATGCAGGCGGCGATCAAGCGGGGCTTTAGCGCAGTGGCGCGCAGCGACGTGGACTTGAACGTGCTCGTCTACGAGCCGGACACGGAGGTCTGGATGCATGGGATGGACGGTGTGGGCGTCGGCGGCTGCTTTCGCGGACGCGAGGGGGTCCGGGCGCTCTATGGCGAGATCGACTCGGCGTTCGAGCGTTGGTCGTGGACGCTCGACCGGCTGGTCGATGCCGACGGCCGCGTCGCGGTCAGAGGCGACTTCGTCGGCTACGGCCGCGGGAGCGGCGTAAAGACCGAGGTGACGTCTGGCGGAACGATGATGGAGCTTTCCTCGCGGGGCAAGATCGCGCGCCAGGAGTGGTTCGTCGAGCAGAACGGCTGGCAGCGGGCCCTTGAAGCCGTGGGGCTGTCGGAATAGCCGCCCTCCCCTCGTTCTGGTCTTTGCATAACCGGGTGCCCGCCTGATCCCCCTGCGGGGGTGCGTGCTGGTCGCCTCCTGCGCCTTGTGTGCGGAAGCTCGCAGTTCCCGCGAGCGACCTGACATAGAACGGAGCGAACAGGAGTTTCCGGTCTCGCCGCCCTCCCCCCTCACTCGCCCGCGCGGGCGTCCTGTGTCCGGGTTCTGGGCGGCGAGACCCCCCTAAACCAGGAGTGTGACGTCGAATGCAGTACGCAGAGCGCCTACCCAACACCAGAACACTGCTTGCTCCCGTGGTCGCCCTGGCCATCGGGGCCGCAGCCGCCACCGGGGCCTATGCCCTGATCGACAGCGAGACCGTCGTGGTCGGCGACCCCGAAGTGATCGTGGCCGAGGTTCCGGCCCCGGGCACGGTGGCCAAGACCCACAACGAGGCCGTCGCCGCCGCGGCGATCTCGGCGAGCGCCCCGGGCGCCCAGGGCGGCACCGACGAAGCGGCCACAGCGGCCGCGATCTCGCCCCCGGCGACCTCGCAGGGCGGCACCGACGAAGCGGCCACAGCGGCCGCGATCACCCCTCCCGAGTCGGCTCCGGCGAACGGCCTGGACGCACCCGGGCCCCAGACCAACTGACCTGACGGCACGGACCAGCGCCACAGCAGTAGCGGGGGGCGAGCCACCTGCCCGGCTTGCCCCCCGCGGCGCCGCAAAAACGGCCGGGGGGCGTGGCGGCGAGGAGTAGCTCGCCGCCGCGCATTGTGGCAGCCGTCCTCCTGCAAGCGCACCGCGGTCGGCGGCCGGTGTGCCGCGCCGCTTTCGTATCTCGCAGGCGTGGCACGACGCCCTCGAACGGCCGTTTCGCACATCGCCGTGGTGCTCGCGACCTTGGTCGCCGTGTCGCCCGCGATCCCAGTCCTAGCACGGGATCGTGGCCCCTACTGACACCGCCTGGCCCCTGCTGGCCCTAACGGGTGGGAAGTGGGGGGAGCAGGATTCGAACCTGCGTAGGCATAGCCACGGCGTTTACAGCGCCGCTCCTTTAGCCACTCGGACATCCCCCCGGGTGGTCGCGGGACGCCGATTGTAGAGGGGCCTCTAGGACCCGGGCAGCCCCAGCGCCCGACGCCGCCGCGGCGTCGTCCTCGCCGAACAGCCGCACGAGCCAGCAGGCCGTGAGCAGCACCAGCGGGTCGACGTCCGCGCCTTCGGCGATCGACACGGCCACCTCCTGGCCCGACCAGCCCTTCGTCTCCACCGAGGCCAGCTCCTCCTCCCGCGACCAGAGCGCGTAGCGGTTGCGCCACGCCGAGGAGGGCTTGAGGTCGTATGACCCGCCACCCGCCACCTCCAGGCGCCCGCCGCGCTTGAACGTCCCCTCCGGCTCATAGCGGGCCGCCTCCTCGCCCACCGCGTCGACGGCCACGGCTGACCGTTTCCAGGCGCTCGGCTTCAGCTCCCAGGTGCGTCCTCCGGTGTCGGTGACCGCGCCGCCGCGCTCGTACCACTTGCCGCGCTGGAGCTCCCCCACGCCGTCGAGCACGTAGCGCTTCTTGTCGGCGTCGTCGCGCCGCAGCCGCAGCTCTGTCACGCGGGAAAGTCTAGGAAGCGTCCCGCAGGCGCTGCGCCTCGGGAAGGCCCTCGAGCTTCTTCAGCGTGTTGTTCTCGATCTGCCGGATCCGCTCGCGTGTGACGCCGAACGCGCGGCCCACCTCTTCGAGCGTACGCGCCTTCTGGCCGCGCAGGCCGTAGCGCATCTCGATCACCTCGCGCTCGCGGACGGGCAGGGCGTTCAACGCTGAGCGCACGTTCTCGCGTCGCAGGTTCTCGTTCGCCAGGTCGAAGGGCGACTCGGCGGCCTCGTCCTCCACGAAGTCACCCAGCTCGGAGTCCTCCTCCTCGCCGATCGGCTTCTCCAGGGAGATGGGCAGCTGGGCGATTCGCAGGATGTCCTTTACCTCGCGCGCCGTCCACTGCAGCTCCAGCGCAACCTCCTCGGGGGTCGGCTCGCGCCCGAACTCCTGCACCAGCTGGCGCTCCACGTGGGCCACCTTGTTCAGCTTCTCCACCATGTGCACCGGGATGCGAATCGTGCGGGCCTTGTCGGCTATCGCGCGGGTCACGGCCTGGCGGATCCACCAGGTGGCGTAGGTGGAGAACTTGTAGCCGCGCCGGTAGTCGAACTTCTCCACGGCGCGGATCAGCCCCAGCGACCCCTCTTGAATCAGGTCGAGGAACGACAGCCCCCGGCCGAGATAGCCCTTGGCGATCGAGACCACGAGCCGCAGGTTGGCCTCGATCATCTGCTGCTTGGCCACCATGTCGCCCCGCTCGATCAGCCTGGCGAGCGCCACCTCCTCGCCGGCGGTGAGCAGGTCCACCCGGCCGATGGAGCGCAGGTAGAGCCGCAGCGAGTCGAGGCTGGGCTCCACTGTAAGGTCGATCTGGGGCCTCTTGGTCCCCGCCTCCGCCCGCGCGGCCACCGGCTCGGCCGCGGGCGGGCGGCCGTCGCGCGTGACGAGCTCCACGCCGCTCTCCACGAGATGAGAGTGGAACTCGCTGACCTGCTCCTTTGTCACCTCCACTTCGTCGAGCGTGGAGGCGATCTCCTCAAAGGTCAGGTAGCCCCGCTCGCGGCCCTCGGCGGCCAGCAGGCGCAGCTCCTCGACATCGGAGAACTGTGCTCCGGTCGCTTCCTCCAGCAGTCCCAATGCCCCGTCCTTCTGACTCAAACCCATGCCCCTCCGACGACGTCCTAACTCGCGTTCGCGCGAGGTCTTTGGTGTGCCGGTTGTCCTGAGTCGCAGCGTGGGCCGCGAGAGGCTGAGCTCAGTGGTGCGAAGTCCAAGGCGTGCAGCCGCGGCCAGTGTACAACGGGTTTGTGCGCTTTGCCTCGCGGGCAGCCCCGATATCGTGGACGAGGTGATGAACGAGCCCTCTGTGCTACTCGGTGGCGACGTCCAGGCCCGCCGGCCCGCCACCCACCTGAGCCTCTCACGCGTCGGGGTCACGGGGGTGGAGAAGGTGATCCGCGCCCGCTCGAACGGGAGCGAGCAGCTCTTCTACGCCGAGCTGGAGTGCTTCGTAGACCTGGCACCGGAGCAGAAGGGCGCGCACATGTCGCGCTTCGAGGAGATCGTCAACGAGGCGATCGACGAAGTGATCCTCGGCGAGGCCTTCAAGGCCGAGACACTCGCCTCGCACATCGCCGAGCGCGTGCGCGACCGCCAGGACGGCCGCAGGGCCGAGGTCACGATCGCGGCCCGCTACCCCGAGCACAAGTTGGCGCCCGCGTCGCGGGTGCCCACGCAGGAGATCTACACGCTTTTCGGCTCTGCCGTCGCCGGGCCGCGCGGCACCCGTCGCCTGGTGGGGGTCGAGGCGCAGGGCATGACCGCCTGTCCCTGTGCCCAGGAGCTGGTGATGGAGCGCTCGCAGGAGCGCCTGCGCGCCGACGGCTTCACCGACGACGAGATTGCGCGCGTGTTCGAGTCGGTGCCCGTGGCCACCCACAACCAGCGCGGGATCGGCACGCTCCATGTGGGCTGCCCCGAGAGCTGCGACCAGTCGGTGGAGGCGGAGACGCTGCTGGAGATCGTCGAATCCGCAATGAGCTCCGAGATCTACGAGCTGATGAAGCGCCCGGACGAGGTCGAGGTGGTGGAGAAGGCCCACCTGCGTCCGCGCTTCGTGGAGGACTGCGTGCGCGAGATGATCCGCATGGCGGTCGAGCGCTTCTCCTCGCTCGGGCCGGACGCCTTCCTATCGGCGCGCCAGGAGAACCTCGAGACCATCCACAAGCACAACGTCGTGGCCGAGCGCCACGGACTGCTCGGCGAGCTCGCCCACGAGATCGAGTCCGGTGAGCGGGCCGGCCACCAGACGAGCACACGGGAGTGGCTCGAGGCGGCCGGCGCCTAACCCTTACTCCACGGTCGCCTCCGAGATCATGCCCTTGGCCGCGTGCGGCGGGCCGCCGGCGCGATCGGAGATGAAGCACACGAGCGCGTACTTGCCCGACTTCAGCTCCAGCTCGACGTTCTCGGTCGTGCCGCCGTCGATCACGCTGGTGCCCTGGATCTGCTCGAAGTTGACCGGCGGCTTGCCCTTCTCGGTCCTGAAGAACTTGTTCACGTCGGCGATCGTCGCCCCGGGCGCCATCGGCAGCGCGATGATGTGGTGCGGCTCCGCGCCCACGTTCTCGAACGCGATCTGGTTCTTCCCGGCCTTCAGACCGCTCGCGTCGAAGCTGTACTCCTTGGCGCTGACCGTGGCGGGCGCGGACGGCAGCTTGCCGCCCGCCGGGCTGCCCGAGACCTCGAAGCGCGTGATCGCGCCCTGGGCGTAGAAGGGCGTTCCGCCGCCCTCGCCCTCAGTCGAGCCGGTGTCGAGCGCGTAGTAGGTGCCGGGCACCAGCTCGACGTCGACGGAGGTCGAGGCGCCGGGCTCGGTCGGCCCGGGTCCGCCGCCGGCGCGGAACCAATCGGGGATCGGCTTGCCCGAGCTGGTTTGCTCCAGCGCCTTCAGCATCTCCTGCTGGGTGTGGTTCCCCTCGACGCGGAGCAGCTGCGCCTCGTGCGGTGACTTGCCCTCGTTCTTGAAGTTGATCGTCGCGGGACCCGCCTTCGGCGAGCCGGACAGCTCCAGCGCCATCTTGTCGCCCTGCTCGGTGGCGGTCAGCGAGATCGCCGTCGGCTTCTTTGCCGCCGGTTCGCTGCTGGGTTCCTCGTCGTCGCCTCCACAGGCGGCAAGCGACAGGCCCAGCGCAAGTGCGCCGATAGCCAGAGCGCGGCTCCTTCTCATTTGACGAGTCCTTTCGGTCCTTGGTCCGGCTCCCTGCCAGGAGCCCTCACTCGAGGCCGGAGTAGGTACGGTCGCGTCTCCGCGCCAGGTACTCCAGCCCTGCGGTGCTGCCCATGGGGCCAAGGGGAGACACCGTCGCTGCAAACAACGGCCAGGGGAAGATCTTCTTCCAGCAACCGTACGCCACGAGCAGGCAGAGAATGATCCAGCCCACGCCGTGGGTCCACCCGAGCACCTGCTCGGCGCTCTCGCCGAGCCCGCCGATGGCCACCACCAGCAGCGCCGCGAAGATGCAGACCTCGATTAGCGAGTAGATCCGGACGGCCTGGAAGTAGCTCACGTGCCGGCGGATGCCGGGCCGCGCCCGGCTATGAACTGGCGGCGGACGAGGAACGCGCCACCCAGCGCAAGAGCCACCAGCAGCGAGACCGCCACGATCACCTCGGGGGAGGTGGGGTCGCCAAGGCTGCCGCCCAGGGCCGTGTAGGCGAACACCTTGGGGGCGGCGCCCACGACCGTGCCGGCCGCCATGTCGCGGTAGCGCAGTCGCGTCACGCCGGCGCTGTAGTTGACCACCCCCCAGGGCAGGAACGGCACGATGCGCGACTCCATCACGGCCACGGCGCCGTTCTTCTCCAGGAATGCGTCGAGGCCCTGCACGCGGCGGGGAATGAGCCGGGGCGCATGTTCTCCCGCGAGGTGACGGGCCACCGCCATCTGGACGAGCGAGGCCACCGTCACCGCCGCCAGCGCCAACGGCGTGGCCGCCGCCGTGCCGAACAGCAGTCCGCCCGCCCCGGCCAGAATCGGCCAGGTGATGAGGAAGTTCGCCAGCACGAACAGCGGCACGTAGGCGAGCACGGCCCAGTCGCCGAGCGACTCGCCGAAGTCGCGTACCTCGTCGGCGGAGGGGAGGCCGCTCGTGACCAGCACGATCACGAACGCCGACCCCATCAGCACGGCGTAGACGCCGATCCGAAGCAGCGCGGCCCGCCGCGAGTCCATGTGTTGAGGGTAGTGCTCAGCCGCAGGCGGGTTCGATGCGCGCGGCGACGGAGCGCAGCGCCGCCGCGGTCCGGCCGCGGACGGCGCGGGGCGGCGCCTCCGGCTTCGGCCGGACGGGAGCGTGCGGCAGGGCCGACCGCGCCAGGTCATGAGTGCGGTCCGCGGCGATGAGGGCGGCGATGGGCGTGTTCATCGGGGCTCTCCTTCCGGGCGGATGTTTCTGACGATCCTTGTTTTAGTAGTAACCGATTCGCGGAACCGCTAAACTCGGTTTTGGTGGCAACGGGGATCTCTGTCTCGGACCTGCGCCTGGACGGAGGGCACCTGGCGCTGGACTTCGTCAACTCGGTCGGCGGCCCCGCGGGCCTGGAGCCCGACCCGGCCTACGAGGCGCTGCACGACTACGGCGACCTGCTCGACTGGTCGGAGTTCGCGAGCGGGCTGGACGAGCGCGCGCTTGCCCGGCTTCGTCGCCGCGCCGCGCGCGAGCCCGCTGCGGCGGCGGAGGTCTTCGCGCGGGCGCTCGAGGCGCGGGCCCGCAACTATCGGGTGTTCCTGTCGGTCGCCGATGGCGAGTCGCCGGCGGAGGCCGACCTCTCTGCCCTGCGCCACGACGCCGCCGGCGCGCTGGAGCATGCGCGCCTGGTGGCCCGCCAGGGTGGCTACGGCTGGAGCTGGCACGACGCCGACTCGCTCGAGGCGCCGCTCTGGCCCGTCGCGCACGCCAGCGCCGAGCTGCTCACCGACGGGCCGTTGGAGCGCCTGCGGCGCTGTGCCAACTGCCGCTGGCTGTTCATCGATCAGAGCAAGAACCGCAGCCGGCGCTGGTGCAGCATGGACGACTGCGGAACGGCCGTGAAGAAGCGCCGCTACGTCGAGCGCCGGCGAGAGCAGCGGGCGTCGCGGGCATGACCGCGCGTGTATTGCGAGAGCTCTGCCTCGGGTTCCCCGGCGCCGTCGAGGAGTTCCCCTTCAACCCGTCGACCTCGGTGTTCAAGGTCGAGGGCAAGATCTTCGCCATCAGCCCGCTGGGCCGGGAGCCGCTCGAGGTGAGCCTCAAGTGCGAGCCGCCCCTGGCGGAGCAGCTGCGCGCCTCCCACGCCGCCATCCGCCCGGGCTACCACCTCAACAAGCGCCACTGGAACACGGTCATCCTCGACGGATCGCTGGCTGATCCTATGGTCCGTGACCTGGTCGAGGACTCCTACGACCTCGTCGTCAGCGCCCTGTCGCGCGCCAAGCGCGAGGCGCTCGGCTGGTCTGTCGGGCCGGCCTGACCTCGGTCAGACGATGATCGGCCGCCGCCACCGCGGCGGCGGCGGCCGGCGCACGAGCGGACCGGGCGCCCCGGAGGCGCCGCTGCTGTCGAGCAGCACCGCGAACCCGTTGCGCCCCATGTCGTCGGGGTCCTGGTACTCCAGCACCGGGAGCCCGACCTGCCGGCAGAGCTCGAGGAAGGTCTCGCACGTCCAGACCGACCAATGGCGGTCCTCCGGGGACCTGAAGCCCGAGGCGTGGCGCTCCAGCAGCTCCGGCACCGTCGACAGCGGCCGATCCTTGTCGAACGTGCGATCGCGGTGGGGGACGACCAGGAACACGTAGCGCGCGGCGACACGGCACCACTCGTGGAGCGCGCGAATCGGGTCGGGCATGTGCTCGATCACGTGCGAGGCGAGGATGAAGTCGAACGAGTCGTCCTCGAACGGAAGCTCGTCCCCCTCGGCGACGACGTCGACCGGCATCGCCCAGCCGACCGCGCGCTCCTGCTCTCGCCGGTAGAACTCGTTGTCCGCTCGATCGACGTTGATCGTGTCGAGCCCGAAGGACTGCGGTGCCGCGCCGCCGATCTCGGCCCCGCGGAGGCCGTCGAGGCGATCGTGGGCAAAACGCGAGTCGCGCTTCAGCGCGATCTCGACAAGGGAACGGGGATGCCGGACGACGAAGCTCAGCGGATAACGCTGGTGCCCGAGCCTCACCTCGCGCAGCATATGGCCGGCGGGGCAGCCTGCGCCGGTCGGGAGGAGCCCTTGCTACGTTCCTCGCCGATGCGAGCGAGGGGGGCGATCGCCCTGGCAGCGATCGTCTGGGTCGCGCTGGGAGGGACGGCGCAGGCCGAGGACCTGGTGGTCAGGTCCTTCGACGGCACGCCGATCGTGGCCCACTGGTTCCCCAACCCGTCGCTCGGTCCCGGCGAGCGCGCGCCCGTCGTGCTGAACGGACCGGGCTGGAGCTCACCCGGCGAGAAGGATCCCTCCCGGGGAGCGATCAAGCGCCTGCACGACCTGGGCTACAACGTCCTCACCTGGGACCCGCGGGGCTTCGGCGTGTCGGGCGGCGAGGCCACCATCGACGCGCCGCAGGTCGAGGGCCGCGACGTTCGCGCCCTGATCTCCGTGATGGCCCGCCGGCCCGAGGTGCGCCTCGACCGCCGCGGCGACCCGCGCGTGGGCATGACCGGCGGCAGCTACGGCGGCGGCATCCAGTTCTCCACCGCGAGCATCGACCGCCGCATCGACGCCATCGTGCCGACCATCGCCTGGAACTCCCTGGAGACGAGCCTCTACAAGGACCGCACCTTCAAGCAGGGCTGGAACGACCTGCTCTACAGCGCCGGTCGCACCGCCGCCGAGCGCGGCGGCCTGGCCGGTGGGCCCGGCCGGCGTCCAGACCGGCGGGCTCGACCCCCACATCACCTCCGCCTACGAGAGCGCCACCGCGCACCGGCGTGCTGAGCGACGAGGACGTGGCCTGGTTCCGCCGCCGCGGTCCCGGCGACGCCGGCATCCGCCGCATCACCGCCCCGACCATGATCGTCAGCGGCACCGTCGACACGCTCTTCCCCGCTCGACGAGGGCGTTCGGAACTACCGGATCCTGAAGGCGCGCGGGGTGCCGGTGAAGCTGTTCTGGTTCTGCGGCGGGCACGGCACTTGCGCCGAGGGCAACGGCGGCGAGCCCGGCGCGAGCCTCGACCTCGACTCCGTTCTTCGCAGCGGCGCGGTCGATCCGCGTCTCGAGGAGGCCACCGCCCGCTGGCTGGCGCGCTGGCTGAAGGGCGACCGGAGCGTCCGCACCGGCCCCGGGTTCGAGTTCCGCTCCGACGACCGCCGCTACCGGAGCGCGCCTCAGTACCCGGTGGCGCCCGCGCGAGCCCCTGCGGGCGCGCGCGTCGGGACGGCTGCGAATCGCTCCCGATTTGACGTCCGGCGGCGACTTCGCGGCCTTCCCCGCGGCATCGGACGCTCTGGAGGTTCCGCTTGTGGTGCGCCGGCGCGGCTCAGCTGCTCGGCCCGCCGCGGGTGTCCATTCGCTACCGCGGCACCGGCGCTCCGGCCGGCACCCGGATCTTCGCTCAGCTGGTGAACGCCGATCGCGGCGTGGTGGTGGGCAACCAGGCGGTGCCGATCCCGGTGCGGCTGGACGGCCGCCGCCGCAGCGTCTCCCGCCCGCTGGTGCCGATCGCCTCCACCGCGCCGGCCGGGACGCGCTACGTGCTGCAGCTCGTGGCGGGCACGAAGGTGTGGGCGCGGCAGCGGACGACGGGCGTCCTGAACGCCTCGTCGGTGCGGGTGGAGGTGCCGGTGGCGTCGCAGCGCGGCCTCGGCCGGCGTGGCGTGCGCTGCCAGGACGAGCGCACTGCTCGGTTCCGGCTGCGCGGCTCCGTGGCGGGCGGCCGCGTGCTGCTCGACGGCCGGGTCATCGGCCGCGTGTCGCCCGGCAGCCGGACGGTGAGCGTGCGCTTCGACCGCCGAGCGCTGGGCGAGCAGCGGCTGCGGCTGGTGCTGCGCCGGCCGTCTGGGCGGGCGTCGGTCGTGAAGCGCACGGCTCTGGCTCTGCGGCGCCGCCTGAGCGTTCGCGCGCGCCGCGCGTAGTGTCCACGCGGTGAGCGCCTCGACCACCCGCGTCGCGCTCGGAGCCGAGCACGGGCGCGTTCGCTCCCCTCGACTGGGCGCTGCTCGCCGCCACCGCGCTCACGTGGGGCTCGTCGTTCCTGTTCACCGCCATCGCCGTCGACCACTTCAGCCCCGGGCTGGTCGCCTTCCTGCGGGTGTTCTTCGGGGCGCTGGTGCTGACGGCGGTCCCCGCCGCCCGGGCTGCGATCCCGCGCTCCGAGTGGCCGTCGGTGGCGCTGCTCGGCGTGATCTGGATGGCGGTGCCGTTCATTCTCTTCTCGGTTTCCTTGCAGTGGATCGACTCGTCGCTGGCGGGGATGCTCACCGCGGCGGCGCCGCTGTTCACGGCGATCGTCGCCTCGGTCGTGGTGCGCGAGGTGCCCGGCCGCTGGCAGGTGGTCGGACTGCTGGTGGGCTTCGCGGGCGTGGTGGCGATCACGTCGCCCTCGTTCGGCGAGGAGGACGCGAGCGGACTGGGAATCGCGCTGGTGCTGCTGGCCGCCGCGCTGTACGGCTGCGCCTTCAACCTGGCGGCGCCGCTGCAGCGCCGCAACGGCGCGCTGCCGGTGATCTGGCGAATCGAGCTGGTGTCCCTGGTGCTGCTGACGCCGGTGGCGATCGGGTCTGTCCCGTCGTCCGGCTTCGGCTGGGGGTCGCTGGCGGCGACGGCCTTCATGGGAGCGGCCGGCACCGCCCTGGCCTACGTCTGGTTCGCGACCCTGATGGGCCGCGTCGGCTCGACCCGCGGCTCGGTCACCATCTACCTGCTGCCGGTGGTGGCGATCGTGCTGGGCGTCCTGTTTCGGGACGAGCCGATCTACCTGGCGTCGCTGCTGGGGACGGCGCTGGTGCTCACGGGCGCGTGGTTGACCAGCCGCAAGGAACCGGCCCGCGCCTAGGACGACCTCCGTCGGAGGACGATCCTCGTCCGGGCCGTCCCAAGCTTGGCGCCGGTCGCCGAGCGGGCGGTGACCGTCACGCGTGCGCTCACCCGTCCGCCGCGGCGCAGCGCCCGTGAGGCCGCCCGCCGGCCCGCTTTGGGGATCCGAAGCCGCAGGGTCACCGCGCGGCCCAGGATTTTTCTGCGGGCCGGCCTCAGCTTGAAGAGCCGCCTGCGCTTCGACCTCTTGACGACGAGCTTTCCCTTCGCGGAGACGCCGGCGCAGGGAGCGGCGCATCGCACCTTCACCACCACGTATCTCCGCAGCCGCTGTCTCTTTCTCGTGCGCGACAACCTCGGCCTGACCCTCGGTGTGCCCGGGGGCCCGGCTGAGACCGGCACTCCGGGCGGGGTCAGGCGAAGGACCACCGGGGCGCCCGCCAGGTCGACCGGGATCCGCTGTGGGTTCGTCCAGCGCTGGCGCTCGGCATCGGAGTCGACCGGGTCGAAGCGACGCGCCAGCGACACCCGCTCGCCCAGGACCACCTCGAGCCGGTCGGCCGCGGGGTGGAGATCGCGCATCGCGCCCCTGTCCCACACGCTCACCTGGCGCCAGAGCACGAGCGCGTAGGAGCCGTCGGCCGAGCGCAGCAGCAGGCGGCGCACGTCCGGACCGGCGCCCTCCAAACCGAAGCGCAGACCGCCTGGCGAGGCGACCGGTGCGGACCCGGAGTCCACCGCGCGCATGAGGTTTCGCAGCGCGAAGAACGACGGCTTCGGCGAATGGTTCCATCGCAAGAGGCCAAACGAGTTCTCGGACAGCGGGATGCCGCGCGCCTGCGCCTGGGCAGGCGTGTACGGGTCCAGCAGTTGGTAGACGTACGTTCGCTGGATGCCGCCCAGGAAGGCCTCGAGCACGAGGCGGGGCGTGTAGATCGCGGTGGCCCTCTCCGAGGCCGCACGATGGGGCCCCGTGAACGAGAGATCGTTGTGGTAGCCGGCCTCGGTCGCGACCAACGGCTTGTTCCCGGCAATGATCGCGCCGATCAGCCGCTGGTCGGCCATGTCGGTCAGCGGTGGAGTACCGCCCGGGTACGGATGGAGGTTCCCCCGATCGAGGAACGCCGACAGGTCTCCGAGCAGGGGCCGAGCCTCGCGATTCACGATGCTCGGGCCGATCACCGGCAGGTGCGCGAGCGCAGGATCGCCCTTCACGCGCGCGTAGAGCTCGGCCTGGTAGGCGCGCGTGTGTTCGACCCACTGGGGATCTCCCGAGATGTCCGGCTCGTTCGGAGCCTGCACCGAGTCGACCGCCCCGCGGACCCGGTCGCGGATGACCTGCAGGTTCCACTGAAGCGCGGCGGAGCCCTCGGTCAGGCCGCTGGGGCCGACGCTCGACGTGATGCCGTCCGCGGCGAGCCGCCTCATGCGATCGAGCTGGTACTCGCACGCGCCGCAGAACCCATCGTTGATGTGACGAACGCCCAGCTCGCGCAGCCGGGCCCGCACAGCGCCGAAGTCGCCGTAGGCGGTGTCGAGCCACGAGAGGCGGACATTGACTCCCACGGAGTCCCCGAACGCGCGGGCCGAGGTCGCCGGAACGAACGGCTGGTCCGGGTACGGGGTCGAGGCCCGCGAAGGCGGCGCGGCCCAGGTCCCGACGGCGACCGCCACCAGCACGTGCAGGACCGCCAGGACTGGGAAGAGCCCGCGGTGGATCGCTGCAAGGTACTTGGGATCCGCGCCGCTTGACCACCACGCGTCCCTTGACATCGCCGCCGACCGCCGGTGACGATGGCGGCCCACTTCGCATGCTCATCGCTGGCCCGAACCTCACGATCGACCGCACGCTCACCATCGACGAGCTGAGGCCCGGCGAGGTCCTGCGGTTCGACGACGTCGCGGTGACCCCCGGCGGCAAGGGGGTCAACGTCGCACGGGTGGCGCAGGCGCTGCATGCGCCGCGCCTTGCTCGTCGGCTTCACCCCCGGGCGCACAGGACAGGCTGCGGCGCGGCTGCTCACCGACGAGGGATTGGACATCGAGGCCGTCCCGGTCGGCGGCGAGCTTCGGTCGACCGCGGTCGTGCTCGAGCGCGGCGGCCGGGTGACGGTCATGAACGAGCCGGGACCGCGCCTCGGCGCCGGCGATTGGGAACGCTACGAGCGCGCCGTCGCCGCGCAACTCGAAGGCCACGCGGTACTGGGGTGCAGTGGCAGCGCGCCGCCGGGGGCGCCGGACGACTGCTATGCCCGGCTCGTCGTGCTGGCGCGCGAGCGGGGCGCGCGCGCCCTGGTCGACGCGAACGGGCCGCCGCTCGCCGCGGCGCTCGACGCGCGGCCCGACGTCGTCACACCCAACCTCGCCGAGGCGGAGGGGCTGCTGCTTGGACGCGCCGACGAGACGGTCGAGGCCGGCGACCCCGCCGAGGTCCGGCAGCGAGCCGCCGCGGCGGCTGGAGGGCTCGTCGCGCGCGGCGCGCGCACGGCGATCGTCACCGCGGGCGCGGCGGGGGCCGCGGTGGTCGTCGAGGGTGGCGAGCCGCGCTGGCACGGGGCGCCGCAGGTGGAGGTCCGCAACCCGATCGGCGCGGGCGATGCCCTCGTCGGCGGCCTGTGCGTCGGGCTCGAGCGCGGCGAGCCGTTCGACAGCGCGGTCGCGCGTGGTCTTGCCACCGCCGCGGCGAGCGTCGAGACGGCGAAGGCCGGCGCGATCGACCCGTCCCGCGCGGAGGAGCTCGCCAGCATGGAGGTGCGGGCACCGTGAAGCCGGTCGTCCTGCCGCCCAACGGCATCGAGCGCTTCTACCGCGGTGGGCCGGCCATCGCGGCGTTGCGCGGCACCGAGCCGCCGGGTGGGCGCGTGCCCGAGGACTGGGTCGGGTCAACGACGACGGTCTTCGGCGAGGAGGAGCTCGGCCTGAGCCGGCTGCCGGACGGCGAGCTGCTGCGCGCGGCGATCGCCGCCGACCCGGTCGGGTTCCTGGGTGACGGCCACGCCGCCCGGTATGGGGCCGATCCCGCGTTGCTCGTCAAGCTGCTCGACGCCGGCGAGCGGTTGCCCGTCCACGTCCATCCCGACGGCCCGTTCGCGCGGGCCGCGCTCGCCGCGCCCTACGGCAAGACCGAGGCCTGGATCGTCGTCGGCGCGAGCGCGCCCGACGCTGCCGTGCACGTCGGCTTCCGCGAGGGCGTCTCGCCCGAGACGCTCAAGCGCTGGGTGGAGGAGCAGGACCACGCCGCCCTCCTCGGCGCGCTCAACGCCGTCGAGGTGAGGCCGGGCGACGCGCTCTTCGTGCCGGCCGGCGTGCCCCATGCGATCGGTGAAGGGCTGTTGATCGTCGAGCTGCAGGAGCCAAGCGACCTCTCAGTGCTGCTCGAGTGGCAGGGCTTCGGCATCAACGACCCCGGCGAGGCCAGCCTCGGCCTGGGTTGGGAGAGCGCGCTCGAGTGCGTCGACCGCTCGCGGCGCGACGTCGCGCCTCTTCGCGGTCCGCAGCCCGACGGCCGGGTCGCCCGGCTGCTGCCCGCCGAGGCGGACCCGTTCTTCCGCGCGGACCGCGTCGCGCCTGCACCGGAGGCCGAGATCGAACCGGGCTTCGCGGTCCTCGTCGTACTGGAGGGTGATGGGACGCTCGAGCCCGAGGACGGCGAGCCGCTCGCGCTGCGCCGGGGTGACACGGTGCTCCTTCCGCACGCCGCCGGAGCATGCCGCGTGAGCGGCGAGGTCGTGCTGATCGCCTGCCGGCCGCCGTCGCCCGCCGCGAACGGAGCCGGGGCTTGACGGACCTGCTCGTCGGCATCGACGTCGGCACCTCCGCCTGCAAGGCCGCGGTTGTGGACGCGGACGGGCGCGAGCTCTCCCTCGGCAAGGCGCCGACCCCCTGGAGGCAGGTGCCGACCGGCGCCGAGGTCGACCCCGAGGCGCTGTTTGCCGCGGCCGTGGAGGCCGCTGGCGCGGCGGTCGCAGCCGCTCCCGAGGGCCGCGTGCGGGGCATCGGTGTGACCAGCATGGCCGAGGCGGGCGTGCTGCTCGACGCGGAGGATCGCGTGCTGTATCCCGCCATCGCGTGGCACGACGCGCGCGGTGCGCACGAGGCGGAACGGATCGCCGCCGAACTCGGGGCGGAGCGCTTCAGCGAGCGGACCGGCCTGCCCGCGAGCCCGCTGTGCACGCTGGCGAAGTTGCGCTGGCTCGTCGACCATCATCCACAGGCGCGCGCAGCGCGCCGCTGGCTGAACGTCGGGGAGTGGGTGGTCCGCCGGCTCGGCGGCGACGACGTGGCCGAGCTGTCGCTGTCATCGCGAACGGGACTGCTCGATCTGGGCACGAAGGCGCCCTTCGCCGACGCTCTGGCGTGGGCCGGGATGCCAGACGACCTGCTGCCCGAGCCGGTGCTCGCCGGCACACCGGCCGGGGCCGCCGACGGCGCGGCGTTACCTCAGGCGCGGGGCGCGGCCCTCACGGTCGCCGGCCACGACCACCTCTGCGCCGGCGCCGGCGTGGGGGTCGTCGCTCCCGGCGACGTGCTCGACTCCTGCGGCACCGCGGAGGCGCTCGTCCGCGTGGTCGCGCCGCCGCTCAAGGGCGATGAGGTGCGCCGCAGCGTCGCTGCCGGAGTCACGGTCGGCTTCCACCTGTCCCAGGGCCGCCAAGCGCTGCTTGCCGGTGTCTGGTCCGGCATCGTCCTGCAGGAGGTTCTCGACCTCCTTGGCGTCGACGCCGCCGGCCGCGCCGAGCTCGCCGCAGGCGCGCTCGCCACCGTGCCGGACGAGGTTCCCGCGCTCGAGCTCGAGTTCCATTCGCTCGAGCGCCCCCCGCTGCGCCTGCCGGCCGGCGTGCCCGCCGAGCGCATCTGGCGCGCGGCGATCGACGCCGTGGCCGCCGAGGTCGACTCACTGCTGCGGGCGATCGAGGAGGTCGCCGGCCCGCACCGGCGCATCGTCGTCACCGGGGGGTGGGCACGGGATGAGGCGGTGCGTGCCTCGAAGGCCCGCCTCGGCGCCGTGGAGGCCCCGCCGGTGGTCGAGGCCGGCGCCCGCGGCGCGGCGCTGCTCGCCGGCGTCGCCGCGGGTCTCTTCGCGGGCGTGGACGACCTGCCGTCCGTACACTGCGGGGCGCGACCGTCCGGCCGCACCCCGCAGCGCGGGTGGCTAGCACTCGGACTTGTAGGGGATGTCCGGGTTCTCCTTGAGGTTGTCCTTGGTGAGCGTCACCGAGCCGGTGCCGATCTTCTCCTTCGTCGGCTTGCCCTCGAGCGCCGCCACCGCCTGCTGGACGCCGAACTTGCCGATGTCGGCGGGCTTCTGGGCGACGAGCGCCTGGACGAGCCCGCTCTTGAGGTCCTCGATCTGCTTGGGGCCGGCGTCGAAGCCCGACGATCTTGACGTCGCCGCTCTTGCCGGCCTCGCGCACGCCGGTCCCCGAGCCCTCGGCCGAGAACAGGTTGGTCCCGAAGATGCCCGCGAGGTCGGGGTTCTTCGCGAGCTGTGCCTTGGCGATCGCCGCCGCCTTCGCCGGGTCGTCGTCGTTGTATTCCATTCCGACGTACTCGAGGCCGAGCTTCTTGGCTTCGTCCTCAAAGCCCTGCGCGCGCGCGTCGGTGGTCGAGATGCCCGGATTCACGTTGTTGACGAAGACCTTGCCTTTGCCGCCGATCAGTTCGGCCAGCACCTTGGCCGCCTCGCGGCCGCCGGCCTCGTTGTCCGACGCGATCTGCGACACGGCCAGGTCGGCCTGCTCGAGCGTGGTGTCGACGAGCACGATCTTTATGCCGGCGTCGGCGGCCGCCTTGATCGGGACGTACATCGCCTTGGTGTCGGTCGGCGCGACCAGGATCGCGTCGGGCTTCTTCTGAGTGACCGCGTTGACGATCGGGGTCTGCAGCGAAGCGTCGAACTGGTCGGGCCCCTGGAAGTCGAGCTCCACGCCCTGCTTTCGGGCCTCTTCCTGGGCGCCGCAGTTCATCGTGATGTAGAACTCGTCGCCGCGGACGCCGGCGATGAGCGTCATCGTGTAGCCGTCGCCTCCGCCGCCTCCCCCTCCGCCGCCTCCATCATCGTCGTCGTCACCACAGGCGGCGACGAATAGGGCGGCTGCGAGTGCGAGCACGGCGATGAACGTGAGCCGCCACCGCGGGCCTCGTGCTGTGCTTGACATCAGATCTCCTCCTGTTGTTGGGCCAATGGATCAGCGCCGGTAGCGAGCCCGGCGCAGCTGGTCGAGGTAGACCGCCACGATCAGCACGGCGCCCACCGCCACCTGCTGCCAGAACGGCTGGACGCCGACGATGACGAAGCCGTTGCGGAGAACGGCCGGGATGAAGACGCCGACGACCGTGCCGAGGATCGTGCCAATGCCTCCGAAGAGACTCGTGCCGCCGATAACGACCGCAGAGATCGCGTCGAGGTTGTCGGTCGAGTGGCCGCCGATCGTCGTGGTGCCGAAGCGCGCGAGCGACATGAAGCCGGCGAGCCCGGCAAGCGTCCCGCCGATCGCATACACCTTGATGAGGTGGGCGTCGACGTTGACGCCGGCGCGCCGCACGGCCTCCTCGTTCGAGCCGATCGCATACGTGTAGCGGCCGAAGCGGGTCGTGGCGAGGATGACGCCGAACACGAGCGCGACCGCTGCCGCGATCAGCACTAGGTAGGGGATCTCGCCGAATGCCCGTCCGCTGCCGACCGTGTCGATGAGCTTGAAGGGCACGTCGCGCTGGTCGACGCCGCCCGTGATCAGAAGCGCCGAGCCGAGCGCCATGCCCAGCGTTCCGAGCGTGACAATGAACGCCGGAATCTTCGCCTTGGCGACGAGGAAGCCGTTCAGCAGGCCCCATCCCAGTCCGGACGCTAGCGCGACCCCGAGGCCGACGAGGATCACACCCCAGTTGTCGCCGCCCATCTCGTTCATGACCTTGGCCGCCACGACGCCGGCGAAGACGAGCACCGCGCCCACAGAGAGGTCGATGCCGGCCGTGATGATCACGAAGGTCAGGCCGACCGCGAGCACGAGCAGGACCGCCGCGTCGGTCGCGATGTTGCGGGCGTTGTTGACGTCGAGAAACTCCTCGGGCTTCAGGAACGAGAAGACGGCGATCAGCCCGACCAGGATCAGGGCGATCGCCGCGCTCTGGCCCGTGACGAGGCGCTGCCACCACGGTTCCCGCTCCTCCTCGAGCAGCTCCTCCGCCGCGACGTCTTCGGTTGGCGTCGGGGGGGTGGCCACCCCCTAGTCCTCCTTATCGTGGAATGTGAGCGCGCCGGTCATCGCGGCGACCACGTCCTCCATCGACACGTCCGTCGGCCTCAGGCTCGCGACGCGCTCGCCGAGCCGCAACACCTCGATGCGGTCTGCCACCTCGAAGACCTCGGGCATGTTGTGGCTGATCAGGACGACGGACAGCCCGTGCTCGCGCACGCGCCTGATCTGGTCGAGGACGTTGCGGGTCTGCACGACGCCGAGCGCCGCCGTCGGCTCGTCCATGAAGACGATCTTGCTCGCCCACGTGACAGCGCGGCAGATGGCGATGCCCTGGCGCTGGCCGCCGGACATGTTCGCCACGCGCGCGCTCGTGTCCTGGATCCTGACGCCAAGTGAATCGAAGGCCTCGTCGCTGCGCCGTCGCATGGCCTTCTTGTCCAGGAAGCCGAGCTTGCCAAGCGCCCCGGAGCGCAGGATCTCCCGCCCCAGGAACATGTTCGCCGAGGGGTCGACCTCCGCCGCCAGCGCAAGGTCCTGATAGACGGTTTCGATACCCAGATCGCGCGCGTCATGGGGCGTGTTGACCGTCACGGGCTTGCCCTCGAAGAGGATCTCGCCGTCGTCGGGAGGATGGACGCCGACCACCGTCTTCACCAGCGTGCTCTTGCCCGCACCGTTGTCGCCGACGAGCGCGACGACCTCCTGCGGGTAGACGGTGAGGTTCGCGCCGCGCAAGGCCTGCACACGGCCAAAGCGCTTTACGATCTGGCGCGCCTCCAGCACAGGCTCGGGCTCGGGCATGGCTTCAGCTCCTCCTCGTCGGCCGGCGCATGACTCGCGCGCCGCCGGTGAGTCTAACCCCGGCCGAGGACCGCATGGACCTCCGGCTCCGTGGGCATGCCGGCGCGCGCACCGCGGGCGCGCATCGCACAGGCGCCCGCCGCGACCGCGAAGCCCGCGGCGGAACGCAGGCGTGTCGCCTTTCGCGATGCGGGTGGCGAGGGCCCCTGAGAACGTGTCTCCCGCGCCCGTGGTGTCCACGGCCGTCACACCGGAGGGCGGGGGTAAGACAAGCGCCTCGGCGCCGGGCTCCTCGAGCAGCAGGGCTCCGTTCGAGCCGTCGGTGACGATGACCGGCGCGCCGGTCTGTCGAGCGAGCACGGCCGCTGCCCGCCGCTTGTCCGTCTCGCCGGTCAGCCGGCCAGCCTCGCCCGCGTTGGGTGTGAAGATCGGCCCGAGCGCGGCGAGCTCGAGGGCCGCCAGGGTCGCCGGCGCGGGCTTGACGACGACCGGAATTCCGCGCTCTCGCCCTGCCTCCACGGCGGCGTGCACGGCTTCGTGCGGGACCTCCAGGCTGACAGCAGGCACCCGGCTCGATTCAAGGCGCCTTCGAGCACGCGCCGGACACGATCGGGTGCGAGAGCGGCGTTGGCCCCGGCCCCGACGGCGATCTGATTGTCGCCGCTCCCATCGACCACGATGAGCGCCGCGCCCGTCACCTCGCCGGACACCTTGCTCACCTCGCCGACGTCGACCCCCTCGCGGCCCAGCTCGGCGAGCGCGTCCCGGCCCAGAGCGTCGTCGCCCACGGCGGCGACCAGCCGCGCCTCGGCGCCCAGCCGCGCCGCAGCGACCGCCGCGTTGGCCCCCTTGCCGCCGCCGTAGCGTTCGAGGCGCGGCCCAGCACGGTCTCGCCGCGCCCGGAGCCGCTCCGTGGCCACCACCAGGTCGACGTTGACGAACCCGACGATCACGACGACATTCGCTCGCCCCCCTGGGTCACGTCGCGCGCGTCCGCTCGGCCCGAAATTGCGATGCTGCCGCGATCGCCGCTGCCCTCACGACAGCCGAGATCGCCGCGCTGACGCGGATCTCCGACTCCCGCGGGCGGCTTTCCGTCATCGCCGCCGACCACGGCGACCCACTGGTCGAGATGCTCGAGGCGGCCGGGCTTCCGGCCGACGCCGAGGCGCAGCGCGCAATCAAGTACGACATCGTCGACACCGTAGGGCGCGACGCCAGCGCGGTGCTCCTCGATCCGGACGTTTCCGTGGTGGACATCGTCGATCGCGGCGCCCTGGCCCGCGATGTGGGCCTCCTGGTCAGGATCGAGGCTGACGGCTTCGACACCGTTGGCGGGCTGCGCCGGTCTCGGTTGATCGACGGCCTCGGCGCGGCGGGGGCGCGAGAACGAGGCGCCACGGCGGCCAAAATCATGGTCTTCGTCCGTCCGGACCGTGAGGACCTCGACGGCTACACCGCCGAGCTGGTCCGCGCGGCGCTTAACGACTGCCGCAACGAGCACCTCCTGTGCGTCATCGAGGCGATGACCTACCGGCTGGGCGATGAGAGCCCGGCGGCGTTTGCGGCTCGGCGGGGCGATCTCATCCGTGACAGCGCGGTCTTGCTCGAGGCGTGTGGCGCGAAGTTGCTCAAGCTCGAGTACCCGGGCTCACTCGCCGCCTGCGAGGCGGTCTCATCGGCGATCGCCACGCCGTGGGCGGTGCTCTCGGCCGGCGTGGATCACGAGGAGTTCTGCGACCAGCTCGGCGTGTCGGTGCGGGGCGGCGCCGCGGGCTTCATCGCCGGCCGATCCTTGTGGAAAGAGAGCGCCCTCATGCCGCCCGAAGAGCGCCGCGCCTTCCTCAACGGCACGGTCCGGCGGCGTTTCGAGCAGCTCCTCGCGGTGCTTGACGCCCACGGGGACTCGGCGCGCGGCGTGGCCCCCTGGCTGCGCGCGTGACGACGGTGCAGCATGGCCGGATCGCGAGCAATCCGGTCAAGGCGGTGCGCAAGCCGCGGCAAGGTCTCGCGAACGGTGCGACCGCTCGCTCCCAAATCCGTCAAAGATCCGCCTTCAGCTCGGCGCCCGAGACGCCACGCTCGTGTCCGTCATGGCGTACGCCGGGTTGCGCCCCGGCGAGGCTCTCGCGCTGCTGCTGGCGCAAGGTCCGAGAGCGCACGATCCTCGCTCGACCGGCCCATTGCGCTCGGCACGCAGAGGGCACGAAGACCAACGCAACGCGGACGCGTGCGGCTGCTCGCTCCGCTTGCTGAGGATCTCGCCGGGTGGCAACTGCGCGTCAGACCGGCACGGAGCACGTCTTCCCGCGAGGTGATGGCGGGCCGTGGACCCGACCACGACTACCGCAACTGGCGCAAGAGCGTCTACGACTCGCCGCCCTCGCCGCCGGGCTTGTCGACCGGTCGCCCCTACGACCTGCGCCACTCGTTCGTGTCGCTGCTGATCAACGAGAGCGTCTCGATCGTGGAGGTCGCGCGCCAAGCCGGCCACTCGCCCGAGGAGTGCCTGCGCACCTATGCGCACACCTTCGATGAGTTCGACCCCGCCGATCGCCCGCCCGCGGAGACCGTGATCAACGCCGCGGAGCGCAAGGGCCCTTCAACGCACGCGGCTTGTACGCGATCGTCTACGTGCCACGCGCGAGGAGCCCGCATTTGGCTCTATGACTGCAAGCCGACGGTGGGATTCGAACCCACGACCCCCGCTTTACGAGGGATGGAACCAGTAGCCGCCAGCGCGCGGAACCCGATGCCGACCATTGCATCCGGGCTCGGTGTGGCAGGGCGAGGCCGCGGCGACCGGCCCATATCCGGCCCACGAGGGCCGCGCCGTCGGGGCGCATGATCGAGACGCGAACCATCGACGAAGCGGGCGGGACAGCCGACAACGTGGCGTTCTCGCGCCGGGACACGGGATCGCCGGCCGGGCTTCATGAGGGCACGGTTGGGTGCGCGGCGACGGCAAAGCCGGCGGGAGCGCAGGCTCCACCGCAAGTCCGGCCCATAACCGGCCCATAGAGCGGACTGGGAGCCTCGCGCTATCGCACGCACGTTCGCGTGCGGGGGCGAAGGCCTGGGTCTCGATGCTTAACGGTGGGCGGACTCGTCGCTTACGCCACTAAAGGACAGACGATTGGATACACGATCGGACATACAAAGTATGCTCCGCGTTCATCACCATCCTGGACGACCTCGCTCGGGAGCTGGGGCTTAGCGAACGCACCCTGCGCCGCGCGGTCGCCAGCGGCACCATCCGCGCCGAGCGCCCCAGCCCTCGCCGGCTGCGCCTCAGCGAGGACGAGCGGGAGTGGGTGCTGCGCCATTGGCCGACCGTGGCGCGGCTGCGAGAAGAGCTGCGCACGGAGCCGTCGGTCCGGCTCGCCGTGCTGTTCGGCTCGAGCGCGCGCGGGCGCGAGCACCCGCGGAGTGATGTCGACGTCCTGATCGAGCTCGATGCCCCGAGTCCGGACCGCTTGGCGCGGCTCGAGGAGCGGCTCTCCTCCGTCGCCGGCCGGAATGCGCAACTCGTCGTCGTTCGTGACGCTCAGAGCTCCCCCGCGCTGCTCGCCGATGCCCTACGGGACGGACGGGTGCTCGTCGACCGCGACGGGCTCTGGCCGCAGCTCAAGCGCCGTGAGCCTTCGGTTCGCCGCGCAGCCGACCTCCACGACCAGGAGTTGCTCGAGCGTGCGCTACAGCCGCTTCAGACGGCCCGGTGACGAGCGCGCCGCTCGACGCCAGCGATCCGCAGCGCAGCGCCGTCGTCAAGCGAAAGGTGCTCGAGCGGCTAATCGACGTGTCCCGCCACTACCGCGCCCTGGAGGCCGCGATGGCAGCGTTCGGCGAAGGCTTCGTTCGCGATCGGTTCGCGAACGCAGCCGCCTCCGAAGACCCGATCGAGCTGAACCGGGTCAAGGCCATCGAGCGGGGGCTCGACCAGCTCTTCAACTACCTGGCGGAGCTCGGCGCGCTGGGCCTCGAGCTCGCGGAACTACGGGCGCCGGAGGACGCCCCGAACGCGCGAGCCGACCTGAGGAAGCTGTCCGAGATAGGAGTGATCGACAAGCAGCTCAGCGACGAACTCGCGAGCGTCGCCAGGATCCGAAATCGCATGGTCCACGACTACGTCGGGCTCGCCGCACTCGATGTGCATGAAGGTGCCCGTCTCATTCACGCCGCGCTGCCTCGCTTCGTCACGGCCTACCAGCAGTGGCTGCGAGATGGCTTCCCTGAACGCGCGGCGGAAGGATGTGATTGAGAAGCGGCAAAGACGGGCTCGTGACGGACGCGTGTACTCGGTCTACCGCGTGCGCTGGCATGACGCCGACGGCGCCGAGCGCAACAAGACGCTCCCGCGCGGCTCAACCCGTCGCGATGCCGAGACCTTCGAACGCCGCGTCTACACGCTCAAACGGACTGGCGAGCTGGACGTGCTGGATCGCGGCCGGGAGACCCTCGCGGAGTTCGCCGAGGAGTGGTGGGAGCTCTACGCGGACCCGAACCTCGCCCAGGCGACACTGGTCCGCTACGCGGAGGTCTGGAACGCACATACGCTTCCGCGCCTCGGGCACATCTCTCTGCGCGAGCTGACACCCGAGGTCATCACGCGCTTCCGGGTCGATCTCGAGCGAGCGGGGGCCGGCCAGGCGACGGTCAGGAAGGCGCTCTCGATGCTCCAGGGCATGCTCGCCCGCGCTGTCGAGTGGCAGCGCATCGCTTCCAACCCGGTCGCCGTGGTGCGCAAGCCATCGGCGAAGCGGCTACGCGAGGTGGTCGTCCTCGGACCTGAGCGCGTCGAGTCCCTCCGCAGTCATCTCATCGAAGGCGATCGGCTCGCCGACGCCGTGCTCGTCTCGGTCCTGGCCTACTGCCGGACTCAGACCGTGGAGCGAGGCTGTCGCCCTCGCATGGGCCGACGTGCGGGAGCGCACCTTGCGGGTGTACGCGCCCAAGACCCGCCGCGAGCGGGCGGTCGACCTGCTTGCCCCGCTGCGAACGGACCTCGCGGAGTGGCGGCTGGTGTGCGGCCGACCCGGCGGCCGGGAGCTCGTCCTTCCCTACTCGGGCCACGCGTGGACCGATAGCGACGTGCGCAACTGGCGTCGGCGGGTTTGGAAGCCGGCGCTCGAGGCCTCCGGACTCGATCCGGCCATAGTCCCCTACGACCTGCGCCACTCGTTCGCGTCGCTTCTGATCCACGAGAAGCGGCTCTCGATCGTGGAGATCGCCGACCAGATGGGCCACGCGCCGACCATGACCTCGGACACCTACGGTCACGTCATGCGTGACCTGCGCGAAGCCGAGCCGGTGTCGGCGGAGAATCAGATTCGCCGCGCACGGGAGCGGGTCTTCGGCGAGCGGAAGGCGAGCTGACACCGTGCTCGCAGCCGACGCCTCAAGCCTTCCGGCCCGTATCCGGCCCACGGAGAAGGACCGGAGCGATCAGGGCATTGGGATACCGCTCCACAGAGCCAAGCCGACGGTGGGATTCGAACCCTCGACCCCCGCTTTACGAGAGCGGTGCTCTGGCCAACTGAGCTACGTCGGCGGGCGAGGGACGAGTGTAGCCGTGGCGCGCCAGCGCTGGCCGTGGCGCGCTCGGGGCCGACCTGGGTAGAACCCCACCGACGGACGCAACGAGGACCGCGCGACGGAGGACAGCCCACATGCTCGAAGGCCTGATGCAGCACGACTATCCGCTCACCCTGCAGCACCTGCTCGATCGCATGCGCCGGCTCTACGCCAAGACGGCACGGTCGTCAGCGTCCAGGGCGACACCAAGACCAGCATGGGCTACGGCGAGATCGTCGAGCGGGTCGAGAAGCTCGCGACCGCGCTCGACGAGCTGGGCGTCCAGCAGGGCGACCGCGTCGCCACCTTCGCCTGGAACATCCGCGAGCACCTCGAGATCTACATGGCCGTGCCCTGCATGGGCGCCGTCCTCCACACCCTCAACGTGCGCCTCTTCGCCGAGCAGCTCACCTACATCGTCAACCACGCCGAGGACAAGGTGATCCTGGTCGAGGACTCGCTCGTCCCCGTCCTCGAGGAGCTCGCCCCCACCTTCGAGACCGTCGAGCACTACATCGTCATCGGCGACGGCGACACCGGCAACCTCCCCAACGCGCACCGCTACGAGGAGCTGCTCGACGCACAAGACCCCGGCTACGACTTCCCCGACCTCGACGACCGCCAGGCCGCCGGCCTCTGCTACACGAGCGGCACCACCGGCAACCCCAAGGGCGTCCTCTACTCGCACCGCTCCAACGTCCTGCACGCCCTGGGGCAGTGCATGGCCGACTCGATCGGCATCCGCTCCGACGACCGCGTCATGCCGGTGGTCCCCATGTTCCACGCCAACGCCTGGGGCCTCCCCTACGGATCGGTCTTCACCGGCGCCGACCTCGTCCTCCCCGGCGCCAACCTCAAGCCCGACGCGCTCTCCGCACCTGATCAAAGACGAGAAGGTGACCCTCAGCGGCGCCGTTCCCACCATCTGGATGGACCTGCTCCGCTACGCCGACGAGGACGAGAACGAGACCGACCTCTCCAGCCTCCGACTGGTGATCTGCGGCGGCTCGGCCGTGCCGCTCACCCTCATGCAGGAGCTCCAAGAGCGCCACGACGTCCAGATCATCCAGGCCTGGGGCATGACCGAGACCAGCCCGCTCGGCTCGGTGGCCTGGCCGCCGAAGGACGCCACCGAAGGAGAAGAGCACTGGCGCTACCGCTCCACCGCCGGCCGGCCCGGCCCCCTCGTGGAGCTGCGCATCGTCGACGACGACGACAACGAGGTCCCCTGGGACGGCAAGTCCACCGGCGAGCTCGCAGGTACGCGGCCCCTGGATCGCCCGCGAGTACTTCCGCGACGACGAGAGCGCCGAGAAGTTCCACGACGGCTGGCTTCGCACCGGCGACATCGCCGCCATCGACGAGCGCGGCTACATCATCATCAGCGACCGCTCCAAGGACGTCATCAAGTCAGGCGGCGAGTGGATCTCGTCGGTGGAGCTGGAGAACGAGATCATGGCCCACCCGGCGGTCCTGGAGGCCGCGGTGGTCGCGATGCCCGACGAGCGCTGGAGCGAGCGCCCGCTGGCCTGCGTCGTGCTCGAGGAGGGCCAATCGCTCACAACCGACGAGCTCAAGGAGCACCTCAGCAACCGGGTGGCCAAGTGGTGGATCCCCGACGACCTGGCCATCATCGACGCCGTGCCCAAGACCAGCGTGGGCAAGTTCGACAAGAAGGTGCTGCGCAAGGAGCTCGAGGAGGGCCGGCTCACCCCGGGCGAGCCGGCCCCCCGCTAGAGCCTCCTCCCTCAGTGGGGAGCCTGGATGACCTCCCCCTGGAGCTTCCAGTTCTCGCCCTCGAACTTCATGATCTGCATCGCCTCGATCGGGTAGCCGTCCTCGGTCCCCTTGGTCTGCACCTTGATCCCGGGCAGCAGGACCGGGACCTCGAGCTCCATGTTGCGGACCGAATCCATCAACGCCTGGCGCGTGGGCTCCTTCATGCCCTTCAGCGCCTCGATCATCGTCTCGGCCGCGCCCCAGCCGAAGATGCAGAAGGGGTCCTCCGGATCGGCCTTGGGCGAGTACTTGGCGAGGGCCTCCTTCATCTCCTTGACGGCCGGGTCGTCGGCCCACTCGGAGCCCTCGGCCGGGTCCTTGTAGTAGGTAGTGGACACCAGGCCCTGGGCGTTCTCGAGGCCGACCGGCTCGAGCACCAGCGGCTTGGAGGCGCTCACGTTGTTGATGATGTGCAGCACCTTCCAGCCGAGCTTCTTCTGAGCGGCGATCGCCTGGGCGCCGAACTTGGGGGTGGAGATGTTGAGGAAGACGTCGGCGTCGGAGCCGGCCAGCTTGGCCATCTGTGAGGAGACGGTCGGGTCGGTGACCTCGTAGCTCTCCTCGGCGACGACCTTGATGTCCGTTCCCTTGATGGCCTCCTTGAAGCCGTTCAGGAGGTCCTCGCCGAAGGCGTCGTTCTGGTACAGCACGGCCACCTTGGCGTCGGGGTTCTCCTTGTCCAGGAAATCGGCGTAGACCTGCGACTCGGTCACATAGTCGGGCTGCCAGCCGATCGTCCAGGGATGGGCCTGGACGTCCGCCCCCCACAAGGAGGCGCCGGTGGCCACGTACAGGTGCGGGACCTCCTGCTCGTTGACGAAGTCCCAGATGGCCACGTTGTTCGGCGTGCCCAGGGTGTTGAAGAGCGCGAACACCTGCTCATCCTGGATCAGCCGGCGGGAGTTCTGGACCGCCTTGGGCGGCTCGTACGCGTCGTCGAGCGTGATGAACTCGATCTTTCGTCCGTCCACCCCGCCCTTGGAGTTCTCGAGCTTGAAGCGGGCCTGCGCGCCCAGAGCGATCGAGCGGTAGGCGGACGCCGGTCCGCTGAAGGGGTAGCTGCCGCCGATCTTGATCGAGTTGTCGGTGATCCCCGGATCGGCCTCACCGCCGCCGCCCTCCTCCTCGTCGCGCCCGCACGCCGCCAGCGTCACCGCCACCAGCGCGAGCACCAAGAGCCACAGCGACTTCCTTCTCATCCGGATCCCTCCTCCAGGGTCGATCACGTCTTGCCCGCCGGCATCCGCGAGGCCTCGGCCTCCACCGGCTCCTCCGGTTTTCGTGCGGCCTTCTCCCGCCGCCCGGCCAGCAGGCGGCGCACGCGACGCGGCAGCCCCGCGCGCCCTCGGGCAGCAGCCACATGAAGGCGATCAGCACGCCGCCGTAGATCACGCCGGTCAGGGCCACGTTCACGTCGGCCGCCCACACGGGCACGAACTCGATGAACAGCGCGCCCAGGATCGCTCCCGAGATGGTGGCCAGGCCGCCGACCACGATCGCGGCCAGGAATGCGAACGACACGGTGAGCGTGAACGCCTCGGGCGCCACGAAACCGATCGCGAAGACGTACAGCGCCCCCGCCGACCCCGGCGTAGCCGGCGCTGATCGCGAACGTCTTCGTCTTGGTGGCGGCCAGGTTCACCCCCACGGTGGACGCGGGGATCTCGGCGTCGCGCACCGACTTCATCGCCCGTCCCACCTGCCCGCGCGTGAGGTTCCAGGCGGCCAGGAACATCACGACGGTGAACACCAGCACGAGGAAGTACAGGAACTGGTCGTCCTCGAGCGGGAGCCAGCTCGGGCTCTCGGGCTGCTCGACCGTGAGCCCCTGCGTCCCGTCGGTCAGCCCGTCGAAGCGTTTGATCAGCTGGGGCATCGCGATGGCCAGGCCGAGGGTGACGAGCGCGAGGTAGAGGCCGTGCAGCCGCAGCGCGGGTATCCCGAGAGAAAGCCGGCCACGAAGCAGACCAGCGCCGGCCGCCGGGACGGACAGCAGGTAGTGGACGCTCGCCTTCTCGATCAGGAGCGCCGCGGTGTACGCGCCGAGCGCGAAGAAGGCGCCGTGGCCGAGCGAGATCTGGCCGTTGTAGCCCACCAGCAGGTTCAGGCCGAGCACCGCCACCGCGTAGACCAGCACGAGCGTGAACTGGCCCACGCGGTAGGGGCCGAAGAGGAAGGGAATCAGCAGGGCGGCGGCGCCAGCGCGCAGAGGAGTGCCAGACGCACGCGGTTGTCGGTCACGCTCGCGCGACCTCCCTCGTGCCGAACAGCCCGGTCGGGCGCACGAGCAGGACGACGAAGATGATCACCAGCGGCACGAGGATCTTCAGGTCGGCGCCGATGAAGTCGACGTAGGTGCCCGCGAGGTTCTCGCTGATCCCGATGATCCAGCCGCCGACCACCGCGCCGATCGGACTGTCGAAGCCGCCCAGCGCGGCCGCCGCGAACGCATAGATGAGGACGCTGCCCATCAGGGTCACGTCGAGGAACAGGCGAGGCGCCACGAGCACCCCGGCCAGCGCGCCGAGCGCGGCGGCCAGGCCCCAGCCCAGCATCAGCATGTTGCCCACGCGCACGCCCACGAGCGCGCTCGACGCCGGGTTGAGCGCCGCCGCCCGCATCGCCAGCCCGATCTTGGTCTTCTGAAAGAGCAGGAACAGCAGGCCCACGACGCCGAGCAGCACCGCCACGATCCCGAGCGAATCGACGGCCAGCTGTACGCCGCCGATGTCGAACGTGTCCTCGGAGAAGAGGCTGGGGAAGCTGCGGTTGCCGAAGCCCCAGATCCAGCCGGCGAGGCCGTTGAGGAGGATGAACAGCCCGAGCGTGACGATCACCAGCGTGAGCTCCGGGCCGCCCTCGAAGTGCCGGATCAGCCCGCGTTCGATGACCATCCCGGCGACGAACGAGAGCGCGATCGTGGTCAGCACCGCGCCGAGGAGCGGCACCCCTGCCTCGTACAGGCCCCAGGCGATGAAGGTGCTGAACATCGCCATCTCTCCCTGGGCGAAGTTCACGATCCCGGTGGAGCGGAAGATCAGCACGAGCGCCAGGGCCATCGCGGCGTAGATGGAGCCCGTGGCGAGCCCGTCGATGAGGACTTGGATGAACTGCTCCATCAGTAGCCCATGTAGGAGCGACGCACGTCGTCGTCGTCCTTGATCTCGTCGGTCTTCCCCGAGAGGGCGATCTGGCCCGACTCGAGCACGTAGGCGTGGTCGGCGAAGTCGAGCGCCAGGTTGGTGTTCTGCTCGACCAGGAGGACCGTGGTCCCCTCCTCGTCGCAGATCTCGCGCAGCACCCGGAACACCTCGCGCGTGACGATCGGGGCCAGCCCCAGCGACGGCTCGTCGAGCATCAGCAGGCGCGGGCGCAGCATCAGCGCCGCGGGCCACCGCCAGCATCTGCTGCTCGCCGCCGGAGAGGCTTCCGGCCTGCTGGGTCCTGCGCTCCTCGAGGCGGGAGAACCAGCCGTACGCGCGGTCGATGTCCTCGCGGACGCCGTTCTTGCGCGTGTAGGCGCCCAGGCGCAGGTTCTCGTCGACGGTCAGCTCGGGGAAGGTGCCGCGGCCCTCGGGCACGTGCGCCATGCCGAGGCGGGCGATGTCGGCCGTGCGCTTGCCGATCAGGGTGTTGCCGTCGAAATCGGCGCGCCCGCTGGTCTTGACCATGCCGGAGAGCGCTCTGAGCGTCGTGGTCTTGCCGGCGCCGTTGGGGCCGAGGATCGCCACCTTGCCGCCCTCCTCGACCTCGAAGTCGATGCCCTCGATCACCAGCACCTCGCCGTATGCCGCGCGCAGCCCCTCGACCTCGAGCAGGCTCATGCCGGCGCCCCCAGGTAGGCCTCGATCACCGCGCGCGTCCTCCTGCACCTCGCTCGGCGGGCCCTCCGCGATGGTCTGGCCCACGTCGAGCACCACGACGTGCTCGCAGAGGCTCATCACCAGTCCCATGTTGTGCTCCACGAGCAGCACGGTGAGGTCGAAGTCGTCGCGCAGGTCGCGGATCAGCTCGCCCAGGGTTTCGGCCTCGGAGTGGCTCAGCCCGCTGGCCGGCTCGTCGAGCATCAGCAGGCGGGGGCGCGCCATCAGCGCGCGGGCCAGCTCCACCCGCTTGAGGGTGCCGTAGGGGAGGCCGGCCGCGGGATGGTCGGCGACGTCGGCGAGCTTCAGACGCTCGAGGATCTCGTCGGCCTCCGCGCGCAGCTCGCGCTCGGTCTTGGCCGAGCCGCCGAGCCGCAGCGCGGCCGCGGCGAAGCCCGGACGCCGGCGGCCGTAGCCGCCGAGCATCGCGTTCTCGCGCACGGTCATGCGAGCCGAACAGACCGAGGTTCTGGAACGTGCGGGCGATGCCCAGCGCCGAGATCTCGTGCGGCGCCTTGGAGAGCAGGTCCTGGCCGTCGAACTCGACCGTTCCCGACTCGGGCGTGTAGAGCCGGCTGACGCAGTTGAAGAGCGTGGTCTTGCCGGCCCCGTTGGGGCCGATCAGGCCGGCGATGTCCCCCGACGGAACCTCGAACGACGGGCCGTCGAGCGCCAGCACACCGCCGAAGCGGACGATGACTTCCTCGATCCGGAGCAGCGCCAAGCTTCCCCTCTCCCTTCCTCGGAATTGCGTTGCCCAGTATCCCCGATTTCTCGAATCCCCCAGGGGGCGAAAATCTGCGGCTGCCGGCTTATGTGATCGTGGTAGGCGGTAGATTTCGACTGTTCGACCGGGTTCGGCTGGGCCGGGGCGTAGTCCTGTACGTGGCCCGCGCGCCGCTGGCGCGGCTGCTCGGTCTGGCGCTGTTGGCGCGGGCGCCTCCCGCGTGCGCGGTCCTGATTCCACGCTGTCGATCGGTGCACACCGCCGGCATGCGCTTCGCCCTCGACGTGGCCTTTCTCGACCGGGCCGGCCGGGTGCTGAGGGTGGCGCTGGGGGTGCGTCCGTGGCGGCTGCTCGGGTGCCGCGGGGCGGCTGGGGTGCTCGAGGTCCCGGCGGGCGAACGTGACATCATCTCGCTCGTGGCTGAGGGACGAAACCGGTTCGTCGAGGCGCTCGATCCGCGGACGCCGATCTACCGGGACAGCTACAACGAATACTTCGTGCTGGTCCTGTCCGCCGGGGGCGCGGCGGCGGGAACACAGGTCCCGCTCTACATCGTCATGGCCATCACCGGGCTGTGGGGGCTGATCCCCTTCGTGGCCGCCTGCGTGGTGTTCGAGCTGGCGGTGATCTTCGGCCTGGCGCGGCCGCAGATGGAGCGACACGAGCGTGTTGGCTGGGTGGTGCTGTGGGGCGGCGTCACCGCCATGATGGCCGTGTTCTTCTACGAGCTCGTGGCCAAGCCGACGCTGTAGCCCGTGGGCGCGAACGCGGACCTGCTGCTCACCGCCTTCGAGGCCTGGAACCAGGGCGACTGCGAAGCCTGGCTGGAGACGCTCGACCCCGAGGTCGAGATCCACACCTCGGGCGTGTTTCCCGACCTGGCGGCGGAGTACCGCGGCCACGGGGAGGCCAGGCGCTTCTGGCGGCAGATGCACGAGCCGTGGGAGACATTTCGCATCGACGTGCAGGATGTCGAGGAGACCGGCGACGGCGTCTCGGCGGCAATTCGCTTCCAGGCGAAGGGCGAGGACAGCGGCGTGGAGGTGGATATGCGCTTCGGCATCGCCGCCCAGGTGCGGGACGGCCTGGCGATCGGGCTCTTCAACCGGCGCACCCTGGAGGAGGCCCGCGAGGCCTTGCCGCGGCAGGACCAGGCGGCGGAGCCGAGCCGGCAGCGCTAGGCGCGTCGATTTCGGCTCCCTTCGTTCGACGTCCGGGTAGAAGCCATTTTCAGCGAGCCGTAAGGAGACCCATGCGCTTCATGCTGTTCATCTATCCGCCCACGCCCGGGGACGAGAGCTACGAGCCGACCGCCGAGAACGTCGAGGCGATGACCAAATACAACGAGAGCCTGACCAAGGCCGGCGTGCTGCTCGCAATCGACGGCCTGCTTCCGATCTCACGCGGCGCCCGGATCACCTTCGAGGGCGGCAAGCCCAACGTGACCGACGGGCCCTACACGGAGGCCAAGGAGGTCGTCGGCGGCTACTGGCTGATCGACGTGAAGTCCAAGGACGAGGCGGTCGAATGGGCCTCACGGATTCCTGCGGCGGAGGGGGATATCGTCGAAGTGAGGCAGGTGGCCGAGATGTCCGACTTCTCGGAAGAGGTCCAGGCCGTCGACATGAGCGGCGTGAAGCCGTCCCAGCAGTGAGCCCGAGTCCGCGTTGAGCCGATGACGGTCTCGGACACCCACCGGGCGATCGACGCGGTCTGGAGGATCGAGTCGGCGCGGCTCATCGCCGGGCTGGCCCGGATCGTGCGCGACGTGGGCCTGGCCGAGGACCTGGCCCAGGAGGCGCTCGTGGCGGCGCTCGAGCAGTGGCCGAAGGAGGGCGTCCCGGACAACCCGGGCGCCTGGCTGATGGGCACCGCCAAGCACCGTGCGATCGACCGGATCCGCCGCAGCCGCATGCAGGAGCGAAAGCACGAGGAGCTCGCGCGCGAGCTCCAGCTGCGGCCGGACACCAGTGAGGCCGACTTCGAGGCGGCGATCGACGACCAGGTGGAGGACGACCTGCTGCGGCTGGTCTTCACCACCTGCCACCCGGTCCTCTCCACCGAGGCCCGGGTGGCCCTGACGCTCCGGCTGCTCGGCGGCCTCACCACCGCGGAGATCGCGCGCGCGTTCCTGGTCTCGGAGTCGACGGTGGCCCAGCGGATCGTGCGGGCCAAACGCACCCTGTCCGAGGCCGGCGTACCCATCGAGGCTCCGCCGGCGAGCGAGTTGGCCGAGCGCGTGTCGTCGGTGCTCGAGGTGGTCTACCTCGTCTTCAACGAGGGCTACGCCGCCACCGCGGGCGACGACTGGATGCGGCCCGAGCTGTGCGCCGAGGCGCTTCGTCTCGGCCGGATCCTGACCGGGCTGCTGCCGCAGGAGCCGGAGGTGCACGGGCTGGTGGCCCTGATGGAGATCCAGGCCTCGCGCTCAGCCGCGCGCCTCGGGCCGGACGGAGAGCCGGTGCTGCTGCTCGACCAGGACCGCTCGCGCTGGGACCCGCTCCTCATCCGCCTCGGCCTGGCGGAGCTCGAGCGGGCCAAGGCCCTCGGCGGCGCGCTCGGGCCGTACACGCTCCAGGCCGGAATCGCCGCCTTCCACGCGCGCGCCCGCGCGCCGGAGGAGACCGACTGGGTGGGCATCCTCGCGCTCTACGACGCGCTCGCCCAGCTGGCCCCCTCGCCGGTGGTGGAGCTGAACCGGGCGGTCGCGGTGGGGATGGCGCTCGGGCCGGCGGCCGGCCTCGAGGTGGTGGACAGGCTGGCCGCGGAGGGCTCACTCGAGGGCTACCCGCTTCTGTCGAGCGTGCGTGGCGACCTGCTGGCCAAGCTCGGCCGGACCGCGGAGGCACGCGGCGAGTTCGAGCGCGCGGCGGCGCTCACCCAGAACACGCGCGAGCGCGAGCTGATGCTGGATCGGGCCCGGCGCGCGGAGGAGAACGGCGCCGGAGTGCGCGCGTAGCCCGGCCGCTGTCAGATCGTGCCCCAAATCACCGACTCTCCTGGTGATGACGCCGAAGCTTCTGATTCACCGCGACCCCGACGCCGACTGGTTGTGCGCCTTCGAGCTGGGGGTCGTGGAGGACGGCCAGCCGCAGCGCAACTGGCACGTGATCTCAGAGCACTGCCGCCTTCTCTACTCGGAGCCGGGCGGCCGGCTCCTGGGGTTCGACGCCCGCGCGGTGTCGAAGCTCGACCTCGATGCGCTCGAGGCCGAGGGCCTGTTCGAGGGGCCGCACTTCGACGTGCCGGTCCTGGGACTGCACGGCGCCTCGATCGGCGAGATCTGCCTCGCTGCCCTGCAGCTACCTCGGGGAGGAGCCGACGCTCGACGTTGCCTACTTCCGAGCGGCGACCGCCGCCGGCGCGCGCGGCGACCTCGACGAGGCCGAGCAGTCCTGGCGGCTCTGCCTGGAGGCGGGCGGCATGGAGGCGCACTACGGGCTCGGCTACACGCTGCTCGAGCTCGAGCGGCCCCACGAGGCCTACCGCCACCTGCGCTTCTACACCGAGCTCACTCCGACCAACGCCTGGGCCTGGTGCTACCGCGGCCAGGCGGCCGAAGGGATCGGCGAGAGCGCCGAGGCTCGCCACTGCTACCAGCGCGCCGTCGAGCTCGATCCCGGCCGGAGAGGAAGAGACCGACGCCGCCGAACGGCTCGACGCCCTGCGCGAGGGTTGAGCGGCGTATCGCGGCGTCGTCCTCACTTTGGGCCGCTATGGGGCCCAAACCCAGGACGGCGACCGGAGCCGCGCCCCTGATTGCGCCCCTCGCGCTCGGGTAGGGAGCCGCCATGGACGCGATCAAGGCAAGTGAGCACGCGCTGACGGGCTGGCGTGACAAGGTGGCTCAGGGAGCCGCCAAGCCCTTCGAGGACCGGACCAACATCGAGCCGGATCAGGTGCGCGCAGCGGTGGGAGCGGTCTTCTTCCTGCTGTCGCTCTACTACGTGATCAGCACGGTCGTCAAGGTCGTGCGCGAGGTGCGGCAGGGGTGACGGGCGTAGGTGCCCGGCATGCTCCCCCGCCTAGTGCGCCCCATCCTGTGTGCCCGGCGCCCTTCTCGCCGCAACTGCGACGTTACTGACACTGCTCGCGCTCGTCAGCGCACAGGCTGCCGCCGCCCAGAGCGATACCCGAGCGAAGCTTCAGAGCCAGCTTGATGGGCTCGTGGCCGCCGAGGCCGGGCCGCCCGGTGCGCTGGTCACCCTGCACCGTGGGTCCCGGACCACCGTCCTCAGGTCGGGCGTCGCCGACCTCGCCAGCGGACGCAGGCCGAAGGCGACGGACCACATGCGCATCGCCAGCATGGCCAAGGCCTTCAGCGGCGCTGTCGCCTTTCGCCTGGTGGCGAACGGGCGGCTGCGGCTGAACTCGACCATCGGCGATGTCCTGCCGGGGCTGCCCCGCGCCTGGTGTGCCGTGACGGTGCGGCAAATGCTCAACCACACCAGCGGCCTGCCGGACTACTCGGAGTCGGACGGCTTCCGGAAGGAGGTGGGCGCCACGCCTCGCGCCTACGTGTCCACGACCCAGATCATCAACTGGGTGCGCCGGGATGGGCTGAACTTCAAGCCCGGGAGCCGTTACCGGTATTCGAACACCGACAACATCGTCATTGGCCTGATGGCCGAGAAGGTCACCGGGAAGCCCTACCACCGGCTGCTCAAGCGCTTCGTATACCGGCCGCTCAATCTTCGCCAGACGAGCCTTCCCACCACGCCTGCGCTGCCGCGGCCGTTCCTCCACGGCTACGTAACCGAGACGGGAGCGTCGCCCGACGACGTGAGCAACCTCGTCAACCCCTCTGGGGCCTGGGCGTCAGGCGGGATCGTGTCGACGCCGCTCGAGGTGAACCGCTTCATTCGGGGGCTGCTCGGCTCGCGTCTGTTCCCACGCCACCTGCAGCCCCGGCAACTGAGCTTCGTTCCCGGCGGGGAGTCCAGCCCTCCGGGCCCGGGCGCCAACTCGGCCGGGCTGGCCGTCTTTCGCTACCGCACCCGCTGCGGCACGGTCTATGGCCACACCGGCAACTATCCGGGCTACGTCCAGTTCATGGCCGCCACCCGCGGCGGGCGTCGGGGCGTGACCACCTCGCTCAACATCCCTGCCCCGACGGGCGCTCTGCTGAGACAACTCCGCGAGATGCAGGAGACCGCTGTGTGCCTCCTGCTGCGGGATTAGCCGCCGGTCAGCGTCGTCAGCCGAAACCCGAGCGCCGACAGCGCCAGGTCCTCGCTCACGTTGAGCTCGAGCGCCTGACGTACGTCCTCGCAGCGCTCGGCCGCCTCGCGCAGCCGGCGCGGGTCGCGACCGCGGGCCTGATCGGCCAGCGCGCTCGCGCGGTCGGTGGCCAGCACGGCCTCCCCAGCCTCCTCGGCCAGACAGACCAGATCGCGGAACGCGAGCCCGGCCAAAGAGAGCCCGAGGTCGAGCACCTCGGTACGGGCACGACGAGCGTCGCGCTTGGCCGCGTCCTCCAGCTCACGTTCGATGGCCCGGCGCTCGCGGCCCTTGGGCTCCATCTCGAGCCGCCGCTCGCGCTCCACTGCGCGCGGTCTCCTCCGCCTGCTCGCGCTGCCGCTCGGCTCGCTCCAGAAGCGGCCGCCACGGCTCCGCCCCCGATCCGGCACCGGCCAATGCCGCTCCCACGAAGGCCTCCACCTCGCCGCGAAACTCGTCGCCCTCCGGGGAGGCCAGGTAGCGGGCCCGCGCCGCGTTGCCGAGGGCCAGCCGGGCGCAGGCCTCCGCCCGCTCGGCCGGTACCCCCTCGGCCTCCAGCATCGCGGCGATCCGCTTCGCCGGCAGCGGCTCGAAGCGCACCAGCTGGCAGCGCGAAACCACCGTGTCGAGCACCCGGCCCAGCGCGTCGGTGAGCAGGATCAGGTGAACGAAGGCGGCCGGTTCCTCCAGCGTCTTCAACAGGCGGTTGGCCACCTCGTCGTTCATGGTGTCCACACGCTCGAGCACGAACACCCGCCGGGCCGCTTCGAAGGGAGTGCGCGCGGCGGCGGCCACCACCGGCTGGCTCACGTCCTCGACCCGCATGACGTGCGCGCCCGTCGGCCGCACCCAGGTGAGGTCGGGGTGGGTGCCGTGCTCCACCCGCAGGCGCACCGCGTCGGGATCATCGGACCCCTCGGCGAGCAGCTCGGCGGCGAAGGCCCGGGCCACCGTGCGCTTGCCGGTGCCCGCGGGCCCGTGGAAGAGGTAGGCGTGCGAGGGCGTGCCCGGCCAGAGCGCCCGCCAGCACGATGCGGGCCTGGGGATGGTCCTCGGTGCCGGCCAGAGCGGCCGTGCTCATGCCGCGGTCCCGCTGCGCAGGGCCTCGACCTCGGCGAGCACGTCGGCGTGGACCTCGTCGGGACCGCGCCCGGCGTCGATCCGGCGCCAGCGCTCGGGATCGAGTTCGATCAGGCGCTCGTAGGCGGCGAACACGGCCTCCTGCAGCGCGGCGCCCTCGTCCTCGAAGCGGTCGCTCTCCCCCGCGCGGGCCGCGGCGGTGGCGGGGTCGATCTCGAGCAGAAAGGTGAGATCGGGGCGCAGCGAGCGGGTGGCGAAGCGGTTGATGTGCGCCACGTCCTCGATTCCCAGGCCGCGGGCGCCGCCCTGGTAGGCGAGGGAGGAGTCGAGGAAGCGGTCGGAGACCACCACGCGGCCCTCGGCCAGAGCCGGCAGGATCACCTGGCCCACCAGCTCGGCCCGGGCGGCGGCGAACAGCAGCGCCTCGGTCTCGGGGGCGAGGGGGACGGTGGCGTCCTTGAGGATGGTCCGCACGCGCTCGCCGGCGTCGGTGCCGCCGGGCTCGCGCACGCCGAGAGCGGCGTCGCCCAGGGCGCGGCAGAGCAGGTCGGCCTGGGTGGTCTTGCCGGAGCGGTCGATGCCCTCGAAGGTGACGAAAAGGCCGCGCATCGGGCGGCGACGCTAGCAGCGCCCGCGGGCGGGCTCGCTGCCACTACGATGGCGCACCCATGAGAGCACTCGTAACCGGCGGCGCCGGCTTCATCGGCTCACACGTGGTCGACTCGCTGCTCGCCCGCGGCGACGAGGTGACCGTGCTCGACGACCTGTCCACCGGCCGTCGCGAGAACCTCGACCAGGCCGAGCGGGCGGAGCTGGTGGACGGCGACATCCGCGACGCCGCGGCGGTGAACGACCTGGTCGCCCGGGTGAACCCCGAGGCGATCTTCCACCTGGCCGCGCAGATCGACGTGCGCAAGTCGGTCGCCGACCCGGCCTTCGACTCCCGCACCAACGTCGAGGGCACGATCAACGTGCTTCAGGCCGCCCAGTCGGCCGGGGTCCCGCGGGTGGTCAACACCTCCTCGGGCGGCGCGATCTACGGCGAGGGGAGAACGATCCCGGCGCCCGAGGACCATCCGGTCGCGCCCGAGGCGCCCTACGGCCTGTCCAAGTTCTGCGCCGAGCAGTACTGCGAGATCTTCAACCGGCTGCACGGGCTGTCGACCGTGTCGCTGCGCTACGGCAACGTGTACGGGCCGCGGCAGGACCCGCTCGGCGAGGCCGGTGTGATCGCCATCTTCTGCGGCAAGCTGCTGGAGGGAGCACCGGCGACGATCTTCGGCGACGGTCGCCAGACCCGGGACTACGTGTACGTCGGCGACGTGGTGGAGGCCAACCTGCTGGCCGCCGAATCGGACGCGACCGGCCCGTTCAACGTCGGGCTCGGGCGCGAGGTGAGCGTGGTCGACCTGGTGGACGCGCTGCAGTCGCTGGGCCACCTGGTCCCCGAGCAGGCGCCGCAGCGCCCCGGTGAGGTGATGCACATCGCCCTCGATGCCTCGCGCGCGCGTGACGAACTGGGCTGGGAGGCGAAGGTGGGGCTCGAGGACGGACTCGAGCGCACGCTCGCCTCGCTGCGCTGACCAAGGTGCTCTACCGCCGCGTGCTCCTGACCGGCGCGAGCGGCGGCATCGGCTCCTGCCTGCGACCCGGGCTGCGCGACGAGCTCGAGGAGCTGCGCCTCAGCGACCGACGGCCGCCCGAGGAGCCGCCGACCGGCTCGGAGACCTTCGTGCCCGCCGAGCTGACCGACCGGGAGGCGGTCGAGCGGGCCATGGCGGGCGTGGAGGCCGTGGTTCACCTGGCAGCCGCGCCGGGCGAGCTGGGCTTCGACGAGCTGCTCGAGCCGAACTTCGTCGGCACCTTCAACGTCTTCGACGCCGCCCGCCGGACGGGCGTGCGGCGGGTGGTGTTCGCGAGCTCCAACCACGTGACCGGCTTCTACCCGGTGGACAAGCGGCTCGCCGGCGTCGAGCCGGTGCGGCCCGACGGTCTCTACGGCGTGAGCAAGGTCTTCGGCGAGGCCCTGGCCCGCATGTACTCCGACCGTTTCGGCCTCGAGGCGATCTGCCTTCGGATCGGAGCCTTCCAGGAGCGTCCGCGCGAGCCCAGCCACCTGGCGATCTGGCTGAGCCACGGCGACGCCGTGCGGCTGGTGCGGGCCTCCCTGAGCGCGCCGGACATCTCCTTCCTGGTGGCCTACGGCGCTTCGGCGAATACGCGCTCTTGGTGGAACGCGCGGGCCGCCTACACGCGGCTGGGCTACGAGCCGCAGGACGATGCCGAGCGCTTTGCGGACGAGGTCGAGGGGCCGGAGCCCGAACGGCAGGGCGACCCGTTCACTGAGCGGGATTACGGCGGCTGGGCCTGAGCCGCGTAGCTTTGGGGCCATGCGCAACCTTGTCGTAGGAACCTTCGTGACCCTCGACGGCGTCATGCAGGCGCCCGGTGGACCCGAGGAGGACCCCACCGGCGGCTTCGCCCATGGCGGCTGGGCCGTCAACTACTGGGACGACGTGATCGGCGAGAAGATGGACGAGTGGATGGGGCATCCCTTCGACCTCCTCCTCGGCCGCAAGACCTATGAGATCTTCGCGGCGCACTGGCCGCATGCCGACGACCCGACCGCGGAAGTGCTGAACGCCGCCACCAAGCACGTGGCCTCGACGACGCTCGACAAGCTGGACTGGGACAACTCGAAGCTGATCGAGGGCGACGTTCCCAGCGGGGTCGCCCGGCTCAAGGAGGAGGACGGGCCGGAGCTGCAGGTGCACGGCAGCGGGAACCTGATCCAAACGCTGCTTGCGAATGACCTCGTCGACGAGTTCCAGCTGAAGATCTTCCCGGTCTTGGTCGGTCCGGGTAAGCGGCTGTTCGGCGACGGCCCGCACGCGGCGGGCCTGGAGCTCGTGGACCACACGATCACGCCCAACGGCGTGATGCTCGCGACCTACCGGCCGGCCGGAGAGCTCACCACGGGATCGTTCGCCTTCGACGAGCCGACGGAGGCGGAGGTCGAGCGGCGAAAGGGGCTCCGATGACCGACGCTCCACATCTGCTCGGCCCCGGCGAGGGCGAGGACATCGGCGGCAGGATCCGCATCAAGTGCGTGAGCGAGGCCCTGGTCCTCACCGAGACGGCCGGCGCCGGATCAACCGAGCCTCACGTCCATCACCACCACGCCGACGGCGTTCCGGGTGCTCGAGGGCGACTTCAGCGTCCTGATCGGCGACGAGGAGCATCCGCTTGCGCCCGGCGACTTCGCGCTCGCTCCGCCCGACGTCGTCCACCGCTACCGCGCCGAGGGGGCGCGCTGGCTCAACATCCACGCTCCCGGCTGCGGCTTCGAGGAGTGGCTGCGCAGGAACGACCCGACCTTCGACCAGCACGACCCGCCCGCGGACGGCGGGCGGCCGGCAAGCGACGGGCTGTTGCTGCGGCACGGCGAGGGCGAGCCGATCGCTCCGGGCCCCGGCGCCGCCGGCCTGATCCTGGCCGGAGCGGACGACGGGCTGGGCTCGGTCGCCGTGGTCGAGTTCGAGCTCGCCGCCGGGAGACCCCGGGCCGCCGCCCCACCGCCACGAGCGGCTCACCGACTCCTTCTACGTGCTCGAGGGCACGCTCACCGTGCTGCTCGGCGAGGAGGAGCACCAGGCGGGCGCCGGGCAGCTACGCGTTCGTCCCGCCGGGCAATCGCCACACGGTCTCGAACCCGGGCGACGAGCCGGTGCGCTTCCTCAACGTCACGGCGCCGGGCGGCCTCGAGCGCTACCTGCGCGAGCTGGGGCGAACCGACCCCGCGGACTTCGCCGCGATGGCGGCGCGAAACGACGTTCTCCTCGCATAGAGCGGGCACAACATGTAGTGGTTGGAGAAGGACTGGAGCACTACACGTAGTAGAATTACGTGTGTTGTGCGTTGTCCCTACTGCTCCTTCGACGCGACCCGGGTGGTCGACTCCCGCCTCAGCGAGCCGGGCGACGCCGTGCGGCGCCGGCGCGAGTGCGAGCAGTGCGGCAACCGCTTCACCACCTACGAGCGCGCCGAGGAGCCGGCCGTGAGCGTCGTCAAGCGCGACGGCCGCCGCGAGCGCTTCGACCGCCAGAAGCTGCTGCGCGGGCTGGTGCGGGCGGCCAACAAGCGGCCGGTGAGCGACGAGCAGCTCGAGGAGCTGGCCGAGTCGATCGCCGCCGAGGTGCGCAGCGGCGGTCCCGAGGTGGAGGCCGATCAGGTCGGCGACCTGGCCGAGCGCGGGCTGGCCCGGTTCGACCCGGTGGCGGCCATCCAGTTCGCCTCGGTCTACCGCAACCTGGCCGACCTCGACGAGCTCGAGGCGGTCGTCCGGCGCTTCAAGGAGGAGCCCCTGCCGGGGGCCGACCAGCTGGCTCTCGATCCGTCCGATCCGCAGAGCAGCATCGGTCGTTCCCCCGCGAGGGGGGTCGCGACCACAAGAGACCCGAGGAGAAGTCATGTCAGACAGCCGTAGCGCCGCCGCCCCCGCCATCACCGCAGCCGGTGACGGGGTCACCGTTCCGCGGCGCTTCACGGAAGCCGGCATGCACCCGTTCGACTGCGTCGAGTGGGAGATCCGCGACGCCCTGATCGGCGATCCCGCGAGCCCCGCCTTCGAGCAGCGCGGGGTCGAGTTCCCGATGAGCTGGTCGCAGAACGCGACCAACATCGTCGCCCAGAAGTACTTCCGCGGCCGGCTGGGCTCGCCGGAGCGCGAGTCCTCGGTCAAGCAGATGATCGGCCGCGTGGCGGGCACGATCGCCGCCTGGGGCCGCGAGGGCGGCTACTTCGCGAGCGACGAGGACGCCCAGGCGTTCGAGGACGAGCTCACCCACATCCTGCTCCACCAGATGGCGGCCTTCAACTCGCCGGTGTGGTTCAACGTGGGCTTCGAGGAGCAGCCGCAGTGCTCGGCCTGCTTCATCCTGAGCGTCGAGGACACGATCGAGTCCATCCTCGACTGGAACACCAAGGAGGGCATGATCTTCCGCGGCGGCTCGGGGTCGGGCATCAACCTCTCCAGCATCCGGGCCTCCAAGGAGCACCTCTCGAAGGGCGGCCTGGCCAGCGGCCCGGTCTCGTTCATGCGCGGCGCCGACGCCTGGGCCGGCACGATCAAGTCCGGCGGCAAGACCCGCCGCGCGGCCAAGATGGTCGTGCTCGACGTCGACCACCCGGACGTCCTCGACTTCATCTGGTGCAAGGCGCGCGAGGAGGAGAAGGCGGTGGCGCTGCGCGACGCCGGCTTCGACATGCGGCTCGACTCCGAGCACTTCGCCTCGATCCAGTACCAGAACGCGAACAACTCGGTGCGGGTCACCGACGAGTTCATGGAGCGGGCCGAGCGCGGCGAGGAGTGGGAGCTCACCGCGCGCAAGGACGGCTCGGTGATCGAGCGCTGCCGGCGCGCGACCTGCTCGAGCAGATCGCCGACGCCGCCTGGCGCTGCGCCGATCCGGGCGTCCAGTACGACACCACCATCAACGAGTGGCACACCTGCCCGAACTCGGGGCGCATCAACGCGTCGAACCCGTGCTGCGAGTACATGCACGTCGACGACTCGGCCTGCAACCTCGCCTCGCTCAACCTCATGAAGTTCCGCCGCGCCGACGGCACGTTCGACGTCGAGTCCTTCGAGCACGCCGTCGACGTGATGATCCTGGCGCAGGAGATCGTGGTCGGGCCGTCGAGCTACCCGACCGAGGAGATCGGCCGCAACGCCCGCGCCTTCCGCCAGCTCGGCCTCGGCTACGCCAACCTCGGCGCGCTGCTGATGGCGAACGGCCTGGCCTACGACTCGGACGGCGGCCGCGCGCTCGGCGGCGCCATCACCGCGCTCATGACCGGCCGCGCCTACCGCACCTCGGCCGAGGTGGCGGGCGCGCTCGGGCCCTACGAGCGCTACGAGGAGAACCGCGACCCGCACAACCACGTGATGCGCAAGCACCGCGAGGCGGCGTACGCGATCGACGACTCGCTCGCCACCGACACCGAGCTCCTCGCCGCCGCGCGGCGGGCGTGGGACGAGGCCGTCGACGTCGGCGCTCAGAACGGCTACCGCAACGCGCAGGCCACGGTGCTCGCCCCCACGGGCACGATCTCGTTCCTCATGGACTGCGACACCACCGGCATCGAGCCCGACTTCTCGCTGGTCAAGTACAAGGAGCTGGTGGGCGGCGGGCAGATGACGATCGTCAACCGCACGGTGCCGCTGGCGCTGGAGACGCTCGGCTACTCGCAGCCGGACATCGAGGCGATCGAGGCGCACCTGGCGGACAACGCCACGGTGGTCGGCGCGCCCGGTCTGCGCGACGAGCACCTGCCGGTGTTCGACGTGGCCGTCGGCGAGCGGGCCATCTCGCCGCTCGGCCACGTCAAGATGATGGCCGCGGCGCAGCCCTTCATCTCGGGCGCGATCTCGAAGACGGTGAACCTGCCCGAGTCGGTCACGGTGGAGGACGTCGCCGGCATCTACACCGAGGGCTGGAAGCTCGGGCTGAAGGCGCTGGCCATCTACCGCGACGGCTCGAAGACGGCGCAGGCGCTGAAGACCGAGGCGGGCGACAAGAAGGACGCCGAGGCCGAGGCCGCCGCGGCGGCGCCGGTCGAGGAGCCGCGGCCGGTGCGGCGCCGGATGCCGCGCGAGCGCCAGTCGATCACCCACAAGTTCTCCATCGCCGGCCACGAGGGCTACATCACCGCCGGCATGTACGACGACGGCTCGCTGGGCGAGATCTTCCTCACCGACGTGGGCAAGGAGGGCTCGACGATGAGGGGCATGATGAACGCGTTCGCCACCTCGATCTCGATCGGCCTCCAGTACGGCGTGCCGCTGGAGACGCTGGTGCGCAAGTTCGCTACATGCGCTTCGAGCCCGAGGGCTACACCGGCAACCCGGAGATCCCGTTCGCGAAGTCGATGCCCGACTACATCATGCGCTGGCTGGCCTCCCGCTTCGGCGACGCCGACCTGCACGAGGAGCTCGGCATCCTCACGCCCGAGGTGCGCGCGCGGAAGGCGTCGCAGGAGGCGCTGATGCGCGACGACACGGCCGGGCCCCCGCCCGAGCCCACCAATGGCGGCGGCGGCAACGGCTCACCGGCGCCGGCCACACCCCAGCCCGCGGCGGCCGCGCTCACCGACGAGCCCCCGGCAGTCCCGGCGAGGCTGGCCGGCCTGGACCTGGGCCCGGCCTGCGCCCAGTGCGGCGGCATGATGCAGCGCACCGGCTCGTGCTACACGTGCTCGAGCTGCGGGAACAACACGGGCTGCGGCTGAGCTGTCGAGAGTCACCGAAATGTCAGAGGAAACGTCACGACTTGTCAGTGCCAGGGTCACGACTTGTCAGTAGTCCCTCTCTAGAGGCCTGTTGGCGCCCCCCGCGATCTGCTGTTCGCGGGGCTCTCTGGGACCGGCTGGAGTCCGTTCTCCAGCCGCTCCAGTTAGGAGTAAGGGTTGTTGTGGCGGCGCGTGAGGGTGAGCTTCGCGACGACGATCCCGCCGATCATTGCCAGCTCTAGCACTTCGCCGGGGCCGCCGCGGATTGCCGTCGCCGCCCCAGTAGCGCAGCAGGAGTTCGGCACCCTTCGCGGTCCTCATCGAAGCGTGGTGCGCCCGGCTACGAGAGATGCTCGATCGCTATGAGCTGTACATCTACAAGCAGTGGCTTCGCGTCTACATGCGCAGCAAGATGATCAAGCACAACAAGGACCTGTTCGAGTCGCTCGACGACCCGCTCGCGCTGCTGGACAAGCTGCACATCAATTAGCCGGGCGCTTGTCGTTTAGGTCCCTTGAGGCCAGTTCAGGTCAGAGCTCGCGGTCGCCCTGGACGACAATGTCGGGGCGCGTTGCAGCGTGCAAGCGGCCCTGGTTGCCCGTGTCGTCGTATCGTCTTCGACCTATCGTGGGAAGCGGGCTCGAGCGAGCAGCGCCCGCGCTCGAGGATCCGCCTGCTCGCGTAGACAAGCAATCGAGATCACGCACACACCGATGAGAAGGCTGAGCTCGGATCCTGCGCCCACGGCCCTTCCGAGCAGGCCCCCGACCACCCCGGCGAGAGCGGCGTCGACCACCCCGACGAGCATGGACGTGCTGGCGAGCAGGCGGTAGAGCCGCATCTCGGTGTGTGGGCCGTACGTCTCGTACAGACCTTCCTGATCGTCGTGATGGGCCGTGACGAAATACGGCTCGAGCTCGGGTGCGGTCTCGAGGTACGCGTGACGGAGACGATTCATGCCGGACACGAGCCAGAAGTCCTCGATTCGTGCATCGACGATGCGGATGTATGATCCGTCACCCCGGTGAAGAGAGCAACCGGAAGAACGAGAAGTGCAAATGTGTAGAAGGCGTCGCCGGACTCGGTCGCTTGGGCGACCAGGGTCCAACGCGACGACGGCCGCGGACACGACGGTCAGAAAGATGCTCGTCCGGCTGTAGACCGCGCCGTACGTGATGCTCCTTGTCGCGAGCAGGCTCCAGTGCTCGGTCGCGAGGATCTATATTCGCACGGCCTCAGGCACGTCGACACGCCGAGAGGAAGGCGGCATCTGTCGTTCGTGCATGCATCCGATCTTCGCACGGCAATGGGAGTCCCAGGACAGGCTGCTGCTGACCACCCGTCGCGGCGCTCATTGGTGCCTCGGATTGGGCCGTTACGCCTCCACGAGGATCACGAGCGTCTCGGGTAGGAGGCCGTCATGCGCCATTGCTTCGCCGGCCGCGTCGGTGTCCGTCGCGGCGATGACGGCGTCCATGCCTTAGGGCTCCAGGCCCCCCGAGCACGTTGCGCTCACTCACGCCCTCAGTATCGCCGGTAGGTGTTTGACGGCAGCGCTCCCTCGCTCCGACGGTGGCGTAGAACGCAAACCGGGCGCCCTTGGGCGGGCGCGGGGTCCGGCAGCGCGCGCCGTGGCCTCTGCGGTTGCATGCGGTTCGCCATTCCTTCAGAGTCGGCGGCAGTGACCCCGAGGGTGGGACGAAGCACCGGCGGGGTCGAAACGGCCCAAAGGGAGGTTGCGATGCCGATGGTGATCGCGTACCACGAGATAGATGACCGCGAGCATTGGCTCGCCTCACCGAAGCGCGAGGAGTTTTTCGGCCCCCTCGGCATCAGCGTCCGAACGTTCCTCGACCCGGAGAACCCGAATCGCGCGGCGCTGCTCGCCGACGTTCCCGACATGGACGCGTTTCAGACGGCGATGCGGTCCCAGGAAGCCGCCGATGCGATGGCTCACGACGGCGTTCGGGCCGACACCCTGATCGTGCTAGTCGAGGCATAGCGCTCGATCGTGCCGGACCACTCAGCGGGTGCCCGGCGCGGCGGCCAGCGCGAACGGGCTGTGGGACCGGCGCGGACGCGTGGCAACGGCCAAGGGCGCTGGGTTCGCCGGGTTCTGTGGCTGGCTGTTGGAGGCCATGGGCTATTCCAACCAGGTCTCACCGCCGGGCGCCGACCGGGGCGTCGACATCGCGGCCAGCGAGGACGCGCTGGGCGTCAGGCAGCCACTTCTGAGGGTGCAGTGCAAGTCAGGCGGAAGCGCGGTCGGCTCGCCGGACGTCCAAGCACTTAACGGCACCCTCGGGCCGACCGACCAGTTTGAGGGCTCGAGGCGGAACCTGACGATTTCGACCCCGCCTCGCCATCATTCGTGACGTGATGTTTCCTGACTAACGGGCCTCGAAGTTGCGTGCCTGTTAAGCCTGCCGAGGAGCCTTTCCTTGCGGATCGGAAGGCTGGGGCCGCCTGTCCGGCGCGCCGCCGGCCAGGTTGAAGCGCGCCGCCGTCCCGGACGCGAGCGAGCCAGCGTGGTACCCGCCGCGAGCTGTGCTCGCGCTACCCGAGTCTCCGGTTAACACGCTTCGGCCGCCACACAGCCCACCGCACGCGCACGGCCACCGCCGAGCCTGACCCGCAGAACGCCTAACAGCCGGTCAGCCAGTCCGCTCCGCCTCGCCTACGGCTCGGCTCCGGGGACACGCTGACCCCTGGTGGACCACTTTTCAACCGGCGCCAGTGGCCCACACTTCGACCGGTCTTGACAAAGGTCGACCCGGCAGGGGTCGCCTAACACAGAGAAGGCGGACGCCCGGCCGCGGAGCGGCCTGCACGAGGTGGCTCAAAGCCCCGGCTGGTAGATTCCCGGTCCCCTGCGATCCGCGACTGGCCCAAGCGAGGAGGCGGATGCACCCGCAGTCCGGTTTCGAAACCCTCGAGACCTTGCGTTCCGGAGGCCGAGTGCACGTCCTCGGCGCAGGACCTGTCGGGCTCCTGATGACGGCATTGCTCCAGGGAATGGACGGTCTGTCCGTGCGGCTGTATGAGAAGCGCCGCGAGTACACCCGTACCCGGATGGTCCGGCTCGCTTCGTACCTCGTCGCGGATTCGGTCGAGGGCTACCGCGCCGACCACTCCGATGGAGACACCGTCGAGGCCGTCTTCGATCCAGAGGAGCTGGCAGAGGGCCTAGCGTTCAGACAGTCCATTCCTTCCGACCTGATGGCGCTACTTCGCCAATGGACGCGGGGTTTCTGCCCGCTCAACGAGATCGAACGCTCACTCAGCGATCTGATCGATGCACGCGGCTCGAATCCGGTGGAGCGGACCGCGGCCGCTGTGACGGCGGAGGACGCGATCGCGATGCTCGAGCCGGGAGACGTGCTGATCGATTGCACGGGGAGCAGGTCGCTGCTTCGAGATCACCTGGCACCCGGCTCTGGCGACGTGGACGGGGGCGCGAACACGCTGAACTTCGTAATCGAGCACGCGCTCGTCGTCACGTTCCTCTACGGCCAGACGTATGTCTGTAACGAGTACTGCAAGTACTACAAGAACGTCGAGAACCCGCACTACAAGTTCATTCCCATGGTCCACCGCGTGTGCTACGACGGAGCCGTCAGCCACGTCACGGGCATCGTCACCATCACCGCCGACGAGTACGAGGCGATGCCGAAACAGTTCGACGGCGAGTGGCTTCGCGGCAACTTTCCGAATGTCGCCCAGTCGATGGATCGGTTCATCGACAAGATCAAGCAGGAGACACACGGCGAGCTCATCGGCGACCTCGAGGTCATCCGGATTCCCCTCAACCTTTACCGGGCGCGTAATGCAACCAGCCGCCAGTGGGCCACGGCGGACCCGAGTGACCACCCGTTCGTAACCACGCCGGTGTTCTTGGCCGGCGACTCGGCGATCGGCTCTCCCTACTTTCAGTCGATCTCGCTGGGTTTCGAGTGTGCGATGTTCCTAGCGGGACTCATCGCGCAGCCGCACCTCGCACGTCACGACTTACTCCAGCGGTATGAGCTTTACATCTACAAGCATTGGCTCCACGTGTACATGCAAAGCAAGATGATCAAGAACAACAAGGATCTGTTCCAGTCGCTCGATGACCCGATCGCGCTCCTGGACAAGTTGCACATCTACTAGCGGAAGGCCCTGATCGGCCATGCCGATGGGCACTTCGCCCAAGCGCAGGATCAAAGGTGGTTAAGAGTGGCGCTCAGAGTCGGCCAGCCCGTTTTCGATCACAGCGTGCAGGCGTACGTCCGCGGAGAGCCCGCGCCGATCGTGTTCGAGCTCTCGAGTCACCGCGGCAGTTGGGTCGTCCTGTTCTTCTACCCGGGCGACTTCACGCTCATCTGCCCGACGGAGCTCGCGGCCTTCGCGAAACGCCACGACGACTTCATCCGCGAGGGCGCGGTGCTGCTCGCGGCGAGCACCAACAGCTGCTTCAGCCACAAGGCCTGGTTTGAGATCGATCCACGTCTCGCCGAGGTCCGCTATCCGGTGATCGCCGACAGCTTGCGCGAGCTGAGCCATTCCTTCGGCGTGCTGCTCGAGGACGGAGCCGCGCATCGCGGCACCTTCATCATCGACCCGGACGGCGTGCTGGTGCACATGAGCATCACCGCACACGACGTCGGACGAAGCGTCGACGACGTGCTGCGGGTCTTGCGCGCCTTTCGCACCGGGGCGCTGTGCCCGGCTGACTGGTCGCCAGGCGATCCGACCCTCACTAGCAAGGACGATTGGCTTGCGAAGGTGTTCCCCGACCTCATCGGCCCGGAGCTCGACTCGCTCGAGGAGAGCGCCGAAAGGGTGTCGTTCGCCCCTGGTGAGACGATCGTCGCCGAGGGCGACCCGGCGGACCGCTTCTTCATCATCACGAAGGGCGAGGTCGCCATCAGCCGCCGTGGCGCCGAGCGCGACGAGGTCAAGCTCGCGAGGCTCGGGCGGGGGCAGTTCTTCGGCGAGGTCGGGATCCTCGCCGAGACGCGAAGGACAGCGACCGTAAGCGCGGTCGACGACGTTGAGCTGCTCGCCCTGAGCTGGCAGGAGTTCCAGGAGACACTCGAGCGGTCGGATCGCGCGGACCGCAATTTCTCCGAGATCGCCAAGGAACGGATCGCGTTCGCGTCATGAGCCTGGGCGTCTGTTCGCTTGGGCGCGCCTCGTCACCGCTTCCGTCACAAGGCAGTCGTCACCACAGAGACGCGCGCGGGCTCTTGGTGGCCGAGGACCTGCAGGCCGTTGATCACCGGCGCGGAACTTGACGATTTCGAACGGGCCTTGCCATCATCGATGACAGTCG
>CAWKKJ010000018.1:0-16422 GCA_963850205.1 uncultured Thermoleophilaceae bacterium | reverse complement strand
ACCCCACCGTCCACTCACGCGCGAAGCCCTCAGGACCCAGGGACATGAACGAGCGGCGTCCAGTCCTCCGGGCAGGTCCGCCTCCATCGGCACGTCGGTGCCGCTCTCAGGCGGTCGCAGCCGGTGGGCGGCAGCGAACAGCCGCACGGCCGTCGCCGTGCTCGTGGCGCGCCGCGGCCAGGCACGCGGCGACGCGGTAGCACTGGGCGATCGCCAGCTTCTGGCCGATCTTCTCGGCCGCCTCGAAGGCCTGCCCGAGCGTGGCCGCCGCGCTGGTGAGGTCCCCTCTCGGCGACCGCTGCCCGGGCGAGGGCGATGAGCGCCTCGCGGGCCTCGACGGGCAGGCCGGGCTGGGCGATGGCGAGCGCCTCCTCGGCGTAGGAACGCGCGGTGGCCGCGTCCGCCTCGTCGAGGGCGATCTCGGCCAGCACCTCCAGGGCATCAGCCGTCCGGGCCACGTCACCGTGGGCGCGGGCCACGGCCAGCCGGGCCGAGGTGCATCTCCCGCTCGTTCTCGAAGTCACCCGAGACCGCGTGGGCGATCGCCCGCACGCTGAGCGCCCTCGGCGACGAGCGGGTAGAGGTCGAGACGAGCCGCAGACTCGGCGCCGACCGGGCCAGCTCCGACCCCGGTCGATCTCACCGGTCACCAGGAGGATGCCGCCGCTGAAGATCTGGCTCGAGGCGACCGTGGGCTCATCGCCCAGCGGTTCCGCGATCGCCGGGCCCGCTCGAACTCGGTCAGGGCGTCGTCGTAGTCGTTGAGGTGGTAGGCCAGCCGGGCGGCCTGCTCGTGCAGGCGTCCGGCCTCCTGGGAGCTTGCCGGCGCGTGCTTGAGCACCTCGCGGGTCCGGGCGAGTCCTTGCCGCAGCTCGCCGGCCGCCGACCCAGAACGGTCCCGAGGCCAGGGTGAGTGAGGGACGCCCTCCTCGATCCGGCCCAGTCGCAGCGCCGCCTCGATGCAGGCGTGGACGTCTGGAGCCCACGTCGAGGAAGCGCGCCAGGGCGAGGGGTCCTTCGGCCTGGTCGAGGTCGACCCGCCAGCGCTCCACGTGCTCGATCAGGTACCGGCGAGGGCGAGCCTCGGGGCGTCGTTCTCGCGCGGGTCGTATGACCAGGCGGCGTACGAACGTGCGGACGGTCACCGGCATCACGAAGCCGATCCGGATCCGGCCGATCAACGGGCGGATGAGGCCGGCCTCCATCACCTGGGTGAGCAGCTCGATGACGTCGCCGCACGTCGGAGGCCACTGCCTCCACGGCTTCCAGGGTGAAGGCCCGCTCGAAGATCACCACCGCCGGCACAGCTGCCGGGCGTTCTCGCCGAGCCGGTCATGGCTCCACGCGATCGTGGTCGCCACCGCACGCTGGCGCTCGGGCACGTCGGGAGCCGTCGTCCTGAGCAGCTCCAGGCCCGACTCCAGGCTCTCTCGCAGGCCCGTCCAGTCCCATCAGCCGCACCCGCGCGGCCGCGAGCTCGATGGCCAACGGCGATCCGTCCAGCAGTCGGCACACCTCGGCCAGGGCCCTCCTGCTGGCTCCCTCGGGTCGCCCTCCTCCATCGGCCTGCTCGGCCACGCGGAGGAACATCTGGACGGCCGGACTGTCCTCGATCTCGCCGGGCGACGCGCCGCGCTCGGGCACCGCGAGGGGCGGCACCACGACGGTGTGTTCCGAACGCCGCCGCAACGGCACGCGGCAGGTCGCCAGGAGCACCAAGGACGGCAGGGCATCGAGGATCCGCGAGACCGCGTCGGAGCCGTCGGGGCAGGCGTCGACGTTGTCCAGCACGACCACGGCCGCTCCTCGGCCAGCCCGTCCGCATGTTCCTCGCCGACGATCGACTCGACCGCCGCGACCACGTCGTCGGCGGTCTCGCGCTCGGTGACCTCGTGGTAGTGCACCGCCTGACCGGCGTCGTCGCGCAGCGCGATGGCCGCCACGGTGGCGACCCGCGTCTTGCCGCTGCCGCCCAACCCGGTCAGCGTCACCAGCCGGGTGTCGGGATCGTTCAGGCTGTGCACCACGTGGGCGACGAGCTCGTCGCGGCCGTAGGTCGGGGTGCGCGGGACCGGCAGCCGGGCGGCGCGGGGCACCGGGTGGTCTCCAGCTCGGGGTCGCGCGCCGGGTCCTCCAGCAGGATCGCGGCCTCGATGCGCTGGAGGGCCTCGCTGGGCTCGATGCCCAGCTCGTCGGCCATCACGGCCCGCGCGTCGGCGTACACCTCCAGCGCCTCCTGGCTGCGGTGCTCGCGGTGCAGGGCGGTCATCAGCTGGCCCCAGTAGCGCTCACGGGTGGGGTGCTCACCGGTGCGGCGCGCAGCTCGTCGATGGCCTGGGCCGCACGGTCGAGCCGGAAGAGCAGCTCGAACCGCTCCTCGGTCAGGGTGTGGCGCAGCTCGTCGTACCGCTCGACGGCCGGCGCGCGCGAAAGGTACGTCGTCCACACCCGACAGCACCGGACCGCGCCACGCGGCCAGGGCCTTGTCCAGCGAGTCCCAGTGCCTCCCAGGGCTGCTCGTTGGCCGACTGGTCCCGGGCCTGGTCGGCCAGCTGCTCGGCCTCGAGCGCGTCGACGTCCGCGGCGTCGACCGCCAGCTCAGGCCCTCGGGGCCCGACTCGAGGGCCGGCCCGGCGCAGTCGGTGCGTACCCGCTCCACCAGCGCGTCGAGTGCTCCCGCCGGCGGCATGAGTGCACCCCACAGCCCGGCGGACACCTCGTCGGCCGCCACCTCTCCCCCGGAGTCAGCGCGAGCATCGCCACCAGGGCGCGCTCGCGCTTGCCCGTCGGGGTTCGGTCGGTGCCGTCGACCTCGACCTGCACCGTGCCGAGCAGTCCGACTCGCACAATCGCACAGCGTAGGGCCGCCGCTGGCGCTGGTCGTAGTCCCGGCGGCCGGTGGATCGAGGCCGGCTCGTGCCGGGCTAGACCAACGATCAGCCTTGAGAGGCCACCCGGTCTTCGAGGAGTGAGGCGTCGATGTCGCCGGTCTCACCGCGCAGGTACGCCGCCCGGCCGAGGGTGAACACATAGGTGAAGAACGCCGCCTCGGCGAGGACGCCGATGCCGACGCGGGCCCAGGTGGGCAGGCCGGACGGCGTCACGAACGCCTCGATCACTCCGCTCACCAGGAGTACGACGACCAGGCCCGAGCGCGACCGTACCTGCGGTGCGCCCCTCGCGAGCGAGCGCCTGGGAACGCGACATGGTCGCCGGGCTCGACCCACGACCAGAACAGCCGGAACCCCACGCCGCCGGCCACGAAGACCGCCGTCAGCTCGAGCAGCCCGTGGGGCAGGATCAGCCCCCAGAACAGCTCGCCGCGGTCGTGGCGCATCATGATCGACCCGATGATCGCCAGGTTCACGATGTTGTCGTACAGCACCTTGACCAGCGGCAGGCCGAGGATGCCCAAGCCGAGGCAGAGCGCGGTGACCCACACGTTGTTCACCCAGACCTGCAGGGCGAAATGGCTTGCGGCGTACTGGCTGTAGTAGCCCTCGACGTCGTTCTCGACCAGCTGGTCGACCTCTGCCGGCGACAGGAGGCTCTGCTCGACATTGGGATGGTCGAGCAACCACCCGATCATCACCGCGATGACGACCACGTTGGCGACCAGAGCAACCCAGCCACCAGAACCTCAGCCGGTAGAGCGCGGCCGGGAAGCGGTTGGTGAAGAACAGCCCGACCCCGCGCCAGCTGCTCACGCGAGTGCCCACGGAGCGGTTGCGCGCCTGGGCGAGCAGTGAGGACAGGTGAGCCACGAGGGTCGGGTCGGGTGCGGCCGACCGCAGCACCGACAGGTGCGTGGCGACCTGCTGGTAGCGCTCCACGAGCTCGTCGGCCTCGTCACGGTCCAGCCCGCCGTCGACAGGCTAAGGGCTAGACTGCCGCAGCCCATGACACAGACCCAGCTCGATCTCGCCTCCTACGCCGACCCGCTGGGCACGTGGTCGACCTCTCTCGCCAACGTGGCCGAGGTCTTGATCCCTTGCCTCGATGTCGCCCGTGTCCGGTCGGTCTGCGAGGTCGGCGCGTATGCCGGCGACCTGACCCGCTTGCTCGTGGACTGGGCCGCCGAGAGCGAGGCACGGGTAACTGCCATAGATCCTTCTCCTCAGCCTGGCTTGGTCAAGCTCCACCAAGACCGAGACGAGCTCGAGCTCGTTCGCCAGACGAGCCTTGAGGCATTGCCGCACATCGACCTCCCGGACGCCATCATCATCGACGGGGACCACAACTACTGGACGGTCAGGGAGGAGCTACGCCTGGTGGCGGAGCGAGCACCGGGGGCGAGGCTGCCGCTCCTGATGTTCCACGACGTAAGCTGGCCGCACGCCTACCGTGACGACTACTTCGATGCCAAGCTGATCCCCGGCGAGTACCGGCATCCGGTTGCGGGATCGGACGAGAGCCGGGGGCTGTACCCGGGCGACTCGGGCCTGCGACCAGGTGGCCTACCGTACCCGCGCTCTGCCGCCAGGGAGGGAGGAGCCCACAACGGCGTTCGCGCGGCGGTCGAGGACTTCGTCGCCGAGGGCGATGGCCTCTGCTTCGCCCGAGTGCCGGCGTTCTTCGGCTTCGGCGTTGTGTGGCACGGCGATGCGCCGTGGGCGGACGGGCTGGCAGAGCATCTGCGCCCCTGGGACGCCAACCCGGTCATCGAGCGCCTCGAGGCCAACCGAGTGCGCCACCTCGCCGACCTCCAGGTGCAGGCGAATCAGATCTGGAGGGCGCAGGAGCGCATGGCCCGGCAGGACGCGGTGCTCCGCCGGCTGATCGAATCCAGCGCTTTCGGACTGGCAGAGCGTCTGTCGCGACTTCGGATGCGCGCCGGGATAGGCAAGACCCAGGTGGTCATCTCGAAGGACGAGGTCCGCCGGGCTCTTGACTAGGGCGAAGCGCCGTTGCGGCTTCGCCTCCAGTGATTCAGGCGGCGAAGCGGCTCGGTGATGCGCCAGGAAAGCGTGCCCTCGGTCCATCGCAGCTCGCGTTCGGCCACGAGCACTCGCGCATCGAGGGTCAGGGCGCTCCCGTAGGCGACCGACCGGGCGGCCTCCCTCTCGGCCTCGGCCCGGCGGGCCCTGCGCTTCCACTCCTCCTCGGTCGGCTCTTCATGCCCGGGCTCCTGGCCCGGGAGCTGTCCCTGCCACTTCTCCGCGAACTGGATGTGGGCCTCGACCCAGACGGGCTGCTCCTCCAGCAGCTTGAGCGATTGATGAAACTCGGCCGCGAGGTCGGCCGTCACCACCTTACGCCCGGCCTTGCGGACCTGCAGGCAGTAGTCGACGTCGTACCCGTGCCCGAGTGCCAGAGCTTCGTCGAACCTGATGTTGCGAACCGCCCAGGGGGACAGGATCATCAGCATGCCGTCGACGGCGTCGACCTCCTGCGGCGGCGGAAGAGGCTTCTTCCATGAGAAGGCTGGTAGCTCGCCGCCCCCGAAATCCCCATGGCGCTGAACGACGCGGCCGCGGCTGATCTCCCCCTCCCACCAGGCAATGGTCCGCACCCCGCTCGCACCCACGGCACCCACCACGGCGACGTCGGGATCACTCAACGCCCGCCTGACCTTGGCGCACAGGTCGGAGTCCAGGAGCTTTGTGTGAGCGTGGACGAGGATCAGCGCTTCCAGGTCATCATGCCGAGCCGCCTCCTCGAGAATCAGGTTGTAGGTCCGCGCAACCTGGCCCACGGCCGCGAATACATAGACCTCGGAATCGGGTTCCCGGGCAAGCCCGAGGCCGGGCTCCGAGTACCGGCGATAGGCGGCGCCGTCAGTCGCCGAAAGCCCGAAAGCGATCACTGCTCGCGGCCCGGCTCGAGGTGGCGCAGCCGCATGCGAGGGAACGCGCGGCGCATGCGGTTCGCCTTTCGGAGCGGGGAGGTGATGCGCCACGAGATGCTGTCCGTGGCGGAACCCAGGGCACGCTCGAGATCGCGCACCCGTGCGTCCGACTGCTGCTGGAGACGGTGGTAGTTGAGCCAGGAGGCGTCCGCTTCCGCTTCGGCCCGCTGGGCGCGCTGCTTCCAGGTGCCGGCTCCCGAACCAATACCAGGCATCCGGCCTTCCCACTTGTCCGCCACTTTGACGTGGGCCTCGATCCAGCCCTCAGGATCGTTGACGAGCTCGAGTGAGTGGTGATGAATCGCCCGGAAGTCCGCGGTCATGACCTTGAGGCCGGTTTCCCGAACCTGCAGACAGAAATCGAGGTCGTACCCGTGCAGGCGGCCGAGCGACTCGTCGAAGCGCAGGTTGCGGACCACCCAGGGCGACAGGGCCAGCAGAAAGCCGTCGAGCGTGTCCACCTCGCCGGTGCGCGCGTAGGGAGGCGCATCGGCCCAGGCCCACGAGAAGGCGGGGAGGTCTCCTCCCCCGTGCTCCTCGTAACGGTGGATGAACGACGCCAGCGTGACCGAGCCCTCCCACCACGCGATGCTCCGTACCCCGATTGCCCCCACGCAGCCGACGAGTCCCACCTCTGGGTCGCCTAGCGCGTCCCTCACCTTGTGGCAGAAGTCGCGGTCGACGAGCTCGGTGTCCTGGTGGACGAGCACCAGGGCCTCCAGATCCTCCAGCCCGGCCGCTTGATCCATCAGGCGGTTGTAGCTCTCGAACAGCGAGCCGATCGACGGCTGGTCGTAGACCACGGAGTCCGGCTCGGCCGCCCGGCGGATACCGGCCTCGGCACAGCGGGCGTACTCATCTGGCTTGGTGATAGGGCAACCGAAGGCGATCATCGTGTAAGCGCGGCCGGCACTATGGCGACGCGGGCGCGACAGTGTACGTGGCGGCTCTAGTATCTGCCGCCCTTTCGCGAGAAGGGTGTCAAGACCAGCGATGTGGAGCCGTCACTAAGCACATGTGGAAGAGCAAGACCGTGTCCGTCGTGCTCATGACCTACGCGGAGCGCGACTCGATCAGGGACGTGATCGAGCGCTTCTACGAAACCGGCGTCGTGGACGAGGTCCTCGTGGTCGACAACAACGCCGAGGCGGGCACCGCCGAGGAAGTGGCGCGTACGGACGCGCGGATGGTTCATGAGCCGAAGCAGGGCTATGGGCATGCCAGTAAGCGCGGGCTCCTGGAGGCCACCGGCGACTTGGTGGTGCTGGCCGAGCCTGACGGGACCTTCCTGCCGGCAGACATCACCAAGCTGCTCGTGTACAGCGACGAATGCGAGGTCGTGCTGGGCACGCGGACCACTCGCGAGATGATCTGGGACGGCGCAAACATGGATCGCTTTCTCAAGTGGGGAAACTGGGCGGTGGCGAAGATGATCGAGGTGCTGTTCAACACGAGCCACCTCTCGGACGTGGGCTGCACCTACCGGGTCCTCCATCGTGAGACCGCCGAGTACATCGCCGAGCGCATGACGGTCGGCGGCAGCCACGCCGGCGTGGAGATCATGCTTTTGACGATCGTGTCCGGCAGGCGCTTCGTCGAAGTACCGGTGAACTACCTCCCGCGAGTCGGCATGTCGTCGGTGACGGGCAGGCGCCTGTTGACGATCGACGTGGGACTCCGGATGGTCGCCCTTGCCCTGAGGATGCGCAGCCGGTCGAGGCGCCCTCCGCAGCGGCCCCCCGCTCGTGCCGTTGACCGGCAGCTCGTCGGGTAGCCGGTTTGGGCAATCCGCAATTCGACCTCATCGCCGCGGAGTACGACGCGTCGCTCCCGGCTCACGTCGTTGAGCACTACCTCCGCAAGCGCACCCGCTTCCTGCTCGACCGTTGTTCGTCCGGCCACGCTCTCGATGTGGGCTGCGGCACGGGCGCGCTGGCCGACCGGCTCGCCAGGAACGGCCTGCGGACGACCGGAGTCGACCCGTCGGCCGGGCATGCTCCAAGTGCTCCGCGAGCGAAATCCCCGTGTCGAGGCGCTGGAAGCCTCGGGAACCGCGCTTCCGTTTCCGGACAGCTCCTTCGACCTCGTCCTGTGTGTGGCCGTCATGCATCACGTTGCCGAAGCCGGCGCCGTTCGCGGCGTCCTCGGCGAGATGGTGAGGGTGGCACGACCGTCGGGTCACGTGGTGGTCTGGGACCACAACCCTCGAAACCCTTACTGGCGGATCCTGATGGCCCGGGTGCCACAGGACACAGGCGAGGAACGCCTCATTGCTGAAGCGGAGCTGATCGGCGGCCTGTCGGCCGCGGGCGCTGACGTGACCTCGTCCGATCAGCTGGGGCTGGTCCCCGACTTCACGCCACCGGTGCTCCTGCCCGCGGCCGCGAGGATGGAGAGTTTCATCGAGGGGACGCCGGTGCTCAAGCGGCTCTGCGCCCACAACGTGGTCGTCGCTGTGAAGCGCTGACCGACTCTTGCGCGGCCCGTCTAGCGAGGGTCACGCTGGGCCGCGGCGTCCCGACGCAACGGCTCGAAGATCTCCACCTGTGCGGGGACGAAGCCGGCGAAGCTGCGAGAGCCGATTCTTCGGTAGCCGAGCCCGGTGCTCTCCGCCTGCAGCGCCTGCTGGCGCTGGGCGAAACCAGGGGTATCGGCCGCATCGGTGCTCACGTAGAAGACGCGCCCGTTCGGCGCGACCCGCGAGGCCTGCTTGAAGGCGGCGGCGAGGCTCACGATCGGATCGTCGAAGTCGAATGGAGCCTCTCGTTGAGCCGGCGCACCGGCGCGAAGCAGAGGCAGGTCCGTCTCGATCGTCGTGTCGAGCGTGCTGTACGGGCCGGGACTGATGAGTGCGGTGGCGTCGATGACCACGTCGCCCGGTCCCGCCTGAGCTTCGACGAAGTCGGCGGAGGCGGCGTGATCGGACCGAGCGAAGTCGTCGTCGAGCATCTTTGCGCTAGCGATGACGAACGAGAGCAGTGCGAGGCCGGTGGCGACCCAGCGCAGCCGCGGCCCCGAACGGGCGAGCAGAGCGGCGAGAACGAGTGCGAACGCGGGCCACGAAGCAGCGATGTTTCGAATGCCGATGATGTTGTCGCCGAGCAGGCTCAGAAAGGCGGTGCCGACTGGCACGGAGACGGCGAGCATGAACAGCAGCACCATGCGCCGGTCTCCGCCGACCGCCGGCTCCCGCCGCCTGATCCACCGCCCGGCCACACCCGCGAGCCCGACCAGGATGCCGAGGCCCAGCAGAATCAGCGCCAGTAGACCGGGCATCTCGCGCAGCGGTACCTCGTTGGGGTACGGAAAGCCGATCGCCCAGTGGGTGACGTAGATCCTCACCGACTCCGGGGTGAAGGGTGTCAGCGCCGACAGGACTTCGGAGGTCGGAGAGGTGAGGTCCTTCCGAACGCCGGATATCCAGGGCAGGAACAGTACGAACGCGCCCACGTTGGCCAGAAAAGCAGCCCTGCGGGCCTCCGCGTGCGTCCACACGATCCACAGGAACTGAGCGCCCAGCAGGAACACACAGGTGTAGTGCGTGTACATGGCCAAGCACGAGCTGAGCCCGTAGGCGACCCACCACCCCCGGCTGCCGCCGTCCAACGCTCGCAGTGCGGCCAAGGTCGAGCAGACGATGAGAAGCATCAGCACGGCGTAGGCTCGCGCCTCGGCCGAGTAGTAGATCATGAACGGCGATAGGGCCGTCAGCGCAGCCGCCGTGAGCGCGGCCGGCCTGCCCACCGTGCGCAGGCCGAGCAGATACACCAACGGGATCGTGGCCACCCCGGCGAGCAGCGAAGGAGCGCGGACAAGCTCCTCGGCGTGGCCGATCTGCGTCGTGAACCAGGAAAGCACGAAGGACAGGGGCGGAGTCAGCTCAGCGTTGCTGTGCACTACCGAGACGACTTCGGACAGGCCGTGCTCGCTCACGACCCAGAAGCTGGACAGCTCGTCGCCGAACAGGGGTTGGCCGGCGACGACCAGGCGCACGGCCGCGCCCCCAACGGTGAGCGCTGCCACGATCAGCCACGCGCCGACCCCGTCGGGGACCTTGGCGACGGGCCGTTGGCCGCGAGTCAGACCGGCCGCAAGGCCTGGCGCCGCCTGCGTCTGGGCCGTCCGCACCGCGCGAAAGCTAGCGCAGGGCAGGCCCTGACTAGATCGGTTGTTAGCCTCTTCTGACTCCACGCCGATCGGCGTGAGGTGACCTCCAACGATATGGACAGCCCGAACACTGTCGACCACCAGACGGGCGCTCGGGTCCTCGCCGAGACGACGTCTCCTGCCCCCGTGGTCATCGAGGCGCACGGCTTGAAGAAGGCGTTTCGCATTCCCGAGCACCGTGTCGATTCGCTCAAGGAGCGCGCCGCTCACCCCTTCACGAAGATGGAGTACCGGGAGCTCCACGCGCTACGTGACATCTCCTTTGACGTCCACCGCGGAGAGTTCTTCGGCATCGTCGGGCGCAACGGCAGCGGCAAGAGCACGCTGTTGAAGATCCTGGCGAGCATCTACCGCCCCGATGCCGGCACCGTACGGATGGCCGGCCGGCTCGCGCCGTTCATCGAGCTGGGAGTGGGCTTCAACCCGGAGCTCACTGCCCGTGAGAACGCCCTGCTCAACGGCGTTCTTCTCGGCCTCACCAAGAAGGAGGCCGCCCGCCGCCTGGACTCGGTGCTCGACTTCGCCGAGCTGGAGGACTTCGTCGAGCTCAAGCTGAAGAACTACTCGTCGGGAATGATGGTGCGCCTGGCCTTCGCCGTCATGGTGCAGGCTGACGCCGACATCATGCTCATCGACGAGGTCCTTGCGGTGGGAGATGCGGCGTTCGCCGAGAAGTGTATGGACGTCTTCCGCGAGCGCCGCAACGCTGGCAAGACGATCGTCCTCGTCACTCACGATATGGGGACCGTGCAGGATTTCTGCGACCGCGCGATGCTCATCCACGAGGGCGAGGTCAAATTCATAGGCGACCCGCAACATAGCGCCGCGATGTACTACCGGCTGAACTTCGCTCTCGATCGGGATCGTCAAGGAGCCGAGCTCGATGCCGAGTTGAGCACCGTCATCGACGACAAGGGAGCGCGAGTGGTCAGGGCCCGACTGCTCGACCGAGGCGGTCAACCGGTCCACCACCTGGAGCAGGGCGAACCGATCAACCTCGAGGTCGTTCTCGAGGCACGACGCGACCTCGTGAGACCGAGGTTCCTGATCCACTGCCTCGAGGCGGAGGGAACCGTTCTCTTCGAGTACACGCTGACGCTCGACGACGGGTACGAGGACCACGTGACCGACGGCCAGCGCATTCGCCTGACGGGGCGGATCGAGAACCAGCTCGTACCAGGGCGCTATCTGCTGAACTGCTGGGTCCGGCGCGACGAGGCCGGCGGAGATTGGGCGGTGCAGGCTCTGCGTCTAGCCGAGTTCAGCGTCTTCGGCACGGCGACCCGCTACGGCTTCTTGTCAGTGCCGGGCACGTTTACGGTCGAGCCGGAAAGCGACGGCGGCGCTGGAGCGCTTCCGTGAGTGGGCTGCGGCCCGACCTCTCCAGTCCGCACTCCGGCCAACGTGAACCGGTGCTTCGCCCCATCGGCGGGCCGTCGGCGCTGGGCGGCGGCTGGCGACGATCCTGGGAGCTTCTCTCCCTCATTGCGATCACCGACTTCAAGAAGGCGTACTTCGGAACCGCGCTCGGCTACGTCTGGACGCTGGCACGTCCGCTCATGCTGTTCGGCGTCCTGCTTGCCGTCTTCACGCAGGTCTTTCGGATCGGATCGCAGGTTCCGAACTATCCGGTCTTGCTGCTGTTCAACATCGTGTTGTTCAGCTTCTTCTCCGAGGCGACGATCACGGCGGTGACCTCGATCGTCGGCCAGGAGTCGGTGGTGCGCAAGACACAGTTTCCACGTCTGGTCATCCCCCTCGCTGTGGTGCTCACCACGCTGATGAACCTCGGTCTCAACCTGGTTGTCGTCTTCGCCTTCATCCTGGCCTGGGGGATCACGCCGACCTGGACCTGGCTGCTGTTTCCGCTCATCCTCTTGTCGCTGTCCGTTCTCACGACCGCGGTATCCATGATCGTGTCCGCGCTGTACCCGCGTTTTCGGGATACGGCGATTCTTTGGTCGGTTTCGGCCACGGTGCTGTTCTACGCGACGCCGGTCCTGTATCCGCTCGAGGTGGTGCCGGAGGGCCTCCGCGACGTCATCTCACTGAGTCCGCTCGCCGTGATCTTTGAAGCGGCACGGGTGTGGATGATCGACCCCACGGCGCCGGGACCCGTCGACGCCGTCGGTGGCTATGAGCGACTGCTTGTGCCGGTCGCGATCTACTTCGTCGTGTGCGCCGTCGCCGTCTGGCTGTTCAGGCGCGAGGCTCCCCGGATCGCCGAGCAACTCTGATGGCAGCCGCCGTCCGGCGTAGCGGTCTCGTAAGCCGCCAGCTCAGCGAGCTCTCGTAGTGGTGGCGCAGATCGTCGACGTCTCGATCCTTTTCCCTCTGGAGCTGCTCCACGTTGTGGCGCAGTGAGGAGTGTTCTCTGGGATCGTTGCCGGGCAGGGCCAGCTCCTCGGCAGTGATTCGGACGTCGCGCTTTCGCAGCAGCGTCCAGGTCTGCCCGTGCACCAGTTGCTCCACCTTCACGAATTCGAAGGCTCGGCCCCAATGCTCGGTCACCCACCAATCGGACATCAGGACCATGGGACCACCGTCCTCCCAGGACTGGTCGTGGCAGAGGACGTTCATCCCGACCCGATCCTCGTCCCACGGCTCCCCAGCAAGCTGCTCCGAGCTCCAGCGGCCGGTGTAGGAAGCCATGAGGAGCCCACCGGGCCTCAGTATCCGATGCAATTCAAGAAGCCAGGGAATCGACTGGACGGTGAGATGCGTGAAGACGGAGATGGCCCAGGCGAAGTCGAAGCTGCCCGACTCGAAGTCGAGCGGTGGCTTCTCGCCGCAGCGCGTCACACTCAGCGGCGGGCAGAGATTCTCGCTCAGCCAGGCGACGCTTCGAGCGTCGATGTCCGCTCCCCAGACCTCCCCGAGCTCGGCCTCCGAGAGAAAGTGCCGCAGCGTGCGGCCGGCCCCGCAACCGAAGTCGAGGATGCGCTTACCCTCGAAGTTCCAGTCATCGGGAACGAGGTCGAGCAAAGCCTCTTTCGTCTCGGAGCCGAGCCTCTCATAGGCCTCCAAAGGCTCGCGCCAGCGGTCGAGGGACAGCACCCGCTGAGCCAGGTCAAGCGGTGGGTAGGGAAGGTCCGAGCTCCGCGTCATGGGCCGCTGATATCCAGGAAGGACTCGATCCGCGCCATCAGCCGGTCGTCGAGGCTCGTGTTCCAGTCGCGGCTCCAGTTCACCGCGCTCCCGCGGATGCGGCGGTCGAGATCGCCCGAATTGGCGGCGGCCGCCGCGAGTCCAGCCGCGACCCCGTGCACGCTCGCCTCAGCGGTGACCAGGTTGGCCGAGATCGCCTCCAACGCCTCCGCGTTCTTGTTCTCGAAGCCGTTCGTGACGGTGAGCATGCCCGCCGAGGCCATCTCGATCGGCACGAGGCTCGGGTGCGGGGTGTACATGAGGGCGAGCCCGACGTCGTGATCGCGCAAGAGCTCCGCGTAGCTTTTCTGCTGACGCCTGGGAACGAGGTCCAGTACGGCGCCTCCACCAAGCTCGAGCCGCTGCGCCGCTTCGACGGTACCCACGCCAGAGAACAGCCACGAAGAGTCGAACGCTCCGGTCTCGACCGCCCGGCTGAGAGCCAGCACGCCGAGCTCGAACATGTTGCGCGCCGCATGCGGCTCGGGTCGGGCATAGAACAACAGCTTGCGCTGCTTGCGCCCGGCGAGCTCGGGCGCCGACGGCGGATCTATCGCCGTGATCGCGTTCTGGAACGACTCCGACGTCTGGTCGCCGATCGACGCTCCTCGCGCGTAGACGCCAAGCCCACGGACACGGAAGTATTCCCGGAGCAGCTCGCTGGAGAAGAGCGCTTGGTGGGGCAGCCGGTAGGAGGCGTCGGCGAGCGCCGCATAGCTGCCCATCGGGAAGGTGAAGGGCTCGTACTCCTGGATGAGGTAGAGGAAGCGCTGGTCCTCCTGCGCCGCCACGGCTTCGTGAGCGATGTGCGCCGTCCACCAGGTGGTCGCGATGAAGCGGTCGGAGCGGCTCACCTCGACGCCCTGCGACTCTCGGCCAAACTCGATCTCGACTTTGTCGAAGACCCCACCGAGACCGCTGTAGGACTCGAGCCGCTGCCGCCAGGAGGAGGGCAGGGTCGGCACGGGATCCACCGTCACAACACGAACCCGGGCGCCGCGCTCGGCGAGGCGGCGGGCGAGGTTGAGCTTGGCGATGTAGCCGCCGAAGAAGTGCTCGAGATCGATCGTCGGTATGAGCAGGTTCACGCGGCGCGGCGCGTCCTCGCGCACCGCCCACTCAAGAGGCGCGATTTTGGCGCCGACAGTCCCCACCGCCGCGTTGTTCGGATCCCGTCGGCCGGGAACCGGGAGCAGCGTCGTGGGAGGCAGCGCGTCCACGCGGAGCCGTCGCCGAGGCATTTCCGCTCGGAGGTTTCCGACGGTGAGCATCCGGCGCCACGCGAATGCAAAGAACAGTGCGATCTCGGCGCCGAGGGTCTCCGACTGGCCCAGCACCTCGCGGACGGCGCGTCGTCCGAGGTTCGCCATCGCCAGGAGCGACCGCTCGGCGCGCGCGAAAGCGCCGAGGGCGCGACGCCGCCGCCAGCCGATCTGCGCCCCACAGCGCATATCCAGGATGGCGGTGAACTGCATCAGCCGCCAGCAGTCGACGAAGTAGTGAAGGCGCCAGCTGCGGACTCGCTCCCTCGGGTCCTTTTTCAGCCACCCAAGGCGGTCACGCAGGGAGGGCATCCAGTTGGCACCAGCGTGCCCGAGCACCGCTCCTCCGTGTTGCACGTAGTCGTAGAGCGGGCGGTCGACGAATGAGACGTCGCCGAGCACCCGGGCTGTCAGGCCGATCCAGTGATCATGGAAGTGTGAGAACTGCCGCGGTGGAAATGGGAGCGCATAGTCGAGCAGCTCTCGGCGAAACAACGACGCTGCGCCGGTTATCGAGTTGGCCATCAGCAGCGACAGGAGGTTGTCGTGGTTCGGCCTCCGGATGCTCCAGTAGGTGTTCGAGAGCAGCGCGCCTTCGCGGTCGATGATGCGGGCATCGCTGTAGACCAGCTGGGCGCCGCGGATTTCGCGTATCAGAGTCTCGAGCTTGTCAGGGTGCCAGCAGTCGTCCTGATCGGCCATGGCCACGAAATCCGACTCGAATGGCGCCAGTGCGAGTGCTCGTTCGAAGTTGCGGTAGAAGTGCAGCCTTCGACGCGAGCGCGAGACCACGAAGCGGGAGTCCCCGTTCACCGCTTGCAGGAGCGCGTCGTACCGGTCCGGGCTCGAGCAGTCGTCACTGATCACACAGACCCAGTTCTCGTGGGTCTGTGCGCGTATCGAGTCGAGCTGACGCTCGAGGAGCACGGAGGGCGGATCGAACGTCGCCATGCATATCGCGACGAGTGGCCCGGCGCCGGCGGCGGATGCAGGCGCGACGACCGGGGTTGCAGCCGGGCTGGCCACGAGGAAGCCGCCGAGGTGAGCCTCCACCTCGCCGCCGTCGTTCAGGTGAGCGCGCAGGCGCAACGTTCGCTCCCCCTCTCGTGCCCCTTGGCCGATGCGGACCAGCCCCCAAAAGCCGCTGCGGAAGCTGCGCATGGACGGATCTTCGTTGGAGACTTCGTCGAGGGCCGAGCCCGCGACACGGCCGGGCGCGAGCGAGGGGTGCACCGCTCGGAAGACATCACCCCGCGCCATGCCGAAAGCGGCGACCGGCTGTGTCTCGCCGTCCAAGACAAAGTGCAGCGACCGGATCGCTGCCGCCGGGCAAAAGCACCAGCCACAGACGAAGACGGCAGTCCCTCCCCCGACAGCGACCTCGTCGGGCAGCGGAAAGTCGAGCTGGGCATGCAAAGTGCGGACGTCCGCGCTCTGCTCGAGCAAGCCTGCGACGGCGGTAGGCGTGTCCCTCGGCGACAGCACTCAGGAACCGGCGGATCCGGTGGGCCGGAAGTCCTCTAGCACTCGCGCGCGCAGCGGATCGAGGGCGCGGAGACGAGCAAAGGCCTCGGCCCCGCGCTGCTTGTCGCCGGCCCGGAGGGAGGTGGCCCACAGTGCGAACCACGCCTCGACGTTCTTCGGCTCGTCGGCGACGAGTTGTTCGCCTAGGGCTGTGGCTTCGCGGAGACGGCCGAGCTGCCACAAGAGCAGGACCTCGTTGACGACCGGCTGCTTGTCGGCGTTCAGCGTTTGGGCGTCACGGAGAGACTGCACCCCGTCGGTCACCTCCACCCTCGGCGGATCCTGCTGCACTCGATCAAGGACCTCCTGCCCGTCGCTGGTGAGCGCGTAGGCGCGCAGCCCGAAAACCAGCCAGATCAGGACAATCGCGCTCACAGTCACGAGGACGAGGCGTGCAGTGGCGGAGGCGGCCATGAGGCGGGGTAGTCTAGGCCGCGGCGTCAGCACGGAGTCGCTGGCGATCTGCCGCCCATG
>CAWKKJ010000017.1:0-660241 GCA_963850205.1 uncultured Thermoleophilaceae bacterium | reverse complement strand
TCACGGTCTCCCGCGACACCGCGAGGCGCTTCAACCATGGCTTGGCCCGGCCCCTCGCCTCACCCGTGTACAACAGCTTCGACCGTGATCGCTTCGACCCGGAGCGGGTGGCACCGGCGCCGATCCGCGAGGAGCTCGGGATCGCGCTCGACGCTCCCCTGCTCGGCCAGGTGGCCCAGATCACGCCCTGGAAGGGCCAGGACACGGCGATCCGGGCCCTGGCCGAGCTGCGGGCCGGCGGCCTGGACGCCCACCTGCTGCTGGTCGGGGAGATTGCCTTCGCGGGCACGCAGGTGCGCTACGACAACGAGGGGTTCCTGCGCGGACTGCACGAGCTGGTGGGCGCGCTGGGCGTGCGCGAAGCGGTGCACTTCATCGGCCGGCGCGGCGACGTGCCCGCGCTGCTGCGGGCGCTCGACCTGTCGTTGCTCCCCTCCTGGGACGAGCCCTTCGCCAACGTGATGCTGGAGAGCATGGCCATGCGGACGCCGCTGCTGGTCACCGACGTGGGCGGCGGGCCCGAGCTGGTGGAGGACGGCGTCTCCGGCCGCCTGCTGCCGCCCCGGCGCCCCGAGATCTGGGCGGCCGCCGCCGCCGGGCTGTTGGCCGACCCCGAGGCGCTAGTCGGGATGGGCCTGCGGGCCCGAGAGGCCACGGCCGGCTTCAGCGACGAGCGGCACGCCCGCGAGATGCTCGAGGTCTATGAGCGCGTGCTGGGACGGCGATAATCGGGCGGGTGGCCTTCCGGATATTCGCGCTCCCGCCCGCGGCCATGCTCACCGACCACCTGCCGCACGGCGACGGGCTCATCGCCTTCAGCTTCATTCGCGAGTTGGCCGCCCGCGGCCATGAGCTGCACGTCGCGGCCGGGCGGGTCGAGCTGGCAGGCGAGGTGCCCGCGAACGTCCACGTCCACCGCCTCGGCACCGGCGGGACCTCAAGGCTGTCGCGTCTGCGTTTTGGCGCACGCGTGCGGCGCCTGTACCGGCAGCTCGACTCCGCAGGGGGCTTCGATCTCGTGCACCAGCTCACCCCGGTCGAGGTGGGGGTGAGCCTGGCCGTGGCCGGCGTGACCACACCCCTGGTCCTCGGGCCATACGTGCCCGACTGGCCACCGGCCGGCGAGGGCGCCGACGGCGCCGTACGCCCAAGCGCGCTGCGGCTCAAGCGCGCGCTGCGGGCCGCCCAGCAGCGCCGGGCCTCGACCGTCCTGCTCTCCACCCCGGCAGCCGCGCCGAAGTTGGCGCCGTCTGCCGGGACGAGGGTGCACGAGCTCCCCCTGGGGGTGGATGAACGCGGGTGGGTGCCGGCGGACGGCCTGGAACCCGGCGAGGTGGTGCTGTTCCTGGCCAACCTCGAGGTCCGCAAGGGCATCCACGTGCTGCTGGACGCGTTCGCGCGGGTAGCGCCCGTGCGGCCCGGGGCGCGCCTGGTGGTGGCCGGAGGCGGCCCGGAGTCCGAGGCCGTGCGCCGCCGCGTGGCGGGCTCGGCCGAGCTCGCGCAGGTCGAGCTCCGGGGCCCGGTCGACCGCGCCGGCGCCCTCGAGGCCATGCAGGGTTGCGACCTCTACTGCCTGCCCTCCTACGGCGACCCGGCCCCGCTGGCCGCCGTGGAGGCAATGGCCTGCGCCCGGCCAGTGGTGGCCACCGACGCCGGCGGGCTTCGCCACCTCGTTCCCGACGACGGCGGCCGCAAGGTGCCGCCGGGAGACCCGTCGGCGTTGGCCGCGGCGCTGAGCGAGCTGCTCGCCGACCCGGCTCTGCGCCGCGCCATGGGGGCGCACAACCGGCGGGTGGTGGAGGAGCGCTACGCCTGGCCGCGCGTGGCCGCCCGGCTCGAGGAGATCTACGAGGAGGCCGTTCTCAGCCGAGCGCGTTGATCGTCGCGGCCATGAGCCGTCCCACCGCCTCCTCCGAGCAGGCGGCCCGCCACCACCACAGCGACTGGCGGTGCAGGCTGTCCAGCCGCTCGGGGCTGTCGAGCAGCGGGACCACGGCGGGCTCGAGCTCGTCCCAGTGGCGCAGGCGCACGATCGGCGCCCCCTCGTAGAACCACATCGGCGGGACCGCGTCGGTCACCACCACGCAGCCGTACTTCAGCGCCTGGAAGAAACGGTGGGTCTCGGTGGTCGCCCCCCGCGGCACCAGCGCCAGGCGCGAGTCCATCAGCGCGCGCGAGTACTCCCCGGGATCGGCGGCGGCGGACTGCTGAAAGCTGTCGGTGATCCGGACGTCCACCTCCACGCCCGGCCGCTCCCGGAGCCGATCCACGTTGCGCAGCATCGCCCTGCGGGAGAGGTCCTTCGGCATCACGCGGGCCTTCAGCGCGGCCGCGCGGCCGGGCGCATGGCCCACGCTGCCCGCGAAGAACAGGTCCGCGCGGCGCTCGGCAACGGGTACCACCGGGAGGTCGAGCAGGTTGAAGGTCCCGATCGGAAGCTCGACCTGCCGGGCCGCTCTGCCGGCCCGCAGGAGGCGAAGCCGCCCCGGCGCGGAGCGCAGCGCCGCCCGTCCGGCGGGCAGCAGCGAGGCCAGGGTCACGGGCGAGGGCGAGGCGAGGGGCCGGCAGCCCAGGTTCGGGCGCGAGCAGAGGTTGCGGAACACCACCCGGACCGCGGGGAGATAGGCCGGCGGCCGGGCCCACTCGTCACCGATCAGGAGCACCACGACGTCGTCGCCGTAGCTCGGCAACCCCTCGGTGTCGAAGGTCGCGTAGACGGTGAGGCCCTCCACCTCCAGCTCGCGCTCCATGGCGGCGAGCGCCGGCCCGAAGTACCACGTGTCCACCTGATCGTCGATCGGGACCGGCGGGTTCCATTCCCGGGGACGGCGGTCGGGTCCGAGGCAGGTGAAGAAGCTCGTCAAGCGGTAGGTCTGCGCGGCGCGGCGGCGGTAGTCGAACGCGAGCACCTGACCCCCGATGAACCAGAGGATCACTCCGCTGCTGGCGTAGAAGGCGTCGCCGAAGCCCAGCAGCACCGCCAGGTACACGAGCATCGCGAACAGCAGCAGCCGCAGCTCCTGCCCGGGCGCGCGGGCCCGGGCCCCCTGCCAGCCCTTCAGCAGGATGTAGGCGAGCGCCCCGACCACCAGCAGGAACCCGAACGGGCCCACCTGGTACATGAGGCCCAGGTAGCCGTTATCCGGCGCTCGCAGGAACGAGTCGCCGCTCAGCTTGGAGGGCTCGCCGGCGGTTCCGAGCCCGTGTCCGATCGGCGCCGACGCAGCGATGGGCAGCGTCTGGGTGAAGGTGTCCGTGCGGGCAACCCCGGAGGAGTCCGCGCGGTCGGTGATGCTCTTGAAGCGGTCCACCACCTCCCGGGCGGTCGAGTTCACCGGCGCGAGAGCCAGGGTGGTGAGCACTACCACCGCGCCCGTGCCCAGCACGAGGCGGGCGCTCTGGCCCCTGGACGCGATGACGTGTGCGAGCCCCGCCACGATGATCGCCACCCAGGCCGAGCGCACCGAGGTCAGGGCGAAGGCCACCCAGAGGATCACCGCGGCGGCGATCGTCCCCGCGCGCGCCCGCTGCACCGTGAGGTAGCACAGCAGCGACAGGCCCAGCAGCGCGGCCAGCGTGCCCGGGCTGTTCAGCGTGCCGAACACCCGCACCTCGGACAGGTCCCCGCCGGTCCCGATGCTGTTGAACCTGGTGGAGTCGATCCAGGCCTGATCCCAGGGCGGCAGCCGCAGCAGCCGCTGCAGGATCCCGTAGATCGCGATGGGCACCAGGCCGTACAGCAGCACCCTCCTCAGCGTGCTGTTCTGAAGGGAGACGCGCTCACCCAGGCCGAGCGCCGCTCCGGCGACCCCCGCGAGGTAGGCCACGAAGGCGAATATCGCGGCCCGAGGACCCATCAGGAGACCCATCGGCAGACCCAGCGCGAAGCCGGCCGCCGCCGCCAGGAACACGCGCCGGATCCGGCCCGGCACGTGGAAGCGCAGCAGCTCCAGGGCGGCCACGGCGCCGGTGGCCAGGAACGGGGCCAGCGACAGCGGGTCGTTCTCCACGAAGCCGGTCTCGAGGCCCACCACCCGTCTCAGGCCGGGCGCGACCAGCCACAGGGCGAACAGGGCAAAGATGCCGAGGCGCCGGTCGTATTGGTGCAGGGCGACCACCGCCACCACGGCGACGAAGGCGCAGGCGGCCTGGAGGGAGAAGGTGAGCGCCCAGGCGAGAGCGACGGCGGCCGGCAGGCCCACCAGCACCACCCACCACGCGTCGCCGTGCAGGGCCGAGGACAGCGGGCGGGACCCCGGGCGCAGGCGCCCGATCAGCTCAGCCATGGATCAGCGCCCCCATCCCGTCCGGCCAGGGTAGCCGCTACCCCGGTGTCCGGGCGACGATGATGAGCCCGCTGGCAAACGAGGGCAGCAGGCGGGCCACGAGTCGCGCGGCGCGGGTCCGGCCGTAGCCCTGGTAGCGCACGATCCGGCAGCCGGCCCGTTCGAAGTATCGCCTGACCTCGGCGGCGTTGGTCCAGTAGATGGCGTCGACGTCGTGGCCCACGATGCCGGTGGCCAGCCTGTCGGCGCGGGGGGAGAAGGCGTTGCGGCCGGCCGCCGCGGCCACGGAGCGCACCAGGTTGCGGGCGATCAGCGCCAGCGCCTCGCGCTTCCGCCTGAGGCCGAGGTACGGCGTCCGGCCCTGGCGGAGGTCCAGCAGCACGCGCATCCCCACCAGCGGCGAGGTCAGGTTCGGGGAGGCGATCACCACGTGCCCGCCCGGCGCCACCACCCTCATCAGCTCGTCCAGGAACGTGCGCGGATCGGGCACGTGCTCGAGCACGGCGTTGGCCCCCGCCGCCTGGTAGGTCCCGGCCGGGATGCCGGTCGGGCGGCAGAAGTCGGCCACGAAGAACCCCTCCTCGTCGGGAAGAAAGCGGGCGGACGGATCCGTGCCCTGGGCATCGAAGCCGGCCTCGCGCAGCAGCCGGGTGGTGGCCCCGACGCCACAGCCCACGTCCAGCACCCTGCTTCGGTGGGGCACGTAGCGCTCGAAGAAGGAGAGGTAGACCGCGAAGTAGGACCGCTCCTGAGCCTCCAGCATCGTCCGGTACTCGCCCGAGGCGGCGTAGTAGTCGGTGAGCTGCGCCTCGTTCACGAGCGGAAGATCATCAGCGACTTGAAGAAGGCCTCGTCGACGCCGGCGGCGCTCCACTGCGTCCGCAGGTCTCGCGCCCACTCCTCCTCCCGGCGCCAGCCGCGCGCGGCGAACTTCGCGGCCCAATACTCGTTCGGCTGCTCGTTCACGTGGTCCTTGCCGCCCGAGCCGGGCAGCGCAGCCGTCACCAGCGCCCGGGGCGCCAGCGTCGTGAGCAGATCGACGAAGCGGTCGGCCGCGGCCTCCGGGAGGTGCTCAGCCACCTCGGTGCTCACCACCAGGTCGGCACGGTCGGAGGGAAAGGGATCGCGCATGATGTCGAGCCGGTGGACCGTGAGCCCCCGCGCGGCGCAGCGCTCGAGCGAGGCGCTCGAGCGGTCGAAGCCGAGGCTGCGGATGCCGAGACGCTCGAGCGCGAGCATCAGGGCGCCCGACCCGCAGCCCACGTCGATCACCGAGCCGGCGCTGAACTCGCAGGCGATCGAGTCGGCGATCGGACCGGCCGAGGTGGCCATCAGGGGGTCCACCACCTCGGCGTAGTAGCGCCCGTCGTAGATCTCGTCCGCGTCCGCGCCGCGTTCCAGCCGCGAGACCACGCGGTGGCGCAGCTGCCGGACGGGCGCCGGCGAGCGTTCGACCGCCCAGCGCCGGGCCGGCTCGGGCAGCCGGCGATAGACCTGATTCACCCTGCCGTAGAGGCTCATCGCGCGGCGGCGATGATAGCCCGGACAGCAATCGGCACGAGCAGTAGGGCTTCGGGCATATCCTTCCCCGGCCCCATGTCCCCAATCGCCCTCGTGCACGACTACCTGCTCGTCATGCGCGGCGCCGAGCGGACCTTCGCCGCCATGGCCGAGGTCTGGCCCGAGGCGCCGATCGTGACCCTGATCTACGACGAGGCCGGCACCGAGCAGCGCTTCGCGGGCAGGGCGGTGCGCACCTCGCCGCTCCAGCGCCTCGGCGTCCACCAGCGCAACTTCCGCGCCGGCCTGCCGGTGTTTCCCACCGCCGTCCGCCGGCTCGACCTCGAGGGCTTCGACGGCATCATCTCCAGCAGCAGCGCCTTCGCCCACGGCGTGCGCAAGCCGCGCGGGGCCAAGCATGTGTGCTACTGCCACTCGCCCTTCCGCTACGCCTGGCACGAGAATGCCGACACGCTCAGGCACGCGGCGCGGCCGCTGCGGCCGATGCTGCGCCAGGTGCTTCGCCGGCAGCGGGTCTTCGACCGGCGCGCAGCCCGCGACGTGGATCAGTACGTGGCCAACAGCGAGCTCACGCGGCAACGCATCCGCCGCTTCTGGGGACGCGACGCCGTGGTGGTGCACCCGCCGGTGGACGTCGAGCGCTTCTCGGTGGGCGAACCGGAGGACTACGTGCTGTTCGTGGGTGAGCTGCTGCGCCACAAACGCCCCCAGGCGGCCATCGAGGCGGCCCTGGCCGCCGGCAGGCCGATGAAGGTGGTGGGTACGGGACCCGAGCTGCGGCGGCTGGCGGCGCGCTACGGGGACCGGGTCGATTTCCTCGGGCGAATCGACTCCCCCGCCCTGGCGCGCGTGTACGCCGAGGCCGCCGCCCTGGTGGTGCCGAACATCGAGGAGTTCGGCATCGCGGCGGTCGAGGCCCAGGCGGCCGGCAGGCCGGTGGTCGCGCTCGACGCCGGAGGCCCGCGCGAGACCGTGGTGCACGGCGAGACCGGCCTGCTGGTCGACAGCGAGGACCCGCGCGCCCTCGCCCGCGCGCTGCGTGAGGACTTCAGCAGCTTCGACCCGGAGGCCATCCGGGCTCACGCGATGCGCTTCGGCCGCAGCGCGTTCCAATCACGCATGTCGGAGGTCGTCGAGGGGATCTGCAGGCAGCAGGCCGGCGCCCTGGCGTGACCCGTTGCCGGCCGATGACCTGAGCGACGTTCCCGCGCGCAGCCCGGCGCAGGACCCCGAGCTGGCGCTTCCCCGCAGCGCCGTGCGCCGTCTGCTCGATCGCGGCCTCGTGCGCGCAGGGCTCGTCACCTACCTCTTCTCCGCCCTCACGCTGGTGGCCAACCTGGTGAGCGGCGTGGTGATCGCGCGCGCCCTCGGGCCCAGCGGCCGCGGCATCACGGTGGCGCTGGCCACCGTGATCCAGCTCGCCGGCTTCCTCTTCGCCCTGGGGGTGGCCCAGAGCCTGAGCTACTACATCGCGCGCCGGCCGCAGGACGGTCCCCGCCTGCTCACCACCTGGACCCTGATGCTGATTCCCCTGACCGCCGTGGCCATCGCCGTCACCGAGCTGCTTTTGCCCACGATCTTCGCCGTGGACGGCGACGAAGCCGTCTCGCTGGGGCGCTGGTTTGTCTTCGCGATCGCCCTGGTGGTGGGCTTGGAGCTGAATTACGGGCTGCTGCTCGGCGTCCAGGACTTCTTCGTCTACAACGCCCTGCGGCTGGCCCAGCCGCTGCTCACCATGGTCGGGCTGGTGATCCTGTGGTGGCAGGATGAGCTGACCATCAAGAGCGCTCTCATCGTGGCCATCGCGGGAAGCGGCATCGCGCTGGCGGTCGGGATGGGCCGGGCTCTGGCTCGGATCGGCGTGGGGCGCCCCGCGCTGCGGCTGGGGCTCAGCTCGCTCTGGTACGGCGTCCGCGGGCAGGGCACCACCGTGGCCAACAACGTGACCGCCCGGCTGGACGTGGCGATGCTGCCCGCCTTCGTCAGCGCGAGCAGCGTCGGGCTGTACTCGGTGGCCACGAACGTCTCGCTGATCGTCTACCAGCTCTCCAGCACGTTCGCCGGGCTGGTGCTGCCCGCAGCCGCCCGGGAGCCGGAGCGGGGCCCGATCAAGGTGATCGGCTCGCTGTGGGCCTCGCTGGCGATCGCCGGCGCGGCGGCGCTGGCGCTCGGCCTGTTCGCCAAGCCGTTGCTGGGGTTGGTCTACGGGGACCGCTTCGAGGACGCCGCCGAGCCGTTGATCCTGCTTCTGCCGGGCGCGGTGCTGTTCGCCGCCTCGCTGATCCTCAGCGCCGGGGTCTTTGCCGCAGGGCGACCATTCACCGCCACGATGGCCCAGGTCCTGGGAATGGTCGTCACGGTGGTCGGCCTGCTCGTCTTCCTGCGCTCGGGCGGGGTCACGGCGGCCGCGCTGGTCTCCACCGCCTCCTACGCCACGATCTTCATCGCCACGCTGATCGTGTACAAGGCGATCTCCGGGCTGTCCTGGAGCGCCTTCCTGCCCACGCCGGCCCGGGTCCGGGCCCTTACCTCATGAGATGAGACCAGCGTTCGTTCTTGTCGTCAGCCGGGCTGCTCTTCTGCGGCTGCTACGCCGAGACCGAGCCCGCCACCGTCGTGGGCCACTCCGTGGCCACATTGAACGCGAAGGGCAGCTGCGAGGCCGGCGACAGCGGCGCCTACCGCTACGCCTGGCGCAGGGCCGGGGCCGCCGACTGGAAGCGGGGACCGCTGCATCCCTTCTCGTGTGCCGACGCCATCCCGGGAGCGGGGCTGATCGACATCGGGGCCGAGCGCGTGCACGGCCTCGAGCCGGGGACCGCCTACGAGTTCCGCCTCGAGAGCGCCGGAGGCTGGGCGGACAGGACCGGCGCGCAGCTGGGCACCGACTATGAGCGCTTCACCACCCGCCGGCCGCCGCTGGTCGACGCCCCGCCCAGCCGGCGGCTCGGCGACACGATCGGCATCAACACCCGCACCGCCTACAAGTACACCAACCAGGACGACTACCCGCAGATCAAGGCGGCCCTGGCCTTCATGGGGATCCGCCACATCAGGGACGGTCTCGGCCCGACCTGGCAGACGACCCAGCGCAACTTCTACCGCGACCTGGCCACCAGCACGGACATCAGGGTCACGATGGGCGGCCTCGACCTGCGCTACGGCAACGCGCTGGTCGATCAATTGCTCCAGCGCCTGCGCGACGACGCGACGCTGCGCTCGGTGGTCGACGGCATCGAGCACGTCAACGAGCCGGACGCCTACACGCCGGAGCCGTTCTGCAGCGACGACCACGACAACGACTCCGACGACTCCGCCGACGGCCGCGACCCGCAGTGCGCCGCTCCCAGCGACGAGTCGGAAGCCGAGGCGGGGCGCCAGGCCGAGCCCACCTGGCCCCAGCGGCTGCGAGATCAGGTCCGCTACCTGCACGAAGAGGTCGAGAACGACCCGCTGCTTTCCGGCAAGCCGGTCGTCGGGCCCAGCTTCGGCCGCGACGGCGCGCGCCGGGTGGGCGACGTGAGCCCGTGGATCGACTACGGCAACTTTCACCCCTACCGCGGAAACGGCGCGCCCGGCGCCGGCGGTCCCGGGATGGGGCCGGCCTTCGCCGACTGCGCTGCCACCGCAGGGCCGAAGCCCTGCCAGGCGACCGAGGTGGGCTACCACACGGCGCTCGACGTTCCGCCGAGCGACGGGAACCGCCCTGTCGACGAGGCCACCCAGGCGGTCTACAGCCTGCGGATGGTGCTCGAGCACTATCGCCTGGGCATCCGCCGGACCGACTTCTACACGCTGGTGGACCAGGCCGACGACGGCGCCACCACGTGCGCGCCGCTGACCGAGCGTGAGGGCCATTTCGGGTTCTGGGACTGCCTCTGGCGGCCCAAGCCGGTGGCGCTGGCGATGCACAACTTCACCTCGGCGCTCATGACCAACGGGGCCGACAACGGCTCCGCCTCGGAGCGGCTGGCGCTCGACGACGCCGGCCCCGACGTGCAGAGGCTGGCCTTCCGCGCTCCGGACGGGAGGCTGCTGATCGCCCTGTGGCGCAACGTCAGCATCTGGGACACCGGCTGCCCACCGTCCGACGCCTGCCCGCAGGTCCCGGCGCCCGACCGGGTGGAGGTGGCCCTGGGGGCCCCGCCGCGCCAGGTGGTCCGCTACCACCCCGCCTCGTCGCCCCAGCCGGTGGAGACGCTGACCAGCCCCGAGCGCATCAGCGTCGAGCTGCGCGGGGAGCCCGTGGTGCTGAGCGTCCTGCCCTAGCACCACGGTCCTATGTGGCACGATCTCGCGGGTGAACAGCTCACCCGCCCCGGACCCGCGCCTGAGCGACCTGGCGCGCCTGCGCCGCGTTCGCGACCGGATCGACCGGGACTACGCACAACCGCTGGACGTGGAGGCGCTCGCCCGCGACGCCCACATGTCGGCCGGGCACTTCAGCCGCGAGTTCCGGCGCGCCTACGGCGAGTCGCCCTACAGCTATCTCATGACCCGGCGCATCGAGCGCGCGATGGCGCTGCTGCGCGTGGGCGACCTCAGCGTCACCGAGGTCTGCTTCGAGGTCGGCTGCTCGTCGCTGGGCACCTTCAGCACGCGCTTCACCGAGCTGGTCGGCGTGCCGCCCAGCACCTACCGGGATCAGGCGGCGGGCGCAACGGCGGGGATGGTGCCGTGCGTGGCGAAGCAGGTGACCAGACCGATCAGGAATCGAGAAGCGCCGGTCACGAGCCGAAGCTAGCGTGACCGCCATGGACATCACCATTCACGCCAGCTTCCTTCCACACGACGACCCCGAAGCCGCATTGGCCTTCTACCGAGACACGCTGGGCTTCGAGGTCCGCAACGACGTCGGCAAGGACGGGATGCGCTGGATCACCGTCGGCCCTCCCAACCAGCCCGGTACCTCCATCGTCCTGGACCCGCCCGGCGCCAACCCCGGTATCACCGACGACGAGCGCCGCACCATCGCCGAGATGATGGCCAAGGGGACCTACGCCATGCTGATGCTGGCTACCACCGACCTCGACGCCACCTTCGAGAAGATCCAGGCCAGCGACGTCGAGGTGGTCCAGGAGCCGACCGAGACGCCGTGGGGGACTCGCGACTGCGCCCTCCGCGATCCCGCGGGCAACATGGTCCGCATCCAAGAGATCAGCTAGGCACGCATGGCCACGAAGACGGGGGCGAAGTCATCGGGGAAGCACGCTGCCGACGGCCACGACCTGATCCGCGTGCACGGCGCGCGCGTGAACAACCTCCAGGACGTCGACGTCGAGCTTCCCAAGCGACGGCTGACGGCGTTCACCGGCGTCTCCGGCTCGGGCAAGAGCTCGCTGGTGTTCGCCACGATCGCCGCGGAATCGCAACGGCTGATCAACGAGACCTACAGCGCCTTCGTGCAGGGCTTCATGCCGACGCTGGCGCGGCCCGAGGTGGACGTGCTCGACGGGCTGACGACGGCGATCATCGTCGACCAGGAGCGGATGGGTACCGACCCCCGCTCCACGGTCGGCACCGCCACCGACGCCAACGCGATGCTGCGCATCCTCTTCAGCCGAATCGGGAAGCCGCACATCGGTCCGCCCAGCGCCTTCGCCTTCAACGTCGCCTCGGTCACCGCGAGCGGTGGGATCACGGTCCAGCGCGGCGACAAGACCGAGACCAAGGCGGCCAGCTACAGCCGCACCGGCGGCATGTGCCCGCGCTGCGAGGGCCGGGGCGCGGTCACCGACTTCGACCTGTCCGCGCTCTACGACGAGGACAAGTCGATCAACGAGGGTGCGATCACGATCCCCGGCTACAGCATGGACGGCTGGTACGGCCGCATCTTCAGAGGCTGCGGCTTCTTCGACCCGGACAAGCCGATCAAGAAGTTCAACAAGCGGGAGCGCCACGACCTGCTCTACAAGGAGCCGACCAAGATCAAGGTCGACGGCATCAACCTCACCTACTCGGGACTGATCCCGACGATCCAGAAGTCGATGCTGTCCAAGGACCCCGACGCCATGCAGCCGCACATCCGCGCCTTCGTGGACCAAGCGGTGACCTTCACCACCTGCCCCGAGTGCGACGGCACCCGGCTTAGCGACGAAGCCCGGTCGTCGAAGATCAACGAGAAGAACATCGCCGACCTCTGCGCGATGCAGATCGACGACCTGGCCGACTGGGTGCGCGGCCTGAAGCAGAAATCCGTCGCGCCGCTCGTGGCGGCGTTGCAGCACACCCTTGACTCGTTCGTGGAGATCGGGCTGGGCTACCTCTCGCTTGACCGGGCGTCGGGGACGCTGTCGGGCGGCGAGGCGCAGCGGACCAAGATGATCCGCCACCTCGGGTCGTCGTTGACCGACGTGACCTACGTGTTCGACGAGCCGACGGTCGGGCTGCACCCGCACGACATCCAGCGGATGAACGACCTCCTGCTGCAGTTGCGCGACAAGGGCAACACGGTGCTCGTCGTCGAGCACGAGCCGGAGACGATCGAGATCGCCGACCATGTCGTCGACCTCGGGCCGGGCGCCGGTACGGAGGGCGGCACCATCTGCTTCGAGGGCGCCGTCGACGGCCTGCGGGAGAGCGACACGATCACCGGCCGCCATCTCGACGACCAGGCCGCCCTCAAGGAGACGGTGCGGACTTCTTCGGAGGTAATGGAGGTGCGCGGCGCCAACACCCACAACCTGCGGGACGTCGATGTCGACATCCCGCTCGGCGTGCTGGTGGTGGTGACCGGCGTCGCCGGCTCCGGCAAGAGCTCGTTGATCGGTGGCTCGGTGTCGGGGCGGGACCTGGTCGTATCGGTCGACCAGACCCCGATCCGCGGCTCGCGGCGGAGCAACCCGGCCACGTACACCAAACTGCTCGACCCGATCCGCAAGGCCTTCGCGAAGGCCAACGACGTGAAGCCCGGGCTGTTCAGCGCCAACTCCGACGGCGCCTGCCCCAACTGCAACGGCGCCGGCGTCATCTACACCGACCTGGCGATGATGGCCGGCGTCGCCTCCGTCTGCGAGGAGTGCCAGGGCAAGCGCTTCCAGGCCGAGGTGCTGGAGTACAGGTTCGGCGGCAGGGACATCAGCGAGGTGCTGGCCATGCCGGTCGCCGAGGCCACGGACTTCTTCGGCTCGGGCAAGGGCGAGATCCGCGCCGCGCACAAGATCCTCGAGCGGCTCTCCGACGTCGGCCTCGGCTACCTCACCATCGGCCAGCCGCTCACCACGCTGTCCGGCGGCGAGCGGCAGCGGCTCAAGCTGGCCACCCGCATGGGCGAGAAGGGCGGCGTCTACGTTCTCGACGAGCCGACCACCGGCCTCCATCTCGCCGACGTCGAGCAGCTCCTCGCCCTGCTCGACCGGCTCGTGGACTCCGGCAAGTCGGTCATCGTCATCGAGCACAACCAGGCGGTCATGGCGCACGCCGACTGGATCATCGACCTCGGCCCAGGCGCCGGCCATGACGGCGGCAAGGTCGTCTTCGAGGGCACCCCCGCCGATCTGGTCGCCGACCGCTCAACCCTCACCGGCGAGCACCTGGCGGACCACGTCGGCGCCTACCCTAGCGCAGCACGATCGGCCCGCAGGGCAGGGGCCGGCCGCCGATTCCCTTCGGCGTGATGGTCAGGCGCTCGGCCGTCACCCTTACCTGCCCGTAGCTGTAGCGGTCCAGGATCGAGCAGGACATGCCCACGCCGGTGGGCGGCTGGGGCTCGAGGAACGCCGTATCCACCAGGTCGCCGGCGCCCGGCACCTCGGTCGCGTCGGAGATCTCCAGGCCGTAGTTGGCGGTGGCAGCTGGTCCGACGGTCACGTCCAGGATGCCGCTGTCACGCGGGCCGCCCGGCTCGAGCGTCTGGAAGCGGGCGTCGTTGACGAGCGTGGCGTGGACGTCGGCGGTGAGGAAGATCACGTTGTCCACGTCCTGCAGCGCGCGCAGGACGCGCCGGCGCTCGAACTCGTAGCCCTCCCAGCGGTCGTACGGCAGGATGTAGTACTGCTGGATCGGCAGCTCGTTCATGATGACCTTGAAGCGGGCCCGCGAGCGCCGGACGTCACGCACGAAGCGGGTCAGCTGCCGCCGGCCCAGGTAGGTTCGATCGGGACTGGCGATCGCGTCCAGGCAGGCCTGCGACACCGGCGCCGCCAGCGAGGGCACCACGGCGCTGAAGACGCTGCGGACGCTCTGCGGCCCCGTGGGCGCCAGGTCCGACTCCCCGGTCTGGGGGTTGTCGCAGACGCTGCCTTCGTCGGCCTTGGCGCTGCGGAAGGAGCGCTCGTCGAGGAAGAAGAGCTCGAGGTTGCGGCCCCAGCGGATCTTCCGGTACAGGCCGTTACGCCGCGAGTAGGCCACCGGCGCGTAGTCGCGGAAGGCGCGCACACCGCGCCGGTAGAGCACCCGGCCGTTGATATCGACCGTGTAGTCACCCCCCGAGAAGCTGTTCTCGGGCGGCGCGAAGTCGTTGATGAACTCGTGGTCGTCCCAGTGCGAGTAGAAGCCCGCGGTCCGGCGCACGGAGCGGAGCGCGTCGTTGCCGATGTTCACCTTGTACTTGGCCCACTTCTGGCGGACGCTGAGCGCGATCGGCCGCAGGCGCCCCGGGATCTCGCTGTCGGAGTACATGGTGTCGCCGAGGTGGACGTTGAAGTCGTTGCCCTCGGCCCGCATGCGGGCGAACACCCCGCCGCCGTTCCAGTACGGGCGCGCCTGTCCCGGACCGGTGTTGAAGTCGGTGTCCCCGGTCCAGGCGAACTCGACGGTGGCGTTCGCTCCCGGGCGCGGAGCGGTGGTGAACGTGCCCAGCGCGCTGCGACCCCTGCCCGCACGGAAGCGGTACCAGTAGCGGGTCCCGGGCTCCAGGCCGCCGACCCTGCGCTGCACGGTGTAGTCGTCCGAGCGGCGGGCCAGGAGCGCGAACCGGCGCAGGCCCCTGTCCAGGCGACGGTCGCGGGCCAGCTCGAGCACCACGGCGGAGGACCGGTCGGCGTGGCCCCAGAGGATGGCGGAGGACCGCGTCACGTCGCCGGCCGTCACGCCGTCGCTGAAGCGGGCGTTCCCGCCGTTGGCCGCGGCGCCGGGGGCCGCCGCCAGGAGGATCCCGGCCACGACCCCAGTTGCCGCCACCACGCGAGCACGCATCACGGGTGACGCTATCCGCGGCGAGGGCCGGGAGTCAACCCACGTCAGAGGCAGCCCGGCCCCTTGCTCGAAGCTGTGAATCATGATTCACTTGTTGGGCGATGCCCTACCGGCCGACCCACCGCACCGAGGCCCGCAAGGCGGCGACGCGCGAGGCGATCGCCGCGGCCGCGCTGGACCAGGTCGCGGAGGCGGGCTACGGCTCCGCAGGCGTGCAGCGCGTGGCCGGGCGGGCGGGCGTGGCCGTGGGCACCGTCTATCGCCACTTCCCCTCCAAGGGCGCGCTGTTCGCCGAGGTCTTCCGCCGGGCCGCGCAGCCCGAGCTCGACGTGGTGGTGGCGGTGTCGGAGGCGGACGGCCGGCCGGCGGCGGAGCGGGTGGCGGCCGCGGTCGAGGCCTTCTGCCGGCGCGCGCTCGCGGGGCCCGTGCTGGCCTACGCGCAGATCGCCGAGCCGGTGGATCCGGCCGTGGAGGCGGAGCGGCTGCGCCTGCGCGTGGGCTACCGCGACGCCTTCGCTCGCGTCCTCGAGGACGGGGTCACCGAGGGCGAGCTTCGCCCCCACGACACCCGGACCGTCGCCGCCGCGCTGGTGGGCGCGCTCGGCGAGGCCCTCGTCGGTCCGCTCTCTACTCGCGATGCCGCCCCCAAGGAGGCGCTCGTCGCCACCCTCGTCCAGTTCAGCCAGGAGGCTCTCCCGCATGCTCACGCCCGCGTCCACGCATGACGTAACCAACCAGGCGCCGCCGCTCGCGCCCTACAACGTCTTCGAGGCCGACCTGCCCCTGCGCGAGGCGCTCGAGCGCGAGGGCGGAGGTTGGGGTGTCGACCGCCTGCGGGACACGGGCGAGCTGGCGGGCAGCCCCGAGGCCCTGGAGCATTCCGAGCGAGCCGAGAGGAACGAGCCGGTGCTGCGCACCCACGACCGTTACGGCAACCGCGTCGACCGCGTGGACCTCGACCCTTCCTGGCACTGGGCGCTGCGCCAGGCCATCGAGCGCGAGATCCACTGCCTTCCCTGGCGCGATCCCCAGCCGGGCGCGCACGTGGTGCGGGGAGCGCTGATGTCCGTCTGGAGCCAGGTGAACGCGGGCGTGATGTGCCCGGTCTCGATGACCTACTCCGCCGTCCCGGCGCTGCGCGAGAGCCCCGAGCTGGCCACCGAGTGGGAACCCCGCCTGACCCGCCCGTCCTACGCCGGAGGCGCGCTGGCCGGCATGGCCATGACCGAGAAGCAGGGCGGCTCCGACGTGCGGGCCAACACCACCCGGGCCGAGCCGGCCGGCGACGGCGAGTACCTGGTCAGCGGCCACAAGTGGTTCTGCTCCTATCCGTCCTGCGACGTCTTCCTCACGCTGGCCCAGGCCCCTGGCGGGCTCTCGTGCCTCCTGTTCGAGTCGAGCGATCCCGGCTTTCGCATCCAGCGCCTGAAGGACAAGCTCGGCACCCGGTCGCTGCCCTCGAGCGAGGTGGAGCTCCACGGCGTCCGAGCCCGCCTCATAGGCGAGGAGGGACATGGGGTCCGGACCATCATCCGCATGGTCAACCACACGCGCCTGGACTGCCTGATCGGCTCGGCGTCGTCCATGCGCTGGGGGCTGGCCCAGGCGCTGCACCACGCCCGCCATCGCAGCGCGTTCGGCCGGCTGCTGGCCGACCAGCCGCTGATGCGCAACGTGCTCAGCGACCTGGCGCTCGAGTCCGAGGCGGCCACCGCCGCGGCCATGCGCGTGGCCCGGGCCTACGACGAGCAGGATGCTCCCTTCCGGCGCTTTGCCACGGCGATCATGAAGTACTGGGTCTGCAAGCGCGCGCCGCAGCACGCGATCGAGGCGCTCGAGTGCCTCGGCGGCAACGGCTACGTGGAGGAGTCGGGCATGCCGCGCCTGTACCGCGACTCCCCGCTCAACTCGATCTGGGAGGGCTCGGGCAACGTGGCCGCGCTCGACGTGCTGCGGGCCATGCTGCGCGACCCCGAGGGCCTGCCCGCCTTTCTGGCCGAATGCGAGCTGGCCCGCGGGGCCAACATCGCGCTCGACGCCCACCTCGACCGCCTTCAGGCCGCGCCTGCCGACCCCGAGTTCGAGGCCCGCCGCGTGGTGGAGAACCTGGCCCTGGCGCTGCAGGCCAGCCTGCTCGTCCGCCACGTGCCGCCCGCGGTGAGCGACGCCTTCTGCGCCGCCCGCCTGGGCGACGGCGGCCGGGTGTTCGGCACGCTGCCGGCCGGCGCCGACACGGGCGCGATCCTCGAGCGCGCGCTCGCGGCGTGAGCACGCTGACCTACGAGGTCGCCGGGCGGATCGCCCGGGTCACGCTCGACCGGCCCGAGCGCGGCAACGGCATCACGCTCGCCATGCCCGGCGAGCTGGCCGAGGCGGTGGAGCGGGCGAACCTCGACCCGAAGGTGCACGTGATCGCCCTCGCCGGCAACGGCAAGGGCTTCTGCGGCGGCTACGACCTGGTGGAGTCGGCTGAGGGCTTCGGCGACGGCGGCCGCGACCGGCTCCCCCGTCGACCCGGCAACGATCGCGCAGAACCACGACCCCGATCGCCCCTGGGATCCGGTGACCGACTGGCAGATGATGAGCCGCAACCTGCGCGGCTTCATGTCGCTCTTCCACTCCGACAAGCCCGTGCTGTGCAAGGTGCACGGCTTCTGCGTGGCGGGAGGCACCGACATGGCGCTCTGCTCCGACCTGCTGGTGATCGCCGCCGACGCCCGCATCGGCTACCCGCCCGCCCGGGCCTGGGGCGTGCCCACCTCCGCGCTCTGGGCCGATCGGGTGGGCGACCAGCGCGCCAAGCGCCTGCTGTTCACCGGCGATCTGATCGACGGCGGAACGGCCCTCGACTGGGGGCTGGCCATCGAGGCCCCGCCCCCGTCCGAGCTCGACGAGCGCTTCGAGGCGCTGCTGGAGCGGGTCGCGCTCACGCCGGTGAACCAGCTGGTGATGATGAAGCTGCTGATCAACCAGGCCCGGTACGCCCAGGGCCTCCAGGCCACGCAGGCCCTCGGCGTCTACTTCGACGGCATCGCCCGCCACACCCCGGAGGGGTACGGCTTCCAGCGCCGGGCCGCGGAGGCGGGCTGGCGGGAGGCCGTGCGCGAGCGGGACGAGCCGTACGGGGTCTGATGATGCGACCGGTTGGCGTGCGCGCGAAGGTAGCGAGCCAGGCCTCCCGGACAATCCGCCACCCGAGCCGGCTCAGGTCATCAGCGAGCTCCGGCTGCACGGGAGGCACCGTGGACGGCCGTGGCCCCCGGGAGGGGCCCCTCAGTCGTCGAAGCGCCCGGCAAAGAGGGCGAAGATCGCCCCCTGCGGGTCCTGCGCGACGACGATCTCGCCGCCGGGAACCGCCATCTTCGGCACCATCACCGTCCCGCCGGTCTCGCCGATGCGCTCCGCCGCCGCGTCGATGTCGTCGGTGCCGAAATACACCAGCCAGTGGGAGGGCATGCCGCCGCCCTGCGGCAGGTTCATCATCCCGCCGTTCACGGTGTCGCCGTTGTACAGGCCCCAGTAGGGGTCGTCGCCCTCCTCCATCACCTCGACGCGCCAGCCGAAGAGGTCGGCGTAGAACTGCTGCGCGGCCTCGGGGTCGCTCGTGTTGAGCTGGTTGAGCGTGAGCGCTCCCGGGCCGTTGACCTCGCTCGCTCCGATGTTGTCCTTGGGCTGCCAGAGCGCGAACACGGCGCCGGTGGGGTCCTGCAGCAGCACCATGCGCCCGGCGGTCATCACATCGAAGGGCTCCATCATCACGGTGGCGCCGAGCTCGCCCGCGCGCGCCGCGCTCGCATCGATGTCGTCCACCGTCACGTACGACAGCCAGGCCGGATGCTGCCCCTCCTGCATCGCCCCGGCTGCGGCCACCTGGTTGCCATGCTGAGTGAACATGCGATAGACGCCCCCGCCCGCTTCTTCGGGAATCGGCGCGTCCTCGTGCTCCCAGCCGAACAGGCCCTCGTAGAAGGCCCCTGCGCCGTCGAGGTCCGGCGTGGCGAGGTCGGTCCAGCTGAACGTTCCGGGTGAGTGACTAGTGCGTTGACCCATGCCGCGGCACGTTACCGCGGGCGGGCGGACGCTCCATCTGGATCAGCCGGTAGGCCGTCACGTCCACCGCCACCGCCCAGACCGGGATGACGATCACGCTCACCGCCGCCGCGATCACCCAGTCGCCCACCAGCGAGTGGCCGAGCACGCCACCGCCGCTCTCCTGCAGGATCGTGGTCAGACCCTCGCTCAGCAGGTACACGGACCCCACCAGCAGCAACACCGGCCAGAAATGGCCCCGCTCGAGCTGGCGGCTGCGCCGGAAGGCCTCGCGCACGCCGAGGCCCTCGATCTTCACCAGGGGCGCGGCCAGCACGAACCAGGTGAAGAAGACCAGCCCCGGGACGATGAAGAGGGCGAGCCCGATGCCGACTCCGAGCGAGAACAGAATCGAGACCGCGATCAGCCGCAGATAGGGCGTGGTGCGAACCATCTGCCCAAGCGACGGCCGCTGCTTGCCCATCATCGACTGGGCCACCACGGCGATCACCACCCCGGCGTAGAACTCCTCGCCCAACGAGCCACTCACCACCTCGAGCGTCACCACCCCGAGCACGGTCGCGATCCGGCCGCCGCTCAGGTCGTCCTCCTCCAGCTCGGAGTTGCGCTCCGACACTGCCTCCACGAGCCCCAGCGGAATGAACACCAGCAGCGCGACGGCGATGAGGAAACCGGCCTGTTCGCGGTACACGTACACCACGCGGCGCGCGGTGTCCCTCAGCGGAAGCCGGCCCCGCACCGCTCAGCCGGCAGCCGGCTTCACGAACTGCCCGTCCGAGTCCACGCGGGAATCGTGCCCATATGGCCGGGCACGGTCAAGCGGCGCTGCACACCAGGCCGATCGACACGCCGGCGGGGAGGGAGCGCCCGCCGCCGATGAGGTGCGACTCGGCCCGCATGATCCCCGCGAGTGCCGCTCCGAGCGGCCGGGGGGTGCGCTCGTAGTCGCTCGACGCCGGCTCGGAGCCGCGCAGGCGCTGAGCCAGGCGCACGGCCGCGATGGGCACGAGCAGGGTGGAGTTGAAGTAGGTCGCGCGCTCCGGCCGCCACCCGCTCGCCGCCGCCCGCTGCTCCAGCCGGGCTCGGGTGTAGCGGCGGAAATGGTGGTGGGCGTCGTCGTGGTGGCTCCAGAGCCAGCGGTAGGCGGGCACCGTGACGAGCAAACGGCCGTCCGGACGCGCCACCCGGCGCAGCTCGCGGAGCGCCACCTGGTCGTCCTCGACGTGCTCGAGGACGTCGGAGGCGCAGAGCAGATCGAACCGGCCGGTCTCGTAGGGCAGCGACTCGAGCGCTCCCTGGCGTACGCCCTCGAGCCCGCGGGCGTGGCAGAACTCGACCGCCGTCGGCGAAGGATCGAAGCCCTCCGCACGGCCGAGCCGCGCGTACTCCTGTAGCTGGCGCCCGGTCCCGCACCCTGCGTCGAGGATCCGTGCCTCGGCCGGCAGCTTCACGCCGGAGAGCAGCACGTCGATCACCGCCCGCCGCCCCTCAAACCACCAGTGGGTGTCCTCCAGCGCGTAGAGCTGGGAGTAGAGCCGGTCCTCCATCGCGGCGCGAGGCTAGCGGGCCGGCGAATGCTCAGCCGCGCAGGCGCTCGGCCTCGACGTCGTCCGGCGGGCCGGCCAGAAGCCGGTTCGCGAACCACAGCAGGACGCCCACCGCCAGCAGGATCGCCGCCCGCGCGAAGACCGCCAGGTCGTCGAAGGCGGTGTCGACGATCAGCGCCACCGAGACGATCGCGCCCAGCACCGGGAACACCGACGGCGCGTGGAAGTGCTCGTGGTCGACCTCGTCGTTGCGCAGTACCAGGACCGCGATGTTCACGATGGTGAACACCGAGAGCAGAAGCAGCACCGTGGTGTCGGCGAGGCTCGCAAGATCGCCGCTGATGATCAACACGATCGAGATCAGGGTGGTGAACAGAATGGCCGCGATCGGCGTCCGGCGCCCCGGCAGCAGGCGGCTGAATACCCCGGCCACGATGCCCTGCTCGGCCATGCCGTAGACGATCCGCGAGGCCATGATCATGTTGATGAGCGCGCTGTTGGACACGGCCATCAGCGCGATGAACGAGAACAGCTGCGTGGAGAAGCCGAGCGGGCCGACCTCCACCACCTCCAGCAGCGGGGCGTCCGAGCCGCCCAGCTGCCCCGTCGGGACGACGGCGGAGGCAGTGAGCGTCACCAGCAGATAGAGCACCCCGGCCACCACGAGCCCGGTGAACAGCGCCCGCGGGAAGACAAACGAGGGATTCTTGGTCTCCTCCGCCACGTTCACGGAGTCCTCGAACCCGATCAGCGCGTAGAACGACAGCGCCGTGCCGCCGACGATCACGAAGAAGACGCTCTCCCCCTCCTTGAACTCGAAGTTGCGGGAGAAGTCGGCCGAGCCGTCGCTCAGCGCGGCCACGCCGATGATCACGATGATGATCAGGCCGATGACCTCGATCGCCGTCAGCACCAGGTTCACGGTCACCGACTCGGCGATGCCGCGCAGGTTGATCGCGGCCACGATCAGGATGAAGATGATCGCCGCCACCACCAGCTCCAGCTCGACGAACTCGCTCAGGTAGTCGCCCGCGAAGGCCCGAGCCAGCGTGCTGGCCGAGGCGATTCCCGACGACATCACCGCGAACGCGACGATGAAGGTGAAGAAGGGCACGCCGAACGCCTTGTGGGTATAGAGCGCCGCCCCGGCGGCCTGCGGGTACTTGCTCACCAGCTCCGCATAGGAGAAGGCGGTGAAGAGCGCGAGCACGAACGCGGCCAGGAACGCCGTCCAGATGGCGCCGCCCACCTCGAGCCCGACCTCGCCCACCAGCGCGTAGATGCCCGCGCCGAGGATGTCGCCGATCACGAAGACGGTGAGCACCCCCGGGCCGATGGCCCGGCGCAGCTTGGTGTCGGACTCGCCGCCCGAGCGCTGGCCCGCTTCCATTGCGCCAGCCTTTGCCCCGAAGCCGGGTCGGAACAAACCTCGGCTGCTCGTTGATGTGATAGCCACACGCTCGATGGCGGGCCGCGAGCAGATCATCACCGGGCCGGGGAACCGCCGCCTGTGTGTCCGGGAGTCGGGCGCCTCCGACGGCGTCCCCGTTCTGGTTCACCACGGCACACCGGGCTCCCGAGTGGTCAGGCGGCGCTGGATGCGGGAGGCGGAGGAGCGCGAGGTCCGCCTGATCTCCTACGACCGCCCCGGCTACGGCGACTCGGAGCGCGACGAGGGCCGCGTCGTCGCGGACGCGGCGGCCGATGCCGTCGCCATCGCGGACGCGCTCGGGCTCGACCGATGGGCCACGCTGGGGAGCTCCGGCGGCGGGCCGCATGCGCTGGCCTGTGGGGCGCTCGCGGGCGATCGGGTGTCCGCCGTGGCCGTGTTCGCCTCGGCCGCGCCCGCCGACGCCGCCGGCCTGGACTTCACGGACGGCATGGGCGAGGACAACCTGGAGGAGTTCGCCGCCGCGCGTCAGGGCCCCGAGGCGCTCGCCCCGCTGCTGGAGCGGTTCGCCTCCGAGATGCTGGCCACGGACACGGAGGAGCTGATCGCGTCGCTTCGCTCCCTGCTCAGCCCTCCGGACGTGGAGGTGCTCACGACCGAGCTCGGTGAGGATCTCCTGGACTCCCTGCGCAGCGGAATCTCGGAGCGGCGCGACGGCTGGTTCGACGACGACCTCGCCCTGCTGGCGCCGTGGGGCTTCGCGCCGGAGTCGATCTCGGTCGATGTCCAGCTGTGGCAGGGCGGCCTCGACCTCATGGTTCCGCCCGCTCACGGGGAGTGGCTGGCGGGGCGTCTGGAGACCGCCGAGGTCCACCTCTGCGACGACGAGGGCCACCTCAGCATCGGCCAGACCAGGATCGGCGAGACGCTCGCCTGGCTGGTGGAGCGCAGTACGCTGCGCTGATGTCCTGGATCGAGGGCAGCCCGTCCGAGGTGATGTTCCTGGCCCCCGGGGAGGGCCGCTCCTACCAGGCCGGACCGATGCACGCCGTGTTCAAGGCGGACGGCGCGGAGACCGGCGACGACTACTGCGTCTCCGAGTGGTGGCTCGAGGCGGGCGACTCCGGTCCCGGTCCGCATTCCCACGAGGCGAACGTGGAGATCTTCTACGTCGTCGAGGGCACCATGAGCTTTCGCGCCGGCGACGAGTGGCTGGACGCGCCGCGAGGCTCGTTCCTGCGCATCCCTCCGGGGGTGACGCACGACTTCGAGAACCGCAGCGGCGAGCGCGCGGGCGCACTGAACGTGTTCCTACCGGGTGGCTTCGAGACGATGATGCCGAGCATCGTCGCCTGGTTCGAGAAGAACGATCCCTCGCGTTGAGGGCGGTCACTTCGGCTGCCGAGGGCTCCCAGGGTGCGATCATGGCGCGGTGACGAACGAGGCTCTGCGGCGCCAGGTGAGCGGATCCGTCGTGGGACCGGGCGACGACGGGTGGGACGCGGCCCGTCAGGCCTGGAATCTTGCGGTCGATCAGCGTCCGGTGGCCGTGGTGGTGGCCCGGGGGGCGGAGGACGTGGCGGCGACGCTCGCCTTCGCCTCCGACCGCGGGCTGCGGGTGGCGCCGCAGGGGACCGGCCACGGGGCGACCAGCCTGGGTGCTCTGGACGACACCATTCTCCTGCGCACCACCGACCTGGCGGGCGTCGAGGTCAACCCTGAGCGGCGGCGAGCGCGGGTGGGCGCGGGCGTGCTGTGGAACGCGCTCGTGGGCCCGGCCGCAGAGCACGGGCTGGTGGCGCTGCACGGCCTCTCCGGCACGGTCGGGATCGCGGGCTACACCGTCGCCGGCGGGCTGGGCTGGCTGGGGCGCAGCCACGGCCTGGCCTGCAACGCCGCCACCGCGTTCGAGGTCGTGACGGCCGGCGGGCGCCCGGTGCGGGTGGACGCCGAGACCGAGCCCGACCTGTTCTGGGCGCTGCGCGGCGGGGGCGGCGTGGCGGCCGTCGTCACGGCGCTGGAGTTCGAGCTGTTTCCCCTGCGGGAGGCCTTTGCCGGCCACATCTCGTGGCCCCTGGCGCGGGCCGGCGAGGTGGTCGAGGCCTACCGGTCGTGGACGAGCGACCTGCCGGAGGAGCTGACCTCCACCATCAGGCTCATTCGCTACCCGCCGCTGCCCGATCTGCCTCCCGAGCTACGTGGCCAGGCGTTCGCGATGATCACGCTGGTGTTCGCCGGCGACGCCGGCGCCGGCGATGACCTCGCGGCGCCGCTGCGAGGCCTGGGGGCCCCGGACGCCGACACCCTGGGCATGGTGGCCGGCGGCGACCTGCCCGAGATCTCCGGCGACCCGCCCGGGCCCCTGCCCGGCATCGGCGACACCGCCCTGCTGCGCGAGCTCGACGTCGAGGCCTACCTCGCGGTGGGCGGCCCGGACGTCGAGAGCCCGCTCACGAACGCCGAGATGCGCCACCTCGGCGGCGCCCTGGAGCGCTCGGCGCCCGAGCACGGCGCGATGGACGCCATCGACGCCGCGTACTCGTTCTACGCCGTGGGCACCCCGACCGGTCCCGAGTCCGCCGACGCGCTGAACGCCGAGCTCGACCGGGCTCGAGAGCGCCTGGCGCCGTCGTCCACCGGCCAGACGCTGCTGTCGTTCGCCGAACGGCAGACCGGGTTCAACGGCTCGTTTCCGGCCCCGACAGCGGCCCGTCTCGAGGAGGTCGCGCGGCGCTTCGACCCGGACGGGATCATCCGGGCCAACCACGAGCTGGGCACCTAGCCGGTCGCGCCGCTTGTCGGCAGCGCCCGCTCATACCCTCCCGATCATGCCTGCATACGTGATCGTCGAGACCGACATCCACGACCCCGAGCAGTACGAGCACTACAAGGCCGCCTCCCCCGGCGCCGTGGCGGCCGGCGGCGGCCGCTTTCTCGTCCGGGGCGGAGAGCTGTCCGTTCTGGAGGGCGACTGGAAGCCGAAGCGTCTCGTCGTGCTGGAGTTCGAGGATCTCGAGGCGGCGAAGCGCTGGTACGACTCGCCCGCCTACCAGGAGGCGATTCGCCTGCGTGAGGGCGCCGCGAACCTGAGGATGGTGGCGGTCGAGGGCGTCTGACCGGCCACGACATGGGGTTTTCCTCCCATTGATCGCCGGCACGAGCGTTGCTATCAGGTGTGGGCAATGTCGCTGAGCGGACGCCGGTCGCTGCTGTGGCGAGTGGTCTTGGTGAACGTCGTGACTTCGCCGCGGCCTTCGCCGCTGTCACGCTGATGCGACTGGGGCCGTCCCTCCGAGTGGCTCGAGGTGATCGGCGCGGAGGAGAACGCCGGCTTCGCGATCCTCGGCGCCGGCGCGCGCGAGGCCCGTTCGGTGGACACGTGGTCCTCCCGGCCGGTGATCGTGGTACCGCCCTCGACGGCCGCCGAGGCGATCGGGAGGCTCACGCACGTGCGCTCGGCGGCGTGACGGTCGGGGTGGCGCTCCGTTCGGGACGGATCGACCCCTTGAAGCGCCGCCCGATTGCTGGGTAGGGGGAAGTGTTCCCCGTACAGCGTCGAGTTTGCCCCCTCTACGGGGGTCAACTCGACAATGCTCGAGGGCCGCGGCGCGGGCGGTACCGTTGGCCCCGTGCGGATCGCGACCTGGAACGTCAACTCGGTCAAGCAGCGCCTGCCGCGGCTGCTGCCCTGGCTGGACGAGCGGCGGCCGGACGTGGTCTGCCTGCAGGAGACCAAGCTCACCGACGACGCGTTCACCGACCTGCTCGGCAAGGAGCTGGCCGCCCGCGACTACGAGGTGGCCCTGCACGGCGAGGCCGCGTGGAACGGCGTCGCGATCCTGTCGCGCATGGGGCTCGACGATGTGGTGGCGGGAATACCCGGCGGCCCGGGCTTCCCCGATCCGGAGGCGCGTGCGGTGTCGGCCACGTGCGGCGGGATCCGGGCGGTCTCGGTCTACGTGCCGAACGGGCGCGAGCCGGACTCCGAGCACTACCACTACAAGCTCGCCTGGCTGGCTTCGCTGCGGGAGATGGTGGCCGCCGGTCCCGACGCGACGGTCGTCTGCGGCGACATGAACATCGCGCCGACCGACGACGACGTCTTCGATCCCGACGCCTACGTCGGACAGACCCACGTGACGGAGCCCGAGCGGGCGGCGCTGGCGGAGTTGCAGTCCCTCGGCCTCCATGACGTGGTCCGCGACCGCTGGCCCGGCGAGCGGGTGTTCAGCTACTGGGACTACCGGGCGGGGATGTTCCACCAGGACCTCGGGATGCGGATCGACCTCATCCTGGGCAGCGAGGAGGTCGCCGGCCGCGTCAAGGCGGCCTGGATCGATCGCCAGGCCCGCAAGGGAAGCGGGCCGAGCGACCATGCGCCGGTGATCGTCGATCTCGACGAGGCGCCCGACGGAGACATCGGCCCGGTGGTGCCGCCCCCGTCGAGGCCGGTGACCAAGCGGGGCGCGAAGAAGCTGCCCCAGGCGCCCTAGGGTCAGTCCTTCTTGCGGTCGCGATCGCGGGAGGGCTGGACGCGCTTCGGCTCACCCGGCATCTTCGGATAGTCGGGCGGGTAGGGCATGTCGCCCTCCCCCTCGGCCTCGTACATGTCGAGCAGCGGCTGGAGCGAGTGAACGACGTCGTCGATCGCGGCGTGGAGATCGCCCCGCTCGGCGAAGCGCGCGGGCATCGTGGCCACGGTGAAGTCCTCGGGCGCGATCTCGGGGAGCTCGTCCCACGCGACGGGTGCCGAAACGGGCGCTCCGGGCTTCGGCCGCACGCTGTAGGCCGAGGCGATGGTGCGATCCCGCGCGTTCTGGTTGTAGTCGACGAAGATGCGCTCGCCGCGCTCCTCCTTCCACCACTTCGTCGTCACCTCGCCCGGGAGACGGCGCTCGAGCTCACGCCCGAAGGCGATGGCGGCGTGACGGACGTCGGTGAACGTCCAGCGCGGCTCGACCCGGACGTAGATGTGCACTCCCCTGCCTCCCGACGTCTTCGGGAAGCCGATGTAGCCAAGGTCGTCCAGGAGCCGGCGCGCCTCGGCCGCGACGCGGACGGCATCGTCGAAGTCGGTGCCCGGCTGAGGGTCCAGGTCGAGACGCAGCTCGTCGGGATGGTCGACGTCATCGTCGCGAACAGGCCAGGGATGGAAGGTGATCGTTCCCATCTGCGCCGCCCAGGCGACGACGGCCTCCTCGGTGGGACAGATCTCGTCCGCGTGGCGACCCGACGGGAACTCGATCCGCGCCGTCTCCACGTAGTCGGGGGCGCCCTTGGGCACGCGTTTCTGAAAGAAGGCGTCGCCGCCGCCCTTCTCCCGCGTGGACAGGACGATGCCCGGGTGAACGCCCTTCGGCCAGCGCTCCAGCGTCGTGGGCCGGCGCCGGAGGGCGCGCATGATGCCGTCCCCGACGGCGAGGTAGTACTCGACGACGTCGAGCTTGGTGACGGCGGCCGAGTGCTCGGTCTCGGGGAAGATCACGCGATCGGCGCTGGACACGCGCACGTCGCGCCCGGCGGCGTCGACGGTCACAGCCTCGGAGGTGGCCATGCCCGGAGTTCTACGGCACCGGGGAGCTCGGCGGCACGACGAGCGCGACCCGGAGGTGTTCTCGCATCGTCCGATGCGCTAGCGCCTGCGTCCTTCCTCACGAAGCTCCTCCCGCTGCTCCTGGAGGCGCTCGCGCCGCTCCTCTCGCTGCTCCAGCCGCTCCTCCTCGAGCTCGCGCTCGGCCGCACTGGTGGAGCCGAACTGGGAGGTGACCACGACGATGGCCACGATGACGATCACGACCGCGACCACGAGCGAGCCCAGGAGCTGCACGGTCAGCCCCCGCTCAGGAAGTCGCCGGCGGACGTGACCCAGGTGAGCGCAAGCAGCAGCCAGACCGAGATGCCGAGCGCCGGGAGGAAGCGGCCCATGGCGTGCCACCAGCGAACCACGACGATCTTCAGCGCGAGAACGCTGAGCAGCGCGACGGCCGCGACCACGTGAAGCGACGCATCGTCCTCGAAGCCGAAGTAGCCGACGCACATGACCGCGGTGATCACCAGCAGGACGGCGATCGTGTCCCCCACGGCCCGGTGTGCCTGCGATGCCGCCCGCGCCTTGAGGAACGGCGGCCGCAGCTTCCCGTAGCCGACTGAGATCAGCACGAGCTGGTAGACGGCCAGCGCGAGGGCGACCGAGGCGAGCAGCACCTTCACCTCGGTCGGGTTCCCCCGCGTGATGCTGTCGATCAGGCCTTCCACGGCCCTCGGAGGGCGCTGATCACAGAGTCAGCGCTTGCCGACCCGCGTGACCCAGTATTCGGTCTCGGGCGTCGGCGGCGTGCCGAAGCGGGCGTTGGGGAGATAGAGGCTCCCGCGCTTGCGCGCCACCGTCGTCGGGACGTCGAAGTCGGAGTCCCTGATCAGTGCGGACGACGCGGCCGGAGGTGAACCCTCGGCCGAGCTTGACCACCGCGATCTGGTTGAGGCGGTTCTGCACCACGAGCAGCGTCCGCCCGCCGAGCAGCAGCAGCCCGTCGCCGTTGGCGAGCGGGCCCCCCCGGAGGTCGACGGCCCGGTACGAGCCCGTCGCCGGGTTGATTCGCCACAGCACCCCCGTCTGAGCTCTGCACGGCCAGCAGCACCCGGCCGCCTCGCGCCGCCTCGATCCCGTTGAGGTCGAACCCATCGCTCAGCGGGAAGCCGTCCAGCTCGATCGGCCTGACGCCCGAGAGGTCTCGCGCCACGGCGTAGATCACGGGCTGCTCGTGAGTCGGTGAAGTAGGCGACGCGGCGGGTGAGCACCACGTCGTTGATGAACGTGGGCGTCCCGGCCGGGGTCAGCTGGAGTGCGGCCAGCTCGCGGCCGTTGCGCGCGTCGTAGACGAACGCCTTGCCGGTGGGACCGCCGCTCACGAACAACCGCTGCCCGCGCCGGTCGTACTTGAGGCCGATCGCCGCGTGCCCCTCGCGTGCCGGCACGGCCTCGCGCGAAGCGCCCGTCTTGGTGTCGATCTCGAGCACTCTCCCCGTCGGGATCGACCCCACGTAGACGCTCCGGCCCTTCCCGGAGGCGATGCCCTCGGGTTGGTAGCCGTCGGGCAGGGCGATTCGGTCCGGCCCCCTGCCGGCCACCGCCACCGCCCGCCGTGACCGCCAGAGCGGCCGCGGACACCATTGCGAGCAGAACGAGAAGTCTCTTCATACAGCTCGGGTTTCCGCGATCGCGCCGGTCTAAACGAACGCGTGCGCGATCCCGACGACGCCGTGGACAGGCGGGTTCAATGCGCCGACACTCGACGCCGGCGGCTATGCGACCTTTGCGGTCGCGGCGGCCGCCGTACCGACGCCGGTGAACTCGAGTGCCGGATCGTGGATCGGCGCTCGCAGCACCGCCCTCCTGTTCCGTACGTAGTTCTGTTCCCTGCGCCATGGGTCATTCGCGCGCTGCTGTGGGAACTGGTCGATTGCTCGGCGCACGTAGCCGGACGTGAGCTCGAAGAACGGGACGCTGGCGGTCGTCGCTTCGGGGGCGCGGGGGCGCACCTGAACGTAACCGGACCGGTCCATGTAGTTCAGCACCCTGCAGACCTGCTCGCAGGTGAGGTCCGACCCGAGCGTCCACGACTGATTGATGTACCCGAACGCGAAGGCCATGTTGGGAACGCCGCTCAGCATCATCCCTCTGAACGCGACGGTGTCGGCCGGATCCACGTCGGAGCCGTCGACGCCGAGCCGGATGCCGCCGAACGCCACCACCTCGAGCCCGGTGGCCGTCACGATCAGGTCGGCCTCGAGCTCGCCACCGGACGCGAGGGCGACGCCCGTCTCGGTGAACGTGTCGATGCGGTCGGTCACGACCGAGACACGACCCGCGCTGATGGCCTCGAAGAGATCACCGTCCGGCACGATGCACATGCGCTGATCCCACGGCTCGTAGCTCGGGCTGAAATGCGTGTCGATGTCGTAGCCGGGTGGGAGCCGGCGCTTGAGCAGCCGGCGGATCAGCCGCTTCATCGTGGCGGGGCGGTGACGGCTCAGACCCCAGATCGCCAGCGCGAGGATGACGTTCTTCCAGCGCACGAGCGGATAGGCGAAGCGGGTCGGTAGCACGACGCTGAGCACCCTGGCCACGGGATCGACGGCGGGCAGCGAGATGATGTAGCTGGGCGAGCGCTGCAGCATCGTCACGTGCCGAGCGCGCTGTGCCAGCGGGGGAATCAGAGTGACCGCGGTCGCGCCGCTGCCGATCACCACCACGCGCTGGTCGGCGTAGTTGACCTCGTCGCTCCAGAACTGCGGATGAACCACCTCGCCGCCGAAGCGCTCGATGCCGCGAAGCTCGGGCGTGTAGCCCTCGTCGTAGCGGTAGTAGCCCGTGCAGGTGAACAGGAAGCCGCAGCTGAGCTCGATCGTCTCGCCGGTGTCGCTGCGCTCGATCTCCACCAGCCAGCGGGTATCCGAGGAAGACCACTCGGCGGCCACGACGCGATGGTGGAAGCGGATTCGCCTGTCGATGCCATGCTCGCGCGCCGTGTCGCGGATGTAGTCGAGGATCGAGGCGCCATCCACGATCGCGCGTGCTCCGGACCAGGGACGGAACGGGTAGCAGAGCGTGAAGAAGTCCGAATCGGATCGTATGCCCGGGAAGCGGAACAGGTCCCATGTTCCGCCGATCGCCCCGCGCGCCTCGACGATCGCGAACGACTTGGCGGGACATCGCTGCTGCAGCCTGCACGCGGCCCCGACGCCGGAGATCCCGGCGCCGACGATCAGGACGTCGAAGTGTTCGCGAGTCATTACGGACCAGCCCCGCCGCAACGAGAGGACATAAAGAGGCTACCCCCACGACGCCCGCGCTGCGAGCGCTCGACGTGCGTCCATATTCGACCCGCCCGGCGGCTTCTCACATGCCGCTTGCCTGCTGTTCTTCCCTCGCCGCTCGCCGGCGCTCGGCCTGCATGCGCCCCATTTCGCGAGTGGTCACCGCCACGGCCCCACGCGCCAGGGCGAGATTCCGGAGCTCCTCGGGAAGGTCGTAATGGTCTCGCCACGGCCGGCTCGGGTGGGCCTGGAACCATCGCCGGCGCAGACCCAGCTGGGCCGCGAAGCGGTGCAGCTCGTCGCCGTCGTCGGCGACCAGGTGACACCAGCTCCGGCCGCGCCACTCCCAGATCGGCTCATCGACGTAGACCGCCAAGCGGCCCATCATGCTGTCAGGAAGCGCGACCGGCGCTCCGGAGCCTTGCCCCGAGACGCGGCTGCGACACTGCCGCGTATGGCTGTCCGACGCATCATGCCCTATTACGAGTCGCCGGACCCCGAGGCCACGCGCGCCTTCTATACGCGGGTGCTCGGTCTCGAGGAGGGCACCTTCGGCGGCGGGTACATCGGCTTCGGATCCGGCCAGGCGCAGGTCGTCTTCGCGCCGCCAGGCGTGGAGCCGGTCCTGCCCGACATGGGCGTGGACGTCGACTCGCGTGAGGCCGTCGATGCGGCACACGCTGCGGCAGTGCAGGCCGGGCACGAGGTGATCTACGGGCCGGTTGACGAGCCCTGGGGCGTCCGTCGCTTCTTCGTTCGCGATCCGCACGGTGTCGTCATCAGCGTGCTCGCCCACGGGTAGTCACCGGCTGGCCCGCCGACGCCGAAGCCGGCCAGATGAAGAACGGACTGTCCGCAGATGCTGGACGTGTCGCGGAGAGTTGACTGTCGAGATCCGCCCCGGCTCGAACCCACAGGAGGAGCAGTAGTGAAGCGTGTTGCCGTGGCTCTCGGTCTGTGCCTCACGGTCTCCGTCTGCGGAGCCTCTGCTGTGAGCGCAAAGCCCATCGATGGCAAGACCTTGGCCAAGTCCAAGCGGGTAGCGGTCAGCTACTGGGAGAAACGCGATCGCCGTGTGTGTGGCCCGTTGAGGTTTCGCAACCTCTCCATGCTGAAGTTCACCGTCTTCACCGGCGATTCACGTCCTCTGGCCGCCGCAGTGCTCGGACCCACGCCGAACGGCTCGCCTCGCTGCCTGGTCAACTTCGGCGCTCACCACCCCTGGAAGCACATTGCGAAGTCAAAGGGTTGGACCTTCGGACAGCTGGTGTGCGTCGTCGCGGTGCACGAGGTCGGACACACAACCGGCCTCAGGCACTCGGGAAGCGGCGTCATGAGACGAAAGCCGCGAAGCATCCCCCGTGAGTGCAAGCAGGCATTCCCCAGCCCACCCCGGCCCACGCCCGAGCCCGGGCAGGACTGCACCAAAGAGGACCCCGACGAGGACGGCATCCCCAACTGCGCCGACCCCAACGCCGGAGTATTCCGGTCAGACCAGTGCCCTGACGAACGGGGCAACGCCAGCGACGGATGCTGGTACGGGCCGAAACCAGACGACGACGAGGACCAGGACGGCGTGCCCGACCTGTCCGACAGCTGTCAAGGCGTCAAGGGCTCACCGGAGAACGGCGGCTGCCCCTAGGCGAGCCCTCTATGGGCGGAGCAGGGTTAGTCGCCTGTGTGGCAGCAGGCGGACGGTGCGTCCGTCGGAGAGATCGACGATGTGGGTGCGGCGTTCTCCGTGATCTCCCACGTCCACGTACACCCGAGGGCCGCCTGGGGCCCAGACGAAGGCATTGGACCCCGCGAAGCGACGCCAGCGCGGCTCGCCCTCGAGATCGTAGGCGGCAACCCCCATCGGGGAGAGCCCTTGCTCGGCGTACCAGCGCGTTGCCAGCAGCAACCTGCCCGCCACGTCGAATGTCTGTGCCTGGCGATCGACCGTCCGGATCGTCCAGGTCCTCGTGTCGACCAGATTCAGGCCGTAGGGAGCGGGAGACCCGCGGCGCCGTTGTTCGCTCACCGGCAGGTCCGTGCCGGAGACGGCAATCCTGCCGGCCCCGAGCCAGCGCGAGGTGCGAGAGGAGATGCCGCCCAGCTCGCCCTTGCCCGCGGCGGGGCCGACGAGGTCGTGATAGACGACCCGGCGGCTGCGCAGGTCGATCTCTGCGACCAGGTCGCGGTCGGCGGCGACGACGAAGGCGCGGTCGCCGCGCCGGTCGACGGCCAGCCCCGGATAGAGGGCACGGCCCCGCCCGTCCTGGCGGCGGCCATCGCCGGCTTCTATGCGATCCAGTCGCACCGATTTAACCCCGCCATCGATCGTCACCTGGACCAGTCGCGCCGGGCCCAGGCCACGACGGCCACCCCGACCTGACGGCGCGACCAAGAGCACCAGGCCCCGTCGCGTTTCCTCCGAGGTCAGCGCCCAGCCCCGCCAACCGATCTGCCGCACCACCCGCCGCCCGCGCGGATCCACCACGACGGGCGTCTGGCTGCTGAAGGATGACCCTGACATCACCAGCAGTCGCCGCGGCGCAGCCCACCGCATCGGCCCAGTGCCCTCGTAGCCGCTTGGACGAGGCCTGGGCAGGCGCACGCTGCCCAGCGAACGCCAACGTCGCACATCGAACAGCAGCAACCGGCTGCGGGCCTCATCTCCTATGGCCACGAACCGTCCGTTCGGGGAGAACTCGTAGTCCCATACGAACCGGCTCGGCGTGGACAGCCCCCGAGCCAAGGGCCGAAGAGACGAGCGCCGAAGGCGGACGAGATGTCCTCGTTCGTCGACCCCGATCAGCGGACCGCGTACCGCTGACGGCCGAGCCCCTGCGCCCTCCACCGACCGCGACGGCGCCCCCAGCACCCCGCCCGCAACGACGAGCACAGCCAACACCAAGACCCTGACCCTCACACCACTCCTACGCTCGCCGGCCCGCTAACGGTCCCCAACCCGGTAGCGAGCGCCTCACTCAGTCAGGATGCGCACGGCGCCGACGTGGACGACTGGCTCGCCGGAGACCGGCGCCGGGAGGAGCTCGCCGGTCTCTGCGTCCTCGAACACGCGCGCCGGCACGAAGCTGACATGCGCGCGTTGCGGGTTCCACTGGCGCTGCTGCTGTAGTTGGTGGACGAGGCTGGTGATGTTGAAGACCCGCTTGGCGCCCTCCGTGTGCTCGGCGTGTTCTCCGTGTTCGTGATCCGCCCCGAAGAACTCCAAGAAGCCGACGAAGTGAGGGCTGTCGTGGTGACCGCCTTCGCCCACGTCTGTCATGTTGAGGTAGACCTCGTACGTCGGCGCCGCAGGGTCCTCGAGCTCAATGCCCTCGACTACCAGCGCTACGGTCGACGGGCTGGTCTCGGGTACGGCGAGCGACTCGAGATCGACGCCAGGCCGTTCCGCGAGCTCGATGGTGGCTGACGTCTCGCCGGCTCCGAGCGTGACGGGCTCAGACCTCCCCAACTCCTCGGGATTCGCGCTCAACACCGTCATGCTTTCTACAAGCTCGAGCGCCGCCTCCGCCTGCTCCGGCACCAGAGCCGTGAGCGGTAGGGCTGCCGGCGGCGGGTCATCGTCGTAGCGGTACCCCAGGGACGTGGTGGAGAGCACCTCCCGCGGAGTCTGGGTCACTCTTGTTCTGCTGGCGTCGTAGAAGTCGAACTGCTGGTTGAGCCAGACGCTGTCTGTGGGGTTGGCTCGCCCGCCCCCGAGTCGCAGCCAGCGTTCCCACAAGCGGTCGATCTGTGCGTGATGGAGCCAGAAGATCGGGTCGCCGGGACTGCCCGCTGTCCCCATGGTGCCGTCGATGGTGCGGTGAACGTTGTTGTGAGGCTGGCGTTCCAGCTCTCCCGTGGCCCCGGCGCCGAAATGCGATGGGCTGCCGATCACCCCTCCGCCGAACCCAAACCCGCCACCGGCGCCGCCGACGAAGGGAACGGTGGCGTCTGCCGCCGAGGAATCGACGATGGCGGGCACCATCGCGTTGCCCGCGTTGACGCGAACGCGGTCCGCGACGAACAGCGGGTTGGGGCCTCCGCCCGCGCTCGTAGGCAACTCGCGCTCCCGGAACGCCGGCGGGAGCACCCGGTTTGACTGCCAGTTCCAGTACGGGAGGGCCCAGTCAGCCGGTCCCCCTTGCGACTGGACGATGTCGCGGACGATGCGCTCGAACCAGAGGATGTACATCCGGTGCCAAGGCAGAAAGAACCAACTCTGATGCTGGCACATGTTCCACACACCGTCGGGTCCGTTTTCGGCAGTGGCGTCCGTTCCGTGCATGGCAGCCTGGTAGGCGTAACTCGTTTGATCATCTGGGAACTCCCGGCCCTGCATCTCCAAGATCGCCTGGGCGTAGGCGAGCGTGTAGGGATCCCAGCTGCTGGTCTGCTCAAGGCTCCAAATCTCGCGTCGTACAAGGAGCGCATCGTCGGACGTCATCAGAAATCACCTCGGGGGGCGGGAGGGCTGCGACCGCGTGCGTCAGCGGAAGAGCCTAATCGGCGCCACGCCTTGCGCGCAAGGCTCTCGATGCGGAGTTACGGTCGGCCGCGCCCGGCCACCAACCGCCGCCTCACTCAAGCCCGGAGCGGTTCGTCTGGCCGTTCAGCCCGGCGCGCCGTCGAGCCGCTCGGGATCCTCGGCGCGGCATCCGAGCGGCAGCCCGACCGCGGCCAGCGGATGCCGGGCGTCAAGCAACATCGCGGCGTCGCAGCAGGAGCGCGGAGAGGGCGGCGAAGGCGGCGATGAAGGCGGCGAGCACGGCGAGGGCCTGCGGGCTGTCCACGAAGGGCCCGCTGAAGGAGCCCGGCCCGCTTTCTTCGATGTTCCGCGGCGAGGCTCCGAGCGCGGTCGCGATCGAGTACCCGTTTGCGCGCAGGAAGACGTTCGTGAGCGGATCGAGCACGGTCACGCTTCGGCGAGGCGCTCATCGGCCCTCGATCACGAGCACCTACGACGTGTCCCCGACCGCCTTCAGCTTCTCGCTCTATGGCGCCTCGCGCTTCGGCGGCGATCTTCCCCCGCCGCGCCCGCCTGACGCGCAGGGCCAGCAGCACGATCACCGGTAGCGGGCGTGAGCGCGCTGGGCCACGGCTGCCGGAGGCAGACGCGTTCGCAGCGGCCCAGGCGGTCGGCTTTTTCGCGCTGAGCGTCGACACCCGCTCCCCCGGCACCCCCGAACGCTCAGGCCGCTTGCCCTAACCGCAGCGGGTATGCTCCGCTTCGGTTCGGCTCGTCGTTTCGACCATAGGAGTGGCCCACGTGCAATCGACAGTCGTCACGCAGCCAGGGCGCTACTGCGGTCCGGGCACTTTGAGAGATGCGATGCCGTTGATGGTTGCCGGGCTCATTGTTGTGTTGGGCGCTGGGCTGTTCGCGCTGGCACCCGCGACTGCCTTGGCCGGGTCCCGTGACGCCCATGTGTTCACGCATTCCGCCAAGAGCGGGAAGCTCGTCGGAGGTCGGCTGACGCTGCGCGGCGTCGGCCGCAGGATCACCTGGGCCAACAATTACGGCCGCACCGGGGTGATGCCGATCAAGCGGCTCCACCGCCTGCTGTTCTCGCCCGGGACGTCGCCGGCCACCGGCACCCTCCATGTCGCGGGCCACGGCGGCGGCGACGAGCTCGCACTCAAGCTGAGCCGACCGCGCTACAAGGCAGCGCGCGGGACAGTGAGCTACCGGGCCAAGCGGCTGAACAAGCGCCCCCTGCCTCGCCGACCCGCTCGCGCGTCGGGAATCGCGCTCCGCCGGTTCGGCGCCGCGTCGCTGTCGATCGTCGGCGCGCCGCCGGTCATGGCCGGCGACTCCGGCGGCAACGACTGCGTCACGTTCTTCGATAACAAGATCCCGGGGACCGTCTACAGCCTCCAGGCACGCTCGTTCTCAAAGGGCGATGGCAACACGTGGATCCCGAACCCCACCGACCCCACGGTGGGCACCGTCGTGGGCCCCGGTGACGGGATACATTGGCAATCGCGCGGCGCAAGCTCCGACGATCCCGGCTGCTCCAACACCGGCGCCTGGGAGGTCATTGAGAACCCCACAGGCGGGGGTGCTCCCATCGACTCAGGAATCACAATCACCTTCAGCGTGTCGTTGTCCTCGAACTACCAGTTCAACTACAGCTGCGAATCCTCGGAGCCCTCGCTGTTCTCCTGCAAGCCGCAGCAGCACGCCTTCGGCTTCGCCAGCTGGTTCATCGGGACGAATTAGCTTCGCGAGGTGGATCGGTTGATGTCCGTTGGGCGTTCAGCTCGCCCGGCGGTAGCGGATGTGCGTGGCCAGCGGCGAGTGCAGCACCTCGATGGGCTCCAGCCCGAGAGATTCGACGCCGTCGAAGATCCGCTCGCCGGACCCGAGCAGGACTGGGGCGATGTCGAGCGTGAGCTCGTCGATGACCCCGGCGACGAGCGCCTGCCGAACGGTGGAGGCACCGCCCGCGATGTCGACGCCGTCCTCGCGGGCCGTCGCACGCGCCTGTGCGTAGGCGGCGTCGAAGCCGTCGGTGACGAAGTGAAAGGTCGTCCCGCCCTCCATCTCGATCGGCTCGCGGGCGTGATGGGTGAGCACGAACACCGGTGCGTGGTAAGGCGGCTCGGGCCCCCACCAGCCGCGCCAGTCCTCCTCCCACTCGCCGCGGATCGGTCCGAACATGTTGCGGCCCATGAGGTAGGCGCCGCGCGGGCGCATGAGCCAGCCGGCCGCGGTCTCGTCGGCCTCGTTGACGCGCTCGTCGCCCAGGTGCCAGCCGTGGAGCTCCCTTCCGCGCTTTCCAAGCGGGTGCTCGCGACTCTGGTCCGGCCCGGCGACGAAACCGTCGAGCGAGATCGACATGTGGCAGGTGGTGTCCGGCATCCGCGACCCTTTCGAAGGTAATTGCGATTTGCAAGTAGTAGCCCGCAATCTGCCCGAGGTGACGGCAGAGTGAAAGCACAGGCCATCTCCGTTACACAGGGGGATCCCATGCGGGACGCTCTCCGCGCGACTCGGCCAGGAGAAGTTGTCGATTTTCGCACGGCTGCTTCGACGTGTGAGCACACGCGCGGCTGTGGGAGCCGCGCCCCGAGAACGGAGAAGGAACAGATGTCCTCATCGGTGCTTGACTTGTCGATGTCCCTCAACGGGTACATCTCCGACCCCAACGATTTCCTCGGTGGCGAGGATGGCTGCGGATGGCCGGCGGTGCGGTTAACCCGACCTGTGCCGCGCAGAACCCAGGCCACCTAGCACTCGCCGGGCCGATGCGCTAGCCGAGCTTCGCCACGATTCGCTCGTACTCGTCGCGATCGAAGGCCCGCAGCGTCGTCGTGCGGGAGTTCCCGTGGGCTGCGACCCCGAGCATCGCGGCCGCGACGCTCTCGTCGTCGGGCCCCTCGATGATCGCGATCAGGTCGTACGGACCCTGAGTCCAATAGATCTCCTTCAAATCGACACCCGCGCGCTTCCGGATTTCCGCCTCATGGTCGACACGCTCGGCTGTGCCCTTGAACCCGGCGATCCCCTGCTCGGTCCAGTTCACCAGCACTACGTAAGTGGCCACGTCTCCTCCTTCGGCTCGATTGGCGACGGCCGGATCAAGCTAGCCCAACCGTGCCACCGGGCTCCGCGCGGCCCGCCCCAAAACCCCTCGCTACTCCCGCGTTTCCCGACCTCACGCGGCAGGGTGGGAAGTACGCGCAGCTGCAGGAGGAGTCGCGGCGCCTCCGCGTCCCGGGCCGCATGACGGATCAGCGCCCCGTAGTCTGTGGCCGTCATCCGGGCGACGAAGATGCCACGCAGAGGGGTTCTCGCGACGGTCGGCGTGCTCGCGTTGCTGGTGCTGAGCGAGCCGTCGGCCCAGGCGATCCCCCCGCTGGACCTGGAGAGCTCGTTCAGCCAGCGCTGGGACGGCGGGTTGCTCGACGACGAGTCGGGCACGACGGCCGCGAGCGCCGGCGACGTGAACGGCGACGGTACGCCGGATGTCGCAGGCCCGGCGCCGACGATCACCACGTCGTAGAGCTCGTGCGTGGGCGTCGTCGGCAGACCCCCACCGGCGGCCAACTCGGCACGCCAGCGAGCGGAGATCAGCTATTGCGCGCGCGGGACGCCCTGTGTCCGCCCGGACACCAGCTCGGTGTAGTCCCCGGGTCCCATCGAGCTGTGTGCCGTCGGGGAAGAGGACGAGTGGCAGGCGGCCGGCGCTCAGGGACTCCGTCTCGAGCAAGGCGCCAGCGGATCGCGGTCGAGGTCGACCCAGCGATGAGGCACTTCGTTCCGGGTCAGGAGTTCCCGTGCGGCCTCGGCGCCAGGGGTGCTGCGCCGGCCGACCATTGTGGGCCCGACGCGGTCCATCCGCCGTTATCCGTCGAGGCGCCCTGCCAGCCAGCCGCTGAGCAGCGCCCCTCCGGTCGCAGCGCCGAAGGCGGCTGGAAACACGGTCGTGCGAAGGTGGTGGCGGGCGAGCAGGCATCCGGCGGCGTCGAGACCGTCCACCACGGCCGACGCTCGCAGCCAGCCGCGCACGGGCGCGTCGCGGTCCAGGGCGACGAGCACGCCGATCCCGAGGCCGAGGTCGCGGGCCCCGACCACCCGCAGGAAGAGGCGCGTCCGGCCCGAGTCCCCGTCAGGGCCCATCATCGCGCGGCCCACAAGTCCCGGCGCCAGAAGCGACACGACGCCAATGGCGATCCTTCCGCCCGCCAAGCCGACCGCCAAGTCCCTGGCCTCCATCGACCGATCCTACGAGATCGAACGCCGGCCATACGACCGCAGCGATACTGCGCGCATGGCGCAACCGGATCGACGCAGACGAAGCCGCTCCGGCCGGGTGCTCGACGGGGTGATCTGGGGCGCGGCCCTCGGCGCCGCATCCGGCGCGGTGCTCGGCGACGCGATCGACGGGCTCGGGGCCGGTCTCGGCGCCCTGATTGGCGCCGCGCTCTACGCCCCGGCAGAGGTGATCACCAGCCTCAGGCGGGGGGCCGCCGAGGTGAAGCCGCTCTGGTACCGCATTCTCAGCAGCGCCCTGCTGATGGCTCTGTTCGGCTGGGTGCTGGGCCTGATCTACGGACCCGACGAGCCGTTGGTCACCGCGATCCTCAGCGGTGCTCTCATCGGCCTGCTCGGCCTGCGCCCCGGCAAGGTGCTCCTCGGGCTCCTGGTCGGGGCTGTCGTGGGGCTTCTGTTCCAGAGGCTCGACGGCGGGGTCGAACCGGCGCTGGTCGCAGCGGCGGTGGCGCTCGCCTACCGCGTGATCGCTGCGATCGCCTATCGCGGCCGCGAGCTGGTCCGAGTGATGGCCGAGGAGGTGCCGGCCTCCGAGCTGCGCTACGTCGTGCCATTCGAGGCACGCTCGCGGTATGTCGGGGGCGACTACGTCGAGCAGCTCGCACGGGCCCGCGGCGGCACCTTCCGACGCAATCCGCCCGACGTCGGAATCCTCGCGTCGCTCGACAGCCTGGAGGGGCCTACCTTCGACGCCCGCCTGGTCCACCCCCTGATCCGCGAGTTCTACGAGCACACCAGCCGTTTCCGGCTCTCGATCATTCCCGAATGGCGGCGCTGGATGAAACCCGGATACGAGCTCTTCAAGCTGGCCGTCGCGGAGCCCCTCGGCCAAGCTGCGATCCCTTCCAACATCGTAGAGGCCCAGCGGGGCATGGTCAGCACGATCGACACGATCACCTTGGGTGGGAACGAAGAGATCGACATCCGCGGTTGGATTCGGACGTACGCGGACTCGGGCAAGCCGATCTACGTCGGCATCTACACCAGCTTCAGGCACCAGGACCGCGGCTACGTGAGCGTCGGCTTCCCGATCCCAAGCGCCAACTTCACCGCCACGCTCCTGCCGCGAAACTCTGGCGAGGACGACTTCGTTCTGACCTCGCGCACCGACCTCGAGTTCCCGGGCCACTATCTGAGCTCGGTCGACAGCGACCGGGACGCACTGACTGTTCTCAAGCTGCTCTATTTCCAGGAACAGATCTTCGTCTACGTCTCCGACGGCGACTTGAAGACCGAACATAGCTTCTACCTGGCCGGCCAGCGCTTCCTGACCCTCCACTACGAGATCGAGCGCCTAACCGCCTGACACAACGGGACACTCGGTGGTCACGGCGACGACGATGCCTTGCCGCCTGACGGACACCGCGGCCCTTCTTACACGAACCGCTTAACGAACCCCAGCGCCTCATCGGCGACCTCGCTCCAGCGGCCGTCGATCGTGAGCGAGTGCCCACGGTCGGGGACCCTGACGATCTCGGTCACGCCGTTGTTGTGGCGCTGCTTCTTGAACGCGGCATGCGCGAAGGACCAAGGGGTCGTGTGATCGTTGTCGGCGGAGACGATCAGCAGAGGCCCACGATCGGGGTTCTTGCTGTCGACCTTCACTTCGGTCCACGGATTGAAATTCGCCGTCACCGCCTGGAAGATCGTCGCGCCGGATCCAGGCACCGAGTAGGTCTGGTGCAGCTGCCTCGCCTCGTCCTCACCGATCGCGTTTGCGAACGCGTAGCGGAACTGCTCGTAGGTCAACGGCACCGCGCGGTTGCGGTTGGCCGGGTTGCGAAGGACCGGTGAGGACGACCTTAGGGCGCTGAGCGGAACCGGCAACACGCCGCGGAAGGGCGAAGGACTGATGGCCACCGACGCCGAGGCAAGTCCACGTCCAGCGAGGATCATGGTGAGCAGCCCGCCGAACGAATGCCCGACAACCGCCGGCTTCGTCGACAGCCTTCCGATCACCTCGGCGTACCGGTCGGCAATCTGCCCAACCCTCTTGCCGGCGAAGACCTCGGGGTGCGCCTTCGCCTCCTCGACGGACTCAGGATCGTCTGGCCACCCCGGCGTCAACGCGGCGTAGCCCGCCTCCTCGAAGACCGTTGCCCAGCGATCCCAACAGCTGGGCAGCAGCCACAGGCCGTGTATGAACACCACTGGCGTACGGCCGGTCGCGTTCGCTGCATCGATCTGTCGCGCTTCGCGCTCCGTGAATGTCGCCACGCCGTGTCCTCCTCGATGGTTCCCGTGCAGGGAGCAGACCGCGCCCTAGCCGGATCCTCGCAGCGGACCTGCTGGGCACCAACTACGAGTCCGCCGAGTCTCTCCTTCCGTGAACCCCGATGACGCGTCTGCGCGGACGCGCCGAGGGCGCCTGCTCGGGACGAACTGCGGGAGCCCGATCCCGGCCGCCCCTCTCTCCCCCTCGCCCGTGCAGGCAGGACCCTCGCCCGCCCGCGCAAAGGCCCGCTCCGGCCGCGGGGCCGCCGGCATCCCTGGCCGCAGACCGTGTCCGAGCGAGCCGCGCAGCGGCGAGCGAAACGAGCAAGCGAAGCGAGCGAGCAGGTCGGCGGACAGGCGATGACGGCGGCCCCGCCACCACCAACGCCCAGGCCCTAAGACCCCGAGCCCACCTCGAGAAACGCCTCGTAGCGCTTGACCTCACGCTCCGCCCGCAGGCGCTCCTCGGACTCCTCCTCCGCCCGCTCCAGCGCGTCGCGCGCCTCCTGCAGGCGCGACTCGAACGCGCCGCGATCAATGTCGTCCGGGGCGATCGCCTCCTCCACCAGCACCAGCGCCTGGTTGTCCACCACCTGCAGGTAGCCCTCCCCCTGGGCAAAGCGGATCACGTCCGAATCGGACTTGTACAGCCGCAGCTCCGTGGGCTCCAGAATCGCCATCAGCGGTGCGTGGTTGGCCAGCACGCCGATCGACCCGGTGCTCGTCCGCGTGGAGACCATCTCCACCTCGTCGGCGAACACCTGGCCCTCGGGCGTGAGGACCTCCACCGGGAAGGAGGTACGCGCCACTACTCGTCCTCGTTCTCGCGGGCCTCGGTGGCGGGATCCTCGCCCGCCTCGCGCTCGGCCTCGGCCTCACCCTCCCGCTCGGTGTCGGCCTCCTCGTTCTCCTCGGAGTCCTCGTCGTCGTCGCTCGCGCCGCGAGCGCCCTCGACCACGTCGTCGATCGATCCCTTGAGCAGGAAGGCGCGCTCCGGAACGTCGTCGTGCTTACCGTCGATGATCTCGCGGAAGGAGCGCACCGTCTCCTCGATCGGCACGTACTGCCCCGACGTGCCGGTGAACTCCTCGGCGACGAAGAACGGCTGCGAGCAGAAGCGCTCCACCTTGCGGGCTCGCTGCACCGTGAGCTTGTCCTCGTCGGAGAGCTCGTCGATGCCCAGGATGGCGATGATGTCCTGCAGCTCCTTGTAGCGCTGCAGGATCTCCTGGACCTGCGTCGCGGTCTCGAAGTGCTCCTCGCCGACGATGTCGGGCTTGAGGATCGTTGAGGTGGAGTCGAGCGGGTCCACGGCCGGGTAGATGCCCTTCTCGGCGATCGCCCGCGAGAGCGTGGTGGTCGCGTTGAGATGGGCGAACACCGAAGCCGGCGCCGGGTCGGTGAGGTCGTCGGCCGGAACGTAGATCGCCTGGATCGAGGTGACCGAGCCCTGGCGGGTAGAGGTGATCCGCTCCTGCAGCTGGCCCATCTCGGTCTCCAGCGTGGGCTGGTAGCCCGACCTGCGACGGCATCCGGCCGAGCAGGGCCGACACCTCGGAGCCGGCCTGCACGAAGCGGAAGATGTTGTCGATGAACAGCAGCACGTCCTGGCCGCCCTGCTCCCGGAAGTACTCCGCCATTGTCAGGCCGGACAGGGCCACGCGCATGCGGGCGCCGGGCGGCTCGTTCATCTGGCCGAACACGAGCATCGTCTTCTCGATCACGCCGGACTCGGTCATCTCGAGCCAGAGGTCGTTGCCCTCGCGCGAACGCTCGCCCACGCCGCAGAAGGCGGACAGCCCGGAGTGCTCCTCGGCGATGCTGCGGATGAGCTCCTGGATGAGGACGGTCTTGCCCACCCCGGCGCCGCCGAACAGGCCGACCTTGCCCCCCTTGGGGTAGGGGGCCAGCAGGTCGATCACCTTGATGCCGGTCTCGAGGATCTCCCGGGTGGGCGTGAGGTCCTCCACGCTGGGGGCCGGCCGGTGGATCGGCCAGCGCTCCTCGACCTCGATCTCGTCGCCCTCGTCGATCACCTCGCCGAGCAGGTTGAAGATGCGGCCGAGCGTCACGTCGCCCACCGGCACCGTGATGGGGCCGCCGGTGTCGCGCACCTTGACCCCGCGGGACAGACCATCGGTGGCGTCCATGGCCACGGCCCGGACGCGGTCGTCGCCGAGGTGCTGCTGGACCTCGAGGATCAGGCGGCGAGTCTCGCCGTCGCCGTCGTCGGAGTCGAGCTCGATCTCGAGCGCGTGGTTGATCTCGGGCAGATCATCGGGGAAGGCGGCCTCGATGACCACGCCCTGGACCTCCTCGACGGTCCCGACGCTGCCCCCGGCCTCGCCGTCGCCCTGCTCCTCGCGGGGCTCCTGTTCCTGCTCGGTCTCGGTTCCGGCTTCCACGAATCAGTCTCCTTGCTCTATGCCATCCGCGCGCACTCGGCCGAGCCGAGTGCTTGCGGCTTCAGCATCATCGAAGTCCCTCGGCCCCCGCGACGACCTCCATGATCTCCTGGGTGATCTCGGCCTGGCGCTGGCGGTTGGCCTCCAGCGTGAGGTCGTCGATCAGATCGGCGGCGTTGTCGGAGGCGCTGCGCATCGCGGTCATGCGCGCGCCGTGCTCGGACGCGGTGGATTCCAGCAGCGCCCTGTAGATGGAGATCTCCACGTAGTCGTGCACCAGCCGGGCCAGGATCTCCTCGGGGTCCGGCTCGTAGAACCACAGCGACCGGGCATGCTGCTCCGGCTCGCCGGCGTCGCTCTCGGTGTCCGAGTCGCTCTCCTCGCCCTCGTCCTCCAGCACGTCCGCTTGCTGCAGCGGCAGCAGCGTCTCGTGGCGAACCTCCTGGTTGACGGCCGAGACGAAGCCGTTGTAGAGCACCTCGACCTGGTCGACCTTGTCGTCGATGTAGGCGGCAGCCAGGCCGTCGGCGATCGCGCGGGCGTCGGAGAAGGCGGGCCGGTCGGTGAAGCCGGTCCAGGCGTCGCCGATCTCCATGCCCCGGAACCGCAGCGACGACTCTCCGCGGCGGCCGGAGGCGTACCAGACCACCTCGGCTCCCTCGCGGCGGAGCTCGGCGGCGCGCCGGTTGCCCGCGCGGATGATCTGCGCGTTGAAGGGCCCCGCCAGGCCGCGATCGCCGGTCACCAGCAGCAGGCCCACCCGCCGGACCTCGTCCTTCTCCTGGAGGATGGGCAGGTTGGGGATGCTCTCGGCGGCCTGGGACGCGCGGCTGGTCATCCGCCGGATCGCGTCGGCGTAGGGCCGGAGCGCCTCGATCCGCTGCTCGGCCCGGCGCAGCCGCGCGGCGGCCACCATCTCCATCGCGCGCGTGATCTTGCGCATGTTCTTGAAGGAGGCGATGCGGCCGCGGATGTCCTTGAGGTTGGCCATGCCTACGTACGCGCGGCCTCCTGCTCGGACTCCTCCTGCTGCTCGGAGTCGTCCTGGGCGGCCTCTGCCTCTGCCTCCGGCTCGCCGCCGTCTTCGCCGGCCTCGTCCTCCGGCTGCTCCTCCTGATCGCCGCTGTCCGAGGTGCGCCCTTCCTTCTGGCGCTTGTCCTCGGACATGATGCGGTCCGACTCGCCCTCCTCGATGGGGTTGCCCTCGGCGTCGAAGTCGGCCCCGAAGTCGTCGATGGCCTCGGCGATGGCGTCGCCCAGCTCGGACTCCTCGGCCTCGTCCCAGGCGCCGTCGGCGATCTTCCCCATCAGCTCCTCGTGGTCGGCGTGCAGCCGGCTGAGCAGCATGTCGTGGAACCCGCTCACGCGCTCGACCTTGATCCGGTCCAGGTAGCCGCCGGTGCCCGAGTAGATCGCGGCCACCTGGTCCTGGATGGCCCATGGGCTGCGCTCGTCCTGGTTGAGCGACTCCACCAGCCGCGCGCCGCGGGCCAGCGTGGCCTGGGTGTCGGCGTCCAACTCGGAGCCGAACTGCGCGAATGCCTCCAGCTCGCGGTACTGCGACAGCTCGATGCGGAGCTTCCCGGCCACCCGCTTCATCGGCTTGGTCTGAGCCGAGCCGCCCACGCGGGACACCGAGATGCCCACGTTGATCGCCGGCCGTACGCCCGAGCGGAACAGGTCAGCTTCCAGGAAGATCTGGCCGTCGGTGATCGAGATGACGTTGGTCGGGATATAGGCCGACACGTCGCCGGCCTGGGTCTCGATGATCGGCAGCGCCGTCAGCGAGCCGCCGCCCAGGTCGTCGTTCAGCTTCACCGCGCGCTCGAGCAGGCGGGAATGGAGGTAGAACACGTCGCCCGGGTAGGCCTCGCGCCCCGGCGGGCGGCGCAAGAGCAGCGCCATCTGGCGGTAGGCGTAGGCGTGCTTGGTCAGGTCGTCGTAGATGGCCAGGGCGTGGCGGCCGTTGTAGAGGAAGTGCTCGCCCATCGCGCACCCGGCGTAGGGAGCGAGGTACTTGATCGGAGCCGCCTCGTCGGCGGGGGCAGCCACGATGATGGTGTTCTCCATCGCGCCGGCGTCCTCCAGCTGCGCAGCCACGTCGACCACCGTGGACATCCGCTGCCCGATGGCCACGTACACGCAGACGACGTCCGAGTCCTTGTTGTTGATGATCGTGTCGATGCAGATCGAGGTCTTGCCGGTCTGGCGATCGCCGATGATCAGCTCGCGCTGGCCGCGGCCGACGTTGGTCATGGCGTCGATGGCCTTGATCCCGGTGAGCATCGGCTCCTTCACGGGCTGGCGGGCCACTACGCCCGGGGCCTTGAACTCGGCCGGGCGAGTCTCGCTGGTGTTGATGTCGCCCTTGCCGTCGAGCGGGTTGCCGAGCGGGCCGACCACGCGGCCGAGCAGCTCGTCGCCCACCGGCACCTCGAGCAGGTTCCCGGTGCGCTTGACCTGGTCGCCCTCCTCGACCTTGGCCCAGTCGCCGAAGAGCACGGCGCCCACGTTGTCCGACTCGAGGTTGAGCGCGAGGCCGGTCACGTCGTGGGGCAGCTCGAGCAGCTCCATCGACATGCAGTTGTCGAGGCCGTGCACCCGGGAGATGCCGTCGGCAAGCGAGAGGACCGTGCCGACCTCCGACAGGTCGGCGCCGCCGTCCTCGAGCCCCTCGATGCGTTGCTTGAGGATGCTGGTGATCTCGTCTGGCTTGATCTGCACGGAATCTCCTTAGGCGGCGGCCCTCGCCACCTGCTTGCGTAGCTGTTCCAGTCGGTTGCGCACGGTGGCGTCCAGCACCATGTTGCCCACCTGCACCCGCAGGCCCCCGAGCACGTCGGGATCGACGCTGGAGGCCAGCTCGACCTTGCGGCCGGTCTGCTCGCCGATGCGCTGGCCGATGTCCTCCACGAGCTTCTCGTCGAGCTCCACGGCGCTGGTCACGGTCACCGGCAGCAGCTGGTTCTCTTCCGCCCACATGGCGTCGACGGACCTCCTGATCCGGAACAGGACGGGCATGCGGTGACGTTCGGCGAGCAGCTCCAGGAAATTCACCAGGCGCTCGTCGGCGTCGCTCACGATGCGGCTCACCCCGTCCTTCTTCTCCTCGCTGGAGAAGTAGGGCGAGAACAGGAAGACCTGAAGGTTGGAGTCCTCCGACAGCGCGTCGGCGAACTCGCCCAGCTCGTCGTGCACCCGGTCGAGCGCGTCGTGCTCCTTGGCCACCTCGAAGAGCGCCCGCGAGTACACCTCGGCGATCTCCTGCATCAGCTGCCTCCGGACCCCTCGGACCCGGATCCGTTGCCCTCCTTGGACGCCAGGGTCGAGAAGTCGACCTCGGACAGCGCGTCCTCGATCAGTCGCCGGTGGTCGTCGTCGTCGAGCGACTTGCGCGTGACCTTCTCGGTGGCCACCACGGTGAGGTTGGCCACCTCCTTGCGGATCTCCTCCAGCGAGCGGCGGGTCTCCGTCTCGATGTCGCGCCTGGCGGCGGCGAGCAGCTCCTCGCGCTGCTGGGTCGCCTTCTCCTTGGCGTCGTCGTTCACGCGCTCGGCGGCCTTGCGGGCTCGCACCACGATGTCGTCGGCCTGCTCGCGCGCCTCGCGGAGGCGGGCCCGGTACTCCTCGAGCAGCTCGTCGGACTCCCGGCGCATGCGCTCGGCGTGCTCGATGGAGTCGTCGATCGCCTTGCGGCGCCGGTCGAGGGCCTCGGCGATGCGCGGGAAGGCCACCTTGCTCAGCAGCCACATCGTCACCCCGAATGCGATCAGCGTCCAGATCATGACCCCGAGGGAGATCGAGATCAGCGGGTTGTCGCCGCCGGCGGCCAGGAGGCTGGTGTCGGTCAGGAGCTCCACGGCCTAGAGGAAGAACGCGATCAGGCCGAAGATGAAGGTGTAGAAGGCCACCGCCTCCGTCAACGCGAAGCCCAGCCATTGGATGCTGGTGATCTCCTCCCGCATCTCGGGCTGGCGGGTCACCGACTCGATCACCTTTCCGAAGATGTAGCCGACGCCGATGCCGGCGCCGATCGAGCCGAGCCCGGCACCGATGCCGAGGGCGATCGACTTCAGGCCGTCGTCGGTGACCTGGGCGATTGGGAGAAGGATGTCGAGCATGCGGTGGCCCTCCTGTGTCAGTGGTGGTCGGCGGTCGCTTCGCCGAAGTAGATGGACGCGAGCGTGGCGAAGATGAAGGCCTGCAGGGTGGCGACCAGGGCCACCTCGAAGGCGAAGAAGACGATGGCCAGGGGCAAGGTGATCCAGCCCAGGGCGGCCAGGCCGAGCAGCACGGCCAAGCCGCCGCCCATGAAGAGGATGAGCAGGTGGCCGGCGAGGATGTTGGCGAAGAGTCGCACGGAGAGCGAGATCATTCGGACGAACTGCGAGATGGCCTCGATGACGAAGATGAAGGGCCGCATCTTGGACGGGGTGCCGTTCGGGATCCAGCCGCTGAAGTACGCCCTGACGCCCTTCGCCCGAATACCCTCGTACTGGTAGGCGAACCAGACGATCAGGGTCAGGATCACCGGTACGGAGAGGTTCGCAGTGGCGGCGTAGATGGCCAGCGTGGGCACCTCGAGCCCGAAGACGTCGGCCTTGTGCGCGGTGTTGGTGGGCAGCGGTATGTACCCCAGCAGGTTCGAGATCCAGATGAAGAAGAACAGCGTCGCCACGAAGGGGAACCAGCGCAGCGCCATCTCCCGCGACATGTTTCCGCGCGTGATGGTGGTGTAGGTGAGGTCGTAGAGCGCCTCGACCGCCGTCTGCACACGGTTGGGCTTCGCCTCCATGCGACGCGCGATGTAGATCATGATCCCGGCCGTGATCACGCAGGCCAGCACGAGGTAGAGCACCGCCTTGTTGATGCTCATGTCCACCGGGCCGATCTTGAGCGAGATCCAGGGGTCGAGGGCGAACTCGTCGGTGGGCTCGAACTCCTCGTTCTTGCCCCCGCTGGGCAGCAGCGCGACGAGCGCGACCGCCACGAGCAGATAGATCGCGAACCCGATCCCGACCTTGGCCTTGGTGCTCACGGTGTGGATCCTTCCCCGCCGAGGCCGCGTTCGAGCATGAAACCTGTGAACCAGGCCTGGAAGGTGATCAGGGTGAGGACGGCGGCGGGCAGGCCCGCGGGGCGGTCGATCAGGCCGATGGCGAGCACGGCCAGCATCAGGAACCAGATGCGGCCCATCAGGCTCACGGTCATCAGGCCCACCATCATCCGCGGGTTTGCAGCGCGCACGGCACGACGCCCGAGCAGCGCCTGCACCGCCCGCTGGAACAGCCATACGGCGGTCGTCCCGGCCCAGGCAAAGAGGGGCCAGCCGGCGAGGAGGAACACCGGGAGCGCCACCGCGAGCACCGCGAGATCGAGATAGGGGAGCGCTCGCGATGCCATGGCATCGCCGGATGTTCTCAGAGCATGGGAGGTCAAGGGGGTCTCCCGGGAAGAGACGGAGGCGGCGCCCGCTCGGTGTCTCCTCCAGGGGCTACGAAAGGTACATGAACGAGGGACTTTGTGACTACTTTGTGACACTTGGCGCTGGACCCCTCTAGCCTCGTTCGCCATGCCGACGATGCGCACTCGCAAGCTGGGAAACGCCGGTCCCGAGGTCTCGCTCCTGGGGCTGGGCTGCATGGGGATGTCGGGGATGTACGGCCCGTCCGACCGCGCCGAGAGCGTGGCCACCATCCACGCGGCCCTCGACGCAAGCATCACGCTGCTCGACACCGGCGACTTCTACGGGATGGGCCACAACGAGCTCCTCATCGGCGAGGCGGTCCGCGGCCGCTCTCGCGACGATTTCCTCGTGAGCGTCAAATTCGGCGCCCAGCGCGACCCGGCCGGAAACTGGCTCGGCTACGACGCCCGCCCCGCCGCGGTCAAGACCGCGCTGGCCTACACCCTGAGCCGCCTCGGCCTCGAGCACATCGACATCTACCGTCCCGCCCGGCTCGATCCGCAGGTGCCGATCGAGGAGACGGTGGGGGCAATCGCCGAGCTGATCGAGGCCGGCTACGTGCGTTACGCCGGCCTCTCGGAGGTCGGCGCGGACACGATTCGCCGCGCCGCGGCGACCCACCCGATCGCCGACCTCCAGATCGAGTACTCGCTGATCTCGCGTGGCATCGAGCCGGAGATCCTGCCCGTCTGCCGGGAGCTCGGCGTGGGCGTCACCGCGTACGGCGTGCTCAGCCGCGGGCTCATCAGCGGCCACTTCTCGTCCGACCGCGAGCTCGCGGCCAGCGACTTCCGCTCCCACTCCCCCCGCTTCCAGGGCTCCAACCGCGAGCAGAACCTTGCGCTGGTGGAAACGCTGCGCGGGCTGGCCGACTCCCGCGGCGCCAGCGTGGCCCAGGTCGCGATCGCCTGGGTGCTCCATCGCGGCGACGACATCGTCCCGCTGGTGGGCGCGCGCACCCGCGAGCGGCTGGACGAGGCGCTGGGCGCGACCCAGGTGGAGCTGAGCGAGGACGACCTGGCCGAGCTCGAGGGGGCTGTGCCGGCCGACGCCGTGGCCGGTGAGCGCTACCCCGAGCAGCAAATGGCCATGCTGGACAGCGAACACGCGTAGCATCGACACATGACGCGACTGGCCCTCGCTGTGGGCCTCCTTTCGCTGCTCGTCCTACCTGCGACCGCCCATGGCGGCGCCTTCCTGCCGCCCGGCAACGAGGTCTTCTGGGGCGGACAGGGCGGCTACAAGCCGGCCAACATCGCCGACTTCGCGCGGCAGTCCGGCAAGCATCCCGCGGTCTTCAACTACTTCATCTCCTGGCGGGCGACGAGCTCCGATCGGCACTGGCTCTCAATCAAGCTGAGCGAGGCGACGCGGATGCGCACCCGCCCGCTGTTGTCGATCTCCACCGAGGGCACGGGGCTCACGCCGGCGAAGATCGCGCGAGGAGGCGGGGACGGCTTTCTCCTGGCGCTCAGCCGGCTGCTCGCCGAGGAGGGCGGCGTCACCTACCTGCGCTTCCTGTCGGAGATGAACAACGGCAACAACCCCTATTCGCCCTACGACCTCGCCGGCCGCTCGCGCGGGCGCGCCTTCTCCACGCGGCAGTTCAAGCGGGCCTGGCGGCGCCTGGCCCTGATCGTGCGCGGCGGCGACGTGGCCGCCATCGACGCGAAGCTGCGCCGGCTGCGGATGCCGGGAGTGCGAACCTCTGCCGGGTCGCTGCCCCGGCCGCGCGTGGCGCTGCTGTGGGTGCCGTTGTCCTTCGGCAACCCCGAGATCCCCAAGAACCATCCTCGCTTCTTCTGGCCGGGAGGCCGCTACGTCGACTGGGTGGGCACGACCTGGTACTCGCCCTACAAGCGCTCCGCGGCCATGAACGCCCTCTACCGCGGGCGGCCCTGGCGACGCAAGCCGTTCGTGTTCGCGGAGTGGGGCGTCTGGGGGCGCGACGACCCGGGCTTCGTGGGCCGGTTCTTCTCCTTTGTGCGCTCCCATCCCCGGGTGCGCATGGCCGTCTACTACCAGTCCGCCTCGCTGAAGCCGGAGTTCCGGCTCTCCACCCACCCGGCCAGCCGCGCGGCGCTGCGCCGGGCGGTCCGCTGGCGACGGCTGACCGGGTTGGCGCCGGAATTCGGCGGGTAGACAGCAGCCTGTGTGGGCTCAGCGGGAGATCACCCTCCGGGCACGCCCCCGGGGCTTCCACCTGGTCACCGACGAGGTGATCGACGGTGTGCCTGAGCTCTCGCGGCTGAACGTGGGACTGGTCAGCGTGTTCATCCAGCACACCTCGGCCGGGCTGACCCTCAACGAGAACGCCAGCCCCGATGTGCGGCGGGACTTCGCCGCCTGGTTCGACCGCGCCGTGCCCGACGGGGCCGACTACTTCTCCCACACCCTCGAGGGGCCCGAGGACATGCCCGCCCACGTCAAGGCGTCGCTGCTGGGCAGCTCGGTGACCATCCCCGTGGCCGACGGCCGCCTGGCGCTCGGCACCTGGCAGGGCATCTACCTGTGCGAGCACCGAAACGACGGCGGGCCGCGCCGTCTGATCGTGACCGCGCAGGGCGAGCCGTCCGCCTGATCTGCGAACATACGTTCGTGTCATGCGCTGGGACAACCTGACAGTCGAGTCGCAGGCGGGCCGCACGCTCCCGGGCTATCGCGAGCCGGCGACGGTGCGCACCTTCGACGCACCCGAGGCACTCGACACCCGCTTCTACGAGGTGCAGGCGAAGTCGGCGCTGAACCGGGTGCCGAAGGCGTCGCGGATGCCGTTTCGGTGGACGATCAACCCCTATCGCGGATGCTCTCATGCGTGTTCCTACTGTGCCTGGGGAGAGACACCGATCCTCATGGCTGACGGCCGCACCAAAGCGCTGTCGGAGGTGGCCGCCGGCGACAAGATCTACGGCACCGAGCGACGTGGTGCATACCGGCGGTACCGGCATACCGAGGTCGAGGCTCATTGGCGCACGGTCAAGCCCGCCTTCGCGGTCACCCTCGAGGATGGAACCGAACTGCTCGCCAGCGGCGATCATCGCTTTCTGACCGAGCGTGGCTGGAAGTTCGTAATCGGCGCGGAGCAGGGCACGCTGCGCCGTCCCCACCTCACGCTCAACAACAAGCTGATGGGATTCGGGGCGTCGCCGGAGCCCGCGCGCCACACCCGGGGCTATCGGCGTGGATATCTGTGTGGCCTCATCAGAGGCGATGGGCATATCGGCACGTACTCCGTACTCGCGCGCCGGGACGCACGCGCGACGACCACCATCGCTTCCGTCTGGCCTTAGCCGATCTCGAGGCCCTGCGCCGGGCCCGCAGCTTCTTGGATGACCTGGATCTCGGTACAGCAGGAGTTCGCATTCCATGCCGCCACCGGGACACAGAGAGCGATCACCGCCATCCGGACCTCCTCAGCGCGACCGCGTCGCGGCTATCAAGGAGCTCATAGTCTGGCCCCGGCACCCGGAGATGGATTGGTGCAAAGGCTTCCTGGCTGGAATCTTCGACGCCGAGGGCAGCGCGGGCCCGGTCATCCGCATCGGGAACACGGACGACGAGATCATTGCGTGGACCGAGTATTGCCTCACGCGTCTCGGTCTCTCCTGGACCCTGGAGTCGTGGGGCCACACGAACGGGCTGCGGAGCGTCCGGGTCCTCGGCGGGCTGCCGGCTCGGATGCGTTTCGTGCAAACAGTCGATCCGGCGATCACGCGCAAGCGCTCCATCGAGGGCATGGCGATCAAGTCTACGGCGAAGCTCAAGGTTATTGCGATCGAACCTCGCGGCCAGATGGAGCTCTACGACATCACCACCGGCACGGGCGACTTCATCGCCAACGGCGTCGTCAGCCACAACTGCTTCGCCCGTCCCACCCACACCTACCTCGACTTCAACGCCGGCCGTGACTTCGAGAAGGAGATCGTGGTCAAGGTCAACGTGCCCGAGGTCGCGCGGGCCGAGCTCATGCGGCCCAGGTGGAAGCGCGAGCACGTCGCGCTCGGCACCAACACGGATCCGTACCAGTGGGTCGAGGGCCGCTACAAGCTGATGCCCGGGATCTGGGAGGCCATGCGGGACTCGGGCACGCCCTGCTCGGTGCTGACGAAGTCGCCGCTGCTGCTGCGCGACCTGGGGCTGATGAAGGAGATCCACGAGCGGGTGGGCTTCGCCGCCAACCTGTCGATCCCCACCCTCGACGAGAAGGCCTGGCGGGCCAGCGAGCCGCACACGCCGCATCCAAAGAAGCGGATCGAGGCGGTGGCCGAGATCAACCGGGCCGGCATCCCCTGCGGCGTGCTGATCGCGCCGCTCATGCCGGGGATCAACGACGACCCGCGCCAGGTCGAGCGCATCCTCGAGCTCTGCGCCGAGGCCGGCGCGGTGAACATCGGCGGGATCTGCCTCCACCTGCGCGGAGAGGTCCGGGACATCTTCATGGATTGGCTGCGCTCGCAGCGGCCGGACCTGGTGCCGCGCTACGAGCGTCTCTACGCGCGCGGCGCCTACGCGCCGAAGGAGGAACGGGAGCGGCTGGCCGGGCTCGTCCGGAAGGGCCGCCGGGTCACGTCGTTCGAGGGCGCGGCTGCCGACTCCACCCGGCCCGACCCCGGCCCCGAGAGCGACCCGGTGACCATGCCGCCGCAGCCGGAGCCCCGGCAGAGCAGCCTGTTCTGATGCTCAATCGCGGCGCACGGCCTGGAACTCGTCGGTGCCGCGCCGATCGCCATCCGAGCTCGGGGGATCGACGGTCTCGAACTCGCCCGTCTCCACCTCGCGCTCGATCTCGTCCTCGATCTCCGTCTCGCTCAGGGCCGGGATCTCCCCGGTCTCCACCTGGCGGCGGATCTCCCGCTCGCGGAAGCGGCGGAACTTGAGGATCTCCAGGACCAGCACCAGGTACAGGCTGGCCGCCAGCGCGGCCAGGCCGAAGGCGATGATCACGATGGTCCAGCCGGCGTGCAGGGTGCCGTCGTCGTCCGAGTAGGGCACGAAGCGCATCGCCAGGGCGAGCGCCGCGAGGGAGAGCGTCCAGCCGTAGAGGTAGAGCACCGTGCGACGCTGGGAGAAGCCGATGTCCGTGAAGCGATGGTGGAAGTGCCAGCGGTCTGCCGAGTAGAACGGCCGGTTGTACTTGATGCGCTTCGCGACCACGAAGGTGGCGTCGAGGGCGGGCACGGCGAGGATCACCAGCGGGAAGAAGAGCGCAACCACCGCGGCTGTCTTCAGCACGCCCTGGATGGCGATGCAGGCGAGCAGAAGCCCCAGGAGGTTGGAGCCGGCATCGCCCATGAAGATCGAGGCCGGGTGGAAGTTGTGCCAGAGAAAGCCGACCGCGGCGCCCGCGGTGAGCGCGGCCAGGATCGCTGCGTCGACGCGAGGGAAGGAGAGGGCGATCACCGCGAAGGTGGCGGCGGCGATGGTGCACACGCCGGCGGCCAGGCCGTCCGCGCCGTCGGTGAAGTTGACGACGTTGATCACGGCGACGATCCCGAGCAGGGTCAGCGGGTAGCTCCAGTTGCCGAGGTCCAGCGGCTCGACGAAGGGCAGCGTCATGTTCTCCACCCGCACCCCGGACCAGACGGGTATGGCCGCCGCCGCGATCTGCCCGGCCAGCTTGACCAGCGGATGCAGCCCGCCGTCCTTGACGTCGTCGATGGCGCCCACCAGCGTGATGGCGATCGCCCCGCCCACGATGCCGCGGGTCTCGCTACCGCCGGGCAGGAACAGCAGCGCGGCCACCAGCACCGCCGCCAGGATCGCGATCCCCCCGAGCCCGGGAACCGGCCGCTCGTGCAGATCCCGGTCACGCGGCCGGTGCAGAACCCCCAGTCGCCGCGCCAGCCGCGCGGCAGGCGGGGTGGCGGCAAAGGCGATCACGGCAGCGACGAGAAACGCCCACAGGGCATCGAGCTCGTCCATTGCGAATCAGCCTACTGGCGGCGCGGAGGGAAACCACGGGCACACGGCCGCCTGGCGCGTGAAGCGGCGCCCGGCCGCTGCTCAGGCTCAGACCGCGGCGGGCTCGGCGAGCTGCGGGTAGAGCGGATGCCGCTCGGCCAGCATCCGCGTGCGCTCCGAGAGCTCGGAGCGCTTGTCGTCGGAGAAGTCCCCGGTGAGCGCCTCGCCGATCACCCTGCCGACCTCGCGGAACTCGTCGGCGCCGAAGCCGCGCGTGGCCAGCGCGGGCGTGCCGATGCGAAGGCCGGAGGACACCGCGGGCGGGCGCGGGTCGAACGGCACCGCGTTGCGGTTGACGGTGATGCCCGACGTCGGCCAGCCGGTCCTCGCCCTGCTGGCCGTCGAGCGGCGAGTCGCGCAGGTCGGCAAGCACCAGGTGGACGTCGGTGCCGCCGGTGAGCACGTTGACCCCGGCGCCGACCATCTCCTCGGCCACCAGGGCCGCGCCCTCGCGGGTGCGCCGCTGGCGCTCACGGAAGAGGTCGCTCTGGGCGATCTTCAGCGCCACCGCCTTGCCGGCGATCGCGTGCATCAGCGGACCGCCCTGATGGCCCGGGAACACGCGCGAGTTGAGCTTCTTCGCGTACTCCTCCCGGCACAGGATCATCCCGCCGCGCGCGCCGCCGAGCGTCTTGTGGGTGGTGGTGGTCACCACGTCGCAGTAGGGCACCGGGCTCGGGTGCTCCTCCGCGGCCACCAGGCCGGCGAAGTGGGCCATGTCGGCCATGAGCACCGCCCCCACCGAGTCGGCGATCTCGCGGAAGCGCTTGAAGTCGAGCTGGCGCGGATAGGCCGACCAGCCGGCGATGATCAGCTTGGGCCGGGCGTCCTCGGCGATCCGCTCGAGCTCGTCCATGTCGAGGCGCGAGTCCTCCTCGCGCACGCCGTAGGCGACGATGTCGAAGTAGAGCCCGGAGAAGTTGATCTTCATGCCATGGGTGAGGTGGCCGCCGTGGTCGAGCTTCATGCCCAGGATGCGGTCGCCCGGCTCGAGCAGCCCCATGTACACGGCCGAGTTGGCCTGGGCGCCGGAGTGCGGCTGCACGTTGGCGTGCTCGGCCCCGAACAGCTCCTTGGCCCGGTCGATGGCCAGCTGCTCGGCCACGTCCACGTGCTCGCAGCCGCCGTAGTAGCGCTTGCCCGGGTAGCCCTCGGCGTACTTGTTGGTGAGCACCGAGCCCTGGGTGTCGAGAATGGCCTGGGGCACGAAGTTCTCGGAGGCGATCATCTCGAGCGTGCTCTCCTGCCGGGCCACCTCGTTGCGGAGCACGTCGGCGATCTCGGGATCGACGTCGGCGACGGGCTTCGTGAAGTAATCCGGGCTCAGATCGGTCATGCCTTCGACCGTACCAGTCGCGGTGGCGGGTCTAAACGGACGGGGAGTGGCGCCGAAGATACGAGAGCACGTCGCGCCCCACCCAGCGCGGCCCACGCTCGGCGGCGGCCGTCAGCTCGGTGGCCGCCCCCTCCACCGCCGCAGCCAGGCGGGCGTCGCGGCGACCGATGTTCCGCAGCGCCCAGCTCGCCCCCTTGAGGACCTCGTTGCGGCCGTCGTGCGCCGCCGCCGCGGCCAGAGCGATGGCGGGGAGGAGGTCGTCGTCGCGGGCGTCGTCGCTCCGGGCCAGCAGCGCGATGAGCACCAGGCCGGCTCGCCTCGTGAAGCCGTGTCGCGCTCCGGCGCTCCATTCGCGCGCCTTGGCCCGCGCGTGCGGCGTGTGGCGAAAGAGGTCGAGGCACACGCCGTCGCAGACGTCCCAGGAATCGAGCTGCCCGGCCCAGCGGTCCATCTGGGCCGGCGTCACCCGCTCCGTCTCCTCGACCATGGCCGCCAGCAGCCGCGGCTCGCGCTGTCCCGTCGCCCACAGGCCTGCGGCGAGACGGTGGTCGTGCCCAAGCGAGCGGGCCAGCCGGCGAAGCTCCGGCAGCTTCACGCCATAGGCGTCGTCCGTGCGGATCCCGAAGCGGGCCATGCCGGCCAGGTCGGCAGGCGAGGCTCGGCGCTCCTCGAGCCAGGCCAGGACCTCCTCTACGGTCAGCCCAGCGCCTCCTCCACCCGGGCCCGCGGCACCGCTCCCTCGCGCACCAGCACGAACTCCCCGTTCGCCTCGTAGGAGGTCAGGTCGACAACCGTTGAGGGCGTCCCCGGGAGCTCGCCGGCGTCCAGGATCAGGTCGACGCCGGCGCGGATGCGCGGGTCGATCTCCTCCACCCGGCGCGCGTCGCGCGCGCCCGAGCGGTTGGCGCTGGACTGCAGAACGGGCCACTTCAGCGCGGTCAGCGGGGCCAGCTCCCCCTCGAGCAGCGGCACGCGCAGCCCGAGCACCTCCGGGGACGGCCCGCAGGCCAGCGGGTAGCGGTGCGCCGGGTTGGGGAGCAGCAGGGTGAGACCGCCGGGGAGCAGCCGCTCGACCGCGGCGCGCGTGCGGGCCGCAAGCTCCGGCAGGGCGGTGAGCGCCAGCTCGAGCGAGAAGAACATCACCGCCGCGGGCCGGGCGGGTGGACGGCCCTTCAGGACATAGAGGCGGTGGACGCCCTCCTTGGAGTCCGGCTCGGTGGCGAGGCCGTAGACCGTGTCGGCGGGAAAGACCGCCACGCCACCCACGGCGATGCAGCGCTGGAGCGTGGCCACCTCCTCCGGCGTCACGGCGCCGCTCCCAGGGTGACCCGCTCGTGTCCCGCGAGGTCGCAACGCGTCTCGGCGCCCTCCAGCAGCTCGCGGACCGCCTCGCCCTGGTGGGGCGCGTGCTCCAGGGCCAGGCGTGTGCCCGGCGCCGCCTCGTCGACCAGCGCGCGGATCGCGTCCAGCCCGTCCGGCCCGGCGATCAGCGCCTCGTGCGGCTCGTAGCGGCGGATCTCCGGCTGGAGGCACGCCTTCTCGGACTCGGCCACGTAGGGCAGGTTGGCCACCACGAGGTCGTAGTCGCCGGACGGCAGCCCGGGCGCGACGGCGACCTCGAGCGAGAGCCCGAGCCGTGACGCGTTGGCCCGGGCCACCTCGACGGCCGCCGCGGACGAGTCCGAGGCGCTCACTTGCAGGTCGGGTCGCTCGTCGAGCAGCGCCAGCGCGACCGCGCCCGAGCCGGTGCCCACGTCGTGGACCCGGGAGGCCGGCGCGAGCTCGAGGGCGGCCTCGACGAGCAGCTCCGTCTCGGGCCGGGGAATCAACACCCGTCGGTCGACGGCCAGATCCAGATGGCGAAAGCCGCGCCGGCCGGTGATGTAGGCCACCGGCTCGCGCTGGACGCGGCGCCGCACCCACTCCCCGATCACGCGGGCGGCGCTGCCGGGAACGGCCCGCTGGGGCTCGATGACCAGGGCGGCGCGGTCGACCCCGAGCGCGCCGGCGGTCAGCACCTCGGCGTCGAGGCGCGGCGTGTCGCAGCCGGCTGCCGCGAGCGCCGTCTCGGCCGCCTCGAGCGCGTCGCGGACCGTCAACCCGAGACGAGCTCGCCCGCCTCGAGCAGGCGGCGCTTCTCCTCCGACTCGAGCGCGGCCGTGAACTCGTCGAGCTCGCCGCCCAGCACGGCGGGGAGGTTGTTCTTGGTCAGCCCGACCCGGTGGTCGGTCACGCGGTCCTGCGGGAAGTTGTAGGTGCGGATCTTCTCGGCCCGCTCACCGGTGCCGACCTGGGCCAGCCGCGCCGCCGCCTGCTCCGCCTGCCGCGCCGCGATCTCCCGTTCCAGCAGCCGGGCGCGGAGCACCCGCATCGCCTTCTCGCGATTCTGCAGCTGCGACTTCTCGTCCTGCATCGAGACCACCACGCCGGTGGGCTTGTGCGTGATGCGCACGGCCGAGTCGGTGGTGTTGACCGACTGCCCGCCCGGTCCCGATGAGCGGTAGACGTCGACCTGCAGGTCGTTCGGGTCGACCGCGACGTCCACCTCCTCCGCCTCCGGCAGCACCGCCACGGTGGCGGTCGAGGTGTGTATCCGGCCCTGCGACTCGGTCTCGGGCACCCGTTGCACGCGGTGGGTCCCGCCCTCGTACTTGAACACGCTGTAGGCCCCCTGCCCCTTGATGGCGAAGGTGAAGTGGCCGTTGCCCACGTCGATCGCCTCGGTCTTGAAGCGGCGCCGCTCGGCATAGCGGCTCAACATGCGGTGGAGATCGGCGGCGAACAGGCCGGCCTCCTCGCCCCCGGTGCCCGGCCGGATCTCGACGATCACGTCCTTGTCGTCGTTCGGATCGGGCTCGACCATCGCCAGCCGGATCTCCTCGTCGAGCTCGGACAGGCGCGCCTCGGATGCGCGCAGGAGCTCGCGCAGCTCAGGGTCGTCGCCGTCCTCGTCCAGCAGCTCGCGGGCACCGGCGGCGTCGTCGGTGGCCCGTCGCCACTCGAGCGCCAGCCGGTGCGCCGGCTCGAGCGCGCGGTAGGCGCGCCCGACCTCGGCGTAGCGGCGCTGATCGCCGATCACCTGGGGGTCGGCCATCTGCTCCGAGAGCTCGGCGAACCGGCCCTCGATCTGCTCCACCAGCTGCTCGATCACGCTCACAAGGGTACGACCAGGCGGTACGGTCGTCCTGGTCGACTGACGGGAGCGACGATGGGCCGAGTGGTGCACTTCGAAATCCAGGCCGACGACATGGACCGGGCCGAGGGCTTCTACACCGGGGTGTTCGGCTGGGCGGTGAAGCGCTGGGAGGGGGCGCCCTTCGACTACCGCCTCTTGACCACCGGGCCGGACGGCGTGGCCGGCATCGACGGCGCGCTCGTCGAGCGGAACGCGGCGCTGCCCGCCGAAGGCCAGGGCTTCAACGCGTTCGTGTGCACCGTCGAGGTCGACTCGATCGAGCAGATCGAGCGCGCTGTGTCAGAGGCGGGCGGCCGGATGGTGATGGAGCCGGCGGAGCGTCCCCGAGGTCGGGCGCCTGGGCTACTTCCTCGACACCGAAGGCAACACCTTCGCCGCGCTCCAGCCCGCGTAGGGCGGGCACCGCACCCGCCCAGGCGTCCGATTCCCGGGGGCTTGACGAGTTCTCCCCGGCTCGCGGGGGCAAAGTCGTCGCACCCCCGCTGATCTGGGCCTCCGCGGCCCCCTCGGGCCCGGCTCAGCGCGCGGCCGCCGCCACCGCGGCCTGACCGAACGCGATGCCGCCGTCGTTGGGCGGCAGCCGCTCGGGCACCAGCACCCGCAGCCCGGCGCCGGCCAGGCGCTCGGCCGTGCGCTCGAGCAGCAGGCGGTTCTGGAACACGCCGCCGGCGAGCACGGCGGTCTCCAGGCCGTGGTCGCCGGCCACCTGAGCGCAGGCGGCGGCGGTGGCGTCCGCCACGGCGTTGTGGAAGCGAGCGCCGGCCACGTCCGGCGGGACCCCGGCGCGGAGGTCCTCCACGAGCGCGGCCACGGTGGGCCGGGCGTCGAGGACGGCAGGCCGGCCGGCCGCGGGCGGCTCGAGCGGCAGCGGGTAGGCGCCGCGCTCGGCGGGGTCGGCGAGCCCCTCCAGCTCGGCCGCCGCCTGGCCCTCGTAGGTCACCCGCACGCGGACGCCGCACAGGGCGGCGACAGCGTCGAAGAGCCGGCCCATGCTCGAGGTCTCCGGGGAGGCCACGCCGGACGAGGCCAGGCCGGCCACCTGGTCCCAGATGCGGTGCTCGATCTGGCCGTCGAGCGTCGGCGGCGGAGCGGGCGGGCCTGCGTCGGCGCCGGCGCCTGCCACCAGCCACGCGCAGGCCATCCGCCAGGGCTCGGCGATGGCGCGCTCACCGCCGGGCATGCGCACCGGATGCAGATGGCCGGCCCGCTCGACGCCCCCCGGACCGCCCACCAGAAGCTCCCCGCCCCAGACCGTTCCGTCGTCGCCGTAGCCGGTGCCGTCGTAGATCGCTCCCACCGCGGGGCCGAGCTCGCCGTGCTCGGCCAGGCAGGCCGCCAGGTGGGCGTGGTGGTGCTGGACCCCGAGGGCCTCGACACCCTCGCGCTCGAGCGCCTCGCGCGTGGAGAGGTAGTCGGGATGCAGATCGTGGGCCACCACGGCCGGTTCGACGCTGAACAGGCGCTCGAAGTGGGCCACCCCCTCGCGGAACGAGCGCAGGGTCTCCCAGTTGCGCAGGTCGCCGATGTGGTGGCCCACCCAGGCTCGTCGTCCCTTGGCCAGGCAGAAGGTGTTCTTGAGCTCCGCGCCGCAGGCCAGCAGCGGCGGCGCCTCCAGCGGAAGGGTCAGCGCAGCGGGCACGTACCCGCGCGAGCGGCGCAGCATCAGCGGCGCGCCGCGCCCGGCGACCGAGCGCAGCACCGAGTCGTCGGTGCGGGTCTCGATGGGCCGGTCGTGGGTGAGCACGACATCCGCGATCCGCCCGAGGCGAGCCACGGCGTCGTCGTCCTCGTACGCGATGGGCTCGTCCGAGACGTTGCCGCTGGTCATCACCAGCGGGCGCCCGGCATCGCGCAGCAGCAGGTGATGCAGCGGCGTGTAGGGCAGCATCACGCCCAGGTCGGGCGATCGGGGCGCCACCGCTGCCGCCACGTGGGCGCCGGGCCGGCGACGGGCGATCACGATCGGGCGCTCGCGGCCTGCGAGCAGCTCCTCCTCCGCCGGCGTGAGCTCCACCAGCTCGCGGGCCGCGTCGAGGTCGGGCGCCATCAGCGCGAAGGGCCGGTCCTCGCGCCGCTTGCGCGATCGCAGGGCGGCAACCGCCTGGTCCTCGTCGGCCCGGCAGGCCAGGTGGTAACCACCGATGCCCTTGACCGCCACCACCAGGCCGTCCTCGAGCGCCTGGACCACGGCCTGGAGAGGATCGCGCACGTCCAGCACGCGGCCGCGCGCGGTCACCAGCCGCAGCGACGGCCCGCAGTCCGGGCAGGCGTTGGGCTGGGCGTGGAAGCGGCGGTCCGCGGGATCGTCGTACTCGGACTGGCAGGCCAGGCACATGGCAAAGCCGGCCATGGTGGTCAGCGGCCGGTCGTAGGGCACGCGGCGCACGATCGTGAAGCGCGGCCCGCAGTTGGTGCAGTTGACGAACGGGTAGCGGTGGCGGCGGTCGTCGGGGTCGAACAGCTCGCGCAGGCAGTCCTCGCAGGTGGCGGCATCGGGGGAGACGGGCGCGTCGGGCTCGCCGCCGTGCTCGCTCTCCACGATGGCAAAGCCCGTTTCGCCGGTGGGGGCGAGGTCCTCCGGCGTCACGCGTTCGACGTCGGCCAGCGGCGGCGCGTCGGGCTCCAGGCGGGCCAGGAACTGCTCGACCGCCACCGCCGGGCCCTCCACCTCCAGCAGCACGCCGCGCTGGTCGTTGAGCACCCACCCGGCCAGCTCGAGCTCGCCGGCGAGCCGGTGGACGTAGGGACGGAAGCCCACGCCCTGCACGGCGCCCTCGACCCGGGCCCGGACCCTGCGCGCCGTGTCCTCGACGGTGCTCACGCGCGCTCCACCAGCTCCCGCAGCGCGTGGTAGGCGCTGGCCTGCGCCTCCTGGATGCGAGGGATGTGCTCCGAGGGCGTGACGATCACGTGGTCGGCCAGGGCCTCGGCGGCGATCCGGCCGCCGTCGTAGCCCACCATGGCCACGGTGAGCAGGCCCCGCCGGCGGGCCTCGGCCAGGGCGAGCAGCACGTTCTCGGAGCCGCCGCTGGTGGAGAGGGCGAGCATGGCGTCCCCCTCCGCGGCGTAGGCGATCACCTGACGCTGGAAGATCGCCGCGGGCCCTACATCGTTGGCCACCGCGGTGAGGATCGCGGCGTCCTCGGTGAGGTCGATGGCCCGGCGTGGCGGCCAGCCCTGGGGCGGGTCGCGGAAGTCGGCCACGGCGTCCATGGCGTCGGTGGCCGAGCCGCCGTTTCCCAGCGCCAGCAGCTTGCCCCCGGCCTCGAGCCGGCCCCGCAGCTCCCCGGCCGCCGCCACGAGCACGCCGCGGCCCTCGCGGAGCGTCCGCTCGCGGAGCGCCCCGACCTCCTCGGCCTTCATCCCCACCGACCCGCGCACGTCGTCCAACACGGCATCCAGATCGGTCTCGCGCTCGCCCAGGAACGGATAGAGAAAGCTGGACGCGCCGGTGTCGTGCACCGGCCCCGCGGCGCGGCCCTCGAGCAGTCCCCGGTGCTCGAAGAACACGTGGCACAGCTCCCACAGCACGTGGTAGTGGGTCTCGGCCAGCTCCTGGCGGACGAACGGATCGTCGCTCGGCGGGTCGAACTCCCACTCCGCGCCCAGGGGCTGGTAGGCGATCGTGAGGCAGCCTCGCTCCCGGGCGATGCGCAGGGCGCCCGCGGCCCCGGCGTCGAAGGCGATCGCGATGTCGCCCGGCTCGGCCACCAGCTCGACCTGCCGCTCCAGCGACCCGCCCTCCCGCGTGAGGCCGAGGGCCGGCAGCGCGCGCTTGCCCACGATCACGGGGTGTACGAACTCCACCGCCACGTGGCGCACGTCGGAGCGGGCCTGGGGCGAGAGCCCGAGCGCCACCAGGCGCCCGCCGCGGGCGAAGCGCTCGGCCAGCAGGTGGCAGAGCGTTGCGGTGCGCTCCGCCTCTTCCGCGAAGAAGCGGTGGTTGGCCGCCGAGCGCCGCTGAGCGAGCTCCTCGATGTGCGCTTCAGCGCCCTGCGCTCCCGCCCTCACGTCGGACCTACCGTGGGCTTGCTCGCCTCTTCCCCGGGTACGCAGGACGGTACGGAGGACAAACGGAGGGAGAGAGCGATGGAGGACCAGGAAGCCGCCGCGGGCGGCAAGCCGGTGCAGGAGGGTGAGGGAGAAGAGGGCCTCGGATCGAAGACCGGCGGGCTCGGAGGCCCGGACGACCCGGCCGAGCAGGAGAGCGGCACGAGCTCCGGGGGAGAGGCCGAAGAGGGCCCGGTCGAGGGCGAGACCTCGGAGCCGGGCGGCGGCGACGCCACCGGACCGACGCCCGACGGCGTGCCCGAGGAGGGAGAGGTCAACCCGGATCCCGACACGGCGACCGGGTCCACCTGAGGCTCAGCCTGACGCGGCGCTCCCGCTCGGCACCTGTGCCGGGCGGGAAGGCCGTTGCGGGACGCCGGCAAGCCAGTCGCGGAAGCCCTCAACGCCCTCGCCGGTGCGGGCGCTGACCACCATGTGCTCGACGCCCGGGTTCACGGCCTCGATGTTGTAGAGCAGGCGGTCGAGGTCGAAGTCCAGGTGCGGCAGGAGGTCGATCTTGTTGATCACCACGAGGTCGCAGGTGCGGAACATCAACGGGTACTTGAGCGGCTTGTCCTCGCCCTCGGTCACCGAGCACACCATCGCCTTCGCGTCCTCGCCCACCCGGAACTCGGCGGGGCACACCAGGTTGCCCACGTTCTCGATGATCAGCAGGTCGATCTCCGCAAGCGGGATCTGGGGCAGCGCGGAGCGGACCATGTTCGCGTCCAGGTGGCACTCGCCGCCGAAGCCGCCGTCGGTGTTGATCTGGGTGACCGGCACGTGCAGGTGAGCCAGCCGGTCGGCGTCGAGACTGCCCTGCACGTCGCCCTCCAGGACGCCGGGCGCGTAGATCGCCGAGGCCCGCGCCGAAGCACCGCCTCGAGCAGCGTGGTCTTCCCGGCGCCGGGCGCGCTCATGAGGTTGACCACCGACACCGCCTCGCGGTCGAAGTCGGATCGGTTGGCCTGGGCGATCGTCGTGTTCGCGTCCAGCGCGTCCTCGGCGACCCTCACCTTTGTGCGGTGCACGCTTCCTCCTCGATGTCGATCGACTCGACCATGAACTCGGTCCCGGCCAAAACCTCCACGTTCGTGCTCGCGCAGGCAGGGCAACGAAACACGGGGTCGTCGAGCGTCCATTGCTCCCGGCACGCGTTGCAGCGGACCCGCGCCTCCACCACGTTCAGCTCGAGCCGCGCTCCTTCGCACCGGTGTCTCGCGACACGATCTCGAAGTAGAACTCCAGCGACGCCGGGACCACCTGGCGCAGCGCACCGACCGTGAGCTCGACCAAACTCACCCTACGGCCGTCGGCATGCTTGACGGCCGTCTCGAGGATGGCGCTGCTCAGGGAGAGCTCGTGCACCGCAGCTCCTCGACGGTGTCCAGCACGACCTTGACCGCGCGCTCTACGGAGCCCGCCACCTCGTCGCTGAGCCCTAGGCCCATCTCCTCCACGTTGGCCGGCTCACACGCCACCACCACCACCTTGCCGGGCCAGCCACCCACCGCCTTGACGAAGCGCAGGACGGTCTGCGGGTCCATCCCGTGCGGGTTGATCACCTCACCGTCCTCGATGCCGCCTGCGATCTCGTCCTCGTCGGGCTCCATCACGTACAGGGTCCCCGGCTCGCCCCCCTGGCGGCTCACGTCGATCAGGACGAGCGCGTGGTAGCCCCGCATGACCTCGTAGGCGAGGTCGAGGCCGCCGCTGCCGAAGTCGAAGACCGACACACCCTGCGGGCAGCTCCTTCTCCTCCAGGCTCTTCGCGACGTGGCCGCCGAAGCCGTCGTCGCGCAGCCACGCGTTGCCGACCCCGGCGACGAGTATCTGGGCCGGCCGGCCGCTGGTGTCAGGCTCGGTGGTCTTCACGCGGGTTCCACCTCTCCTTCGAAGAAATACAGGAATCGGCCGCTGTCGCGCAGAAGCTCCTGGCCGGGATCGCCGTCGACGGTCACTGCGAAGTAGAGGCGGTCGTCCACGTCGTAGAGGATCTTCTCGATGGTGGCGGTGCGCCCGCTCACCATGTGGTCGATGGGATCGCCCTCGTCCCGCGGGCGCAGCCGCACCTTCGCGCCCCGGCGAAACGTGGCCCCTCCCACGCTGACCTCCTCCTCTCCCGGGAAGTTCGGGAGGTCGGCCGGCGGCCTGGGGGGCTCGCTCTGCTTCGCCGGGCGCGGCGCCGTGGGCTGCATCACACCGTGGAGGGCGAGCAGGTCCTCGGGGGTGGTGGCCGCCGCGCGCTCGAGCATCGCCCGCACCGCCGGGTCCTGCTGGGCGATCGCCTCGCGCTCGAGATCGGGAAGAGCATGCACGTGCAGCAGCAGCGCCTCCTCGATCTCCGTGCCGTCGAACAGGTTGCCGCGGCTCTGGGGCGCAAGCTGAGGGTGCTCGGGCAGCACGATCGCCGCGCCGAGCACCGCGTCGTCCTCCGGCGTGGCCAGGACCGGGAAGGTGTTCACGCTCTCGTACTCCGGGTGCTCGAGCGGCGAGAGGAAGCGCGATCCGCGCGCCCAGACCACCACATGGGTGGACAGCAGGGAATGCGCCAAGGCCTGGCTGCGGTCGGCCGGCGCGGCGTCGGTCGTCGTGACGTTGTGGACGCAGACCCGCACCCGCAGCCGTCCCTGGCCCGCCGGGTCCAGACGCAGCCTCGCCCGGCCCTGGAGCCCGTCCAGCGTGAAGGGCACGGCCTCCCCGGGTTCAGGCAGCTCGACCCGGCGCCGCTCCGGCCTTGTGGCGTCTCGCCGCTCGCCTGCAGGAAGCGCACTGGCCGCGGCGACGGGCGCCCCCTCCTCGGCTACGAGCCCGCATTCGAGCCTGAGATGGTCGAAGGTGGCCGGGTGGTGCCTGCGCATAAGCCGGCGGGTAGACGACCCCGAACGGCGTGGGCGTCGCGTTCTTCGTCGCCCCGCGCGTGTAGGGATAGAGCGCGTAGCCCTCGTAGAGCAGCGTCTCCACCAGCTCGTCGAGCTGCGCCGTGCTCACCCTCCTCGGCTCCCGGAGCAGGTCGGCGACGGTGGCGTCGAAGGTGTGCAGGCCGCGCTCGGCCTTGCTTGCGCGCAGCGCCTCCATGGTCTCGTCGCCACAGCGCCACCCAGCCGGTGCGCGGGTAGCCGTGATCGACCATCCCCGCCAGGTGGCCACCGGCATGGCAAAGCCCGTGCTGCACTCCCACGGGACCTTCACGATCTGCATCCGGCCGTCCTCGCCCCGGTAGAAGATCGTGCCGGTGAAGTTGAAGGTGAGCGACACGTTGCCGTCCGGAAGCGAGCTCGAGGTACTTCGTGGCCGCCAGCTCGAGGTCGTAGTTGCACTGCACCGGCAGGCGAAACGCGGTGGCACCGGTGAAGGCGGGCACGAGCACGCCCAGCTCGGCCCACAGGAAGCTGTGCGTGGTGGTGGCCCAGCGCTCGGGTGCGCCGAAGAGGTCCACCAGGCGCGCGCGCGTCGCGTCGTCGTAGAGCGCCGCGCGGGGTCGACTCATGATCTGGGCGGTGAGCGCAATCGTGTACACCTCCCGGCCCTGCGGCTCGGTCACGTGGCCGGTGAACTCGAGCGTGGGCGCGGCGGCGAAGCGGATCGCCTCGGCGCCGAGGACCTTGAACTCGGGCGCGGGGACCACCGGCGCCGTGGCGGCCGCGGTGCCGTTCGGCCCCGTCGGCTCGGTCATGGCGCCGCCTGCCTGCGCAGCTGGTCGAAGAACCCCGCGATTGCCCGCTCCAGACCGGTGCCGCCGGAGATCCCCTCCCAGTTCGCCTTCACCAGGCCCACCAGCGCGTAGCACTGGTCGATGGGGGCTATCGCACACTGCCGCGGGTCGGCCAGGCGATCGACCACGAGCCCCTCGGCGTCCGACTCGAGGTCCGCCAGGATCGGGTTCTCCGCCACCAGCGCGTCCCAGGAGCCGAGGTCGAGCTCGGACTCGGTCGCGCCGGCGGGGCTCGGATAGAGGCCGACGACGCCCCCGGCCACGCTGCTGCGCATGAAGAAGGCAAGGCCGATCGGGATGGCGAAGCTCGCCCAACGCTCCTCCGACAGCTCGAGCTCGGGCAGCCACAGCGTGCGGGTGCCCACCGGGCCGGTACTCCGCGTCGCCCGAACGCAGCGCCCAGCAGGCCTCGCAGCAGCAGTCGATACGGCGTTCCTCGAGCTGCAGCAGATGCCGGTGGTCGGTCGCAAGGGAGGTGCCGCACAGGTCGCAGCTCTCGCCGTCGCGCGGGGTCTCGGTCGTGGCGGCTCCTGGCCGCGTCGACGATCCCCGCGCCAGCTTGCGCAGCCCGCCCACCAGCTCCGCCCGTGGACGGCCGCCGGCGATGTTCGAGTTGCCGTTGGGCCTCACGCCGTCAGTGCCACTCGCACCCGCGCGGGACCGTCGCGCAGGAGCGGGACGGGACCGAGCTGGAGCTCGGTCCCGTCGGCGCTGCGGCCCGCCCGGGGGAGGTCGAAGCGGGCCGCACACGAAGGGCAGGTCAGGATGGCGCCGTCGAGCGCGCCGCTCGCGAGCGAGGACCCGCAGCCCGCGCACACGTCGAGGTAGGCCAGCAGGGTGTCGTTCACGTTGGCCACGAGCAGGTCCCTCCCGCTCACGCTGACGGAGGTGTGGGCCCCGGCGGGCAGGGTGGCGACCTCGTCCACCTCGAGCCAGCTCGACACCGGCTCCACCCGCCGGCGCCAGCGGCAGCGGGGTGCCGGACACCTCGCCGTTCTCCGCGGTCGCCGGGGCGGCCCCCTCGACCTCGATGCCGGCCAGGTCGGGCGCCGTCTCCATCAGCGCCTTCTCGATGGCCAGCTCGAGGGTCGCCGCCGATGCCGCGCACCCGTCGCAGCTGCCCTGCAGGCGCAGCCGGGCCACGCCGCCCTCCAGTCCGAGCAGCTCCACCCCGCCCCCGTGCGACTCCATGTAGGGCTGCACGGAGGCAAGCGCCTCGGCCACTCGCTCCTCGAGCGGCACCGGGTAGAGATCGTGGATCAGGAGCAGGCTGGCCACCACGCCGTCCTCGACCAGCGCGTCGCGCAGCGAGGTGCCCTCCGGGCCGACCTCCTCGACCAGCTGCATCACCCGGTGGAGGCCCTCGCCGTAGAGCTCGAGCACCGAGGCCATGAGCTCCTCGGCCACCCCACGCGCGTGCTGGTCCGCGACGCCCTCGAGCTCACCCGAGAGCCGTTCCACGCGCTCGATCAGCTCCTCCGGACGGCCGCCTTCCGGCGGCGCCGCCTCCGACATCGGTCCCGGAGGCGGCTCAGCCGGCGCAGACTCCGGCGTGCTCGCCGCCGCCTCCGCCATCAGGTCGAGGACGGTGACCCGCTTGCCGTCGGCGAAGTCCGCCGCCATCTACGACAGAGCAGTGGGCGTGTGCTGCACCTTTCTCACGCGCCCCTTGCCGGTGTACATGTGAACGCCGCACGGGAGGCAGGGGTCGAAGCTTCTGACGGCGCGCATGATGTCCACGCCCTTGAAGTTCTCCGGTCCGTTCTCCTCGAATATCGGCGTGTTCTGCACGGCATCCTCGTAGGGCCCAGGCGTGCCGAACTTGTCCCGCACGCTCCCGTTCCACGGCGTGGGCGGGAAGGGCTGGTAGTTGGCCACCTTGCCCTCCTCGATCACCATGTGATGGGAGATCACCCCGCGCGCGGCCTCGTGGAAGCCGACGCTGACGGCCTGCTCCGGCACGGTGAAGTCATTCCAGGACTTCGTCCGTCCTGCCCGGACCTCCCCGAGCGCCCGCTCGAGATTCCAGAGGCCCACCAGCGCCGAGTAGGCCTGGTGGTAGCTGCGGGCCCGGTCACGCTCGATCGCGTTCGACTTCTCGGGCACCTTCCACTCGAGCTCCATCTCCGGGTGCCCGGCGGTCTTGGGCAGCACCATCCTGATGCTCTGCCCGGTCGCCTCGAGGTAGTCGCCGAGCTTGACCAGGCCCGCCTTGGCCGTGACCCACTGGCGGGCGAAGGGGCCGCCTCCGGTGTCACAGCACACATGGGTGTCGGTGCGCTCGTCGTAGATGCGCGGCGAGGTGACCCAGCTGTACTTGTCCGTGAAGTCGCGCTTCTGCGGCTTGGGCAGCGTGGTCTTGTTCCAGGGGTGGTCCTTGGAGACCGGGTTGCCCAGCGGGTCCTGGGAGACGTAGGTCCGCTCGTTGGTCCACTCGTCGAAGTACGAGCTCCCGAGCAGGATCCTGATCATCAGGTTGATCTCCACGAGGTCCGTGGTGATCAGCTCGCCGTTGATGGCCACGCCGGGGGTCACGGCGCGTTTGCGTCCCCACTCGGTCATCGACTTGTAGTCGTAGTCGATGAACTCAGGGTCGTCGAAGGCGCCCCAGCAGACCAGGTTGGTCTCCCGGAAGCCCACGTCGTCGTAGCCCGGCAGCGCCTCCAGCCAGAAGTCGTAGAGGTCGTCGTGCATGGGCACGCTGCGCTTGATGTAGTCGAAGTACTTCATCAGGCGCACGTAGTAGTCGGTGCACGTCTGGTGGGTGATGTCCGCGCTGACGCCGCCCGGCATGATGGTTGAGGGGTGCGTGTGCCGGCCTCCGAAGAGGCAGTACATCTCGCGCGTGTAACGGGCAACGTGCAGGGTCTCGAGGTAGAAGTCGCCGGTGAACGGGTTGAGCGCCCGCATGATGTCGGCGATGGTCCGGTACCCGTGGATGTCCGAGTGCGGAGCCGCGGTCTCCTCGGCCTTGGCCAGCACACTCGGGTTGGTCTCCTTGACCATCTGCTCGCAGAAGTCCACGTTGGCCATGCAGTCGTTGTAGATGGCATGGTCGAACATGAAGTCGGCGGCCTCGGCGATGTTGTAGGCGTAGTCGCCGAGCTTCGGCGGCTTCACCCCATAGGCCATGTTCTGGTTGAGGACGGAACAGGTGCAGTGGTTGTCACCACAGATACCGCAGATGCGGCTTGTGATGAAGTGGGTGTCGCGAGGATCGATCCCCTTCATGAAGATGTCGAACCCGCGGAAGATCATCGACGTGCTGTAGCACTTCAGGACCTGCTGGTTGCTGAAGTCGATCTCCGTGTGGATCCCGAGCGACCCGACGATGCGGGTGATCGGGTCCCAGGACATCTCCTTGACGACGACCTTGCGTTCCTGAGGTGTCTCGACGGTGGCCATGCGTTCTCCTATCTCCCAAGCTTTCTGCGCTTACCAGCGCTTCGCGTATCCACTGGTGAGCTCGCGCTTGTTATGCCGCCAGTCCGGTTCCTTGTCGTACTTCGCCTTGATGGACAACCGCCGCCCCCAGCGCAGGAGCGGTCCGTAGGTGAACTTGGCCACGTTCGAAGACACCTTGGCGTTGTTGTCTTCCTCCATGAAGGGCATGTACTTGTCGGGGAACCCCGGCATCGTGCAGGCCATGCAGATGCCGCCCACGTTCGGGCAGCCGCCGATTCCGTTCACCCAGCCGCGGACGGGCACGTTGCATTTGACCACCGGCCCCTTGCAGCCGAGCTTGACCAGACATCTGTTGTCCGAGCCGTACTCGGTGGCGAAGTCGCCCATCTCGTAGAAGGCCCCGCGGTTGCAGCTCTCGTGCACCGTGCGGCCGTACAGCCAGGTGGGGCGGAGCTGGTCGTCCAGGTCGGGCACCGGCGCCATCCCGCCCAGGTGCAGGACGAGGTAGAGGAGCGCCTCGGTGGTGTTGTCCGGTTGCGTCGGGCAGCCCGGCAGGCAGACCACGGGCAGGCCGGCCTTGGACTTCCACTTCCAGCCCAGGTAGTCCGGCAGGCCCATGGCGCCGGTCGGGTTGTTCTTCATCGCCGGGATGCCGCCGTAGGTGGCGCAGGTGCCTACGGCCACCACCGCCGCAGCCTTGGGCGCCAGCCGGTCGATCCACTCGTTGGTGGTGATCGGCTGCCCGTTCTCGGGGTTGACCCCCATGCCCGCCCAGTGGCCCTCGCCGTTGATCCTCTCGTTGGGGATCGAGCCTTCGAGGATGAGGACGAAGGGATCGAGCTTGCCGGCCTCCGCGTCGTACCAGGCCTGCATGAACTCGGCGCCGGTCTCGTAGGCCAGCACCGGGGTGTGGATAACGACCTTGGGCATGCCCGGGATCACGCCCTGGACGATGTCCTCCAGGCTGGGATTGGTGGCGGAGGTCATCGCGACCGAGTCGCCGTCGCAGCCGAGCCCCGTCGTCATCCAGATCACGTGCGCCGTGATCCCCTCCGTCGCGGCCTGGTCCTTCACGAACTCCGTCGCCATCCCGACTCTCCTCTCAACAGATTCGCGGCAGCGGGTCGCCGGCCAGCAGGTCCATCACCCGGCGGCCGCCGAACGCGGTGTCCACAAGCACCATCCCCGGCGGCTCGGTCCGAACCTCGCCGATGTCCGCCGCGTCCTCACAGCCCTCCACCGAGCGCAGCGCGGCCAGCGCCTCCTCGGCTCCCTCCGGCGCCACGAAGGCCACCAGCGTGCCCTCGTTGGCCACGTACATCGGGTCGATCCCGAGCAGCTCCGCCGCGCCGGCAACCTGCGGCTTCACCGGCACGGCCGCCTCGCTCACCAGCACGGTCACGTTCGAGGCGCGCGCGAGCTCGTTGAGCACCGAGGCCACCCCGCCCCGGGTGGCGTCGCGCAGGCACCGCAGCGCCGGGCCCGATTCCTCCAGCAGCGCGTCCACCGCGGGCCACAGCGAGCGCGTGTCGGACTCGATCTCCGCCTCGAGCTCGAACTCCCCCCGGGCCAGCATGATCGCGGTGCCGTGCTCGCCGATGGCGCCGGAGACCAGCACCCGGTCGCCGGGCCGCAGCGAGGCGGGCGAGAGGCTCGCCCGCGGATCGGTGACCCCGATCCCGCTGGTGCACACGTACATGCCGTCGGCGTGACCGCGCTCGACCACCTTGGTGTCGCCGGTGATCACCGCCACGCCGGCCTCCGCGGCCGCGCGGGCCACCGCCTCGATCTCGGCCTTCAGGTCCTCGGCGGCCAGCCCCTCCTCCAGCACCAGCGACAGGCCGAGCGCCAGCGGCCGGGCCCCCGAGACCGCGAGGTCGTTCACGGTGCCGTTCACCGCCAGCTCGCCGATGGAGCCGCCGGGAAAGCGCAGCGGACGCACTACGAAGCTGTCGGTGGTGAGCGCCAGGCCGGTGCCGTCGACCGACACCTTTCCGGCGTCGTCGAGCGGGGCCAGCGCCTCGTTCTCGAGCGCGGGCAGCAGCAGCCCCTCGATCAGGGACTGGGTGGCCTTGCCGCCCGCCCCGTGCGACATCGTGATCCGATCGTCCTTGAAGCGCGCGCGCTTGCCGCGCGCGGTCTCGATGATCCCGAGGATCCGCTCTTCACGGCCGACTGGCTTGGCCGCGGCCTCCGGGCTCACACGACCTCCCGCTCCCGGGCGTAGCGGCCGTAGTTGTAGTAGGCGGCGCAGGCCCCCTCCGGCGACACCATGCAGGTCCCGATCGGGCGCTCCGGCGTGCAGGCGGTGCCGAACACCTTGCACTCCCAGGGCTTGATCACGCCCTTCAACACCTCGCCGCACTGGCAGGCCTTGGGGTCCGCCACGCGGACGCCCGGCACCTCGTAGCGACGCTCCGCGTCGAGATCGGCGTAGGCCTCGGTGAGCGCCAGCGCGCTCTGGGAGATGAAGCCCAGTCCACGCCACTCGAAGTGCGGGCGCAGCTCGAAGACCTCGGACATGATCTCGAGCGCCTTCAGGTTGCCCTCGTAGGGCACCACGCGCTTGTACTGGTTCTCGACCTCGCAGCGCCCGGACCCGAGCTGGCTCAGGATCATCTGCACCGACTGCAGGACGTCGAGGGGCTCGAAGCCCGAGATCACCACCGGCCGGCCGTAGTCGGCGGGGATGAACTCGAAGGGGCGGGCCCCCACCACGGTGGACACGTGACCGGGGCCGATGAAGCCGTCGAGCCGCAGGTCGGGCGAGTCGAGCAGCGCTCGCAGCGGCGGCACGATCGTCACGTGGTTGCACATGCAGAAGAAGTTCTCCACGCCCTCGGCCCGGGCGCGCTTGAGCGTGAGCGCCGTGGATGGGGCGGTGGTCTCGAAGCCGATCGCGAAGAACACAACCTCGCGGTCCGGGTTCTGCTTGGCGATGCGCAGGGCGTCGAGCGGCGAGTAGACCATGCGCACGTCCGCCCCCTCGGCCTTGGCCTCGAGCAGGCTGCCCTTCGAGCCGGGCACGCGCATCATGTCGCCGAAGCAGGTGAAGATCACGTTGGGCTGGTGGGCCATGGCGATGCCGTCGTCCACGCGCCCCATCGGGATCACGCACACGGGGCAGCCGGGGCCGTGCACGAGCTCCACGTTCTCGGGCAGCAGGTCGTCGATCCCGTACTTGTAGATCGAGTGGGTGTGGCCGCCGCAGACCTCCATCACCTTGTAGTGGTGCCCGGGCTCGACCAGCGCGAGGATCTCACCGGAGACGACCCGGCCGAGCTCGGCGTCGCGGAACTCGTCGACGAACTTCATGCCTGCACCTCGATCCGCTGGAGGGCGGTGCCCGCGTGGACCAGGAGGGCGTCGCCGGGCCGGACGACGCCCACCAGGCCTGTCTCCACCGTCTCCCTCTCCCCCTCACCGGTGGCGCACAGCGCCAGCTCTCGCTCAGTGTCCACACGCAGCACCGTCAGCTCCAGCGCAACGTCGCCGCAGGTGATGCAGCCGACGTCGTGGTCGCAGAAGCTCACTCGATCACGCTGGCCTTGAGCTCCTCGAGCTCCTGCTCGTAGTCCTCGCCCATTCCCTCCAGCATCTTGCGCGTGGCCAGCGCCTCCTCCTCATCGACCTTGGACAGCGCAAAGCCGACGTGGATCAGCACCCAGTCGCCCGGCTGCGCGCCCACTCCGTCCTCATCCAGCAGGCCGATGTTGACGCTGCGCTGAACGCCCGCGACGTCGACCTTGGCCAGCCGGTTGGCCTCGTCGACGACCTCCATGATCTGACCGGGAATGGCAAGGCACACCTTCGTCGCCCCCTCCTCGGGTGTACCGATCTGTCTATCACCTTGCTACGACGGTTGCAAGGTTGCGTACAGGGGGCGAACGCGCCCGAATCGCCCGGTCCGGATTCTGGCGAAATCCGACTGGATTTACGGCCACGGCCGGGCAGGCCCAGCGAGACTTTGAGGGACCTCTATCCGTGGTCACGCAACTTCGTGGTGTTCGTCCGGGCGAGCGCGCGGTAGCGTGACTCGCCCCGTGGCCTTGCTCTCGATCGACGTCGCGTTTGCCGGGAAGGCGCCGCGCCGGAGCGGGGTCGCGATCGTCGTCGACGTGCTGCGGGCGAGCTCGACGATCGTGGCGGCCCTCGAGGCCGGCTACCGGACCGTGCTCTGCACCGCGACCGCCGAGCGGGCCCGTGAGCTCAACGGCCCCGGCCGCCGGCTCGCGGGTGAACGCAACTGCCTGGCGATCGACGGGTTCGACCGAGGCAACTCCCCGGTGTTCTCCGAACCGGCCGGCGAGGCCCGGGAGTTGGTGCTGTCCACCACCAACGGCACGCCCGCCCTGCTGTCCGCGGTGTCCGGTGCGGACGTGGTGCTGGTGGGAGCGCTGCTCAACCTGCGGTCGCTGGTGGAGGCGATTCCGGCCGGCAGCGAGCTCACGGTGATCTGCGCGGGCACCGGCGGCCGCTTCGCGCTGGAGGACGCCTACGCGGCCGGTCGCATCGTGGCGCAGATGGCGGGGCCGCGCTCCGATGCCGCGCGGGCGGCGGAGCGGCTCGCGGACACATACGCCGACTCGTTCGAGCCGCTGGCCGAGAGCGCCGACGCGGCTGCGCTGCGGGCGACGGGCCAGGCCGGCGACATCGCCTTCTGCGCCCGCGAATCGGTCACGTCGATCGTCCCGGTGGCGACCGCTGGCCCAGACGGCGTCACGCTGGTGACGGCTTGAGATTTGCATAGATATTTGCCTATGTATATAGCTTGATCTTTTACTTGAACTCTTAGTCTGGCCGACTACATTCCGAACTGTGGCTGTCAGCGACGAAACCAAGACCAAGGACCGCTGGGCGGCGGGGGTCACCCCCTACGCCGAGATGGGCTACTGGAACGCCGACTATGAGCCCAAGGACACCGACGTCCTCTGCGCCTTCCGGATCACCCCGCAGGACGGGGTCGACCCGATCGAGGCGGCCGCGGCCGTCGCCGGGGAGTCCTCGACGGCGACGTGGACCGTCGTCTGGACCGACCGCCTGACCCCGCACGAGCACTACCAGGCCAAGGCCTATCAGCTGGACGAGGTGCCGAACGCCGAGAACCAGTACATCGCGCGCATCGCCTACGACCTCGACCTGTTCGAGGAGGGCTCGATCGCGAACCTCACCTCCTCGATCATCGGCAACGTCTTCGGCTTCAAGGCGCTCAAGGCACTGCGGCTCGAGGACATGCGGATCCCGCCCCACTACCTCAAGACCTTCCAGGGGCCACCCCACGGGATCGTCATGGAGCGCGAGTACCTGGACAAGTTCGGGCGCCCCTTGCTCGGCGCCACCACGAAGCCGAAGCTGGGCCTGTCGGCGAAGAACTACGGCCGGGTCGTATACGAGGCGCTGCGCGGCGGCCTCGACTTCACCAAGGACGACGAGAACATCAACTCGCAGCCGTTCATGCGCTGGCGCGACCGCTACCTCCACGCCATCGAGGCTGTGAACCGGGCCTCCGCCGCCACCGGGGAGATCAAGGGCCACTACATGAACGTGACCGCCGCGACCATGGAGGACATGTACGAGCGCGCCGAGTTCGCGAAGGAGATCGGCAGCGTCATCATCATGATGGACCTCACCGTCGGCTTCACCGCCATGCAATCGATGTCCAAGTGGGCGCGGGCCAACGGGATGATCCTGCACCTCCACCGGGCGGGCCACGGGACCTACACCCGGCAGAAGACGCACGGGGTCAGCTTCCGCGTGCTCGCCAAGTGGTGCCGCATGCTCGGTGTGGACCACATCCACGCGGGCACCGTCGTGGGCAAGCTGGAGGGCGACCCCGGATCGATCAAGGGCTACTACGACGTGTGCCGCGAGCGCTTCAACGCCGCCAATCCCGAGACCGGGCTGTACTTCGACCAGGACTGGGCCTCGCTCGCCCCCGTCATGCCGGTCGCCTCCGGCGGCATCCACGCCGGCCAGATGCACCAGCTGCTGCATTACCTCGGAGAGGACGTGGTGCTCCAGTTCGGCGGCGGCACGATCGGCCACCCGATGGGCATCGCCGCCGGGGCCACCGCCAACCGTGTGGGCGTGGAGGCGATGATCAAGGCGCGCAACGAGGGCCGGGACTACTACAACGAGGGGCCGGACATCCTGGCCGAGGCGGCGAGGGGCTGCCCCGAGCTCGATGCCGCCCTGGAGGTGTGGAAGGACATCAGCTTCGACTTCCAGTCCACGGACACTCCCGACGCGGTCGCCACGCCGACCTCGAGCCGATGAGAATCACCCAGGGCACCTTCTCGTTCCTGCCCGATCTCACCGATGAGGAGATCGCGGCTCAGATCGACTACGCGCTGGGCAACGGCTGGGCGATCATGGTCGAGTACACCGACGATCCCCATCCCCGCAGCAGCTTCTGGGACATGTGGAGGCAGCCCGAGTTCGACCTCGAGCCGGGCGAGGCCGACGTGGCGATGCGCGACGTGAACGCCTGCCGTGATGCCTATCCGAACCACTACATCAAGCTGGTCGCCTACGACAGCTCGCTCGGGCGGCAGACCTCGCGGCTGGCCTTCATGGTGAATCGCCCGGCCGAGGAGCCCGGGTTCCGCCTGGAGCGCCAGGAGAAGGCGGATCGCCAGATGCGCTACACGCTGCATCCGTACGCCCAGGAGGACGCGGTGGGGCGCCGCTACGGAAACCGCGGCGACCTGGCCACGACACGCGACCCGGCGGCGGTCCAGGACGGGACGCCCAGCCGGGACTCGGCCAACGGGGGGCGGGACGGGCGGGACGGCAACGCTTCGTGAGCCCCCGCGGACTCGACACGACGGGCCGGCCGCTGGATCCGCAGGCGGACCGGGGCTCGCCCTCCTTCTCGGACGAGTTCGGGGGCACGGTCGTCCGGCCCCGCAAGGACGCGCGGGCGGGGGAGGCGGTCGACTCGGTCGACTTCTCAGCGGCGGTCAGCGACGGCGAGGCCGACGTGCAGGCGGTGGTCCGCCAAGCGCGCATCGATGAGGTGCTCGAACAGCTCGATCGCGAGCTGGTGGCGCTGGAGCCGGTGAAGCGCCGGCTGCGGGAGGTCGCCGCGCTGCTGGCGATCGACAGGCTGCGCGAGGAGATGGGTCTCAGCTCTCGTCGCCCGACCCTGCACATGAGCTTCACCGGCAGCCCGGGAACCGGGAAGACCACAGTAGCCCTGCGGATGGCCGACATCCTTCACCGCCTCGGCTACATCGACAAGGGGCACCTGATCTCGGTGACCCGCGACGATCTGGTGGGTCAGTACGTGGGTCACACGGCGCCGAAGACCAAGGACGTGGTCAAGCGCGCGCGAGGCGGGATCCTCTTCATCGACGAGGCCTACTACCTGCACCGGCCCGAGAACGAGCGCGACTACGGCCAAGAGGCGATCGAGGTCCTGCTGGCCGTGATGGAGTCCGAGCGCGAGGAACTCGTGGTGGTGATGGCGGGCTACGAGGAGCCGATGGAGGAGTTCTTTCGGGCCAACCCCGGGATGGGATCGCGGGTGGCCCACCACATCAGGTTCCCCGACTACGACGTCGACGAGCTGACCCAGATCGGCGAGCTGATGGTCACACAACAGGGCTACGAGCTCAGCAAGGGGGCCGCCGAGGCGTTGCGCGACTACGTCGAGCGGCGGCTCGAGCAGCCTCGCTTCGCCCACGGGCGCAGCATCCGCAACGCCGTCGAGCGCGCGCGCATGCGGCACGCCACCCGGCTGTTCGACTCGGGCGGGAAGGTCACCAGAGAGGACCTCGTCACCCTCGAGGCCGGCGACATCCTCCAGAGCTCGGTGTTCGCGTGACGCGCCCGATCATTCTTGGGGTGGTGGGGGACTCCGGGGCGGGGAAGACGACCATCACGCAGGGGCTCGTGGGCATCCTGGGTGAGGAGCAGGTGACCGCCGTGCCCACCGACGACTACCACCGCTACGACCGCAAGGAGCGCGCCGAACGCGGCATCACGCCGCTTCACCCGGACTGCAACTACGTGGACGTCATCGCCCAGCACCTGAGGCTGCTGCGTGACGGTGAGCCGATACTGAAGCCCGTCTACCAGCACGATGACGGTACCTTCGGCCCACCGGTCTACGTGAGCCCGAAGCCCTTCACCGTCGTCGAGGGCCTGCTCGGCTACCACTCCGAGGACATGCGCGACTGCTACGACGTGCGCGTGTATCTCGCGCCCCCCGAGGAGCTGCGCCGAAAGTGGAAGCTCGGGCGCGACACCGCTCGGCGCGGATACGAGGCCGATCAGGTGCTGGCCGAGCTCGACCGGCGCGAGCCCGACTCCGCCCAGTTCATCCGGCCTCAGGAGCGCCACGCCGACATGGTCGTCTCCTTCAGGGAGAGCAGGGAGAGGCGGGGCGGCAGCCCGGAGGCGCTCGAGGCCGAGGTGCTCCTGCGCGACTCCCTGCCCCACCCCGACCTGTCGCCCGTCGGCGGGGGGGACGGCGGGATCACGATCGACGAGGGCGAGTCCGAACGCCGTGTGACGATCGCCGCGGACATCGAGCCCGAGCACGCCGAGGAGATCGAGGAGGCGATCTGGGACCGGCTCCACTTCGCCTCGCACCTGCGCTCAGAGCGGCTGGGCGAGGTCACCGTCGGCGACGAGGTGACCCGCTCCGAGTCGCTGGCGCTCGTGCAGCTGCTGATCCTGTACCAGCTGGTCACGGCCAAGGCCGCCGACGCGCTGGGCGGGGACGTGCCGCGGACCGAGGCCGCGACAGCGGGGTGATCCCACGGCCGGTGATCCTCGGCGTCGTCGGGGATTCGGCGGCGGGCAAGACCACCCTCACGCGCGGCCTCGTCCGCGTCCTGGGCGAGGAAAGGGTCACGCACGTCTGCACCGACGACTACCACCGCTACGACCGCAAGCAGCGGGCCGAGCTCGCGATCACCCCGCTGCACCCCGACTGCAACTACATCGACATCGCCGGCCAGCACCTGGACCACCTGCGGGAGGGCAACGCGATCCTGAAGCCGGTGTACCGCCACAGCGACGGGACCTTCGGCCCCCCGGTCCACGTCCAGCCACACGATTTCACGATCGTCGAGGGCCTGCTCGGCTACCACACTCCGGCCATGCGCGAGTGCTACGACGTGCGCGTCTACCTGGCGCCTCCCGAGGACCTCAGGCGCAAGTGGAAGGTGCAGCGGGACTGCTCTCGCCGCGGCTACACGACCGACCAGGTGCTCAGCGAGCTCGACCGGCGCGAGCCGGACTCGGCGGCCTTCATCCGACCGCAGGAACGCTACGCCGACATGGTGGTGTCGTTCTCGTCCGGCGCGAACGGCGACCCCGACTTCCTGGATGCCGAGGTGGCGCTACGCGACGGCCTCCCCCACCCCGATCTGTCCCCGTTCATCGGGAACGGGTCACGCGCGATCTCCCTGGAGAAGCGGGGTTCGGAGCGCCACCTGCACATCCCGGGCGACATCGACCCGGGGCGCGCGACGGAGATGGAGGAGTCGATCTGGGAGAAGCTCCACTTCGCGACGCACCTGCGCAGCCAGCGTCTAGGCGAGTTCACCGTCGGGATCGATCTGCACCGCTCCGAATCGCTGGCGCTGGTCCAGCTTCTGATCCTCTACCACCTGGTGATGGCACGGGCCGCCGTCGCGCTGGGCGGGGAGGGCACCCGCGAGCCGAACCTCTCCGGCGTTCAGGACTCCTGAGCCGCGTCGATCGCCACGCGCGCCTCGGCGCTCCGCGCGAAGGCCAGGAACTCCAGCACCGGCCGGCGCATCGGGCCGTGCGCCGGCCGCAGCAGATACCAGTGCCGGGCGGGGAGCGGCGGGCTCAGAGAGATCGTGGTCAGCAGACCGAGCTTCAGTTCGAGTCGAGTGGCGAGACGCGACTGGATCGACACGCCGAGCCCGGCGCGCACGCCCTGCTTGATCGCCCCGTTCGAGCCGAGCGTGAGCACCGGCGGATCGACGCCGTTCGCGGCCAGGATCTCCTCGGTCATCGTGCGCGTGCCTGAGCCTTCCTCGCGCAGCAGCCAGGGCCGTTCGGCCAGGTCCTCGATCGGGACCGAGCGCCTGCGGGCGAGGGGATCGCCGGGCTTGGTGATGACCGCGATCGGGTTGTCGAGAAAGCGCTCGCCCGTGACGCCGCCGCCCGGTGGGCGACCGCCGATGGCCACGTCCGAGCGGTGAAGGCGCACGCGTTCGAGCACGCGAGCGCGGTTGCCCACCTCGAGGCTCACCGCGATGTCCGGGTGGAGGCTCGAGAACGCCTCGATCAGCGGCGGCACGATGTGCTCTCCGGCCGTTGTGACGGCCGCGAGCCGGAGCTGGCTCGAGGCCAGATCGGCGGCCTCGCGGGCGGCCATCTGACCCTGGTCGAGCAGGCCGATCACGTCGGCGGCAAAGGGGGCGAAGGCCTCGCCTGCAGGGGTGGGCTGAACGTTGCGGCCCACCCGCTGCGTCAGCTCGACGCCCAGCTCACGGGAGAGGGCCGCGACGGCGGCCGAGACCGACGGCTGCGTGACGACGAGCTCCTCGGCGGCGCCGGTGACCGAGCCGGTGCGCAGGACCGCGAGGAAGCTGCGGAGCTGGGTGAGTGTTATGGCCACGGGTCGATGCGGCCCGGACGCGCACTAGACCTACGCGACGACCTCCATGCCCACCTTGTCCTCGTCCGCCGCGGCGAGCGGGTTCTCCACTGCGAGCACCGCCTCGAGGGCGGCGATCGCGACGGCGAGCTGGGGCAGGTCGGGCTCGCGCGTGGTCAGGCGCTGCAGCTGAATGCCGGGCCACATCAGCGCGCGAGCCCAGCGCTTGGTGCGGTTGCGCCCGAACCACTTGATGAGCTCGAAGGCCAGGCCGGCCACCACCGGGATGCCGACGATGCGCGAGATGAACAACCACTGCCAGTCGAGCTTGCCCAGCGGGGCGAAGACCACGATGGCCACGATCATCACCAGCAGCAGGAAGCTGGTGCCGCAGCGCGGGTGGAAGCGCGAGAACTGCTGTGCGGTCTCGGGGGTCAGCGGCTGGCCCGCCTCGTAGCATGAGATGGTCTTGTGCTCGGCTCCGTGGTACTGGAACACCCGCTGCAGGTCCGGCATCCGGGAGATCAGCCACAGGTAGGCCAGGAAGATCGAGATCCGGACCAGTTTCTCGATGATCACGAACAGCAGCGAGTTCGGGATCTCGTCCCGGAAGAGGTTGGTGAGGCCGGCCGGCAGCAGGAAGAAGAGCCCGACGGCGAACAGCAGGGCGAAGGCGATCGTGCCCGCCCAGGCCTTGCCGCCGATCTCCTGCCCCCCGTCCTCGCCCGGCGGCACCTGGTAGTTGGCCGAAAGACCCAGCGCCCGGAAGCCGATCTTGAGCGACTCAGCCAGCGCCACCACCCCCCGCACGACGGGGAGGCGCAGCAGACGATGGCGCTTGGTCCAGGAGACGAGTGGCTCCGAGACCACCTCGATCTCGCCCTTGGCCCCCTCCTTGCTGTCCGCGCCGCCGGCGGCGAGCTGCTCCTCGCTGGGCTTTCGCACCGCCACCGCCCAGGTGGAGATGCCGCGCATCATCACGCCCTCGAGCACGGCCTGGCCGCCGATGGGCGCGTCCTTGGTGGCCTCGCGGGGTCGATCCGGGGCGGCGCCGTTGCTGGAGGGGGAAGCGCTCACCGTTCTCATCGTAACGGGGCGCCGTCCGCCCGCCCGCGGTGTCGGGTCAGCGGCGGACGAGCTCGGCGCACGCCACGAGCTGGGTGTTGTCGTCCTCGACGGTCTCGACGATCAGCGCGTCCGGGTCGGCGCGTACCTCCACCGCCTGGCGACACTCAGGTCCGCGGAAGCTGAGCGTGCGCTGCTTTCCCGCGGCCAATGGCACCGATCGGGTGTCGACCACGTTGCCGTCGACGGTCAGGCGCACCGGCGCGGCCGCTGCGGCCGCCCGGCCCACGTTCCTCAGCCGCACGGCGTAGCGGACCACGCCCGCGACCTTGGTGGCCGCTGCTCCCAGCACCCGCGCCCGGAGGTTGGGCAGCGCCTCGTACTGGCGGCAGACCGGCGACAGCCGGCGCGCGCGGCGCAGCACGGGCCCGGAGGCCGACCACCAGCGGAAGTCCACCCGCATGCGGTAGGCGGTGTTGCGGGCGAGGGCGCGGACCTCCTGGCGGTAGGCGAAGGTGCCCACGCCCGGCTTCGACCTGCGCCAGCGCTCCAGGCCGGGCGCCGCGACCGCCCGGAACCCGCCGTCGCCGGTGCGCTCCTGCAGGGTGAACCGCATGCCCATGCGCGAGCTGCCCGACGACCGGCTCATCCGGCCCCGGAAGGTGGCGGCCTGCTCGGCGAGCGAGCACTCCACCAGCTTCACCGCGGCGGGAGCGCGAGCGGCCGCGAGCGGGCCCGGGCTCGTCTCGAGCGCAGGGGCCGTCGCCGGCGCCAGGGCGCCGAGGAGACCGAGCGACACGATTGCGAGCCGTATGCGCATGCTCCGTGAGAACGCGCGCCGCCGGCCGGAGTTGCGGCGGTCGGGGCTCCCCCGCTCAGCGCCGCGAGCGCGCGGCGCGGCGGCGGAAGCGCTCGACCCGGCCGCCGGTGTCGACCAGCTTCTGGCGACCCGTGTAGAACGGGTGGCAGTTCGAGCAGATCTCCACGTGCAGCTCGGGCTTGGTGGAACGGGTCCAGAACTCGTTGCCGCAGGTGCAGCGAACGTGCGAGGGGCCGTAGTCAGGATGGATATCGGTCTTCATCGTCTCTTCGAGTATAGGGTCCGCTTTCGGTGTTTTCTCGATGACCCACGCGGTGGTGCTGATCAAGGCCGAGCGCGAGGCGATGGCCACCCTCGGGGGCAAGCTGGCGGACGTCGAGGGGGTCGCCGAGGCCTACTCGGTGACCGGCAACTGGGACTTCGTGGCCATTCTCCGCGTGGCTCGTCAGGAGCAGCTGGCCGAGCTGGTCACGACCCGGCTGGCGCGAATCCGCGGGATCGAGGACACCTACACGATGGTGGCCTTCGAGGTCTTCTCCCAGCACGACCTGGAGTCGATGTTCTCGCTCGGGGGCTGACCCGCCTACCGTGGTTCCTTAGTCGCGATATAGGCGACCAAGGAACCAAGGCCCCGGAAGCGGAAGGGTTCGCGCCCTCAGGTGGCCTGGCTTGGCAGGCCACCCTCGCCCTCAGGTGGCCTGATAGTTGGGGCCGTCGCCGCCCTCGGGAGGCGTCAGGCGGCCGCCCTTGGCCGTGATGGCCCCGCACTGCACGCAGTTGCTGGGCGTGATCTGCAGCTTGACCTCGTGCTTGCCGTCGAGCTTGCCGTTGCCGTTCTTGCGCGCTCCCTCGAGCTCCTCGTCCGGCACCTCGTAGACCTGGGCCGGGCACATGTTCTGCCACATGAGCGCGACCTCGAGGGGAACGTCCTCCTGGATGCGGATGTGGTTGGGGGCGTCGTCGCGGGTGGCGTTGCCGCTGGCGAAGACCGACGACAGCTTGTCGAAGGTGACCTTGCCGTCCGGCTTGGGGTAGTCGCGCTCGCCGCCGACGAAGACGTCGACCGTGGCGTCGTCGTGGGTGGCCCAGCGCCCGCCGGGGAAGCGCCCGCCGGAGATCTCCATCATGTTGGCCACCGCTCCGCCCACCAGGAAGCCCTTGGCGAAGGGCTGGCGCATGTTGCGCGAGCGGTAGGTGTCCTTCTGGATCGACCGAGCCCTCGACCTTGGCCGCGTAGTTGGACAGGTCCTCGCACGAGCCCCCGGCCTTCAGGCGCTCGAAGATCGCCTCGGCGGCGAACATCCCGGCGTGCATCGCGTAGTGGACGCCCTTGAGCGTCGGGACGTTGACCATGCCCGCCCCATCGCCGCACAGGACGAGCCCGGGCGCCCACAGCTGCCGCGGGCGCGCCCAGAAGCCGCCCGATGGGAGCGTCTTGGCGCCCCAGCCCACCCGCTTGCCTCCCTCGATCAGGCCGGCGACCAGCTTGTGGCGCTTCAGCTCCTGGAGGGCGTCGTGCGCGGAGAAGCGCGCGTCGCGGTAGTCGAGCCCGACCACGAGCCCCATCGAGATCCGGTCCTCGCCCATCGGGTAGATGAAGGAGCCGCCGAACTCGCGGTACTTCGCGCCGAAGCGCAGCGGCCAGCCCATCGTGTGGATGACGCGGTCGAGCGGCTTCTCGACCTCCCACACCTCCTTGACCCCGAGCTCCCACTGCTGCGGGTCCTCCGAGCCGAGGTCGAAATGCCGGATCGCGGCGCCGGTGAGGTGGCCCTGGGTGCCCTCGCAGAGCACGGTGGCCTTGCTGATCAGGTCGGCGCCGGGCTCGAAGTTCGACAGCTCCTCGCCGTCGCGGTCGCGGCCCTTGTCGCCCGAGCGGACGCCGACCACGCCCCCGTCGTCGACCAGCAGGCGCGTGGCCGCCGTCTCACCCAGGATGTAGACGCCGGCCTCCTCGGCCTTCTCCGACATCCAGCGCCCCAGCTGCGCCACCGAGGTCACGTGGTTGCCGTGGTTGCGGAACGGGGGCGGGGTGGGCTTCAGCGGGATCGACATCCGGCGGTTCGGCAGCAGGTAGACCGTGTCCTTGTCGACCGTGCCGTAGGTGGGCCAGTCCTGCTCGGGGACGTCGGGAAACAGGGCCTGCATCGCCGAGGGGTTCATCATCGCCCCGGACAGCAGGTGGGAGCCCGGCGTCTTGCCCTTCTCCACCAACGCCACCGGCACCTCTCCGAGCGACTCCATCACGGCCTCGTCCTCGGCCAGCAGCTGGGTCAGGCGGATCGCGCAGGCCAGGCCCGCTGGGCCGCCGCCCACGATCACCACACCCACCTCGATCCGCTCGTCCTCCGGGTCCGTGGGCGAGCCCACGAACTCCTTGGCCGAGTCGACCGGCGGCGGGAACTCGATCGGCGCTGTGGCCATCAGCCCTTCTTGGCCTTCACGGCCTCGGTGAGCTTGGGCATGATCTTGTTCAGGTCGCCCACCACGCCGAGGTCGGAGAACTCGAAGATCGGCGCGTTCGGGTCCTTGTTGATCGCGACGATGTTCTCGGCGTTCTGCATGCCGACCTTGTGCTGGATGGCCCCGGAGATCCCGGCCGCGAGGTAGAGCTTGGGCGCCACGGTCTTGCCGGTCTGGCCGATCTGGGCGGCGTAGGGGTACCAGCCCGCGTCGACCACGGCGCGGGTGGCGGCCACCGCGCCGCCGAGCGCGCCGGCCAGCTCCTCGCACAGCTCGAAGCCCTCCGCCTTGCCGAGGCCGCGGCCGCCGGCCACGAGCACCTCGGCGTCCTCGATGTTCACGTCGGCGCCGCGCTGCTCTCCACGCTGGACCATCACGGCCCTGGTGGAGTGCTCCTGCAGCTCGACGTCCACGTCGATCACCTCGGCGGCGGCGTCGCCCGACTCGGCCGCGTCGAACGCGTTGAGCCGGCCGATGATGATGCCCGGCTCGCCCATGTAGCCGACGTCGACGATCGCCGAGTCCTGCAGGATCGGGCGCTCGGCCACCAGCTTGCCGTCCTGGGCCTTGACGGCGGTGACCTCCATGGTCACGCCGGCAGCCAGGCGGGCGGTGAGCCCGGCCCCGATCTCGAAGCCCAGCAGGCCGCCGCCGAACAAGGCGTAGCCGAAGCCGTTGTCCTCGATGACCTTGGCCATCACGTCGACCACCGGCTGGGCCAGGCCCTCCGGGGCCTCGGCGCGATAGACCTTGGCCGCGCCGTAGCTGCCGAGCGAGCCACAGAGCTCGTCGGTCAGCTCGCTCTTGTCGCCGACCACTACCGCGGCGGCCTCGCCGCCGAGCTCCTTGGCCAGCTTGGCGCCCTCGGAGACGGCGCCGAGCGAGTTCTTGTTGAACTCGCCGTCGTAGTGCAGGGCGTAGACCAGGATGTCGGCCATTACGCGATCAGCTTCCTCTCGTCGAGCCAGCTGAGTATTCGCTCGACCGTCTCGTTGGTGTCCTCGTCCTCGATGATCTCGCCGGCCTGCTTCTCCTCGGGCGGGTTCATCCCCAGGACGGTGGTGCGCGAGCCCTCCTCGCCCACCCGGTCGGACTCGATCCCCACGTCGCCGGCCGACTTGGTGTCGAGCGGCTTCTTCTTGGCGCCCATGATCGCCTTGAGCGACGGATAGCGCGGCTCGTTGATCGCGTCGCCCACCGAGATCACGGCCGGGATCGACACGTCGACCGTGTCGTAGCCGTACTCGGCCTGGCGCTCGCAGCGCAGCTTGCCGTCCTCCACGTCGATCTTGATCACCTGGGTGAGCGAGGGCATCTTCAGGTGGTCGGCCACCACGGCGCCGATCGTGTAGCACTCGCCGTCGTCCGACTGCTGGCCCAGCAGCACCAGGTCGGGCGACTCGGACTCGAGGACCTTGGCCAGCGCGTAGCCGGTGGCGCAGACGTCGGAGCCCGCCAGCGCCTCGTCGGTGAGGTGCACCGAGCGGTCGGCGCCGAGGGAGACCGCCTTGTGCAGCGCGCGGAAGGCAGTCTCCGGGCCCATCGTCACGGCGACGATCTCGTCGACGTCGACCGCGCCGCCCTCGCGGATCTGCATGGCGGCCTCGATTGCGTGGGTATCGAAGGGGTTCAGGTTCCGCTCGCCCGAGCGGTCGAGGCGCTTGGAGCCTTCGTCCATGTGCTTCTCGACGGCGGCGTCGGGAACCTCTTTTACGAGGACGCAGATCTTCACGGAATGCTTCTCCTTGGGGTCTGTGGCGGGCGGCTTTGGGGTTGCGGCCCGCGGCGGCGATGATTCTATCCAGCTCGTTGACTGATGCGTCAATCGGCTTGTGGAAATGCCGCCGAGAGGAGTACGGGCGAGCGCCACCGATCGGGCGGACCCCGCCGCCGAGCCCACCGGGACCCACGCTCCGCACGTTTTGGGTGCAATAGACCCCAAACGTACGGCGCGTGGCCTGAAACGAGCGGAGCCGGCCCCGATCGGGGCCGGCTCCACAGGGTCGGAATCTGCGTGCGGCTACGCCGGCTCCGGCACCGCCTCGCGCGCGGGCTGCGGCACAGGCACCTCCACGGCCTCACGCTCGATGTCACGCTCGCGGACCAGCCACAGCGCGACCAGCGCGGCGGCCAGGGAGAGGATCCCTCCGAGCATGAAGATGTCGTTCAGCCCGGAGATGAAGCCCTGGCCGGCGGCGTCGGCCACCTGCTCGCGGGCGCCGGCCGGAACCGACGCCAGCGCCTGGTCGAGGTTGCCCGACGAGGCCGCCTCGATCAGCTGCCGGGGCCGCTCCCCGGTCGCGGTGGGCGTGCCCGCGGCCAGCTCCTCCACCGTGGAGGCGCCGCGGGAGAGGAAGATGGCCCCCCAGGCCGCGATCCCCACGGCGATGCCCACCTGGCGGAAGGTGTCGTTGATGCCCGCGGCCATCCCGCTCTGCTCCTTGGGCACCACGCTCAGTGCCACGTCGGCGATCACCGGGTTCAGCAGGCCGGTTCCGGCCCCCGCCAGCATGAAGCCGGCCAGCATCGCCGTCCATTCGTCGGCTGGGTCGAGCCCGCCCATCAGCAGCAGGCCCACCCCGGTCAGCACGAGGCCCACCGCCATGATCCAGCGCGCCTGCACACGGGCCAGCAGCGCACCCCCCGCGGCGGCGACGAAGAAGGTGATCACCGTGAACGGCAGGTAGATCAGCCCCGCCTCGAGCGGCGAATGGCCCAGGTAGTTCTGGAGGTAGAACGTGATGTAGAGGAACAGGGCGAACATCGAGGCCGAGACGCCCAGGGCGGCCAGCTGCACGCCGGTGAAGGCCGGCTTCTTGAACAGCTTCAGCGGGAGCATCGGCTGCGCCACGCGCGTCTCGATGGCCAGGAACAGCGCCATGAGCACCGTAGCGGCCGCGAACAGCCCCACGATCAGCGGGCTGCCCCAGCCCTCCTCGTTGCCCCGGAGCAGTCCGAGCACGAGCAGGAACAGAGCCGAGCTGAAGGTCACCAGCCCGCCCCAGTCCACCCGGGTGGCGTTCGGGTCGCGGCTCTCCCTCAGCTTGAGGTAGGTCACGGCGATCGTCGCGATGCCCACCGGCACGTTGATGAAGAACACCCACGCCCAGCCGAGCGAGTCGACGAGCGCTCCACCCACCAGCGGCCCGATGGCCACCGAGACGCCGATCGTGGCGCCGTAGATGCCCATCGCCGTGCCGCGGTCGCGGCCGGGAGCGAACTCCTGCGCCACCAGCGCCAGCGAGACGGCGAACATGATCGCGCCGCCGATCCCCTGCACCGCGCGGGCGATGTTCAGGAAGGTCGGATCCGGGGCCAGGCCGGCCGCCAGCGAGGCCACCGAGAAGATGACCACGCCGAGGGCGAATACCCGGCGGCGTCCCAGCCGGTCGGCCAGCGAGCCTGCGGTGAGCACCAGCGCGGCCAGCGACAGCGTGTATGCGTCGATGACCCACTGGAGCTCGGTGAAGCTCGCGCCGAGGTCCTCTTGGATCGCCGGCAGCGCCGTATTGACCACCGTGATGTCCAGCAAGAGCATGAACGTCGCCACGCTGACCGCGAGGAGCGTCCACCATTTCCGTGTCATGTCGATTCCTCCGTAATGCCCCTCGCGGGGGAAAGGTTTGGGTTGCATGCCTTATCTCTTGAGCGGGAGGGCACCGGGGCCGGGTTTATTCCCTGTGATCGCCCGCTCGTCCGGCTATAGTTAGTAAGGAAGCCTTGTCAGGCGACCTTACCATATCCGTAAGGCCACCTGACCAACTGTGATGACCCTCACACGACGACAGCCACCGCTCCCCGGCCTCCTCGGAGAGGTGCGGGAGGCCGTGACCGCCGAACTCCAGGTGAGCCTCTGCGGGCAGGGCTTCGACGAGATCCGCCCCAGCCACGGCTGCGTGTTCTCGAACATCGCCGAGGAGGGCAGCCGTCTCACCGACCTGGCCGAGCGCTCCGGGCTGACCAAGCAGTCCGTCGGCGAGGCGGTGGCCGATCTCGAAGGGCTCGGCTACGTCGAGCGGGTGCCCGATCCCGACGACGGGCGGGCCAAGATCATCCGCCTCACCCCCCACGGCGCGAAGGCCCTGGATGCGGCCCGGTGCGAGTTCGACGACATCGAGCGCCGCTACGCGGAGGCGATCGGCGAGGAGCGCTACGCCCAGTTCCGGTCGGCCCTCGAGGACCTTTTCGAGCTCACCCGCGCGGAGGCTCGGACGCCGGCCGCCCGCGACGCCGCGTAGTCAGGCCACCCACTCGACCGTCACCGGATGGTGGCTCGAGCGAGCCAGCAGCAGGCGCTCGCCGCCGGGCCATTCGGTGAGGTGGAGCTCAGTTCGCGACGGGTCGTCCTCTGCCCCCTCGAAGGCCAACAGCGCCAGGGGGGCCTCGGCGCTCGCGCGTTCGCCCGCGGCCGCCAGCTCGGCCTCGGCCGCGTCGCGGACGGCGTCGGGCAGGTAGGGCCACACGATCGTGTGGTAGACGACCGTGGCGACCCCCGGCCGCGGCCTCGCAAGCCGCTCCGACACCCAGGCGGCCAGGTCGGCGCGCTCCACCGGCGCGGGCGTCTCGCGGGCCACGGCGATCGCCCGCTCGAGCAGGTCGAAGCGGTCGACCTCGTCCGGGAAGATGCAGGCCAGCAGGGTCAGGCGGCCGTCATCGGTGGCCGGGTCGACCGGGTTGAGGTCGCAGCCGGCCCGCTCGGCCACCTCGAACCCGGCACCCAGCGGCGGCCGCCCGCCGATGATGAAGTCCGTGAAGCGCACCGGGGAGGACTCGGGTCCGAGCACCACGTCGTCCTGCTTGTAACGGAAGCGGTCGAGGCGCAGGTTGAGCCCCGCGCTCGCGCCGAGCTCGAGCAGGCGCAGCGGCAGCCCGGCGCGCTCGGTGACCAGGCAGAGCCCGCCCACCAGCGCCTTGGCCCGCGTGGGCGCGTTGGTCTGCAGGGGGTGCGCCAGGGCATCGACCAGCTCGGCCCGTCCCTCGGCCAGCAGCGCCTGCACAGAGGGCCAGGCCGACGCCGCGTCGCCGTCACCGCCGGTGGACGGGTAGTGCCGTTCGAGCTCGGGCGCCTGACCGGCGAGCACGATCCGGTGCACTCCGGCCAGAAGGCGGAAGGCGTCCCACTCGTCGACCCGGTCGCGCTCGTGTCCCGCCAGCGCGGCGCGCACCGGGCCTCCCGCCTCGGCGTCGGCGCGCATCCGCTCGAGCAGGCCCGCGTAGAAGCCGGCTCCCAGCCGGCGCGCCACGTCCACGCTCCCGTCGAACTGGGCCAGGAGCGGATCCGGCACGGCCTAACCCGGGACGGAGTCGCGGATGTAGTCGATGATCCCCTGCACGGGGGCTCCGGGCGTGAACACCTCGGACACGCCAAGCTCCTTGAGCTCGGGGATGTCGTCCGAGGGGATCGTGCCCCCGACCACCAGCACCACGTCCTCGGCGCCCTCGTCCTTGAGCAGCGTGGCGATGCGGGGCACCAGCGTCATGTGCGCGCCCGACAGGATCGAGAGCCCCACGGCGTCGGCGTCCTCCTGGAGCACCGTCTCCACGATCTGCTCCGGGGTCTGGTGCAGCCCGGTGTAGATCACCTCCATGCCGGCGTCGCGCAGCGCGCGGGCGATGATCTTCGCGCCCCGGTCGTGGCCGTCCAGGCCGGGCTTGGCCACGACGACGCGGATCTTGCGGCTGGCCATGGGCCGCGCAGACTATCCCGAACGAAGCGCTTGCAAATCCGGCCGAGAGTTCTGGTGGGAATCGGCGAGCGACTGGGCGTGGCTGGCAAGTCCGGTGGACGGAGTCGATGCAGAGCATCGGCAAGTCCGTCGGATGCAGCCAGGCGCGTCACAGGCGCCGCCGAAACCGCCAGAACTTGAGGACGGGTTTTCTAGGACTGCGCGCGGGCGCGCAGGCGCAGGGCCGCTCCCAGCGCCAGCATCAGCAGACCGGTGAGGCCGACCACCCGGGCGTCCCTGCCGGTGTCCGGCAGGCCCGCGGCGTCGTCGAGCTCCTCCTCCGCGGCGAGGAGATCGTCCTCGGCGCTCTCCAGGTCCTCGTCGGCCTGGGTCAGGCTGCCCGCCGCCTCCACGATCACCGTCCCCTCCATGTCGGGATGGGGGGTGCAGATGTAGGTGAACGTGCCCACGTCCTCGAAGGTGACCGAGCGGCTCTCGCCCTCGGGAAAGACGCCGGTGTCGAAGCTGCCGTCGTCGGCGGTGGCGGAGTGCGAGCTCGGGCCCTCGTTGACCCAGGTCACCTCGTCGCCCTGCTGGACGGTGATGTCGGGAGGCGTGAACTCGTAGTCGGAGATCCGGACCTCCTGGTCGGCCGCCGCCCTGGCGCGGACCTTCTTCTTCTTGCCCTTCTCCGGCTCGCCCGCCTCCTCGGCCTCCGCCGTCGCGGGCTCGGCCGGCTCTGGCTCGGCGGGCGGCTGCTCGGCCTCCGGCGCCGGCGCGGCGGGGGTGGTCTCGGCTAGAGGAGCGGGAGCCGGCGCGGTCTCGGTCTCAGGCACCGGCGCGGGCTCGGCCGGCGTCGTCTCCTCGGGCGCCTGCTGCGTTGCCGGTTCCTCCGCAGGCGGCGCCATCGGCTCCTCGGCGGCGGGCGCTTCGGCCCCGGTCTCGGCCGGCGCCTGGTCGGAGGCGAACAGCGAGCTCGGCAGCACCAGCGCCACGATCAGCGCGTACAGCGCTGTGAGCAGGACCAGGTGCCGCATCGTGCGCGAACCTTAACCGCTGGTCTGCCTGCGCGTGACCAGTATCAGAACACCGGCGTCTCGGTGTAGGTGCCGAACACCTGCTGCAGCGACTCGACGATCTCACCCTCCGAGCAGTGCGCCCGGGCGGCGTCGAGCAGCGGCTCCATCAGGTTGCGCTCCGTGGCCGCGGCCTCACGCAGCTCGGCCAGGGCCCGCTCGGCCTCGTCGGTGTCGCGACGGGCGCGAACGGACTGCACGCGCCCGATCTGCTTTCGCTCCAGCTCGACGGGGATGCGCAGGATCTCGGTGTCCGGGTCGTCGGGCTGCTGGTAGCGGTTGACCCCTACGATCACCCGCTCGCCGCGCTCGATCTCCTGCTGCAGCCGGAAGGAGGCGTCGGCGATCTCGCGCTGCGGGTAGTTCTGCTTGATGGCCTCCACCATCCCGCCCAGCTCGTCGATCCGCTCGAAGTAGCGGTAGGCGGCCGCCTCCATGCGGTCGGTGAGCGCTTCGACGAAATACGAGCCCCCGAGCGGGTCGATCGTGCTCGTCACCCCGGTCTCGTGGGCCAGGATCTGCTGGGTGCGCAGCGCCACCCGCACCGCCTCCTCGGTGGGCAGCGCCAGGGCCTCGTCGAAGCTGTTGGTGTGCAGCGACTGGGTGCCGCCCAGCACCGCGCTCAGCGCCTCGGTCGCCGTCCGCACCACGTTGTTGAGCGGCTGCTGCGCCGTGAGCGACACCCCGGCGGTCTGGGAGTGGAACCGCATCAGCAGCGAACGCTCGTCGCGGGCCCCGTAGGTGTCGCGCAGCTCGCGGGCCCAGATCCTGCGGGCCGCGCGGTACTTCGCGATCTCCTCGAAGAAGTCGATGTGGGCGTTGAAGAAGAACGACAGCCGCGGGGCGAAGTCGTCGACCGCGAGCCCCCGCTCGAGCGCGTGCTCCACGTAGGTAAGACCGTCCTTGAGCGTGAAGGCCAGCTCCTGCTGGGCCGTCGAGCCGGCCTCGCGGATGTGGTAGCCCGAGATCGAGATCGGGTGCCAGCGCGGCATCCGCTCGGCGCAGAACTCCACCATGTCGGTGACCAGGCGCATGGCCGGGTCGATGGGAAAGCACCACTCCTTCTGGGCGATGTACTCCTTGAGGATGTCCGTCTGGATCGTGCCCCGCAGCCGGTCCGGACCGATCCCCTGCCGCTCGGCCGCTACCACGTAGAAGGCGAGCATCACCGCCGCGGGAGCGTTGATCGTCATCGAGGTCGACACCTCGCCCAGATCGATTCCCGCGAAGAGCGTCTCCATGTCGTCGAGCGTGTCCACCGCCACGCCCTCCCGGCCCACCTCCCCCTCCGAGCGGGCATGGTCGGAGTCGTGGCCCATCAGGGAGGGCATGTCGAACGCGGTGGACAGGCCCGTCTGCCCGTGGTCGAGCAGATAGCGAAAACGCTCGTTGGTCTCCTCCGCAGTGCCGAACCCGGCGAACTGGCGCATCGTCCACAGACGGCTGCGGTACATCGACGGGTAGACCCCGCGGGTAAAGGGAAACTCGCCCGGGAACCCGATGCCCTCGTCGAACGAGCCCACATCCTCGGGCCCGTACAGCGGAGCCACCGGCTCCCCGCTCAACGTCGTGAACAGCGCGTCGCGCTGCGGCACCCGCGAGAAGCGCTCCCGATACCAACGCTCGGCGTCGGTCATTGCCCGCGGCTGGACTGCCATCACAAGGCAGTCTAGGCGGGCACCAGGAGGCCGCCCGGCTACGCGGCGCGCGCCTCGGGCACCGCTCGCGCGGCGCCGGAGCGAAGCTGGCGCAGGGTGAGCGCCGCCGTCCAGCTGAAGTCACGCGCACCCAGGCCGCGGCCCGAGCTGGGCGCGAAGTACTCGCGCATCCCGCCGTTGCCCACCGCCTCGAGCATCTGCGCGCGCAGCAGGCCGGCCGTTCCGCGGTCGCCGTGCTGCTCGAGGCCCCAGGCGGCCAGCCAGGTGACGTTGGCCCACACCGGACCCCGCCAGTAGTTGCGAGTGGAGCGCTCGGGATGGTCGCGGTCCAGCGAGCGCACGCCGTACATCGACCCCAGCGGGCCCGTCGTGACCAGGTCGCTCACCGCCTCGACCTGGGAGCCGCGCAGGCCTGGGGCCAGCACCGCGAGGGCCGAGCCCGCGCTCGTGGACTCCAGCACCGACTCGTCGATCAGGTCCAGCGGGCGGATGAGCCCGTCCGAGCCTGCGCGGGCGCGCAGCGCGCCCGACACCCGCTCGGAGCCGGCATGGCTCTCGTCGGCGATTCCCGGTTCGCCGAGTGCCTCGGCCAGCCAGGCCAGGTCGTGGCAGGCGCGGGCGAGGATCGCACTGAAGCCCGGGTCCAGTACCTGGAAGGCGCCTCCGCGGGCCAGCCGGGAGGACTGCCAGCCCGCCTCGGTTCCCCGGCGCACCAACGTGAGAAAGCGGCGGTAGTGCTCGTCGCTGGGGCGCTCGGCGGCATCGACCGAATCGGTGTCGCGGCGATGCAGCACGGTCACCTCGGGGATCACGCGCCACAGCGGCGGGTCCCAATCGAGGGCGTTGTCGCGCCCCGACTCCCAGGGGTGGATGAGCACCGGCTCGCCGGTGCCGCGCGGATCGCGCTCCTCGAGCAAAAAACGGTGCCAGGACAGCAGCGGGCGCAGCAGCGCGCGGGCGCGCGCCTCGTCGGGGTGATCGGCGAAGAGCAGCCGGGCGCAGGTGGCGGCCAGCGGCGGCTGGGTGATGCCCGAGATGCGCCGGCCGTCGACGCTGAAGCGCCGGCCCCACCAGCCGGGGCCGGGCAGGTAGCGCGCGTAGGGGCGGGCCACCGACGTGAGCGCGCCCCGAAGCCGTGGGTGGAGCAGGTCCGGCACGACCGTGTGGAAGGCGATGTGGGGCACCATGCCGTGGGCGTCGCGCGCACCCAGCAGGGTCTCGAGCTCGGTCCAGGCCCGATCGGGATCGAGCTCGGCCCAGCCCAGGGCGGCCAGCGCGGAATCCCAGTTCCACTGGTGCGGGTAGGTGGCGCGTGAGGGCACGGTGTAGCCCCCGTTGTCGTTTCCGCGCAGCACCCTGCCCGCCCTGACCTCCAGGTCCGGAGTGGGTAGCGGGATCACATTGCCGTTCGTGTGCGTGTGTGTGTCGCCGGCGCGCAGAAGCGACTCTGGCGCCGGCAGAGTGATCGAGTCCATTCATTCCACCGTAAGCGGCGGCCGTAAAGGGACTCTCAACGGCGGCGGAGGCGAGTGAATCGCCGCGGCCGGCGCAGGCGGGCGGCCGCGAAGCCGCTGCCGCTCGCCACCAGCCCGAGGGTGGCCAGGACGGCGCCCGCCTTGAGGCGCCGGCCCAGCTTGTCGAAGCGCATGATGCGCCAGCCCTGCTCCCGGGCCACGCGCTCCAGGGCGGCGTCGGGGTTGACCGCCACCGGATGCCCCACCGCGCGCATCATCGGCAGGTCGGACTCGGAGTCGGAGTAGGCGTAGCACGCCTCGAGGTCGAAACCCTCGCGCTCGGCGAGCTCCCGGATCGCCTCGGCCTTGCCCTCGCGGTAGGTGAAGGGCCCGTCGGCGCGCCCGGTGTAGACGCCGTCCTTGATCTCGCTCCGCATCCCGATGCCACCGTCGAGCACCAGCACGTGGGCGAGGACCTCGGCCAGCTCCTGCGACGCCGCCGTGACGATGTACACCCGGCGCCCCGCGTCCTGGTGCGCGTACGCCTCGGCCAGCACCTGGTGGTAGAGCAGCGGCAGGACCCCCACGAGCACGTGGGGCCCGAGCCGGGAAAGATCGACCACGCGTTGTCCCTGGATCGCGTCCAGGATGCGCTGCTTGACCACCTCCGTGCCCTCGTCGGTGGACCCCTGGAGCCGGAAGCGCACGTTGGCCCACAGGTCCCCGGCCAGCTCGCGCCGGGAGAGCATCCCCTCGCGGTAGGCGGCGCGGGCGAAGTGCACTCCGCTGGAGCCCTCGATGAGGGTCTTGTCGAGGTCGAAGAAGGCGGCGGCTTGCCCGTCCCCCACTAATGACCTCGCTCCGGGCCGGGCCGAGCCCGGCCCCTCGCGCACGGCTCAGCTTCCATTGACCTCGATGATCATCGCGTCGCCCTGGCCGCCGCCGGAGCAGATGGCCGCGCAGCCCAGCCCCCCGCCGCGCCGCCGGAGCTCGTTCGCCAGCGTCAGCAGGATGCGCGCCCCGGAGGCGCCGATCGGATGGCCCAGGGCGATCGCGCCGCCGTTGACGTTGACCTTGGCCTCGTCGGCGCCGAGCATGCGCATCGAGTTGAGCGCCACCGAGGCGAAGGCCTCGTTGATCTCGAACAGGTCGATGTCGTCCACCGACAGGCCGGCCTGCTCGAGCGCCTTGTTCGCGGCGTTCGCAGGGGTGCGGGCCAGATAGGGAAAGTCGTCGGCCACCGCGGCCTGGGCCACAAGGGTGGCCAGCGGCTCGCGGCCGTTACGGGTGGCCCACTCGTCCGAGCTGAGCACCAGGGCGCCGGCGCCATCGTTCACGCCGGGCGCGTTGCCCGCCGTGTGCGCTCCGTCGGTGTGAAAGGCGCCGCGCAGCTTGGCCAGCGCCTCGAGCGAGCCCTCACGCCGGGGCGCCTCGTCGACCTCCACCGTGGTGTCGCCCTTCCTGGAGCTCACCGTCACGGCCACGATCTCCTCGGGCAGGCGGCCCTCGTCGGTGGCCTGCACCGCCCGGTCGTGCGAGCGCAGGGCGAACTGGTCCATGTCCGGCCGGGTGATCTCGAGCTCCTCGGCGACCTCGTCGGCCTCCTCGCCCATGCCCTTGCCGGAGAAGGGGTTGCGCAGCCCGTCGTGGACCATCGCGTCGAGCGCCTGGCCGTCGCCCATGCGGTAGCCGAAGCGCGCCTGCTTGAGCAGATAGGGGGCGTTCGACATCGATTCCATGCCCCCCGCCACTGCGAGGTCGAGGTCGCCGGCGCGAACCGCCTGGTCGACCATCCCCGCCGAGCGCAGGCCCGAGGCGCACACCTTGTTCACCGTCTCCGAGGAGACCTCCTTGGGAATCCCGGCCTTGATCTGGGCCTGCCGCGACGGAATCTGGCCCTGTCCGGCCTGCAACACCTGGCCGAAGACCACATGCTGCACCTGCTCGGGCGCCACCTCGGCCCGTTCCAGCGCCGCGGCGATCGCCTTCCCCCCGAGATCGGTCGCATCCAGGGAGGCCAGGCCGCCGCCCATCTTGCCGAACGGCGTGCGCGCGGCACCCAGAATCACGGTCTTGGCCATCGGGGTCTCCTTGGTTCGGTCGGGGCTCCGACACCTTAGAACCTGGCTCGAAACCTGCGCGTTGATCGAACAGCGGGCAGGGCCGCTGTCGGGCCCGCGCAGGTTCGAGGCAGGTTCTCTTAGGGGAGCACTTAGACTGCCGCGCCCATGACACTCACGGTTACCGCCCGCGCCGCCGCACCCGAGGACACCGCCGCCGACACGCGGGTGGTCGGCCTGTTCGAGGACGAGGCCCCGGGCGAGCCCAGCGTGCGCCGGCTGGTGGACCTGGGCGAGGCCAAGCCCGGGCTGGAGAAGGTGGCGCTGGCCCACGAGGCCGCTCCGGGCGGCGGCGAGCGGCGGGTGCTCGTCGCCGGCTTGGGCAAGCGGGCGGAGTTCGGCCCCGAGCGGGCCCGCGTGGCGGCCGCGGCCGTGGCCGCCAGGGCGAAGGAGCTCGGGGCCGTTTCGCTCTCCTGGGCCGCGCCCGACGGCGCGGGCGTGGCGGGCGCGCTGGTGGAGGGCACGCTCCTGCGCCTGTACTCCTTCGACCGCTTCAAGTCCAAGCGCAACGCCAACGGTGACGACGGCATCGAGTCGCTCGAAATCGCCGGCTCGTCGGTCGACACGGACGAGGTGGCGCGCGCGGGTGTCGCCGCGGCGGCTGCCAACGCCGCCCGCGACCTGCAGAACCTGCCGGCCAACGTGGCCACCCCGATCTTCCTGGCCGAGCGGGCGGCCGAGATCGCCGGCGAGCACGAGTCGCTGGAGGTGGAGCTGCTCGACTCCGCCGCCATCTCCGGCGCAGGAATGGGCGCCTTCGCGTCCGTGGCCCAGGGCTCGCACGTCGAGCCCCGCCTGATCGTCCTGCGCTACAGGCCGGACGGCGCCAGGGGCCCGCACCTCGGGTTCGTGGGCAAGGCCGTGACCTTCGACACGGGCGGGATCTCCATCAAGCCCAGCGCGAAGATGCAGGAGATGAAGTTCGACATGTCGGGCGGGGCCGCAGTGCTGGAGGCGATGGACGGCATCGCTCGGCTGGGGCTGCCGACGACTGTGACCGCGATCGTGCCGGCCACCGAGAACATGCCCAGCGGGCACGCGGTCAAGCCCGGCGACATCGTGACCGCCCAGAACGGCACGACGATCGAGGTGAACAACACCGACGCCGAGGGGCGGCTGATCCTGGCCGACGCGCTCTGCTACGCGGTCGCCGAGGGGGTGGAGCGGATCGTGGACCTGGCCACGCTCACGGGCGCCGTCCTCGTCGCCCTCGGCCACACCTACGCGGGCGTGTTCTCCAACGACGACACCTGGTGCGGCGAGGTGCTGGCCGCCGGCGACACGACCGGCGAAATCGGCTGGCGGATGCCGCTGCATCCCGAGTTCCACGACATGACCAAGGGCCAGTACGCCGACCTGACCAACTCGGCCGATCAGCGCGTCGCGATGTCGAGCTACGCGGCCGAGTTCCTGCGCGAGTTCGTGGACGGGCGGCCTTGGGTGCACCTGGACATCGCGGGCACCGCCTGGGGCCTCAGCCGCAGCTACACCGGCAAGGGCGCCTCCGGATTCGGCACCCGGCTGCTGATCGAGCTGGCGCGGCGCAGCGCGGCCTGAGCCCGGCGCGGGACGCCGCCTGAGCCCGGCGCGGGACGCCCCCCTCAGCGCGACATCCGCGCCCCCGATCACCGCGGTTTCACGTTATGTGAGATTGGTCACACATGTGCCGACGCGCCAGAGCGGCCTCTAAGGTCGCCCCGGTAACTCGCAAGCCGGCCCCGTTCCGCGTGCAGTAACGACCGCGCGGACGCGGCAAGCCCTGGCGGCGCCGATCGTGCGCCCTGCCGGGCAGTGCAAGCCAAGTCGGTAACGACCGTTGCGTGGCCATCGCGCCTCGCCGCGGCCGAGACAGGGGGAAACCGTGAAGAAGAAGGCAGTCGTTCTGCTGGCGTTCGCATGCGCGCTCACGCCGGCCACGTTGGTGCTCGCCCAAGAGCCGGAGAACAGCGGCGGCGCAGACGCCGCTGCAACCGCTCCAGCCACAGCGGCGCCCGCGCCCGGTGCCCGACCTGCGAGCCCAGAGCTCCAGGACGCGTACCGGAGCTGGCGCCGCAAGCTACGCCGCCACGGCGTCTGGCACGGCCGCGACCTGGTGTCCGCCGCCCGGAGCACGGACGCCGCGCCCAGCGGGCCGGAGCTGCGGAGCTCAATTCACCGCATGCAGCGGCGTTTCGCCCGCTGGCTGCGTAGCCCCGAGGGCCGCGAGGCCCGCTTCAGGCTCAAGCTCGACCGGATCCCGGCCTCGGGCAGGAGCCACCTGCGGAGCATCGCCGCCTGCGAGTCCCATGACAACCCGAGGGCGATCGGTGGCGGCGGCGCCTACCGCGGCCTCTACCAGTTCTCGTTCTCGACCTGGGGCGTCGTGGGCGGCACGGGCGACCCGGCCGCCGCGCCGCGATCGGAGCAGACCTGGCGTGCCTGGCTGCTGCTCAGCCGTCACGGCGCCGGGCACTGGCCCGTCTGCGGCTGAGCCGCTGACACAAGGCTGACGGAAAGAGGCCCGCCCGGCTCGAGGGCCGGGCGGGCCGACCGAGCGGCGCAGCCTCCCAGAGACGCCGCTCGAAGTTGCTGAGACCTGCCGGTCAGGCGTCGGGGCGCCGCTCGCGGACCTCTTCCTCGCGCACCACGTCCGGATCGTCCGGATCGCCCTCGCGTACCGTCCGGCGCTCGGCGTACTCGTCCTCCGTGTAGTCGCCACGCGCGTCGCCGCGATCCGGATCCACCCGCCGGGCCTCGCCCTCGCGGTCCTGACCGAGCGGCCGCTCCTCGTACTCGCCCTTCGTGTCGGGGTCGAGGTCATGCGCCTCGGCCCGCCGGGCCTCGGCCTCGCGATGGTGGGTCTCCGCCTGGGCGGCCTGCTCGCGGGCGGAAGCCTCCTCCTGGCGGGCCCGAGCGGCACGCTCGTCGGCCTCGGCGGAGACGCGATCGGCCCGCGCTCCGTGCACGTCCGCCTCCTGGCGAATCTCCCGCGCCTCGTGCCGCCGCTCCTCGTGCCGTCGCTGCTGGCCGCGCCTGCTCATCAGGGCCACCAGCACGAGCACGATCAGAACCACGACCACGATCGCGATGATCAGTCCGGTACTCATATGCCCTCCTGCCTACCTCGGGGTGTGCCCGCCCCTTACCCCGCAGGCAGGCGGCGTACTCACTGCTGCCCCGACTCCGCCACTCCCGGCTCGAGTTCCTTGAGCTCGCGCTTGAGTACCTTGCCCGTCGCGTTGCGGGGCAGCTCGTCCAGGAAGATGATCTCGCGCGGCACCTTGTAGCGGGCGAGGTTCGACTTCACGTGCGCCTTGAGGTCCTCTTCCTCGGCGTGCTTGCCCTGCTCGAGGACCACGAAGGCGCGCAGCCGCTGGCCGAACTCCGGGTCGGGCACCCCCACGGCGGCCACGTCCGCCACCGCGTCGTGGCGCGCCAGCGTGTCCTCGATCTCCTTCGGGAACACGTTCTCTCCCCCGGACACGATCATCTCGTCGTCTCGGCCCTCCACGAACAGGCGACCCGCCTCGTCGAAGCGACCGACGTCGCCGGTGGCCATCAGCTCGCCGATGACGTCCTTGGAGCCTCCGCCCGTGTAGCCCTCGAAGAGCATCTCGTTGCCCACGAAGATCCTGCCGGTGGCGCCGGGCGGGACCTCGACGCCCTGCTCGTCGAAGAGACGGACCACGGTCCCCCGCGGGGGCCGGCCCGCGGTGCCCGGCGCGGCCCGCATGTCCTGGGGTGTCGCGATCGACGCCCAGGCCACCTCGGTGGAGCCGTAGAGGTTGTAGAGGTTGTCTCCGAAGGCGTTCATCCAGGTGAGCGCCAGGTCGCCCGGCAGCGCCGAGCCGCTGGCGGCCACCACCCGCAGGGACGACACGTCGTACTTCGCCCGCGTCTCCTCGGGCAGCTCGAGGATGCGCTGCATCATCACCGGCACCACCGCCAGGGCGTCGCAGCGGTAGCGCGCCACCGTCGCCAGGCACGCCTCGGGCTGGAACTTGCGCCGCAGCACGTAGGTGGTGCCCAGGATCATCCCCAGCGTGTAGTGCGCGAAGCCCCAGGAGTGAAACAGCGGCGCCGCGATGTGGGTGACCTCCCGGGTGCGCAGCGGGATCTTCGACAACAGCGAGACCGCGGGCTCGAGCGACTGCGGGTTGCCGCGCGACGCCCCCTTCGGCGAGCCGGTGGTGCCCGAGGTCAGGATCACGGCCCGGCCCTCTCGAGCCGGCGGCACCACGTCGTCGGGGTCGCCGGCCCGGATGAGCTCCTCGAGCGTCGGGTCGTCGCAGGATTCGGATTCCTGCCAGGCCACGAAGCGCTTGCGCCTGTGGCCGGCGTCTGCGAGCAGGCCGGCAAACTCCTCGTCGTAGACGATCGCCCGTGGCTTCTCGCGTTGCACCACCTCGGTGAGCTGGGGCCCTGCGAAGGCGGTGTTCAGATAGAGCGCGTCGGCGCCGAGCTTCGAGACCGCCACCGTGGCCTCGATGAAGCCGCGGTGGTTCCGGCACATGATCGCCACGCCATCGCCCTCGACAATGCCCGCGTCGGCGAGAGCGTGCGCGAGCGCGTTGGTCCGGCGGTGCACGTCGGCGTAGCTGAGCGTCCCCATGTCGTCGACGATCATCGGCTCGTGGGGGTAGCGGGCGGCGAGCGAGATCGCCCCGGCCGCCGGGCTGCGCCCCCACTGCTGAAGCGTGCGGAGCACGCCCCACAGCCGATCGGGCCGGATCGGAGCGACGACGCCCGCATCCACGAGCACCTTGACGCTGCCGGCCAAGTGGGCCGCGCGGCCCGCAACGCTCGCCGCTTGCTCTGTCACCGGCACGGTCTCTCCCTTTCGCTCGAGCGCACGCGCAGATTGTGAAGCTTCGCGCGTCCGGATGCTCTCGCATAGCGGTGAGTCCGGCGGGTACGCCGACGCTGGTGCGATTTCCGGCGCTGATCGTCATGAGCCTGGTGCTCCCGCTCTGCTGCGGCTGCCAGTTCCCGCCGGACACCGACGGAACCCTTGACCGGGTGGAGGGCGGCACCGTGCGGGTCGGGGTGAGCGAGAGCGACCCGTGGGTGGTCTTCGAGCCGGGCGCGTCCGAGCCGAGCGGCGGCGTGGAGGTGAAGCTCATCCGGCGCTTCGCGAGCGGACTCGACGCACGCATCGAATGGGTCCAGGGATCGGAGGAGGAGCTTGTCGACGCGATAAAGGAGGGCTCGCTCGACCTCCTGGCCGCGGGGTTGACCAAGAAGTCCCGCTGGAAGAAGGACGTCGCCCTTACCCGCCCCTACGCGGTCACGAGCACCGTGGTGGGACTACCTCCCGGCGGCTCGGCCCCCGACGATCTCGAGGGCGTGGCGGTGGCGGCGATCTTCATCTCGGTCGACATCGTGCATGACGGCTGGAAGAACGTGCGAGCCGCGGTGCACGACCTGATGGACGCCCGGCCGCGACGTCACGACGCCCGCGAGTTCCATCCGATCGTGCAGCGCATGAACGTCGAGCTCACCAAGCAGGACTGGATCGAGGAGGGGGCGGTGCGACTGCGCGAGGAGGGTCACGTGTTCACGGGCGAGGTGCTGGTGGTCCCGCGCACCACCGACGGCCTGGTCAAGCGGCTCGGGGAGCTGCAGGCGCACCTGCTATCGCTCGAGTGGAAGGTCTACGACATCGTGGTGGTTCCGGTGAGCGAGATCGACATCCCGTCGCCGGGAGCGGAGTCGCCCGAGGAGGCCGAGAGGCGCCGGCGGGTGGCGGCGGGGAGGTAGCGGCGGCCGGCCGGAGAACGGCCGAGGGCGGCCCGCGGGCCGCCCTCGCAAACCGTCCGCCTGTGGGGCTCGTCAGGCCGCCTTGACCAACCCGTGCGGGTCGAAGACGTACTTCTTGGCCGCACCCTTGTCGAAGTCCTCGTAGCCCTGCTGGGCCTCGTCGAGGGTGATCACGGTGGCGTTGACCGCCTTGGCGATCTGCGCCCGGTCGCTGAGGATCATCTGCATCAGGCCGTGGTGATACTTCATCACCGGGCACTGGCCGGTCGTGAAGCTGTGCGACTTCGCCCAGCCGAGGCCGATGCTGATCGAGAGCGAGCCCACCTTGGCCGCCTCGTCGATGCCCCCCGGGTCGCCCGTCACGTAAAGGCCGGGGATGCCGAGCTTGCCCGCCACTCTGGTCACGTCCATGATCGAGTTCAGAACGGTGGCCGGGGCCTCGTGGTCGGCGTCCGCGCCATGGCCTCGGGCCTCGAAGCCGACGGCGTCGACCGCGGCGTCGACCTCGGGCACGCCGAGGAGCTGCTCGATCTGGTCCTTGGGGTCGCCCTTGGAGACGTCGATCGTCTCGCAGCCGAAGCTCCTGGCCTGCTCGAGCCGCTCGGGAATGAGGTCGCCGACAATCACCACCGCCGCGCCCAGCAGCTGGGCCGAGTGAGCCGCCGCCAGTCCGACGGGGCCCGCGCCGGCGACGTAGACGGTGGAGCCCGGCCCGACGCCCGCGGTGTAGGCGCCGTGGAACCCGGTCGGGAAGATGTCCGACAGCATGGTCAGGTCGAGGATCTTCTCCATGGCCTGATCCTTGTCGGGGAACTTGAGCAGGTTCCAGTCGGCGTAGGGCACGGCGACGTATTCGGCCTGACCGCCTACCCAGCCGCCCATGTCGACGTAGCCGTACGCCGAGCCGGGACGATCGGGGTTGACGTTCAGGCACACGCCGGTGTTCTGCGTCTTGCACATCCGGCAGCGCCCGCAGGCGATGTTGAACGGCACCGAGCAGAGATCGCCTTCCTGGATGAACTCGACGCCGGGACCGGTCTCGATCACCTCGCCGGTGATCTCGTGCCCGAGGATCAGGCCCTCGGGAGCCGTCGTCCGGCCGCGGACCATGTGCTGGTCGGAGCCGCAGATATTGGTCGAGACGATCTTCAGGATCGCCGCGTGGGGCAGTTGCCGTCCGACGTTGTCCGGATTGACGCCGGGGCCGTCCTTGAGCTCGAAGCCCGGGAAGTCGATGTTCTGGACCTCGACCTTGCCGGTGCCCATGTAGGCGACGCCTCTGTTGTCAGGCATGTATCTCCTCTTTCCCTCTCTGAGCCCGGCCCTGTCTCCTCGCGGCCGGGTGTTTCCCTCTATAGGAGGTATCCCGGGCACGGGCAGCGCTAAACCGGCCCGTCGCGGGAAGAGGGCTCAGTCGCGGTGCTCGGCAAGGTTGGCGCGAAGATCCCGGCAGCGGGCGGTGAGCGCTTCGGTGCGCGCCCGCGTGAGCCAGTGGACGGGGTGCTCCCGGCCGCCGTGGCAGCCACCAGCCATGGCGAAGGCGTACTCCCAACTGGCCATGTGAGCCCGCAGCTCGGCCGACGCGTCGGCCAACTCGGCCTCGAGACGCTCGTGCATGCTCTGTCCCCCAAACGGGTCACCTCCCATTGAAGCGGGAGCGCCGGACGGCACGTTGGGCGCGCGGTCCCACCGCGCCGGCCGCGACGAAGAGGGCGCCCGCCAGCCAGGCGAGCGCCACCGCCGGCTGTCCGAACCCGAGCAGGTCCCGGGCGACGAAGCCCAAGCCCGCACCCCCGGCCAGCACCGCGGCGGCCAGCGCAATCACCCGGGCCGTTCGCGCGGCCACCCCCGTCAGTCCCCCACCAGGAAGGAGAGCGGGTTGAGGCACTCGTTGACGGTGTCGAGCGTCTCGCTCATCGGCACCCCTTGCATGGGTGCGCGCGGGTGCTCCAGGTCGTAGCGGAAGCGGCGGTAGCCGAGGCAGAGCAGCCATAGCCGCTTGGCCGCCGTTCGCGCTCCGCGCAGCGCGGCGGGGTCCGCTGAGCGCGGCGCCGGCGGGGTGGCCGCGCGCGGGGGCGCCGGCCCTGGGCCCGCATGGCCTGATGGAGCCGGCGAGCCCACGCGGCCCGTCCCCGGCGGGGCGGCGGGCACGGCGATGCGTGGAGAGGCGCGCCGGGCGCTGGGTGGCGCACCGCCCGCCGCGGCGCAGCCCCCGCGCGCCGCGCACGTGATCGCGTGCGCCACCGAGCTGCCCAGGCGCCGGCCGTCGACCGGCCGTGCCAGCGTCAGCAGGGCCCCGAGCGCGATGGCGACGAGCAGAACGAGCCCGGTCCACTCGATGGTCGCCTGTCCGCTCTCGGAGCCCATGAGACGACCGTACGGAGGGGCGGCGCACCTGTGGGTGCGCTGTGTAACAACCCTGCACCAACTTGGTGACTGCCGCGAGAAAGGGGTGCGGAAGCGCGGGGGGAGGGCCTGCGGAAGCGCGCGGGGAGGGCCTGCGGAAGCGCGGGCAAGGACCCCGGAGGCGCGAGGCGAGGGCTGCCCGGAAGCGCGAGGCGACAGCCCCGGAAACACCAGGCGAGAGCCCCGGTGCCGGGAGTGTGGCTTCCAGAAGGCGCGGTATGCGCGAGTTTCGGAAGCCACACGCCGAGCGCCGGCCGTCCAGCGTTACGGGACGGTGACGTGTGCGACGAGGCCGCATCGGGAACCGCACGCCGGGCGGAGGTGATCGTGACGGACGCCCGGCCGCGGGGCGGTCACGCCGGGATTGGCGCCCGCCGGCACATCGGACGGGCGCTGGGCCACGGCGACGCATGCGGCACTGTGGTTCCATAGTCGCCACATAGGCCGATAAGGAACCACGGACGCCCGGCCGCCGGTCGACGGGCGAAGCCGCGTCGGGCGGCTCCGCAGCGCGTCCGGCGGCTCCGCACCCCGACCCCGACCCCCTACCCCAGCGCCCGAACGTCCCCCGCCGCGGCGCTCTCCCGGGCCGCCTCGATCACCTCCAGACACGCGATGGCGTCCTCCAGTGGCACCGGCGGGGGGCCGCCGTGGAGGACCGCCTCCGCCATCTGCTCGTAGAAGGCCAGGTAGCGGCCCGGCTCGGTGGGCACCGGCTCCATCGCCCCCGCCCCCGCCCCCGCCTCCTCGGTGCCCAGCAGTCCCCAGCGCTCGGGGGGCTCCTCTCCGAACCCCGGCGCGTCCGGCAGCTCGCCGGTCCGCAGCGCCGCCTCCTGTCCGTCGAGCCCGTACTTGACGTACGCCGCCCGAGAGCCGAGCACCCGGAAACGCGGGCCCGGCTGGGCCACGGCCATGCCCATCCACAGGTGGGCGCGGCCGCCAACATGGTCGAGCGCCAGGAACACGTCGTCGTCCACCACGGCGCCGGGGCGCCGGCGCTCGATCTCCGCGTACACGCTCCGGGGCCGCCCCAGCAGCCACATCGCCTGATCGATCAGATGGCTGCCGAGGTCGAACAACACCCCGCCGGCGTCCTCGGGGTCCGCCCGCTCGCGCGGGCGCGACAAATCCACCTCCGGGCGCCAGCGCTCGAAGCGGGACTCGAGCCGCCACAGATCGCCCAGCGCCCCGGCGCCGAGCAGCCGGCGCACCGTGAGGGCGTCCCCGTCCCAGCGGCGGTTGTGAAACGCCGCGGCCACCACCCCGCGCTCGCGCGCCGCGGCGGCCAACCGCCGGGCGTCGGAGACCCGCGGCGCCACCGGCTTGTCGACCACCACGTGCAACCCGGCCTCCACGGCCGCCAGCGCCTGCCCGACGTGAAAGCGGTTGGGCGAGGCCACCGCCACCAGGTCGTGCTCGTCCGCCGCGGCGAAGAGCGCGTCCGCGTCGGGCAGCACCTGCGCCGCGGGGTAGCGGTCCGCCGCCAGCCCGGCCCGCCCGGGATCGGACGTGACGATCGAGGTGAGCGTGAGACCCTCGGCAGCCGCGATGAGGGGAGCGTGGAACGCCGAGCCCGCCACGCCGAAGCCGATCAGGCCGACCCGGAGCGGCGCCCGGCCCGCGGTCGCAGGACCGCGGGCCGGAACAGCCTCCGTCATCTCGTGGTCAGACGCGTCCCGCCGCCTGCCGCTGCTTGCGGGCGATCGCGTCGATCGTCACCGCGATCAGCAGCACGCCGCCGGTGACCATGAACTTCACCGACGACTCGAGCGCGAGCAGGTCCATCCCGTTCGAGATCGAGCCGATCACCAGCGCGCCCAGCAGGGCATGCCAGACGCTGCCGCGCCCACCGAACAGGCTGGTGCCGGCGATGACCGGCCCTGCGATGGCCAGCAGCAGGAAGTCGCCGGCTCCGGACGACTGGTTCACCGCCAGCAGCCGGGACGCGGCCATGATCCCGCCCACGGCGGCCATGGTCGAGCAGATCATGAACACGACCAGCCGCACGCGCGTGATCTTGATGCCCGCCCGGCGCGCCGCCTCGGCGTTGCCGCCCACGGCGAAGATGTGGCGGCCGAACGCGGTGCGGGTGGTGATGAAGACGAACACCAGCACGAACCCGAGCAGGATCAGCACCGCAAGGGGCAGGCCGCGGTCGTCGTTCAGCACCCAGATCGCGACGAGGACGGCGGCGGCCACGATCACGATCCGGACCACCGTGCCCCCCAGCGGCTGCGCCGACAGCCCCTGCGCCACCCGCCGCCGGCGGCCGAGCAGGGCGAAGGCGGCGTAGGCCACGATGACCACCAGGGCGAAGATCCAGCCGATCGTGTCGCTGTAGAAGGTGCTCGTGAGGCCGGTGATCTTCGGATCGGTGAGGTTCACCGTCCCGGTTTCGCCGAGCACCCTGAGCTGGGCTCCCGTCCAGGCAAGGAAACCGGCCAGCGTGACCACGAACGACGGTATCCCGAAGCGGGTGGACATGAAGCCCTGGAACAGCCCGACTGCCGTTCCGGCCAGCACCGCCGCCGCGATCGCCAGGTAGGGCGACCAGCCGTTCTTCACCGCCAGCACGGCCATGATCGACGCACACAGGCCGCTGACCGCGCCCACGGACAGGTCGATCTCGCCGAGGAGCAGCACCAGCACGATCCCTACCGACACCAGCCCGATCGCGGTGATCTGCAGCACCAGGTTGGTGAGGTTCACCGAGCTGAGGAAGCGGTCTTCCTGGAAGTAGAAGATCAGCCAGATGACGGCCAGCACCAGAATGACCCGAAGCTCGGCCAGGTCGCCGGCCACGAACCGGCGCCCCAGGTCCAGGATGCCCGGCCGCTTGACCTCGACGTCGGCACGGGGGGCGGCGGCCGCGCCGCCGCCTGCGTCGGCGCTCATTCTTCGTCCTCCTTCGTCCGCCCGTTGCCGCCGAACTCGGCGCCGGTGATCGCCGCCACGACCTCCTCCTGACTCGACTCGCCGGCGGGGATGTCCGCCGCCTTGCGGCCGAGCCGCAGTACGAAGACCCGGTCGGCGACCTCGAACACGTCGGCCAGGTTGTGGCTGATCACGATCACGCCCAGGCCTCGCTCGCGCAGGCGCTTGATCAGCTCGAGCACCTGGGCGGTCTGGCGCACGCCCAATGCGGCCGTCGGCTCGTCGAGCATGACCATCTTCGGCTCACCGAGCAGCGAGCGGGCGATGGCCACCTGCTGACGCTGACCGCCGGAGAGCGTCCCCACCTCGGAGCGCAGGTTGACGATCGTGACCGCCAGGTTCTCGAGCAGCTCGCCCGTGCGCTGCTCCATCGTCGCCTCGTCGAGCGAGCGCGTGAACCGCGCCGGCCCGGTTCCGATCGTCTCCTGGCCGAGAAAGAGGTTCTCGACGACGTCCAGGTTGTCGCACAGGGCGAGGTCCTGGTACACGGTGGCGATGCCGAGGTCGACCGCGTCGGTGGGACCGGTGATCTTCACCGAGTTGCCCTCGAAGAGGATCTCGCCGTCGTCGGCGGTGTGGATGCCGGCGATGGTCTTGACGAGCGTCGACTTGCCGGCTCCGTTGTCGCCCACCAGCGCGACCACCTCACCGGAGCTGACCTCGAAGTCGACCTCTGACAGCGCCTCGACCGGGCCGAAGTGCTTGCTCACCCCCTTGAGGGCGAGCACGGGCGTGTTGGCGTTCATGTCTGCCGCTCCCTCCTCTCTGCCCGCGGACGGGCCCGGCGGCGCCGCGCGGCGCCGCCGGGCGTCCGGGGTCCGGTTACTCGATGCCCGCGTCGGCGCACGCCTTCGCGTAGGCGCTCGTGCAGATCTCGCTCGTCTTCCAGAACCCGTCCTTGACGATGGTGTCGTTGATGTTGTCCTTGGTCACCGCCACCGGCGTGAGCAGGATCGAGGGAACCTTCTCCTGGCCGTTGTCGATCTCGCCGTTGACCAGACCGCTGGGGGGCTTCTTGCCCTGCACCAGCGCGACCGCCAGCTCCGCGGCCTGCTCGGCCTCGGGCTTGATCGCCTTGTAGACGGTCATGTACTGCTCGCCGGCCAGGATCCGCTGGATGGCGGCCAGCTCGGCGTCCTGCCCCGTCGAGGGGATGGTCTTGGGATCGATGCCGTTGCCCTTCATGGCCGCGATCGCACCGCCCGCGGTTCCGTCGTTGGCGGCGTAGACGCCCACGAAGCCGTCCTTGCCCAGCGCCGTGATCGCCTGCTCCATCTCCTGCTGGGCCTTGTCCGGGCTCCAGTCGGGGGTGTCGTACGACTTGCCGACCTTCAGGTCGCTCTGGTCGAAGACGGCCATCGCGCCCTGCTTGAAGAGCGTGGCGTTGTTGTCGGTGGGGGCGCCGTTGATCATCACGATCGTGCCGTCCCCGTTGCCGTCCTCCTCGAGCTTCGCCTGAAGGCTCTCGCCCTGCAGCTTGCCGACCTGCTCGTTGTCGAACGAGATGTAGTAGTCGATGTCGGCGTCCGTGATCAGCCGGTCATAGCTGATCACCGGGACCTGTGACTGCTTGGCCCGGGCGACGATCGCGCCCGCGGACGCGGCGTCAACCGGGTCGAGCACCATCACCTTCGCGCCCTTGGTCAGGGCCGCCTCGGCCTGTTGCTGCTGCTTGGCCGGATCCTGGTCCGCGTTCGAGTAGATGATCTCGCAGTCCGGACACAGCTCGGCGACCTTCTTCTCGAAGTTCGGCCGGTCCTGCGACTCGTAGCGCGCCGTCTTCGACTCCGGCAGGAGCAGCGCGATCGAGCCGCTGCCGCCTTCGTCGCCGCCGCCACCACCGCCGCCGCCACCGCTGTCGTCGTCGTCACCACAGGCCGCCAGCAGCATGCCGGCGGCCAGCACGGCCACGACGGCCAGCAGGCTGATCCTCCATCGTCTGTCGGTCATCCTTCCCCTCCTCTTAGGTTCCGATTGCCATTTTCCTGTTTTGTGCCGGAGAGCGCCCGTTCCAGGCCGGGCCGGCCTCGTGGAGAACGAGCGCCACGGCGCCCAGACAGCTCGGCCCGTTCTCCCAGCTCGCCGAGGACGACCTTCACGTCCTCGGCCGCGCTGGGGATGGCCCGTTGCCCCACGGCCTCTCTGAGCGGATCCAGCAGCAGGTCACCGGCGTGGCCCATGCTGCCCCCAACCACGATCCGCTCGGGGTTCACGAGATTGACGAGGTTGGCCAGCGCCACCCCGATGTGACGGCCGGCGTCGCGCAGCGCGCGCTGGCAGGCCGGGTCGCCCTCGGCGGCCATGCTGAGCACGCCGTCCAGGTCGAGCGCCTGTCCCCGGCTGCGGCCGACCAGCCGGGCGATCGCCCCGCCGGCCGCGAAGGTCTCGAGGCAACCCCTGCTCCCGCAGCGGCAGAGATCGCCGGTCTCGTCCAGCGTGGTGTGGCCGATCTCCCCGGCCGTGCCCCCCACGCCCACGAACAGCTCGCCCCCGAGCACGATGCCGGCGCCGATGCCGTGTGAGAGCTTGAGGTAGACCACCGCCTGGCTGTCGCGGCCGGCGCCCCAGGTGGCCTCGGCCAGCGCGCCCAGATCGGCGTCGTTTCTGACCTGGACGGGAAGGCCCAGCCGCTCGGCCATGCGCTCGCCGCCCTGTGTGCCCGCCCAGCCGGGCAGGATCGCCGAGGAACCGACGAGCCCTGTGCGGTGGATGGGGCTCGGCAGGCCCATGCCCACACCGAGGATCCGGTCGCGGTCGGCGCCGGCGTCCTCCAGCACCCGGTCCACCAGGTCGCTGGCGAGGCGGATGCCCTCCTCGGCCTCGTAGTCCTCGTCCATCTCCCGCCACTCCTCGGCGAGCACGTCGTGGGAGAGATCGGCGACCGCCACGGCCAGGTGCCGCTTGCCGAAGTCGACCCCCACGGCAAGGCCGACGGCGGGGTCGAGCGCGATCAGCGCGGGGGGACGGCCCCCACCGGTGGCGGGGCGGGTCTCGTCGTCGCGGTCGATCACGGCGCCCTCCAGCTGGAGGTCGGCCACGATGCTCGAGACGGTGGAGCGGGACAGGCCGGTCCGGCGGGCCACCTCGGAGCGGCTGGCCACCCCGAGCATCCGCAGCGCTTCGATCACCCGTTCCCGGTTCGACTCGCGCAGCGAACCGAGCGACCCGGACTCCTCGCTCCTCACGGCCGGGCATCCTTACCCCTCGGGCGGAGTTTGTCAAGGGTCCGGCGAAAATATCCCGGTAGATGGGATGAATATGTGCAGAGCCCGACGATAGAGCGGCCTCCCGTCCTGCCCCGCTCCGCGGCCTGATATCCGTGTAGGCATGCCGGCAGCCGCCACCCGGGCCACCACCCGGATCCCACCGGAAGAGCTCGCTCCCCTGGCGGAACGCTTCGACGTGGAGGTGATGGACCTGCCCCACGGGCGGGCCCGGATCCGCCTCGCGCTGAGCGGCGGCGAGTCCTGGGACGCGCTGATCGACGGCCACGGCGTGCGGCTCGAGGAGGCCGAGCAGGACTCGCGGCCGGACGCGGTCCTCGAGGCCGACGCCGCCACCTGGCGCCGCATGGCCACCGACCTCCGCGCCGGGATGGGGGCCTTCGGAGCGCGCCGGCTGCGCATCCGCCGCAACCTGCACCTCGGGGTGGGCTTCCTGGCCGCCACCAGCGGCTCGACCGAGCCCGGGCGCCTGCGCTTCGAGCGCGTGCACACACGGACCGGGGGCAGCCTGTCCGCCGTCATCGCGGGCAGAGGCGACACGGTGCTCTGCCTGCACGGGCTCGGCGGCACGAAGGCCTCGTTCCTCCCCACCGTGGCCGCCCTCTCGGATGCCTACCGCGTGGTGGCCCTCGACCTCCCGGGCTTCGGCGAGTCGGACAAGCCCATCGGGGCGCCCTACAACGCCCCCTGGTTTGCCCGGGTGGCCACCGAAGCGCTGGACGCGCTCGGTGTCGAGCGGGCCCACCTGGTGGGTAACAGCATGGGCGGCAGGGTGGCCCTCGAGGCCGGCCTGAGGCAGAGCGACCGGGTGGACGGGCTGGTGCTGCTGAGCCCCGCTCTGGCCTGGCTGCGCGACCGTCGCTGGCTGCCGCTGGTGCGGCTGGTGCGGCCCGAGCTGGGGCTGCTGCAGGTCGCGCCGCGGCCCGTGGTGGAGGGAATGGTGCGCCGGCTGCTTCCCAGCGGGATGGACGACTGGGCGGAGGTGGGCCTGGACGAGTTCCTGCGCTCGTTTGTCACCCCGCGGGGGCGGGCCGCGTTCTACGCCGCCGCTCGCAGCATCTACCTCGACGAGCCGCACGGCGACGACGGCTTCTGGACCAGGCTGGCCGGGCTCGCGCCCGACTCGCTGTTCGTCTGGGGCCGCCGTGACACGCTCGTGCCGATCGCCTTCATGCGGCACGTGGAGCGGGTCCTGCCCGCGGCCCGCCACACCGAGCTCGACTGCGGCCACGTCCCCCAGCTGGAGGCGCCCCGCGCCACGCACGGGGCCATCCGGGACTTCCTGGCCGAGCGCTAGGCCGGCCCGGCGACTACACGTCGCCGCGGTCCTCGAGCTGCTCGGGGACCTCGGCCTCGACGGAGCCGCCCTCCGCAGGCTCGCCGCTCGGGTCGTTGGGCACGGTCTCCGCCGGCTCGTCGGTGGGCTCGCGGTCCTCGGGGTGCTCCATCTCCGCTCCCTCGTCGTTCTTGGTCAGAAGTCCCCGCCTCCGCCGAAGTCCCCGCCGCCGAAGCCTCCACCGAAGTCGCCGCCGCCGAAGTCCCCGCCGAAGTCGCCCTGGTCGGCGCCGGCGTCGGGCGCGTCGATCCAGGCGCCACCGAGCATCGATCCGACGAAGAGCCCGGGCAGCAGGCCGCTGCCGTAGAAGCCGCCGGCCCACGGCGCGAAGGCCGGGCCGGCGTTCCAGTAGGGCATGCGCTCGCCGTTGACCTCGACCTGCCGCGTGTGCGGCTCGTCGCCGTCTTCCAGCCGGGCGGCATCCGCCGCGCAGACCGGCACCTCGCGGGGCTCGCCGTCGAGCGGGGCCCACTCCATGTCGCGCACCGACGGCCCGTGACGCGGGTCGAAGAAGCAGGGCGGCCGCCGCTCGGGCACGGGCTCGCCCGCGAGGCGGGCCTTGGCCACCTCCATGGCCCAGCGCCCCTCCTCCAGATGGGAGGCGACGCTCTCAACGTCCTCGGCCCGTGTGGCACGGTCTAGGCCCTCGGACGCCTGCTGGTAGCGCTCGACGGCCAGGTTGTAGTGCTGCTTGGCGTCCTCGTCGACGCCGGCCATCTCCACGTCCAGGTCGAGCGCGCGGATGTCGTCCCCGAGCGCGACCACGTCGTCGCGGGCCACCGTTCGCACCTGCTCCAGCTCTTCGGTGCGCCGCTCGGCCTCCCGCCGCCTGCGGCGCAGGGCGCTGACCCCGAACAGCAGGGCGCCGGCCCCCACCAGCACCACGAGCACCACCGGGAAGCCGCCGCCGTCACCGCCGCCGCTCCCGTTGGAGCCCTCGGCGGCCGCGGCCTTGTCGACGCGGTTCACGAAGTCGTTGAGCAGGGCGGCCGTGGTGCCGCCGTTCTTGGCCTCGGCGGACTCGGCGGCGAGCTCGCCGGCCACGCCGTCCGGCAGCACGCCCCCGCCGCTGCCGGCAACGAACTCGCTTCCGACCACCCCCGCGTAGGTGCCGGGCTTGTCGACCGCGCGGGCGATCTCGAGCAGCGCGGCGCCCGAGTCGCCGCCCGCCTCCCGCGCCGCGCGCGCCTCCAGCACGGCGATGTAGATGGGCCCGGCGTCCTGCTCGGCGATCTTCTCGCGCAGGCGCTCGGCCTGGTCGTCGCTCAGCGGCCGCTCGGCGTCGGGGTCTACGTACACGGGGTCGAGGGTGAGCGCGTCGGCGGCCCGGTCGATCTCATTCTGGGCCTGCGCGCTCCCCGTCAGCAGCAGCAAGAGCAGGAGGGTGAGGAGTGAGAGGCGCATGGACCTACTCCGGACGGTACAACCTGGGCGTGTCGTTTCCTCCTGGTCCGCGAATGCCGCCCCTCGTCCAGGCCGCCCTGGTGACCGCTCGACCCTACGGCTGGATGCGGTCCCGCCACGAGCGCTACGGCGACGTCTTCTCGTCGGTGTTCCCCTTCTACGGGCGCGTGGTGTACGTGGCCGACCCGGCCGAGGTCAAGCGCGTCTTCGCCGGCGACCCGGGGATCTTCCACGGAGGCGAGGCCAACCTGCTGGCGCTGGGCGACGTGCTCGGTGAGCACTCGCTGCTCACCCTCGACGAGGATCGTCACCTCAGTCAGCGCCGGCTGCTGCTGCCGCCCTTCCACGGCGACAGCGTGCGCCGCTACGCCGAGCTGATGGCCGAGGCCACCGCCCGGGAGGTGGCGCTCTGGCCGGTGGGGCGCACCTTCGCGCTGCGCCCGCGCATGCAGGCCATCACCCTCGAGGTGATCCTGCGCGCCGTTTTCGGCGTGCGCGAGGGAGAGGACATGGACCGCTTCCGGGAGGCCATTCCCCGGGTGGCCGCGGCCACCAGCGCGCTGGCCTGGCTGCCCTTCATGCAGCGGGATCTCGGCGGCCTCTCACCCGGCGCGCGCTTTCGCCGCGCGATCGCCGACGTCGACCGGCTGATCTACGCCGAGATCGCCCGGCGCCGCAGCGAGAGCCCGGGCGAGGACGTGCTCTCCCTCCTCCTGAGCGCCCGCCATGAGGACGGCAGCCCCATGACCGATGTCGAGCTGCGCGACCAGCTTATGACCCTCCTCACGGCCGGCCACGAGACCACCGCCACAGCGCTCGCCTGGGCCTTCGAACGGCTTCTGCGCACCCCGGCCGTGCTGACCCGCCTGACGGGCTCGCTGGAGGACGACGACTACCTCGACGCCGTGGTCAAGGAGACGCTGCGCATCAGGCCGGTGATCGCCGACGTGGCTCGCAAGCTCACCCGCGACACCGAGGTCGCCGGCTACCGCCTGCCCGCCGGGACGCTCGTGCTGCCCGCTATCGCCGCCATCCATGCGCGCGAGGACCTCTACCCGGACCCCGGCGAGTTCCGGCCGGAGCGCTTCCTGGAGGGCTCGGCCGAGTCGTACTCCTGGCTGCCGTTCGGCGGCGGGGTGCGTCGCTGCATCGGCGCCTCGTTCGCGCAGGTGGAGATGCGCGTGGTGCTTCGAGAGGTGCTGCGCCGGGTCCGCCTGCGGGCGCCGTCGCAGCGGAGCGAGGGAGTGCGGGCCCGCCACGTGACCGCCGTCCCGGCCCGGGGCTGCCGGGTGGTGGTCCAGGCCCGGGTGGCGCCGCCGGCGCGGGCCGAGCCGGCCGCAGTGGCCGTGTAAGAGGTCGTGCCCTCGTTCAGGCTCCGCCCGCGCGGCCCCTTCTCGCTGGCGCAGAGCATCGAGTTCGTCCGCGGCTTCGGTCCCGCCGCGGCGCCCCAGCCGGCCGCAGACCGGCTGCGGCTCGGCCTCACCGACGACTCGGGCCTGCCCTGCGCGCTCAGCATTCGCCAGGACGGCGGGCGACTCGGTGTGGACTACGTCAGCGACCTGCCGCCCGAGGCTGTCGAGCGGCACGCGGCCCGGCTGCTGTCGGTGGACGTCGACGGCGAGGGCTTCGCCGAGCTGGGCGCCCGCGACCCAGTCGTCGGCCGCCTCCAGGAGCGCTTTCCCGGCCGCCGGCCGGTGTGCTTCGGCACGCCCTTCGAGGCGGCGGTCTGGGCACTGCTCAGCCAGCGCACCCGCATGACGGCGGCGGCCCGGTTGAGGGCGCGGCTGCAGGCCGAGCTCGGCTTCGGGCTCGAGATCGACGGCGCGACCGTCCCGGCCTTTCCCGGCCCCGACCGGCTGGCGGCGGCCGGGCCGGTGGAGGGCCTGCCGCACGTCAAGCTCGAGCGCCTGCGCCGTCTCGCCGAGGCGGCCGCGGACGGTCAACTCGATCCGGTCGCCCTGCGCGCGGTTCCAGCGCGGCAGGCGCTCGCGCGCCTGCAGGAGCTTCCGGGCATCGGGCCCTTCTCGGCAAGCCTGGTGCTGATCCGCGGCGCCGGGCGGCCGCGCGGGTCTACGGCCGACCGGAGGCCGAGCTGGACGAGGCCGAGCTGGAGAGAATCGCCGAGGGCTGGCGGCCGTACCGCTCCTGGGTGGCCTTCCTCATGCGGAACCTGCTGGACGAGGAGACGGCTCGCCAGCGGGAGGCTCGCCCGCTGGGGTCGGATCGGTCAGCAGCGACTCCAGCTCGGCCAGCGCCACGTCCATCCCGGCGATCAGCGACCAGACGTCGTCCACCTGGTCGCGGTCGGCGATGATCCCGAAGTCCAGGTGGTCGCGGTAGCTCAGCACCGTGATGTTGAGCCCCACGCCGTCGACGATGGCCGAGACCGGGTAATGGGCTTCGAGGCGCGCCCCCGCGCAGAACAGCGGCTCCCGCGGGCCGGGCACGTTCGAGATCACCAGGTTGAGCGGCGGGCGGGTGCGGCCGAGGACGTCAACCGTGGTGCGCGCGGCCAGGGCCATCACGGCCGGCGGGATGAAGCTGGTGGCGTCGGTCAACAGGTCGGCGGGGAGGGCGCGGTGGCGCTCCTTGGCGCTGCGCAGCAGCTCGTGTGTGCGGCGCAGGCGGTCGAGCGGGTCGGGTTCGTCGGTGGGGATCGGGACGACCATGGTGGAGATGCGGTTGCCGAAGGTGCCTCGCTCCTCGTCGCTGCGCACCGACACCGGCACCATCGCCACCAGGGGTTCGCGCGGGAGCTCGTCGCGCTCCTCGAGCCAGGTGCGAAGGGCGCCGGCGCAGAGGGTGACCACCACGTCGTTCACGCTCACCCCCACGCTGTTCTTGATCGCCTTCACCGTGTCCAGCGAGAGTGAGCCGAGCGCGAAGCGGCGGTGGGCGGAGATCGGCCCGTTGAAGCTCGTGCGCGGCGGCCGCGCGGTGGTCACCTCGAGCACCGAGGGGTCCTCGTCCGAGCCGAGCGCCCGGCGGGCGTGGCCGAGGGCGGAGCTGAGCTCAGGGCCCCCGGGGAAGGCGTTGGCACCGGGCAGGTCGGTGAGGTTCGGCAGTGTGCTGGGCAGCGCCCGCAGAGCACGGAGCGGTTGGCGGGGCAGCCCCGCGAGCCCGCGGCCGAGCATCTCCAGGTCGCCGGGCACCCGCTCGCCGGCGGGCTTTGCCGGGGGCGGCGGCAGGTCGCGCCCCTCCGGGCTGGGGTCGAGCAGCACCGAGAGGATCTCGTTGCCGGACACCCCGTCCACCACCGAGTGGTGGATCTTGGTGAGCAGTGCGGCGCGATCGTCCTGCAGTCCCTGGATCAGGTACAGCTCCCACAGCGGCCGGGCCCGGTCGAGCGGCCGGGCGAAGATCCGGGCCACGGTCTCGGCAAGCTTGCCGTCGTCGCCGGGCGGCGGCACCGCCGACTCGCGGATATGGAAGTCGAGGTCGAAGTGCGGGTCGTCGACCCAGTAGGGAAGGTCGAGCCCCAGCGGCACCGTCTGCAGCCGCCAGCGAAAGACCGGAAGCAGGTGCAGCCGCTCGGCCACCAGCCGGCAGATGTCGCCGAGCTCGAGGCTTCCGCCCGGCGCGGTCGACGGGTCGTACACGGCCAGCCCGCCCACGTGCCCGTAGGTGCGGGAGGTCTCGATGCTCAGAAACTGGGCGTCAAGGCTGGTGAGCTGGCGCATTCGCTCTCGTAGGTTCCCATCCCACGGCCTCGGCAATCTCGGCCGCCGGACGCTCGGGCTCGTCGAGCACGCCCTCGAGGCGCTCGCCGGTCAGGTCCCGCACCTTGGCGCCGAGCGCCTCGGCGTCCATCGGCTGCTCGGGGGAGCCGAGGGCCGCCTCGACGCGGACGAGCTCGGCGCCGCTCCTGCTCAGCCGGGCCTCGGACTCGAGCAGCGAGCGGTCGGTGCGCACCTCCACCGCGGCGGCGCGCCGCCGCGCCTCGTCGTCCACCGACTCGAAGCCGGCCAGCGTGGGCGTGCCGTGGAGCAGCGTGAAGGCGGTGAGGTAGGGGATCGAGAACTTGGCCTGGAGCCCGTCCTCGACGTCGGGGCCGTACCCGGCGGCCTGGAGCGAGAGCGGGTGGACGGTCACCGTCACCTCCTCGGGCCGCTGCTCTCGCACCCGCCCGGCCGCCTCGATCGCCCCATGGGTCTGCAAACAGCAGGGCCAGGCCTTGATCCAGTTGCGCTCGATGGCCGGCTGGGACTCCCCGGGCTCGGCCAGCCGCCCGCCGGTGGCCTCGGCAAAGCCCGCTGCCGCGGTGGCAAGCGGGACGCGGGCCCCGGCCGCGGCCAGCCGGGCCGCGCGCAGGCCCCCGGCGGCGGCGAAGCCCACCTGAAGCGACTTGCCGTCCGATCCGAACGCTGCGCGCAGGCCGGCCGCGCCCACCAGGGCGAGCGCCCTGGCGCTGTCCTCGGCGGCGCGATCGAGGCCGAGCAGCCGGGCGGCGGCCACGGCCGCCCCCAGCCCGCCGCACACCGCGGTGGGGTGAAAGCCCGCGTCGTAGAGGGAGGGGTGGCTGGCCCGGGCCAGCGCGCCCATCGCCTCGAAGCCGGCCGCGTAGGCCGCGAGCACCTCGCCGGTTGTTCGGCCCAGCTCGGCGCCGAGCAGCAGCGCCACGGGCGCGGTGGGGGCGCTCAGGTGAGCGACGCCGGGCAAGTAGGTGTCGTCGAAATCGAGCACGTGGCCGGCGGTCGCGGCCGCCGGCACCGGGTCACCGAGCGCGGCCGCGGCGCGCGCCGCGGGCTCGCCGCTGCCGCGCACCGCGCAGGCCAGCCAGTCGAGGAAGGCGACCGCGTAGCGCGGGTCGGCCGGCTCAGCCCTCACCGGCCGCCTCCGCAACGGCGTCGAGCCTACGGCGGAAGGCCCCGGCGCCGACCACGCTCGCACCGCTCGAGCGCACCCGCGCGGCCAGCGCCGCGTCGGAGGTGACCACCGTGAGCGCGGTCGGCCGCTGAGCGCCCGCCACCAGCCCGGCGATGTCGTCGTCGGCGGCGTCGCGTCCCCGGCGCGAGGCGAAGGCCACCTCGACCTCCGACGGGCCGCCGCCGAGGTCGAAGGGCCGGCCGTCGAACACGACGGTCAGCGGCTCGCCGGCGGCGGACGCGAACCGCTCCAGCTGCGCCACCAGTGCCTGCATCGCCCCGCGGCGGTCCCGCCACCAGCCGTCGGGCCGCGAGCCGATCAGGTTCATGCCGTCGACGATCCAGGCGCTCATGCTTGCTCGGTGAGGCGCTCGCTCAGCTCCCACAGCCGCCGGCGGGCGGCGGGATCGTAGGCCTGGGCCTCGGCGCTGGACTCGCTCGTGCCCTCGAAGAAATTCCCCGTCACGCCGTCCAGCTCGGGATCGGCCACCAGCCGCACCACGGCCTCGGTCCCCTCGTCCACGGAGCTCCTCGAGCGGCCGAAGGTCTCGCGCACCATCTTGGTGTCCATCAGCGTGGCGGGATGGAGAGCGTTCGCGGTCACCTCGCGCTCGCCGAGCCGCTCGGCCAGGTCGAGCGTGAACATGACCTGGGCCAGCTTGCTGCGGGCGTAGGCGGTGTAGGCGTCGTAGCCGCGCTCGAACTGGACGTCGTCGAAGTCGAGCGGCGCCTGCCCGACCGACGACACGTTCACGATCCGGGCCGGCTCGCGCAGCCGTGGCACCAGCAGCTCGGTGAGCAGGAAGTGCGAGAGGTAGTTGACAGCGAAGGTGAGCTCGAGGCCGTCGGCGCTCTCGCGGCGCTCGGGCGCGATCAGGCCGGCGTTGCACACCAGCGTGTCGAGCCCGTCGATCTCACCGGCCAGGCGGCGGACCTCGGCGAGCGAGGCGAGGTCGGCCACCCTGGTGTGCTCGCTTCCGATCTCCTCTGCCGCAGCGTCGGTCCGGGCCGCATTTCGGCCGTGCACGATCACCGTCGCGCCCGAGCGGGCCAGCTCGGCCGCGACGGACCGGCCGAGACCGTCGCTCGAGCCGGTGACCAGGATCGTCTGCTGGTCGAGCGGTCTCACGGCCGGCGCCGCACGTAGAGCACGATGGCCCCGATGAGCACCAGGCCGGCGAGGGCCTGGAGGCCGAGGCTGACCCCCACGCTCTCGTCCTCGGTGGCGTTGCGGATCAGCGCGAACATGACCGAGGCGCCGAAGAACAGCACGAGTGCCCAGAGCAGGGTGTTGCGGGTCACGTGGGAGGAGGTTATCCCCGCGGGTAGCCTCGTCGGCCGTGACCGAGCAGCCGGTTCTCGCCGCCACCCTCGGCGCCCTGGTGATCGCGTTCTCGGCGATCCTTGTGCGCCTGGCCGACGTATCGCCCTCCACCGCGGCCGTGTTCCGCTGCGTCTACGCGCTCCCGGTGCTGGGCGTCCTCGCGCTCGCCGAGCGCCGGCGCTACGGGGGCCGCCCGGCGAGCGAGCGGCGCCTGGCCTGGTTCGCCGGCGTGTTCTTCGCCGCCGACCTCGTGTTCTGGCACTACTCGATCGCCGCGGTGGGCGCGGGGCTGGCCACCGTCCTCGCGAACGTCCAGGTGGTGTTCGTCGGCCTGTTCGCGTGGGTCGCGCTGGGAGAGCGGCCCAGCCGCCGCTCGATCGCGACGGTGCCGGTAGTGCTGCTCGGCGTGGTGCTGATCTCGGGAGCGATCGGCGCCGGCGCCTACGGGGACGATCCCGCGCTCGGCGCGCTCTATGGACTGGCCACAGGGGTGAGCTACGCGATCTTCCTCCTGGTGCTGCGCCAGAGCAACGCCGACGTCCGACGGCCCGCCGGCCCCCTGTTCGACGCCACCCTCTCCGCGGCCGTCGTCTGCGCCCTGGCCGGTATCGCGATCGGCGACGTCGACTGGGTGCCGGCGCCCGAGTCCCAGGCCTGGCTGGTGCTGCTGGCCCTGTCCTCGCAGGTGCTGGGCTGGCTGCTCATCTCCGTGTCGCTGCCGCGGCTGCCCGCGCTGCTCACCTCGATCCTCCTGACGCTGCAGCCCGTGGGTGCGGTGCTTCTGGGGGCCGTGCTTCTGTCCGAGGCTCCATCCGCGCTGCAGCTGCTGGGGGTGCTCGTTGTGCTGGCCTGCGTGGTGGCGGCCACCGCGGGGCCGCGCCGTGCGCGTCAGCCGGTGTGAACGAGAATGTGGCTGCCCATGTCAGAGACCGGTCCGGTTCGCCGACCCTCCCTCCGTTGACCGCGTTCCGCGAGCTCGCGGAGCCCGAGCTTCAACAGTGCAGCGATGAACAGCTTGTCGACTATCTCCGTGCCGCGCGCGAGGCGGGGCGCCCCGAGGCCATGCGGCCCGCGATCGCCGTGCTGGTGTACGGCTACTGGGACGCCCTCGTGGCCCGGGCGCGACTCAAACTGCCCGAGGCCGACGTCGAGGACGTGGCCGCGGAGGCGACGATGAGCGCTCTGGGCTCAGCCTTCGACGGCCGCTCGGTGGGCGAGTTCCGCAGCTGGCTGAACACCATCCTGAGCCGCCGGATCGCGGACCACCTCGAGGCCCGCAAGCGGCGGCCGGCCACCACGGAGCTGGCGTCCGAGCACGCCGGGGAGGACGACGTATGGGGCGCCGAGCCGGCGCAGCCCTTCGAGGGCGACGCCCTGTACGCGCAGGAGTGCCTCGGCCAGGCCTATGAGGAGCTGGTCGAGCTGCGCCACCGGCAGGTGATCGACCTGTACCTCCTCGGCCCCCACGCGGCCGACGACACGGCGGAGCTCGTCGGTTCGGGGATGACCGAGGCCAACGTGCATCAGGTCGCGTCGCGGTTCCAGAAGCGCTTTCGCGAGCTGCTCGACGGGGGCGAACCCGAGGGAGAGCGATGACCGATCCCGAGCGGCTGTTCGCCGACTACAAGGCCATGTACCAGGCCGGCGGTGACGCCGACCCAGGCCCGTTCCTCGAGCGGGTCGCCGGCGGCGACCGGGAGCAGCTGGCCGGCCTGATCGAGGCCTACCTGTCCCGCGCGCCGCGGCGTCCCCCAGGCGCCCCGAGCTCCGCGGCCGCGGCGGTCGCCGATTCGCTCGAGCGCTCGCTGGCCGGCTCGAGCGGGCTGTGGCCGGCGCTGCTCCCCCGCCTGCGCAACCGCGCCAGGATCCGCCGGGCGGACCTGGTGGCCGAGCTGGCCGCCCGCCTCGGCGCCCAGTCCCAGCAGCCCAAGGTGGCGACCTACTACCACCAGATGGAGCAGGGCCTGCTCCCGGCCGCGGGGGTCTCGGACACCGTGCTCGAGGCGCTCGGGCGGATCGTGGGCTACGGGAGAGAGGGCCTGCGCCGGGCGGGCCAGATGCCCGCGCCCGGCGGGATGGCGCCGGCCGGCGGCGCCGTGTTCACCCGGCCGGCCCTCGGGGACGCCCCGCCTGCGGACGAGGCCCGGGCGAGCACCGCGCCCGAGGAGCAGGAGTGGGACCAGGTCGACCGCCTCTTCAGGGGAGGCTGATCACCTGGCCCCCTCCACGATCGAGCAGCGTGCCGAACGGGTGCTCACCGACGTGCCCGACTGGATCTGGGACGGCGCGTCGGTGCCGGTTCCGGTCGAGCACATCGCGGACTCCGGCTTCGGCCTGCACGTGCGCGACGTCAGCGACCTGCGCTCGGCGCCCGGCGTCCCCGATCTCCCCGCCGGCCAGGGCCTGTCCGGCCTGCTGCTGCCGGCGGTGGGAGAGATCTGGGTCAACGCGGCCGAGGCGCGCGCCTGGCCTCCCCGGCGCCGGTTCACCATCGCCCACGAGCTCGGGCACTGGTGCCTGCACCGCAGCGGCGGCACCGTCTGGTGCCGCTCGCACGCGGTCGACCCCGCCGAGTCGCCGCCGGGGGCGCGGCCCGCCTACCCGCCCGAGGAGAGCGAGGCGAACGAGTTCGCGGCCGCGCTGCTCATGCCCGCGGAGCTGGTGCGACGGCACTACGAGCGGCTGCGGCAGCGCGATCCGGAGGGCTGCTTCGCCCAGCTCTGCCGGACCTTCGGGGCCTCCGGAGCCGCCATGAGCCGGCGGCTGCGCAGGGTGATCTGAAAGCGGCGCACGCGGTCGGCCAGCAAGTACGATCGCCGCCGGATGGACTTCGACCTCTCCCACGAGCAGCAGGCGATCCGCTCGCTGGCCCGCGAGTTCGCCGACGGCGAGGTGCGCCCCGCGGCCGAGGAGCTCGACCGCACGAAGAGCTTTCCCTACGCGATCGTCAGGCAGCTCGCCGAGCTGGGGCTGATGGGCATCCCTTACCCCGAGGAGTACGGGGGCGGCGGGGCGGACACCCTCAGCTACGCGCTGGTGGTGGAGGAGCTGGCGCGCGTGGACTCCAGCGTGGCCATCACGCTCGCCGCGCACATCAGCCTCGGCACCTGGCCGATCTACGCGTTCGGCTCGGATGAGCAGAAGCAGGAGTGGCTGCCGGCGCTGTGCTCGGGGCGGAAGCTCGGCGCCTTCGGCCTGACCGAGCCCGAGGCCGGCTCGGACGCCGGCAACACCCGCACCCGGGCCACCGAGGACAACGGCGACTGGGTGATCGACGGGACCAAGCAGTTCATCACCAACGCCGGCACGGAAATCAGCGGCTGCGTGACCATCACCGCCCGCACCGGCGAACAGGAGGTGTCCAACCTGCTGGTGCCCAACGGCACCCCGGGCTACGAGGTGGGCGAGCCCTACCGCAAGATGGGCTGGCACGCCTCCGACACCCGCCCGCTCACCTTCGAGGACTGCCGGGTGCCCTCGGCGAACCTGGTGGGCGGCAGGGGCCGGGGCTTCCGGCAGTTCCTCCAGACGCTCGACGGCGGTCGCATCAGCGTGTCGGCCATGGGGGTCGGCCTGGCCCAGGGCGCGCTGGACGAAGCGCTGGCGTACGCCAAGGAGCGCACCGCCTTCGGGAAGCCGATCGGCCGCTTTCAGGCCATCCAGATCAAGCTGGCCGACCTCTCGGCCGAGATCGAGGCCGCCCGCCTGTTGACCTATCGCGCCGCGTTGGAGAAGGACGCGGGCAAATCGTTCTCGCTCACGGCCGCGCAGGCCAAGCTCAAGACCGGGCGGCTGGCGGTGCGTGCGAGCGAGGAGGCCGTGCAGGTGCACGGTGGCTACGGCTACATGGAGGAGTACCCCGTGTGCCGCTTCTACCGCGACGCCAAGGTCCTCACCATCGGCGAGGGCACCGACGAGGTGCAGCAGATGGTGATCGCGCGCGGGCTCGGCCTCTGAGGGGCGTCAGTCGAGCTTCGCCGCGGCCTTCAGCACCCGGCCGAGCGGCTCGCCGTCGACCGGGAGCTCGACCTCGATCTCACGCGCCGTGCCGTCGGTCCGGGTCACGCTGACCTCCCCCACCCGGCGAAAGACCTCGAGCATGTCGCGGTTCTCGACAAACAGCGAGGCCACGAAGCGCTCGACGCCCTCCTCTCTCGCCCGGACCACGAGGCGCCGCAGCAGCGCCGTGCCCAGCCCACGGCCCTGCCAGTCGTCGGCCACGGTCACCGCCGCCTCGGCCGAGCCGGGGTCGGAGGGGTCGCGGATGAAGCGGGCCACCCCCACCCCCAGACCGGTCGCCGGGTCGAGCGCACCCAGCGCCTCGTGGTCGGTGTGGTCGATCTCGGTGAGGTCCTGCAGCTCGTCCGGGCTCAGCCGCTTCTTGGCTCCGAAGAAGCGCAGATAGCGCGATTCGGGGCTGAGCCGGTCAAAGCCTGCGGCCAGCAGCCCCTTGTCGTCGGGCTGCAGCGGCCGCACCAACACGCGAGCGCCGTCGCGTAGCTCGATCTCCTCGGCCGCCGCCCCCGCCGCGCCCAGCGTGTAGGCGGTGGCTCGCTCGAGGGCCTCCTCCTCGGTGTCGTGGCGCGAGAGCGGCGCCGCGCCGTCCTCGGCCATCACCAGGTAGCCGCCGGCCGGCGAGGGCTCCACCCTGAAACGCATGAAAAAGGTCTGATAGCACCTGAAGCCGCGTGTAGGCTCGCTCCCTTCCGGGTAGCGAGTGCAGTCATGTCCGGCACCATGCTGCTCGGCATCACGCTCGCCGGCGTCGACCTGACCGACCTCCTGCCCTTCGCCTTGGCCCTGGCCGCCCTGGCAGCCCTGGCCGCCATCGTCGCCTGGGCTCGCGAGCGCCGGTCCGCGCAGGCGCGCGCTGCGCTGGGCGAGCGCGGCCGGGACGAGCTGGCCGAGCGGCAACGCGATCTCGAGCAGCAGCTGCGGGACAGCGGCCGGCGGCTGCTGGACGAGCAGCGCCTGCGCCTGCGCACCGAGCGGGCCCGTCAGGCCGAGCGCGAATGGTCGAAGGAGCTGCACGGCCAGGTATCGCGCCTCTATCGTGACCAGGGCCCCACCGGCAACCTGCGTGAGCTGTTGCTGGCCACCGCGGTACAGCTGACAGGGGCGGAGAAGGGGCTCATGCTGTCGCTCGAGGACCGCGACGGCGACGGCAGGCTCGACCTGGTGTGCAGCAACGGCTTCGAGCACGATCCCTCCGAGAGCAGCGTGGCCCAGCGGTTCGCGGACCGCGTGCTGGAGCGCGACGAGATCGTGCGCGAGGACGACCCGGGCGACGGCGCCTCCCCGGCGGACGCGGAGATCCGGTCGCTGATCGCCGTTCCCGTGTACATCAGCGACGACTTCGAGGGGGTGGTGGTGTGCGCCAACCGCCCCGACGGCTTCGCCGAGCTCGATGACGACGTGCTGCTGGCGCTGGGCGACCACGCGGGCTCGGTGCTCGAGAACGGCAGGCTCCACGGCCGCCTGCGCAGCTCCTACCTCGCCGTCGTCAGCATGCTGGCGGACGCGATCGAGGCGAAGGATCCCTTTACCCACGCGCATGCCGGCGAGGTGGCCGGCTATGTGGAGGCGGTGGCCCGGAAGCTCGAGCTCGAGCCGCTTCGCCGGGAGCAGCTCCTCTTCGGGGCCCTGCTGCACGACGTGGGCAAGCTGGGCATCAGCGAACGCATCCTGCTCAAGGAGGGCCCGCTCAGCCCCGAGGAGCGCGAGATCGTCGAGCTCCATCCGCTCATCGGCTGCCGCATCATCGACAGGGTGCCCGGGCTCACCGATCTGGCGCCGGCGATCCTGCACCACCACGAACGCTGGGACGGCGAGGGCTATCCCGCGGGCCTCGAGGGCGACGAGATCCCGCTCGAGGCCCGCGTCATCGGGGTGGCCGACGCCTTCGCCGCTCTGACCACCAGCCGGCCGTACCGCCGGTCGATGGGAGTGGAGGAGGCCTGCCAGGAGATCGAGCGCGGGGCCGGCACCCAGTTCGACCCCGAGATCGCCCGCTTGTTCGTGGCCGAGGCCCGGCGGCGCCCGATAGCCCGGAGCGCCGATGGCACACTGGCCGCGGCACTCGACAACCCCCTCGTGAAAGCCCGGAGGGCCCCGGGCGAGCCACGCTTGGGCCACGGCCCCAGCACGGCTCTCGACCAGCTCACAGCGCTGTACCCGCACCGCTACCTCCAGGAGGTGGCCGGGCTGGAGGCTCGGCGCGCCCCCCGCCACCGCCGTCCGTTCGCCGTGGTCATGATCGAGTTGGCCGACCTGGCGGAGATCAACCGTGACGAGGGCTACGCCGCCGGTGACGCCGCGCTGCGCGAGACGGCGCAGGCACTCGAGCAGGTGGCGGCCGCCTCGCCCGCCACCCTGGCGCGCTACAGCGGCCGTCGACTGGCGGCCCTGCTGCCCGGCAGCGGGCACCACGAGGCCGCCGAGCTGGCCACCCGGCTCATCGCGGAGCTCGACCAACGGGGCCTGCGGGCGCGCACCGGCGTGGCCGTCTGGCAGCACGGCGACCACGGGGCGGACGTGATTGCCCGGGCCCGCACCGTGCTCGAGGCGACGGTAGCCCGCTAGTGCGCGCTTAGGCCGCGAAGCCCGCCGTGGGCCGCACCGTCGCCCTCTGGCTTCTGCTGTTCGCCGCGTACGCGGCGACGCTCGGGCTGCCCGCCTTCGGAGAGGCCGAGTACGGGGGCGACGAGCCGCACAACCTCCTCGCCGCCGAGTCGCTGGCCGAGGACCGCGACGTCGACGTCCGCGACGAGTACGCCGGGCGCGCGTACGCCGGGTTCCATCCCTACACGCTCGAACCGCGTGGCCGCGAGACCCGGGGGCGGCGAAACGAACCCGTCGGGCTCGGCTTTCCGCTGCTGATCGCGCCCGCCTACGGCTTGGGCGGGGCGACGGGCGTGGAGCTGTTGATGGCCGCCATCGCCGCCCTGGCCGTCGCGCTCGCCTACCGGCTCGCGCTGCGGGTGGCGCCTGATCCCTGGGCGCTCGGCGGCGCCGCCTCCGTGGGCCTCAGCCCGCCGCTGCTGGCCTACGGCAGCGCCGTTTTTCCCGAGCTGTCCGCAGGAGCCGCACTCGCCGGCGCGGCCCTGCTTGCGCTGCGGCTCGACGAGCGGCCGCGCGGGCGCACGGCGTTCGCCTGCTTCGGCCTGCTGGGCCTGCTCCCCTGGCTCGGGATCCAGTTCGTGCCGGCCGGCATCGTGGTCGGGTACGTGGGCGCGCGCGGGCTGTGGCGAGCGCGACGGCGCACCCTGGCGGTGGGTGCGGTCGAGCTGTCGTTCTTCAGCCTCGCCTTCTACGTCGGGCTCAACGAGGCGCTGTACGAAGGGCCCACGCCGCTGGCGGCGCAGGACACGCCCGGGCCGGTCAGCGGCGCCTCCTCGGCCGGCGACTACCTCGCGCGTACGTACCGCCTGGCCGCGCTGTGGATCGACCGCGACTACGGCCTGGTGCGCTGGGCTCCCGTGCTGCTCCTCGCCCTACTGGGTCTGTGGTGGCTCTGGCGTTCACATCGCGATCGGCTCGCGCGCGCGCTGCCGGCGGCGCGCGGGATCGAGTTGACCGGAGACCTGTGCGCGGCGGCCGTGGGCGTGCAGCTGCTCGTGGCCGCGTTTCTCGCGCCCACCATGTTCGGCTTCTGGTTTCCCGGGCGCCACCTGATGGCCGTGCTGCCGCTGACCATCCCGCTGGCGGCCTGGGGCCTGCGCCGCGCCCCCCGTCTGGGCGCCGCGCTCGCCACGCTCACGTTGGCCGGCTCGGTCTGGCTCTACGTCGACGCCCGTTCGGGCGGCAGCCTGATGACCGATCGGCCCGACGCGCCCTTCGGTCCGCTGCTGCGGGCCTGGCCGTCGTTCGAACCGGACGGAGGCTGGGCCTACCTGGCGGCGGCCGGCGTCGCGGCGGCGCTCGCGCTGCTGGTGCTCTACGAGCTAAATTTGGTACGGCGGCGCGTCTCCCCTCATCTCAACGACTAGGTCCTTGGACTGGGAGCCGCGCCGCCGCACGGTCCTTGTGCCCGGGAGCGCGACCGGCAATCCGGTTCTTCGTCGGAGCCATACACTCTCCAACTGGTATAGACCAGTGGGGGCCGCAGGTGCGCCTGGGAGTGAGGGCCGCGCTGGCCGACGGCGAGATCGTCGGCGGCGACGTGAGAATCGACGACGGCGTGGTGACCGCCGTGGGCGTGCAGCCCGCGGGTCCGGAGGGCATCGCCGTGCCCGGGTTCGTCGACGCGCACATCAACGGCGTGGCCGGGGTGGACTTCCTCGGCACAGACGTCGCCGGGCTCCGCGGCGCCGCGCGGACCCAGGCGAGCACCGGCGTGGTCGCCTTCCAGCCCACGCTCGTGTCCTCTCCCGTCGAGGGGTACGCCGAGCCGCTCGCCGTCGCGGCCGAGGCCGCCGTCACCTGCGACGGGCTGCCGCTGGTGACCGGGGTGCACCTGGAGGGGCCCTTCCTGTCGCCCGACTGGCCCGGCGCCCACGATCCGGCGCACCTGCGCCCACCCGACCTCGGCCTCGCCCGGCAGCTGTGCGAGCTCGGGCCGGTGCGCATGATGACCCTGGCGCCCGAGCTGCCTGGCGCGACCGAGCTGCTGGGCGGCCTGCGCGGCGCGGACGTGGTCGTCTCCTGCGGCCACTCGGACGCCGACGCGCGCCAGGCGCACGCGGCCTTCGACGCCGGGGCCGCGGCCGTGACCCATCTCCACAACGCGCACCGGCGCTTCACCGCGCGGGACCCGGGCCTGGGGGGCGTGGCGCTGGTGCGCAGCGACGTGACCGTCCAGGCGATCGTGGACGGCGTGCACATGGCCCCCGAGTCGGCGTACGGCGCCTTCCTCGCGGCCGGGCGGCGCTTCTGCCTGGTGACCGACGCCATCGAGGCCGCGCTCTACGGGCCGGGCGAGTACGAGCTGGGCGGCCGCCCGGTGCGGGTGCGCGAGGGCGCCGCGCGCCTGCGTGACGGCACGCTGGCCGGCAGCGTGCTCACGCTCGACCAGGCGGTGCGCAACCTGATGTCGAGCGGCGCCTCGCTGGAGCACGCCGTGCACGCGGCCTCCACCGCCCCGGCGCGGCTGCTCGGCCGGGACGACCTGGGCAGGCTCCGTCCCGGAGCCCCGGCGCACCTGGCCGTGTTGGACGAGCAGCTCTCGGTCGTACGCACCCTGGTCGGGGGCGCCGAGGCCTTCGTCAGGTAGTCGGCGTCACCTTGCGCAGCCCGGGCGGCTCGTCGGGGTCGACGCCTCGCCGCAGCGCGAGCTCGAGCGCCAGCTGCTGGGCCCGCACCGCGGCCGGTATCGCGGCGAGCGGCTCGGCCAGCCCCTCCGGGTAGGGCAGCGCCACGTCGGGGCGGTCGGCCAGCCGCAGCACCGGCGTGCCCGCGCGCTCAAGGGAGGCGGCCAGCTCCTCGGTGTCCGCCGCGGCCGGGCCGGCCGCGCTCACCGCGAGCAGCGGGAGGTCGGTGCCCGCGACCGTCACCGGCCCGTGCCGGAAGTCCGCGGCCGACCAGCCCTCGGCCCGCACGCCGGCCGCCTCGCGCAGCTTGAGGGCGGCCTCCAGCGCGACGCACATCAGGTATCCCCGCCCCACGGCCACGAGCTCGTGCGCGGCCCCGAGCCTCGACGCCGCGCGCTCGGCGGGGGCGGGGTCGGCCAGCACCTCCTCGACCGCGGCGGGCATACGCTCCCAGTCGCTGTCGGTCCACGGCACCCGGCCCAGGGCTTCGGCGATCACGGCGATCGCCGCCAGCTGGGCGGTGAAGGTCTTGGTCGCCGGCACCGCCTGCTCCTCACCCGCGGCGAGCGCGACGTCGTGGTCGGCGGCGGTGGCCAGCGGGCTCTCCGGGTCGTTGGTCACCGCCACCGTACGGGCGCCGGCCCGCGCGTAGGCCTCGAGCACGGTTGCGATCTCGGGCGTCCTCCCCGACTGGCTCACCGCCACGGCCAGCCAGCCGTCGAGTCGCGGCTCCACGCCGTAGAGCGTCCGCAGGCTGGGGGCCGCGAGCGCCACCGGGCGCCCGGTGGCCGCCTCGAACAGGTAGCGGCCGAAGACGGCCGCGTAGTCCGACGAGCCGCGGGCCACCACCACGATCCCGGCCGGCCGCACGTCACCCAGCGAGGCCAGGAGCTGGGTGCGCCTGCCGGCCAGCGCGCGCAGCACCCGGGGCTGGGCCGCCATGTCGGCCGCCATGCGCGTGCCCGGCGGCGTCACGACGTCTGCCCTCCCCGGCTCTGGCGCAGGTCGATCTCGTAGCGGTCGCCCCGGTAGAGCGAGGTGGCGAAGTAGGCCGGCGTGCTCTGCGCGTCGCGGGCCAGGGTCCGGAACAGCAGCCCCGGGTGGCCCGCCTCGATGCCGAGCAGCGCCGCCTCCTCGCCGGTCACGGCCACCGCCAGCACGCGCTGTTGGGCCTCGTGCAGGGTGACCCCGTGGCTCGCCAGCACCTCGAACAGCGAGCCGGACTCGAAGTCGGCCTCGGCCACGCCGGGGAGGCGCTCGGCAGGCAGATGGGCCCGTTCGAGAGCCATTCGCCGGCCGTCGGCGGTGCGCACTCGCTCCACCCGGGCCACCGGGGCCCCGGGAGCGATCTCGAGCGCGCCGGCCAGGAAGGTCGTGGCCTCCGTGATCTCCTGCGCGATCACGATCGAGCCTGGCTCCAGCCCACGGCTGCGCATGTCCTCGGTGAACGAGGTGAACAGGCCCGCCTGGGCCACCCGCGGCTCGGCCACGAAGGTCCCCCTCCCGTGCAGGCGATACACCGAGCCGCCGGCGGCCAGGCGGTCGACCTCCGTGCGCACGGTCATCCGGGCCAGGCCGTAGCGCTCGGCCAGCAGCCGCTCGGAGGGCAGCTCTGAGCCCGGCGGCAGAGAGGCCACCAGCCCCTCGAGGATCTCCCGCAGGCCCTGCCCCTTGGGGCCGCCGGGCAGGCGCCGGGGAAGCCCGTCGCGGTCAGGCCGGCGCGCCATCGGAGCTCCGGGTGGCCGCCGCAAACCGGCGGGTGAGGGCCATGGGGTCGGTGATGGCGGCACCCACCACCACCGCCAGGGCACCGGCGGCAAGGGCGGTGCGCACGACGTCGGGCGAGCCGTAGCGGCCCTCGGCCAGCACGGGGCAGTCGAGCTCGGCGGCGAGCCGGGCCACCAGCTCCAGGTCCGGCTCGGTGGGCACCGGGCCCGGGACGGTGTAGCCCGCCAGGGTCGTGGCCACCGCGGCGGCACCGGCCCGGCGTGCGCTCGTCGCGGCCTCCAGCGAGTCCACGTCGGCCAGCACGGGACGGCCCAGCTCGCCGGCCACGGCGGCGATCAGCTGCTCCACGGACTCGCCGCCCGGGCGGCCCCGGGCGGTGGCGTCGAGGGCGATCAGGTCGGCGCCGGCGGCCGCCACCTCGCGCGCGTCCTCGAACTGCGGCGTGATGTACACCTCGCTGCCCGGAACCCGACGCTTCTTGAGCCCGATCACGGGAACGGCCACCGCCGCCCTGATGGCCGCGACGTCGGAGCCGCCCTCGGCCCGGATGCCCACGGCGCCGCCGGCCTCGGCGGCCCGGGCGATCGCCACCATGTGGGCGGTCTGGCCGAGCGGGCTGTCGGCGGGGGCCTGCACCGAGACCACCAGCCCGCCCGCGAGCGCGGCCAGCGGATCGCTCAGCGCCCGGTCCACAGCAGACCGCGCTCGGGCCGCAGCTCCTCTGTCCGCGCGGCCAGAAGCGCCGCTCCGGCCAGGGAGTCGCCCTCGGGAGGCACGACCTCGGCCTCCGGGCGGCGCTCGCGCAGCGCCCGCTCGAAGGGCTCGAGCAGCACCGCGCCGGCGAGGAACACGTTGCCGGCGTAGGACACCGAGGCCGCCTCACCGGGGTCGAACAGGCGCTCGAGCGCCGCGCAGGCCGAGAGCGCCAGCTCGTGCGCGGCGTCGCGCATGACGCGCAGGGACACCGCGTCGCCCGCAGCCGCCTCGGCGCCCACGTCGGCGGCGAACCCCGCTATCGCCCGGGTGGGCACCGCGGACCCGTAGACGTGCTCGGGAAGCCCGGGCAGCCCGCCGAAGCGCCGCTCGGCCGCCGCCAGCAGGGCGGTCGGCTCACCCCGGCCGTCGGCCTGGCGCAGCGCCGCGTCCAGGCCGGCGCGGCCGATGGCAAAGCCGCTGCCGGCGTCGCCGAGCAGGGAGCCCCAGCCGTCCACCTTGACCGTGCGTTCGCCGCGACGGGCCACGCACACCGCGCCGGTGCCGGCGGCGACCACGGCGCCGGGCCGGTCGCCGAGCGCGCCCAGCAGCGAGGTCAGCCCGTCGCTCGCGATCGCCAGCCGCTCGAGCCCGAGCTCGCCACGAAGTCTCGTGGCCACCCGCCGCAGGTCCTCCTCGCTCGCCGCCTCGAACCCGGACAGCCCGATGCCGGCCGGCGGAGGCGGCGACGGCAGCGGGCCGAGGCCCGCCACCGCGGCCAGGAGCCCGGCGGCCACGTCGTCGGGCCCGGCCGCGGGCCCCAGACGGAGCACTCCAGGCGCCCTCGCCGTGCGCGGGCCGCGCCCGTTGTCGAGCGCGGCCCTGATCTCGGTCTGTCCGGCGTCGACGGCGAGCGCCGCCGGGGTCACTGCAGTCCGGCCTTCTTGCAGGCCTGGGCGTACGCGCCTGTGCAGATCTCCCCCACGTCGAGGAAGCCGTCCTTCACCACGGTGCTGTCGATGTTGTTCTTGTCGATCGCGATCGTGTCGAGCAGCGCCGAAGGCACCTGCTTCGCGCCGTTGTCGACCTTCTCCGGCGCCGCGTCGGCCGGCGGTGTCTTGCCCTGCGCGATCGGCACGGCCAGCTCGGCCGCCGTCTCGGCGATCTGGATGATCGGCTGGTACACGGTCATGAGCTGCTCTCCGCTCAGGATGCGCTGAATGCCCGCCAGCTCTGCGTCCTGACCGGTCACGAACCGGCTGGAGGGCTCGATGCCGCCGCCCTTGAGCGCCGCGATGGCGCCGCCCGCCATCCCGTCGTTGGCCACGTAGACCGCGTCGAAGCCGTCGTTGCCGAGCGAGGTGATGGACTGCTCCATCTCCTGCTGGGCCTTGTCCGGGCTCCAGTCGGGGGTGTCGAAGCTCTTGACCACGTCCGCCCCCTGCTTCTCCAGGACGTCCATGGCCCCGTCCTTGTAGGGCTTGGCGTTGGAGTCGGTGGGCGCGCCGTTGATCATGACCACCTTGGGCGCGGAGCCTCCGTCCTGCTTGACCGCCTTCATCTGGAACTCGGCCTGCTGCTGGCCGACCTTGAACGGGTCGATCGAGACGTAGTAGTCGATGTCGGCATCGGGGATCAGCCGCCCGTAGGCGATCACGGCCACGTCGGACTGCTTGGCCCGCTGGACGATGCCGGCGGCCGACTTGACGTCCACGGAGCTCATCACGATCACCTTGGCGCCCTGGGTGATGGCCGCCTCGGCCTGCTGCTGCTGCTTGGCCGGATCCTGGTTGGCGTTCGAGTAGATCACCTCGCAGTCCTTGCACAGCTCCTTGACCCGGCGCTCGAAGTTGGGCCGGTCCTGCTCCTCGTAGCGCGTGGTCTTGGTCTCCGGCAGGAGCAGGGCGACCTTGGCCCCCTCGCCGCCACCGCCGCCGCCGCCGTCATCGTCGTCTCCGCACGCGCTGAGACCCATGAGCGCGAGCGCCGCGGCGATCGCCGCGAGCACCCTGAGCTTGGTACGACCCGCCATTGAAGCTTCCCTCCTACTCCGCTGTGCCCGAGGCGCGGACGCTACCACAACTGGTCTAGACCAGTTAGCGGCAAGCGGAGGTTACGTTTCATGGCCGTGCCTCCCGCCACCCGGTCGCGCCGAGGTTCACCGCTTCGCGTCGCCTTCCTGATTGCTGCGATCGCGCTGGCCTCGTTGAACCTGCGGCCCGCGGTGGTGGCCGTGGGCCCACTGGCCGAGTCCATACGCGCCGACGTCGGCCTCAACGCGGTCGCCATCGGGCTGCTGACCACCCTGCCGGTGCTCTGCTTCGGCGCCTTCGCGGCCGCCGGCCCGCGTGTCGCGCGACGGCTGGGCCTGGAGCGGGCGGTGCTGGCCGCGCTCATGCTGATTCTGTGTGGGATCGCGGTGCGGCTGCTGTCGCCGACCGCCGCCCTGTTCGCCGGTTCGGTGATCGCGGGCGTGGGCATCGCCGTGGGCAACGTCCTGATGCCGGCGGTGGTGAAGCGTCACTTCCCCCAGCGCACCGGGCCGGCCATGGCCGTCTACTCCGTTGCGCTCAACGGGGGCGCGGCACTCGCCGCGGGGCTCACGGTCCCCCTCCGCGATGCCTTGGACGTCGAGTGGCGGACCGCGCTCGCCACCTGGGGCGTGCTCGCCCTTGCCGCCACCCTGGTGTGGTCTGCGGTGGCCGCACAGGGTGCGAGCGCATCCCACGACGACGGTCAGACCTACTCGGTCTGGCGCTCGTCGCTCGCCTGGGCGGCCGCCGCCTTCATCGGCCTGCAGTCGGTTGTCTTCTTCGCGCTGACGGCGTGGGTGCCGACACTGTTGCAGGACGCCGGAATGGCCGAGGCCCGGGCGGGGCTGATGCTCTCGCTCCTGGCGCTGTTCGGGATCGTCGGCGGGCTGATCATGCCGGTGCTGGCAGCGCGGCTCGAGCAGCAGCGCGGCCTGGCGGTCGTGATCGTCGGTGCGTTGCTGCTCGGGCTCGTCGGGCTCATCGCGGCGCCCGTCTCGCTCGCGGTGCTCTGGATGGTCATCCTCGGGCTCGCGCTGGGCGCCGCGATCAGCCTCGCCCTGACGCTGTTCGTTCTCCGCAGCCGCACGACGGCCGGGGCCACGCAGCTTTCGTCGATGGCTCAGACGGTCGGCTACCTGGTCGCCGCGACCGGCCCACTGATCGCGGGGGCCCTGAACGACATCACCGGTGGCTGGACCGCGCCCATCCTGTTCCTCATCGTCATCCTCGCCCCGCTCATGTGGGCCGGGTGGCTGGCCGGCTCCGCCCGGACCTTCGAGGACGAGGCCAGCCCGATCCGCACCTAGGGGTCACGCCGGCTGGGGCGCCGCCTGCGCACGGGGCTCGGACCTGTCGGCGGGGGTGTTCTGGCGCCGGGACAGGGCCAGGAAGGGCAGGGCCATCACCGAGATCCCGGCCCCGATCAGATACGACGGCCCGTAGCCCCACACGTCGGCCGCCCGCCCGAGGGCCGGCTGGGCCCAGACGCCGCCGGTCGAGTCCATCAGCGAGTCGAAGGAGAGGATGGTGGCTCGCTGCTGCGACGGGATCAGACCGTTGAGATAGGTCTGGCGGATCGGCATCGCGGCGGCGAACAGGAGCCCCCAGAGGGTCGTCAGCCCGACCACCGCCCAGAAGTCCTCGACCACGCCGATCAGCACGAGCGTGAGCACGTTCAGGGCCGCGACCCCGATCAGGGCGGACGTGCGGCGATGAAACAGCCGGCGGATGCGGGTCGCGGCCAGCCCGCCGAGGATCTGCGCCCCGGCGACGATCGCCGCCACCAGGCCGGCGATCTGGTACGCCCCCGGGTCGCCGTAGAGCTCGAGGAGGTAGGGCTGGAGGGCGTAGAAGGCGTAGATGCCCACCCCGCCGGTGAACAGCGACTCGACCATCAGCCACTTGACCGCGGGCACGCGCCAGCCGAACTGAACCGACGCCGCCGCGATGCGCCGCATCTCGGCCAGCGGCCGGCCGCCCTGCTCGGGGGTGAAGCCCACGTCGCGCATGAACCGGAACGCCACGCCGAACATCACGATCAGGATCGCGCCGCGCAGCACGAACGGCAGGCCCAGGCTGGCCTGCTCGGCGATGAAGCCACCGGCGAGCGCGCCCGTGAGCATCGCCGCTCCGACCACGATCTGACCGCGCCCGAACACCGCCTCGAGCTCGCCGGTGAAGCCCGTCGCCGCGAGCGCGTCGACCAGCCAGGCCTCGACGGCGCCGGAGAAGAAGGTGAACCCGAGGCCGAGCAGCATCGACACCAGCGCCCACTGCCAGAACGGCGCTCCCAGCTCCCAGAGCAGGACGTAGAGCAGCGTCGAGGCTGTGAGGGTCAGCGTGCCCAGCAGGTAGGACATGCGGCGGCCCACCGTGTCGGCGACGATGCCGGTGGGCACCTCGAAGAGCACCATCCCGGCCGTGAAGAAGGCGTTGGCGGCGAAGGCCTCGAGGTTCGAGAGGCCCGCGTCGAGCAGGAAGATCGTGTTGATCCCCCAGATCAGCGACGCCGCCAGCGTGTTCCCGAGCATCAGCCCGAGGTAGATCCGCTGAATGGAGCGAGGCGTGGGCATGTGTGGATGGAGACCGCTCGGCCGGCCCTGGTTCATCGGCCGGATGAGAAGATTAGTTCGAGGTTAGTCGAACTATACTCAGGCGGCGTCCGCCCGAGCCCGGGCGGCGGCGGACGCGTCCCACCAGCGCTCGACGCGGCGGGTGAAGCGTCCCGGCTTGTCCGCGTAGAGCCGTGCCCCGAGTGTGAAGGCGTCGGCCTGGAGCTCGGCGCGGCGCTGCTCGACGGGCCCTCTCAGCCCCTCGGCGGCCGCGGTGTCATGCTCGCCGGCCCAGGCCAGGAGCACGGCCAGGTCGTGGTCGTCGCCCAGCCGGTCGGACAGCTCGTGGGCCTCGTCGGCGAGCGCCTTCATCACGGGGGTCCAGGTGTCGCGCAGGATGTCGAGGTGGTACCAGAGGTCCTTCACCCGCTTGCGCCACTCGTGGAGGTTCTCGGTGCCGGGCTCGCGGAGGGCGGTGCGGTAGCCGCGCCGGCCCCGGCGGTAGCTGCGCCGCAGGCCGACCTCCACCGCCTCGAAGCCGTCCTGCTCGAGCGGCCAGCCGCCGATCCTGCGGCGAACCCGTCTCAGCAGCCGAGCGGCGTCCTCCGACGCCTGCTCTCCGGCGCCGCCGGCCGTTCTGATCCGGTGGGCCTCGAGGGCCTGGCGCAGGTCGCCGGCCGGGCCCGTGGCGCGCCGGCCCAGCTCATCGGGATAGCGCTCGTGAAGATCATCGAGGGTGGCCAGCATCACGTCGGCATCGCGCACCCCCGACAGCTGCTGGGCCGCCTCCCGGAAGGTCTGGTTGTCGCGCCGGTAGACCTCGGTGCCCAGCTGGTCGCGGGTCAGGCGCAGCAGCGCGCGCAGCTTCTTGATGTTCTTGCGGGCCGAGTGGATGGCCTCCTCGCGGGTGCTGTCGGTCTTGCCACCGAGCTCGTCCAGCGCGTCGTCGATGCGACCGCGGGCCATCCGGGCGATGCCCTCCGGAACGGGCTCGCCGTCCTTCAGCCGATACTTGCGTCGCGAGGTCGCCACGGCGGGAGAATCTACCCGCGCTCGAGCTCGAGCAACCTCGCGGCCGCCGACGCCGGGTCCAGTTTGCGGGCCACCACCTCGTCCAGCAGCTCGCGCACGGCGTCGTCGTCGCGAACGTGGGCCTCGAGCTCCCGGCGCAACCGCGCCGCCGCAAGGGCCACCACCTCGTTCATCAGGTTGCGGCGCCGTCGCTCGCTGAGCGTCCCCTGCTCCTCGATGAAGCTGCGGTGCTCGGCCATCTTCTCGGAGAGCTCCTCGATCCCCTCGCCCCGCGCGGCCTCCGTCTTCACGATGGGCACCCGCCAGCCCTCCTGCGGGCCCAGCGAGAGCACCCCGCGAACCTCCCGCACCATGGTGTCGGTGAGCGGGTGGTCGGCCTTGTTGACCGCGATCACGTCGGGGATCTCCATCACCCCCGCCTTGAGCGCCTGGATGGAGTCGCCGGAGCCGGGCATGAGCACCAGGACCACGGTGTCGGCGTGGTCGATGATGTCGACCTCGGCCTGGCCGACGCCCACCGTCTCCAGGAACACGTCGTCCTTCCCGCTGGCGTCCATCAGCAGCGCGGCCTGCAGCGTGGCCTCCGACAGCCCCCCCAGCGAGCCCCGGGTGGCCATCGAGCGGATGTACACGCCGGGATCGAGGAAGTGGTCGGCCAGGCGGATGCGGTCGCCCAGCAGGGCGCCCTGGGTGAAGGGAGAGCTGGGGTCGACGCTGAGCACCGCGATCTCCCGCTCGCGGGCGCGCCCGTGCTCGATCAGCCGGCCGAGCAGCGTCGACTTGCCCACGCCCGGCGGCCCGGTGAAGCCCACCACCACGGCCCGGCCCGTGTGCGGATAGACCTCGCGCACCAGGGCCCAGCCCTCCGGATCGTCGTTCTCCACCAGCGAGATGGCCCGCGCCAGCGCGCGCTTGTCGCCCTCCAGCAGGCGCTGGGCGAGGTCGGCGGCGGTGCGTCCGGGGGCGGGCACGGGGCGGCGAATCCTACGGTTCGCGGGGCCGGCCCAGGCTCAGCCTGGACCCGCCGGGACCGGGGCCGGGCTGGGTAAGGGGCACGGCCCGAGCGGCCCCGGCCCGAGTGTGGCTTCCGAAAGTCGCCATATGCGCGACTTCTGGAAGCCACACCCTCGCGCCGGCGGCTCCGGTGCAACAGCGCAGCGACCGGTGTTACAGCCGCGCGACGGGAGCCAGCGCGGCGAGCGTTTCCACGCCGGGGGCCAGCCAGGGGCCGGGCCTCAGCCGCCGCGGAGGTGCTCCGCCACGTCCCAGGTCCAGAGCTCGACCACGTTGCCGTCCGGATCGTCCAGATAGGCGGCGCGGCCGTGGGTGTCGGAGAAGCCGATCACCTCCACCTCGCGCCCGCGCCGGCGCAGCTCGGCCACCGTGGCGTCGAAGTCCTCCTCGGCGATCTTCAGCGCGAAGTGCACGTGCACGCCTCCGCGGCCTCCGGCGAGCCCGACCTGGGGCCGCCAGAGCCCGATCCGGGTGCGCTCGCCCGCCATCACCCAGATCGCCTCGCGGTCGGTCCAGCGCTCGACCACCGGCAGCCCCAGCAGGCCTGCGTAGAAGGCTTCGGCGGCCTCGAGATCCACCACCTCCAGCACCAGCTCGGAGACCCCGGTTACCGGGACGCGGTCGCCCACGCGCTCTTCCGGTCGCTGAAGTCGCGCAGCTCCGCGATGCGGCCGTCGCGCACGGTGGCCAACAGCCACCAGTCGAAGGGAAAGGCGATCCCACTGGCCCGGCCCACCGCGCCCAGGCTGAGCTGGATGAGCACCCGGTCCTCCCCCAGGTCGTCCAGGCGGACCAGGCGCAGGGACGTTCCGCCCGCCACCGTGTGGCGTTCGTCGAGGCGTCGCGCCACCGCGCCCCGGCCGTGAACGACCGTGCTGTCGGGGAAGACGTCGTTCTCGTCCAGCACGAGCTCCTCGTCCCACCAGCGCGGATCCGCGCCCAGCGGGCCGGCGCTGCTGTAGTCGGCGAAGGCCCGGCGGACGACCTCGAGCGCGGTCACCCGCCGCCGCGCAAGCGTTGGTTGGGCGCGGCGTTCACTCGTAGGCCAGGGCGCGCAGCACGTCAAGCTTCGCCGCCCGCCGGGCCGGCCAGATCGCGGCCAGCACGCCGGCCAGGGCGGCCAGCACCAGCAGCACCACCAGCGTGCCGATCGGGTAGGCGAGCTCGAAGCCCTCGTCGGCCAGCGGGCGGGAGACCAAGGCGGCGAAGATCACGCCCAGGATCGTGCCCAGGATGGCGCCGATCAGGGCGGTGATCACCGACTCGTAGCGCACGAGCCGGCGCACCTGGCGGCGGGACATCCCCACCGCGCGGAGCATGCCCAGCTCGCGCGTGCGCTCGTGGATCGAGAGGGCGAGCGTGGTGACGATGCCCAGCAGCGAGATCACGATGGCGAGGGCCAGCAGTACGTAGAAGAAGCTCACCAGCACGTTGATCTGCTCCTCCTGGGCGTCCTTCAGCTCCTGCTGGTTGAGCGTGTCCACGGTGGGAAAGCGCCGGTCGACGGACCGCTCGATCTCCCGCTGCACGGCGGCCGCGTTCGTGCCCTGCTCGAGGCGCACGAAGGTGATGCTCGGCTGGGTGACACCGAACTCGCGCCGCAGCGTCTGCTCGGGCACCACGAGATTGCGCAGCAGGTCCGCGTTGTCCTTCACCGTTCCCTCGATCGTGAAGGTCGTCCGGCGCTCGAGCGGCGTGCGGACGGTGATCGTGTCGCCCACGTCGAGGTCGTTCGACTTCGCCCAGGCGTCGTCGGCCACGGCGCCCTGCGCCGACAGGCCCGACAGCGTCTCCGGCGAGCCCTGCTCCCAGTCCAGCGAGAGCACGTCACTGACCGTCGCCGGGTCCACCCCGGACAGGGGCACGTCCTTGCCCTCGCGCTCGGAGCCGGCGAAGCTGAGCGAGGAGACGGTTCTCACGCCCTCCACGCGCTCGGCCTCCCGGCCGGCGCCGGCGCTGATCGGGGAGAAGCCGTCGCTGTTCTGCAGGACGAGGTCGCCCTGGAAGTTCCGGTCGATCGCGTTGTTCACCGAGGCGCTGATGCCGGCCGCGAACACGGTCACGAAGACGACCACCGCGAGGCCGATCATGAGGGCGCCGGCGGTGACCGCGGTGCGGCCCGGCTTGCGCACCGAGTTCTCGCGGGCGAGGCGCCCCGTGATCCCGCGCAGCCGTTCCAGCGGCCAGCCGGCCACCGAGGCCAACGGACGCACCAGCCGCGGGCTCAGCATGGAGACGCCCATCAGCGTGGCCACCGCGCCGCCGCCGGCGAGGCCCGCCCCCGCATTTGGGTCGTCCGCGACCCCGAACACACCGGCGGCGGCCAGGGCGATGCCGGCCAGCGTGAGCAGCAGCGCAAAGGCCGTGAAGAGCCGGCCGCGCGTGCGACTCTCGGGCAGCTCGGCCTCGAGCAGCGCTGCCATCGGCGACACGCGGGTGGCGCGCACCGCTGGTATGACCGCCGAGAGCAGCGTGACCAGCATCCCCACCGCAAACGCGAGCAGGACCGTGCGGGTGGCGATCACGGTCCCGGTGTTGGGCAGGTCGATGCCGAAGGCCTTGAAGATGGCGTTCAGGCCGGCCGCGACGCCGATGCCGGCGAGCACGCCGAGCACGGAGCCCACCAGGCCGGTGATCGTGGCCTCGAGGATCATGCTGCGCAGCACCTGGCCGCGGGTGCCCCCGAGAGTGCGCAGCAGGCCGAGCTCGCGGATTCGCTGGGCCACGGTGATGGAGAAGATGTTGAAGATGAGGAAGCTGCCCACCAGCAGAGCGATCCCGCCGAAGACCAGGAGAATCACCCGGAAGAAGCTCAGGTCGTCCTTGATGTCCTGCGCCTGGCGGGCGGCCGCCTCGGTCCCGGTCTCCACCGTGAGGCGGGCGGGGAGCACCTCGTCGACGCGGCTGCTGAGGTCCTCGGGACGAACGCCATCTGCGGCCTGGATCGAAAGCCCGTCGAACTCGCCCCGCTTCTCGGTCAGGCGCTGAGCCTCGGCCAGCGTCAGCTGTGCGGTGCCGGAGCCGCCTGATGCGGTGTTCCCGAGGCGCTGGATGCCGGTCAGCTCGTAGCCCTTGACGCCCGCAGGACCGGCGATGCGCAGCGTGTCGCCGGGCTCGAGTCCCTCGCGCTCCGCCGTGGATTCGTCGATCGAGGCCTCCGAGGCGGTCGCCGGCGGCCGCCCGTCGGTATAGGTGAGCGTCTCGAACGGCTTGGGAGCTACGGAGGAGACGAACTCGGGAGCGAAGGCGGTGCTCAGGGGCTCGCCCTTCTCGTCCACGAAGCGCACCAGGCTGAAGATGCCCCCCGCCGCCTTCTGCACGCCATCCACCTGACGGACCTCGCCCAGGTAACGATCCGAGAACGCCGGCACCTCTCCGTTGTCGGACTGGCCTGTGGTGCTGGAGGAGACGGCGACGTCGGTGCCCTCGTAGGCGACGTCGAAGATGTCGTCGAACGAGCGGTTGATGGTATCGGTGAGGACGTAGCTGCCGGCGATGAAGGCCACGCCCAGCAGCACCGCCAGCATCGTCACGAAGGCCCGCAGCTTGCGCTGCCTCAGGCCCCTGAGCGCGACCTTGGTCACGCCACGTCCTTCATCAGCTCGATCACGTCGTCAGACGTGCCGGCCGCGGCGTCGTGGACCACCTGGCCGTCGCGCAGCACCACCAGCCGGTCGGCGTACGACGCGGCCTCGGGATCGTGGGTGACCATGATCACCGTCTGGCCCAGGTCGTCGACCGACTGCCGCAGCATCTGCAGGATCTCCTGGCTCGACTTGGAGTCCAGGTTGCCCGTCGGCTCGTCCGCGAAGACCACGGCCGGCTTGCTGACCAGGGCTCTCGCCACCGCGACGCGCTGTTGCTGGCCGCCGGACAGCTCGGCCGGGCGGTGGGTCAGCCGGTCGGCGAGGCCGACAGTGTCGATCAGCTGCCGCATCCACTCCTCGTCCGGCTTGCGCCCCGCGATCGAGAGCGGCAGCACCACGTTCTCCTCCGCCGTCAGCACGGGGATGAGGTTGAAGAACTGGAAGATGAAGCCCAGCTTGTCGCGCCGCAGCTTGGTGAGGTCGCCGTCGTCCAGGCCGGTGATCTCGGTTCCGTCGAGCGTCACCGAGCCGCCCGTGGGCCGGTCCAGCCCGGCCAGGATGTGCATCAGCGTGGACTTGCCCGAGCCCGACGGGCCCATGATCGCGGAAAAGCGCCCGCGCTCGAAGTCGGTGGTCACCCCGGCGAGGGCGTCCACGGCGGCGTCGCCTTCCCCGTAGCGGCGGCGAACGTCGGTGGCGGTGACGATGGAATCCATGGGCCTGCAGAGTGCCACGCGGGTGCGTTGGAAGCGGTACGGGTAACACCAGGTTCACGGTTCGGCGAAGATCACCGCGTGAGCCACGCTCCCTACGGCTCCTGGCCCTCAGTGATCGGCGCCGCCGACGTGGCCCAGGCCGGTGTGCGGCTGTCCGAGCCCGCCCTGGGCGAGGACGGCGCCGCCTGGTGGCTGGAGCGGCGGCCGCTGGCCGAGGGACGGACCGCGCTGGTGCGCGACGGCGAGGACGTCACGCCGCCCTCGTTCGACGTCCGGACCAAGGTGCACGAGTACGGCTGCGGGGCATGGCTGCTCAGCGGGCAGACCGCCTATCTCTCGAATTCCGGCGACCAGCGCCTCTATCGCCTGGAGCCGGGCGCCGAGCCCGTGCCGATCACGCCGGAGGGGCCGTATCGCTACGCCGACGGCCGCACCACCCCCGCCGGCGATGTCGTGTGTGTGCGGGAGACCCACGGCGGCGCGGGCGAGCCGGTGAACGAGGTGGTGAGCGTGCCCGCGGCCGGCGGCGAGCCGGAGGTGCTCGCCTCGGGCCGCGACTTCTACGCGTTCCCGCGCGTGCGCACGGACGACGGGGCCCTGTGCTGGATCTGCTGGGACCACCCCAACATGCCCTGGGACGGTTGCGAGCTCTGGCTGGACGACCGCCGGGTGGCCGGCGGCCCGGAGGAGGCGATCTGGCAGCCGGAATGGAGCCCCGCCGGCGACCTCCACTGGATCTCCGACCGCGACGGCTGGTGGAACCTGTACAACGACGGCGGGCAGGTCACCCACGAGCGGGCCGACCTCGGCCATCCTCTGTGGCTGTTCGGAGGCTCCACCTACGCCTTCCTCGAGGATGGAACCGTGGCCTGCGTGCGCACCGAGCGGGCCGTCGAGCGCCTCTGCCTTCTGCGAGATGGGCGCCTGTCGGAGGTCGACCTGCCCTACACCACCTTCGGCTTTCCCTTCCTTCGCTCGCGCGGCAACCGGCTGCTGTTCATCGCGGGAGCGCCCGACCGGGGCCTGGAGCTGGTCAGCTGGAGCGAGGCGGACGGCGAGCGGGTATTACGTCCTGCGAGCGACGAGCCGCTGCCGAGCGGCTTCGTCTCGGTCCCCCGGGCCATCGAGTTCGAGAGCGCCGGCGGCCGCACCGCGCACGCCTTCTACTACCCGCCGGCCCACCCGGACCTCGAGGGACCGCCGGACGAGCGCCCTCCGCTCCTAGTGCAGATCCACGGCGGCCCCACGGGTCACGCCCCGATGGGGCTCGACGAGGAGATCCTCTTCTGGACCAGCCGCGGCATCGGTGTGGTGGACGTCAACTACGGCGGGAGCACCGGGTTCGGCCGCGAGTACCGCAACCTCCTGCACGGGGCCTGGGGCATCGTGGACGTGGAGGACTGCGTGGCGGCGGCGCAGCACCTGGCCGCTGAGGGCGAGGTGGACCCGGAGCGGCTCGCCATCCACGGGGGAAGCGCCGGCGGCTACACCACGCTGGCGGCGCTCGTGTTCCGGCCCGAGGTCTTCGCGGCCGGCGCGAGCTACTACGGGGTGGTGGACGCCGAGACCCTCGCCCGCGACACCCACAAGTTCGAGTCGCGCTACCTCGACGGCCTGATCGCGCCCTATCCCGAGGAGGCGGAGACGTGGCGGGAGCGCTCGCCGATCCACTTCGCCGACCGCATCCGCGTGCCCGTGCTGCTGCTGCAGGGACTCGAGGACCCGGTGGTGCCGCCCTCCCAGGCCGAGCAGATGGTCGAGGCGCTCAAGAGCAGCGGGGTGCCCCACGCCTACCTGGCCTACCAGGGCGAGCAGCACGGCTTCCGCCGCTCTGAGACGATCGTCAGCGCCCTGGAGAGCGAGCTGTCGTTCTACGGCCAGGTGCTGGGCTTCGAGCCCGCCGGAGACATCCAGGAGGTGACGCTGTGGACGAGGTGAAGCAGGGGCATCGGGCCATGTGGGGCTCGGGCAACTACCGCGCGGTGGCCGAGAAGATCCTCGCCGTGGGCGAGCTCCTGGTCGAGCGGGCCGGGATCGCGCCCGGGAGCACGGTGCTGGACGCCGCCTGCGGCACCGGCAACGCCTCGCTTCCGGCGGCCCGCGCCGGAGCCCGCGTGACCGGCCTCGACCTGTCGCCCGACCTGCTCGCCATCGCCCGCGAGCGCGCCGCCGACGCCATGGCGGAGGTCGACTGGGTGGAGGGAGACGTGGAGGCGCTGCCCTTCGCCGACGACGCCTTCGACGCCGTGATCTCCACCTTCGGGCACATGTTCGCGCCCGACCACGCCCGCACCGCACAGGAGATGGCGCGGGTGTGCCGGCCCGGCGGGGTCATCGGCATCTGCTGCTGGTCCCCGGAGGGGGCGATAGGCCGCCTGTTCGCCGCGACGGCGGAGCTCGTGCCGCCGCCGCCCGATGCTCAGGCTCCGCTGCTGTGGGGAACCGAGGAGCACGTGACCGAGCTGCTGGGCCAGGCCGAGTTCGAGCGCCACGAGGTGGAGTGGCGCGACAGCTCGGTGGAGGCCTACGCCGACTTCATGCTCGAGAGCTTCGGCCCGCTGATCGCGGCCTCGGCCCGTCTGGGCGAGCGCGCGCCCGAGCTGCGCGAGAGGTACATCGCCCACCTGGACGAGGAGAACCTCGAGGACGACGGCACCCTGCGCTTCCGGGGCGAGTACCTGCTGGCGCTGGTCAGGCCCTGAGGAAGGTCAGCACGGCCAGCACGCGCCGGTGGTCCTCGGGAGCCGGGGCCAGGCCGAGCTTGCCGAAGATGTTGGTCACGTGCTTCTCCACGGCCCGCTCGGTGACCACGAGCTGCTCGGCGATGGCGTGGTTGGAGCGGCCCTCGGCCATGAGGCCCAGCACCTCGCGCTCGCGCGGGGTCAGCTCCTCCAGCGGGTCGTCGCGGCGGGCGCGGCCCACGAGCTGGGCCACCACCTCGGGATCGAGGGCCGAGCCGCCCTCGGCCACCCGCTTGACCGAGTCCACGAAGCGCTCCACGTCGGCCACCCGGTCCTTCAGCAGGTAGCCCACACCGCCGGCGGCATCGCCCACCAGCTCGAGGGCATAGCCCTCCTCGACGTACTGGGAGAGCACCAGCACGCCGGTATCGCGGTGCGAGGCACGGATCTCCAGCGCGGCGCGAAGGCCGTCGTCGGTGTTGGTCGGCGGCATGCGGATGTCCACCACGGCCACGTCGGGCTTGTGGGCGTTGACCTTGCGCAGCAGGTCCTCGGCGTCGCCGGCCTGGGCCACCACCTCGAAGCCCCACTCCTCCAGCAGCCGGACCACACCCTCGCGCAGGAGCACCGAATCGTCGGCGACCACTACTCGCACGGGATCCTCGCCCTCACGATCGTTCCCCGGCCCACCTGCGAGTCGACCTCCAGCCTTCCCTCCAGCACCGCCAGCCGGTCCGCCAGCCCGCGTAGGCCGGTGCCGCGGCCGGGATCGGCCCCGCCCACCCCGTCGTCGGCCACCTCCACCACCAGCCGGCCGTTCTCGCGGGCCAGCTCGACCGTCGCCTGGCTGGCGTGCGCGTACTTGACCACGTTTGTGAGTGCCTCGGAGACCACGTAGTAGGCCGCCAGCTCAACCGCCTCGGGGAGCTCGTCGCCGGCGCCAGACCGCAGTGTGACCGGTACCGGCGCCCGATGCACGAGGGTCTCCAGCGCGGTGTCCAGTCCGCGGTCGCTCAGCAGCGCGGGATGGATGCCGCGAGCGAGCTCGCGCAGCTCCTCGAGCGCCGCGTCCAGCTCGTCACCGGCGCCGGCCAGCAGCCGCTCCGCGCCCTCCGGGTCCTCGCGCAGCCGGGAGCGCGCCAGCCGCAGGTTCAGGGCCATCGACACCAGCCGTTGCTGCGCGCCGTCGTGCAGGTCGCGCTCCAGGCGGCGCCGTTCCTCCAGGCCGATCCGCAGCATCCGCCGCCGGGAGTCGCGCAGCTCCTCCACCTTGGCCCGCAGCTCGGCGTCGAGGCGCTCGTTCTGGATGCTGAGGAGCGCCGCTGCCCCCACGGCGTCGACGTGGCCGTGGTCCTCGCCCAAGGTGGCGTCGTGCACGATGGCGGCGATGCACTCGCCGTCGCGCTCCACCCGGGTGGCGGTGCGGCCCGAGCCCTCCGCGGGCAGCTCCATGGGCCGGCCATCGGCATCCACCCAGCGGTGGTCGTCGGGCAGCTGGTAGGCCAGGTCGAGCGTGGGGTCCTCGAGCGCCTCGGCGAGCGCGTCGCGCAGCTCGCCGGGGCGCGGCGCCTGGCTCACCCTTCCCACCAGCTCCCTCACGGCGCCGCCCTGGAACATGCGCGCGCGCACGAGCGAGTACAGGAACAGGTAGGGCACCGCCGCCAGGGGGACCAGGGCGATCAGCGCGAGGATATCTCGAGCCTCGCCGCCCTCGGCCTTGTCGATCACGGCGGTGCTGAGGGTGAAGAAGACGATCAGCGTGGCCATCAGCACCATGCCGGCGGCGTAGAAGGGAGCGAACAGGCGGCGCTCGGGGGCCGACGCCCGCCGCCACCGCCCCGCCAGGCGCACGAGCACCGCGATGACGAAGGCGATGGCCGCGACGTTGATCACCAGGCTGATCACCGCCAGCGCCGTGTCGTCGTTGCTGACGAGGATCAGGTTCTCGGGGCACCGCTCGCAGCCCCAGTCGTCCCTGGGGTCGGCGAAGAAGTAGGCCGGCAGCACGATGACGGTCACCATCAGGTAGGCGATAGCCACCAGGCGGCGGTCCCAGGTGCTCTGCAGCCTCCCGGTCGGGGCGGCCAGCAGCAGGTGAACCGCCGTGGCCATGAACAGCGAGCCGAGGACGTTGCCGATCAGGAAGAGCAATGGCAGGTCGGAGAGGCCGGCCATCGACAGGAAGAAGGCGAAGCCGGTGGCGGTCATCAGCGTGCCCAGGCGATTCTCGGGCCGGTAGCCCCAGGCCACCAGCCCGACGCCGATGAAGCCCCAGCCCACCAGCAGGGTGAGGACCGCGACCAGGTCCCGGCTCCCGATGAAGTCGCTCGAGCCGATGACCGCCGCCGTGAGCCCGCCGGCGACGAAGCCGGCGCCTGCCAACCCCCAGAGCGCGCGGCGCAGCCCGGTCAGAGGAGCGCCTCCAGCGCCGCGCCCGAGAGCTCGGACTTGGGCACGAAGCCGCGCAGCGCCTCGTCGGCGGCGAGCGGGCCCAGGTCCTCGACGTCCCGGCTGGAGGTGAGCACGATGGCCGGCGACGCCCCGTTGCCCGCGATCAGCCTGGCGGCCACCTCGAAGCCGTCGATGTCGGGCAACTGCACGTCCAGGAGCACCACGTCGGGAGCCAGGCGCTCCACCTCCTGCAGCGCGGACAGGCCGTCCTCGGCCTCGCCCACCACCCGGTAGCCCTCGCATTCCAGCAGCAGGCGGGCGCTCGCCCGAAAGCTCGGGTGGTCGTCGACGATGAGGACGCTGCGGCCCATTGCACAGGGATTGTGAACCCGATTTGCTCTGCGGCCAATACGGATAGCCGCACCCGGGCCGTCAGTCCAGCCGCACCACGACCCCGGCCGACGCGCAGGTGGCCAGGGCCGCCCGCAGATCGTCGTCGGCGATTCCGTGCAGGTCGGGATGGTCGCGGTCGACAACCACCCGATGGGCATCCGCCTCCGAGAGCCCGAGGCTGGCGGCTCCGTTGCGGGCGAGGTCGCTCCACAGGTCGCCGGCCCCGGCCAGCAGGGCCATGCGCGTCTCTCCCTCCCGGCGGGCGCCGGTCTCGAGCTCGCGCACCTCCTCGAAGGGGTCGAGGCGGACCTGCGAGTCGCTGCCCACCGCCAGCCGAACCCCGGCGTCGCGGTAGCGAAGCGCCGGCAGGTGGCCGTCGCCGAGGTTGCCCTCGGTGGTGGGGCAGGACACCACGATGGTCCGGCTCCGGGCCAGGTGGCCGATGTCGGCGTCCGAGACGTGGATGCCGTGCACCACGCTCGTCCGCTCGCCCAGGAAGCCGTTCCGCTCGAGCAGCTCGATCGGCGAGCAGCCGTGCTCGGTGTGGCACTCCTCGAGCTCCCGGCGCTGCTCGGCCGCGTGCACGTGACGAACGAGGCTGTGCTCGTCGGCGTAGCGCGCGATCGCGGCGAGCCACTCGGCCGGCACCGCCCGAACGCTGTGCGCCGCCACGCCCACCCGCAGCCCCGCCCGCCCGCCGGCCCAGCCTCGCAGCGCGTCCACCCGCGCGAGAAAGGCCTCCACCGACGGATCGCAGAAGCGGCGCTGGCCGGGGTCCGGCTCGAGGTGATCGCCGTCCCAGCCCGCCCGGTGGTAGGCCGCCGGGAGCAGGACCACGGTGAGCCCCGCCGCCAGGCCGGCCTCGGCCACGGCGATCGCGAGCGCGTTCGGATCGTCGTAGGGCCGCCCGTCCGGCCCGTGGTGCACGTAGTGGAACTCGCCCACGGCCCCGTAGCCCGCCGCTGCCATCTCCCGATAGGCCCGCCCTGCCACCTCGCGCATCGACTCGGGATCGAGCGAGGAGGCCAGGCGATACATCGCGTCCCGCCAGCTCCAGAAGTCGTCGCCCGCGGACGGGCGCTCGGCCCGGCCGCGCAGATCCCGCTGGAAGGCGTGCGAGTGGGCGTTGACCATCGCCGGCACCGAGGCCTCCCGGCGCTCCCCGGTCACACCAGCGCCTCCAGGGCCGCCTGCTGGATTGCGGCCGCCGCCGCCGCGTCCTCGAGGCTCACGTCCTCATCCGGGGCGTGACTCACGCCGGCCGGGTTGCGCACCAGCACCATGCCGGCCGGCCGGCGCTGCGCGATCACCCCCGCGTCGTGCCCGGCGAAGCAGACCACCTCGGCGGCCTGAAGCCCCGTCCGCTCCGCGGCCCGCGTCAGCGCCCGCCTCACCTCGGGATCGAAGGAGGTGCCCGGGTTGGCCGACGCCACGGTCGCTCGCACCTCCACTCCGGTGGCCGCCCGCAGCTCGTCCGCCGCCGCCTGCAGGCCCGACCACCAGGCGTCGACCTCGGCCGGCCGGGCCGCTCGTGCGTCGAGCCACAGCCGCACGCGGGCGGGCACCGTGGTGGGAGCGTTCGGCTCCACCAGCATGCGCCCGGCGGTGGCCACCATCTCGGGCCCGGCCAGCTCGTCGGAACGGACGATCAGCCTGGCCGCCGCGAGCAGCGCGTCGCGGCGGGCCTCGGTGCGGGTGGTGCCGGCGTGGTCGGCCGCCCCGAGCAAGCTCGGCCTGCACCCGCATCCGGGCGGCCAGGCCGCTCACCACTGACGCCGGCACGGCCTGCTCGGCCACGTCGGTGCTCTGGTCGATGTGCAGCTCGAGCAGCCCGCGCAGCCGGTCGAGCCAGCCGGGCGCATCCCTCAGGCCGGCCGGATCGGCGCCCGCCGCCCGCATCGCGTCCGCGAGCGTCACCCCGCCGTCGTCGACACGGGACAGGACGTCGTCGATGTCGAGGGTCCCGGCCAGGGCCCGGCTCCCGAAGGTGGGAGTGTTGAAGCGCGCGCCCTCCTCGTCGGCAAACGCGAGCACCGCCAGCGGCGCCGCGCTGGCGGCGGCGATGGCAAAGCCGGCCGCCACCCCCAGGGCCCCGTCGTAGCGGCCCCCCTCGCGCACGCTGTCCAGATGCGAGCCGGCGGCCCACCAGGGCCCGGGCTCCTCGGGGCAGGCCCACAGGTTTCCCGCCGGGTCGCGCTCCGCACGCAGGCCGACGCGCGCGGCGGCCTTGGCGAACCAGGCCTCGGCGGCCTCGTGCTCGGGCGTCCAGGCCAGGCGGGTCGTGCCGCCGTTCGAGCGCCCGATGGGCTCGAGCCCGGCCAGCAGGCCGGCCAGGTCCCCCGCGCGAACCGTCACGGTCCGGCCGAAAGCCGCCAGGCCGCGTCGGGGCGCACGAAGACCGGCAGGCCGTCGACGAAGCAGGCGGCCACCGGGTTGTGGCCGAAGCGGTAGGGCAGGTGCTCGAGCGGGCCGTCGAGCAGGAGGAAGTCGGCCCGCTTGCCGGGCTCGAGCGAGCCGAGGTCGCCCGAGCGCCCGATCACCCAGGCCGCGTTGAGCGTCACGGCCAGCACGGCCTCACGCACGCTCCAGCCGTAGCGGCGGACCGCCAGCCCGGCGATCACCGGCAGCGACGCGATTGGCGAGGTTCCGGGGTTGAGGTCGGTGGCCAGCACGCAGATCGCCCCCGCGTCGCTCAGTTCACGGCCGGGCGCCAGCGCCTCGCCGCCCATGAACTCGGCTCCGGGCAGCAGCACCGCGGCGCACTCGGCCGCGGCCAGCGGGGCGATGTCGTCGGGATGCAGGCAGGAGAGATGGTCCACCGACCGGGCGCCGTGCTCGAGCGCGACGCCCACCGAGCGGTGGGTCGCGAACTGCTCGACGTGGGCGCGAAGCATCAGGCCGTATTGCCTGGCCAGGCGCCCCATGCGGGCCAGATGCTCGTTCGAGAAAGCCAGCGTCTCCACGAAGATGTCCAGCGCGCGGGCCCCGGTGGTGGCGGTCACGCGCGGGAGCATCTCCTCCACCACGTCCATCCACTGGTCGGCATCGAGCCCCGGCGGCACGCTGTGGGCGAGCAGGGCGGTGCCGGCGGTCTGCTGGGCCACCTGCTGGCCGAGCCGGTCGGCCAGGTGGAGCGAGCGCAGCTCGGCCTCAACGCCCAGCCCGTAGCCGCACTTGGTCTCGAAGGCCGTGGTTCCGTGGCCGAGCATCTCGCCGGCCAGGCCACGCGCCTGACGCAGCACCGCGTCGTCGTCCGTGGCGGCGAAAGCGCGTGCCGAGGCGGCGATCCCGCCTCCGGCCCGGGCGATCTCCTCGTACGGGACCCCGGTGACCTTCTGCTCGTACTCCCCGGCGCGCCAGCCCGCGAAGGGCAGGTGCGTGTGGCAGTCGACGAACCCGGGGACGACCGCGCAGCCCGAGGCGTCGACGTGGACGCCGGCGCCGCCGTCCGGCTCGAAGCCCGCGACGCGGCCGGCGCCGATCGCGAGCGTGCCCCCGTCGAGAGCGAGCTCGCCCGCCCGGTCGTGACGGAGGTAGGGCAGCCCGTCGGTGGGGGGCCGCAGGATCTGCGCCGCGTCGCGCACGCACACGTCTCTCGCGGTGGCGGCCAGGAGGGCGCCCGCCCCCTCGTCCTCGTTCCCGTCCGGCTCCTGGCCGGCGAACCCGGTCATCCGCCCGGCTCTTCGCCGGCGCGCATCGGGATGTGCACCCCGAGCCGGTCGGCCGCCTCGATCGCCTCGGGATAGCCGGCGTCCACATGGCGGGCCACTCCCAGGCCGGGGTCGGCGAGCAGGGTGCGGCGAATGCGCTCGCCGGCGAGCTCGGTGCCGTCGGCCACGCACACCTGGCCGGCGTGCAGGGACTTGCCCATCCCCACGCCCCCGCCGTGGTGAAACGACACCCAGCTGGCCCCGGTCGCGGTGTTCAGGAGCGCGTTCAGCACCGGCCAGTCAGCCACCGCGTCGGATCCGTCTCTCATCGCCTCGGTCTCGCGCTGCGGCGAGGCCACCGACCCCGCGTCGAGGTGGTCGCGACCAATGACGATCGGGCCACGCACCTCGCCCGAGGCCACCATCTCGTTGAAGCGCAGGCCGGCCCGGTGGCGCTCGCCGTACCCGAGCCAGCAGATGCGGGCCGGGAGGCCCTGGAAGTGGACCCGCTCGCCGGCCAGGCGGATCCAGCGAGCGATGGTCTCCTGCTCGCCGAACAGGTCCAGGATGGCGGCGTCGGTGGCGTGGATGTCGGCGGGGTCGCCCGACAGCGCCACCCAGCGAAACGGCCCCTTTCCCTCGCAGAAGAGCGGCCGGATGTACGCGGGGACGAAACCCGGATAGGAGAAGGCGTCCTCGTCGCCGTGCTCGGCCGCGAGGCCGCGCAAAGCATTGCCGTAGTCGAAGGCCTCGGCGCCGGCCTGCCCAAGGGCGCGCATCGCGCCGACGTGCGCGAGCACGCTCTCCCCGACCCGGCGCAGGTAGTCGTCCGGGTCGTCGCGTCGCAGGGCGTCGGCCTGCTCGACCGTCAGGCCGGCGGGGACATAGCCGTTGAGCGGATCGTGGGCGCTCGTCTGATCGGTGACCACGTCGATCTCCACGCCGCGCCGAACGAGTTCTGGCAGCACCTCGGCCGCGTTTCCGAGCAACCCGATCGACAGCGGCGCGCCGTCGGCGCGAGCCTGCTCGGTGCGCCGGAGCGCATCGTCCAGCGAGCCCGGCGCGCTCGTCGAGGTAGCCGGTGGCGATCCGCCGCTCGATCCGCTGCAGGTCGACCTCCACGCACAGCGCTGCGCCGCCGTTCATCGTGACGGCCAGCGGCTGGGCCCCGCCCATGCCCCCGAGGCCGGCGGTCACCACGAGCCGGCCGCGCAGCGAACCGTCGAACCGCAGCCGGGCGAGCGCCGCGAAGGTCTCGTAGGTGCCCTGCAGGATGCCCTGGGTCCCGATGTAGATCCAGGACCCGGCGGTCATCTGGCCATACATCATGAGCCCGGCGGCGTCGAGCTCGCGGAAGTGCTCCCACGTGGCCCAATCGGGCACCAGGTTCGAGTTCGCGATCAGCACGCGGGGGGCGGCGGGGTGGGTCTCGAACACCGCCACCGGCTTGCCCGACTGGACCAGGAGCGTGTCGCCGTCGCCGAGCGACTCGAGCTCGCGCACGATGGCCTCGTAACAGGCCCGGTTGCGCGCCGCCTTGCCGATGCCGCCGTAGACGACGAGCTCCTCCGGGCGCTCGGCCACGTCGGGATGCAGGTTGTTCTGGAGCATGCGAAGCGCGGCCTCCTGCTGCCAGCCGCGGCAGCGCAGCCCCTGGGCCGGTGTGGTCACACCACCACCTCCGTGGTCGCGAACGTCAGGGCGCCGGTCCGAAGCGCGTCCGCGAGCGCGGCGAGCTCCGCGGCCAGCGAGCGGTCCTCCTCCAGCCTGGGCACGTAGGCTCGGACCTGCTCGACCGCCCCCTCGAGGATCGCCGTCGTGCGCAGCGGGCGGTGGAACTCGAGGCCCTGGCAGGCGCAGACGAGCTCGGTGGCGATCACGTGAGCGGCGCCGGCGACCACGGCCCGGGCCTTGAGCGCGGCGAGCGCGCCCATCGAGTTGAAGTCCTCGGTGCCGGCGGAGGTCGGTATCGACCCGGCGCCCGCGGGATGAGAGAGCACCTGGCACTCGTTCACCAGCGCAGCGGCGGCGTACTGGGCGATCATCAGCCCCGAGCTGAGGCCGGGCTCCGGAGAGAGGAACGGCGGCAGCCCGGCGTAGCTCGGGGAGAGCAGGGCGTAGATGCGCCGCTCGCTGAAGGAGGCCAGCTCGCACAGGGCGAGCGCGAGGTGGTCGAGCGGCAGGGCCAGCGGCTGGCCGTGGAAGTTCCCGCCGGCGAGCACGTCCCCGGCCCCCGGGGCCTCGGTGGCCGCCGGGAACACGAGCGGGTTGTCGGTCACGGCCTCGAGCTCGTGCTCGATCGCCGTCGCCACGTAGCGCAGGGCATCGTCCACCGCTCCGATCACCTGCGGCGCGCAGCGCAGGGTGTAGGGGTCCTGCACCCGGCCGCAGTCGGCGTGGCTTCTCACCACCTCGCTCCCGGCCAGGAGCGCCCGCAGCCGGGCGGCCGCGCGTGCGGGACCGGGCTGGGGCCGCACCGCGTGCAGCCGCTCGTCGAACGGCACGGTGGACCCCTTGAACGCCTCGAGCGACAGGGCCACCGCGACGATCGCAGCGTCCAGCAGGCGCCGCGCGTCCCGGACGGCCAGGACGCCCGCGGCGGCCATCAGGTGCGTGCCGTTGATCAGCGCGAGGCCCTCCTTGGCGGTGAGCACGATCGGCTGTAGTCCCGCGCGCGCCAGCGCCTGCCCGCCCGGCATCCGCTCTCCCGCGACGGTCGCCTCGCCCTCGCCGATCAGCACCAGCGCGAGGTGCGCGAGCGGCGCGAGGTCGCCCGACGATCCCACCGATCCCCGGCTGGGCACCACCGGGACGACCCCCCGCTCCAGCAGCGCCAGCACGAGCTCCACCAGCTCCACCCGGGCGCCGGAGTGGCCCCGCCGCAACGATCCGGCGAGCAGGAGCAGCATCCCGCGCACCACCTCCTCCTCGAGCGGCGAGCCGGCGCCCACGGCGTGCGAGCGCAGGAGGTTCACCTGGAGGCGGGCGGCGTCGCCGGGCGGCACGCGCACCGAGGCGAGCTGACCGAAGCCGGTGGTCACCCCGTAGACCGGCCGCTCGGAGGCCATGGCCGCCTCGATCACCGCCCGGGCGGTCTCGATTCGCGCCCGCTCGGCGGCGTCGAGCGGCCGCGGTGGGCCGCCGCGAGCCACCTCTTCCACCTGGGCGAGCGTGGGCATCGAGGGCACCGTACCGCCGTCGGGCACACCTCGGCAGACTTCAGCGGGGTGGCCGACGCAACCAAGCAGCGGAATGGGAGGCGGGACTCGTTCCCGATCGGCGCCGCCGCCGGTCTCGAGGAGCTCGAGGCCGATCCGCACCCGCTGCTCGCGCGGCTTCGCGCCCACGAGCCGGTCTCGTGGCTGCCCGCGCTCGGGGCATGGCTCGTCACCCGGCGCGACCTCGCGCTGCGGGCGATGCGCGACTCCACCTCCTTCACGGTCGACGACCCGCGCTTCTCCACGGGCCGGGTGGTGGGACCGAGCATGCTCACCCTCGACGGCGACGAGCACGCCCGGCACCGCGATCCGTTCGTGCGGCCGTTTCGCCTCGAGGCCGTCCGCGAGGGCTTCACGGGGCCGGTGGCGGCCGAGACCGACCGGCTCATCGACGCGTTCGAGCCGGCGGGGCGCGCGGAGCTGCGCCGCGGCCTGGCCGGTCCCCTGGCCGTCGGGATCGTCGCCCGGGCCCTCGGCATCGAGGGCACGAGCGCCGCAACCATCCTGGCCTGGTACGACGCCATCGTGGACTCGGTGACCGGGGTGGCGGCGGGCAGGCCGGTGACGCCGGCCGGCGAGGAGGCGTTCGAGGAGCTGCGCACGAGCCTCGTGCCGGCCCAGAGCGCCGATCCCGGCTCCTCGCTGCTGGCGGAGGCCGCCGGCCGGCTCACCCAGGAGGAGGTCGCCTCCAATGCGGCCGTGCTCATGTTCGGCGGCATCGAGACGACCGAGGGGATGATCGCCAACGCGGTGCTCCATCTGCTCGCCAACCCCGAGCAGAGGGCGCTGGTCGAGGCCGACCCCGGCCTGGTGGCGGACGCGGTCGAGGAATCGCTGCGGCTGGAGCCGGCGGCGGCGGTGATCGACCGCTACGCGACCAGCAACGTCCGGCTCGGCGACGCGGCGATCGAACGCGGCGAACTGGTCACCATCTCCATCGCGGGCGCCAACCGCGACCCGGAGCAGTTCCCCGACCCGGACCGCTTCGACCTCCGGCGGCCCAACGCACGCCGGCACCTCGCCTTCGCCGGGGGACCCCACGTGTGCATCGGGATGCATCTCGCGCGCCTCGAAGCTCACACCGCGATCGCCCGGCTGCTCGAGCGGCTGCCCCGCCTGCGTCTCGATCCGGCCCGCCCGGCCGCTCCCCGCGGCCTGGTGTTCCGCAAGCCACCGGAGCTTCACGTGGTTTTCGGATGATCGAGATCCGCTTCCTCTCCGCGGCCGACGTGGAGGAGCTCGCGCTGTCGGACACCGACCTCCTGTCGGCGGTCGAAGGAGCGTTGCGGGCCCAGGGCGACGACGAGGTGGTGCTCGAGCCCCGCGAGCATCTGGTCCCCGATCCGGCCTTCAACGGCCACTTCAACCTCCTGCGCGCCTACATCGCGCCGCTCGGCGTGGCCGGCGTGAAGGTGGTCGGCGACTACGTGGACAACTACCGGGTCGGGCTGCCCTCGGAGCTCGCCCTGCTGACGCTGTACGACCCGCGCACCGGCGTACCGCGCGCGATCGTCGACGCCACCGAGATCACCGAACGGCGCACCGGAGCGGTCACGGCGATCGGCGCCCGGCACCTGGCCCGGCGGGAGGCCAAGGTGCTGGGGCACATCGGGGCGCGCGGCACCGCGTTCTCCAACGTGACGCTGCTGGACGCCGAGTTCGACCTGGAGGAGATCCGGGTCACAAGCCGGCGTGCCGAGTCGCGGGAGGCCTTCGGCGAGGCCCTGCGCGAGGCGCTCGGCAAGCCCGTCCGCGTGGTCGATACGGCGGAGGAGGCGGTCCGCGGCGCCGACATCGTGGTGGAGGCCACCCGCCTGGAGGAGCCGCGGCCGCTGCTCTTGACCGACTGGATCGCCCCCGGCGCGCTGGTGGTGCCCTACGGGACGATGAGCGCCGTCGAGCTGTCGCTCACCTCCGTCATGGACAAGATCGTGGTCGACGACTGGGAGCAGTGCCGGCAGGGGCGCTTCGGCGCGCTGCGGGCCCACGTCGAGCAGGGTCTGCTCACCAGCGACAACCTCCACGCGGAGCTCGGCCAGATCGTCGCCGGCCGGCGGACCGGCCGGGAGACGGACGACGAGCGCGTTCTCCTCTGGCACCGCGGGCTGGCCACCACCGACGTGGCGGTGGGCCAGCTGCTCTACGAGCGCGCGACCGAGCGCGGCGTGGGCACGATGCTGCAATACCGTTGAGCCGTGCTCGTCCTGGAGGCTCACGACCAGCTCGACCGCGACGGTTACCGCCGGATCGTGCACGAGCGCGAGCCCGTGGCGATCGATCCGCGGCTGCTGCGCCACGTGGAGACCTGCCGCCGGGGAGTGCTCGATCTCCTGGCCGAGGGCGTGAGCGCCTACGGGGTTACCACCGGCCTCGGGTATCTCCGGTCGCGGTCGATCGAGCTGGAGGATCAGCTGCCGCTACAGCGGTCGATCCTCGTGGGGCGCGCCGCAGGCGTGGGGCCCCCGCTGCCCGAGGAAGTGGTGCGCGGCGCGATGTTGCTGCGGCTGACCGGCTTCCTCAGCGGGCAGGCCGGCGTCAGCGCGGAGCTGTGCGTCTTCATCGCCGACCGGCTGAACGACGGCTGGAGCCCCGTGGTCCCGGCCAGCCGGCCGGGCACGGCCGGCGAGACGATCCCCCTGTGCCATCTCTTCCAGACCTTCATCGGGGAGGGTGAGGTCGAGGAGGCCGGTGAACGGGCCAGCGCGGCCGACGCGCTCGCCGTGCGGGGCCTCACGCCCTACGAGCTGAAGGCCCGCGAGGGCCTGGCGCTCGTCAACGGCGCCCCGCTGGCGCCGGCCCTGGCGGCGGCCCTGGCCCCTCGGGCCGCCTCGGTGCTGGAGCAGGCGACCCTGCTCGGAGCCATGGCCGCGGCGCTCCTCGGCGCATCGGCCCGGCCCTATTCGCCCCGGATCGGCAGGCTGAAGGGCGACCCCGGTCAGCTTCGGGTACACGCTCGGCTGGCCGAGTTGCTCGGCGGCCAGGAGCCCTTGGACGACGCGCCGCAGGCGCCGGTGTCGTTCCGGGTGCTGCCGCAGGTGCACGGCGCCGCGGGCGACGTGCTGGCCGGGCTCGACGCCCAGCTGGAGCGCGAGCTGCGTGCTGTCACCGACAGCCCGCTGTGGCTCGAGGCCGACGCCGGCGAGCCGGCGGGCTTCTATCCCAGCGGCAACTTCCACTCGCAGGCGCTCGCGCTGGCGCTGGACTCGCTCGCGATCGCCTTCGCCCAGGTGGGCGCGCTGAGCGAGAAGCGCCTCCACCGGCTGCTCGACAGCCGCTTCTCGGGCCTCCCGGAGCAGCTCTCCCCCGACCCGGATCGGGGTCACTGCGGGCTGGTGTCGCTGCACAAGTCGGTGGTGGGCCTGTGCGCCGAGAACCGTCTTCTGGCCGCCCCGGCCTCGGTGCATGCCGGCGACACCTCATCGGGGCAGGAGGACTTCCAGGCCTTTACCGGTCTGGCGGCCGACAAGCTCGGCCGCCTGCTCAGCAACGTCGAGCTGACCCTGGCGTACGAGCTCGTGGCACTCCGCCAGGCGCACGATCTCCGCGGGGAGGCGCTGCCCCCGGCGCTCGCCGCGGCCATGGACCGCGCGGTGGCGGCGATCGATCCCGTCACGTGTGACCGCTCCCTGGCCCCGGACGTGGAGCGTGCGCTGGAGCTGATTCGGACGGGCTTCCTCCACCCCGCGCCCGTCATGCCGTAGGGTTCCCCCAGGGAGGATCTGGGTGAACCCAAACGACCAACGGGTCGACTCCATCAGGGCCACCAGGAGCGAGCTCGAGAATCACCTGATCGACGAGCTCCGGGCCGGGAAGATCGGCCGGCGTGAGTTCATGCGCAGGGGGGCCGTCGTCGGGATGTCGGTGCCGCTGCTCAGCTTCCTGGCGACCGCGTGCGGGGTCTCCAGACAGGACCTCGAGGCCAAGGACGAGGCGCAGACCGCGAAGGCGCAGCCGGGTGGCACCCTCCGCGTCGGCCAGCAGCAGCCGCCGGGGGCGCTCGACCCGGTCACCGTCAACAGCCAGGCCGGCCTCACCATCCTCGGCCAGACCGGCGAGTACCTGATCTGGTCCGATCGCGAGCTCAACCCCGAGCCACGGCTCGCGGAGAGCTGGAAGCCCAACGAGGACGGCAGCGTGTGGACCTTCAAGCTGCGCAAGGGCGTCAAGTTCCACGACGGCAAGACGATGGACGCCGAGGACGTGGCCACCACCTTCGACCGCCTCGCCGACCCCGACAACGGCTCCAACGCGCTCTCGGCGTTCACCGGGGTGCTGTCCAAGGGCAACACCAAGGCCGTGGACGCCTCGACCGTGGAGTTCCAGCTCGACGCGCCCAACGGCAACTTCCCCTACCTCACGAGCTCCGACAACTACAACACGATCATCCTGCCCAAGGACTACGACGGGGACTGGGAGAAGAATTTCATCGGGACCGGCCCCTGGAAGCTCGACCGCTTCGAGCAGGGGGTCGGCATTACCCTGGTGCCCAACCCCGACTACTGGGCGCCCGGCCGCAGGGCCCTGACCGAGCGCCAGGAGATCGTCTTTTACACGAACGAGCAGAGCCTCGTGCTCGGCTTCCAGGGCAACGAGGTGGACGTGGTGGTGCAGTTCTCGGTCTCCGGCGGCAAGGCGCTGCTCACCGACGACTCGGTTATCACCACAGAGCTGGCGTCCGCCGCGCACCGCCAGGTCCACCTGCGGAACGACAAGGAGCCGTTCAAGGACAAGCGCGTCCGCCAGGCCATGGCCCTGCTGGTCAACCGGCGCGCCCTGGTGGACGGCCTGCTGGACACGAAGGCCGACTACGGCAACGACAGCCCCTTCGCACCGATCTACCGCTCGACCGCGAAGGTCGAGCAGCGCCAGCGGGACGTGGCCAAGGCCAAGGAGCTGCTGGCCGCCGCCGGCAAGGAGGGCGGCTTCAGCGTGCCGGTAACCGGCTGGGATGGCTTCGAGATGCCCGACCTCGCTCAGCTCATTCAGCAGGACGTGCGGGAGGCCGGCATCCGCGTCGACCTCAACATCACCAACCAGGCCACCTACTTCGGCGATGCAACCTACGGCAAGTCGCCCTGGCTCGACTCCACGATGGGAATCACCGAATACGGCCACCGCGGCGTGCCCAACGTCGTGCTGGGCGCGCCGCTCAACAGCAAGGGCACCTGGAACGGCGCCCACTTTCGAAACAAGCGCTACGACTCGCTGGTCGAGGACTACGTCGCGGCCGTCGACCTCGACGAACAGCGCCGGTACTCCAAGCAGATCCAGGAGCTGCTGCTGGACGAGGTGCCGATCATGTTCACCTACTTCTACTACTTCCTGTCGGGCGCGAAGGACTACGTGGCCGGCGTCGAGACGAACGCCATGGGCCACACCGACGTCAGCCGCGCGGGGCTTACGTAGTGGGCCGCTACATCCTCAAGCGCGTCCTCCTGGCCTTCGTCACGCTGCTGATCCTCAGCGTCGTCGTGTTCCTGTGCGCGCAGGTGCTTCCGGGTGACGTCGGGCGCAGCATCCTCGGGCCGTTCGCCAGTCAGAAGTCGGTCGACGCCCTCAACGAGGAGCTGGGCGCCAACGACCCGCTCCCGGTGCAGTACTGGGACTGGATCAGCGGTGTGGCCACCGGTGACATGGGCGACTCGCGCGTCTTCCGGCAGCCGGTGGAGGACGTGATCGGCCCGGCAATCATAAACTCGGCCAAGCTCGCGCTGCTGGCCTTCATCATCGTGGTGCCGCTGGCCATCGCCGGCGGTGTCTGGGCCGCCCTCAAGGAGGGCAGCTTCCGCGACCGCTTCGTGTCGATCGGGGGTCTCTCGGCCACCGCGGTGCCCGACTTCGTGTGGGCCGTTTTACTGATCATCATCTTCGCCCTCACGCTCGGCATCTTTCCCTCCACGGCCACCGCGCCGCCGGGGTCCGGCTTCTTCAGCCAGCTCCACTACCTGGTCCTGCCCGCCCTGTGCCTGGTGTTCGTGCTGTTCGGCTACATCGCCCGCATGGCGAGGGCCGGCACCATCGAGTCGCTCGACGCGGACTACACCCGCACGGCGACGATCAAGGGCCTGCCGCAGAAGACCGTCGTCCGCCGACACGTGCTGCGCAACTCGCTCCTGCCCACGATCGCCGTGGTGGCCACCCAGCTCGGCTACCTGATCGGCGGTCTCGTGGTGATCGAGCTGATCTTCAACTACAACGGCCTCGGGCAGGCGCTGTTCGAGGCCGCCCAAGGGAACGACTTCCCGATGCTCCAGAGCGGCATCCTGGTCGTCGGCATCGTCTACCTCGTGGCCACGCTCTTCGCCGACATCGCCTACTCGGTCCTCAACCCTCGCGTCCGTCTCGGGAGCGAGCAATGAGCACGTCGGCCTCGGGACCCGACGTCGCCTCCGGATCCTCCGCGGCGGCGCCCACCACCGCCGTCGAACGCACGGCCCAGCGCGAGCGCCTGCGGCTGCTCCTGCGCTCCGGGAGCTTCATCGCCGGCCTGGTGATCGTCGGGCTCTTCGTGATCTTCGCCATCTTCGGCGAGGCGCTGGCGCCGGACGACCCCTTCGCCACCGACCCGGTCAACGACCTCGCGCCGCCTGACGGCTCGCACGTGTTCGGCACCGACCGGGTCGGGCGGGATGTGCTCTCGCGTGTGATCGTGGGCGCGCGCGACATCCTCATCGTCGCGCCGGCCGCCACCCTGCTCGGCACGGTGCTCGGCACCGCGCTCGGCCTCGTGACCGGCTACTTCCGCGGGGCCGTCGACGACATCCTCAGCCGCTTCATCGACGCGTTCCTCGCCCTCCCGACGGTCATCCTCGGCATCCTGGCGATCGTCGCCCTCGGCCCCTCCAAGCTGACGGTGATCATCGTGATCGGCCTGGTGTTCGCGCCCGTCATCGCCCGTACCGTGCGGGCGGCCGTGCTGCAGGAACGTGAAATGGAATACGTGGCCGCGGCTCAGCTGCGCAACGAGAACAACTTCTACATCCTGTTCGCGGAGATCCTGCCCAACGTGATGGGTCCGGTGCTGGTGGAGTTCACCGTGCGCCTGGGCTACGCCATCTTCACGGTGGCCACGCTGAGCTTCCTGGGCTTCGGCATCCAGGCGCCGGCTCCGGACTGGGGCCTGCAGGTGTTCGAGCACTACGGGCTGATCAGCGGCGGCTACTGGTGGCCCGTGCTGTTCCCCGCTCTGGCCATCGGCATCCTGGTGGTGGGCGTCAACCTCATGGCCGAGGGCATCGCCAAGGCGTTCGAGCGATGACCTCCGCTCCTGTGGCCACCGAGCACGCGCTCGAGCTCGAGGACGTCGAGGTCGAGTACCGCGTCCGCGGCCAGTGGAAACAGGTCCTGCGCGGGGTCAGCCTCCACATCGCCGAGGGCGAGTCGTACGGGCTGGTCGGGGAGTCGGGCTGCGGCAAGTCGACCGCCGCCTTCGCCGCCCTGCGCTACCTGCCCCGCAACGGGCGGGTGAGCAAGGGAGGCATTCGCGTGGCGGGCGAGGACCTGCTGGCCATGAGTGAGGCCGACGTCCGCGAGCTGCGCGCGAACAGGGTGTCGATGGTCTACCAGAACCCGACCTCCGCCCTGAACCCCACGATCCACATCGGCGACCAGGTGGCCGAGGTCTACACGCTGCAGGGGGTGGGCGACGACGAGGCCGCCGACCGGGCGAAGGAGATGCTCGAGAAGGTGCAGATCTCCGATCCCGCGGGCGTCATGCGCCGCTACCCGCACCAGCTCTCGGGCGGGATGAACCAGCGCGTGGTGATCGCCATGGCGCTGGCCAAGGATCCCACCCTGTTGATCCTCGACGAGCCCACCACGGGGCTCGACGCCACCGTGGAGAACGAAGTGCTCGACCTCGTGGCCGCCCTGCGCGAGGAGTTCGGCTCGAGCGTGCTGTTCATCAGCCACAACCTCGAGGTGATCCTGCGCATGTGCGATCGAGTGGGGGTCCTCTACGCAGGGCGCGTGGTCGAGCAGGGGCCGGCGCAGGAGGTCTTCGACAACCCCCGCCACCCCTACACGGTCGGGCTGCTGCGCTGCATCCCGCGCGCGGGAGCCCGTAAGGACCAGGGGGCCCTCGACACGATCCCGGGCTTCCTGCCCGGGCTTGGGGCAGAGCTGCCGGGCTGCGTGTACACCGACCGCTGCGCTCTGGCCCAGGACATCTGCCGCGAGAAGGAGCCGGACCTGATCGACCTCGGCGGCGACCATGCCAGCCGCTGCCACTTCCACGAGAAGGCGCAGGAGCTCCCGCGCAACACCGAGCCGAAGGCGCTCACCTCCAAGAAAAAGGCCGACAGCGACGCCGTCCCCGTGATCAGCACGCGCAACGTCCGCAAGACGTTCCACCAGGAGGGCCACGAGGTGCGGGCGGTGGAGGACATCACCTTCAACCTGGCGCCGGGCGAGACGCTCGGGCTGGTGGGCGAGTCGGGCAGCGGCAAGACGACACTGGCCCGCCTGCTGCTGGGCCTCACCCCGGCCGACGAGGGCTCGGTGGTAGAGCTCGAGGGGACGGCGGTCGAGCCCGAGATCCACAAGCGCGGGCGCGACGAAGTGGCCGCCATGCAGATTGTCTTCCAGAACCCCGACGCCGCGCTCAACCGGCGCTTCACGATTCACCGCATCATCGCCCGGGCGCTGCACATGCTCGTCGGTGGCAAGCGAGAGGACCTCGACACCAGGCTGCAGGACCTGGCGCACTCGGTCCGCTTCGACACACGGCTGATCCGGGCCAAGCCGTCGCAGCTGTCCGGGGGCCTCAAGCAGCGCGCGGCGATCGCCCGCGCCTTCGCGGGCGACCCCAAGGTGGTCGTCTGCGACGAGCCGACCTCCGCGCTCGACGTGTCGGTGCAGGCGGCGATCCTCAATCTGCTCGCCGAGCTGCAGGTCGAGGAGGACACCGCCTACCTGTTCATCTCCCACGACCTCGGCGTGGTGCGCTATCTCTCGGACCGCATCGCCGTGCTCTACCTCGGGCGCCTGATGGAGCTGGGAGAGGCCGAGACGGTGTTCTCCCCGCCGCAGCATCCCTACACGGAGGCGCTGCTGTCGACGGTGCCTCAGGAGGAGGGCAAGGAGCGGCCGCGCATCAGGCTGCAGGGCGAGATCCCGACTCACGCGGATCCGCCCTCGGGCTGTGTCTTCCACACCCGCTGCCCGCGCTACATCGGCGACATCTGCAAGGAGGAGGAGCCGGAGCTCAAGGAGGTCGAGCCCGGCCACTTCTGGCGCTGCCACTACTCCGTCGAGGACCTGCGCGAGCTGCAGAAGACCGCGCCTCCGGAGCGCGCTAACGGAGCCTCGGAGGGGTCGCGCCCGGATGCGGACAGCGTCCCCGACGAGGAGCAGCCACCCACCGGGGAGGCGGAGGAGAGCCGCACACCGGTGAGCGACGGGCCCGAGGACGCCGAGGGCCGGGCGGGAGCCGGCCCGGCGACGCCGCCCGAACCCGGGCCCTCGGAGGACGCGCGCTGAGGCTTCGCGCCGCGGTCCTCGAGCGGGTGGGGGCGCCGCTCGAAGTGACCGAGCTGGAGCTCGAGCCGCCGCGGGCCGGCGAGGTGCTGGTGCGCCTCCACGCCAGCGGCGTGTGTCATTCCGATCTCAACGCGGTCGACGGCACCGTGACAACCCCCTGCCCGGCGGTGCTGGGCCACGAGGGCGCAGGGGTGGTCGAGGCGGTCGGGCCGGGCGTGGCCCTCAGGCCGGGGACGCCCGTGGTGCTCTCCTGGCTGCCGGCCTGCGGGGAGTGCGCCGAGTGCCGGCGCGAGCTGTCCCACCTCTGCCGGCAGGCGTGGGCGGCCATGGCCACCGGCGGCCTGCTGGACGGCACGTCCCGGCTTTCCCGCGACGGCCGTCCGGTGTTCCACTATTCCTTTCTCTCCTCCTTCGCCGAGCGCGCCGTCGTGCCCGCCGGTTGCTGCGTGCCGATCCCGGAGGGGGTGCCCTTCGCCGTCGCCGCGCTGGTGGGCTGTGCGGTCACCACCGGCACCGGAGCGGTATGGCGCACCGCCGGCGTGAGGCCCGGGGAGCGCGTGTGTGTGTTCGGCTGCGGCGGCGTGGGGATGAGCGCGGTCATGGGTGCGGTCGCGGCGGGGGCCGGCCAGGTGGTGGCCGTGGACACCGACGACCACAAGCTCGAGGTGGCGCTGTCGCTCGGGGCCACGGACGGCGTCCGCTGGGCGACCGGTCCGGAGGAGACGGCCGAGCGGGTGATGTCGGCGAGCGGTGGCGGGGTGGACTACGCCTTCGAGGCCACCGGCCGTACCGAGGCGGGTCTGGCGGCGTTCCTGTCGGTCCGTCCCCGGGGGGCGGCCGTGCTGATCGGCATCCCCGGCGCGGACGCGATCCTGGGTCTCCCCGCCCAGATGATCCCGCGCACCGAGCGGCGCGTCCTCGGCTCCCTGTACGGCTCCGCGGTGCCCGAGCGTGACTTTCCCGTCCTGCTCGACCTCTACATGAAGGGCCGGCTGCCGCTCGATCGCCTGATCTCCACCCGCCTCCCGCTCGAGGCGGTCGAGCAGGCCTTCGAGGAGCTGCGAACCGCCACCGCGCTGCGCACCGTGCTCGATCTCAACGGAACGAGCTCGTGAACGACCCGCTCGACGGCGCGATCGGCGAGGCCTGGGCCGGCGAGGTGCCCAACGGAAGCCACATCAACCTGGTGTTGGGGCGTCGCGGCTCCCCGACGGCGGCGGCCGCGACCGCCGTGCTGGCCAGCCCTCGTCCCGGCCACCTGCCGATGCTCGCCTGTCTCAAGGGTGGCGGCACCCCGGTGCGGCCGGCGACGATCGTGGTCAACAAGGTGACCATCGCCGGGGAGCGCCTCGAGAGCCTCACCTGGGGCGCCGCCCAGCTCGGCATCGCCCAGGGCGTGCTCGACGCGGTGGCGGAGGGGCTCCTGGACGCCGACGAGGCGGCCGACGTCGTGGTCCTGGTCGCGGTGTGGGTGGACCCCGACGCCCACGACGAGACCGCGGTGCGAACGGCCAACCGGGAGGCCACGCGCGACGCCGTGGCCGATGCCCTTCGGCCGCCCTCGGGCGACCGGGTCCGCGCGCTCGCCGCCGAGCGCGACGAGGCCACGAACGCCTTCTACTCCGGGGACTGAGCGGTGCGCATCACGGGGTTCGAGGTGCGCCGCTACGCGTTTCCGCTGGACCCGCCGTTGCGGGTGGCGTGGGATCCGGTTCCGCGCACCGCCCAGGAGGCGAGCCTCGTGATCGTACGCTCCGACGAGGGGATGGAGGGATACGCGAGCGGGGACGGGCTGCCCGACGCCGCGCTGCTCGAGCGCCTGCTGACCGGGCTCGACCCGCTGCGGCCGGAGGTGGTGCGTGAGCTGTGCGAGACCGTCGACTTCCACGGGGGGCGCCCATGGACGGCCGAGGTCGCGGTCTGGGACCTCGCGGCTCGGGCGCTCGATCAGCCGCTGTGGCGCCTCCTGGGCGGGCGCTCGGAACGCCTGCTCGCCTACGCCTCGAGCGGCGAGCCGGTCGAGGCCGCCGAGCGCGCCCGCCGCGTGGCCGAGCTGCGTGACGCCGGCGTGAAGGCGGTGAAGCTCCGCCTTGGTGCCGCCGACTGGCGCCGTGACGTGGACCTGGTGGAGCAGGTGCGCGACGCCGTCGGGCCCGGCGTCGAGCTGATGGTGGACGCCAACCAGGGCTGGCGCATGGCCGGGGACCGGGGTCCCCGCTGGGACGTGCCCACGGCCATCCAGTGCGCGAACGCGCTGGAACCGCTTGGGGTCTACTGGCTCGAGGAGCCGCTGCCCACCGAAGACGTCGAGGGCTACGCGACGCTGCGCCGCCGGACCTCGCTTCGGATCGCCGCGGGCGAGATGGTGCGGGGCGCGTTCGAGGCCCGCGACCTGCTGCTCCGCGGCGGCGTGAACGTGATCCAGCCTGACGCCGTGCTGGCGGGCGGCCTCGGCGGCTGCCGGCGGATCGCCGCCCTGGCCGACCTGTGCGGGCGGGCCTTCACGCCGCACACCTGGAGCAACGGCCTCGGGCTGCTGGCCAACCTCCATCTCGCCCTGGCGGTGTCCACCTGTCCCTACGTGGAGGTCCCGCTCGACCCGCCGGCCTGGACCCCGCAGCGCCGCGACTGGTTGCTGCCGGCTCCGTTGGACATCGCGCCCGACGGCACGATCGCTCCCCCTCCCGGGCCGGGGCTCGGTGTGGTGCCCGACCTGGACCGGCTCGAGGCCTACCGCGTCGGGCGATGAGGGCTGTCGTCCTCCGTGAGCCCGGCTCCGCGCCCCGCGTCGAGGAGGTGGACCTCGACCCGCCGCGCGACGAGGAGGTGCTGGTGCGCGTGGCCGCGGCCGGGGTCTGCCACTCGGACCTCCATCTGGCCGAGGGCCACCTGGGCGCGAAGCGGTTCCCGATCGTTCCCGGGCACGAGGGCGCCGGCGTCGTCGAGGCCGTGGGACCCGGCGTGGACCGTCCGGCGCCGGGTGACCATGTCGCCTTCTGCTTCGTGCCGGCCTGCCGGGCCTGCCGGGCGTGCCGCGCCGGGCAACCCAACCTGTGCCAGACGGCCGCCGGCCGCTCCTGGAACGGCACACTCCTCGACGGCACCTCGCGGCTTCGCAGCGCGGACGGATCCCCGCTGGCTCACTTCAACTTCGTCTCCTGCTTCGCGGAGCGCTGCGTGGTGCCCGCCGCCTCGGCGGTCGGTATCCCCCAGGACCTGCCGCTGTGGCAGGCCGCGCTGGTGGGCTGCGCCGTGGTCACCGGCGTCGGCGCCGTCAGGAACGCCGCCGGCGTCGCGGCGGACGAGAGCGTCTGCGTGATCGGCTGCGGGGGAATCGGCCAGCAGATCGTCGCCGGCGCGCGGCTGGCCGGGGCCACGCCCATCGTCGCCGTCGAGCGCGACGAGGCCAAGCGCGAGCTCGCTCATGCCCGTGGCGCCACCCACGCCGTGAACCCGGCCGCCGAAAACCCGGTCGAGCGCGTGCTGGAGCTGTCCGGCGGCGGGGTCGACCACGCCTTCGAGGCCATCGGGACGGCGCGGACCATCCGGCAGGCGTGGGACGTGCTGCGCCCTGGCGCCACCGCCGTGGTCGTCGGCCTGGCCCCTCAGGGGGTGGAGGTGTCGCTACCCGCCTTCGACCTGCTCTCCGAGAAGGGCCTCAAGGGCTGCTACTACGGCTCGGCCGACCCCGCCGTCGAGCTGAGCGAGCTCGCCCGCCTGGTGGGCGACGGCAGGCTGCCGGTGGCTGACGTGGTCAGCGACCTGAGCGACCTGTCGGGCGTGGGTGAGGCCTTCGAGCGGCTGCGGCGGGGCGCGGGAGCGCGAACGGTGATCGTGCTGGACCCGGAGCTCGCCGAGGCCCCATCCCGATCTCGCGCTTGACCCACCCCCGCCCGGAGTGATACCCAGCCGGTGGTGACCAACGCCCTCTGCCTGACCTCGGCCCGTCTGATCGACGGCACCGGCGCACCCCCGCTCGAGGGGGCGACGGTGCTGATCGAGGACGGCCGCATCGCCGGCGTGCAGGCGAACGGCGAGCCCGCGCCCGCCGACGTGCCTCGGCTGGACCTCGGTGGCAAGGCCCTCCTGCCGGGCCTCGTGGACGCCCACGTCCACGTGACCGGCTTCGACGTGCCCGAGCCGCTCAAGGGGCAGGAGGCGATCGCGCCCGAGGTCAAGCACCACTTCATCGCGGCCGGTCTCCGGCGGATGCTGCGCATGGGCATCACGACGGTCCGAGACGTCGGCGCCTTCGGCGACGACCTCCTTCACGCCCGCCGGGCCGTGCGCCTCGGCGCGGTGCCCGGCCCCCGGATCCTGGCGTGCGGACGGATCGTCTCCGCCACGTCGGCCGGGGGGCGGCACTTCGAGGGCATGTACCGCGAGGCGACCGGGCCCGACGAGATGCGGAGGGCCACCCGGGAGCAGTTCCGGCGCGGCGCGGACTTCATCAAGATCATGACCACGGGCGCCCGATCCTGTGAGCTCGAGGACAGCTCGCCGCTCCAGATGACGCGGGCGGAGATCACCACGGTCGTCGAGGAGGCGCACCGAATGGGGTACCGCGTGGCCGCCCACTGCGAGGGACTGGACGGCACCCGCCTCGCGATCGAGGAGCAGGTCGACACGATCGAGCACGGGCTCGAGCTTCACCGCGCGCCCGAGTTGCTCGACGAGCTGGCGCGCAGCGGGCGCGTGCTCGTTCCCACCCTGTCCTGCTTCTTCCACATCGCGGAGAACGAGGGCATGCGCTGGGCGCCCCGGCTGGTCGAGCTCGCGAAACGCCAGAAGGACTCCGCTCACCGCACCGTCGAGGCCGCGCGCCGGGCGGGCGTTCGGCTGGCGATGGGGTTCGACTCCCAGCCGCACGGCCGGAGCGCGCTCGAGCTGGTTCGTCTGGTGGGCGCGGGCCTGGCCCCGATCGACGCGATCGCGGCGGGCACGGTGGGAAGCGCTACGGCCTGCGGCATCGCGGGCGACGTCGGGACGGTCGCGCGCGGCCTGGCGGCCGACATGCTGGTGGTGGACGGCGATCCCCTCACCGAACCGGCCCACCTGCTCGACGAGAACCGCATCTGGCTGGTAATCCAGCACGGGCGACCCGTCGCCGGCGCGGCGCTCGAGGCGGACCTGCCGGAGCTCGACCGGCTCCACCCGAGCGGGCCGCCGGTGGATCCCGTGCCCGCCCTGGCGGGCAGGCCCCTCGGCGCGTCGGGTTAACCGGCGACGGTCAGGCCTACTAGAGGTCCCCGCCCTCGGCCGCGAGCCGGTCGAGCTCGCGGCTCAGCAGCGCGAGCCTCGCCTCCTTGACGAGCGGCATCTCCCGCCGGCGCCTGCGCACGGCGGCCAGGTCGAGCTCCACGGTGAGCGTCGCGGGCTTGTCGGCGGGCGCTTCGCCCACGAGGTCGCCCCAGGGGTCGTAGACCTGGGATCCGCCCCAGAAGCGGAGGTCGCCCTCGGTCCCGACGCGGTTCACGAAGACCACGTAGCACTCCAGCAGGCGGGCGTAGAAGCGGTTGATGTCGCGCCATTCGTCGCGGATCGCCGCCATTCGCTCGGTGCTGTTGGCCGGGACGATCAGGATCCGCGCCCCGTCCTGGATGGCCAGCACGGCCAGCGCCGGCTGCCAGGCGTCGCTGCAGATGAGGATCGCCACCCGGCCGATGTCCGTGTCGAAGGCCCGGATGGCGCTTCCGGGGGTGAAGTGCTTGCGCTCCTCCCAGATGTCGTAGGTGGGCAGGTACAGCTTGCGGTGCACGTGCCGGACCGCGCCTCGCTCCAGGTAGGCGGCGCTGTTGTAGGTGTGGACGCGGCCCGCCTCGGCGAAGCCCACGACGCACCCGATCCCCTTCGCCTCCTCGGCGAGCCCGGTCAGCTCCGGGCCGCCGGCCGGGCGGGAGACGTCGTCGTCCACGCGCCCCAGCGAGTAGCCGCTGAGCATCAGCTCGGGGAGCACCACCACGTCGGCGCCCTCGTCCCTCGCGGCGCCGATGTGGTCGGACGCGCGGCGCGCGTTCTCGGCGACGTCGCCGAGGACCGGCGCGACCTGCGCCAGCGTCACCCGCGCCATTTGGTCCGCCGGCGAGCTCACGCCGCCAGGCTAGAGCCTGTCCGCGTACTCCTGATAGTCGGCCCGGGCGCTGGTGTCGCTGCCCAGATAGGCGTGCTTGGACATGTCGGCGGTGTAGCGGCTGGCCGGCGGCGTGCGCCCCAGCGCCTCGGCCATGCTCCGGATGTGGTGGGGCGCCGCGCCGCAGCACACGCCCAGGTAGCTCACCCCGAGCTCGTGCGCCGCGCGCGCGAACTCCGCGATCTCGTAGCGGTGGCAGGTAAACGGATCGAGCGCCGTCGGGAAGGAGCGGCCCTCGGGGAGGTCCTGGAAGGACGGGTCATTCAGCGACTGGAAGCTGGGCTGGTCGGCCGTGGTGCGATACGGAACCGGAAGCGCCGCCACCGGCACGGAGACCGCCTCGCGTATCTCCTCGAGCAACGGCAGCATCGTCTCTGGCCCGCGACTGCAGTTGAGGCCGACGACGTCGGCGCCCGCTGCCTCCAGGCGGCGGCAGGCCTCCGCCGGCGCGATCCCCTCACGCATGTCCGGGTCCTTGTGGGCGGTCAGGGTCACCACCGCGGTCAGCCCCGCGTCCTTGATCACCTGGTTGGCCACCAGGGCCTCCCCCAGCCACGAGATGGTCTCGGCGATCACGAAGTCGACGCCCGCTTCAGCCGCCCAGCCCACCTGCTCCTCGAACATGCCGCGGACCACGGCGTCGGATTCGCGTCCCTCGTACACGTTGGTGTTGCAGACGTTGCCGGCCAGCAGCGCGTCGCTCTCCGCCGCCACGCCGGCGGCGATCCGGAGCGCTTCGTGGTTGATCGTCTCGAGCAGCTCCTCGCGCCCGATCAGCCGCAGCTTCTCGCGGTGGGCGTAGTAGGTGAAGGCCTCGACCACGTCGGAGCCCGCGTGGACGAACTCGCGGTGCAGCTCCGCCACCTTCTCGGGGTGCTCGAGCACCACCTCGGGCACGAAGCCTCCGGCCTGCAGGTAGCCGCGGCGCTCGAGCTCGAACAGGTAGCCCTCGGCGCAGATCACCGGGCCCTGCTCCAAACGGTCCAACAACGCCGACATCGTCTCTCCTTCGTTCCCGGGCACTGGGTCGGTTGCCGACTCGGCAACCGTGCTTGCACACTAATGCCCACTGACCTGAGTCGGAAGTTCGGCTTCAGCTTCCCGAGTGGCTGGGCGGGGCTGGGGACGCACACGGGATGAGTCGATGCAGCGCATCGGCGATTCCCGTGGGGGGCGTCAGCCCAGTCCAGACGCCGGGAAGGTGCGCCGAAACGACGACTCAGGTCACCGGTCAACCAGGCCGCAAAAACGCACGGCGGCGAGCGCCAGGCACTGGGCGGCGCTCACGAGCTCGTCCACGACGACGAACTCGTCCACCGCGTGGGCTTGGCCGATGTCGCCCGGCCCGCAGGCCACCGTGGGGATGCCGCCGCGGGTGAACGTCACCCCGTCGTACCAGGTCGTGCGGGTGGCCAGACGAGCCGGCCGGCCGAGGTCCGCGCTCGCCGAGCGGAGGGTCTCGACGACCGGATGCGCGCCCGGGACCTCGGCGGTGGGCACGCCCGCGGACCACTCCACGACGGGCGGATGGTTGCGCAACCACGCGTCCTCGGAGGACGCCTCCGCGAGCCGCTGCTCCACCTCGCGCCGGACCGGGTCCCCGAGGCCGTCCCGGTCGGCCTGCGCGGGGGTGAAGCTCACGTGGCAGGACAACCGGCAGGACGACGGATGGGTCACGAGCCAATCGCCCGCCTCGATCGAGATCGGCACCACGTCGCCGGACCCGACGAGCGGGTGATCCCGCTCGGGGTCGCCGCGCCAGTCGTCGCGAAGGCCGTGCAGCGCGCCCAAGAGGGGAGCGGTGACCTCGATGGCGTTGACCGCCGCCGCCGGGTCGTGGTCGGTGCGCGCCAGGCCGGCGTGGCCCGGGCGCCCGGGCACGGTGATGGTGGCCACCGCGGACCCTCGCGAGGCCGTCCAGACGTCGAGTCCTGTGGGTTCCGGGATGATCCCGGCCTCGGCGCCCACGCCTCGCGCCAGGGTCGCCGCGGCGCCGGCGCCGGTCGACTCCTCGTCGGTCACGGTGTTCACCAGCAGGTCGCCCGCGGTGGGCACCGAGAGCGAAGCCAGCGCCTCGACGGCCACCACCATGGCCGCCACGCCGCCCTTCATGTCGCACGCTCCGCGCCCGAAGAGCCGGCCGTCGCGGACCTGAGCCGGACGCGGAGGCGCCGACCACTCGTCCACCGGCCCGGGCGGGACGACGTCGACGTGGCCGTTCAGCAGCAGCGCGCGCCCGCCGCCGGCCCCCGGCCGGCGGGCAAGCAGCTGGGGCCTGCCCTCAAAGCGAAAGCCGGGAGGCACCGTCACGCTCCCCGCAAGGTCGGGCTCCGGCTCCCAGAGGTCGACCTCCAGCCCCGCCTGGTCCAAACGGCTCGCCAGGTGCTGCTGAAGCGCCGCCTCCTCGCCTGCCGGCTCGCCGGGATCGCGGGCGGTCGTGTCGAAGCCGATGAGGGTGGAGGCCAGCTCGACGAGGTCATCCCGCCGGTCCTCGACCTCCTGCAGCAGCCGCCGCTCGAGAGCCTTCATTCGCCGGGAGTCCAGCCGAGCCGCCGCGAAAGCTCCTCCGCCGCCTCCCGCACCACCAGCCCGCGCGCCTCGAGGTCGGCGCCGAACCTGAACTTGGGGCCGGAGACGTTGAGCGCGGCCACGATGCGGCCGCGAAAGTCCCGCACGGGAGCGGCGGCGCTCACCAGGCCGGGCTCGAACTCCTCGTCGCTCACGGCGAAGCCCGCAGCCCGGGCGGCGACCACGCGCCGCCACAGCTCGGCCACGTCTCGCGGCGATCGCGGCCCGTGGATCGGCAGGGTCCCGCCGCCAAGCAGATCCGCGATCAGCGCCTCGCCGTGATCGAGCAGGAGGGCGCGGCCGGCGGCTGTGCAGTGGGCCGGCGTGCGCCGTCCGCTGCCGTCGCTGGCGTGAACGGCGCTCGGCGACAGCTCCGACATCAGGGTCAGCACCTCCGCGCCGTCGAGCACGGAGAGGTGCGCGGTCTCGCCGAGCCGAAGCACCAGCTCCTCGCACACCGGGTGAGCCTCTTCGAGCAGCCGGCGATGACCGGCCTGCGCGGCAAGCGTGAACACGCGCCAGCCGAGCCGGTAGTCGAGCGTCTCGGGGTCGCGATCGACAAGGCCGTAGCCCGCCAGGGTCTTCAGAGCCCGCGACACCTGGCTCTTCTCGCGTCCGAGCTGCTCCGCGATCCGGACGACGCCCAGGCCTCCGTTCCGCGTGGAGGGCTCGCCGCCGAGGATGAGGAGGATGTCCAGCCCGCGTCCCAGGCTGGTGTCGGCTCCCTCGGTGCGCGCGCTGCGCTCGACCGGCGGTGACATGCCGGCCAATGTAGTCGGTGCGATGCTCAGAGGGCAACGCCGGTTGCCGGCGGCCACGCGGACTCCGCCGGGCGGTACCCGACCACCACCGTCCTGGCGGCCTCCACGTCGTCGTTGAGAGGCCTGTCGTCCAAGCCGGGATCGATGCGCGCGGCGGCGGCCTCGAACAGCTCGCCCGCCTCCGTGCTCGCGGGCTCCAGGCCGCGCATCCGCAGCGCCCGGACCGCTACCGCGAGCTCGGTGGCCACGGCCACCGCGGCCGAGCGCAGGGCCTCCTGGGCCCGGCGGGCAGCGAGCGGAGCGAACGACGCGTGCGACTCGATGCCGCCCCCGACCGTGGTCGTCCGGGTCGCCACCGGAGCGGCCAGCGACTGAACATCGGCCGCCGACGCGTGCGCGGTGTACTCCAGCATCATCGCCCCCGAGTGGGAGCCGGGGCGCGGGGACAGCCCGGCGGGAAGACCCATCAGGCCGGGATCGAGCAGCGCGCTCACCCGCGCCGCCACCAGCGACGTCGACTGCGCCAGGGCGGCGCGCAGGCGGTCGAGGCTCAGGGCCAGGGAAGCGGCGTGGAAGTTGGCGTTCGGCAGTACCGCGCCCGAGCCGGCGTCCACCAGGGCGTTCTCGCCGGCGGCGTTGAGCTCGACCGACACCACCTGCTCCAGGTCGCGCAGCGCCTCCAGCGTCGCTCCCTCCACCTGGGGCAGGGCCCGGAAGGGGTACGGGTCGTGCACCGGGCCGTCTTCTTGATCCCGGCGTTCCTCTCCCCCGGGGCCGACCAGCTCCCGCAGGCGCGCGGCCACGGCCACCTGCCCGGGCTGGGGACGGGCGGCGTGGACACGCTGGTCGAGCACCACCGGATCGGCCTCCGCCGCGGCGAAGGAGAGCGCCGCGGTGGCGAGCGCCGCCGCCTGGAGGCGACCCGCATCGACAGCGACCAGCGCCGCCTGACCGGCGCTCGCCGCGTTGCTGCTCATGAAGGCGATCCCGTCCCGCGGGCCCAGCGTTGGCGGGGCCAGGCCGGCCTCGGACAGGGCCGCGCGGGCGCCGATCAGCTCCGAATCGCGCCAGGCCTGCCCCTCGCCGAGCAGCGCCAGGGCGATCTCGGCCAGGACGGTCAGGTCGCCGGTGCCCAGCGAGCCGAGCTCGCGGGCCAGGGGCACGACCCTCGCGTTGAGGGCGGCCACCAGAGCGTCCAGCAGCTCGTCGGACACGCCGGCGCCACCGGCGCCGAGCTGGTTGGCGCGGACCACCATCGCGGCCCGGACCAGCTCACCGGACAGCGGTCGCCCGCCGCCGACCGCGTGGCTGCGGAGCAGGCGCAGCTGGTGCTCGGCGCGCTCGGCTACGGGCACGGCCCGGGAGCGAAAGGGCCCGACGCCGGTGGTCACCCCGTAGATCGCCGCGCCTCGCTCGACCAGGGCGGCGACCGTCTCCGCCGCGGCCGCGTTGCGGGCCCGGGCCTCGTCGCCCAGCCGCACCTCCCGTCGCTCGCGCGCCACGGCGCTAACCGCCGCCGCGGTGAGAGTGCGGCCGTCCAGGGTCAAGGTCGCCATGTCCCCTCCTATCATCCGCTCCCGCGTGGAATCCGCCACCGAGCCGCTCGCCGCACCGCCCTCCGACGTCCCGCTCGAGCTGCGCGGGGCGCCGCCTCCCCGGGAGGGAGGCCTGCTCACGCTGCTGCGCTTCCTGCGGGCAAAGGGGATGCTGAACACCAAGTACGGGCGGCTCCTGGTCCGCCTCGGCTGGCGCAAGCTCCTGCTCGGCCGCCGGCTGCGACTGGACGGGCTCGCCTTCCTCGGGCCCGGCTGCTCGCTCGAGATCGGCCCCAGGGCCACGCTCGACATCGGCCGCTGGGCCTGGATCGGCCACGGCTGCAAGATCCGCAGCCACGAGGGCTCCGTGTCGATCGGTGCGAAGACCGTGCTGGGCCAGGAGTGCACGATCTCCTCCTTCCAGCACGTCTCCATCGGGCGCGAGTGCGTGATCGCCGACCGGGTGATGCTGATCGACTTCGACCACGGGATGGTGGAGGTTGAGCGCCCGATCCGCCTGCAGGGGATCTACAAGCGCGACGTGCGGGTGGGCCACAACGTGTGGATCGGCTACGGGGCCTGCATCCTGCGCGGGGTCACGGTGGGGGACAACGCCGTGGTCGGCACCAACGCGGTGGTCACCAGAGACGTACCCGCGAACGCCGTGGTCGCCGGGCGTGCCGGCGCGCATCCTGCGCATGCGCGAGGAGCCGCGGCGCCTGCGCTGGGACTAGCGTGCCCGCGCGGGCGCCCCGCCACCCGGGGCCGCCGCCCGGGACCACGCTCCGCACGTTAGGGGTGCAATAGGACCACAACGTACGGCGCGTGACGATGATCGGCGTCCCGGGACGCTCTTCGACAACGCCATCGGCGAGCGCTACTTCGAGGACTGCAACGAGGCAGAGGTGGTCGACGAGCTGAACGGGATCCACGAGGTCATGCCGCACGCCCTCGATCCCGAGGCCGCACGATGGCTGTGGCACGTCTCCGCCGAGCTGGTCGAGCACGCCTCCGCGCGTGCGGATAGCCGCACCTCGCCACACCGGGAGGCACCCTGGGAATGGCCCCGGCGCCGGGCGAACCTCTCGTCATGGAACGAAACCGGAACATCGCGGCGCGCGCCGGACGGTGGAGCGCTCAGCATCGCAAGAAGGCCATCTTCGGCTGGCTCGCGTTCGTGATCCTCGCGGTCGTGATCGGCGGGTCGGTCGGGACCAAGACGCTGGAGGACAGCGACAACGGCAGCGGGGAGTCGGGCCGGGCCGACAAGGCGGTGGCCGCTCATTTCCCCGACAAGACGAGCGAGAGCGTTCTGGTGCAGAGCCAGAACGGCGCCGGCAACCGCGATCCCGAGTTTCGCGAGGTCGTCAATTCGGTCACGGCGCAGCTGGACGAGACCCGCCACGTGCAGAACGTGCAGAGCCCCTACGCCCGCGGCAGCCAGGGTGCGCTGTCCGAGGACGGGAAATCGGCGCTGGTGACCTTCGAGCTGCGCGGTGGAGAGGACGAGGCGAAGGTCGACCCATCGCTGGCGGCCGTGAGCAAGCTGGACCGCCAGGAGGCCGGCTTCCGTATTGAGCAGTTCGGCGGCGCGAGCGCGGAAAAGGCGCTCAGCCAGGCCTTCGAAGACGACTTCCAGAAGGCGGAGGTCACCTCGCTGCCGATCACGCTGATCATCCTGATCCTTGCTTTCGGCGCGCTGCTGGCGGCTTTCGTGCCCTTGCTCCTGGCCATCACGGCGGTGGCCGCGGCCATCAGCCTGATCGGGCCCATCAGCCAGCTGTGGCCGGTGGACGAGGCCATCAACTCGGTGGTGCTGCTGATCGGCCTGGCCGTCGGGGTCGACTACTCGCTGTTCTACCTGCGGCGCGAGCGTGAGGAGCGTGCCCGGGGACTCTCCGAGGAGGCCGCGCTGGAGGCGGCCGCCGCCACCTCGGGCCGCGCGGTGCTGGTGTCCGGCTTCACCGTCATCGCCGCGATGGCGGGCATGTACTTCGGCGGCGCGGCGACCTTCACCTCGTTCGCCACGGGCACGATCCTCGTGGTGGCGATCTCGGTGCTGGGCTCGCTCACCGTCCTGCCGGCGATCCTGTCCAAGCTCGGCGACCGGGTGAACAAGGGCCGCGTTCCCTTCCTGCGGCCCGAGCGGCGCACGGGCGAGCCCCGGGTCTGGTCCTGGGTGCTCGACCGGGTCCTCAAGCGGCCGCTCGTCTCGGCGCTGGCCGCGGGCGCGGTGCTCGTGGTGCTGGCGATCCCGGTGTTCCATATCCACACGGCCGACTCGGGCATCGACGGCCTGCCGCGCTCCATCGAGGTCATGCAGACCTACGACCGGATGCAGGCCGCCTTCCCCGGCGAGCAGTTCACGGCCGACATCGTGGTCGAGGGGCAGGCGCTCGACCGGGCTCAGATCGCGGGCGCGGCGGACGAGCTGCGCCAGATCGCGCGCACCTCAGACCAGTTCAACGAGCCGATCACGGTCGACACCAGCCCCGACGGCGAGCTGGCCGTGATCGAGGTGCCCTTGGCGGGCACCGGCACCGACGAGACCTCACTCAACGCCGTGGAGACGCTGCGCGAGGACGTGGTACCTCGGGTGCTCCCGGGCGTCAGCGGCGGCGAGGTCCTCGGCGTGACCGGCTTCACCGCCGGCTCGGTGGACTTCAACTCCCAGATGGCCGAGCGCATCTGGTACGTGTTCGGCTTCGTCTTCGCCGTCGCGTTCCTGCTGCTGCTGGTTACGTTCCGCTCCGTCGTGATCCCCATCAAGGCCATCCTGCTGAACGTGCTGTCGGTGGGGGCGGCGCTGGGAATCGTGACCTGGGTGTTCCAGGACGGCAACCTCGAGGGGCTGCTGAACTTCGATTCCACCGGAGCGATCACGGCCTGGTTCCCGATCATGCTGTTCGTGATCCTGTTCGGCCTGTCGATGGACTACCACGTGTTCATCCTGAGCCGGATCCGGGAGGCCGTGGACCGGGGCGAGTCCACCTCCGACGCGGTGAGCCACGGCATCAAGTCCACCGCCGGCGTGGTCACCGCGGCCGCGATCGTGATGGTGGCGGTGTTCGGCATCTTCGCCACGCTCCAGTTCATCGACATGAAGCAGTTCGGCGTGGGCCTCGCGGCCGCGATCCTGATCGACGCCACCCTGGTGCGCGGCGTGCTGCTGCCGGCCTCGATGAAGCTGCTCGGCGAGTGGAACTGGTACCTGCCGAGCTGGCTCGAGTGGCTGCCGAAGGGGCCGGCCCTGGAGGGCTCGCCGGAGCCGCCGTCCGAGCCCGATCGCGGGCGCCCGGCGCGGCCGCAGGGCGAGCCGCGCCCGGCCGAGGCGTAGACGGGCGCCCACCCGTTGTCGTGCGGAGCCCGCCCCGGCCGGGGCGGGCTCCGTCGTGCTTTAGGGTGCTCGCGTTGACTTTGTGGTCAGCTGCACAAGCACGCCGCTGGGCCGCCGCGCTGCTCGGCCTTGCCGGCCTGCTGCTCGCCCTGGCCCCGGCCGCCGGCGCCGCCCCGAGCGAGCGCGAGCTCACGGTCATGACCTTCAACATCTGGTACGGAGGCACGCAGGTGGACTTCGGCCAGGTCGCCCGCTCGATCCGCCGGGCCGACGCCGACATCGTCGGGGTCCAGGAGCCGGAGGGCAACCTTCGCCGCCTGGCCGCCGCCAGCGGCCTTCCCCACGTCGACGAGAGCCTGCACCTGATCTCCCGCTATCCGCTCTTCGCGGTCGAGCGCGACGGCCTGCGAATGGCCTACGCCGCCCTCGATCAGGATCACGTGGTGGCGATCGCGAACCTCCACCTCACCTGCTGCCCCTACGGGCCGGAGGAGGTGGCGGCAGGGAAGCGCGCCCGCAAGGTGCTGGCCCTCGAGCGCTCGCTGCGGCTTCCCGAGATCCGCCCCTATATCCGGGCCCTTGCTCCGCTCGCCCGCCGCGGCACCCCGACCTTCCTCACCGGTGACTTCAACTCCCCGTCGCACCTCGACTGGACGGCGGCGATGGCCCGGGCCGATCCCAAACGCGTGCGCTACCCGCTGGCCTGGCCCGTGTCCACGGCCCTCGCCCGGGCGGGCTTCCGCGACTCCTACCGCGAGGCCCATCCCGATCCTGTCGCCGCTCCGGGTCTCACCTGGACCCCGGGCACGCCTCCGCCCCGCATCCGCAAACAGGAGACGGTCGACCGCATCGACTGGGTGATGTCCTCCGGACCCGCGCGCACGCTGGCCGCCAAGCTCGTCGGCGAGACGGGTGGGCCGGACGTGGAGGTGGGCGTGAGCCCCTTCGGCTCCGACCACCGCGCGGTTGCCTCCACGTTCGCCGTCAACGCGCGCAAGGCGCCGCCGCTGGTGAGCGCGGACCCGCGGGTGGTCGAGCGCGGGCGGCGGGTGACGCTGCGCTACACCCAGACCAGGGCCGGCGGCGGGCGCGCGGTCGGCATCCTGCGGAACGGCTCGCGGCGGCCGCTCATGACGATCCCGGTCTACGACGCGTCCGATCACCTGGCCCCCTACTTCGGCACCGAGACCCTCCGCCCCGGCCGTTATCGCGCCGCCGTATTCGACGGAAAGGGACGGATCACCGCGACCTCTCCGTTCTGGGTCGAGCGGCGCGGGACCCGGCCCGGGGTCCGCACGAGCGCGACGCGTTACGAGCCGGGCGCGCCGATACGGGTTCGCTGGTCCGGCGCGCCGGGCAATCGCCTCGACTGGGTCGGAATCTATCCGGCGGGCGGCGACCTGTACGGGTACCTGGGCTTCAAGTACACCGGCGCGCGACCCAGCGGCAGGCTCTCCTTCACCCAGGCCGACCTCGGCAAGCTCCCGCCCGGGCGCTACCGGGCGACCCTGATGCTCGACGACGGCTACAGCATCCTCGCCGAGACGCCGTTCACGGTGACCCGGCGCCGATGAGCGAGGCGGTGGTTGCCCGCCCGCGCGGAGCCGTCCTGGAGATCGTCCTCGACCGCCCGCCCGCCAACGCCATCGACCGCGACACGAGCCTCGCCCTCCACGCTGCGTTCGCCCGCCTGCGGGACGAGCCCGAGCTGCGGGTGGGCATCCTCACCGCCGCCGGGGAGCGCTTCTTCTCCGCCGGCTGGGACCTGAAGGCGGCGGCCCGGGGCGAGGAGGATCCCTCGACGGACTTCGGCCCCGGCGGCTTCGCCGGCCTCACCGAGATGTTCGACCTCGACAAGCCCGTGATTGCGGCGGTCAACGGGCTGGCCGCAGGCGGCGGCTTCGAGATGGTGCTCGCCTGCGACCTCATCGTCGCCGCCGACCACGCCGAGTTCTTTCTGCCCGAGCTCGGAATCGGCGTGGTGCCCGACGCCGGCGGCGCGCAGCGCCTGCCGCGCCGTCTGCCCTGGTTCGTGGCCATGGACCTCCTGCTCACGAGCCGTCGCATGGGCGCCCGTGAGGCCGCGGAACGAGGGCTCGTGCGTTCGGTGGTCCCGGCGACCGAGCTGCTCGGCGAGGCCCGGCGGCTGGCCGATCACATTGCCGGCTGTCCGCCCTCGGTGGTGCAGGCGACCAAGGAGATCGCCCGGCGGGCCGAGGGTCTCACGGTGGCCGAGACCTTCGCGCAGATGGCCTCCGGCGGCTGGCCGGCGTACTCGCGGGCGCTCGCCACCGACAGCTTCAGCGAGGCCGCCCGCAGCTTTGCCGAGGGGCGCGGAGGCGAGACAGGCGATCGATGAGCCCCGCGCTTCGTACCGACGCCAACCGGGGGAGCGTCGCCCTGGTCACGGGCGGCGGCACGGGCATCGGGCGAGCCACGGCGCTCGAGCTTGGACGCACCGGCGCCGCCGTGGTCATCTGCGGACGGCGCGAGGCCCCGCTCGCCGCCGTCCGGGCCGAGCTGGAGGAGGCGGGGGTGCCCTGCCTCGCCCGGCCGGCCGACGTCCGCGAGCGCGACCAGGCGGAGGCCCTCGTGGAGGAGGCGATCGCCGCCTACGGGCGGATCGACGTGCTGGTGAACAACGCCGGCGGCCAGTTCGCGGCGCCGGCCGAGGAGATCGAGCCGGGCGGCTGGCGGGCCGTGCACCGCCTGTCGGTGGAGGCCGCCTGGGAGCTCACCCGGCTGGTTGCGGTGCGGTCGATGATCCCCCACCGAAGCGGCGTGGTCTTCTTCACCTCGTTCAGCCCCCGCCGCGGCATCCCCGGCTACGCCCACGGAGCCGCCGCCCGCGCGGCGCTGGAGAACCTGGCGGCCGGCCTCGCCGCCGAGTGGAGCCGCCACCGGATCCGCGTGATCGCGCTGGCCCTCGGCAACATCCGCACCGAGGGCCTGGAGTCCTACGGCGACGACCTGGAGGCGATGGCTCGCCAGGTGCCGCTGGGGCGCCTGGGCACCCCCGAGGAGGTCGCCGCGCTCACCGCCTTCCTGGCCTCGCCGGCCGCCGCGTATGTGACCGGCACCACGATCACCATCGACGGCGGCCTGGATGCGTGGGGGCATGGCGAGGCGCCACCGGGCGCTGGCGATCCGCCGTCCTGAGGGGGGGCTTGACGAGTTCTCCTCGGGAAACGGGGGCAAACTCGTCGCACCCCCGCGCCGGCGACGGGGGCATCTCGGCGCGGTGGCTCGCGGGGTAGGACGGCGCAACCACGGAAACGCCCAGTCACAGAGCGAGCCCTGCTGTCACACAGCGGCCGCCAGGATTGGAGTGTGGCTTCCAGAACGCGCGCATACGACGCGTTTCGGGGGCCACACTCGGCCGGCCGCGCCGCGCGGGCGAAACCCCGGCCCGGCCTCCCGGCTCTTTGCCCCGGCCCGGCTCTTTGACTTTGTAGTCAGTCGCACGTTATGATGCCTCGATGCACGCCCCTCCCGCCACCGGCGACGGCCTTCAGCGCACCGCGCTCGACCACCTCTGGCTGCACTTCAGCGACATGGGCGGGTACGGCGAGCCCGCCGACCTGCAGGTGATCGTCCGCGGGGACGGCTGTTACCTCGAGGACAGCAACGGCAAGCGCTACCTCGACGGCCTGGCCGGCCTCTACTGCGTGAACATCGGCTACGGGTTCGGCGAGGAGATGGGCGAGGCGGCGGCCGCCCAGATGCGCGAGCTGCCCTTCGCGATCAACTGGACCTTCGCCCACCCGCGCTCGATCGAGCTGGCGCAGGAGCTGGCCGCGCTCGCGCCCGGCGACCTGCAGCGCTGCTTCTTCGTCTCCGGGGGCTCGGAGGCGGTCGAGGCCGCCTGGAAGCTCGCCCGCCAGTACCACACGGCCCGCGGGGAGCGGCGCTGGAAGGCCGTCGCGCGGCGGGTCTCCTACCACGGCACCACCATGGGCGCGCTGTCGATAAACGGCTGCACCGAGCTGCGCACGCCGTTCGAGCCGCTGGTGCCCGACGTGCTGCACGTGTCGAACACCAACCGCTACCACCGCCCTCCCGAGGAGACCGAGGCGGAGTTCACCGCCGCGCTTCTGCGCGAGCTGGAGGAGACGATCGAGCAGGCCGGCCCCGAGACGGTGGCCATGGTGATCCTCGAGCCGGTGCAGAACGCCGGCGGCTCGTTTCTTCCCCCCGCGGGCTACTTCGAGGGCGTCCGCGAGATCTGCGACCGGCACGGCATCCTGCTCTGCGCCGACGAGGTGATCACTGGGTTCGGCCGCCTGGGCGAGTGGTTCGCCTCGCCCCGCTTCGGCTGCCAGCCGGACATGATCACCTGCGCCAAGGGGCTCTCCTCCGCCTACGCCGCCATCGGGGCGCTGATCGCCAGCGAGCGGGTGATGGAGCCGTTCCTGAAGCCGGGCACGATGTACACGCACGGAATGACCTTCGGCGGGCACCCCGTCCAGGCTGCGGTGGCGCTCAAGAACATCGAGATCATGCGCCGCGAGCGCATCGTCGAGCACGTGCGCGAGACCGAGGCCGACTTCCGCGCCGCGCTCGAGCCGCTGCGCGACCTGCCCATCGTGGGCGACCTTCGCGGCGCCGGGTTCTTCTACGCGCTCGAGCTGGTCAAGGACAAGGAGACGCGGACCGGCTTCTCCGAGCAGGAGTGCGACGAGCTGCTGCGCGGCTTCATCTCGCCGCGCCTGTTCGAGCGCGGGCTGATCTGCCGCGCCGACGACCGGGGGGATCCCGTGGTCCAGCTATCCCCGCCGCTCGTGGCCGGGCAGGAGCAGTTCGAGGAGATCGCCGGCATCCTCGGCGGCGTCCTCGAGGAGGCCAGCGAGCGGATGACGGTGACAGCATGAGCAGCAACGGGGGGGCCGGCTACGACGCCATCGTCGTCGGCGGCGGCCACAACGGCCTTACCACCGCCGCCTACCTCGCCCGCGCCGGCCTGAAGACCTGCGTGCTCGAGCGGCGCGACGTACTCGGCGGGGCCTGCGTGACCGAGGAGGTCTGGCCCGGTCACCGGATCTCGCGCGCGTCGTACGTGGTCTCGATGCTGCAGCCCAAGGTGGTGCGCGACCTGCGCCTGCACGACTTCGGCTACGAGGCGATCCCCCTCGACCCGGCCTTCGCGACGATGGCGCCAGGAGGAAGGCCGATCTTCTTCTTCAACGACCCTGCGCGCACGCGGGCATCGATCGAAGCCCACTCGGCAGCGGATGCCGCCGCCTACCCGGCCTTCGAGGACATGCTGGGGCGCCTCGCGGAGTTCCTGCGCCCGCTGATGCTGCGTCCGCCTCCCGCCCTGGGCTCGCGACGCCCCGGCGATCTCCTGTCCCTCCTCCGCGAGGCCGGCCGGGCGGCGGGCCTGGGCCGGTCCGAGGTGCACGAGCTGTTCCGGGTGATGACGATGTCGGTGGGCGACCTGCTGGACGAGTGGTTCGAATCGGACGTCATCAAGGGCGCCTTTGCCTCCACCGGGGTCGTGGGCGTGTGGGCCGGTCCGCGCACGCCGGGAACGGCCTACAACCTGCTGCACCACGTGCTCGGCGAGCTGAACGGGGTAAGCGGACTATGGGGGCACGTCCGGGGCGGCATGGGCGGGATCTCGCAGGCCCTCGCCCGCAGCGCCGAGCACGCCGGCGCCACCATCCGCACCGGCGCGGCCGTGCGTTCGATCGACGTGCGCGACGGCCGGGTCACCGGCGTCACGCTCGAGTCGGGCGAGGAGGTGCGGGCCCCGCTGGTGGCCTCCGGCGCCCACCCGCGCACCACCATCCTCGACCTGGCCGGGTCCGAGCATTTTCCGGACGAGGTGGTGCGCGACATGCGTCGTTACCGCAGCCGGGGCGGTTCGGTCAAGGTCAACTGCGTGCTCTCGGAGCCGCCGCGCTACGAGGGTGTCTCGGCCGAGGACGGCGAGTACCTCAAGCACACCAGCTTCGCCCTCTGTCCCTCGCTCGACTACCTGGAGCGCGCCTGGCAGGACGCCCTGCGGGGCGTGCCCGCCGAAGGTCCGTACGTGGAGGTGGAGGTGCCGAGCGCGGTCGATCCCTCGCTCACCGACGACGGCGCCTGCGTGATGACGATGTTCACCCAGTACGGGCCCTATCGCAGCGAGGACTGGCCCGACGGCGCACGCGAGGCCTACGGCCGGCGCTGCCTGGACATCGTGGCCCAGCACGCGCCGAACATCAACGACGCCCTGATCCACCACGAGGTGCTCGCCCCGCCGGACCTGGAGCGCATCTTCGGCCTAGTCGACGGCTCCATCTTCCAGGGTGAGCAGGGCCTCGAGCAGATGGCCTTCATGCGCCCCTCCCCGCTGCTGGCCCAGTACGCCACCCCGGTGGACGGGCTCTACCTGTGCGGGGCCGGCACCCACCCCGGCGGTGGCGTGATGGCCGCCTGCGGCCACAACGCCGCCCAGCGGATCCTCAAGGACCGTCGTGGGCGGGGCGCCCGCGCACGCGGCCTGGCCACCCGGGTGCTCAGCCGCTCCCGGTGAGCAACGCCAGCGCCGTGCGCTGGTAGGCCGCGCGCTCGCGAGCCCCGAGGCCCCTCTCGCCCGCGGCCTGCCGCAGGCGAAACCAGCCCAGGTAGACGGCGTAGCCGATCCTGGCCCGCTGGCGCGACTCGGCCGGCGGCAGGCCCATGTCCAGAAAGCAGCGCTCGAGGAACCCGAGCCGCTTGCGCTGGACCCGGCGGATCGTGTCTCCCAACCAGGGGGTCGCCCGCGGTGGCCAGCAGCGCCGCGTCGATGGCGCCGTCCTCGTCGGCCTCGTCCTCCATCGCGGCCCGCAGCACGAGCCGTAGGCGCTCGAAAGGATCCTCCACGCCCTGGAGCTCCTCGATGACCCGGTCGGTGGACTCGCGCTCCCAGAACGCGAGCGCCTCGGAGATCAGCTCGCCCCGGTTGGTGAAGTGCCAGTAGAAGCTGCCCTTGGTCGCCCCCAGCCGCGCCGCCAGCGGCTCGACTGCGGCGGCCGCGGTGCCCCCCTGGGCAACGGCCAGCAGGGCCGCGCGCACCCAGTCCTCCCTGGTCAGCGCCATACGGTACAGTATGGTGCCGTACGCACCCGTACGGAAGGCCAGGCAAATGAGATTCCACAGCGTTCACCGGCGCGACCTCCCCGAGGCGAGGCCCGACGAGGTGGGTGAGCTGCTCGCCGGGCTCGGCACCGATCGCGACCGGCTCTGGCCGACCGAGCGCTGGCCCACGAGCCCGCTGGAGCTCGACCGCCCGCCGGGCGTCGGCGCGCGGGGCGGCCATGGGCTGGTTCGCTATCGGGTGGAGGAGTACGAGCCGAGCCGGCGGCTGGTGTTCCGGTTCGAGCCGGGTCAGGGCCTCGACGGCCGCCACTGGTTCGAGATCGAGACGGCCGGTGATGCCGGCACGCGTCTGGTGCACACGATCGACACCCGCGTCACCGGCACCACCCGGCTGCTCTCCCCCGCCCTGCGGCGCATGCACGACCTGACCATCGAGGACGTGCTCGACCGGGCCGAGCTGGCCACCTCGGGGCGCCGCCCGCCGGTCCGGCGCAAGCCGCTGTGGATGCGCGCGCTCGACGAGGTGGAGCGGAGGATCATGCCTCCCGCCGGCGAACGGCGCCCCTCCCGCCTGAGCCGCGCCGGCGGCGTGGCCGTGCCGGCGGCCCTGGCCGGGATCGCCGCTCTCCATGCCGCCTGGGCGCTCGGCTGGCGCTGGCCGGGCGGCAGCGATCGCGCGTTTGCCGACCGGGTGGTCGGCGAGGGCGCCGGGATGCCCCCGGAGCCCGCCACCTGGGCCGTCGCCGGGGTGCTTCTGGCGGCCGCCGGCCTCGTGGGCGCGGCAGGCCGAGGCGCTCGTGCGGTCCCAGTGCGCGCCGGCGCCCTGGGAGTGGCCGGAGTGCTCCTGGCCCGCGGCTCGGCGGGCCTTGCCTTCGACGTGGCCGGCGGCTTCGGCACGATCTACCAGCGGCTGGACGCCGCGATCTACTCGCCTCTCTGCCTGGCCCTGGGCGTGGGCACGCTGGCCGCCCTCGAGACGCCCGGTCGGCGCGAATAAGATCGCGGCCGATGCTTCACGGCCTTCGCGGCGTCGCCCGGCGACTCGGCGTTGAGCGCCAGGCGCTGGCGCTGAGGCGCAGCTTCCTGCCGGCACACGTGCGCGCCGACATCCGCGACCACGAGCTGCTCATCGCCTTCATGGAGGAGGTTCTGGAGCCGGACTCCGACTGCCTCGACGTCGGCGCTCACCAGGGAGCCGTTCTGCGCGAGATGATCCGGCTCGCGCCGCTGGGGACGCACGTGGCATGGGAGCCCCTTCCGGATCTCGCGCGCGGGCTGCGGTCGGAGTTCCCCTCGGTGGAGGTCAGGGAGGCGGCGCTGTCGGACGGCTCGGGCGAGCGATCCTTCGCCCACGTGACTCGCGATCCCGGGTGGAGCGGCTTCGTCGAGCGGCCCAGCCCGGGCGGTGGGCCGGTCGAGAAGCTGGTGGTGCACTCCGAACGCCTTGACGACGCGCTGCCGGCCGGTGTCCAGCCCGCCATCATCAAGATCGACGTCGAGGGCGCGGAGGAGCAGGTGCTGCAAGGGGCCCTGGGCACGATCAGCCGGCACAGGCCGTTCATCGCGCTGGAGCATGGGCTCGGGTCCGCGGACTACTACGGCACGCAGCCCGATCAGATCCACGATCTTCTCGTGCTCGAGCTCGGCTACCGCGTAGGCGGGCTCGACGGAGACGGTCCCTACGATCGTGAGCGCTTCGTGGACATCTTCCGCACGGGCGAGCGCGTGAACTTCCTCGCTCGGCCGAATTCCAACTAACGCAGCACCAGCGCGTGCTCGGGGTGCCAGCCGAGCTTGACCTGGTCGCCGATCTCCCAGCGGTCGTCCGAGCGGGCGCGGGCGGTGTTCTGGGCCAGGGCCACGAGGCGCACGCCGGGCTCGAGCTCGATGATCACCTGGGTGGTGGTGCCCACGTAGACCCGCTCCACGATCTTCCCGCTGATCGAGACCATCCCCTCCTCCAGCTCGTCGAGCCAGACCTTCTCGGGGCGGACCGACAGCTGGATCTCGGAGCCCTCGGCGCACTCGGCCGGGACCTCGGCCCGGCAGTGGTTGTCGCCCGCGAGCACCACGCCGCCGTTCTCGGTCTTGCCCGGAAGCAGATTGGAGACGCCGATGAAGCCGGCGACAAAGGGCTCGTCGGGGTGCTCGTAGATGTTCTCCGGGCTCCCGCACTGGCGTACCGGCCCGCCCTCCATCACCGCGATGCGGTCGGACATGGCCAGCGCCTCTTCCTGATCGTGCGTCACGTAGAGGAAGGTGATCCCCACCTCGCGCTGGATGCCCTTGAGCTCGACCTGCATCTGCTTGCGCAGCTTGAGGTCGAGTGCGCCGAGCGGCTCGTCGAGCAGCAGCACCGAGGGCCGGTTGACCAGCGCGCGGGCCAGCGCGACGCGCTGCTTCTGCCCGCCGGAGAGCTCGCGCGGCTTGTCCTTCTCCGCGTCCGCCCAGCTCCACCAGCTCGAGCGCCTCCGCCACGCGGGTCTCTGATTTCCTCCTTCGAGCGACCTTCTGCCGCTTGAGCCCGAAGGCCACGTTGTCCTAGAGCTGACGGTGCTCGAACAGCGCGTAGCTCTGAAAGACCGTGTTCACGTGGCGCTTGTAGGGGGGCACGGTCTCGACGGGCTCTCCGTCGAGGAATATGCGTCCCTCGCTGGGCTGGTCGAAGCCGGCCACCATCCGCAGCGTCGTGGTCTTGCCGCAGCCCGACGGTCCCGAGCAGCGAGAAGAACTCGCCCTTCTCGATTTCGAGGTTGAGGTCGTCGACGGCCACCGCCTCGCCGAAGCGCTTGGTGACGCCCTCAATCCGGATGGCCGAGGCACTCGGCTCGGCCGAGTGCGCACGGCGGTTCTCTTCCTATGCCCCCTCCCTTCCCAGCAGCACCCCGAGCCCGCTCTCACGGCGTCCGAGCAGGCGCGGCAGCAGCAGCGCGAGCCCGACCGACAGCGTCGAGATGACGAGCATGAAGGTCCCGATGGCGTTGATGGTCGGCCGGACGCCGAAGCGGATCTGCGTCCAGATCCGCACCGGCAGCGGCTGCGGCGACTCGCCGGTGGTGAAGAACGACAGCACGAAGTCGTCGAACGAGAGCGCGAACACGAGCAGCCCGGCCGCGAGCACCGCGGGCCAAAGGGCGGGAAGCGTCACGAGCCGGAAGGTCTGCGGAGCGAGTGGCGCCGAGGTCCATCGCGGCGTCCTCGACCTCGCGGTTGATCGAGGCGAGCCGGGCCCGCACGACCACGGTCACATAGGAGATCGAGAAGGTGATGTGCGCCAGGATGATGGTGGTGAGCGAGAGCTCGAGCCCAACCTGGGTGAACAGCAGCAGCGCGGAGGCGCCGGCCACGATCTCGGGCGTGACCAGCGGCACCAGCATCAGCACGTTGAAGCTGTCCGACCAGCCGCGTGCGGGCCCGCACCAGGCCGTAGGCGAGCATGGTCCCCAGCACGGTGGCGATCACCATCGTCACGAGGGCGATCTGGATGCTGGCGATCAGCGAGTCCCTCAGCGACGGCGACTCGAGGAAGGTCTCGTACCAGCGCAGGCTGAACCCCTGGAAGTCCTGAAGCGATCGACTGGAGTTGAACGAGAACAGCACCACCAGCGCGATCGGCGCGAACAGAACCACGAAGAAGAGGCCGGTGAACAGCTTGAGGAAGCGGGGCCGGTCGAAGCGCTTCGCGGGCCCCTGGCGAGGCGGTGCCGGCTCCCCTGGGCGCCGTCTCCTGTCGCGTGGCGCGGGGCCCGGGACAGGATTCGATCGGTGCGCGAGGAGCTCACGCCACGCGCCTCCTTCGCCTCGCGCGCCGCGGAGCGGAGGTACAGGACCATCCAGACCAGCAGGAAGACCATCATCACCACGGTCAGCGCGGCGCCGAAGGGCCAGTTGTCGGAGGCCTGGAACTGCTGCTGGATCAGGTTGCCGACCATGACCTGCTCGGGCCCGCCCAGCAGCGAGGCCGCCACGAAGTCGCCCACCGCCGGCAGGAACACCAGAGCACGGCCCCGGCGAGCACGCCCTGGATCGTGTGGGGCAGCGTCACGTGGCGAAAGGTCTGCCAGGGCCCGCCGTAGAGGTCCTTGCCCGCCTCGATCAGCGCTGGATCCATACGGTCGAGCGCGGCGTAGATCGGGCAGGATCATGAAGGCGAGGAAGCCGTACACCAGCCCGCCGATCGACCGCGTACGGGGTGTTGAGGAAGCGCAGGTCGGTGTCGAGCATCCCGTTGACGAGCCGTCGTCGCCGAGCATCGCGATCCAGGCGTACGTACGCACCAGGTAGTTGACGAAGAACGGCAGCACCACCAACGCCAGCAGAACGTTCTTCCAGCGCCCACCGAAGATCGCGATGTAGTAGGCGACCGGGTACCCGATCAGCAGACAGAGCACCACGGTGGCCAGGGCGAAGCCCACCGAGCGCACCAGCACCGGTATGAGATCGGCGTCGAACACCCGGCTGTAGTTCTCGAGGTTCCTGCCGTAGATCGCCTCGCCCGAGGTCGTCGGTGTAGCCGAAGGAAATCGCCAGCAGGAAGCCCAGCGGCACCACGAACAGCAGCAGCAGCCACAGCGCCGCCGGGCAGCAGGAAGGCCCGAAGCGAAGCGGTTCTCGCTCATCGGGCGACTCGCCTCACGGAGACTCGGAACGTCCGTCCATACCTTGTCCCAGGCCAGGCGGCCCTCGCCCTTCAGGTTCACGAACGTCTGCCCGTTCTCGAGATCCTCGGTCGTGACGTTGATCTCGGGGTCGTCCTTGACCAGCCCCTGGAATGCCTCGGTCGCTGCGCCGTTGTAGGGCATCGGGTAGCCGATCCACTCGACGTTCTGGGCCGCGTTCTCGGGCTCGAGCATGTACTCGATGAACAGCAGAGCAGTGCCCGGATGCTTCGCGTTCACGGGGATCACGAAGTTGTCGCTGCCGACCGGAATCCCCTCCTTGCACTGCTGGAACTTGAAGTCCTCGGGGTTGTCGACCTGGTAGCGAATGTTGACGATGTCGCCGTTCCAGAGGTGCTGGATCCAGGCGTTGCCGCTGACCATGTTGGTGATCGTGTCGGCCGAGACGCCGCGCAGCTTGGGCTTGAGGTCGATCAGGTACTCCTGCGACTTCGCGAGCTTGGCCGGGTCGGTCTCGTTCAGTCTCGTAGCCCTGGACGAGGTTCGCCATCCCGATGGCTTCCTGGTAGTCGTCCAGCAGGAATGACCGGTCCTCGGTATCCACGGTGCCCAGGTCGCGCCAGGAGCCGGTCATCTCGACCTGGTCGGCGCGGTAGCCCAGACCGGTGGCGTACATGCCGTAGGGGTGGAATGCTCGGAGTCCTTGTCGTACCACGGGTCGTCGAAGTGTCGTAGACCGTGTCGATGTTCTTGATCTTGTCGCGGTCGATCCGGCGGAGCAGGTTGCCGGAGAGCAGCCGCTGGACGTACTCGCCGCTGGGGAAGATCACGTCGTAGGCGATGCCGGCGCGCAGCTTGGCCGTCATGGCCGGCATCGAGTCGAAGTACGACTCGCGCACGCTCACGCCGTAGAGCTTTTCGAAGCCCTTGATCAGCTTGGGGTCGACGTACTCCGAGTAGTTGAAGTACACGAGGTCGCCGTCGACCTTCTTCCTGATCGGCTTCTCGGTCTCCGCAATGGAGCCGCGGTCCACGTTGCCCACGCCGCAGCCGGCCAGCCCCATCCCCAGCGCCAGGCCGGCGCCTCCCTGCAGGAGCTCACGCCGGTTGACGTTCACCCTTGCCCTCCGGTCATGCCGCCGTCCTCAACTCGCACTGGAGCTCCCGCTCGACGAACGCGAGGCTGAGCTCCTCGGCGCGCTGCGGACGTCACCTCATCGTCCTTGAGGGCGATCTGCACGGCAAGCCCGTCGAGCAGCGACGCCAGCATCACGGCGAAGCCCTCCGGCTCGGCGGGCCCGAACTCGCCGCGCTCCTGGCCATAGCGAACCACGGCCGCGATGGCCTCCCGCCAGCGGCCGTCCAGGTCCGCGCGGGTGGCTGCCAGCTCGGGGTCGCGCAGCGCCTTGGCCCACAGCTCCATCCACAGCGCGGCGTCGTAGTCGCCTTCGCCCGCCCCTCCGCCCACGATCTTGACCAGGCGGTCGCGGGCGCTCTCGATCCCGGCCAGCTCGCGCTCCAGGTCCTGGTAGTAGCGCTCCTCGGCCGAGGTGAGCGCCTCGTTGAGCAGCTCGGCCTTCGAGGCGAAGTAGTAGAGGACCGAGGGGGCGCTCGTGCCCGCCCGCTCGGCGACGTCCGCAACCCGGGCGTGCTCCAGGCCTCGCTCCCTGATCACCTCCGCCGCCGCGGCCAGGATCGCCGGCCGTCGCACGTGATCGAGCCGTGGCCGCGGGCTCATCGTCCGAGTCCTCCCGAGGAAACCTGAATGGCGATTCAGGAAACCTAGCCGCTGGGGAAAGTGCGGTCAAGGGGGTTAATGCGATCCAAATGGCCCCCGGCGCCCCGGCGCCCCGGCTCCCCGGCTTCGGCCCTCGGCCGGCGGCCTCCTGAATCCGCCCTTGACTTCAAGCTCACTTGAACTTGTATTCTGGTCGAACATCGATTCCGGGAGGTAGTCATGACCGAGCAGAACACGGCAAGCGAGCGGATCACGCGGGAGGTCGGTTCCTGGCCCGGAGTCGAGGCTGGCATCGGCCGGCGAGGCGAGTTCGGCTTCACGGTCGGCCGCCGGGAGATCGGCCACCTGCACGGTGACCACGCCGCCCATTTCGGGTTCCCGAAGGACGTCGGCGCCGAGCTGCGCGAACAGGGCAGGGTCGTCCCGCACCCGGTGGCGCCGCACAAGACCGCCTGGGGCGCGCGCCGGATCGAGAACGACGAGGACGTTCGTGACGTGATCGCGATCATGCGACTCAACTACGACCGCGTCGTGGCCCGCTTCGGCGTGCCGGTGGAGGCCTGAGTCATGAGCACCGCGCTGGGGCTGGAATCGCCGGTCGACGGCCTGTACGCCTCGACCCCCGAGCCGCTTCCCTTCGCCCCCTCACTCCATATCCGGGCCTTTCTGCTGCGACGGCCCCGCGGGAACCTGCTGATCTACAGCACCGGCAGGCTCGAGGCCGACGCGCCGGCGATCGACGAGCTGGGCGGCATCTCCCGCCAGTACCTCAACCATCGCCACGAGGCCATGTTCGCCTCGCCGGCAGTGGGCGCCCCGCTCTTCGTGCACGCCAACGAGCGCCGGTCGGTCGAGAAGTCGAGCCATGTCCGGGCCACGTTCTCGAGGCGCCACCTGCTGGACGAGGACTTCGAGGTGATCCCTACCCCCGGGCACACCAGCGGCGCGACCGCCTTCCTCTGGGACAGCGGCAGCCATCGCTTCCTCTTCACCGGCGACTCGGTCTACCTGCGAGACGACGAATGGGTGGCCGCCGTGCTCGACTCGAGTGACCGCGACGCCTACGTGGACAGCCTGGAGCTGCTGCGCGACCTCGACTTCGACGTCCTCGTGCCCTGGGCGGCGACCGAGGGCCGGCCCTACCACGCCGTCACGAGCCGGGCGCAGGCCCGGCGCGGGATCGACGCGATCCTGAAGCGCGTGCGAAACGGCGCGGACCATTGATGAGCGCGTTCAGCGAGACCGAGCTGGCCTACCTGCTCGAGGGTCGCCGCCTGGCCCGGGTGGCCACCGTCGGGAAGGACGGCACGCCGCACGTCGTGCCCGTCGGATGGAGCTACAACGCCGAACACGACTCGATCGACGTCGGCGGCCGCGACTTCGCTCGCACCAAGAAGTACCGCGACGTGGCGCGCTCGGGCCGCGCGGCCATCGTCATCGACGATCTGGCCAGCACCGATCCCTGGCGGCCCCGGGCCGTGGAGGTGCGCGGGCGAGCGGAGGCGCTCACCGAGCCCCGGCCGCTGATCCGCATCCACCCGGAGCGGATCGTCTCCTGGGGGCTCGAGGAGAGCCCCTAACGTCCCGGCGGCTCCGAGTCGAGCCCGAGGTCCTGAGCCAGCACCGCCCAGGCCTCGTCGCGCGCCCGCTCGATCGGCAGATCGCCCACCAGCACGCGGATGCCGAAGCCGTCGAGCAGGGCCAGCATCTTGTCGCTGAGCCGATCGACGTCGACCGGGCGGAACTCGGCGGCCGCGATGCCGGCGCCGATCGCGTCGGCGAACCACACGTGCATGCGGGCGTACAGCCGCGAGGCCGTGGAGCGGAGCGAGGGGTGCCGCGAGGCCCGCAGCCAGAGCTCCACCCACAGCACGAAGTCCCGCTCCAGCATGCCCGGGAAGGGCAGGCACTGATCGATCATCGCCGCCAGGCGGTGGGCGTGATCGGGCGCGTCGCCCTCCCCCTCGCCGATGCGCACGTCGCCCGCGAGCTCGAACGAGTACTCGAGCGCCTCGGCCAGCAGGGCCTCGCGGGTCTCGAAGTGGTAGTGCACGAGCGAGGTGGACACGCCCGCATCCATGGCGATGCGGGCGATGCGCACGTCGTCGATGCCGTCGCCGGCGATGCGCTCGACGGCGGCGGCCAGGATCCGCTCGCGGGCCCCCCGTTGGGCGGGCTCGGCGGTGGCGGGCTGGGCGCCGCTCATGCGGGCATCAGTCCAGGTCGGCGCGGACCTTGTCGGCGAACCAGCCCACCGCGGCCTCGCGCCCGGAGAGCGGTCCCGGGGTCCAGCCGTGCGTGCGGATGCCGTTCTGGACTCCCCGTACCAGGTCCACGTCCTCGTCGCTCACCAGCTCGTTGATCTTGCGGTTGGCGAAGCGAGCGGCCCGCGACCGGCGTCCCACGTCCTTGGGCAGCAGGGTGAGGGCCTGATCGCTGGTGTGCTCGACCCCGTCCGGGTTGATCCGCCAGATTCCGATCTGATCCGGGTAGAGGTCGATCGTGGTGTTCGGGTAGATCAGGATGAAGCGCCAGACGCGCTCGTCGTCGGTGCCCAGGCCCGGCATCGGCTCGACCATGCGCTGGTAGATCCGCTCCATGCGGTTGCCGGAGGGCTTGTCACGGAGTGGCACGTTGAACCAGGCCCAGTTGTCGTGCAGCTCGACGCCGTAGTTCTTGTAGTCGAGGATGCGCATGAGCCCGGGGTGGGCGATCGGCACGTGGTAGCCCTCGAGGTAGTTGTCGACCACGACCTTCCAGTTGGCCGGCTGGCCGGACAGCTCCTCGACCTTCGGGGTCAGCTCCTCGAAGCGGTACTTGGCCAGGCGCTCGGGCAGGCCGGCCACCTGCTCGGCGAGCGGGGTGGCGTCCGGATCCAGGTTGACGAAGATCAGCCCGCACAGCTCCTCGACCTGAGCGGGGAAGAGCCCGAGGGCCGACTTGTCGAGGCCGGGGATCGAGCGGGCTTCGGGCACGCCGATCAGGTCGCCCTCGAGCCGGTAGGTCCAGCCGTGATAGCGGCAGCGGATGGCCTTGCCGCACTCGCCGGAGCCGCTCAGGAGCTGGGAGCCGCGGTGCCGGCAGACGTTGCGAAACGCGCGCAGCTCGCCCTCGGGATCTCGCAGCACGAGCACGGGCTGGGAGCCCGCGCTGGCCGTGAGATAGTGCCCGGGCTCCGAGAGCTGGGCCACGTGGGCTACGAACTGCCAGGTACGCGAGAAGATGCGCTCGTCCTCCTGGGCGAGCACGTCCGGGTCCTGGTAGAAGCGCGGCTCGAGTCCGGCGGGGGGCGACTCGACTGCGTCCAGAGAGGCCAAAATCTACGCTCCTGACTTTGTGATCAGTCGCATGTTACCATAGCCCGGTGCCACCGTTCGGGGCCCGCGACGCATGGCTTTCGATCACTCCGGAACCCGAGAGCGAGTTGCCGGAGGCGATCGCCATGCTCCGAACGGGCGGCGATCCGCCGGCAGCGCTGGTGGAGACCGAGCGGGTGCGGGCGGAGCGGCTCGTGACCCACGGCCGCCGTCGCGCCTGGAGCGAGTACCTGGGCGAGGCCCGGACGCTCGCGCTCGGAGCGGAGGACGACGGCGCCCTGGGCGAGGCCCGGGCGCTGGTGCTCGACGTACTCGACAACCATGACCAGCTGACCCTCGGCTTGCCGAGATCTCGACGAACCGGAGGACACCGATGACAGTCACCCCCGCGGCTCCGGCAGCCACCGCCGCCGACCTGACACCCGAGCAGCTCGAGCTCCAGGAGCGGGCGCGCCGTTTCGTCGACGAGGTCCTGATCCCCAACGAGGAGCTGGCCGAGACGAGCGGCGGGAAGATCCCCGACGAGCTCAAGCAGCGCATCAAGACCGCTGCGGTCGAGGCCGGGCTGTCCGGCGGCCTGCACGCCCCCGAGCACGGTGGCCAGGGCTGGACCAAGATGGAGTGGTTTCTCGTGGAGGAGCAGCTCGGGCGCTCGACCAACGCGCTCTCCTGGCACATGCCCGGCGCCTACAACGTCCTGGCCGGCGGCACCCCGGAGCACGTGGAGCGCTACCTCAAGCCCGCCCTGAGGGGCGAGCTGCACGACGCCTACGCCGTGACCGAGGCCGACGCCGGTTCCGACCCCTCGCGGATCGCCACCACCGCCGTTCGCAGCGACGGGGGCTGGGTGCTCAACGGCGAGAAGTGGTTCGTGACCTACGGCGACATCGCCGCCGTCTACATCGTCATGGCCAAGGCGTATGAGAACGGCGAGGAGCTGCCCACGCTGTTCCTGGTCGACAGCGGCGCCGAGGGCATCGAGATCGTCGACGACCCGCCCTTTACCCACACCTACCCCCACGGGCATCCCGCCGTCCGCTTCACCGACGTGCAGGTACCGGAGGATGCCGTGATCGGCGGGCTCGGCGGCGGCGACGACCTGCAGCGCGCCTGGTTCACCGAGGAGCGCCTTGGGATCGCCGCCCGTGGCGTGGGCTCGATGTGGCGCCTCATCGAGGAGGCCACCGCCTGGGCGCTCGAGCGTGAGCAGGGCGGGCAGCGGATCATGGACTACCAGGGCGTCTCCTTTCCGCTCGCGGACTCCGCCGCCGACGCCGCGGCGGGCCGCCTGCTCACCATGGAGGTGGCGCGCCTGTCCGACGCGGGCGCCGATCCGAAGCTGGTCCACGCCAAGGCCTCGATGGCCAAGCTGTTCGTGAGCGAGGCGGCCTTCCGCTGCGCCGACCGGGCCGTGCAGATCTTCGGCGGCCGCGGCTACATGCGGACCAACGTGGCCGAGCGCTTCTTCCGCGAGCTGCGGGTGGACCGCATCTGGGAGGGCACGAGCGAGATCCAGCGGCTGATCATCGCGCGCGCGCTCGAGCGCCGCGGGGTGGAGCGTACGCTGCACTGATATGGACCTGCGGCGGCTGCTGCACCCCGGCACCATCGCGGTGGTCGGCGCCACGGAGCGGCACGGGTCCTACGCCGGCCAGACGCTGCTGAACCTGGCGGCGGCCGGCTACCCGGGCGAGGTCTGGGGCGTGAACCCGGGCCGGTCCGAGGCCCACGGCTTCCCCTGCTTTGGTTCGCTGGCCGAGCTGCCGTCGGCGCCCGACGCCGTGGTGGTGGCCATTCCCGCAGCGGGCGCCCCCGCCGTGGTGGAGGAGGCGGGTGCGCTCGGATGCGGCGGAGCGGTGGTCTACGGCGCGGGCTTCGGCGAGATCGCCGCCGGGGCGGGGCACGGCAGCCTGCCGCTCGCCGAGGCGGGCGACGCCGGGGCCGAGCTGGAGGTCCGGCTGCGAGAGGCGGCCCGCCGCCACGATCTCCCCGTGTGCGGGCCGAACGGCAACGGCATCGTGGCCCTTCACGAGCGGGCCCCGCTGTGGGGGGACGCGCTGGGCCCGCTCGAGCCGGGGCCGGTGGCGCTCGTCTCCCAGAGCGGCAACGTGGCGGTGAACGCCCTCGCGGTGGGCCGCGGCCTGCGCTTTCACACCGTTGTCTCCTGTGGCAATGCCGTGGCGCTCGACCCAGCCGACTGGCTCGCGGCGCTCGCGCTCGAGGACGGGGTTCGCTCGATCGCGCTCTACCTGGAGACCGACGGCGACGGCGCGCGGCTGTGCGAGGCGCTGGCGCTGTGCGCCGAGCGCCAGGTGGGCGTGGCCCTGCTGAAGGTGGGCACCTCGGCGGCGGGCGCGACCGCTGCCGCGGCGCACACGGGCGCCGTGGCGGGCGACCAGCGCGTGTTCGACGCCCTGGTCGAGGAGGCCGGCGCGGCCCAGGCCCGCGACCTGCACGAGCTGCTCGAGCTGGCCAAGGCGCTGGCCGTGCCCGGCGCGCGGCGCCGCGAGGGCCACGGGGCGGGCATGGCCGTGCTCACCTGCTCCGGGGGCGACTCCAGCCTGGCCGCCGACGAGGCCGAGCGGCTGGGCGTGTCGCTGCCGCCGCTTGCCTCCCCCACCGCCCGGCGGCTGCGGGAGCTGCTGCCCGAGGCCGCCACCGTGGGCAACCCGCTGGACTACACCGCCCTGGTCTGGGGGGACTCCGAGACGCTGCACGAGCTGGTGGCGACGGTGGGGGCCGATCCGGCGGTCGACCGGCTCCTGGTGATCTACGACCAGCCCGCCGGGTTGGAGGGCGCCATCGAGGAGTCCTGGTCGGCCGTGCGCGAGGGGATCCTCGCCGGAGCGGCCCAGAGCCCCGTGCCGGTGCTGGTGGCCTCCACCCTGCCCGAGCTGCTGGACGATCAGGCCGCGCTGCGCTTCGTGGCCGCCGGCCTGCCCGCGGTGGCCGGCCTGCGGACGGGCGTGTCCTGCGCGGCGGCGCTGCAGCGGGCGGCCGCCGATCCGGCCCGGCTGCGCGAGATCGCCGCCGCCTGCGGCCAGGGCGGGTCCAACGGCGCGGGCTGGAGCTGGCTGGCCGAGCACGAGGCCAAGGACCTCCTGCGCCGGTCCGGCGTGGAGGTCGTGGCCGGCCGGCCCGCCCCGGCCGAGGACGACGCCGCGGCGCTGTTGGCCGAGCTCGGACCGCCGCTCGCGCTCAAGCTCTCGAGCCCCGACCTGCGCCACAAGACCGACGTGGGCGGGCTGGCGCTCGACCTGACCGACGAAGGTGCGGTGCGGGCCGAGCACCGCCGCCTGGCCGCGCTTGCCCCGGCTGCGACCGTGCTCGCCGAGCGCATGGCGCCCCCAGGGCTGGAGCTGATCGTCGCCGCACGCGCCGACGCGGTGGTCCCCGCCCTGGTGGTGGGGCTCGGAGGCGTCTGGACCGAGGCGCTCGACGACGTGGCCATCGTGCCCCTCCCCGCGTCGCCGGCCCGGGTGGAACAGGCGCTGCGCAGCCTCCGCGGCGCCGGCCTGCTCACGGGAGCGCGCGGCCGCACCCCGCTCGACATCGGCGCCGCCGCCCGGCTCGCCTCGCGGACCGGAGACCTGCTGATCGAGCACGGGCTGATGCTGCTCGAGCTCAACCCGGTGCTGGTCTACGCCGAGGGCGCCGTGGCGGTCGACGCCCAGGCGGCCGGCCTGCCGGCGCGATGAGGGTCGCCGTGGCCGGCGCCGGGCTCGCCGGCCTGAGCGCGGCCGACGAGCTGCAGCGCGCGGGCGCCGACGTGGTGGTCCTCGAGGCCCGCGACCGGGTGGGTGGACGCGTGTGGTCGCGCCGCCTGGACAACGGCGCGGTGGTGGAGATGGGCGCCGAGTTCATCCTGCCGCGGAACACGCTCATGCGCGAGCTGGCCGACCGCTTCGGCCTCGGCCTGTGGGACAAGGGCATGCGCTATGGCCGCCGTGAGCCTCGCGGCGTGGCCGTGACCCACGAGGAGCTGGCCGCCGGCGTGGACGCGGTCGGCCAGGCGCTTCTGGCAGACGTGTCCGGCCTGAACGCCCGCCGGCTGCTCGACGGCCTCGATATCGCTCCCGGCGCGCGCGAGGCGATCGTGGCCCGGGCCGAGATCTCCAGCGCCAACTCGGCCGACCGGGTGGCGGCGGCCGACCTCGGCGGGATCGCCCACATCGACGACGATCCGGCCCCCAGCATCGCGGGCGGCAACCAGCGCGTGCCGCTCGCGCTCGCCGCGTCGCTGGGCCCGGCGGTCCGCCTGAGCTCGCCGGTGGAGCGCGTGAGCTGGAGCGATACCGGGGTGACGGTGAGGGCCGCCGGCGCCGAGCTCGAGGCCGACGCCTGCGTGGTGGCGGTGCCCGCCCGCGTGACGGCCGGCATCCGCTTCGAGCCCGAGCTACCGTCCGCGCTGGACACGGCCCTGGCGGCTGTTCGATACGGGGACGCGGCCAAGCTGTTCGTCCCTGTGAGGGGACCGGCCGAGCCCAGCGCGGTGATGTCGGTCCCCGAGCGCTACTGGACCTGGACCGCCACGGGCGACGGGGACGCCGTGCAGCCGGTGTTGAGCGCGTTCGCCGGCTCGCCCGGCGCACTGGAGCGCCTCGACGTGGCCGCCGGCGCCGAGCGCTGGCTCGACTCGGTCGTGCGCCTGCGCGGCGACCTCTCCCTCGACCCACAGGGCGCGCTGCTCTCGACCTGGGCCGACGATCCCTGGGCCGGGGCGGCGTACTCGACCTCGCCGCCGCGCGACACCGGCGAGCTGCTCACCCGGGGCGCGGGGGCGCTCGTGTTCTGCGGCGAGCACGCCGGCGGCAAGTTCGCCGCGCTCATGGAGGGTGCGGTGCGCAGCGGCCGGCGGGCGGCCGCCGCGCTACTGGACCGAAGCGCAGCGGCCCGGGTCTGACTCAGGCCCGTCCATCCGGGCCGCGCGGTTTGCTGCCCGGGGATGGAAAGCAGCCAGGCGCGGACCGAGCGGCGCGACGTCACCCGAATTCAGGCCTTCACCGACGGCGTGATGGCGGTGGCCATCACCCTGCTGGTGCTCAACATCGAGGTGCCGGACCTGCCGACGGGCAGCGAGGGCCGGCTGGACGAGGAGCTGGTGGACCTGCTCCCAAGCCTGGGCGCCTACGCGCTGTCGTTCGCGCTCGTGGGGCGCTACTGGGTCGTGCACCATCGCCTGTTCGAGAACCTCAGGACCTTCGACGGCACGCTGATGGCCCTCAACCTCATCTTCCTTGCGCTGATCGGGTTGGTGCCGTTCTCCTCCAACCTCGTCGACCGCTACGGCGAGGAGCCGATCGCAGCTGCGGTGTTCGCCGGCACGCTTGCGCTGGCCGGGATGGTGAACAGCACGATGATCTGGTACATCCGCCGGCAGGGCTTCGCCCCGGCCGCCGACGAAAGCAATCGGGTGGGGGCCAGGATCTCCGCGACCATCACGGCGCTGTTCGTGCTCTCGATCCCGGTCGCGTTCCTGAGCCTGACGCTGGCCCGGCTGATCTGGGTCGCGGTGTTCTTCGTCCGCTTCCCCGTGCAGAGGCTCAGCCGCGACCAGCGTTAGCGTCGTCGCCGTCCGGGTAAGGCCCTCGCGAGGGTGTCCCGGAGGAGGGAGGTCGACTCGGATGTCGATGACCGGTGGACGGATGCTGTGTGCGGTGCTGGTGGCCGGTTTCATCGGCGCCGGCTGCGGAGGGGAGCAGAGCGCCAGCGAGCAGGGTGGTGGCAACCTGTCGGTGGCCACCGGTGGGACCGGCGGGGTGTACGCGGTCTACGGCGCCGGCCTGGCCGATCAGATCTCGAAGAACCTCGAGGGCTACAAGGCCACCGCCGAGACCACCTCGGCCTCGGTCGACAACATCAAGCTGATCGCCGCCGGCGACAGCGACGTGGCCTTCAGCCTCGCCGACAGCGCGATCGACGCCGTGGAGGGCCGCGAGGGCTTCGAGGGTCCCCAGCCGATCCGGGCGCTGGGCGAGATCTACGACAACTACACCCAGGTGGGGACGACGGCCGACGCAGGTATCGAGTCGATCGAGGACCTCAAGGGCAAGCGGGTATCGGTGGGCGACCCCGGCTCCGGCACCGAGATCATCGCCGTGCGGGTACTGGAGGCGGCGGGCCTCGACCCCGACAAGGACATCAAGCGCAGCCAGCTGGGCGTGGACGAGTCGGTGGCCGCCGTCAAGGACGGCTCGATCGACGCCTTCTTCTGGTCCGGCGGCCTGCCCACCGGGGCGGTGACCGACCTGGCCACGACCGAGGACCTGGTGCTGGTGCCGTCCGCCGAGTACGTGGCGCCGCTGCAGAAGAAGTACGGCGACGCGTACGAGGAGGGAACCATCCCGAAGGACACCTACAAGGGACTTGACGCCGAAGTGCCGGTCGTCGCCGTGCCCAACGTCCTGTTGGTGAACCAGGACATGGACGACAAGCTGGCGAAGGACCTCACCAAGCTCCTGTTCGACCAGAAGCAGAACCTCATCCAGGTGCATCCCGAGGCCAAGAACCTCGACGTCGCGAACGCCCAGGACGTAATACCCCCGCTCAAGCTCCACCCGGGCGCGCAGAGCTACTACGAAGAGGCGGGGCAGTAGCGGGGTGCCGGCGGGGCGGTCGGGCAGGCTCGTCCTGGGCGGGTTGATCGCCGTCCTGCTGCTCGGCGCCGGGACCTCGCCGGCCGACCGGGGCGATCGCGCCGTGGTCGTCCGCGATGCCGCCGGAGATGCGGTGGCCCGCGAGGCCCTTCCCGAGGGCGGCGGCTTCGCGCTCGCCTACCGCCATTCCTACTACCGAGCTCCGGCCCGTGAGGTCTTCCGCGCCGGCCGAGGGGATGGCTTCGTGCTGCGCGCGCTCGAGTCCCCGAGCGCCGCGGTGCTCGACTACTACGCGCTCAGCGGCCGCCGCACGCGCGGCGACGGCCGGGTTCGCCTCGTGCTCGACGAGCCGCAGCGCTACAGCGAGCTGCCTCTGATCGCCACCAGCGCCGGCCGGCGCATGCTGGTGGTCGGGGACCGGCGCGTGCCGCTGTACGGCGACCGCGCGCGCCACCTGGTCGTGGGTGTGGAGGGAGGATCGTGAGCACGGCCCCGGTCGAGATTCGCACCGACGAGCTGACCGAGGACTTCGAGAGCGAGCGGCCCGGCCGGCGGCTCACGCGCATCCCGGGGCTCCTGGTTTCGGCCGCGGGTGTGGGGCTGTCGCTCTACGCCTTCTACTGGGTGCTCAACCCGCTGACCGCCCAGGTCTACCGCACGACCTTCCTGGCCGTGACCCTGGCCATGACGTTCCTGGTCTACCGCGGCTGGGGCAAGCCCCCCGAGCGCACCGAGGGCGAGCCGCCGCCCCGCGAGCGCCCCGGGGTCACCGACTGGCTGCTCGCGGTGCTGGCCATCGTGGCCCTGGGCTACACGCTGGTCGTCTTCGACGAGTTCGTACGCCGCTCGGTCGAGCCCAACACGCTCGACCTGATCCTGGGCGTGACCACCATCCTGCTCGTGCTGGAGGCCACGCGCAGGACGGTCGGCTGGATCCTGCCGGCCGTCTGCCTGCTGTTCCTGGCCTACGCCTACTTCGGCAGCGAGATCCCGACCAGCTGGGAGGTGAGCCACCGGGGCTACGGCCTGGACCGCCTTGTGGGCCAGACCTACATGGGGCTCGAGGGCATCTTCGGCGTCCCGCTCGACGTGGCCGCCACCTACATCGTGCTGTTCACGATCTACGGGGCGGTGCTGGAGTACTCCGGCGCGGGGAAGTTCTTCATCGACGTGAGCTTCGCGGCGTTCGGGCGCTCGCGCTCGGGGCCGGGCCGGACGACCGCCGGAGCGGGGTTCCTGCTGGGCACGGTGTCGGGGTCCGGGGTGGCCACCACCGTGACGCTGGGCAGCATCACCTGGCCGATCCTGCGCAAGGCCGAGTACCCCAAGGACCAGGGAGGAGGGGTCCTGGCCGCCTCCGGCATCGGCGCGATCCTCTCGCCGCCGACCCTGGGCGCGGCCGCGTTCATCATCGCCGAGTTCCTCGGGGTGAGCTACCTCGACGTGCTCATCTACGCCGTGATCCCCACCGTCCTCTACTACCTGGGGATCATCCTCGCCATCGAGGCCGACGCCCGCCGCTTTCGCACCCGCGAGGTGGAGGTCAAGACGGCGCCGCTCTCGCGGCTGCTCCTTCGCTACGGCTACCACTTCAGCTCGCTGTTTCTGATCGTCGCGCTGCTGGCGATCGGGCTGTCGCCGTTCCGGGCGGTCTTCTACGCGACGATCGTCGCCTTCCTGCTGTCGTTCCTGGACCCCGAGCACCGGATGGGGCCGCAGCGGGTGTGGGACGCGCTGGCCTCCGGCGCCCGCGCCGTGCTGCCCATCGCGGCCACGTGTGCGGCGGCGGGGATCATCGTCGCCGTGGTCACCCTCACCGGGCTGGGCTTCAAGCTGAGCTCGCTGATCGTCGACGTCTCGGGCGGCACGCTGTGGCTCACCGCGCTGTTCTCGGCCGTCGCCGTGCTGCTGCTCGGGCTGGCGGTGCCGGTGACCGCGTCCTTCATCATCGCCGCGGTGATCATCAGCCCGGCGCTCACCGATCTCGGGGTCGAGCGCTACGCGGCCTACATGTTCATCTTCTACTACGCGGTCCTCTCGGAGGTCAGCCCGCCCACCGCACTGTCCCCGTTCGCGGCCGCGGCGATCACCGGGGGCAACCCGTTCCGCACGATGATGCAGACCTGGAAGTACTCGCTGCCCGCCTTCCTCGTGCCCTTCGCCTTTGTGCTCTCCCCCAACGGGGAGGCGCTCCTGCTGCAGGGTTCGGTCGGGGAGGTGGTGATTGCCTTCGCCGTGTCAGCGCTGGCGGTCGCGGCGCTCGCGGTGGCCACGGGCCAGTGGATGATCGGCCCCGCCCGCATTCCTGAACGGGTGCTGGCCGCGGTGGGCGGGCTCGTCCTGCTCTACCTGGAGCCGATCACCATCGCGATCGGCCTGGCCGCGCTGGCGGCCTCGGTTGTGGTGCACCTGATCGGCCGCCGCATCCAGAGCAAGACCCGTGTCGCGACGCCGTAGCTAGAAGGAACCGCCGCCGAGGGGGCAGACCAGCACCGGTCCGGAGTCGGATGCGCGTCCCTCGGCGGGCGCCTGGCCCACGTGCCACAGGAGCCCGAGGCCGCCGAGCGCTGCCAGGACCAGGCCGAGGGCGAGGTCGCGGCGGCCAGCGCGCCCGCGGGTCATGCCGACGCCATCCTGGGCTCGAGCGGCGGGGCGTGGCGCTCGGAGATCGGCAGGTGAATCGCCGCCGCGAACAGCCCGAGCGCGACGCTCAGCCACCACATCGCCTCATAGGAGCCGGTGGCGCTCTCGATCACCCCGCCGAGCCAGACCCCCGCGAAGGCTCCTACCTGGTGCGAGAGGAACACGATCCCGAACAGCGTGCCCATGTGACGGGTCCCGAAGAAGAGGGCGACGAGGCCGGAGGTGAGCGGGACGGTCGAGAGCCAGAGCACGCCCATCGCCGCGGCGAAGACCAGGACCGTGGCCACGCTCACCGGGGCGAGCAGGAAGAGGGTGATCGCCACCGCCCGCAACGTGTAGATGCCGCTGAGCAGGAGCCGCTGGCTGTGGTGTGCGCCCAGCACCCCGGCGGTGTAGGAGCCGACGATGTTGAACAGGCCGACGAGCCCGATGGCCAGCGCGCCGATGCTCGCCGACAGACCGAGACCCTCGATGTAGGGCGGCAGGTGGACGGTGATGAAGGCCACGTGGAAGCCGCAGACGAAGAACCCGGCCGCGAGGAGCCAGTAGCTGGAGTAGCCGAACGCCTGCCGCAATGCGTCGCGCGTGGGTAGCTCCGGCTCGCCGTCGGCTGGCGGCCTCACCCCGGCCGCCGAGGGCCAGGGCCAGCACCGGGACGACCGCGATGAAGCCGCTCAGCAGCACAAGGGCGGTGGCCCAGCCGTACTCCGAGATGAAGGCCTGACCCAGGGGAGCGAAGATGAACTGGCCGAGCGAGCCCATCGCGGTGGCCAGGCCGATGGCCCACGAGCGCCGGTCCTCCGGCACAAGCCGCGAGAACGCGGCGATCACGATCGTGAACGACGCGCCCGAGAGCCCGAGCCCGATCAGGACACCGCCGCTGAGCTGGAGCGCGACCGGGCTCGTGCTGACCGCCATCAGCGCCGTGCCGCCCGCGTAGAGCACGGCGCCGCCGACCAGGACGGGCAGCGCTCCGAAGCGATCCGCCACCCCGCCCGCGAAGGGCTGGCCGATCCCCCACAGGAGGTTCTGGAGCGCGATGGCCAGCGCGAAGACCTCGATGTCCCAGCCGCGCGCGTCCGAGAGCGGCCCCGTGAACAGTCCGAAGCTCGCCCGCACGCCGAACGTGACGAGCGAGATCAGGCAGCCGCACAGCAGGACGAGCCAGAGGTGGCGACGCAGGCCGGCGAGCATGGGGCCGAGTTTCGCAGGGCCGGTCCCCTCGCTTCTCATTCCGCCTTGCCGCCGCGAGGTGAGGGCTGGGTAGGGGGGCGTGGGCCCATCGAGGCGGATGCCTCAGGGGACGTGGGCCCTTTTGATGCCGCATACGAGCATTGGAAGGGCCACCCCCCGGTCCGCGGCACTCGGGCTACCCCCATCCGGGGCCCGGCTCACTTCGGTCATGGCCGCCTAAGGCCGGAGCTAACCCGTCCGCGCAGCGCGAGAACCGGCGGGCTCGACCGATTTACCCCTCGCCCGGCGGGGTAACCCCGCCCGCGCCCGCCCGAAAACGTCCGAGACCGGTCCGGCCTAGGCGTCCACCCGGGCCACGGCCTCCTCGGTCGTGTCGGTCACCGGAACGATGCGGTCGAACCCGGTGATCAGCAGCACGCGGGTGCTGGGCGTGGCCGGCGGGGCCACCACGCAGAGCCGCTGACCGCGTTCCTCGAGCGCCCGGGCCAGCTCGAAGAGCAGGTACACCCCGGAGCTGTCCAGGTAGGTGGCGCCCGACAGGTCCACCACCAGCCCCTGGGCCTCGCTTCCCACCGCTTCGGTGAGCCGGCGCTTGGTGGAGGCCACGTTCGAGATGTCCACCTCGCCGGTCACGCGGGCCACGACCGCTCGCGCCGTCCCGTCGAACTCGATCTGGGCCAGGTCATCCATTGGTGGATCCGACTGCCAAGCGCCTTCGCAACCGAACGTTAGTCCCTTCGTCTGTGCTTTCCACCTCGACGTCGTCCATCGTCTCGCGCATCACGCCCAGCCCGCGCCCCCGCTGCTGGTTGCGCGAGCGGCGCCAGGTGCCGTGGTCGGTGACGTCGATCGTCACCTCGCCGTCAGCGATCCGGGCGCTGACCTCGAACGAGGCCTGGCCCGGCCCGTAGGCGTGCTCCACCGCGTTGGCGGCCGCCTCGCAGGCCGCGAGCACGATGTCCTGAATCTCCTCCTCGGCGGCCCCGGCGTCCTCGAGCCAGGCCCGCAGCCGCCGCCGCAGCCCGGAGAGCTCGTCGGCGTCCGCGGCCAGCCGGAGCTCGAGCGACTCCCGATCGAGCGCCGCCACGTGCACGGCCAGGATGGCCACGTCGTCCGGGTGGGCGTCGTCCAGAAGCGCGGCGAGCACCCGTTCGCAGAGGGCGGACGGATCGGCCGACGTCCCCGCCGCCAGACCGCGCAGACGCTCCAGCCCGCTGTCGATCGGCTCGCCCCGGCGCTCGACCAGGCCGTCGGTGAAGAGCAGCAGGGTCGACCCGGGGGCGAGTACCGCGCTCGCCTCCGCGTACTCGGCGTCGCCGCGGACCCCGAAGGGCAGGCCCGGGGTCCCGTCGAGGAAGGCGGCCTCGCCCTCCGCCGACACGACCAGCGGCGGTGGATGGCCCGCGATCGTGAAGCGCAGCTCGCCGCTGCGAGGATCGAGCACCGCGTACACGCTGGTGCCCATCTGGTCGCGGTCCAGCGTCCTCATGAAGCTCGCCACCCTGCCGGCGACCGCGGCCGGGGAGTCGAGCTCCAGGGCGTAGGCCCGCAGGGCCACCCGCAGCTGTCCCATCATCGCCGCCGCGCGCACGCCTCGCCCCACCACGTCGCCGATCGCCATCCCCACCCGGCCCCCCGGCAGCGGGATGACCTCGTACCAGTCGCCGCCCACCTGCACGCCCTCCGCGCCCGCCCGGTAGCGGGCCGCGGTGACGACCCCGGGGATGTCGGGGAGCACGGCGGGCAGGAGGTTCTCCTGCAACGTCACCGCGATCCCGCGCTCGCGCTCGTAGAGGCGGGCGTTGGCGATCGCCACCGAGGCCATCTGGGCGAGCTGGACCAGGATCGACTCGTCGTCGTCGTTGAACGCGCCCTCCCGCTTGTCCGCCAGGCGGATCAGCCCGAGCGGTTCTCCCTCGCGATCGACGAGGGGCGCGTAGAGGTGATCTGCGTCGCGGCCCGGAACGGCCGGCGCGTCGCCGTTCGCGGCGACCATGCTCACGCTCGATCGCTTCGCGCCCACCAGCTCCCGCGCGCGCTCGGCCACCAGCTCGAGCATCTCGTCCACCGACAGCGTGGAGTTGACGGCGAGCGCAGCGTCGGCCAGCCCCCGCAGCTGATCGGCGTGGCGCTGCTCGATCCGGGCCTTCTCCTGTACCTCCAGGAACCCTCGCTGGGTCATCTCGAAGGTGGACAGGCTCTCGAGAAAGAAGCCGCCCCCCAGGCGGGCGAAGCGCTCGAGCTCGTCCGGGCCGCGAGCCCGCTCCATGCCCTCCGCGAGGGCGGCCTGATGGATTCCCGCGAGGTCGAGCAGGCCGAGCCCGCTGGTCACCGCCTCGCGCCCGAGCTCGTAGGCCAGCTCGAGCCCGGTCTCCCCGCCCCCGGCCAGGTGGCGCCCGAGGGCGGCCGCGTACTCAGCCTGGAACCTCTCCCGCGGCTCGGTCATCCGACGTACCTCGCCACGAGCACGAGGGCGTCGTCGCCGTCCTTGCCGAACTCGCCCAGAAGACGGTCGGCGAGCGCCTGCGGGGCGGTGCCCGGGTCGACCCCGCTGCGGTGGGCGCCGGCCACCCCGTCGGTCGCGAACACCAGCGTGTCGCCGGGTTCCACCTCGGTGGTCGACGGCCGCAGCGGTGGCAGCTGGTAGCCCACCACCCCGCCGCGCAGCAGCACCGAGTCCGGCCCGACCCCGACCTCGCCGCCCGACCGGACGAGCGTGCCCTCGACGTTGCCCACCCCCAGCCAGGTGAGCCTGCCGCTGCGGTCGAACGAGGCCAGGCTCATGGCCACCCCCCGCGAGCGCACGAGGCGGGAGTGGGCGCGGACGAACAGCTCCTTCAGATCGGCGCCGGGATCCTCCTCGAGCGTCGAACAGGCGAGGCGGGAGGCATGCGCGGCCTCCGAGCCGTGTCCCAGGCCGTCGACCGCCGCCACCAGCACGCCGCCCGGGTACTCCGCCACCAAATGGGCGTCACCGGATTCGGCCTGGCCGCTGAGCGCGGCCTCCGCCACCCCCACATCCACGAGCGGCTCGTCAGGCACCGCCGGCCCACTTCTTCATCGTCACGGTCACCCCGTCGCCCGGGGCCGACCGGATGTCGAACTCGTCCATCAGCCGGCGCGCGCCCGGCAGCCCCAGCCCGAAGCTGCCCCCGGAGGAGAAGCCGTCCTCCATGGCCCGCTCCACGTCGGGGATGCCCGGGCCCTGGTCCAGGGCAACCACCACGATGCCCCTGCGCCGCCCGTCCTGTACGAGGTTCAGGGCGACCTCCCCCTCCCCGGCGTACAGGCGGATGTTGCGTGCCACCTCCGAGATCGCGGTCGCGATGAGGGTCAGATCCGTGCTGGAGAAGCCCAGCTCGGTGGACAGCCGGCGCCCCTCCTGGCGCGCTGTGACGATGTCGTCGTCGCTCAGGATCCTGACGCGAACGACGTCATTCCCCGGGGTCACCGGGCTCCTTCGTGATGCGGTCCAGGAAGGCCAGGCCCTCTTCGAGGTCCAGCGCCGTGTGCACACCCTCGAGCGTGAGCCCCAGCTGCACCATCGCGAAGGCCACCTCGGGCTGAATCCCGACCATCACCGTCTTCGCGCCGCGGAGGTTGGCCATGTGCGCGATGGCTCGAAGCGAGCGAGAGGCGAACGAGTCCATCACGTCCAGTGCGGTCACGTCCACGATGATGCCCTTGGAGCGCAGCGAGCCGGCTCGCTCGAGCAGGTCGTCCCGCAGCTGGAAGACGTCGGTGTCGCTCAGCGCCGTCTGGATCGAGGCGATCAGGTAGTCGCCCTGCTTGAGGATGGGCACGGCCACGGCGCTACCGAATTTCTTGGAGCTCGGCTTCCCCGCTCGTGACCTCGTAGCCGAGCAGGCGCTCAGCCTGCTCGATCCCGCCCTGGAGGTCGCCCACCGCGGTCATCTTGCTGAGGTCCACCCCGATCGTCACGAGCGTCTGGGCGATCTCGGCCGACAGGCCGGTGATGATCACGCTCGCTCCCATCAGCCGCGAGGCCTCGACCGTCTGCACGAGGTGGTTGGCCACCGTCGAGTCCACCGTGGGGACGCCGGTGATGTCCATCACCACGACCTTGGCCCGGTTCGCGCGAATTCCGTTCAGCAGCTGCTCGGTCACCTGGCGTGCGCGCTGCGAGTCGAGCACGCCGATGATGGGCAGGATGAGCAGTCGCTCCCGCACCTGCAGCACCGGGGTGGACAGCTCCCGGATGGCCTCCTGCTGCTGGCGGATCACCCGTTCCCGCTCCTGGACGAAGCCCACCCCCACGGTGTTGGCGATGCGGTTCGCTGCCGGCTCGTAGGCGTCGAGCACCCGGTTCAGCAGGGTGAAGTCGGCCTGGTACTTCTCGAACAGGGAGCGAGCCAGCACGTCGCGCAGCAGCAGGACGATGCCGAGCACCTCGTCGGTCTCGACGCCGCGCGGGATGATCCGCTCGGAGAGGTTGCGGGCGTAGTCCTGAAGGGCGTCGACGGCGCCGGTCTCCAGCACCTCGACGTAGTTGTCGTACACCGAGGTGGCCTCGGAGAAGATCTCCTCACGGCTCATCGCGGTGAGCAGCTCGGCGCTGTTTATCCGGCGGGCCCACTCCTCGCGCAGCTGGCTGCGGTTCTCGCGCAGGTGGCCGACCAGCTCGCGCAGGAGCTCGGCGCTGCCGTCGGTGCTCTGGGCCATCGGGTTCCTCCGCTCGTCGGCGGTCGGGGACGCCTCCGACACTACATCCGTCAGGCGCGCCGCGCGACCAGCGCCAGCCCGCCGCCCCCCAGCTCCACGAGCAGGTCCTCGGCCACCCGCCGCGTGGCGGCGCCGGGCGCCGGGGTGAAGCCGGGCGGCAGGGGCCGACCGGCCGAGAGGACGAGGATGGCCCGGGCGCCCACCGGCACCGTGGCGGCACGCAGATGCGACGGCTCGCCCGCCCGCGGCCGCGCCGAGCGGGGGGCGCTCCAGCGCCGCGCGCGGGCGTCGGTGCCGCTCACCACCAACCCCTCCGCGTGTCCCAGTGCCAGCCAGGTGACCGACGCCTCGAGCGTGCTCAGCGAGGCCAGGCACAGCGACACGGCGGCGCCGCCCGGAAGCTCGGCACGGCAGCGCTCGGCCAGCGCGACCGGAGACTCGCCGGCGTGAGCCTCCAGCAGGGCGGCCACCTCATCCGGCTCCGGTGAGCCCTGGCGGCAGTGGAGCGTGGCCGCCAGCACGCCGCTGGGAAAGCGGCACACCAGCGCGCGCGTGCCGGACGGCGCCGCGGCCGGCGCGGTGCTCCAGTCCAGCCGGCCCGACCCGGCCCGGGGCGGGGTCAGCCAACGGGTCATGGTCACCGTGGTCCCTCGCCCCGGCCCGGAGGCCAGCTCGAACTCGTCCATCAGCCGCCGCGCTCCCGGCAGGCCCATGCCCATGCTTCCGACCGAGGACCAGCCGTCGGCCAGCGCCTCGTCCGTGTCGGCGATCCCCGGACCGCTGTCGCTGGCTCGCACGGTGATTCCCACCCGGCCGGCCTCCTGAATGGAGTCGAGGTCGATGCGACCCCCGCCAGCGTGTCGCCACACGTTGCCGGCGATCTCCGAGATCGCCGTGACGACGTGAGCCAGCTCGACGCCGCCGAACCCGAGCCGCTCGGCGAGCGCGCGGCCCTCGCGGCAGGCCAGCGCGACGTCGGCTTCGGCCCTGATGTCGACCCGGGCGCCTATCGCACCCTGGCCGAGGCCGACACCGCCTCGGCGTAGACACCCGCGACCTGACGCGCGACGTCGGCCCAGTCGAAGCTCAGCACGTGCTCCGAGGCCTCGGCCACCATGCGCTCCCGCAGGGTCGCGTCGGTGAGCAGCCGCTCCGCCATCTCGCCGAGCGAGTCGGGGTCGCGCGAGCGGAAGCGCAGGCCCACGTCGTCGTGAGGCACCACCTCGCGCAGGCCGCCGGTGTCCGACACCAGGCAAGGGCAGCCCGAGGCCATGGCCTCCAGGGCCACCAGCCCGAAGGGCTCATAGATCGAGGGCACCACCGTCAGGTCGGCGATGCGGTAGAGCGAGTGGAGGACGTCGTCGCCGATCCAGCCCAGGAACGTCCCGTGGGCGTCCAGGCCGAGCCGGCTGGCCTGCTCACGCAGCTCATGCTCCGCCGTGCCCGATCCGGCGACCAGGAAGCGGACGTTCCCGAGCCGCTCGATGAGGCGCGGAAGCGCCTCCAGTGCCAGCTGGAAGCCCTTCTCGTAGACGAGCCGGCCCACCAGCAGCACCAGTCGCTCGTCCGGAGCGGCGAAACGGGCCCGCAGCGAGTCGAGGTCGCCCACCGGCACAAGCTCGGAGGGATCGATCCCGTTGGGGATCACGCTGATCCGGCGCTCCTCCAGACCGTAGATGTCGGCCACGTGCTCGCGCATGTAGGCCGAGCAGGTGATCACCCGCTCGGCCCGGTTGGCCATCCAGCGCTCCACGCCGTGGATGTAGGACTGCGGGTGGTGCTCCACCCAGCCCTGATGACGCCCGTACTCGGTGGCGTGGATGGTGGTCACGAGCGGCGCGCGGAAGCGCTTGGCCAGGTGATCGCCGGCCGAGGCGACGAGCCAGTCGTGCCCGTGCACCACGTCGAAGTCCCAGCGGTCGCCCGCCTCCACCCCGGCGGCCAGCATGTCGCTGTTCATGTGCTCGATCCAGGCCACGAACTCCCCCAGGTCCCGCGGCCGCTCGGGCTCGCGCACCCGATGCACCAGCACGCCCCCCACCTCGGCCTCCTGGGGGTCCTCCTCCCGGCCGCGGGCCAGCACATGCACGTCGGTGCCCTGATCGGCGAGGTTCTCCGCCAGCTTGCGCACGTGCCGGGCCAGGCCTCCCTCGATCAGCGGCGGGTACTCCCAGGACAGGATCAGCGCGCGCACGTCGGTCACGGCGTGGTGAGGCTCGCGAGGTCCAGGTCGGGCGCCAGGTTCCGTAGCTGGGGCTCCGGCACGGGCGCGGAGTCTGCCAGAGCCGCGAGCGCAGCGTCGTGGGTGGCGCTGTGGCGCTCGAAGCGCTCCAGCGGGTAGTCGGCGGCCAGGGCGCGGGTGGCCATGAAGGCCCAGTCGCTGGCCTGGAGCGCCAGCAGCTCGCGCGCCGCCCGCTCGAGGGCGACCCGGGGCTCGGTCCCGGCCGCGGCGGCCGCGACGGTGAGCAGCTCCGCCCGCCGGGCGCCGAAGGCGAGCTGGGCCACGGCCGGCGCGTCCCAGGTGGCCAGGTCCTTGCCCGCCCCCCAGCTGGAGGCGACAAGCGGCCGCTCCACCGGCTCGACCAGACGCAGCCCCTCGGAGACGGTGACCAGCGGCAGCCCCTGGCGATCGGACTCGGCGAGCACGGCTGCCAGCCAAGCCGGGCCCTCATACCACCAGTGGCCGAGCAGCTCGGTGTCGAGCGCGCAGCAGAGCAGGCCGCCACGCTCCAAGCGCGTTCGCGCCCGGGACACGAAGTCGCGCGCGTGGGCCGCGGCGAGCGCCAGCGCGGCCCCGTGGTCGTAGGGGCGGCCGGCGTTGTCCCAGGGCTTGAGGTCGTGGACCGTCCTGCGGTGATAGTCGCGATAGGTCCCGTGCCCCGGGTAGCCCCGCTCCTCGTTCCAGACCAGCTCGACCGTCTGCCAGTCGATGGGCACCGCCACCGGGCCGGCCGGGGTCCTCACCGGTTCGAGCTGGGCGGCGGCGCCGAGCCCGTGGGCTCGCGTCTGGTCGACGCAGAACGCCTCGACCCCGGCATCCCCGAGCTCGCGCTCCAGGCCGGGCACGTACGCGCACTCGGGCAGCCAGAAGCCGCCGCCCCAGCCCCCGAAACGGCGTGTATGGGCCGCCACGCCAGTGCGCAGCTGCAGGCGCAGCCCCGCGTCGGTGGCCAGCAGCGGCAGGATCGCGTGGCTGGCCGCCGAGGTCCACAGCTCCACCCGGCGCAGGGCAGCGAAGGCGGCCGGCAGGTCCCGGCCACGGCGCTCGAAGTCCTGCGCCGCGCCGGAGTAGTCGGCCGCCGCGCGCCGGACCTCGGCCGCCGCCTCGGCCTCGCCGCCGAGCTCCAGGCCGCGCGCATCCTCGGCGTGCAGCGGCGCCCGGATCTCGGCCAGGAAGCGCAGGTAGCGGTCGCCCGCGTCGCCGCTCATCGCCTCCAGCTGATCGCACAGCACCGGGGTGAGCCCGACGGTCACCGGCGCGCCGTCGATGACCTCGAGCAGCGGGGTGTAGACGCAGGCCGCCGCCTCCCACAGCCACTCTTCGCCGAAGGGCCAGGTGCCGAAGCCCTCGACGTAGGGCATGTGCGAGTGGAGCACGAGGGCCAGCCCCCCGGCGCGGCCGGCCATCTCAGCGGAGCACGGCGACGAAGTCGAGCGCCCGCTCGAGCGGGGCCGGCCGCAGGACGAAGTCACGCGCGGAGATAGCCGGCGTGAAGCGGCTGTAGAAGGGTCGGGTCACGCCCAGGGCGGCGTGGGCGCGGTCCCAGCCCGCCCGCAGGGCGAGCTCGTGGGCGCGCAGCTTGCGCGCGTGGAAGAGGCCCAGGATCTCCACCTCCGCGAAGACCTCCTCGCACAGCGCTCGGAACTCGGCGGCGCGGTACTCGCGCAGATGCCAGGGATTGTCGGACTTGTCCGCCCCCGGCGGGGCCAGGGTCAGCAGGTTCGGGGTGGATACGTACGCCCGGCCGCCTGGCCGCAGCATGCCCCGGAAGTGGCGCAGCACCGCGGCGGGCTCGGGCACGTGTTCGATGGTCTGGAGGAAGACCACGGCGTCACAGGGCTCGCTCCAGCGCTCGACGAGGTCCCGGACGAAGCGCACGCCCGGGCGGCTGTAGCGTAGGCGGGCGTGCTCGTGGGCCTCGGGGTTGGCGTCCACCCCCGTCACCCGCCGCGCCCGCCGGGCCAGCACCTCGCAGCCGTAGCCCTCGCCGCAGGCCATGTCCACCACCTCGAGCCCGCCGCAGTGCTGCGCGATCCACTCGTAGACCGCCAGGTGGCGGCGAAACCAATAGTTCTCCGCGGGCACCTCCGGGAGGGTCCGCTCGCCGGTCAGCTCGAGCGGAGGGACGCCCGCGGGCTGGTCCTGCTGCACCGTCTCCTGCATGGGCCGCGGCAGTCTAAGGTGCCCCTCGCGATGCCCAGCGAGCGGGACTACGACATCAACACTGACGACAAGTTCGGCAGCCTCCGGCTGATCGACCTGCCGGCCGAGATAGCCGCCCACCGGCCCTGGTTCAACCAAACGCTGACGACCGTCAACGACAGCGTCGTACGTCTCGGCATCATCGAGGGCGACTTTCACTGGCACAAGCACGACGCTGAGGACGAATTCTTCCTCGTGCTCGAAGGCCGGCTGCTGATCGACCTCGAGGATCGCGAGACCGTGACGCTCGACCCGCACCAGGGTTACACCGTGCCCCGCGGGGTGGTGCACCGTACTCGAGCGCCGTCACGAACCGCGATCCTCATGGTCGAGGCCGCCGGGGTGGTCCCGACCGGGGACAGTCAGCCGTGATCGGGCGGCTCTGGAGCGGTCGCACCAGCCCTGCCGGCGCCGACGCCTACGAGGAGTTCTTGCGCTCGGATCTTCTGCCCCAGGTCGCCGCCCTGGAGGGCTCGCAGGGCGCCTACGTGTTGCGGCGCGAGGTCCCGGGAGCTGTCGAGTTCGTGACGCTCACCCTGTTCGACTCGCTCGAGGCGATCGGCCGCTTTGCCGGCGAGGAATCCGAGAGGCCGGTCATCGAGCCGCGTGCCGCCGAGCTGCTGACCGAGTACGACGAGCACGTACGCCACTTCCACGTGGCCGTGGCGCCGCAACCCTAGGCTGCGGCCATGCTGAGCGAGCAGGCCATCCGCGACGCGAACGTCCGCTATCACGACCTCGCCGCGGGCCACTACGACGCCAAGTGGGGGATCAGCTACGGGGCGCTGGGGCAGGCTCAGGTGACGGGCAAGCTGCGTAAGGCGCTGGGGCGCGAGCCCGGGCGCTACGGGAGGGCGCTGGAGATCGGCGCCGGCACCGGCTACTTCACGCTCAACCTGCTGCGTGCCGGAACCGTGGGCGGGGCCGTGGCCACCGACATCTCCCCCGGGATGCTGAGCGCGCTCGAGGAGTCGGCGGGCGAGCTCGGCCTGCCGGTGGAGACCGCCTGCTGCGAGGCCTCCTCGCTCCCCTTCGAGGACGGCTCCTTCGACCTCGTCTTCGGCCACGCCGTGCTGCACCACCTGCCGGATCTCGAGGCCGCGTTCGGAGAGTTCCGGCGCGTGCTGCGGCCCGGCGGCGTGGTGGCCTTCTGCGGCGAGCCCTCCCGCTACGGCCACCGCGTGGCCGGCCTGCCCAAGCGAGGCGCGCTCGCGGTGGCCCCGCTGTGGCGTGCGCTGATGGGCGCAGGGCCCCGGCCCGGCAACGGCAACGGCCCCGGCGGTCTCGGCGAGGAGGACCGGCTGGAGGCGCTGGTCGACGTCCACGCCTTCACCCCGGCCGAGCTGGAGCGCCACGCGGGCGCCGCCGGATTGGAGGGCGTGCGGGTGGGAGGCGAGGAGCTCATGGCCGGGTTGTTCGGCTGGGCCAACCGGACGCTCGAGTCCACGGCCGATCCCGCGGACGTTCCCTGGGCGTGGCGGGTCTACGCCCACCGGGGCTACCTGGCCCTGCAGGCCGTGGACCGCTCGCTGCTCGAGCCCCGCCTGCCCCCGGCGCTGTTCTACAACCTGCTGGTGTCGGCCCGCACGCCGGGCTAGGCACCGGCCAGCGCCAAGGCCGGCACGGCCGCCAGCACGACGAGCGCGAGGTCGAGAGGCCCCGCGGCGAGCCCGGCCGCCGCTCGCCGGACCGGCGCCGGCCGCACCGCCTCCGCCTCGCTCACCACCCACTGGAGCCCGGCGTCGAGCAGGGGCAGCGGGCGCATTCTCACCGCGCCCAGCCTGGCGGCCAGCGCGCGCCCGGCGGCCACGAGCCGGCCCTCCGAGGCGATGCCGTCGAGCACGTCGGCGGCCTCGACCATGGCCGGCACGCGCCGCAGGCGGCCCAGCGCGCGCCGGGAGACCTCGCGCAGGCCGTCGGCCCCGGCGGCGGCTCGCAGCCAGGTGGCCACCAGCACCAGCAGCGCTGCCCGGGCGGCGCGGCGCAGCGCCATGTCCAGGCCGAGCCCGCCGCCCAGCGTGAACAGCAGCGCGCCGCCGGCCAGGATCGCGGTGAAGGCGAGGCCGGTGGCCAGCGGCTCGCGGTCGCCGCGGGCGAAGGCCCAGGCCAGGGCCAGCCAGACCGCCACCGCGGCGAGCAGGGCCCAGGCGGTGCTCACGAGCAGCAGCGCGAACGCGATCGCGGCGGCGAGCGAGACCGCGCGCGGGTCGAACCGGCGCCGCCGGCCTCCGGCGGGCGCCGCGCCGTTCTCGGGCGCCTGCGCCGCGGCGGTGGGCGCCTCGGCGGCGGCGATCCGCTCCCAGTCGCGCAGCCCGCGGCGGTACACGACCACCTGCACCACCGAGGCGAAGAGGCCCCACACCAGCAGGCCGGCCGCGGTGATCACGAGCACGCCGGTGGTGCTGAGGTCGACACCGACCCGGCCGGCGAGCGAGTCGTAGGTCCCCGCGTAGGCGTCGAGGCCGCCGGTGACGATCCAGATGAAGAAGGCCGTGGTGGCCGTGTTGTGGAGCAGCCGGATGGCCGCACAGGCCAGGATCTGCACCACGGGCGCGACGGCGCGGGCCTCGAGGCGCCCCAGCAGCGGGGCGGTGGTGGCCTGGGTGAGCGGCACGCCGAAGCGGGCCGGGCCGATGATGGCCACCGTCTCCAGCATCGCGGCGATGCTGGTGCCGAAGCCAAGGCGGGCGCCGGCGCCGCGGGCCACGCGGGCCAGCGCCACGCCGCCGGCAAGGGCGATCCAGAAGCCCCCGCTGGGCGCGGCGCGGGCGGCCAGGAACGAGACCACGGCCACGTGGGCGGGACCGGCGGCTGCGGCCGGCTCTGCTGCGGGCGGGGCCTCGGTGGCCATGCTGCGACCGTAGCGGGGCGCCGCCGGCGGGCCGCGCCGGAGGCTCAGCCCCCGTAGCGCGCGAAGGCCTCCTTGCGGGCCTCCTTGTGGTCGACGATCGGCTCGGGGTAGTCCTCACCGATAACGCAGCCGCAGTCCTCCTGGGTGTCCTCCGGCATCGTCCAGGGCTCCGCGAGATAGGCGTCGGGCACCTCGCTCAGCTCCGGCACGTAGCGGCGCACGTAGTCGCCGCGCGGGTCGTAGCGCTCCATGTGCCGCGCCGGGTTGTAGATGCGGCGGAAGAACGGCTGCGGGTCCACCCCCACCGAGGCGATCCACTGCCAGTTGCCGTTGTTGTTGGCCTCGTCGCCGTCGATCAGCAGGCGCATGAACCAGCGCTCGCCCCAGCGCCAATCGATCCCCAGGTCCTTGGTCAGGAAGGAGCCGACCACCAGACGGGCCCGGTTGTGCATCCAGCCCTCACGCAGCAGCTGGCGCATGCCCGCGTCCACCAGCGGGTACCCGGTGCGGCCCTGGCACCAGGCGTCGAAGGCCTTCTCGGCGTAGCTCCAGCTGATGCTGCCCCGGTAGCGCTCCTGGAACTCCGAGCGGGCGTTCCGGGGGAAGTGGAGCAGCACGTGCATGTAGAAGTCGCGCCAGCAGAGCTGGCGCCGGAAGGCGTCGGGACCCTTGCCCGCCGGCAGGCGCTCCTCCAGCTCGCGAGGCGAGAGGCAGCCGAAGTGCAGGTAGGGCGAGAGCCGCGAGGTCTTGTCGCGGCCCAGCGCATCGTGGTTGTCGGTGTACTCGCCCACGCCGTCGCTGACGAAGCGGCTCAGGCGCTCGCGGCCGGCCCGCTCGCCGCCGGGCAGGGGGTCCTCCACCTCCTGCTCGAGCCCGAGCGACGAAAGCGACGGGATGCCGCCCTTCCCCACGGCCGACGGCAGCGGCGGCAGCGTGCGCGGGGCTCCGAGCAACTCGCGGCGCGGCTGCTCGAGCCAGTTGCGATGGAAGGGGCTGAATACGGTGTAGGGCTTGCCCTGCTTGGTGCGCACCTCGGTCAGGTCGTCGACCGCCGCCACCCCGGGGTGCAGCACGAGCTCACAGTCGAGCGCCCGGGCCACGGCGTCCTGCCGGCGGCGGGCGAAGGGGCCGACGTCGGCGGTGGCGTGCACCTGGTCGGCGCCGACCTCCTGGGCCAGCGAGGGAAGCTCGCGCTCGGGTACTCCCTGGCGGACGACCAGGCCTCCCCCGCGCTGCTTCAGCGCTGCGTCCAGCTCCTCCAGGCACTCGAGCAGGAACTGGGTGCGCGGCCCGGAGGCGTGACGCCCGTGGAGCAGGCGCTCGTCGAGGCAGAACGCGCAGATCAGCCGGTCGTGGGCGTCCAGCGCGGCGCGCAGCGCGGGCTGGTCGTGCACCCGCAGGTCGCGTGAGAACCAGACGATGGCGGTCATCAGGGTGGATACGGGCCTGCGGCCGTCGGGGCCTACGCGGGCGCCTGGGTAGCCTACGTGGATGGCCGAGACCGTCGAGCGCTTTCCCCTCTTTCCGCTCGGTCTCGTGCTGCTGCCGCAGGAGCTCGTGCCGCTGCACATCTTCGAGGACCGCTACAAGACGATGATCGGCGAGTGCCTGGAGGAGGAGCGCGAGTTCGGGATCCTCTGGCTGGCCGACGACGGCCTCAAGGAGGTGGGCTGCTCGGCCCGGATCTCGCGGGTGCTCGAGCGCTTCGACGACGGGCGGCTCAACATCCTGGTGGAGGGGGCCGAGCCCTTCCGCCTGCTGCGCAAGATCGAGGACCTCCCCTACCCGGCGGGCGACGTGGAGCTTCTGGGCGACGCCGGCGAGCCCGACGAGACGGCCGCCGACCGTGCCCGCGAGCGCTACGCCGATCTTCTCGAGGAGGTCACCGACTCGCGCCCCGAGTCCGAGGACCTGTCCCGCCTCGACGCCTACGGCATGGCCGCCACGCTGGACGTGGCCCTCGACGCCAAGCAGCAGCTACTCGAGCTGCGCTCGGAGAACGGGCGGCTGGAGCAGCTCGACTCGCTGTTCGCCGAGGCGCTGGAGCGCATCCGCCTGGCCGAGAAGGCGGCGGAGCGGGCCAGCCGCAACGGCAGCCTGCGCGGCGCGAGCTGAGCCGGGCGCTCAGCGCGCTGCGACGCTACTCCACCACGGTCGCCACGCCTCCCCGGCGCGGGTCACCACCGCCGGTGAGGGCGCCGGTGTCCGGGTTGCGGGCCACCGCCTGAACGCCGCCGAAGAACAGGTTGCGCTCGTCCCAGCGGCGCACCGTCCAGCCGCCGGCCTCCAGCTGATCGAGAGCCGCGTGGTCGACCCCCGGCTCGGCGTCCACCTCGCGTCCCTCCACGTGGAGCCGGCCGGCCGACACCGCCTCCTGCGCGGGCAGCCCGTGATCCACCACTTCGAGAATGGTCTGCACGATCGCCGAGCGGATGCGGTTGGAGCCGGCGGACCCGAGCGCCACCTCGGGGCGTCCGTCGCGCAGCACCACGGTCGGGGCCATCATGCTCGGCACCCGAATGCCCGGCTCGTGGCGGTGGTAGCCCAGCGGGTTGAGGTCCTGCTCGCCCAGCATGTTGTTCAGGTGCATTCCCGTGCCCGGCACGACGACCCCCGAGCAGGATCCGTTGGAGCAGGTGACCGAGGCGCAGGCGCCGTCGGCGTCCATCACGGAGATGTGGGTCGTGTTTCCCATTCGCGACCGGACTTCAGTGGCCACCGAGTCCAGCGCCTCCTTGGCCAGGAAGCGCTCCAGGTAGCCCTCGGTGGCCAGGCCCTCCAGGAACTCCTCGTCCCGGGCCCGGTTGGTGGAGGCGATCACCTCCGCCACCAGGAAGGCGTCGTGCGGCCGGTCCAGGCGCTCGAGGATGGCGAGGGCGTCGGCGATCAGGATCCCACCCGACGACGGGGGCGGGTTGGTGAGGACCTCACGGCCCCGGTAGCCGACCTGGGCGGGGGAACGCTCGGTCACCTCGTAGGAGGCGAGGTCCGCGGTGGTGAGCAGCCCGCCGCGCTCGAGCACCCAGTCGCACACCGAGCCGGCCACGTCGCCGCTGTAGAGAAAGCCCGGGCCCTCGTTGCCCAGGCGCTCCAGGAGGTCGCCGAGCTCGGGCAACAGGATCGTGTCGCCCTCGGCCAGCAGCCGCTCGCCGGGAGCGTAGATCGCCGCGGCCTCGGGCGTGCTGCGGAGGATGGGCTCCAGCACGCGAAAGAGAAACGCCTGCATCGGCACCACCTCGACCCCGTCGCGGGCGGCGCGGGCCGGAGCGGCGGTGAGGTCCGCCAGCCGGAGGCTGCCGAAGCGCTCGAGCGCCTCGGCCAGCCCGCGCGTGGTCCCGTACGCGCCGCACGAGGAGGGGCCGACGTTGAAGCGCTGGATCGCCTCCTCGGCGAACTGGACGTCGATCGGCGTGAGCGCGACGGGCTGGGGCGAGTCGAGGCCCAGGCCCGGAGCCGCCACGAAGAAGTCGAGCAGATGGTCCTCGCCGGCCTCGTGCCCGGGCACGTGCACGAGCATGAACCCGCCGGCGCCCGGGCCCGTGAGGGGCGACTCGGCGACGAACGACATCAGCACGCAGGCCGCCGCGGCGTCGACCGCGTTCCCTCCCGCCCGCAGGATCTCGGCCCCGGCCTCGGCCGTGACCGGATGGCCGGCTGCCACCACCCCTCGCATGGGGCGAGGCTAGCGCGCGGGGCACGAACTCCGGGGCACCGTCGACGTCGGCGAGCCCGATGACCCCGATCCGGCGAAGGTATCCGTGCGTCATCCGCGTGCGCGGGGTCGCGGAATCAGTCATCTACCGGCGGGACGACTCCGGCCGTCGACGTCGGACAGCGCCCGCGAGCGCTCGGGCGCCCCGCCGCACCCGCGGCTCGGCGTCCGCAGGGATGCGCGACTGGCCCTCCTCGCGCGGCTTCGCCCGGTACTGCGGCCGGTCGCCGTAGCCGGTGGCCACCACGGTCACCCAGACCTGGTCCTCCACCTTCTCGTCGACCATCGCTCCGAAGATGATGTTCGCATCGGGGTGGGCGGCCTCGGCCACCGCCTTGGCCGCCTCGTTGACCTCCCACAGGGAGATGTCCCGGCCGCCGGTGATCGACAGCAGGATCGAGCGGGCGCCCTCCAGCGAGGTCTCCAGCAGCGGCGACTCGATGGCGTGCTCCACGGCGTCCATGGCCCGGCGGTCGCCGGTGCCCATCCCGATGCCGAGCAGAGCCTGGCCGGCCTCCGCCATGATCGTCCGCACGTCGGCGAAGTCGAGGTTGATCAGGCCGGGGAGCGTGATCAGGTCCGACACGCCCTGGACCCCCTGGCGCAGCACGTCGTCGGCCACATGGAAGGCCTCGACCATCGAGGTCGACTTGTCCAGCACGGCCAGCAAGCGCGAGTTCGGGATCACGATGAGCGTGTCGACCTCGTGCGCGAGGTCCTCGACCCCGCGGTCGGCCTGCTCGCCGCGCCGGGCGCCCTCGAAGGCGAACGGCTTGGTGACGATCCCCACCGTGAGCGCGCCCAGCTCGCCCGCGATCCGGGCCACGACCGGCGCGGCGCCGGTGCCGGTGCCTCCGCCCGCGCCCGCGGTGATGAACACCATGTCGCTGCCCTTCAGGGCCGCCTTGAGCTTGTCGTAGTCCTCGTGGGCCGCCGCGCGGCCCAGCTCCGGGTTGGAGCCCGAGCCGAGCCCACGAGTGATGTCGCCGCCGATGTGCAGCCGGCTCTCGGCCGCGGACTGCTCGAGGGACTGCATGTCGGTGTTGACCGCGAGGAACTCGACGCCCTCCACCTCGGCCTCGACCATGCGGTTGACGGCGTTGACGCCGGCCCCGCCCACGCCGACGACGCGGAGCACCGGCTCGCTGACACGCCCGGACATCGGCGGGGTGCCGTAGTCGGGCCGGGTGTCGCGGGCCCGAGGCGGCGCGGGGTCGAGGATGTTCTCCGGAATGTCGGTCGAGAAGACCGAGCGCAGGCGCTCCTCCGGGGTGGGCACGCCCTCGTAGCGGCTCCAGCGCTCCTCGCGCTCACGGCGGCGCTCCTCGCGCTCCTCGGCCCGGCGCGCGGCCTGGGTGGCACGGCGCTCGAGGCCCTGCGGAGGCTGAGGTGCGGGCGCGCGCGTCTCGGGCGCAGGCTTCTCCTCGGGCGGCTTGTCGTCCGAGCGCGGCTGCGGGCGGCCCTCGTCCTCGGTCTTGCGGAAGAGATCCGCCAGGGGCCCCTCCCGCATGCTCGCCCGCTTACCGCTTGCCATTGCCCAGGACCTCCTCAGCTAGCTGACGGTAGGCGTAGGCCGCCTTGCCGTCCGGGTCGTACTTCAGCACCGACATGCCCTTCACAGGCGCCTCGGCGAAGCGCACCGTCTTGTTGATACGGGAGGCAAACACCCGGTCGCCGAAGTTCTCCTCCAGGATCTCCACGGCTTCCTTGGCGTGCACCGTGCGATTGTCCACGAGTGTCGGCAGGATGCCCTCGATCTCGATGTCCGGGTTGAGCTCCTCACGCACCATCGAGAGCGTGTTCTGGAGCTGGATCAGCCCGCGCATGGAGAGATACTCGCACTGCACGGGGACGATCACCTTCTGGGAGGCCGTGAGCGCGTTGATCGTGAGCAGCCCGAGGCTCGGCGGCGTGTCGATGAAGATGTAGTCGTAGTCGTCGAGGATCGGCACGAACGCCTTCTTCAGGGCACGCTCACGGCCGATCATCATGGACATTGCGATCTCGGCCCCGGCCAGGTCGATCGAGGCGCAGGCCACGTCCACTTCGCGCTTGCGGATCACCTCGCGCATCGAGAGGCCGTGCACGAGCACGTCGTACATCGAGGCCTCCAGCGAGTCGGGGTCGATCCCCTGGCTCATGGTGAGGTTCGCCTGGGGGTCGAGGTCCACGCACAGGACGCGGTGATCCCGCTCGGCGAACGCGGCGGCCAGGTTGAGGGTCGTCGTGGTCTTGGCCACGCCGCCCTTCTGGTTGGTGAACGCGATGACCTTGGCCTTGGGCGTCTTCGCCGTCGCGGGCGTCACGGGTGCCTCCGGTGTAGTCCCATTACAGGGGGCGTATTCGCAGGCGCTGAGCGGATTCCTTCACCGTCCGGGGGCAGGCGCCCCACCGTACCCTTCCCGAGAGACGTGACGCAGCTCCTCGACAAGCGCCTGATCGTGGTGACCGGCAAGGGCGGCGTGGGCAAGACGACCGTGGCCGCGGCGCTCGGCCTGCTCGCCGCCCGGCTGGGCAAGCGCACCGTGGTGGCCGAGGTGTCGGAGCGGGAACGGCTGGCCACGCTGTTCGGCCACGGCGCCGCCGGCCACAACGAGATCGAGCTGGCCCCCCGGCTGCACGGGCTGTCCATCGATCCCGCGCGCGCGAAGGAGGAGTGGCTGCGCTACCAGCTGCGTTCGTCCACGCTCGCCGGCCTTCTCTCCGGCAGCCGGATCTTCCAGTACCTCACCGCCGCCGCCCCCGGCGTCGACGAGCTCGTGACGATCGGCCGGGTCTGGGACCTGGCCCAGCTGGAGCGGCGCGTGGGCGGAAAGGCGAGCTACGACCTCGCGATCGTCGACGCCCCGGCGACCGGCCACGGCGTCGCGCTGCTGCGCGCGCCTCGAACCTACGCCTCGATCGCCCGGGTGGGCCCGATCGCCCGCCAGGCCGACCACATCCACCGCTTCATCGCCGATCCGGAGCTGACCGGCGTGGTGGCCGTGGCGCTGCCCGAGGAGATGCCGGTGAACGAGACGATCGAGCTCGGCGGGCGCCTGCGCGAGGACATGGGGATGGAGATCGACACCGTCGTCGTCAACGGCGTCTACCCGCAGCGCTTCGCGGCCGAGGAGGCCAGGCGGCTTGCTGCGCTCGACGGGAGGGTGGCGGCGGGGACACGCTCGGCCGTGGACATCGCGCTGGCCGGGTTCCACCGCGCCCGCGACCAGCGCAACGAGGTGGGCCGCCTGCGGCGGGCCGTCGACGCACCGGTGCGAACGCTGCCCTTCCTCTTCCAGCCCGACCTCGGGGCGGCCGAGGTGGAGCAGCTCTCGCGCGAGCTGGAGCAGCGCCTGTGATCGCCGACTGGCTCGCGCGCAAGCAGGTGGTGGTCTGCGCCGGCTCCGGCGGCGTGGGCAAGACCAGCACTGCGGCCGCGGTGGCCCTGGGGATGGCCGCTCGCGGGAAGAAGGTGGCGGTGCTGACCATCGATCCGGCGCGGCGCCTGGCCAACGCGCTCGGGCTGCCCGAGCTGGGCAACGAGGAACGGCGGGTGGACGCGGAGGTCGACGGCGAGCTCTGGGCGATGATGCTCGACGCCAAGCGCACCTTCGACGAGCTCATCGAGGTGCACGCTCCCGACACGGCCACCCGCGACGCGGTGCTCGGCAACCGCATCTACCAGGAGCTCTCCAACGCGGTGGCGGGCTCGCAGGAGTACATGGCGATGGAGAAGCTCCACGAGCTCCACCAGGAGGGCCGCTACGACCTGCTGGTGCTCGACACGCCTCCCACCCGCAACGCCCTCGATTTCATCGACGCGCCCAGGCAGCTGGCCGCGTTCATCGACTCCCGCGCCCTGCAGTTCTTCACCGCCCCGGGACGGTTCGGCCTGAAGGTGTTCGGCCGGGGGACCAGCATGGCCTTCTCGGTCATGAAGCGGGCCACCGGGATCGACCTGCTGCAGGACCTGTCGGAGTTCTTCCGGGCCTTCGGCGGTATGACGGAGGGCTTCCGCGAGCGCGCGGAGCGGGTGAACGCGCTGCTGGCCGACAGCCGCAGCACGTTCGTCCTGGTCACGTCCCCCCGCCGTGACGCGATCGAGGAGGCGGCCTTCTTCCGCCAGCGCCTGCGCGAGGCCGACCTGCCCTTCGCCGGCGTGGTGGCCAACCGCGTACGGCGCGCGAACGGCGGCGGCGATCCAGCCGAGCTCGAGCGCCTCCTGGGCGAGCCGCTGGCACAGAAGGTGCTGCGCTCGGGCGAGGAGGCGCGCCGGCTGGCCGATCGCGACCGGGCCAACCTGGACGACCTGCGGCGGCGGCTCGGCCGCAAGCCGATGATCGAGGTGCCCGACCTCGAGCACGACGTGCATGACCTCGACGGGCTGCGCGCGATGGGCGTGTTTCTGTTCGCCTGAGGCTCGCTCAAGTGGGAGCCGAGTCGTCCTCGGGCTCCTCCGCCGTGAAGTCGATCGAGGTGGTCACCCCGTCAAGCGTCGGCTGCTGCGGGGGCGGCGGCGGAGGCGGCGGCGCCTCCTCCTCTTGGAGCGCCTCGATCTCCGCGGTGTCAGGGTCGGGCTCACGCCGCAGGTCGCGAGCCTCGATCGCGCCCGTCGGCTCGGCCGCAGTCTCCAGCAGGATGTCGTCCGCGAGGCCCTTCAGGTCGCTGTCGAGGTAGCCGCAGAGCACGTCGCGCAGCAACGCGCGCACGTTCCCCTCGACCTCGGCCACCAGCTCGCTCGGCGAGTCGCTGGGCAGGCCGCCCGGGCCGCCCATCAGAACGCGCTCCAGGGCGATCGCCGCCTGCACCCGGCTCTGGACCACGCGCCGGCTGCCCTCCTCGGCGCACAGCGCGGCCACGCGGAGGGCGAGGCTCGCCTCGCCGGCTTCGCCGGTGGCGTCCAGCAGCGCGCGCAGAGCCAGCAGGTAGTCCGACAGGGCCTCGGCGTCGCGGTTTCGCTCGCAGCCCATCTCGAAGCGGTCGAGGGCCCATCCCACCACCCCGCCGAGCGTCGTTTCGGCCATCGCCGCGGAGAACTCGCAGAGGGCGCGCTCGTGGCCGGCCGCAAGCAGCCAGCCGCCGCCCCGGCCGAGCCCGGAGGCCCCGAGGGCCAGCGGCGCCCAGCGCCCGCCGTCGGCCTGGTGCCAGCCGGGGGTGCCCAGGCTCACGGCGCCCGGCGCCCACAGTCGCAGCACCCCGACGAGGCGGCGGAACCGCTCCTCGGCCTCGGCCGCGGCGACCGAGCCACCGGGGGCCATGTCACGTTCGAGCATGCACAGCAGCGTGGGGGCGTTCTCCTCCTCGGACCAGACGGCCTCGGGCGGACCCTCGAAGCGGTCGCCTCGCACCAGCGACAGGCCTCCGCCCAGGTTCACCCGCTCCGCCTCCATCCAGGCCCCGGGAAGCGGAGCGACCACGCGGGCGCGGACGGCGTCCTTGTAGAGGGTCAGCTCCACCTCCGCGTACACCCGCTCGAAGCGCTCCTCGGGAAAGCCGAAGCTGGTGGCGTCCTCGTACAGGCGGTCCAGCATGGCCCGCAGGGCAGGCTCGGCCTGCTCGCCGCGAAGGCCGTTCACCCGCAACCAGGCGGCGGCGCCTGCTCCGAGCTCTTCCGCCGCGGCGGAAAAGGTCTCGAGCGCGCGCAGCCGGGGCCAGCGGTCGGCGATGAAGGCTCCGGTCCGGGCCTCGTAGCGGTACATCACCGAGCCGTTGCGAGAGGTCCTGTCGACCACGTCGAAGACCACCTCCGCGCCCTCGCCCTGGTCGACGCTGAGCACCGCGGCGGCCTCCAGGGCGAAGCTCCGCAGCGCGTCGTGGAGAGCGGGGTTGCGCATGCAGCGCGAATTCGCCCCGTTTGCGCCCGATCCTCCCCTCGTCACCTATGGTCTCCATGACTGTCCCGTGCACGCTGTGCGTACAAGCGGTATGCCGAGGGAGGCCAACGGGGAGCTCGCTGCCTGCTACGAGCACTGCCGCCGGCTCCATCGCCGGCACGACCCCACCTACTACTTCGCCACCCGCCGGCTGGACCATCAGGCCCGCCTCGGCGTGCACGCGCTCTACGCCTACGTGCGGAAGGTCGACGAGCTGGTCGACGGGCCGCGCCGGCCGTCGGAGCCGGCCGCCCGGCGCGCCGCGCTCGACGGCGCGGAGCGGGAGCTCGAGCGATCGCTGGCCGGGGCGCCGGCGGCCGATCCGGCCCTGCGCGCCCTGGTGGACGCCGGCGCGCGCAACGCCCTCCCGCTCGGTGAGCTGCGGCGCTACTTCGCCTCGATGCGGGTGGACTGCGCCCCGGTGCGGATGCAGACCTGGCCGGAGCTCGAGGCCTACATGCAGGGCAGCGCCGGCGGGGTGGGCCGCATCCTCGCGGTGCTGCTGGGAGCCCCCTCCGAACGCGACGTGGTGTTCATCCGGCTGGCGCTCGCCTTCCAGCTGACCAACTTCATCCGCGACGTGTCCGAGGACTGGGAGCTCGACCGGGTCTACCTCCCGGCCGAGGATCTCGAGCGCTTCGGCGTGTCCGTCGAGGAGATCGCGCGGCGTCAGCCCAGCCTCGGCTTCCGGCGCCTGCTGGCGCTCCAGGTGCAGCGCGCGCGCACGCTGTTCACCGACAGCGCCTCGGCCACCGACCTGGTCGCGCCCGACGTGCGGCGCGGGATGCGGCTGGCGCGGGCCGTCTACATCGGGGTGCTCGATCGCGCGGAGCGGCTCGACTTCGACGTGCTGCGCCATCGCGCCGGTCTGCGCCCCTGGGAGGTGGCGAGCGCGGTGGCCGGCAGCCTGCGAGCCCATCCGTGACCCGGCGGGCCACGCTGCGCGGCGGCGAGCGCACCCCGCTCGACGCCACGACGGCCGACGTGCTCGTGTGCGGCGCCAGCTTCGCCGGCCTGGCGGTGGCCCGCGAGCTGGCCGGGTCTGGCGCCGACGTGCTGGTGGTCGATCGCTACGAGATCGGCGAGCGGGCCACCTCGGCCTGCGCGGCCCCCCGGCCCTGGCTCGAGGCGCTGGACCTCACCGGCGCGATCCGGCAGGAGCTACCCTGCATGAGCTTCCACACCCCCCACGGGTCCGTGCGCTACCGGCTGCCGTGGAGCTGGGCCGCCTTCGACTACACGGAGCTCTGCCGCCTGTTGTGGGAGCAGTGCGACGCCCGTTTTGCCATCGCCGCCGTCTCGGGCCGGCGCGGGGATGTCGTGCAGACCGACCGCGGTGACCTAAGCGCGCCGCTCGTCGTCGACGCGCTGGGCTGGCGCCGCGTGCTCGCGCGCGAGGGGCGGCAGCCGCCGGAGGCCCCGCTGTCCCGCGGCCTCGAGGTCCATCCCCGGGGTGGGGGCACCGACCTCGATGTCTGGATCGAGCGCGACCTGGTCCGCTACGGCTACGCCTGGTCTGTCCCGGCTGGAGGCGAGCAGCGCGTGGGCGCCGGCTCGTACGAGCCGCGGCACCACGTGCGGCAGCCCACCGTCGAGCTGGCCGAGCGCCTGGGCCGCCCGCCGGACCGCTTCCAGGGCAACTGGTTTCCCCACCGCCTTCAGCGTGCGGCCGAGGACGGCGTCTTCTTCGTGGGCGACTCGGCCGGCCACTGCTTCCCCCTCTCCGGCGAGGGAATCCGGACGGCCTTCTACTTCGGCATCGCCTGTGGGCGCGAGCTGCGTGCGGTCATCGAAGGCGAGCGCGGCCGCGCCGATGCGCTGCGGCGCTACGCCGCCTTCAGCGGCTCCCACGCGCGCGCGTTCGGGCTCGCGTCACGGCTGCAGTGGCTGATCCCGCGGCTGCCGCCGCGGGCGCTGTCCCTGCTGCTGCGCGTGCTCGACCGCCGCGCGCTCACCGACCGCGCGTTCGGCTGGTACCTCGACCAGGCCCACCCGCGGTTTGCCGACGGCGGAGTGCCTCAGGCCGCGGCGACGGCCGGCGCCCGCGCGTCGCGCTCGGCCGGAGAGGCGCACTCGCTCACGCCCAGCCATTCCTGGCCGTAGCGGCGCATGTCCTCGATCAGCGGGACGAGCGCGCGGCCCTTCGCGGTCAGCGAGTACTCCACACGCGGCGGCACCTCGGGAAAGGTGTCGCGCGCGACGATGCCCTGCTCCTCCAGCCCGCGCAGGCGCAGCGAGAGGGTGCGCGGGCTGATGCCCGCGAGCGACCGCTCGAGTTCGCAGAAACGGGCGCGGCCCTCGGCGAGGTCGCGAATGACCAGGATCGTCCACTTGCCGCAGATGATGTCCGCGGTGGCGAAGACGGGACAGCTCGGATCCGTCATATACGCCAGTTTACCGCAAGACTTCACCAACTGAAGTGTGGCCCGCCGGGCCTGGAGCGGCCTCGGGCCGGCGCGAGCTCAGGAGCCGGTGAGGCCGTCGAGCAGCCCGCCCCCGCCGCCGCCCGAGGACGGGCCGGGTCGCCCCTCGCTCGGCTGCACGAGCACCCATCCGGTGCCCGAGAACGACATCTGCACCGACTCGCCGGAGCCCCGGCCGATGAAGTTCTTCATCTTGATGTCGGTCTTGATGCCGGTCTTCAGGCTCGAGGCCCACGTGATGGCGGCGTTGGGGTCGGCGAAGGTGGGCGCCTCGCCGGTGTTCAGCAGCACCGGCGGTCCGTCGGAGAGGATGGCCACCCAGCCGCTGCCCGTCAGGGCTGTGTTGAAGAGGCCGCCGCCCATCATGGCGCTGGCGCCCTCGACGCGCTTGATGTCCCAGTCGATGCCGGCGTCGAAGGCGAGCAGGTTCGCGCCGTTGACGGTGATGGCGTCGTTCTCGAGCTTGATCAGATGGATCTCCTGGGCGGTGTCGGCCAGGAAGACCTCACCCGCTCCGGACATCTTCATCAGCCTGGTGCCCTCGCCGGTCATCGCCTTCTTGAACATCCGGCCCATACCGCCCGAGCCCGCGTACTCGAAGGCCACGTCTCCCTGGTAGGCCACCATCGAGCCGGCCTTGGCCTGGATGGTCACCTGGTCGAGGCTCACCTTCAGCAGCTTGGAGTTCTGCAGCGCGAAGGCTTCATCGGAGGCGGTCTCCTGGAACTCGGCGAGGGTGCTCTTCAAGGGGACTCCTTAGGGGTAGCGATCGCGAACGGCTCAGCCTAGTGAGCACGAGGCCGGGTGTAGCGTGGGGCCCTCGATGAGCACCATCCGCAGCGCGTCCGGGGTCGACTCGCGCCGCGCCTGGACCGTGGCCGGAGCGGCGTTCGCGTCGATGTTCATGGTCTTCGGCATCGCCTACAGCTACGGCGCCTTCCTCGATGATCTGCGCCTCGAGTTCGGCGCGAGCCGGGCGATCGGGGCGGTCTTCTTCTCGCTCACGTCGCTGCTCTATTTCGGGCTGGGCGCGATCAGCGGCCCGGCACTCGACCGCTTCGGTCCGCGGCGGGTGCTCCTGGTGGGCGCGGTCGCGCTGGCGCTCGGCCTGGTGGCAACAGCCCGTGCGGGGTCCCTCGGCCTCGCGCTGGTCGCCTACGGCCTCGGGGTGGGCATCGCGGTGGCCTGCGCGTACGTGCCGATGGTGGCGCTCGTGGGCGGCTGGTTCGAGGAGCGCCGCACCCTCGCGCTCGGCGTCGCGGTATCCGGCATCGGCCTGGGAACGCTGACGCTGCCGCCGGCCACGGCGGCCCTGATCGAGGCGATCGGCTGGCGCGACAGCTACCTGGTGCTGGCCTCCGTCGGGGTGGTCACGCTGGTGGGCTGCGCGTTCCTGGTCGCGCCGGCGCCCCTCGCAGAGGAGGCGGGCGGCGCGCGGCTCGGCGAGGCCGTGGGCGACCGCGGCTATCGCCGCCTCTACCTCTCGGCCGTGCTCGTCTCCTTCGCCCTGTTCGTCCCGTTCGTGCACCTCCCCGCCTACGCGGAGGCCGAGGGCATCGACCCGGTGCCCGCCGCCGGGCTGATCGGGGCGGTGGGGATCGCGAGCGTGGTAGGCCGCCTGGCGCTCGGCGCGATCGCCGGCAGCGGCGGCCTCATGCGGGTGTTCCAGGGCTGCTTCGCGTCGGTGGCGCTGAGCTTCGTCCTCTGGTGGGTCGCCGGCTCGAGCTACGCGGTCATGCTGGCCTTCGCCGCGATGCTCGGCGTCGGCTACGGCGGGTTCGTGGCGCTCGCGCCGGCGGTCATCGCGGCCCGCTTCGGCATCGCGAACCTCGGCGCCCTGCTCGGAGTGCTCTACACGGCGGCGGGCGTCGGGTCGGCCCTCGGACCGCCGGTGGCCGGCGCGGTCATCGACGGCGCCGGCTACTCGCCCGCCATCGCCGCCTCGCTGGCGATCGGGCTGGCCTCGTTTATCACCGTCATGCGCGTGTCACTGCCGCAGGAATGAGGGACTGCCCGTACGCTCCGAGTGTGGCGTGCCCGCCGTCCCCGTCCGCCTGCCGCACGCGTGCGCGGCGCGCGGGTCTGGCCGCTCTCGCCGCCCTGGCGCTCGCGCCCACGGCCGCCCTGGGCGCGGATCCCGTTCTCCCGCTGTCCGAGGTCACGCCGGGCATGCGCTGCACGGGTCTGACCGTGGTGCGCGGGACGCAGATCTCGTCGTTCGACGTCGAGATTCTCGACGTGATCGCCCCCGAGGCGGCTCTCGGGGGATCGCCGCGGTTGCTCGTGCGCGCGTCGGGCGCGGCAATCGAGCCCGGCGGCGTGGGCCAGGGCTTCTCGGGGTCGCCCATCCTGTGCGGCGGTCGCAACGCGGGCGCGATCTCCGAGACCGTGGGCGAGTACGGGAACCGGGTCGTGCTCGCCACCCCGATCGAGGAGATCCTCGCCGACCGGCCGGCACGGGCGAGCGGCATGCGTCGCGCGCCGCGCCTCGCGCGGGCCGCCCGCCCGCTGACCGCTCCGCTGAGCGTGTCCGGGCTCTCGCCGGCCACCCGGGGTCTGCTCACGAGGGCCGCCCGGCGCGCCGGTCGGGCGGTGATCGCCGTTCCGGCCGGGCCGGCCGCCGGCTACCCGCCCGTCGAGCTTCGGCCCGGGGCTGCGGTGGCCGCGGCCATCTCGACCGGCGACCTCGCCCTCGGCGCCGTGGGCACCGTGGCCTACCGCGACGGCGAGCGCCTGTGGGCGTTCGGGCACGAGCTCGAGGCCAGCGGCGAGCGTGCCCTGTTTCTCTCCGACGCCTACGTGTTCGGAGTGATCTCCAACCCGCTCGGTCTCGCCGGCGCGGGCGCCATCACCTACAAGCTGGCCTCGAGCGCCGGCCACGTGCAGGGCGCGTTCACCAACGACAGCTTCAGCTCGATCGCCGGCCGCGTCGGAGCGGGCCCGCCCTCGATCCCCCTGAGGGTCTCCGCGCGTGGCCCTGGCGGCCGCTCCATCGTGCTCCGCTCCCTGCTGGCCGACGAGCGCCGGCTGGGCCTCGGCGCCGGGCTGCCGCTGGTGGCCTCGCTCGCCACCGGACAGGCGGTCGAGCGGCTGGTGCGCTCCTACAGCCCGGTCACCCTCTCCATGTGCGCGCGCTTCAGGGTGCGCGAGCTGCGCCGGCCGATTGGCTTCTGCAATCCCTACTTCTCGGTCGAGGGCGCCATCGGGGATGTCGGGCAGGCCGCCGCCCTCGTCGACTCCTTCGATCTGGCTCCTCTGCGGATCGATGCCGCCGACGTACGTCTCGAGGTCCGCCGCGGCAGCGCCAGCGATGTGCTTCTGCGGGCGAGGGGACCGCGCCGTGCGCGGCCCGGGCAGCGCATCCGGGTCGCGCTCACCGTGCAGCGGCGCCGCGGCGCCCGCCGGACGCTCACCGTGCCGGTGCGCGTGCCCGCCTCGATCAAGCCGGGCCGGCGCACCCTGGTGCTCCGCGGCAACGGCACGGGCTCGGAGAGCGAGGGCGACCTCCTCGAGCTGCTCTTCGGCGCCCTGATCGGGAGCGACTCCGAGGAGGGGGACACCGAGCCCCGCAGCCGCCGTGAGCTGGCCGAGGCGGTCGGCGCGCTGCGGCGCCCGCTGGGCGTGTTGGCTCGCTTCCGCGGCCAGGAGCCGCGGATGGCGCTGCGCTCGGACCGGGTCAGCTTCGAGGGCCGCGTGGAGGTGGGCCTGCGGGTGGTGCGGCGGCGCTGAGCCGGTGCGGTGCGCGCCTTCGGGGGGTTTGACGAGTTGTCCTCGCGTGGCGGGGGATAACTCGTCGCACCCCTCAGCGGCGGGCGAGAGGCGAGGCCTCGACGACTTTTCCCCGCGTGGCGCGGGATAACTCGTCACCCCCCCTGAAGGGCGCGCAACCCCACAAACGCTCCGGGCCGCCCCAGGCGAGGCCGAGCGGCGAGAGCCGAGCAGCGTAAGGACGCAGTGAGCGACGCGTGCTCGGCACGCGAGCGAGCGAGGACACAGCGATGCGACGGCTATGCTGCTCGGGCGGCGAGCGACGTCCCTGCGCCGGAGCTCGCCGGGGTTGCGCACGAAACGTCCCACAGTGGGACGCAATGTAGGCACCCCCTCCGCCGCTCAGGCGACGTCGCGGAGCTTCTGCGCCTCGGCCAGCGACTGCAGCTTCTTCAGCGACTGGTTCTCGATCTGGCGGATCCGCTCGCGGGTGACGTTGAAGGTGCGGCCCACCTCGTCGAGCGTGCGCGGGTGCTCGCCGCCGAGCCCGTAGCGCAGCTCTAGCACGCGGCGCTCGCGGTAGGAGAGGTTCTCGAGCGCCTCGCGGAGCGCCTCCTTGGTGAGGATCTCGGCCGCCCGCTCGTAGGGTGACTCGGCGCGCTCGTCGGCGATGAACTGGCCGAACTCCGACTCCTCCTCGTCGCCCACCGGCTTCTCCAGCGATACCGGCGCCTGGGCCGAGCGCTTGATCGACTCGACCTCCTCCGGCTCGATGCCCGTGTGCTCGGCGATCTCCTCCGGGGACGGCTCGCGGCCCAGCTCGGTGACCAGCTTGCGCTCGGCGCGGCCGATCTTGTTGAGCTTCTCCACCACGTGCACCGGGATGCGGATGGTGCGGGCCTTGTCGGCCAGCGCGCGGGCGATCGCCTGGCGGATCCACCAGGTGGCGTAGGTCGAGAACTTGAAGCCCTTGCGGTAGTCGAACTTCTCGGCCGCGCGCACCAGGCCGAGCGTGCCCTCCTGGATCAGATCGAGGAAGGGCAGGCCCTGGTTGCGGTAGTTCTTGGCGATCGAGACCACCAGGCGCAGGTTGCTCTCCACCATCTTCTGCTTGGCGTCGAGGTCGCCGCGCTCGATGCGCTTGGCCAGGTCGACCTCCTCCTGGGCGGTGAGCAGCCTGACCTTGCCGATGTCCTTCAGGAACAGCTGAAGGGAGTCGGTGGTCATGTCCGGCTTCAGGTCGATGGTCGCCTTCTTGCGCCGGCTGCGGCGGTCGACTGCGCGCTCCACGTCGGGGGCGCGATGGGTCGGGTCGTCCTCGACCAACTCGATCTCCGACTTCTCGAAGAAGCCGTGGAGCTCCTCGATGTCGCCCTCGTCGAGCTCGACCTCGGCGAGCGCCGTGGCCACCTCCGTGAAGGTGAGCACCCCGGTCGCGTTGCCCTTGGCGACGAGGAGCTTCACTTCCTCGAGCTCTTGCAGTTCGGCTACAGACATTGGTTTCCTCGTGGCAAGACGGGCCGGGCGCAGGCACCCGGCCCGAGTCAATCAGACGCTGTCAACAGTAACGCTACAGATAGTGAAGTCAAGCGGAGGAAAGCGCAATCTCCGCCGACTGAATCAATCGGACGACTCCGTTCTACCCGAAACCCCGGTGCTCAGGATCCAATGGGACTGTAGGTCATATACCCGGCTGCGCCGAGACTAGACTCTCCGCCCATGCCGGACGACGAAGGAGTCCTCTCCAACCTGCCCCATTCGCGCCCCGGGCAGCGTAGCGACAAGCGCGCGGCCGGCGCTCCGGGCGCGGCCGCCCGGCGCGCGGAGCGAACCGGCGCCCCGGCCGCCGAGCCGGCCCCGGCCGGCACGCGGCGGCCGAAGCCCGAACCGCCCGCGGCCGCCCAGGAGCCGGAAGGCCACGGACCGGTGGGCGGCGTGCTGCGCACCGGCGCCAAGCTCGCGGGCTTGGGCGTCCGGACGGCGGCGGGCGTCGCCGGCGAGGTGCTGCGCCGGCTCCCGCGGCCCTGACGCCGCCGCTCACGCGTGCCCGCTACGGGCCTGGGCCTATCCTCCGCAGCGGTGAAGGCCGGCGCGTTCAGGGTATGCTGAACCGATGGCCGCGGCCTCGAAGACCGCACCGCGCTGCCTCATCGTCGACGACCATCCGGTCGTGCGCGCCGGGGTCAGGGCGGTGCTCGAGCAGGCCTGGTCGGGAGCCGACATCGCCGACGCCGCGTCGATCGAGGAGGCGGACGAGGCCCTTCACGGACAGCCGGCCGACGTGGTGATCGTCGACCCCTGGCGGTCGGGCGGCGACATCGCGGGACTCGTGGACGAGCTGCAGAGCGCGCTGCACGCGCCGATCGTGATCTTCACCTCCGACGGCGGTGCCCGCCTCCTCACGGAGGCGCTGAAGGCGGGTGTCAAGGGCTATGTGCGCAAGGACTCGCCCTCGGAGGACCTGATCCGGGCGATCGAGGCGGCGCGCGCCGGCGAGTTCTTCGTCGACCCGGGATTGTCCTCGACGATCGTCCTCGACGACGGGGAGCGGACCCTCAGCGCCCGTCAGCAGGAGATCCTGCAGATGCTCGCGGACGGGATGCAGACCGACGCGGTGGCGGACAAGCTCGGGCTGTCGACCGAGACCGTGCGAACGCACACCAAGCGGATCCTGGCCAAGCTCGAGGCCTCCACCCGCACCCAGGCCGTGGCGATCGGAATCCGCCACGGGCTGATCGAGTGAGCCCCGGCGGGCCGCTGATCTCCATCGACGCGGCACGCGAGCGGGTGCTCGCCGCCGTCCGGCCGCTCGGATCGGAGGAGGTGCCGCTTGCTCGGGCCCTCGGCCGCGTGCTCGCGGAGGACGTGACCAGCACGGTCAGCGTGCCCCCGTTCGCCAGCTCGGCGATGGACGGCTACGCGGTGGCGGCCGGCGCCGCGGCCGAGCTCGAGGTGATCGGTGAGGCGCGGGCCGGCCATCCCGCCGCGGTGGGCGTGCGGCCGGGGGCGGCGGTGCGGATCTCCACCGGCGCCGCCGTGCCGGACGGCGCCGACGCGGTCGTCCCGCTGGAGAACCTCGAGCAGCCGGTGGCGAACGGCCGGGTCCGGGTACCGGCGACGAATGCCGGTCAGAACGTGCGCTATCCGGGCGAGGACGTCCCCGCCGGGACGAGGGTGCTGAGCTCGGGCACCCCGCTGGGCCCAGCCGAGCTGGGGGTGAGCGCCTCGGTCGGCCGGCCCGCGTTGCGCTGCAGCCTGCGGCCCCGCGTGGCCGTGCTCGTGACCGGCGACGAGCTGACCGATCCCGGCGTCCAGCTCGCTCCCGGAGCCATCTACAGCTCGAACGCGTTCGCGCTCGCGGCCCAGGTGGAGCGTGCCGGCGCCGAGCTCGTGATGCGCCGGACCGTGCCGGACGACCCCGAGGGCACACGCGCCGCCATCGCGGCTGCCCTGGCGGCGGCGGACGTGGTGATCGTCTCCGGCGGGGTCTCGGTCGGGCCCCACGACCACGTGAAGGGAGCGCTCGGGGCGCTGGAGGTGCGGGAGCACTTCTGGGGGGTGCTGCTTCGGCCCGGAAAGCCCACCTGGTTCGGCACGAACACCGAGCGCACGCTCGTGTTCGGAGTGCCGGGCAACCCCGTATCCGCAATGGTGACCTTTCAGCTCTTCGCCCGACCCGCCCTCGCGGCCCTCCAGGGCGCCGATCCGTCCGCTCGCCGTGGAACGGCGGTGCTGGACGAGCCCGTGCCCCGCCACCCTCGCCGCGAGCAGGCCCTGCGCGTGCGCCTGCGCGGCACCGACGACGGCTGGCATGCGCTGCTCACCGGCGGCCAGGACTCCCACATGCTGAGCTCGATGCTGGGGGCCGACGCGCTCGCCCGGATCGACGCCGGGGAGGGCGAGGTGGCGCGGGGCGTACGGGTGGACATCGAGCTGCTGTGAGACCGCGGGATCCGCGCAGGCTCCTTCAGCGTCGGCGGCAGGCCAAGGCCATGGTCTCCCTCGTGCCCGTGCCCAAGTCGAGCTACGCCGAGGACGGCAGCATCGGCAGCCGCCAGGAGGCGGAGGTCACGCTGCCCCGGGACGAGCTCGAACGCATGTGGACGCCCGAGTACCTCGAGCGCCTGGCCCGGACCTACTGGCGTTTCCTCAGCCGCCGCTTCCTCGGCCTGCTGCGGGTGGTCTACGGGGAGACGTTCCGCGAGGTGGTGCTGCTGTACAAGCCGTTCGTGCTCCTGCGTTTCCATGCGCCCGAGTACCACCTGGAGGAGGACGGCGGCACGGTCACCTGGCCCATCGAGAAGGGGCTGCTGGTGGCATCACCCGGACGGAGCCGGGGCTACCTGCGCCTGTCGGTCCACCGGCCGCAGGAGGACGACGGCTCGGGAGCCGAGGCCACGGTCAACGTGGCCGCGGAGGTCGTGAACTTCTATCCGGCGATCGCCGGGCGCGGTTGGTTCGCCCGCGTCGGCCGGGTGATCTACAACCAGACCCAGCTGCGGATCCACGTGCTGGTGACCCAGTCGTTCCTGCGCTCGCTGGCCAACCTCGAGCTGGAGCCGTCGAAGGTGGGAGCGTTGGTCAGGCCAGCCGCTCGCCGATGATCTCGCGCAGCTTGGTGCGGTCGTGGCGGGCGGTGATCCGGCGCACGGTGCCCGAGCGGGAGCGCATGGAGATCGACTCGGTGGTGGCGCCGGCCGGCCCGCTGTAGTGCACGCCGTCGAGCATCTCGCCGTCGGTGACCCCGGTGGCGGCGAAGAAGATGTGGTCGCCCCGGACCAGGCGATCGCGGTCGAGCACCTCGTCGAGGTCGTAGCCGGCCTCGAGGGCGGCCGTACGCTCCTCGTCGCTGCGCGGCCACAACCGGCCCAGCAGCTGCCCGCCGGTGCACTTGATCGCGGCCGCGGCCAGGACCCCCTCGGGCGTGCCGCCGATCCCGTAGAGGAGGTCCACGGGCGACCCCTCGGTGACGGCGGCAAGCGCGGCGGACACGTCCCCGTGCGGGATCAGCCGGATCCGCGCGCCCACCTCGCGGATCTCCTTCATGGCGTCCTCGTGCCGGGGCCGGTCGAGCATGATCACCACGATGTCGCCGACGGGCACGCCCTTCTGCTTGGCCATCAGGCGCAGCGTCTCGCCGAGCGGGCGGTCGAGGTCCAGCAGGTCCGCCAGGTCGCGTGAGGTCGCCATCTTGAGCATGTAGACGCAGGGTCCCGGGTCGAACATGGCGCCGCGCTCGGCGAGGGCGATGGTGGCGATGGCGTTGGGCAGGCCCTTCGCGCAGAGCTCGGTGCCCTCCAGCGGGTCGACCGCGATGTCCACCTGCGGCGGCGAGCCGTCGCCGATCTTCTCGCCGTTGTAGAGCATCGGCGCCTCGTCCTTCTCGCCCTCGCCGATGACCACGACCCCGTCCATGGAGACCGTCTCGAGCAGCATCCGCATGGCGTCCACCGCGGCGCCGTCGGCGCCCTCCTTGTCGCCACGGCCGATCCAGCGCGCGCAGGCCAGCGCGGCGTACTCGGTGGTCCGCACCAGCTCCAGCGCCAGGTTGCGGTCGGGGCGGCCCTCCAGCTCAGATCACCCCCGGGGGCTTGCGGGCGTCGGAGTAGACGGCCTGGCGCAGATAGCCGGCCACCAACAGGCCGGCCGACGCCACCAGGGCCACGAAGTAGCCGATGTCGAGGCCGATCTCCACGCTGTCTCCCGGGCGGCCCAGGATGATCCCGTTGCACAGGATCAGCACGAGGGCGATCATCCCCACCACCATCGTCACCTCACCCGGCTTCCAGGTGAGGCTGTGCCCGCGGGCCACGATCCAGGCCAGGATGAAGGGGGCCGTGGAGGCGAGCACCAGCAGCAGGTCGAGGCTGCCGAACACCTGCCAGGCGTTCGCCGACCCGCCGTCGCTGGCCCCGGCGATGACCGAGTTGGGGTTGCTGTCGCTGGTGGAGAACCAGGGCAGCCAGAGAGAGATCAGGAGCACCAGCCCCGCGCCCATGCCGAGGTACTCGCCGGGCGTCAGGCGTGACGTATCGAGGTAGCCGCTCCTCCCCCGAGCGCTCGAAGCCTCCATCGCCTGCAACCTACACGGACTGCCCGTGCGCCGGAAGCCCCGGGTCCGGGGTAGGGTCTCAGCGCACAGTCCTGTACCGAAGGAGGAGCGGATGGCGGTCGTAAAGATCATCGAGGTGGTGGGGAGCTCGCCCGAGAGCTCGGACGGAGCGGTCAAGGCGGCCCTGGACGACGCCCGCCAGACGCTGCGCAACATCAAGGCCGTGGACGTCGTCTCCACCGGCCTGCGTGGCGACAACCTCGACGAGTGGCGTGCGCTGGTGCGCATCTCCTTCCTGATCGAGCGCGTCACCGAATAGGCGTGTAACGGCCGGGGCTTCCGTCACGCCGAGGGGCCCCGGCCCGTGATCTTCGCCATAGCCCGGTGAGCGATCTCGCGCGCAACGCTGGTGCCGGCGTGGAGGCGCTGGCGGTCGCGGCCGGGCGGCTGCGCTCCGCGGGCCCGGTCCGGTTCGCGCGCATGGGCGGCTCCTCGATCGCCACGCCGGCCGCCGGCGGCTGGGTGACCGATTTCCTGAACGCCGCCTATTTCGCTCGCGGCGTGGCCGAGCGCGAGGTGGACGACCTGCGGCTGGCCTTCTGCGTGCTCACCAGCTTCTGGGAGCGCCTCGGGCGGCGGCTTCGCCTTTCCGACCTGGGGGCCTTTCACCGCGCCTACGGCGCCGAGCGCGCCGGTTCGGCGCGGCGAGGCGCCTCGCCCACCCTCGACAGGGAGCAGGTGCTCGCCGGCGCCGAGGCGCTGCTCGGGCCCGGGTTTGCGGACGGCTACGCCGATCCGGCCCGCCGGGGCTGGGGGATCGTCTTCGCCGGCGAAGGGGCCCGCCGCGCCTACGCGCCCGAGCGGCGGCTGGCCGACGGGCGGCTCCGCGAGCTGACGCCTCCCCGCCGGCCGCCCGACCAGCAGCGCTGGCATACCTACCGGCCGGTGGCGCTGCCCTCGGCGGAGACGACGCTCGCACTGCTGGCCGGCCCCGAGCGCTGGCCGGAGTTCGGCTCGGAGCTGGGCCGCTTCACCGCGGTCCGCAGCGGCGGGCTCTCGGGCCAGACCTTCGAGATCGAGGTGGTGGCCTCGCCCACCGCGCGCACGCCGGTCTTCACCCGCGGATACGTGACGGTCACCCGTGTGCTGGACGCGCGCGCCGACCGGGCCGAGCTCGACGCCTACGTGGAGGCGCTGGCGGAGGTCATGGCCCGGGTCCGCCCGCCGGGCGGCGACCGCCCGCTGCCGCCGGGCGGGTCGCCCTACGCGCTGCTCGAGCTGACCACCCACGACGGCCATTTCCTGGGGGCCGCCATCTCCCGCCTGCTCATCTGGGAGCACGAGGGCCGGGCCTACCTGCGCGACATCGGCTCCTGGGATCCGCTGCCCGCTCACCTGGCGGTTCCCTACCGGCTGGGCGGTCACCGGTCGCAGATGGCCTTCTGGGGCGACGCGGCGCCCGACCAGAGCATGCCGGCTCAGATCGCGCTGCTAGCCGACTAGGGCCTGGGTCGGAAGTTCGGCTTCAGCTTCCCGAGTGGCTGGGCGGCGTCAGGCCCATACAGACGCCGGGAAGGTGCGACGAAATGACGACTCAGGCCGACTAGGCTCCGCGTCCGAATGGAGCTCGACGGCATAGGCGCACTGGTGGCGGGCGGGGCCTCGGGCCTCGGGGAGGCCACGGCGCGCGAGCTGGCCGCCCGCGGGGCAAGGGTGGCTATCGCCGACCTCAACGAGGAGCGCGGGCCGGCCCTCGCCGAGGAGCTTGGAGGCCTGTTCACCGCAGCCGACGTGACCGACCCCGAGCGCGTGAGCGCCGCCGTCGAGGAGGCGGTGCAGGCGTTCGGCGGGCTGCGGCTGGCGGTCTCCTGCGCGGGCATCGGCTGGGCCGAGCGCACCGTCAAGCGCGACGGCCCGGCCGCGCTGGCGCCGTTCGAGACCGTGGTCCGGGTCAACCTGATCGGCACCTTCAACGTCCTGCGGCTCGCGGCCACCGCCATGGCCGCCGGCGAGCCGGACGCCGAGGGCGAGCGGGGCGCGGTGATCATGACGGCCTCGATCGCGGCCTTTGACGGCCAGATCGGGCAGACCGCGTACGCCGCGTCGAAGGGAGGGGTCGTGGGGCTCACGCTGCCGGCGGCCCGTGACCTCGCCCGCCTCGGCATCCGGGTGTGCACCATCGCCCCCGGGCTCTTCGACACGCCCCTGCTCGCGGGCCTGCCGGACGAGGCCCGCCAGGCCCTCGGCGAGCAGGTGCCGTTTCCCAACCGCCTCGGCCGGCCCGACGAGTACGCCCGGCTGGCCTGCCACATCGCCGAGAACCGGATGCTGAACGGCGAGGTGCTCCGGCTGGACGGGGCGCTGCGAATGCCGCCGCGCTGAGCGGCGCGCCCGGCCTCGGGCCGTGCCTAAGATCAATCGAGCCGGATCTCGCGCCCCCGCCCCAGGAGACCGAAGCGATGCCCGAAGCAGTGATCGTCGACGCCGTTCGCACGCCCATCGGGCGGGCCTTCAAGGGCTCGCTCGCCCAGCTTCGCCCGGACGAAATGGGGGCCTTCGTGCTCGACGCGCTGCTGGAGCGCAACCCCGGCCTCGATCCGGCGCTGGTCGAGGAGGTCTACTGCGGCGTCGGCCTGCCCCAGGGCCTCCAGGGCTTCAACCTGGCCCGCATCATGGTGCTGCTCTCCGAGCGACTGCCCGACTCCGTCAACGGGGCCACGGTCTCGCGCTACTGCGCCTCCAGCCTCGAGACCATCCGCCAGGCCGCCAACGCGGTCGGTGCGGGCCAGGGCGACGCGTACGTGGCCGCCGGGGTCGAGTGGGTGTCGCGCTACAACGAGTCGGTGGAGGGCGCGCGCCCGCAGGACCAGAACGAGAAGCTGCAGGGCGGCAACGGGCACCCGGACGCCTACATCAGCATGGGCCTCACCGCCGAGAACGTGGCCGAGCGCTACGAGGTCAGCCGCGCCGACATGGACAAGTACGCCCAGCGCTCTCAGGAGCTTGCCGTCCGCTCACAGGAGGACGGCTACTTCGACCGCGAGATCGTGCCGGTCACGCTGCCCGACGGCACCGAGGTGGCCAAGGACGACGGCCCGCGCGCGAGCTCGTCGCTCGAGAAGCTCGCCGAGCTCGACCCCGCCTTCAAGGAGGGCGGCACCGTTACGGCCGGCAACTCGTGCCCGCTGAACGACGGCGCCGCGGCCGTGCTCGTGATGTCGGCCGACAAGGCCGCCGAGCTCGGCCTGCGCCCGCGGGCCCGGATCGTCACCGCGGCCACCGCCGCCATCGAGCCCGAGTACATGGGCGTGGCCCCCATCGGCGCCGTCGCGAAGGTGCTCGACCGGGCGGGCATGAGCATGGCCGACGTGGAGACCGTGGAGCTCAACGAGGCCTTCGCCGCCCAGGTGATCCCGATCATGGACCAGTGCGACATCCCGCTCGAGAAGCTGAACCCCCACGGGGGCGCGATCGCGCTGGGCCACCCCTTCGGGATGACGGGCGCTCGCATCATGACCACGCTCTTGAACGGCCTCGAGACCGACGACAAGACCATCGGCCTCGAGACCATGTGCGTGGCCGGCGGCCAGGGGCAGGCGATGATCGTGGAGCGCCTGAACTGAGAGCCCGGCGCTAGGCGGCGTCCGTCTCCCGCTTGTCGTTGGCCCCCCACTGGCGGGCGGCCGGGTCGAAGTGGGTGTGTCGAGGGGGTTCCCTACGAAACGTCCCCATATGGGACGCAACGTGCGCACCCCCCGCGCGCTGACCGGCTCGCCGCCGGCTGGGGCTCCGCGCCAACACTCGGTCTAGGCCGCCTTCGCCGCTGTAGCCCCCGCGAAGGCCCCGACCAGCTCCGCGAGCCGCTCGGGGCGGTCCTCGGCGCTGAAGGTCCGGGCGCCCTCGATCGGCTCCAGGCGAGCGTCCGGCAGGATCCGGGCCAGCCGCTCACCGTGCGCGGGTGGGAAGAAGCGGTCCTCGGCCGACCAGGCGATCAGTGCGGGGCGGTCGAAGGCCGGCAGGCGCGCGGCGGCATCGAGCGTGTAGCGCGGGTGCAGGCCACTGAGCAGGCGGCGCAGGTCGCGGCGAACGCCTCGGTCGCTCAGCACGGGCAGCACGTAGCTGTCGTCCGCATCGGCATCGATCGGCTCCTGGGTGAGCCAGCCGTAGGCGAGGGGCAAGCGCCGCAGCGCCCGCAGCCGCAGCGGGCTCATGAGCGGCAGGATCGTCCCCGGGATCCGGGCCGGCGCAAGCACGATGCGAAAGACCCGGGGCGGGAAGTTCTCGAAGGCGTCGCAGGAGGTGAGCACCAGGCGCCCGATCCGCTGCGGCCGCCGGGTGACCAGGATCTGCGACAGGCCGCCGCCGGTGTCGTTGGCGACCAGCGTCACGTCGTCGAGCTCGAGGGCCTCGATCGCGTCGGCGATGAGGTCGGCGAGCCCCGGGGGCGTCATGTCGGCCTCCGGCACGGGCTCGAGATGGGAGCCCAGCGGGAGGTCGAGGGACACCCGGGTGAACCCGTCGAGCCGCGGCACCACCTTGCGCCACAGGTTGGCGTTGACCAGCGCGCCGTGCACGAACACGATCGCCGGACCCTCCCCCGTCACGTGCGCCCGGACCGCCGCCCCTCCCAGCTGCAGCCTCCGTGCCGGGCCGAGAGCCTCCGAGCGCCAGCTTGCCGCCTCGTTCATCGTCAACCGTTCCTTTCACATACAGGTTGTATGTAAACTAGCATACAGGCTGTATGTCGCGCGAGCGACAGGCGAGTCACACCCGGGCCCAGCTGCTGGACGCGGCCCGCCCCCTGTTCGCCGAGCGCGGCTACGGCGGCGTGGGCACGGAGGAAATCGTGGCCCGGGCCGGCGTTACCAGGGGCGCGCTCTACCACCACTTCGCCGACAAGGAGGACCTCTTCCGGGCCGTGTTCGAGCAGGTCGAGGAGGAGCTGGTGGCGTCGATCGGCGCGCAGATGGCCGCCGTCGACGATCCCTGGGAGCTCCTGGTCACGGGCCTGCGCGCCTTCCTCGACGCCTGTCTCGACCCGGCCATCATCCGCATCTCGCTCCTCGACGCCCCGGTGGTGCTGGGCTGGGAGGAGTGGCGGGGAATCGACGCCCGCTACGGCCTGGCCCTCGTATCGGCCGGGCTTCAGAACGCGATGGACCAAGGCGTGTTCCGGCGTCAGGAGGTGCGCCCGCTGGCCCACCTGCTGGTGGGGGCCATGGCCGAGGGCGCGCTGATGATCGCGAACGCGAGCGACCACGCCGCCGAGCGGCGGGAGGTGGAGGGGCCGCTGATCGCGCTGATGGAGGGGCTGAAGGCCTGAAGGGCGTGCTACGAAGCCAGCAGCACGATCTTGCCCAGCTTGCCGCCCGCCTGGAAGCGCTCGTAGGCCGCCTCCGCCTCGTCGAGCGGATAGGTGGCGGCCACCGGCACGGTGAGGTCGCCGCGAGCGAAGGCGGGGAGCACCTCCTTCTCCACCAGCCGCGTGGCCAGGGCCTTGTCCTCCAACGGCCGGGAGCGCAGGGTCGAGGCATGGATGCTGCCCCGCTTCTGCATCAGGGCCACCAGGTTGATCTCCGCCTTCGGGCCGCTGCCTCCGACCCCGATCACGACGATGCGGCCTCGCGTGGCCAGCGCCTCCAGGTTCGGCGCGAGGTTGCCGGCGCCCACCAGCTCGAGGATCACGTCGTAGGGCCCGTGCTGCTCGAACCCCTCGGGCGCGAGCACCCGCGCCCCCAGACGCTCGACCTCCGGACGCAGCTCCTCGCGCCTGACCGTCGCGCTCACCCGTGCGCCGGCCGCCCGGCCGAGCTGCACCGCCGCGGTGCCCACGCCGCCGGCGGCGCCGTGTACCAACAGCCGCTCGCCCGGGCGGAGGCCGGCCTGGGTGAACACGGCGTCGTGCGCGGTCACGAACACCTCCGGCAGGCCCCCAGCCTGGGGCCAGTCGAGGCCCTCGGGCACCGGCATGGCGCCGCGCTCGTGCACCAGCGCCAGCTCGGCCTGGCCACCGCCGCCCACGATCGCCATCACGCGATCGCCCGGGGCGAAGCGCCGCGCCTCCGGGCCCACCGCCGCCACCTCGCCGGCGAGCTCGAGCCCGGGGATGTCCGGCGGGGAGCCGGGCGGCGCCGGGTAGGCGCCCTTGAGCTGCAGCATGTCGGCGCCGTTGAGGCCGGCCGCCCGCACCCGCACCAGCAGCTCGGCCCCGGCGGGCTCCGGATCGGGCCGTTCGGCTACGACCAGCCGCCCGTCGTCAATGGTCAGCGCACGCACCGGCGGGTACTAAAGCACGACGCCGCGGATGAACCAATTCGTCTCAACCGTTGAATAAGGTGCAGTGCCCCCGATGAGACCCGCCTCGCCTGACCGCAGCGCGCGGCCGCCGATCTGGCGGGAGGCCCGGTTCGGCCTCGAGGCCGCGGCGCTGCTGCGCGATCCGGTCTTCCGCGGCAAGGGAGTGGCGCCGGGAGAAGGGCGCCCGGTGATGCTCATCCCGGGCTTCCTCGCCGGGGACGGGTCGCTGATGATCATGTCGGACTGGCTGCGCCGGTGTGGCTACCGGTCCAGCCGGGCCGGGATGGTGGCCAACGTGGACTGTTCGGGCGCCGCCCTGACCCGTCTCGAGGCCCGGCTGGAGCGGCTGGTGGACGAGCAGGACCGCCCGGCCGTCCTCGTCGGGCAGAGCCGCGGGGGAGGCCTGGCCCGGGCGCTGACGCGCCGGCGGCAGGACCTCGTGGACGGGCTGGTCACGCTTGGCTCCCCCCAGGTCGACCCGCTTGCGGTGCACCCGTTCGTGCGCCTTCAGCTTCAGGCGGTGAGCGGGCTGGGCTCCCTGGGCGTGCCGCGCCTGTTCAAGCGCTCCTGTCTCGAAGGCGAGTGCTGCGCCCCCTTCTGGGAGGACGTGGCCAGCCCGCTCGGCGACGGGGTCCGCTTCGTGTCGATCTACTCCAAGACCGACGGCATCGTCGACTGGCGCGCCTGCCTCGACCCCCAGGCCGAGCAGGTGGAGGTCCGCTCGTCGCATTGCGGCATGGCCGTGAACGCCGGGGTCTTCCGTGCGCTGGCGGACGCGCTCGGAAAGACACCCGCCGACTCCGGGCAACCTCTCCCGCGCGCCCGCCGGACCCTCCGCGCCGCCTGAGACTCAGGGCACGAGCGCGGCCGCGCCGTTCAACGTGCCCGCGCGCAGCCGCTCCAGCGCCTGGTTGGCCTGTGTGAGCGGGAAGGACTCGACCTCGGTGCGAACGGGCACCCGCGGCGCCAGCGCCAGGAACTCCTCGCCGTCGGCGCGGGTGAGGTTGGCCACCGAGCGGAGCGTGCGCTCGCCCCAGAGCAGCTCGTAGGGAAAGGCGGGGATGTCGCTCATGTGGATCCCGCCGCACACCACCACGCCACCCTTGGCCACGGCCCGCAGCGCCGCCGGGACCAGCTTGCCGACGGGCGCGAAGATGAGCGCGGCGTCGAGCTCCTCCGGCGGCTCGGCATCGCTGTCGCCGGCCCATTCCGCGCCCTCCCGCAGGGCGAAGCGCTGACCGGCCTCGTCGCCCGCGCGCGTGAAGGCGAACACCCGGCGACCCTGGTGGCGGGCCACCTGGCTCACGATGTGGGCCGCCGCGCCGAACCCGTAGAGCCCGATCCGCTCCGCGTCGCCGGCGAACCTCAGCGTGCGGTAGCCGATCAGCCCCGCGCACAGCAGCGGCGCGGCCTGCAGGTCGGGGTAGCCCTCGGGGATACCGAAGCAGAAGCGCTCGTCCGCCACCGCCCGCTGCGCGTAGCCGCCGTCGCGCTGGTAGCCGGTGAAGCGCGCCCGGTCGCAGAGGTTCTCGCGCCCCGAGCGGCAGTAGCGGCACACCCCGCAGGTCCACCCGAGCCAGGGCACACCCACCCGGTCGCCCACCGCGAAGCGCTCGCCGCCGCCGAGCACGCGGGCCACGATCTGATGGCCGAGCACGAGCGGCAGACGGGGATCGGGCAGCTCGCCGTCGACCACGTGGAGGTCGGTCCGGCAGACCCCGCAGGCGGCCACCTCGAGCAGCACCTCCCCCGCCCCTGGCTCAGGGCTGGGGACCTCCGCCTCGCGGAGGGGACGGCCGGGAGCTTCGAGCACCATCGCGCGCACGGCGGTTCCGTACCATCGCAGTCGAGTGAAGACCGAGGAATACCGCAGCGCCACCTACGACCTGTGGCAGGCGATGGCCGCCGGCTGGGACCGCGAGCGGACCGCCATGTGGGACGCCACCAGGCAGGTGAGCGAGCGCCTTCTGGACGTGCTCGAGCTGCAGGCCGGGCAGACGGTGCTCGAGCTGGCCGCGGGCACCGGCGAGACCGGGCTCGCGGCCGCCCGGAGGGTGCAGCCGGGCGGCAGGGCCATCCTCACCGACTTCGCGCCCAACATGGTCGACGCGGCCCGTCGCGCGGCCGAAGAGCACGAGCTGGACGGCACCGAGGTGCGCCTGATGGACGCCGAGCGCATGGACCTCGCCGACGACAGCGTGGATGCGGTGCTCTGCCGCTTCGGCTACATGCTCATGCCCGACCCGCCCGCGGCCCTGGCCGAGACCCGGCGGGTGCTTCGCGACGGCGGGCGGCTGGCGCTGGCGGTCTGGGACGCGCGCGAGCACAATCCCTGGGCCGCGGTGCCCGGTCGCGCCCTGCTCGAGAAGACCGGTGCCCCGCCGCCGGATCCGGATGCGCCGCACATGTTCTACCTGGCCGACCGCGATCGCCTGCGAGCACTCCTGGGCGAGGCCGGCTTCTCCGACCCCCGGCCGGAGGAGGTGGAGGTGCCCTGGCGCTTCGCCGGCTTCGACGACTACTGGCACTTCGTGACCACCCTCAGCCCCCTCGGCCTCAGGCTGGCGGAGTTCTCGGAGGCCGAGGTCGCCGAGCTGCGCGCGAAGGTGGAGAGCGGGGTGTCTCGCTTCGGCAACGGCGAGCTCGTACTCCCTGGGCGGGCGCTCGTCGCCGCGGTGCAATGAGCGCACCGGGACCGCTCGTCAGCGCCTCCTGGCTGAGCGAGCGGCTCGGAGCCGTGGCCGTGGTGGACTGCCGCTACACCCTCGGCCGGCCCGGCGCGGGCGAGCCCGGCTATCTCGCCGGGCACGTGCCCGGCGCGGGCTTCCTGGATCTCGACCGCGAACTGGCCGGGCCCCCGGGCGAGCGCGGACGGCACCCGCTACCCGCCGCCGGCGACTTCGAGCGGGCGGCACGGCGGGCCGGCATCGGCAACGAAACGCATGTGATCGCCTACGACGAGGCGGGCGAGGGCAGCGCCGCCCGTCTCTGGTGGCTGCTGCGCCACTTCGGCCACGAGCGGGCCTCGGTGCTGGACGGCGGCCTGGACGGGTGGCGCTCGGCCGGCCTCCCGCTGGCCACCGGGACCGAGCAGGTGGGCGCGGGCGATTTCACCGCCCTCGAGCGCGAGGGCGACACCGTGGACGCCGACGACCTGGCCGCGGACGCGCGTCTTCTTCTCGATGCCCGCGCCCCTGAGCGCTTCCGGGGCGAGACCGAGCCCATCGACCCCGTGGCCGGCCACATCCCCGGCGCGCGCAACCTCCCCTTCGCGGAGCTGGCGCCCGGCGGAGCCTTTCTGCCGGCGGCCGAGCTGCGCGAGCGCTTCGACCGCGCCGGCGCGGGGCCCGGGGAGGAGCTGGTGGCCTACTGCGGCTCCGGGATCACGGCCTGCACGGTGATCCTGGCCGCCGAGGTGGCGGGGCTCGGCCCCGCCCACCTCTTTCCGGGTTCCTGGAGCGAGTGGTCGGCGCGGGGCTATCCGGTCGCGCGCCAGGACAGCGAGCGCTCGACCGACAGCCGCAGAAGCGGGCCGGGCGGCGTGCGCTCCCGGTAGGGCCCGTAGCGGGCCACGAGCGCCTTCAGCGCGTCGCCTGCCTCGGCCACATCGAGGAGCGCGACCTCGCCCAGGAGCTGCACCCAGGCGAGCCGATCCCAGTCGTCGTCGTAGACGTCCACGCAGAGCGCGGCCTGCGGGCGGCGCCGCAGGTAGCGCAGCCGGGCGGGCTCGGATGCGCTCTTCGGTTTGTCGTCGATCGCGCTCCACACCGCGTCGCCGCTCACCGCGTAGGTCACGGGCAGCACCCGGGGCCGGCCGGCGTCGTCGAGGAAGGCGAGCCGCCCCACCCGCTCGGTCTCCAGAAGATCACGGCCCCAGGCGGGAAGCTGCTCTAGAGTCACGGCCCGAGCGTAGAGGGCCGTGGAGTCCCTCGGGAGGAGCGACATGGAGATCGGTATCGGGCTGCCCACCACGATTCCCGGGGCGGAGGCAGGGCAGGTCCTGGAGTGGGCGCAACGGGCCGAGCGGGCCGGCTTCTCGACGCTCGGGGTGCTCGATCGCATCGTCTACGCCAACTACGAGCCGCTGGTGAGCCTGGGGGCGGCGGCCGCCGTGACCGAGCGCATCCGGCTCACCACCGGGATCCTGATCGCCCCCTACCGGGGCAACACCGCCCTGCTGGCCAAGCAGGCGGCCACCGTGCAGGACCTCTCCGGCGGCCGCTTCGAGCTGGGCATCGCGATCGGCGCACGGGAGGACGACTACGAGGCCTCGGGCGTGTCGATGGAGGGCCGGGGACGGCGCCTGGAGGAGATGCTGGATGAGATGAAGAGGATCTGGGCCGGTGAGGAGCGCGGCTACGCCGGCGCGATCGGCCCCGAGGTCGATCCCCCGCCGATCCTCGTGGGCGGCATGGTCGACGCCGCCTTCCGGCGCGCCGCCCAGTACGGCGACGGCTGGATCATGGGCGGCGGCACGCCCGACCAGTTCGCCGAGGCCCGCGAGAAGCTGCTCGCAGCATGGAAGGACGCGGGCCGCGAGGGCACGCCCAAGGCCTCCTCGCTGGCCTACTTCGGCCTGGGCGATACGGCCGAGGACGACGCCAGGAAGAACATCGGGGACTACTACGCCTGGCTGGGGGATTACGCCGAGGCGATCGTCGGCTCGGTGGCCAAGAGCGAGGAGATGGTCAGGGGCTACGCCCAGGCCTTCAGCGAGGCCGGCTGCGACGAGCTGATCTTCTTCCCCAGCTCCGCCGACACCGAGCAGGTCGACCTGCTGGCCGCCGCCGCGCTGTAGCGGCCCCGTCGGTTCCGTCCCCCGCCGCCGCCACCATGGCAGCGCGATGGCATCGGGAAAGCTCGTGCTCGGCGGGGCGGCGGCCACGGCGGCCGTCGCCGTCCGCGTGGCCCGCTCGCTGCACTCGCGCTGGCGAGCGCTGCCCGAACCCGACCGGCGCTCGATCGAGGCCCTGGCGGAGGACCTGAAGGCCCGCGCGCTGGAGCTCCGTGGCGCGCTCGACTTCGACCGTGCCGGCCAAGACCTGCGCAGGGCGAGCGAGGGCTTGGCCGCGGCGCTGGTCCGCGCGGCGGAGTCCGACCCGGAGGTCGAGGAGAACGAGGTGGAGCGCCTGCGCTCCGACCTGCGGCGTGAGCTGGACCGCCTCGAGAACGCCGGTGAAGAGAGCATTAAGGCTTCGCGAAGTCGGCGCGGAAGCGATCTGACCCCCGGGTAGCGTCACGTCTTCCCGCTGGGACCGCGGGCCCGCGGCGTGGTCTTGTTGGCGCGTCGCCGGTCCCTGGCGCCAGGGGTGCGGCAACTAGTCTCGGACCTGATGGAGTCCGTCTGGGACTATCCGCGGCCTCCGGCCGTCGAGCGCTCCTCTCGCTCCGCGCGAGTCGAGCACGGTGGAGTGGCGATCGCCGACTCCGAGCGCGTGCTGCGGGTGCTGGAGACCAGCCAAGCCCCGGCCTTCTACTTCCCTCCCGACGACGTGCGGATGGATCTGCTCGAGCCGCACGCGCGTCGCACCGCCTGCGAGTGGAAGGGACAGGCGAGCTACTGGAGCCTCGACGGATCGCCGGCCGCCTGCTGGTCGTACCCCGAGCCCCGGGCGGGCTACGAGGAGCTCCGCGACCACGTCGCCTTCTATCCCCAGCTGGTCGGGGCCTGCTTCGTCGGCGAGGAGCGGGTGGAGCCGAACGCCGGTGACTTCTACGGTGGCTGGATCACGAGCGACGTGACCGGGCCCTTCAAGGGCGGTCCGGGCACGGCCGGTTGGTAGCCGGCCGGCGCTTGCGGCTGGGCCGCACCGTGCGCGCCGTCCAGGCGTCCAGGCGCTTGAGGTCCTTCTTGCCCCAGGTCAGGCCGTAGGCGATCAGCGCCGCGATGAAGAGCGTGTAGCCGCTCACGCGCCCGGTGACGGCGAAGTCCCAGACGCCCAGCGCGAGGATGCCCGCCGTGTCCAGCACCACGCCGATGACGAAGAAACGGGTGACGCCCTCCAGCCCGAACCGATATCGCAGGACGAGGAAGGCGGCCAGCATGATCCAGAAGCCGGCCTCCAGTGCGATGGCGAGAATCCACTTGATCTCCATGGGTTTGTTTTATATCAAACGTTTGGTATAGAATCAAATGCGAGGTATGCCGAAGATCGTCGATCACGACGCGCGACGGGCCGAGCTGGCCGAGGCCGTCTGGCGGCTGGCCTCGCGCGAGGGCCTGGAGGCCCTGACCGTGCGGAGGGTCGCCGCCGAGGCGGGCTGGTCCACCGGCGCCCTGGTGCACTACTTCCGCGACAAGGAGGAGCTGGTCCTCTTCGCGTTTCAGACGGTGGCCGACCGGGCGGGCCGGCGAATCGCCATGGCCGCCGAGCGCACCACCGACCCGCTCGAACTGACCCGCGCCACGCTGGCCGAGATGCTGCCGCTGGACGCCGAGCGCCGGGCCGAGGTCAGGGTCTGGTTCGCGTTCTTGGGCCTGGCCCTCACCCGGCCGACCCTTGCGCGGGCCCAGCGGGACGCCTACCGGGCCTGCCGCGGCTTTCTGGCCGAGACCCTGGCCCGGGCCCAGGCCGAGGGCGTGGCCGCGCCGGATCTCGACTGCAACTGCGAGGCGACGGCCCTCGTGGCCCTGGTGGACGGGCTGGCGGTGCAGGCCGCATTCGAGCCCGAGGACCTGGGCCCGGAGCGGCAGATGGAGATCGTGGACGCGCACCTCGCCCGGCTCGAGACGGTGCCGGCCACCTAGTAGCGTCGGCGGCCGTGCCCGCGTCCGGCAGCGCCACCGCCGCGCCACTCCGCTTCGAGGACGGAGCCTTGCTGGTTCTCGACCAGCGCGCGCTGCCCGGCACCGAGCGCTGGATCCGGTGCCGGTCACCGGAGGAGGTGGCCGACTGCATACGCACGCTCGCCGTGCGCGGCGCACCGGCGATCGGGGTCGCCGCCGCGTACGGCGTCGCGCTGGCCTCGGACCGGCAGGGCGCGGCCGCGCTGCTGGGCGCGACCCGGCCCACCGCGGTGAACCTGGCCTGGGCGATCGAGCGCGCCGTGGAGGCGGAGGACCCGCTCCGGGAAGCCCGTCGTATCCACCACGAGCAGGAGCAGGCCGACCGGCGGCTGGCGGCCGCGGGGGCCGAGCTGTTCGGCGAGGGGGACCGCGTGCTCACCCACTGCAACGCCGGGGCCCTGGCCACCGCGGGCGTCGGGACTGCCGGCGGCGTGCTGGCCGCCGCCTGGGAGCGCGGCCGGCTGGCGCTGGTCTGGGTCGACGAGACCCGCCCGCTGCTGCAGGGCGCTCGTCTCACCGCCTGGGAGCTGCGCCGGGCGGGCATTCCCCACCGCGTCATCGCCGACGCGGCGGCGGGCGGGATCATCGCCCGCGGGCTGGTCGACCGGATCGTGGTGGGCGCGGACCGGATCGCCGCCAACGGCGACGTGGCCAACAAGGTGGGCACCTATCCGCTGGCCGTCCTGGCCGACCGCCACGGCGTTCCCTTTCACGTCGCCGCACCACTGTCGACCATCGATCACCGGACTCCCGACGGGTCGCGGATCCCGATCGAGGAGCGTGACCCGGCCGAGATCACCGAGGCCGGCGATGCGTTCAACCCCGCCTTCGACGTGACGCCGGCCGCCCTGGTGACCGCGCTGGTGACCGAGGCGGGCGTGCTCGAGCCCCCGTACCAGGAGTCGATCGCGCGTGTCCGGCCGCGCTGAGGTCGTCGCCGTCGCGCGCGAGATGTGGCGGCTCGGTCTGGTGGCCGGCACGAACGGCAACGTGAGCGTCCGCGACGGCGATCGCATCCACATCACCCCGAGCGCGCTGCGCTACGAGGAGCTGGCCGAAGCGGACGTCGTCACCCTCGATCTCGCCGGCAATCGCGTCGCCGGCGACCGGGAGCCGTCCAGCGAGCGCCGGGTGCACGTGGCCGTCTACGGAGCCCGCCGCGACGCGGGCGCGATCGTCCACAGCCACAGCGGACACGCCACGGCCTGGAGCACCACCCGGGAGCCGCTGCGAACCCCGACGCTCGAGGTGGCGGCCGGCGGCCCCGTCGCGGTGGCCCGTCGGGCGCCCGCGGGATCGGACGCCATCGCCGAGGCCGCCGTGGCCGCGCTCGGCAACCGGGCCGCCGCCCTGCTCGAGGGCCACGGCGTGCTGGCCATCGATCACACACCCGCGAGCGCGCTCGAGCTGTGCGCGCTGCTCGAGCGGGAGGCGCGCAGCGCGTGGCTCGCCCGCGGCCTCGACGCCCAAGCCCACCTGGCCGGCGCCGAACGCCCGCTGGTGGTCGGCATAGGCGGTGGGGGCGACGTGGTGGGCGCGCTGGCGACGGCGGAGCTGTGCCGGATCGTGCACGGCGCCCTCCCTGTGCTGGGAGGCGTGACCTGGGAGCGGCGGCCCATCGATCCACAGCCCGGCCCGCGGGCCGAACACGAGATCGAGGGCGCCCGCCCGCTCGCGCCGGGCGTGCTGGCCGCCTCCGCCGACACCCGCGTGCGCGGCAGCGGGGTGCGCTTCGCGGAGTCTCACATGGCCGGGCTGCTGGGCGAGGAGGTCGTGCTGGTCGACCCCAACGGCGGCGCTGCCCGGATTGCAGCCGGACTGCGGGAGGCCATGCGCCGGCTGGACTGCGACCTGGCGCTCTTCATCGACGTCGGTGGAGACGCGCTGGCTCGCGGCGAGGAGCCCGGCCTGGCCAGCCCCCTCTGCGACGCCCTGCTGCTCGCCGCGGCGGTGCGGCTCCAGGAGGAGGGCGGTCCTCCCGTGCTGGGCGGCATCTTCGGCGTGGGCTGCGACGGCGAGCTGACACCGGCCGAGGTGTTCCAGCGGCTGGACGAGGTCGCCGCCGCCGGCGGCCGGGCCGTGCCACCGCCCGGCCGAATGACGCCGGCCGTGGCCGGGCGCCTGGACGAGGCGGTGCGCGCGGTGCCGACGGAGGCGAGCGCGATGGCGCTGCGGGCCTACCGCGGCGAGCTGGGGTCCAAGACCATCCGGGCGGGTCGGCGGACGGTGCAGCTGACCCCCGAGGCGGCCAACACCTGGTTCTTCGATCCGAGCGTGGCCGTGAAGACCACCGCCCGCCTGGCCGCGGCGGTGCGCGCCGCACCCGATCTGGAGTCGGCGAACGACGCCCTGCACGCGCTCGGGGTGCGGACCGAGCTGGACTACGAGCGTGACCACGCGCACACAAGCCCGGCCGGCGGCGCGCAACCCTGAGTAGGTGGTGAAGCACCTCCCCGATGGAGCCCCGGTCCTCATCCGCCCGATCCGGGCGGACGACAAGCGCATGCTTGAGACAGGATTGCGGCATCTGTCGAGGGAAAGCGTGCAGCGGCGGTTTCTCTCCCCCAAGGCCAGCTTCAGCCGCGCCGAGCTCCGCTACCTGACCGAGGTCGACGGCGCGAGCCACGTGGCGCTGGTGGCCGAGTACCCGGGCCATCCGGTGCGCCGGCTGATCGGCGTCGCCCGTTTTGTTCGGCTGGCCGACGATCCCCAGGCCGCCGAGGTGGCCATCGTGGTGGCCGACGACTGGCATCGCCGCGGCCTGGGCTCGATGCTGGCCGAGGACCTGGCGGCCGTCGCCCGGCGCTCAGGCATCCGCCGCTTCACGGCCACGATGGCCAGCGACAACGTCCCCGCCCACCGGCTGATGACCAAGCTCACCGAGCACCTCGAGCAACGCAGCACCGGCGCGGGCGTGGACGAGGTCGTGCTCGACCTCGTGGCCTGACGCGACCCCCGGCGCGCGAGGGGCGGAAACCCCGCTAGGAGACGGTCCAGGTCTCGCCGGCGTGCAGCAGCCCCTCGAGCTCGTCCGGTCCCGCCTTCGCCGACGCCTCCTCCAGCTCGAGCGCCAGGTCGTGCCCGTAGACGGGCCGCACGACGCTTCGGAAGACCCCGATGGGCGTGGGTCCGGTGGGCCGCGCGGCCAGGTGGGCGAGCTCGAAGGCCAGGCTGGGCTCCTCGCGGCTCGCGTCGTGGACGAGCAGGGCGTTCTCGCCCACCTCGGCGACGTCGACCAGCTCGAGCCGGCCGCCCGACCCGCGGGCGACCCCGCGCTCGCCCTCCGCGCCGAAGCGCACGGGCTGGCCCTGCTCCAGGCGGATCTGGTTGAGCTCACGCCGGCCCTTGGCCCGCACGGCGTCGAAGGCGCCGTCGTTGAACACGTTGCAGTTCTGGTAGATCTCGACGAACGCCGCCCCCTCGTGGGCGGCCGCGGCCCGCAGCGTGGCGTTCAGGTGCGCCTTGTCGGTATCGACCGTCCGGGCGACGAAGGTGGCCTCGGCGCCGAGCGCCAGCGACACGGGGTTGAAGGGGTGGTCCTGGGACCCGAAGGGCGTGGACTTCGTGACCTTGCCCTCCTCGCTGGTCGGCGAGTACTGCCCCTTCGTGAGGCCGTAGATCTGGTTGTTGAAGAGCAGGATCTTCACGGGCACGTTGCGCCGCAGCGAGTGGATCAGGTGGTTGCCGCCGATCGACAGCGCGTCACCGTCGCCGGTGACCACCCACACCGACAGGTCGGGCCGCGAGGTGGCCACCCCGGTGGCCAGCGCCGGGGCGCGGCCGTGGATGCCGTGCATCCCGTAGGTGTCCATGTAGTAGACGAAGCGGCCGGCACAGCCGATGCCGGTGACGAACACGATGCGGTCCGGCGGGATCCCCAGCTCGGGCATGAAGGACTGCACCGAGGCCAGCACGGCGTAGTCGCCGCAGCCGGGGCACCAGCGGGTCTCCTGATCGGAGGAGAAATCGGCCTTGGTCAGCTTGAGAACGTCGCCGCCGTTGCTCGTGCCGCCGTTCCCGCTCATCGGGTGCGCTCCGTGATCGCGTCCATCATGTCCCGGGTGAAGATCGGCAGGCCGTCGACCTTGGTGTAGCTCTCGACGTCCACCAGGAACTCGGCGCGCAGGATCTTGACGAGCTGGCCCATGTTCATCTCCGGCACGAGCACCCGCTCGTAGGACCGCAGCACCGACTCGACGTTGTCCGGCAGCGGGTTGAGATGGCGGAGGTGTGCGGTGGCCACCTTCTGGTCGAGCTCTCGGCGCACTCTCCGGGCGGCGCCCTGGATGGCGCCGTAGGTCGAGCCCCAGCCGAGCACCAGCAGCGTGGCGTCCCCGTCCGGGTCGTCGACCTGGAGGTCGGGGACCTGCACGCGCTGGACGCGCTCGGCCCGCAGCCGGGTCATGTGCTCGTGGTTGTCCGCGTCGTAGGAGATGTCCCCGGTCACGTCCTCCTTCTCCAGCCCGCCGATGCGGTGGCGCAGCCCCGGCGTGCCGGGCACGGCCCAGGGCCGGGCCAGCTTCTCGTCGCGCGCGTAGGGGAAGAAGCCCGATGGGTCGGTGGCGAAGTCGGGGTCGATCGCGGGCAGCGCCCCCACATCGGGGAGCCTCCAGGGCTCCGAGGAGTTGGCCAGGAACGTGTCGGAGAGCAGGATGACCGGCGTGCGGTGGGTGACCGCGATGCGCGCCGCCTCGATCGCGGAGTCGAAGCAGTTCGACGGGGTGCAGGCCGCGATCACCGGCAGCGGCGACTCGCCGTGGCGCCCGTAGAGGGCCATCATCAGGTCGGCGGCCTCGGTCTTGGTGGGCATGCCAGTGGAGGGGCCGGCGCGCTGGACGTCGATCACCACCAGGGGCAGCTCGAGGGCCACGGCCAGCCCGATGGTCTCGGCCTTGAGATCCATGCCGGGGCCGCTGGTGGCGGTCACGCCGAGGTGGCCGGCGAACGAGGCGCCCAGAGCCATGTTCACCGCCGCGATCTCGTCCTCGGCCTGCACCGTGCGCACCCCGACCTTGCGGTGGCGGGAGAGCGCGTGCAGGAGCTCGGAGGCCGGCGTGATCGGGTAGCTGGCGTAGAAGAGCTGGAGCCCCGACTGCACGCTGGCCGCGATCAGGCCGAAGGCGAGCGCCTGGGCCCCGTTGATGTTGCGGTAGGTGCCCGGAGGCGCCGGCGCCGCGTCCACCTCGTAGTGCACGGCGATCAGCTCGGCCGTCTCGCCGAAGTTGTAGCCCGCCCGGAAGGCCGCGAGGTTGGCGTCGCGCAGGTGCGGCTGGTCGGCGAACTTCTTCTCCACCCAGTCGACGCTGGGCCGCGTGGGGCGTCCGTACATCCACGAGACCAGGCCGAGGGCGAAGAGGTTCTTGCAGCGGGCCGCGTCGCGGGCGCTGATCCCCTCGATCTCCTCGGTGGCGCGGACGGTCATCGAGGTCATCGGGACCCGGAAGAGCTGGTAGTCGTCCAGCGAGCCGTCCTCGAGCGGGTCCGAGGAGTAGCCGGCCTTGCGCAGGTTCGGGTCGGTGAAGCCGTCCTGGTTGACGATCACCGTGCCGCCCTTCTCCAGGGAGCCGACCTGGGTGATCAGCGCGGCCGGGTTCATCGCCACCAGCACGTTGGGGCTGTCGCCCGGGGTGAGGATGTCGCGGGAGGCGAAATGGATCTGGAACGCCGAGACGCCGTGCGGCGTGCCGGCGGGCGCGCGGATCTCCGCGGGGAAGTCGGGGAGGGTGGCGAGGTCGTTCCCGACCACCGCGGTGGCGTCGGTGAAGCGACTGCCGGTGAGCTGCATCCCATCGCCCGAATCCCCCGCAAAACGGACAACTACGCGATCGAGCTTCTCGAGGGTCTTGGGCTCCATTAGGTACGGCTGTTCGAGTGTACCCAGGGCAGGCGTCGTTAAAGACGGCTTAGCGGAGGCGGGCGCCAGGAGCCCTCGAGAACCGAGCGCCGCGGCTCGTACAGCCGCATGATCACCCGGAACCGGCCTCGCGGCGACGGAAGCCAGTTTGCCCGCGCGGCGCCGGATGGAGGGCGGCGCTGGAGATACAGCGTGAGCGATCCGTCCGGTGCGCGGCGCAGGCCCGGCGTGCGGTCGCCGATCGCGTAGCGGTCGATCGGGTTGGCGTACAGGTAGCTGTCGCGGTTGTACATCGTGAGCGACCAGAAGGCCCCCACCGGGGGCAGGTTTCCGCGCGCAAACCGCACCCGGTAGCGGTGGCGGCCGCTAAGGGGCCTGCCTCGGCTGTCGTCGAAGCCGTAGAGGTAGACGTTCTCCTCGGCGGTCAGGGCGCCGAGCAGGGTGCGAGCGACCACCGCACGGCCGAGGTAGTTGCGGCCGTAGTCCCCGACGTATGGGCCCGGCTTCAGCCAGCCGCTGTTCCTGCGGCGGCTGTAGGCGTTGGCACGGCGCAGCGCACCCGAGAGCAGCCGGGCGCCGGCCAGCGGCGCCTCGGCGAGCGCGACGCGAACCGCACCCTCGGCCTGGCTGGAGGGCGTAAGGTCGGGACCGATGCCGGCGCGGCGGAACGTGCGCAGGGCGCAGGCGTCGCCTCGGGGGGGCGGCTGGCCGGCGAGCAGCGCGCCGAGCGCGTCATAGAAGGCAAACCCGGATGGGATCACGGGGCGGCGCAGCTCCGGAAACCCGGGCAGCACCACGGACGGCCGGCGGACGCCCGCCGGCCACCGGGCCAGCGGAGTGATCGTGTAGCCCCGCAGCAGCGGCACCACCGCCGCGAGATCGGCCTGGCTTCGCGCCAGGGTCCGCCCAAGCACCCAGACCGTGTCGGTGGGGCTCTTGATACGCGGAACTCCCGCGGGCAGCGGCCCGCGGTAGCCGGGCGGGACGATCACATGGGAGCCGGGCCGGGTGCCCGTGGTCCGCCGGCCGATGTAGTCGATCGTGTTGGAGTACAGATCGAGCAGCTGAAGCACGTAATAGCGGCCGGCCGTGTCGGGCACGTCGATGACGACGGGTCCGCCCGAGAGATCGAGCCGGCCGAAGCTGTAGGCGGTGTCCACGTTCGGGGCCACCACCAGCTGAACGCTCGGGTCGACGAGCGCACCGACGCTGATGATCTGATTCGCGGGAAAGCCCCTGGTCGTCTCGCGCACGCTCAGGGGCGGCAGGCCGTAGATCCACGCGGCTACGCCGGCGGAGAAGGCGCGCCGGGCCGCCGGTCGGGCAGCGGGGTGGCGGGCGGCGAAGCGCCGCTCGGCCTGGGCGAGCGCCGGGCTGTAGAAGCCCCTCAGATCGGCGGCGCTAGTGCCCAGCGCACAGGCGGGCACGCTTGGTCTCGCCACCCCGTTCGCCGTAGCCGCTGCGGGCAGAAGAAGCGCACCGATAAGGGCGGCAAGCAGGGCGCGAGGCACGGCGGGCAGTGTAGGAAGGCCCCGTTGCGGCCGCGCCGGGCCAGGGTCCCGCAGCCTCCGCGCCCCCGCCCGCGCTCGGTTAGAGTGCCGCGCCCCGACCGGCTGTGCGCCCATGAAGGTCTCCGTTCCCAAGGAATCCCTGGCCGGCGAGCGCCGCGTGGCGCTGACGCCGGAAGCCACCCGCCGGCTGGCGAAGGCCGGCGTGGAGGTGGTGGTCGAGCCCGGCGCCGGCGAGGGGGCGGGCCACTTCGACGCCGACTACGAGGAGGCGGGTGCCACGCTGGGCGACGGCTTCGGGGGCGAGGTGGTGGCCAAGGTGGCACCGCCCACCGCCGAGGAGATCGGGCGGCTCAGCCGCGGCCAGGTGCTGGTCGGGTTCCTGGCTCCGCTGACGGCGGCCGACACCGTCCGGGGCCTAGCCGGCGCGGGGGTGACCTCGTTCGCGATGGAGGCCATCCCGCGCATCACCCGGGCGCAGTCGATGGACGCCCTCTCCTCCCAGGCCACGGTGGGCGGGTACCGGGCCGCCCTGATCGCCGCCCAGGAGCTGCCCCGCTTCTTTCCGATGCTCACCACCGCCGCGGGCACGGTCCGGCCGGCCACGGTGCTGGTGCTGGGCGCCGGGGTGGCCGGCCTCCAGGCGATCGCCACCGCCCGCCGGCTGGGTGCGGTGGTGCTGGCCTTCGACGTGCGCTCGGCGGTCAAGGAGCAGATCCAGTCGCTGGGAGCGCGCTTCGTGGAGCTGGACATGGGCCTGGAGGACGCGGAGGCCGCCGGCGGCTACGCCCGCGCGCTGACCGACGAGGAGCAGGCTCGCCAGCGCGACCTGCTGGCCGTGGAGATCGGCAAGGTGGACGCCGTGATCTCCACCGCCGCCGTGCCCGGCCGCAGGGCGCCGCTGCTGGTGACCGAGCAGGCGGTGCGCAACATGAAGCCGGGCTCCGTGATCGTGGACCTGGCCGCCGAGACCGGCGGCAACTGCGAGCTCACCGAGGCCGGCGAGACGGTGGTGCGCGAGGGCGTGACCATCGTCGGCCCCGTCAACCTGCCGGCCACGATGCCCGAGCACGCCTCCTCGCTGTACGGCCGCAACGTCCAGTCGCTGCTCGAGGTGATGGTCTCCGAGGGCGAGCTGCAGCTGAACTTCGACGACGAGGTGATCGCGGGCGCGTGCGTGACCCGCGACGGGGAGATCGTCCACGAGGGGGCTCGCAAGGCGGCGGAGGTGGCGGCCTGATGGATCTGCTGACCGAGCTGACCATCCTCATCCTGGCCGCCTTCGTGGGCTTCGAGGTGATCTCGAAGGTGCCCAACACGCTGCACACACCGCTGATGTCGGCCACCAACGCGATCCACGGCATCGTGCTGCTGGGCGGGATCCTGTTGATCGGGCCCGCGGAGGGCTTCGTCACCGAGCTGCTCCTGGTGATCGCGATCGTGTTCGGCACGATCAACGTGGTCGGCGGCTTTCTGGTGACCGACCGGATGCTGGGGATGTTCAAGCAGAGGAAGCCGCCGCCGAAGCAGGTCGAGGACGGCGAGGAGCCCGCCGAGCTCGAGAAGGCTGCCTGATGTACACCGGCGTCTTCCTGCAGGACCCCGACTTCATCCGCGTCCTCTACCTGGCCGCCTTCGTCTGCTTCATCGTCGGCCTGCGGCTGCTCAACCATCCCCGCACCGCGCGGCGCGGGAACATCGTGGCCGCGGTGGGCATGGCCATAGCCGTGGTGGCCACGCTGCTGATCGAATCGGTGGGCGACTACGGGCTGATCGCCCTGGGCCTCGTGGTGGGCACGGCGGTGGGGGTGCCCGCGGCCCGCCAGGTGAAGATGACCGCGATGCCGCAGATGGTGGCGCTGTTCAACGGCGTCGGCGGCGGGGCGGTGGCGCTGATCGCCTGGGCCGAGTACCGCGAGGACCTGGCCGCGGGCGGCAACCCGGAGCTCGAGACGCTGATCCCGATCCTGCTCGCGGCCATCATCGGCTCGATCTCCTTCTGGGGCTCGAACATCGCCTTCGGCAAGCTGCAGGAGCTGATCCCGGGGCGACCGATCCAGGTCCCGGGGCAGCAGCTCGTGAACATCGCCCTGCTGGCCGTCTGCGTCGGCTGCGCGGTGGCCATCGCGTCCGGCACCGAGTCCGAGGGGCTGTTCATCGCGATCCTGATCGCGGCAGCGATCCTGGGCAACATGTTCGTGCTGCCGATCGGCGGCGCCGACATGCCGGTGGTGATCTCGCTGCTCAACGCCTTCACCGGGCTGTCGGCCGCCGCGGCCGGGCTCGCCCTGGACAACGTCGCGCTGATAGTGGCCGGGATGCTCGTGGGCGCGTCGGGCTCGATCCTCACCGCGCTCATGGCCGACGCCATGAACCGCTCGATCCCGAACATCGTGGCCGGCGGCTTCGGCGGGGTGGTTGTGGCATCGGGGGGCGACGGAGACGGCGAGGAGCGTCCCGTGCGCTCCACCGACGCCGCCGACGTGGCCATACAGCTCGCCTACGCCTCCAGGGTGGTGGTGGCTCCCGGATACGGCATGGCCGTCGCCCAGGCCCAGCACACCGTGCGGGAGCTGGCCGACGAGCTCGAGAAGCGCGGCGTCCAGGTCGACTACGCCATCCACCCGGTGGCCGGCCGGATGCCGGGGCACATGAACGTGCTGCTGGCCGAGGCCGACGTGCCCTACGAGCACCTCAAGGAGATGGACGAGATCAACCCCGACTTCCCGCAGACCGACGTTGCGCTCGTGATCGGCGCCAACGACGTGACCAACCCGGCGGCGCGCGAGAACGAGGGCTCACCCATCTACGGCATGCCGATCCTCGACGTCGACAAGGCGGCGCAGGTGATCGTGCTCAAGCGCTCGATGAACACCGGCTTCGCCGGCATCGACAACCCGCTCTTCTACAACGAGAACACCGCGCTGCTGTTCGGCGACGCCAAGGAGTCGGTGGGCGGCGTGCTCGCCGAGGTGAAGGAGCTGTAGGAAGCTCCTACAGCAGGCTTTCCTGGCCGGCGACGGCGCGCCGGCGGCGCGGGATCCCGGCAGCCTCGGCCAGCGCGGTCTCCACGTCGGCCAGGATGGCCCGCTCCGAGCGGGAGGCGACGATCGGCTCGGCCAGCCCGTCCACGTGCACGTAGGTGCGCCGGCCGTCGCGGCGGTCGGCCCGCTCGAGCGGCACCAGGGCGTAGACCCGGTCGGCCCGGACGAACTTGCCGTAGCCCAGGGGGATCATGCGGGGGTCGCGCTTGGCCGTGGTGGTGACGATACCCGCAGAGGGGGTCAGGCCCGCTCGGCGGTGCGCCGGCTGGCCGCCTCGCCGCCCGGGCCCACCGGCCGCGAGGCGGCCTCCGCACCGCGCTCGGCGACGTCGCGCTCGAACAGCTCGTCGGCCTCGGCCACCTCGGCGTGGCCCTGGCGTTCGAGCAGCGGGGCGAGCGCGGTGCGCAGCACCAGGATGGCCCGTCCCCAGCGGGGGACCACCACCCAGCGCCGGCGCTCCGCGATCCCCTCGGCGATCGCCTCCCCTACGGCGGAAAGCGGGTAGGTCTTGCCGGCCAGGCCGGGCAGCTTCTCGCGCATGCCGCCGACCGCCGGATGGGCGTCGCCGCCGCGCACCATGTCGGTGTCGATGAAGGAGAAGTAACCCACGCCCACGTCCACCCCGTGGTGCCGCAATTCCGAGCGCAGCGAGTCGGCGAAGGCCTCGGCGCCGGCCTTGGAGGCCGAGTAGGCGGCCAGGCCGGGGCTGTGCACCGCCGCGGCCAGCGAGGCGATCACCAGGACGTATCCGCGGCGCTCGATCAGGCTGGGCAGGCAGGCCCGGACGGTGCGCCAGACACCGAGCAGGTTGATCTCGATGGTGCGCTCAAAGGCGGCCGGATCGATGAGACGCACCGAGCCGACCGGTGCTATCCCGGCGTTGGCCACCACCACGTCGATGCCGCCGAAGCGCTCCACGGTGGCCTCGACCGCGCGCTCGAGCGCGTCGCTGTCGGTCACGTCGGCCTCGAAGGCCGCGGCGTTCGGGCCGCAGTGCTCGGCAACCCGCTGCAGCTCGTCCGGCTCGAGGCCCACGAGCGCGAGGCCGGCGCCCTGGGCGGCCAGGCGGCGGGCCGACTCCGCCCCGATGCCGCGGGCCGCGCCGGTGATCAGAACGGTCTTGCCGCGCAGGTCCGAGTCCATGGCCGGTCAGCCTATCCCGAGCTCCCGCACCAGGCGGCGATAGCGGGAGAAGGCCGGCTTGCGGTCGTAATCGGACTCGAGCAGCCCGAAGCGCTGGAAGAGAGCCGGCGAGCTGTCGCCGTCCCGCAGGTTGAACCAGCGGTAGTCGGTCACGCCGAAGGTGCCGCGATAGCGGTGGATCGTCCGCACCATCGACTCGAGCAGCCGCGCCTGCTGCTCGTAGCCTCGGGCGGGAGGGAGCGTGGGCCAGCCGTTCTCCTCGACCTTGATCGGCACCCGCCGGCCGATGCCGGTCCGGCCGGCGAAGCAGCGCAGCGTGGCCAGGGCGCTCACGAGGGCGTCGCGCTCGCCACCCGTGCCGAGCGAGGGCGGGAACACTGTGCCCGGGTACACGTCCAGCCCGAGCCAGTCGACGGAGCGGGCGAAGCGGGCGCCGCCGAGATCGCCCAGCGAACGCCAGAAGTCGCGCTCGACCGCCGGGTCGAGGCGCCAGAACCAGTTGAACCCGATCTCGAGGCGCTGCGGGCCCCTTCTCCGGACCTCGTCACGGGCGGCGATCACGCCCTGCACGAGCGCCCGGCGCGCGCCGCGATAGGCGCCGTCCGACGAGTCCGGGGAGACCGTGAGGTTGACCTCGTTGGTGATCTGAAGCGCCACCACGCGCCGGATCCGCCCAAAGCGCCGCACCACCTCCCGCACATGCCTCCGCCAGGCCGCGATGTCGCCCTCCTGGCGGCGGTCGGGGTGATAGCGCACCTGGAGCTCGATCAGGTAGCCGCGCCGGGCAAAGCGGCGTGCCAACCCGAGGTAGCGGCGAAAGCCCGCCTCCCGGTCGGACCAGAAGAAGCGGTTGAGGCGCAGGACAAACGGCCGGCCCGGCGCTCGCAGGTGCGCCAGCGCCGCGTGGGTCCGCGCCGGACGCTCGGGCACCGCCCGAGACGGGACGGCCCCCACCTGGCCGGCCTGTACGAGAGGCCCGATGCCAAAGCGCAGCGGAGGAGCCTCCCGGGGGCGGAGGTCGTCGGCCCGCAGGTCGCGGATGCAGGCGCCCGCGGCGGGCAGCGGGAGCGCGAGAGCGAGCATCAGGAGCGACGACAGCAGGAGGGCGCGGCGCACGGCGGCGGACCGTAACGGAGGCCCGGGCCGCCCGCCGCCGCTTCGCTAACGTCGGCGCCATGAGCGAGGACCTGGAGCCGCGGCAGGCAGCCGAGATGCTCGCCGGCGGCAGCGCGCAGCTGGTCGACGTCCGCCGGCCCGACGAGCACGAGGCCGGGCGGATCGCCGGCGACGTCCACATCGAGCTCGACCGGCTCACCGAGGAGGCGGGCCGGCTGGAGAGCGAGCGGCCGGTGCTCTTCTACTGCCGCGTGGGCGCCCGCTCGGCGATGGCGGCCGATGCCTTCGCGGCGGCCGGCTTCACCACCTACAACCTCGCCGGCGGGCTCGAGGCCTGGGTGGCGAACGGGCTGCCGATCGAGCCGGAAGACGGGTACGTCGCCTAGGGCTTCTCGAGCTGCCCCGCGAAGGGCCCGCGCCCGGTGAGGCACGCGGCCCCGCAGCGAGCGCCCAGCTTGAGCACCTCGTCGGTGGGCAGCCCGGCCCCGAGGCCGTAGGTCACGCCGGCCGCGAAGCTGTCGCCAGAGCCGTAGGCATCCACCGGAGCCCCGGGAGGCGGCTCGGAGGCCCAGCGGCCCTCGCGCCCGTCCGCGGTCACGTAGCTCCCGCCCTCGGCCCCGTCCGTACGCAGCACGAGCCGGGGCGACGGCTCGAGCTGCCCGTCCTCGTAGCGCTCGCCGGGGTCGCGCGCGCTCGAGACCAGCGCGTCCAGCTCCACGGCGGCCTCGGCGAGCGAGTCCAGCGCACGGGTGGTCGCCACCAGCGCCCCGGCCCTGCGAGCCTGGTGGACCGCACCCGCATCGCCGGCGGTGAAGTAGACGGCGTCGGTGTCGGCGAGCTCGGCCCAGGGGAGCGGGTCGTCGCCCCGCGGCCCGAGTCGCTCGCCGATCACCGTGATGGTCCGCTCCGCCTGCGCGTCGAGATGCACGAAGCCGCGGCGCTGCGGCTCCGTCCGCCAGGCCGCGCACACCCGCACGCCAAGCTCGCTGAGCCGCGCCTCGGCCCGGTGACCCGTTTCGTCGTCGCCCAGCGCCACGAACAGCGTCGCCTCCCCGGCCAGCTTGGCCAGCTGGACCGCCGCCACCGCGCCGCCGCCCCCAGGCTCGCTGAAGACCGACTCGGCGTGGACGATCTCCCCCGCGGCCGGCAGCCGGTCCACCACGGCGAACTCGATCCACTCCACGTGACCCACCACCGCGACGCGCATGCCGCGGCAGTCTCGCATCCGAAATCGCAGGGGCCGCGTAATTGTTGTCGAACCCCGGCGTCAGAGAAGCAGAGAGCGATGAGCCCCACCACCCAGACAGTCCGCGACCAGGCCTTCAGCCCGCTTCTCTGCGACGTGCCCGACGGTCAGACCCTGCGCGAGTGGAGCGCGGGGCGCAGGCGCCCAAGCGGGCGCCGCGCTGCTAGATGGTCGATTCCGGATCCGCGTGCCCGCGGGGGCGCGCCAGACCAAGCTGGGCGGTGACCGCGGACGAGGCCGATAGTGAATGAACTATCGGCGAGGACGTGGGTGCCGATCTAGCGACGGTATGGCGCGTCATCCGCGGGTGCGGGGGTTCGGGATCGACCATCTAACTCTCGACGAAGTAAGGGCCGCTTCCCTGGCCGCTCGAGTAGTAGCGGCTCGTGACGGTCTTCTTGCGGGTGTAGAACTCCACCGCGTCGGGGCCGTGGGCGTGCAGGTCGCCCAGGAAGCTGTCCTTCCAGCCCGAGAAGGGGAAGAAGGCCACCGGGGCGGCCACCCCGATGTTCACCCCGACCATCCCGGCGTCCACCTCGTGCCGGAAGCGCCGCACCGAGGCACCGCTCTCGGTGAAGATCGAGACGCCGTTGCCAAAGCGTGAGCCGGACACGATGTCGATGGCCTCGTCGAGGCTGTCGGCCCGCACCACCGACAGCACCGGCCCGAAGATCTCCTCTTGCACGGCGTCCGAGGCCGGGTCGACGTCGTCAAGGATGGTGGGGCCGAGGTAGGCCCCCGCGGGGTCGGCGTCGGTGTCGCGGCCGTCCACCAGCGGCGTGGCCCCGTCCTGTACGGCGTGGTCGATCGCCTCGCGGATGCGGTCGCGCGCGGTCGGGGAGATGACCGGCCCGACGTCGGTGGCCTCGTCGATGCCGTCGCCGACCCGCAGGGCCCTGGTGGCCTCGCCGAGCGAGGGCATCAGCCGGTCGTGTGCCTCTCCCACCGTGACCACCACCGAGCCGGCCATGCAGCGCTGGCCGGCCGCCCCGAAGGCGGATCCGATGATGCCCTTCACGGTCTGGTCGACGACCGCATCCGGCATCACGACCATGTGGTTCTTGGCCCCACCCAGGGCCTGGACGCGCTTGCCGGCCTGGGCCGAGCGCTCGTAGACGACGCGGGCCACCGGCGCCGAGCCCACGAACGACACGGCGTCGATCCCGGGATGGTCGAGGATCCCCTCCACCACCTCGCGGCCCCCGTTGACCAGGTTGACCACGCCGGGCGGCAGGTCGAGCGAATCCAGCACCTCGAACGCGATCTGCTGGGTGAGCGGCACCTGCTCCGAGGGCTTCAGGACGAAGCTGTTCCCGCAGCCGATGGCGAAGGGCAGGAACCAGAAGGGGACCATCGCCGGGAAGTTGAACGGCACGATGGCGGCGCACACGCCCACCGGCTGGCGGACCGTCTCGGCGTCCACGTTGCGGGAGACGTCCTCGAGGATGCGGCCCTGCATCGTCGTGGGCAGGGCACACGCGCACTCGACCATCTCGATCATCCGGGCCACCTCGGCCCGGGCGTCGCCGATGGTCTTCCCCATCTCGGTGGTCACCGACCGGGCCAAGTCCTCACGGCGGGCGTCCAGCCCTTCGCGCAGGGCGAACAGGCGGCGCGCGCGTTCGATCACGGACACCGCGCGCCAGGCCGGCAGAGCGTCACGAGCCGCGGAGACGGCCGCGTCGAGGTCCGCCGCATTTGACAGCGGCACCTCGGCCAGCACCTCGCCGGTGGCCGGGTTGGTGACGTCGAGCGCCTCCTCCGCCGCGGCCGCGGTCCAGCTGCCGCCGACGTAGTTGTCCAGCACGCGCGTGGTCACCGATGTGGTCATTCCGACAGGGTTGCATGCGCGCGCCGGGCCTGCACCCCGCGTTCGCCGTGCGCGAGGGCCCGGGCTGGCCCGGGCCGGAGCGAGAGTTAGGGTGCGGCGCATCGAGGACCCGATGCCTATCCGCCGCGGCACGGCGCTGCCTCTGTCGGAGGTGGAGCTGCGCGTGAGCCGCTCGTCCGGCCCGGGCGGCCAGCACGCGAACGTGACCGCCTCGCGGGTGGAGGCGGTGTTCGACGTGGCCGCTTCGGCGGCGCTGAGCGAGGCCGAGAAGGAGCGCATCGCGGGCCGGCTCGGGCCGGTGGTCCGGGCGGTGGCCCAGGACAGCCGCTCGCAGGCCCGCAACCGCGAGCTGGCATTGGAGCGGCTGCGCTCGCGGATCGAAAGCGCGCTGTCGGTGCCCCGCCCCCGCCGGGCCACCCGGCCCACGTCCGGCTCGCGACGCCGGCGGCTGGAGTCAAAGCGCCGCCGGGGTGAGATCAAGCGCGGCCGCCGGCGACCGGCCGCCGACGAGTAGGAAACCATTCCCTGCGCAGCCGGCCAAGCCGGCTGCTTCCCGGAAATCATCCCCTGCGCAGCCGGCCAAGCCGGCCGCTTCCCGGAAATCATCCCCTGCGCAGCCGGCCAAGCCGGCTGCTTCGGGCTAGGGGGCCACCGCGCCGCCGTCGCCGCTCTGGGGAGCCTGCGGCTCCTGCGGGACCTGGCCCGCCCCGCCGCCGGAGCGCTGCGTGGGCGGTGTGGGTGTGGGCGCAGGCGCGGGTGCGGGTGCGGGGGCCGGGGCCGGGGCCGGCTGGGGCGTGCCCGTTCCCGCGACGGGGGGAACGGCGCCTGTTCCGCCGCCGCCCTGCGGGGTCACGGGCGTGGCGGGCGCGGCGCCCGTGGCGTCGCGCTCGGTGGTCGTGCGCTCACGGTCACGGTCACCCTCGCTCTCCGGCTCCGTGGTGTCCGAGAGGTCGTCGCCCGTGGTCGGCACCCCGAGCTCGGCCGGGGTGTCGGCCGGCTCGTCCTCGCCGCCGCCGAGGGCGCTGGCGATGCCCACGATGAGCAGCAGCAGGACGAGCCCGGCCGCGCCCGCCGCGACCATCCGCCGCCGACGGTAGACGTCCTCCGGATCGGGCGGGCGGGACGGGCTGCCAGGCGGTGGCGACCCGGTCTCCAGCCGGCGTGTGGGCTGGTCGTCCAAGCCGCCGAAGGTAGCAGGCAGCAGGGGAAATCCCGCGGCGGCGGGCCGCCTCGGCCGTCAGGCGAAATGCAGGTCCGCGGCCTCGTCCTCCTCGACGGGCCGCTCGCAGGTGGGACACCACCAGCGCGCCTCCACCGGCGTGCCGCAGGCGGCGTGCCGCGGGCCCTCTCCGCTCTCGCGGTGACGGGCGCCCCAGTCGGCCAGCAGGCGCAGCGCTCCGGCCAGCTCGGCGCCGGATGCGGTCAGCTCGTAGACGAAGCGGCGCGGGCGCTCCGAGTAGGGCTGGGCCAGCAGGAGCCCCTCGCCCTCGAGCCGGCGCAGGCGCTGCGTGAGCACGTTGGGCGCGATCGGTCTCAGGTCCGACTGCAGGTCGCCGAACCGGCGGGGCCCGTCGAGCAGCGCCTCGACGAGCAGCAGCGTCCAGCGGTCGCCCACGCTGTCCAGGGCGGCGGCGAGGGGGCTGGATACCTGCTCCGTCACGCCGGAAAGGGTACTTCGGGCACCTGCTGTACAGTAGTCGCTTGCTAATTGCTAGTGACTATCAAGGTGGAGAGATGAACGCAGTGACAAGGGTGCAGGACACGATCGCCGGGGCGGTCGAGCAGGTGGGGCCGTCGGTGGTGGGCCTGGGGCGCGGCTGGGGTCTCGGCTCGGGCGTGGTCATCGCCCCGGGCCGCGTGCTCACGAGCGCCCACAACCTCCGTCGCGACGAGGTGACCGTGGCCTTCGCCGCCGGGGATCGCCGCGAGCAAGCCCGCAGAGCGGGCACCGATCCGGACCTCGACCTGGCCGTGCTCGAGGTGGACACCGGCGACGCTCCGGCGATCCGCTGGGAGCCCGGCGACCGTCCCGGCATCGGCGCGCCCGTGGTGGCGCTGGCCAACCCCGGCGGGCGCGGCCTGCGGGCCACCCCGGGCTTTGTCTCGTCGGAGGGTCGCAGCTTTCGCGGTCCCCGAGGGCGGCGGATCCGGGGGGCGATCGAGCACACCGCCCCGCTTCCCCGAGGCTCCTCGGGCGGTCCCCTCGTCGACGCCGGCGGCGGGCTCCTGGGCCTCAACGCCCTGCGGCTGGACGGCGGCCTGATCCTGGCGGTGTCCCTCGATGCCGCCGTGAAGGAGCGGGTGCTGCTGCTGGCCAGCGGCGAGGCGCCCGCCCATCACCGGCTGGGCGTGGCCGTGGCGCCGCCGCGGGCGGCGCGCCGCATGCGCCGGGCCGTGGGCCTGCCGGAGCGCGACGGTCTGTTGGTGCGCGAGGTCGCGGAAGACGGCCCCGCCGACCAGGCCGGCGTCGAGCGCGGGGATCTCATAGTGGCCGCCGGGGACACCCCCATCGACGGCGTGGAGGCGCTCTACACCGCGCTCGACGGGGTGCCGGCGGCCGGCGGCTCGCTCGACCTGACGCTGGTGCGTGGCACCGAGGAGCGCACCGCGGCCGTGAGCTTCGACGGCCCCGGGGAGGAGGGCGGATGAGCGCGCTCACCGACCGGCCCGCACCCATCCCGCCGAGCGAGACCGAGGCGCTCGACGCCTACTCCCGCGCGGTGGTGGCCGTGGCCGAGCGGTTGGCGCCCTCGGTGGCCAGCCTCAAGATCATGCGGCGCGTTCGGGGCGGCCAGGTGCCTTCGGGCGCCGGCAGCGCGGTCTCGCTCACGCCCGACGGCTATCTGCTCACCTCCGCCCACGTGGTCGACCGCGCCACGCGAGCCGGGAGCGCGTCCTTCTCGGACGGGCGCGAGCACCGCTTCGAGGTGGTGGGCCGCGACCCGCTCTCCGACCTCGCCCTGCTCCGCACGACGGAGGGCGGCCTCGCGGCCGCCGAGCTCGGTGACGCCGAGCGCCTGCGGGTCGGCCAGCTCGTGGTGGCCATCGGCAACCCCAACGGCCTGGGTGGCTCGGTGACGGCCGGCGTGGTATCGGCGCTGGGGCGGTCGCTGCCGGCCCGCTCACGCCGCGCCGGGCGCATCATCGACAACGTGATCCAGACCGACGCCGCGCTCAACCCCGGCAACTCCGGGGGCGCTCTGGCGGACAGCCGCGGCCGGGTGGTGGGCATCAACACCGCGGTCGCCGGCGTGGGCCTCGGCCTGGCGGTGCCCATCAACGACGCCACCCAGCGGGTGATCGCCTCGCTGATGGGCGAGGGGCGGGTGCGGCGCGCCTACCTCGGGATCGCCGGCGGACCCCGGCCGGTGCCGCCGCATGCACGTGAGCTGGCCGCGAGCGGAAGCTGCGTCGAGGTGGTGGAGGTGGTGGACGACAGCCCCGCCGACCGGGCCGGGCTCCGGCCCGAGGACCTGATCCTCGAGGTCAACAGCACCCCGACCTCCAGGGTGGAGGACCTGCAGCGGCTGATGGTGGCCGAGCTGATCGGGAGCCCCGTGACGGTCAGGCTGCTGCGTCAGGGCAGGGAGCGTAGGCTCGAGCTCGTGCCGGCGGAGCTGGAATGAGCGACGACGTTCCTACCCTGTACGACTGGGCCGGCGGCCAGCCGGCGCTCGAGCGCCTGACCGAGGCCTTCTATCGGCGGGTGCGACCCGACCCGCTGGTCGGGCCCCTCTTCCGCCACATGGACGAGCAGCACCCGCAGCACGTGGCCACCTGGCTGGCCGAGGTCTTCGGCGGCCCGGCGCACTACACCGCCGAGCACGGGGGCTACCCGCACATGCTGGCCAAGCACCGCGGGCTGGCCATCAGCGAGGAACAGCGACGGCGCTGGGTCAACCTGATCTGCGACGCTGCCGACGAGGCCGGCCTGCCGGACGACCCGGAGTTCCGCTCGGCGTTCGTGGGCTACATCGAGTGGGGCACCCGGCTGGCGCTCTCCAACTCGCAGCCCGGCGCGGAGCCGCCCCCGAAGGCGCCGGTGCCTCACTGGGGCTGGGGGGAGGCTGCCTCCTTACAACCCCGGGACGTGACGGACCACGAACCCGGCCGCCGGCCGCGGCGCCTGCTGCCAGCGCGTGCCCGAGCGGCCCTGGCCGCTTGTGTCGAAGCGCAGGCCGGCCACCAGCATGAACACGTGCCCGGGGTTGGTGTAGATCGTGATCCACTCCCCCGGTCCCGACGCGCCGTAGTCGATGAAGCCGCCCGAGGTCAGCGGCGAGCGCAGCAGCCCGGCCCCGGCCAGCGCGAAGGACACCGAGCCGGAGCAGTCGTAGCCGTCGTCACGCCACGCGCCGTGGCCACCGCCCCACTTGTAGGGGAACTTGGCGATCTGGTTGCCCGCGAGGATCACCCGCTTGACCACGTCGGGAGCGTCCTCGGGCGCCACCGCGGTCCCGTCGGGCAGCACGCGCGCCCGAGGGCCCGTGGGCAGGTAGGCGGTCGTGGCCAGATGCTGCTTGAAGTTCCTCAGCGCGGCCTGGGCCTCGCGCAGCTCGGCCCGCACCTGAGCGTCGGTGGGGGCTCCGGGGCTGGGGGCGTCCGCGCTCGAGGCCGCTCCCGGCTGCTCGGCCTGGGCGCCCGCGCCCTCCAACTCGACCGCACGAGCCTGCGAGCGGGACTCGCGGGGCCGCTCACCCAGCCGGCGACGGCCCTCGCGGGCGGTCTCGGGGGTGAGCACCACCTCCCCCGGCTCGGCCTCGGCGGTCTGCTCGGTCCGGTCGGCGGCCGGATCCTGCTCCACCGCGCGGCCGCAGCCCGCCGGCGCCAGCGCGCAGGCCGCCAGCGCGGCGGCGAGGATCGCGCCGCGCGCGCTCAGCCGGGCGTGGGCTCGGTCTGGTGCCGGGCCTTCCACTCCGCGTAGGGCATGCCGTAGATGTGTTCACGGGCGGCCGCGTCCTCGACGTCGAGCCCGCGCTCCTCGGCGGCCTCGCGGTACCAGCGGGCCAGGCAGTTGCGGCAGAAGCCCGCCAGCTCCATCAGATCCAGGTTCTGAACATCGTCACGCTCGCGGAGGTGCTCCACGAGCCGGCGGAAGGCGGCCGCCTCGAGCTGTACCTGCGTGGGCTCGTCCATTGTCTGGAACGATAGGGGGGATGAGCGAGCGACAGGCCCACGAACGTCAGGCGCCCGCCGATCCGAGCGGGATCGACGCCCCCCACGACATCCTTGCCGCCGAGGAGTTCGGCATCGGCACCCGCGACGAGCGCTGGCCGGCGGACCCCACCGGGATCGCCGAGCCGCACGATGTGCTGGCCGCCGAGGAGTTCGCGATGCCCGTCGGAGGCACGCCCGGCTCGGCCGCCGAAGAACGCACCGGAGCGCGCAGGCTGTCGCTCGCGCTGGCCGCGGCCGGGGGCCTGCTGCTGGCGCTCCTCCTGCTGCGCCGGTTCGCCGGCCGCTAACGCACCATGGCCGAGCTGTCGGCGGTCAACCGCATCGAGGTGACGGTCGACCGGGCGCTGTGCATCGGCTCCGGTGACTGCGTCGACACGGCGCCCGACGTCTTCCAGCTCGACGACGAGGACAAGGCCGTGGTGGTCGACCCCGACGGCGCCCCGCTCGACGACGTGCTCGACGCCGCGGGCAACTGCCCGGTGAGCGCGATCTTCGTGGTCGGCGAGGCGGGCGACCTGTACCCGTAGGGCAGGCGCTACTCGCGCTTGCCCCGCCCGTACACCAGCTTCAGCAGCCGCCCGATCAGGTTGGTCGTCCGCGCCTTGTAGGGCAGCATGTGCAGGTCGCGCTTCGGCGCCAGGCGCGTGATCAGCAGCGCCTGCTTCTTGGTGTACTTGCGAATGCCGTCGGCCCCGTGGCGGGTGCCCACCCCCGAGTCCTTCCAGCCGCCCATCGGCAGCTCGAGCGCCACGTAGTTGACCTGGGCGTCGTTCACGCAGCACACCCCGGCCTCGATGCGCCGGGCCAGGCGCTCGCCCTTTCTGGCGTCCTTGGTCCAGACCGAAGCCTGAAGGCCGTAGGGGGAGTCGTTGGCCAGGCGCACGGCCTCGTCGGCGTCGCGCACCTTCATCACCGGAAGCGTCGGCCCGAAGGTCTCCTCGGTCATGCACTCCATGCTGTGGTCCACGTCCACCAGCAGGGTGGGCTCGTAGAAGTCCCCCGGGCCCTCGCCCCGGTGACCGCCCACCAGCGCCCGCGCGCCCTTGGCCAGCGCGTCCTGCACGTGGCCGTCGATCAGGTCCATCTGGGGCGGAGAGGTCACGGCTCCGATGTCGACCTCGCCCGGGCCGCCCGGCACGCCCTGGCGGAGTCCCCTCATCTTGTCCTCCACCTTGGCCACGAACTCGTCGTACACCGGCTCCTCGACGTAGACCCGCTCGACCGAGATGCAGGTCTGGCCGCCGTTCTGCATCGAGTAATGCACCGCGGCGTTGGCGGCGCGCTCGGTGTCGGCGTCGGCCAGCACCAGCATCGGGTCCTTGCCGCCCAGCTCCAGGCCCACGGGCGTGAGGGTCCGCGATGCGCGCTCCATCACCTTCTTGCCGACCTCCGTGGAGCCGGTGAACATCACGAAGTCGGTGTGGTCGATCAGCTCCGCGCCCACGCTGCCGGAGCCCGGGGCCACGATGAACACGTCCTCGGGCAGGCCGCACTCGCGCAGGCCCTCGGCCATCAGCAGCGAGGTGAGCGGCGTGAGGCTCGCCGGCTTGAGCACGCAGGAATTGCCCGCGGCCAGCGCCGGGATGCAGTCGCCGAACGAGTTGGTGAGGGGGTAGTTCCAGGGGCCGATCACGCCCACCACCCCGACGGGCGCGTACCGGATCACGAGCTTGCGCCCGAGAACGAAGGGCGAGGAGGAGCGGATCTTCTCGTCGGCCAGGAACTTGGGCGCGTTCTTGGCCCAGAAGCCGAAGGCGCCCGCCGTGTAGCCGATCTCGGCCACGAAGGCGTCCTCGTAGGCCTTGCCGTTCTCGGAGACGATGGTGCGGGCGATGCGGTCGGAGTTGTCGAGCGTCCACTTCTGCGCCCGCTTGAGGATGCGGGCGCGGCCCTCGAAGCCGAGCGCCTCCCAGGCCGGCTGGGCGGCGCGGGCCCGCGCGACGACGCCCTGCACGTCGGCGACCGAGAGGGCCGGCACGGACGCCACCAGCTCGCCGGTGGCCGGGTTCCTGACCTCGATGGCGGAGGCGGGCTGGCCGTTGCCGGCCGCCTCGCCCGGCGTCTGCTGTGTGGTCGTCGTCTCCGGCACGTCGCTCCTCTTTCGTCGCTCTCGAAAACCCTAGTCGTCGCGCCCGCTGGCGCTCGCCCCAGCGCCGCATCAGGTCGGCGGTCCGCAGCCCCGGCCGTCCGCTCGCAGCCACCGCCCGGGCGCCCCAGCCGCGCCAGCGCGGGATCACCGCCACCAGCCGCTTGCCGTCGAGCAGCTCGACCACGTGGCCGGCCACCTCCGACGGGGTGAGCATGCGCGGACCGGACCAGATGATCGCCGCCTGGCTGTCGCCGGCCCGCTCGCGCACCATGTCGGTGTCCACCGCGTCGGGGCACACCGAGTGGACCGTGATCCCGATACCGGCCGCGCCGAGGTCGGCCTGCAGGGAGCCGCCGAAGCCCAGCACGGCGTGCTTGGTCGCCGAGTAGACGGCCAGGCCCGGCGTCGGGCTGAACGAGGACATCGAGGCCAGGTTGATGATGTGGCGGTTGTCTCCCGGGCCCGCACGCCGTGCGCGAGGGCGCGGGCTGGCCCGCGCCGGAGCGTGGCTCATAACCTCGACCGCCGCGCGGGAGCCCCAGATGACGCCCATCAGGTTCACCTCGCACAGCAGGCGCACCTCCGCGTCGTCGTGCTCCCAGGCCCGCTGCGTGCGCAGCACCCCGGCGTTGTTGACCCAGACCTCGAGCGGTCCCCGCTCGGCAGCGACGGCGGCCACCTTGCGGTGCGCGTCCGGGTCGCGGACGTCGTGTTCGAGCGACAGGCCGCCCACCTGCTCGGCCGTCGCGGCCGCCGTCTCGGCATCGAGATCGGTCGCCAGCACGGTGTAGCCGCGTCCCGACAGCCGGCGCGCCACCTCGCGGCCGATGCCCCGGCCGGCGCCTGTGACCACGGCTACGCCGGGCATCGATCCATCAAGCGGCGCTGAGCTCGCGGCTGCGGCGCGGCAGCGCCCGGCGCTCGCCCTCGGTGCGCTTGCGCTCGCGCCGCAGGAGGCGCATGTAGGGGTGGTAGTCCACCTGGATCGTGTGCCGGGTGGAGGCCACGTAGCGCTTGCGCATCGCGTCCTGCTCGCGCTCGATCTCCTCCCGCATCGTGTCCGGGTCGGGCAGGGCGACCCGGCCCTCGAGCAGGTCCGCCACCCACTCCGACTGCAGCTCGGCGATCGGCATGATGGCCCCCAGTGGCTGCACGAGGCCGATGAAGTAGAGCCCCTTCCGCTCCGGGTGGACCACGCGCCGGTAGAGCGCCACCCGGTTGCCGCTGGTCTCGAGCACGTCGGAGGCCAGGAAGGGGAGCGTGATCTTGTACCCGGTGCACCACACGATGGTGTCGATCTCCTCGCTCGTTCCGTCGACGAAGCGCACCTGCTTTCTGTCGATCCGCTCGATGTTGGGCTTGACCCGGATGCGGCCGTGGCCGATGCGGGGCAGGAGATCGGAGGAGATCGTGGGATGGGCCTCCCCCAGCTTGTGGTCCGGCGTGGGCAGCCCGTAGTTCTCCATCTTGCCCTGGGCCTGCTTCAGCGCCACACCCAGCATGGTGCGGGTGGCCCAGAAGGGCAGGTGCGACACCATCCCCGAAGACAGCTCGTCGACGGGCTTGCCCTGCAGGTACTTGGGGATCACGTGCGCCCCGCGGCGCATGGCCAGGAAGGTCATCGCCGAGTGGCGCGAGGTCTCGACGGCGATGTCGGTGGCGGAGTTCCCGATGCCGAGCACCAGCACGTTGGTGTCCTGAAAGCGCTCGTCCGGCTCGCGGTACCAGTGCGAGTGCAGCTGCTCGCCCTCGAAGCTTTCCTGGCCGGGAAAGGGAGGATCGGGGTACTTGGGGTCCCAGTGGTGCCCGTTGGCGACCAGCACCGCGTCGTAGGTGGTCTGGCTGCCGTCGTCGAGGGTCACCTGCCAGCGCCCGGCGTCGGCCGGCGCGACCTCGGTGACCGCGGTGTTGAAGCGGATCCGGTCGCGGAAGCCGAAGTGCTCGACGTAGTCGTCGAAGTAGCGGGCGATCTGGGCGTGGTGCGGGTAGTCGGGGTAGGTCGACGGCATCGGGAAGGTCGCGTACTCCATCCTCCGCCGCGACGTGTTGATGAACAGCGAGCGGTACGCCGACGACATGCCGTTGTCGTTGTCGTAGCGCCAGTTGCCTCCGATATCGGAGCCCTTCTCGATGCAGTCGAAGGGAATTCCGCGCGCCTTGAGCACCTGGCAGGCGGCGATTCCCGACGATCCCGCACCGATGACGCAGACGGCGCTCATCTGAGCGCGAGCGTACCAGGGCTGGCTGGCCAGCCAGCCCGGTCGGCCGGGGCCTACCCGAACGTGAACGCGTAGCCGGTCACGCCCGCCGGCATCCGCAGCGAGAGCCGCCGATCCTGGACCTCCGGCAGGGAGACCAGCTCGTACAGCCGCTCGTCGGTGACCGTCACCCGGGCCTTGCTGACGTCGTCCCCGGCCTCGGTGGCCGCCACCGGCCTCCCGTCGAGCAGGACGTCGACGGTCCGGGGCCGCCGCCCCTGCGAGCTCAGCACCAGGAAGACCTTGCGGGCGGTCACCCGGGCGTCGATGCCGGCGTCCCGGACCGCGGTGGCCGCCTCGTCCGAGACCTCCCAGGTGCCGGACAGCGCGAACCGCGAGGGGCGCAGGGCGCCCGCGGCCGGGTAGCTCTTGACGCCCGGCCGCGGGGGGCCGCCAGCGAACCCCTCGGCTCGCTCGAAGCCCAGGTACGTCTCGGGGGTCTCGAGGTCGGGCGAGGGCATCTCGGTACGGGCGGCGGCTCGCCGCCCGAGCGTCTCCGCGCCTGCCTCGGCCAGCAGGGCGCGGATCGCCGCGTCCGTGCGCTCCGACGCTCCTTCCCCGAAATGCACGTACCGCACCCGGCCCCGTGCGTCGATCAGGTACTTGGCCGGCCAGTACTGATTTCCCCAGGCGGTCCAGGTGGCGTACTCGTTGTCCTGGGCCACCGGGTAGCGCAGGCGGTTCTGGCCGATCGCCCGCCTGACGTTGTCCGCGTCGCGCTCGAAGCCGAACTCGGGCGTATGAACGCCGACCACGGTGAGGCCGCTGTTGCGATAGCGCGCGTCCAAGGCGCGCAGGTCGGGGAAGGTGCGAATGCAGTTGATGCAGGTGTAGGTCCAGAAGTCGACGAGGACCACTCGCCCGCGCAGGCCGCGGAGGGTCAGGGCGCGCCCGCCGCGGGTGTTGAACCAGCGGTCGTTACCGGTGAACTCCGGCGCCCGCCCGAGCACGGGCAGGCCCGCCCGGGGACGTTCGTCGCCGGCGTCGTCCGATTCGGCGAAGCGCGACCGGCCTCTCAGGTCGTCGAGCTGCCTCTCGATCGCGTCGGAGCGCTCCAGGCCGCGCGTGGGGTTGACCACCGCCGCGGGAAGCTCGTCGGCGAGCGTGGTCTGGAAGCGGACATCGAGGTCGGTGGCCACGGCGAGCCCGGTGGCGACCATGACCGCACCGAGCACTCGCTGGACGGCCGGCCCGCGGCCCGCCGCGCGCAACCGGTCGACCACGCGGCGCCCGCCGTAGGCGATCAGCAGGAGCACCAGCGCCGAGCCGGCGGCGTAGGCCAGCGCGACGATCACGATGCGGCCCGAGGCTCCCTGGGTGGCGGAGACCGAGACCACCCCGGCCAGGATCGGGCCGGCGCAGGGGGCGTAGACGAAGCCCAGCCCGGCTCCCAGCAGGAGGCCGGAGAGCACACCGTCGCCGCGGTCGGCGCGGGGGCCGAAGCGGGCCAGCCGCGAGAGCGGCGCCTCGATGCGGGCGGCGACCGCGGGCACCATCAGCGCCAGCCCGAAGCCGAGCAGCACCAGGACGGCGAGGGTGCGAACGATCCCGTCAGGCAGGCCGACGCCGTCGATCAGCGAGGCGAGGGCCACGATCGTGAGCGTGAACGTGGCCAGCAGTCCGGCGATCACCGCGAGCGGGCGCCGCGGCCCGCCGGTGGCCGCCGACGCGAGCAGCGCCGGCAACACCGGGAGCACGCAGGGGGTGAGAGCCGTGCCGGCGCCGGCGACGAAGGCGAAGAGAACGAGCAGAGCCACCCCACAACAAGCATGGCGGGCACGGATTACGGAGCGGTGACGGCGCCGCGCTGACATGCTGTTCTGCATGCCGACCATCGAAGCCAACGGGCAGACGCTGTATTACGAGGAGCACGGCGAGGGGGAGCCGCTGCTCTGTGTCATGGGTCTGGCCGCGGACACGCTGGCCTGGGCGCTTCAGGTGCCGGCCTTCTCCCCCCGCCACCGCACGGTCATCTTCGACAACCGCGACGTCGGTCGCTCGTCGATGGCGGAGGATCCCTACGAGGTCTCCGACATGGCCGCCGATTCGCTCGCGCTGGCCGATGCCCTCGAGCTCGACTCGTTCCACCTGCTCGGTGTGTCGATGGGTGGCGCGATCGCCCAGGAAGTGGCGCTCACCGCCCCCGACCGGGTGCGCACGCTCACCCTGGCCGTCACCTTCGCGGCCGGCGGCGCCTGGGCCCGGGCGCTCAGTCGCTCGTGGGGCTCGAGGGTGCAGCAGCTGACATACGAGCAGCACGTGGACGAGCTGATGCTGCTCAACCTCTCGGAGCGCTTCTTCGAGAACGAGGAGGCGGTCACCTGGCTGCGCGGGCTGATGCTGGAGAACCCCCATCCCCAGCCACCGGAGGCGTTCGCCCGCCAGCTCGATGCATCCTCGCGGCACAACACCCGCGACCGCCTCGCCTCCCTGTCGGTGCCGGTACACGTGATCGGGGCCGAGCAGGACATCCTGGTGCCGGTCTGGAAGTCACGTGAGCTGGCGGAGCTGATTCCAGGAGCGGAGCTCACGGTGATCGAGGGCTCTCCGCACGGAGCGACCCTGGAGCGGGCCGAGGAGTTCAACGCGGCGGTGCTGGACTTCATCGCGGCCCGGACAGCCGCCCCCGTTTAGGTGATCCCGGCCACCGCGGTGTCGAGGTCGGCGTCCAGGGGCGCCGCGCGCGTGAACTCGACGATCTCGAGCACCCTGGCCACCGGCTCGCCGGCCGGAGCGACCACGCGCAGCTCCTGACGACGGCTGCCCAATCGGCGAACCAGGCTGAACAGCATCGCGATCCCGCTCGAGTCGATGAACTCGAGCTCGGTGAAGTCCACCACCAGGCCGCGGGCCGAGGTGGGGACGGCGGCCGCGATCCGCTCCCCGGTGGGGGCGGCGCCGGCGATGTCGAGCTCGCCCGTCACGCGGGCCACCACGACGTTCTCCTGCTCTTCGATGTCGAGGCCTACAAGGCCGTTCATCACTCGGGACCTCCCTGTCCCCCGTTCTCAGCGAGTACTCGCCGGAGCCGGACGGTCGTCCCATCCGGCCTCGGCTCTACGTCTACCGTATCCATCAACGCCCGGATGAGCGAGAGCCCGCGGCCCTGATCTCCCTCGCGGGGGTCGCGCCAGGCGCCGCGGTCGCGCACGGTGATCTCCACCTCGCGCCCCCTGGCACGGCCGCTCACCTCGAACGGCACGTCCCCTGCGGAGCCGGCGTGCTCGATCGCGTTGGTCGCCGCTTCCCCGCAGGCGGTCGTGATCTCGGCGATCTCCTGATCGCTGCCCCCGAGGTGCCCCAGCCAGCGGCGCAGGAGCGCGCGCATCGAGGACAGGGTCTCGGGGACCACCGGCAACTCGACCGCGAAGCTATCGCCCACCGGGACGTTGCGGAGGGCCAGCAGGGCGATGTCGTCCGGGCTGCCGCCCGCCGGCACGAGGCTGGCCAGGAGGTGGTCGCACAGCGCTTCGGGATCGCGCGGCGCGCCGCCGAGCACGGAGGCCAGCTGCGCCATGCCCTCGCCGATGTGCTCTCCGGGCCGCTCCACGAGCCCGTCGGTGTAGAGCACCAGGGTCTCCCCCGGGCCCAGCTCGGTGGAGCGCTCGTCGTAGCTCGGGAAGGGCAGCACGCCGAGCGGCACCGACGCGCCGCCCTCGAGGAACTCCGGCGCCCCGTCCCCGTTCAGGAGCAACGGCGGCGGGTGGCCGGCGTTGACCCAGCGAGCCACGGTCTGCGTCGGGTCGATCACCAGGTAGAGCAACGTCGCCATCTGGCTCTCCTCGGCCTCGGCCCACACCAGGCGGTTCAGCTGATCGACGACCTTCGCGGGCTCGTGTCCCTCCAGCGCGTAGGCGCGCAGCGCGTTGCGCAGGCGGCCGACCATGGAGGCGGCGGCGAGGCCCTTCCCGGCCACGTCGCCCATCACCAGGCCGGCACCGCCGCCGGGAATCGGGATCACGTCGTACCAGTCCCCGCCCACCTCCGCCTCGGCGGCGGCCGGGAGGTAGCGCGCGGCCACCCCGAGCCCCGGTAGCGGCGGCAGTGTCGCGGGCAGGAGGCTGCGCTGCAACATCTCGGCGATGCGATGCTCACGCTCGTACACGCGCGCGTGCGCGAGGGCGAGCGCCACCCGGTCGGCGGCGAGCCGCAGGAGGCTCTCGTCGTCGTCCGTGAAATGCCGGGGCGGCGAGGCGCAGACCACGAGCACCCCGATCACGGCGTTGTCGGCGAGCAGCGGAACACCGATCAGCGAGTCGATCTCGAGCTCGCGCATGCCCGGATCGCGGAGATCGCTCGGCTCGGGGCTGGTGGTGAGCACCGTGTCCCGGCTAGCGGCCACCCGCCCGGAGAGCCCGTCGCCGAAGGGGAAGGAGCCCACATCTTCGGGATCGGTGCCCAGCGACGAGGCTCCGAGACGGAGGTGCTCATGACTCTCCTCGTCGGTCAGGAAGATCGTGGCGGCGTCGGCCTCGAGCACTCCCCGGACCCGCGTCACGAGATCGGCGGCGATGTCGTCGAGGGTGCGGTGGGCCAGGGCGGCGTCCACCAGCAGCTGCATGCCGCTCACGATCTCGGCCACCCGCTCGGCCTCGGCCCGCGCGGCCTGGGCCCGGACCAGCTCCTCGCGCTCCTGCTGGCGGCGACGCCGCTCCGACACGTCGTGCAGGAAGCCGGAGATGAGCACCTCGTCGCCCACCACCACCTTGGCCACGGTAGCCTCGCCGGGAAAGCGCGTGCCGTCACGCCGCTCGTACTCGGCGTCGAAGATCTCGGTGCTCACCGGGCCGTCGGCCTCGATCATCGCCTGCCGCCGGCGATCGGTGCGCCCGCGCAACTCCTCCGGCACGATCAGGCTGCGCATCGGCTTGCCGATCGCCTCGGCGGCGCTCCAACCGAACATGCGCTCGGCGGCGAGGTTCCAGGCGACGATGATGCCGTCGCGGTCGATCGTCAGGTAGGCGTCCGGCGAGGCGTCGAGCACGAGCCGTGTGCGCGCCTCGGTCTGGCGCTGCTCGCGCTCCTGCTCCTCGCGTCTCTCGGCCTCGGACCTCATCCGGTTCAGCAGCCGGGAGAGCAACAGCCCGACGAGCGCGGGCGTTCCCACCGCAAGCAGCCAGCTGACCAGCGGGCTCATCGCGTCCTGGACGGCGAGCAGCACCGCGTAGCAGAGCCCCAGGAAGGCGAGGTGCACCAGCGCGATCTTCGTCGTGAAGAAGTAGAAGGCGTAGAGCGCGGTCCAGGAATAGAAGAGCGGATAGAGGGCGCTCTTTCCCACGTAGTAGTTGGCCAGCGTGATGATCAGCGTCCCCGCGGCCACCATGAGGTGGAGCTGCCACTCCCGGAGGCGAGAGGTCAGAAGCAGGAGCAGCAGGGCGGCGGCCAGCGCCACTCCGGCCAGCCCGATCAGCTGGGTGTCGCGCACCGCCGGGTCGTGGGGCAGGGCAAGCGTCAGCAGGCCCAGCGCCGCGCCTCCCGCGTACAGGTACGCGAGCGAGCGTGCTTTGACACGGAGATCGAACAGCTCCGGCAGTCTCCTCACCTGGGAGACAGACTACGGGCGGTCGCGCGAATCGCGACTACGGCCCGTCTTGTCCGCAGGTTCCGGTCGCCCCGCTGGCGTGCAGGACCGCGCGCCGCCGGCCGCGACCTCGCTCCGCCGAGAAACAACCGATCGCGGGCGCAGGAAGGTGCTCAGCTGTCAGACAGCGGCAGCCGCGGCGAGACGTGTGGCTTCCAGAAGTCGAGCATATGCCGGGTGGGCAAGCGGGGCCAAGGGTTCGTAGCAGGGTAAGGGGCCCAGGTCGGGGGGGGGTTGCGCACGTTCCGTCCCTATCTGAGACGTTTCGTAGGGAACCCCCTGACCCAGCCCAATCCACGCGCTCGAGGAACGGTGCACACGTTCTGGAACCGGTCCCCGGTGCGCAACGCCCGCCTGCGTGAGCTCGTGGCTCACCGCGAGGCCGGCCTGACCCGCACCGACCAGGACGGTTTCGAGCTGTTCGGTCACGGCCCCTGACTGGTGAGACGCGAGTGTGGGCGCGGCTATACCGGGCGCCGCCGAAGCCCGGTGAAACGGCCCGCTACAGGTCCAGGCCGCCGCCGCGGGCGGCCAGCCGGGCCAGCGCCTCGTGGCAATCGACCACGCGCTGCTTGACCGAGTCCTCGTCGGGGCGCGCGTGGACCAGGTCCCAGGTCTTGTCGGCCACGTCGCGGGCGGTCTGGGGGGTGGCCCGCGCACACAGCAGGTCCACCAGCTTCAGCTCGAAGGTCTGGATCTGCTCGGCCGGATCGCCCGCCGGCATGCGCGGCAGGGGGTCGTCGGTGGCCTCGCGCCACATCTGCGTGGCCATGACAAGCCGGTTGCGGAGCTCCATCTGGTCCACGAGGCGGGGCTAGGCTAGTGCATCCGGCCGAAAGTTCTGGTGGGAATCGGCGAGCGACTGGGCGTGGCTGGCAAGTCCGGTGGACGGAGTCGATGCCAGAGCATCGGCGAGTCCGCCGGACGCAGCCAGGCGCGCCCAGGCGCCGCCGAAACCGCCAGAACTTGAGGACGGGTGCACTAGCGGCTTGCCAGCCGGCGGAGAAGCGGCAGCGGGTCGACCGGCCTGCCGGTGGTGCCGCGTCCCCGGCGCATCTCCAGGTGGAGGTGGTCGCCCCAGCACGAGCCGGTGCAGCCCACGGCGCCCACCCGCCCGCCGGCCGTCACCCGTTCTCTCATCCGCAGCGGTGTGGGCCGCACCATGTGCAGGTAGACGAAGGTCCTTCGCCCGTCGGGGTCGTGGATGGCGACGTAGTTGCCGCGGCCGCCGTCGTCGCCGATCTCGATCACCTGGCCGTCCACGATGGAGACGAGCGGGGTCCCCGCGTCGGCGAAGACGTCCTGCCCCTCGTGGGCCCGCCCGCCCCGCCAGGCGCCGAAGCGGGCGTCAGCCTCCCCCCAGTCCACCGAACCGCGCACCGGAAAGACCGCCGGCGCCGGCGGGCGGCGAATGCGGGCCGGGGCGTCCGACCGGGCCGCTGACTCGAGCGGCTCGCTGATCGACGCCGTGGCGAGCCGGTCGCCCGGCTCGGCGGCCGCCAGCGCGGCCGCAATCGCTGCGGTGGTGAGGACGCCGAGCAGCACGCCCCTCCGCCTCCCCCTCGACACGGGCGGCAGGATAGCGTCGGCCTGGTGACGGAAGTCCACCTGCTGCGGGTCTTCTGCGCCGACGACGGCTCGGGCGGCAACCCGCTGGGGTGGAATGCAGTGGAGATCGGCGGTCGCTCGGTGCTCGACGAGGTGCGTGAGTACGCCCTCAGAGCGGCCTGATTCCCGGCGCGCCTTCCAGCAGCTCGTAGTCGAGGGCCGGCGCCACATGCCCGTCGCGTCCCTCCGCCGTGCCGGCCGCGCAGAGCGCGTTGAGCACCGCTTCGTGCACGAGCTCACCGGCGGCCTCGAACAAGCACCGCATGGCCACCGAGTCGTCGCGCAGGAACTCGAAGTGGTCGCGATCCTCGCTCGAGCGGTGAGACAGCCGATGGGCCGTGGAGAAGGCCAGGACGTACTCGCCGCTGCCGCTGGCGGCGAAGCTTCCCGCCCGGGCGACGCCCAGGCCGCCCCGCACGGCAAGGCGGCGCAGCTGGCGCTCCGACAGCGGCGCGTCGGTGGCGAGCACCGCCATGATCGAGCCGGCCGGGGCCGGCGGCTCGGGGGCCTCCTCGAGGGCCGCCCCCGGGCCCAGCAGCAGGTGCAGATCTCTGCGGCCCCCGTAGTTGGGGACCGCCAGGCCGCCGAGCAGGTGCCCCTCCACCCGCCGCGAGGCCTGCCCGATGCCGGACTTGAGGCCGAAGCAGGTGGTGCCCGTTCCCGCGCCGAGCGCCCCCTCCCGGACATCGCCGCCGGCGGCGCCGATCGCCTCGAGCGCGTGCTCGGGCCGCACAGGCAGCGAGCGGGCGTCCGAGAGCCAGCCGTCGAAGCACTCCCCCACGATCACGTTGACGGTGTCGCGGTCCCGCGCCGCCTCGGGGTTCTGGTCCAGCACGTGGCGCAGCCCGCCCTCCCACACCGGGCCCACCGAGAGCGTGGAGGTCAAGAGCAGCGGGCTCTCCACCGTGCCCAGCTCCTCCAGCTGGGACAGCCCGGCGGCCTTGCCGTAGCCGTTGATCACGTGGCAGGCGCCCAGCACCTTCTCGGCGTAGGTGTTGCCGCCGTGGGCAAGCACCGCGGTCACGCCGGTGCGGGCCGGTCCGTCGGCCAGGGTGGCGTGCCCCACCAGCACGCCGGGCACGTCGGTGAGCCCGTTGAGCGGCCCGGTGGGAAACCGGCCCACCCCGAAGCCGAGGTCGCGGAGGCGGCGGCGCACTCCGGCAGCATAGGTTTCCCCCTGATGGGAGCGATCGTGGCCAGAGCGCCGCTGCGGGTGGCCCTCGGCGGCGGCGGCACCGACCTGCCGTCCTACTACCGCGAGCACGGCGGTTTCGTCATCTCCACGACGATCGACCGCTACGTGCGCATCGTGGCCACCACCGGGTTCCAGCGCCGTTTCATCCTGAAGCACCTGGAGTGGGAGGAGGTGGACGAGCCGGCCGAGGTCCGGCACCCGATCCTGCGCGAGGCGCTCGTCCATCACTGGGAGGGCGGCCCGCTCGAGCTGGCCTCGGTCTCCGACGCCCCTCCCGGCACGGGACTGGGCTCGTCCGGGGCCTACGCCGTCTGTGCGATCGGAGCCCTGAGGGAGCTCGCCGGAGGCTCGCCCGGGCGGGAGGAGCTGGCCGAGGCCGCCTGCCACCTCGAGATCGAGCTGCTCGGACGGTCGATCGGCAAGCAGGACCAGTACGCCGCCGCGTACGGCGGGGCGCGCGCCTACACCTTCAACCCCGACGACACGGTCGACGTGCGCAGCCTGGAGCTTCCCGCCGGCGTCCAGCGGGCGCTGCGGGACGAGTTCCTGCTCTTCTACACCGGGCAGGAGCGCTCGGCCTCGGACATCCTGGGCGCGGGCGCGGCGCGGGCCGCGCTGGACCGGATCGGCGAGCTGGCCCACGCCACCTGCGCCGCGCTCGAGGAGGGCGATCTCGAGCACTGCGCGGAGCTGATGGACGAGCACTGGGAGCGAAAGCGCGAGCGGGCGCCGGGCACCGTGACCGACGGCATGGATGACCTGCGTGTCCGTGCGCTGCGTGCCGGCGGCCAGGGTGTGATCTCGCTCGGGGCCGGGGGCGGTGGCTTCCTCCTGGTCTACACGCCCGAGCCCGAGCGCACGCGGGCGGCGCTGGCCGGCGACGGCGTGCCCGAGCTGCGCTTCGGCCTCGACTCGGCCGGATGGACGAGGATCGGCTAACGCGTAGGATCGCGGGCATGGCTCCGCGCTCGATCTGGAACGGCACCATCACGTTCGGCCTGGTCAACGTGCCGGTGAAGCTCTACACGGCGACCGAGTCGAAGACCGTCCACTTCAGCGAGGTCCACGTCAAGGACGGCGCGAAGATCCAGCACCGCAGGATCTGCCCCAAGGAGGACAAGGAGGTCGACTACGACGAGGTGGTCAAGGGCTACGAGGTGTCGCCCGACACCTACGTCGTGCTCGAGAAGGACGAGATCAAGGCGGCGGCGGGTGACCGCGGCAAGGTCGTGCACCTGAGCGAGTTCGTCGAGGCGGATGCGATCGACCCGGTCTTCTACGAGAAGACGTACTACGTCGGGTCGCGCGAGGCCGAGGACGCCTACCGGCTGCTCCACGAGGCCCTGGGCCGCTCGGGTCGCGCCGGGATCGGGCGCTTCACCTTCCACGACCGCGAGTACCTGGTGGCCGTGCGGGCGCTCGACGACGTGATCGCCCTGCACACGCTGCGCTTCCACGACGAGGTGGTGGACCCCGGCGATCTGGAGATCGACCTGGCCCGCGCGAAGCCGAACGAGCGCGAGGTGGAGATGGCCGCCAACCTGATGGACTCGCTCGAGGAGGACTTCGACCCCGAGAAGCACGACGACAGCTACCGCGAGGCCGTGCTCGACCTCATCAAGCGCAAGGCCAAGGGCGAGGAGATCGACGTGCTCGCCGAGGAGGAGCCCGAGCAGGGGGACGACCTGATGGCGGCGCTCGAGGCCAGCATGGGCAAGGGGCGGGGCTAGGTGCTCGCTCCTGTCAGTTCCGACTCGTTTGGCGGCTGCAAGTCTTGGAGAGAGCACTAGGCATGCCGCGCGCACTGTGGAGCGGCTCGCTCAGCTTCGGGCTGGTGAACGTCCCCATCCAGCTCATGAGCGCCGCGCGCGACCTCGACTACCACTTCAACGAGCTGCACGAGAAGGACAAGGTCCGCATCGAGCAGCGGCGCTTCTGCTCGGAGGAGGACACGGAGGTCCTGTGGGAGGAGATCGCCCACAGCTACGACCTGGACGGCAAGCAGGTGATCGTCACCGGTGACGAGCTCGGCTCGGTGGAGCCGCGGAAGACCCGGACGATCGACATCGAGGCGTTCGTCCCGCTCGGCGATGTCGACCCGATCTACTTCAACCATCCCTACGTGCTCGTCCCGGTGGGCGACAGCGAGGGCACGCGCCGCGCCTACCGGCTGCTGGTCGAGGTGATGGGCGACACCGAGCGCGTGGCCCTGGGGCGCTTCGTGATGCGCACCAAGGAGTACCTCGCCGCCGTACGCGCCCGTGAGGGCGCGCTGCTGCTCACCACGATGCGCTTCCACGACGAGGTGCGCCCCGCCGCGCCGATCCCCACCGGCGGCAAGAAGCCCAAGCAGAAGCAGCTTGACCAGGCCGTCGCACTGATCGAGGCGATGGCGACCGACTGGGACCCCTCGCGCTACGAGGACTGCTACCGCGAGCGCCTGAGCACGGTGATCGAGAGCAAGCGAAAGCGGCGCAAGATCGAGCTGCCTGAGCCGGAGAAGGAGCCGGCCCCCGTTCCCGACCTGATGGATGCGCTGCAGCGGGCCCTGGACAATGTTCACGCGGGCCGGGACGTGAGGACGGCGCCCGAGAACGGCGACGGCGACCTCGACGGCCTGAGCCGCGACGAGCTGCTCGAGCGCGCGAAGAAGGAGAAGATCAGCGGCCGGACCAAGATGAGCAAGAAGGAGCTGGCCGAGGCGCTCGCCGACTCGAACGGGTCATGACCGGCCAGGCGGAGAAGGGCGCCCGCTTCCGGGCGCTGCACGAGGGCGAGCCGTTCATCATCCCCAACCCCTGGGACGCGGGCTCGGCCCGGGTGATGGAGGCGCTCGGCTTCAAGGCCCTGGCCACCACCAGCTCGGGGTTCGCCTTCACGTACGGCCGGCTCGACGGGGGCGTGACGCTCGACGAGGTGGCCGAGCACGTGCGGGCGCTCGACGAGGCGAGCGGGCTGCCGGTCTCCGCCGACCTGGAGAACGGGTATGGCCCCGCGCCCGAGGAGGCTGCGGCCGCCGTGGCCGCCGCCGCCAAGGCCGGCGCCGTCGGCGGCTCGATCGAGGATTGGGACCCCGCTGGCGAGCTCTACGGCATCAACCAGGCCGTGGAGCGGGTGGCCGCCGCCGCCGAGACCGCCCGCGGGCTCCCGTTCGACTTCATGCTGACCGCACGGGCCGAGAACCACATACGCGGAAACCCGGACCTCGACGACACCATCACCCGCCTGCAGGCCTACGAGGCCGCGGGCGCCGACGTGCTCTACGCGCCCGGGCTCCGCGACGGCGAGGAGATCGGCGCGGTGTGCCAGGCGGTTGGCCGCCCGCTGAACGTGCTGGCCCACCCGGGACTCACGATGGCGGAGATCACCGACGCCGGCGCCCAGCGGGTGAGCGTGGGTGGAGCGCTCACTTGGGTGGCGGTGGGCGCGATGGCGGCGGCGGCGCTGCGGCTCACCGAGGATGGCGACTTCACCGCCCTGGCTGCCGACGTCCGCGTCGAAGAGTGGCTCAGCGCTGGCCCGCCAGCGCCTTGAAGCGCTTCATGTTCTCGGTCATCGCCACCTCGGTCGGCAGCCGCTCCATGCTGGAGGCGCCGAAGAAGCCCACCACGCCAGTGGTGCGCTCGAGCACGTAGGCGGCGTCCTCGGGCTCGGCCAGCGGGCCGCCGTGGCAGAGCACGATCACGTCGGGGTTGACCTCGACCGCCGCGTCCCGCATGGCCTGGATCTCCTCGACGCACTGGTCGAGGGTCTTGGCGGTGTGCGCGCCGATGGTGCCCTTGGTGGTGAGCCCCATGTGCGGCACGAGCACGTCGGCGCCGGCCCCCGCCATCGCCGCGGCCGACTCGGGATCGAAGACGTAGGGTGACGTGAGCAGTCCGAGCTCGGCGGCGGCCCGGATCATCTCCACCTCCAGGTGGTAGCCCATGCCGGTCTCCTCCAGGTTGGCCCGGAAGGTCCCGTCGATCAGGCCGACGGTGGGGAAGTTCTGCACCCCGGCGAAGCCGGCGTCACGCACCTCCTCCAGGAACCTCGGAATCAGCCGGAACGGGTCGGTGCCGCACACCCCGGCCAGCACCGGCGTGTGGGAGACCACCGGGAGCACCTCGCTCGCCATCTCCATCACGATCGCGTTGGCGTCGCCGTAGGGCATCAGCCCGGCCAGCGACCCGCGACCGGCCATCCGGTAGCGGCCGGAGTTGTAGATGATGATCAGGTCGGTGCCGCCGGCCTCGGCGCACTTGGCCGACAGGCCCGTGCCGGCGCCCGCGCCGATGATCACGCCCCCGCCGTCGAGGGTGGCCCGCAGCTTCGCCCGGGCCTCGTCACCCGTCATGACGCGGCCGCCTTCATGTACTCGTCGAGCTTCTCCACCATCGCCCGGGCGAACTCGGGATCGTTCACGTGCAGGTCCAGCTCCACGAGCTCCACCCCCTCCCCTACCCCGCGCAGCTCGTCGAACAGCGCCGCATCCGCCTCGGGGTCGTGGAAGGGCTGCCCCTCCGCATCGATCATCGAGACGCCGCGCAACGGGAGGAACAGCGCGGTCGGGCCCGTGGCGGCCGACAGCTTGGCGGCGATCCGCCGCCCCAGCTCGGCGTTCTCCTCCTTCGTGGTCCGCATGAGCGTGACCACGGGGTTGTGCACGTAGAGGTTGCGCTGCTCGAAGCGCTCCGGGACGCTGTCGCGGGCGCCGAAGTTAACCATGTCCAGCGCGCCCACAGACACCACCTGCGGGATGCCCAGGCGGCCCGCCATCTCCAGCCGGTCCGGGCCCGCGGAGAGCACGCCGCCCACCAGGTCGTCGCACAGCTCGGTGGTGGTCGCGTCCAGCACCCCGCGGAGGAAGCCCGACTCCATCAGACCCTCCATCGCCTGGCCGCCCACACCGGTGGCGTGGAAGACCACGGGCTCGTAGCCGCGCTGCTCGAGCTCCTCCCGGGCGACGTCGAGGCAGGGCGTGGTCACCCCGAACATCGTGGCACCCACCAGCGGGCGCTCCTCGGCCAGCTCCACCGACGGCGCGATCACCATCCCCGTCATCGCCGCGGCGGCGTTGGCCAGCACCCGGGCCGACACCGGGTTGACCCCGGCCACGTCGGCCACCGAGGCCATCATGGTCACGTCGCGGGCGCCCACGTAGTCACGGGTGTCGCCCGCCGCCATGGTCGAGACCATCAGCTTGGGCACGCCCACCGGCAGGGTCTGCATGGCGGCGGTGGCGATCGCGGTATTGCCCGAGCCGCCGGCCGCCAGCACGCCCTGGATCCGGCCCTCCTCGTGCAGGCGGCGGGTGAGCGCCGCGGCGGCCTCGGCCATGGCCGACACGGCGGCCCCTCGGTCGCGCGCCTCGGCGAGGGCGGCGAGGTCGGCGCCGGTCTCGGCGGCCACCTCCTCGCGCGCGATGTCGGCTTCGACCCGCGCCGGCTCCAGGGTGCCCACGTCGGCCAGCAGCACCTCCACGCCGGCGTCGCGCAAGCGGTCACGCAGGAAGGCGTACTCGTCCCCCTTGGTGTCGAGGGTGCCGATGAGGAGAACGGTTGGGCTCACGCGCCCGCCTGGACCGACCACGACGGCGAGTCCGACTCACCGAAGTCGGGCAGCTCGCGCAGCGCCTTCTCCGCCCCGCCGGGGTTGTAGAGCGCCAGCAGGCGCAGCGGCTGCCAGCCCCGGTTCACGGTGGCGTGGAACATCGCCGTCGGAACGTGGATGGCGTCGCCGGCCTTCACCGGGTACCAGCGCTCCTCGCCGGCGTCGAGCATCTGCTCGCCCTCGCCCGACAGCACGTAGAGGATCTCCTCGGACTCGGGATGGTGGTGACGCACGTGTCCCTGACCGGGCAGCAGCAGCACCTCGCCGAAGGTCAGGCTCGTCCCCTCGGTGTCGTCCGGGGTCACGAGCCACTTGATCGCTCCCCACTCGAAGGTCTGCACGGGCTTGGCGCCCGGATCGATCGGCTCGGTCACTCGAACCCTCCCTCTCTTCGTTCGTCGGTACGACGCCCAGGTAGGCCCGCGACCATAACCAACTCGCGCTCGGCCAGGGCGATGGCCGCGGGCACGGGCGAAGATCGTCGTTGACGTAAGGGCCGTTGATAGGACTTGCGCTGGAATGCAAGAAGGTGTTAGGTTCGGCGACCTTGGCTTTCACGAATGTGTCGCTGGGGCGGGCGCTGCGGATCCTGGGGCTTGTGCTGCTTGTCCTGGTGATCGCGTTCCCGATCGTCTGGGTCCTCTTCATCGCGTCGTCCACCACCTTCGGCCCGGCCGTCGACGACCCCAAGAACTTCCTGATCACGCTGCTCAACGGCGTCACCGCGGCAGCGCTGTACTTCATCGTCGCCAGCGGCTTCACCCTCATCTTCGGCCTCATGCGAGTGGTGAACATGGCGCACGGCGCGTTCTTCTTGCTCGGCGGCTACATCGCTCTCGAGCTGCAGCGCAACTCCGTCCCGGGCGCCGAGTCGGCGCTCGGCATCTCGAGCGCCCAAGTCAGCTTCATGAACTGGTTCCTCCCGGTGATGGCCGCCGGTCTCATCGTGGGTGGAGTCGGCCTGCTGATGCAGCAGGCCTTCCTGCGCTGGAACCAGGGCCAGGAGCTGCGCCAGGCACTGATCACGATCGCGGTCTCGATCATCGCCGCCGACCAGATGCTCGCCCACTTCGGCGGCGTCGCGAAGGACATCTCCTGGCCGCGGACGTTCGACAAGTTCCTGGACCTGCAGGTCGCGGGGGTGCAGTACACGCTCACTCGCATCGTCATCCTCGGCGTGGGCCTGTTCATCGGGGGAGCGTTGTGGTTCTGGCTCAAGCGGACTCGCACCGGGATGGTGATCCGGGCGGGCGTCGACGACCGCGACATGGTCTCCGCCCTCGGGGTGAACATCCAGCTGACCTTCGCCATCGCCTTCTTCATCGGGTCGGCGCTGGCCGGCATCGGGGGCGCCATGGGCGGCTCGTTCGCCAGCCTCGCGCCCGGGGTCGACGGGCTGTGGCTTCTCAACTCGCTGGTGGTCGTGATCATCGGCGGCATGGGGTCGCTCGGAGGGGCCGCCATCGGGGCGCTGCTGCTCGGGCTGACCACCAACTTCGCCGCCGCCTACCTCCCGTCCGACTACACCTTCTACTCGATCATCTTCACGTTCGTGCTGCTGGCGGTCGTGCTCGCCGCACGGCCGCTCGGGCTGTTCGGCCGGCCCGCATGAGCGGTGCGGCGAACTCCCGTCTCACCCCCAACCGCGCGATGGGTGGGCTTCTCGTGGCGCTCGCGGTGCTCGCGCCGCTCATCTTCAGCGACTACTGGATCTCCACGCTGCTGACCCAGACGATGTTCCTGGGCATCGTCGCCGCCAGCCTCATCTTCCTCTCCGCCGACGGCGGGATGGTGTCGCTCGCCCAGGTGGCGATCTACGGCATCGCGGGGTTCGCGCTGGGCAACCTCACGACCACGGGCAACACCAAGGGCCTGAACCTCGGCTGGGAGCCCGTGCCCGGCATCCTGATGGCCATCGCCATCGCGGTCGCGGTGGCCTTCATCTTCGGCGTCCTGGCCAGCCGCAGCTACGGCATCTACTTCCTCATGATCACGCTCGTCTTCAGTGTGATCGCCAACCTCTTCTTCGGCCAGGTGACGAGCGTGTCGGGGTTCGGCGGGATCAGCGGGATCCCCATCCCCGAGTTCATCGACCGCACCGCCCACCCCGATCGCCTCTACTTCGCGACGCTGCTCGTGGCGGCGCTCGTCTATCTCGGGCTGCGCTACGTCGCTCGCACTCCGTTCGGGCTGACCCTGCAGGGGATTCGCGACGACCCGGTGCGGATGCGCTCGCTTGGCTACAGCGTGACGTTGCATCGCGTGCTCGCGTTCTCCCTCGCGGGTTTCATCGCGGCGCTCGCCGGGATTCTCTTCGTGTGGTGGAACGCGCAGATTGCGCCGTCGACCATCGACCTGACCGCCACGATCAACGTGCTCATGATCGCCGTCATCGGGGGGATGTTCCGGCTGGAGGGCGCGTGGATCGGAGCGCTCGTCTTCGTTCTGATCAACAACTACGCGCAGGACGTCGGCTTCATGAGCGACCGGTTCAACACGCTGATCGGGGTGATCTTCCTGGTCATCGTGCTCGTGTCCCCCGACGGGCTGGTCGGCCTGTGGGAGCGGACCGTCGGACGGCTGCGCGGTCCGTCCAGCCCGGGGGAGGCAACCGGGGAAGGAGGTTCGGCCGGCGCTGTGCCGGCAGGTGAGCGTGGAGCATCGACGCTAACGGGCTCGTAGAACGACACCGCCGGGGCATTGGTCCACGGCGAGAGGAGGAGAACAAGAGATGTCAGAAGTACGGAAACGGAGGCGCGGCCTGATGTGGTTTGCGCTTCTCCTGGGGATCGCGGCGCTCGCCTTCGCGGGCTGCGGCGGCGACGACGACGAGGACAGTGGCGGCGGCGGTGGCGGCGCCTCCGAGGAGGCGGCGCCGACCACGAAGGCGCCCCCGGGGTATGCCCCTGTCAAGCAGGAGACGGGCGGCAGCAAGTCGCCGATCAAGGTCGCCGTGCTCTCCGAGTGCAAGGGCGCGTTCGGCTCGTTCGACAACCAGAACATGGCCGGAGCCGTCTCGGCGTTGGCCCAGTTCGCCGGCGCCAAGCCGAAGAACCCGGACAAGCCGCGCGACGGATGGACCGGTGGCGCGATCAACGGGCACCCGCTCGAGCTCGTGGGCGTCGGATGCGGCGACGACACGTCGGGCACGGCCATCAAGGAAACGCGGCGGCTGATGGAGCAGCTCGGTGCGGACGTCATGATCGGCCCGCTCTCAGGCGACGAGTCGATCGCGGTGGCCAACTACGCCAAGCAGCACCCGGACAAGACCTTTGTCAACGGTGCGGCCGGCGCGCAGGACACCACGCTCAAGGTGCGGGCGCCGAACTTCGCGCGCTTCAACGGTGACGGTGCCCAGTTCAACGCCGGCCTGGGCGACCTGGCCTACAACGAGCTCGGGTGGAAGACGGCCGCCGTGATCGGCGACGACTACAGCTTCGGCTGGACGTCGATGGCCGGCTTCATCTCGGAGTTCTGCGCGGCCGGCGGACAGGTCACCAAGCGGGTCTTCCCGCCGCTGAACACGACGGACTACTCGTCCTTCGCTCAGCAGCTGCCGGACGACGTCGACGGTACGTTCGTCGCCGTCGGCGGCGCCGGACTGATCCCGTTCCTGAAGGCCTACGAGCAGGCCAAGGGGCCGATCGACGCCAAGAAGTTCCTGGGCAACGTGTTCTGGGGCACCCCGTCGCAGTTCGAGCAGCTCGGCCCGCGCGTCGCGGGCGTGTACGCCGGCGGTGCCGGCACGGCGGGCGACCTCGACACGCCGGAGGCCCAGTACTACGCCAACCAGATCATCGGCAAGTGGTTCAAGGACATCCCGCCCGGTGGCGAATCCGCACCGCAGGCGGCCAGCGTGTTCACCTACAGCTTCTTCGTGAACACGTGGGGGCTGATCGAGGCGCTCAAGCAGGTCAAGGGCGACATCTCCGGCGACCAGAAGAAGCTGCAGGACGCGCTGGCGCAGATCTCGCTGAACGCTCCGTACGGCAAGATCACGCTCGACGAGAACCGGCAGGCGATCACCGACCAGTACTACCTGCAGCTGGTCGAGGGCGATCAGGGGCTGGCCACGAAGACCGTGGGCAGCGTGCCGGACGTGGACCAGACGTTCGGGGGCACGTTCAGCGATTCGAGCCCGGCGCCCGGACGGACCTACCCGCCCTGCGAGAAGCGGGACATTCCGTGGCTGGGCAAGACCGAGAAGCCGAAGGTCATCGGGGGCTAGGTGACGGAAGCAGTATCCGAGCCGGCCGAGCCGATCCTGCGTTTGCGCGGGGTCGGCCGGCGGTTCGGCGGCCTCGATGCCGTGCGCGACGTCGACCTGGACGTCGCGCACGGTGAGCGCCGTGCGATCCTCGGTCCCAACGGCGCCGGCAAGACCACGCTGTTCAACGTGATCTCAGGCGACATGCCGGCCACCTCGGGCTCGATCTTCTTTCTCGGCCAGGACGTCGCCGAGGTCTCGGCACCCGGCCGCGCGCGGCTGGGCATGGGCCGCACCTACCAGAAGTCGCGGTTGTTCCTCGGCCTGTCGGTGGAGGACAACCTCTACCTGGCGGTGCTCGGGACGCGCAAGGGGCACCTGCGCCTGCATCGCCGTGCGGTCGACCGCGAGCTGCGCGAGCGCGCGCGTGTGCTCGCCGGAGAGGTGGGCCTGGGCCCCAAGGTCGAGGCGCTCGTGGGCTCGATCTCCCACGGCGAGCAGCGCCAGCTCGAGGTGGGCATGGCGCGGGCCGTGGACCCCAAGCTGATGCTGCTCGACGAGCCGGCCTCGGGCCTCTCGCGCGGCGAACGGGGTGCGCTGACCGACATGCTGCTCGAGCTCGACCCGGACATCACCCTGGTGCTCATCGAGCACGACATGGACGTCGCCCTGCGGGTGGCCAAGACGGTGACGATGATGCACGACGGCGAGAAGATCGTCGAGGGCACCCCCGAGGAGATCCGCTCGAACCAGCTGGTGCACGACCTCTACCTGGGTGGCAAGGTCGGGGACGACGAGGAGCAGCGGTGAGCGCGGCGGGCGCCGGTGACGGCGACCAGAGTGTCCCACGCAGCGACGTCGACGTCGTGGTCGAGCTGGAAGCCGAGGACGAGTTCCTGCTCGAGATCTCGGACCTGGATGCGTTCTACGGCCCCGCGCACGTGCTGCAGGGCGTCAGCTTCACCATGCGCCATGAGCCCGTGGCCATCATCGGCCGCAACGGCATGGGCAAAACGACCCTGTGCAACGCGATCATGCAGATCCGTCCGGCCACCACCCGAGGCTCCATCCGCTTCCGGGGCGGTGAATGCGTCGGGCGCGCGTCCTACAAGATCGCGGCGTCGGGCATCGGCTATGTCCCGCAGGGTCGGCGGCTCTTCGAGTCGCTCTCCGTCGACGAGCACCTGCGCATGGTCGCTTCGCGCGGTGGCGACCGGCGCTGGACTCCCGACGCCGTCTACGAGCTCTTCCCCCGCCTTGCCCAGCGGCGCAAGAACGGCGGCATGCAGCTCTCGGGCGGCGAGCAGCAGATGCTGGCCATCGGCCGCGCGCTGCTCACCAATCCCCGGCTGCTTCTCATGGACGAGCCCTCCGAAGGCCTGGCTCCGGCGATCATCGAGTCGCTCACCGAGACGTTTCGGCGCCTGAGCGGCGAGGGGCTTGCAATCCTGGTCGTCGAGCAGAACCTCGCCGTGGCCACGGCCCTGGCGGAGCGCCAGCTCGTGATGGTGGGCGGGCGCATATTCACGGAGACCACCGCCGGGGAGATCGCCAACGATCCGGAGGCCCAGCGCCGCTACCTGGGAGTCGAGCGGGCCTGATGGCTGTGTCCGCAGGCAGCGGCATCACCCGGCTTCGGGACGAGCTGGCTCTCCGGTTGGGTGACGGCGCCGTGAGCACCGCCCCGGAGCGGCTTGACGCTTACACCAGCGACACCTACTGGCGCGCGCTGTCGGCCCAAGCCGCGGGCAAGCCGTTGGGGCGCCCGGACCTGGTGGTCGTGCCCTCGAGTGACGACGACGTGAGCCTGGCGCTCGCCCTGGCCGACGAGCAGCGCGTGCCGGTGGTGCCCTGGGGCGGCGGCTCGGGCACCCAGGGCGGAGCGGTCGCGACCCAGGGCGGCCTGCTGCTCGACCTGAGCGGCCTCAACCGCATCCTCGAGATCGACGAGCGCTCACTCACGGTGACCGCGGAGGCGGGCACCAACGGCCGCGAGCTGGAGGCCGAGCTGAACGAGCTCGGGTTGATGCTCCCCCACTACCCGGCCTCGGTCGAGTGGGCCACCGTCGGCGGGTACATCGCGGCGCGCGGGTCGGGGGTGCTCTCCACCCGCTACGGCAAGATCGAGGATCTGCTGCTTTCCCTGCGCGCCGTGCTGCCCGGCGGCGAGGTGATCGACACGGTGCCCGTCCCGCGGCACGCCGTCGGCCCCGAGCTCACCCAGCTGTTCGTGGGCTCGGAAGGCGCTCTGGGCGTGATCACGCGGGCCACGCTGCAGCTGGCGCCGCTGCCCGACGAGCGCCGCTTCGCGACGGTGATGCTGCCAAGCGTGTCCGCCGGGATCGAGGCCTTCAGGCGAGCCCTGGCCGCCGGCCATCGCCCCTCGGTCATCCGGATGTACGACGACGAGGCCACTCGCCTGGCCCTCTCCCCGGTCGTGGGCGAGGAGCTCGACGGCGTGTGCACCGTGCTCTGCTTCGAGGGCGAGCGCGAGGCGGTGGCGGTGGAGGCCGAGCGGACGATCGCCGCGGTGAAGGAGCAGGGCGGCACGGAGCTCGATCCCTCATTGGCCGAGACCTGGTGGGACCGCCGCTACGAGTTCTACTACCCGCCCCACCAGCCGGAGCTGCCGGCGATCTGGGGCACGATCGACGTGGTGGCCCCCTACAGCCGCATCGAGCCCGTCTACCACGCGCTGCGGGCGGCCGTGAAGGAGCCGTACGCCCACACCGGCCTTCAGCTGCGGATGCACTTCTCGCACTGGTACGCCTGGGGGACGATGATCTACGCCCGCTTCGTGATCCCCGACGGCGGCGAGCCGGAGCGGGCGGCGGAGCTCCACGACAAGATCTGGGACGACGGGCTGGAGGCGGTGTTCGCCGCCGGCGGCGTGATCAACGACCACCACGGCGTGGGGCTGAAGCTGGCGCCCTACATGGAGCGCCAGCACGGGGCGGCGCTGGGCACGATGCGGCGCATCAAGGCGGCGCTCGATCCCAACGGGATCATGAACCCGGGCAAGCTGGGCCTGTAGATGCAAACGAGGGAGGAATGCCTATGAAGTTCGCCATGCACAACTGGATGCGCGCGGAGCCAATTGAGACCACGATCGCGCGCCTGGGCAAGAGCGGCTACGACGCCATCGAGATCTCGGGTGAGCCATCGGTCTGGGACACCGCCGAGGTCCAGGGCCTGATGGACAAGCATGGGGTCGGGTGCTGGGGCTCGGTCACCCTGATGACCGGGGGCCGCGACCTGCTGCACGAGGACTACTACGTCCGCCGCGGCTCCATCGACTACGTCAAGGACACGATCAGCCAGATCGCCGATTGGGGCGGCGAGATCATCACGATCGTCCCCTCGACGGTCGGCAAGGTCGTGCCGATGGCCTCCCCCGAGGACGAGTGGAAGTGGGCGGTGGAATCGCTCAAGGAGTGCCAGGCCCACGCTGAGGAGAAGGGCGTGCGAATCGGCATCGAGCCGCTGAACCGCTTCGAGACCTACTTCATCAGCCGCGCCGACCAGGCCCGTGCGCTGGCCGAGGACGTGGGCGGCAACTGCGGCGTCTGCCTCGACATCTTCCACATGAACATCGAGGAGGCCGACTGGGCCCAGGCGATCCGGGACACCGGCGACCTGCTGGTCGACTTCCACGTGGCCGACAACAACCGCATGCCGTGCGGCCAGGGAGCGCTCGACTGGGAGAAGCTGATGCAGACTCTGGACGAGGTGGGCTACGACGGCTGCGTGACCGTGGAGTTCGTGGCCACGGTGGATCGCAGCCGCGTCTCCGAGCGCACGGAGATCACCGACGCGTCGGAGAGCGAGGGCTCCCAGGGCATGGAGCAGTTCCTGCGCGACCACGGCACCGGCACGGTGCCGGAGGCCCTGTACGACCAGTACGTGCAGGACTCGATCGACCGGCTGAAGAAGGCCGCCGAGTCGGTGGGCCAGACCGTTTGAGCAAGTCCGCGCGGATCGCGCTGCTCGCCACGCTCGACACCAAGGGCGACGAGACCGAATACGTCCGCGAGCGGGTGCGCGAGCTGGGCGGCGAACCGCTCGTGATCGACACGGGCATCCTGGGCGAGCCCGAGGGCTGCGTGCCCGACGTGTCCCGCGCCGAGGTGGCGCGGGCCGCCGGGCACGAGCTCGACGCCGTGCGGGCCGCCGGCTCGCGCGGCGCGGCGGTCGAGCGGATGCAGGAGGGCGTCCGCGCCGTGCTCGAACGGTTGTGGGCCGAGCGGCGGGTGGACGGCGCGCTCTGCCTGGGCGGCGCCGAGGGGGCGCTGCTGGGCGCGGCGGCGATGGCGGCCCTGCCCGTGGGGGTGCCCAAGCTGATCGTCTCGCCCTCGGCCTCGGGGCGCCGGCCCTTCGGGCCGTTCGTGGGCGAGGGCGACACGCTCGTCATGCACTCGGTGATCGACATCCTGGGGATCAACCCGATCTCGCGGGCGATCTTCGACAACGCCGCCGCGGCGGTGGTGGGCATGGCCCGCGACGCGGGCAGGCCCGCGGAAGCGCTCGGCGAGCGATGCGTGGCGGTCACGATGCTCGGGCACACCACACCGGCCGTGATGCGGATGCTTCCCGCGCTCGAGGCCGGCGGGCACGAGCCGGTGGTCTTCCATGCCAACGGCGTGGGCGGGCCGGCGATGGAGCGGCTCATCGAGGCGGGCGCCATCTCCGGGGTGATCGACTTCACGCTCTCCGAGCTTGCCAACGCGATGCACCCCACCGGCATCCACGCCACCGGGCCGCGGCGCCTGACCGTGGCCGGCGAGCACGGGCTGCCGCAGGTGGTGGTGCCGGGCTGCGTCGACTTCTTCAACCAGGGGGCGCGCCACGAGCTGCCGGAGGAGTACCGCGGGCGCAAGCAGTACTTCCACAACCCCGTGGCCACGCTCGTGCGCCTGACCGCCGCCGAGGAGGCCGAGCTCGGACGGGTGGTCGCCGAGCGGCTGTCGGCGGCGCGCGGGCCGGTGCGAGTGGTCTGCCCCACCGGGGGCTTCTCGCTGGCCGACGTGCCCGGCGGCGACCTGTGGGACCCCGAGGCCGACGCCGCGTTCATCGACGCGCTGCGCGACGCACTGCCCGCAGAGATCGCCTTCGAGGAGGTCGACGCCCACGTCGACGACCCCGACTTCGCCGACCTCGTAGTTGAGCGCTACCTGACGCTGGCCAAGGAGACCGTGAATGCCTGACCGCCCCGTCTCGAACTGCCTGATCGACCTCGCCCCTCCCGACCTGGACTGGTTTCGCGAGCGCTCGGACATCGTCCTGGTCCCGATCGGGTCCTGCGAGCAGCACGGGGCCCATCTGCCGCTGGGCACCGACACCATCACCGCGCTGGAGGTGTCCCGGCGGGCGGCCGAGAAGGCCGACGTGCCCTACGCGCCGCCCTTCTGGGCCGGCTACTCGCCGCAGCACATGCGCGAGGCGGAGTCCTCGGTGGGCACGATCACCCTGCGTGCGTCCACCCTCAACGAGGCCCTCTACGACGTGGCCCGCTCGCTCATCCACCACGGCTGGAACAAGCTCGTGTTCGTCAACGGCCACGGCTCCAACACCAAGGTGCTGGACCCGCTGCTGCGCCGGATCAAGTACGAGACCGGCGCGTTCGTCGCGCTCTACAAGCCCTACGCCGAGCGCTACATCGGCATGCTCGACGGGCTGCTCGAGAACCCGCCGGACGAGACGCCGGGCTGGCACGCCTCGGAGCTCGAGACCTCGCAGGTCCTGGCCCACAACGAGCGTCTCGTGCACATGGAGCGGGCCGCCGACGATCGCGCCCAGGCGCCGGAATGGCTGCCCGACTCGTTCCTCAAGCAGGACGGCGCGCCCGACGTCGAGTTCCAGGGCTACCAGTACTTCGTGTTCCCGATGGACCACGCCGAGTTCTCCCGCACCGGGGTGATCGGCAACCCGATGCGCGCCACCGCGGACAAGGGCAACGAGGCGCTCGATCGCTTCGCCGATCACCTCGTGGCCGCCATCGACGAGTTCCGCCCGCTGGACGTGCAGGTCAAGCGGCGAGAGTTCGAGGACCGCGTTTGACCCCGGCCGTACCCCCCGCGCTGCGCCGGTCGCAGATCCTGGAGCGAATCCGCCGGGAGGGCGGCGTGACCGTAGCCGAGCTGGCCAGCGACCACGGCGTCTCGACGATCACCGTCCACCGCGACCTGGCCGGGCTGGCCGCCGACGGCCTGGTCGAGCGGATCCACGGCGGGGCCCGGGCCCTCGACGGCCAGAACGGCGGCGAGCGCATCGAGACGGACTGGGACAAGCGCGTGAGGCAGGCCGACGAGGCCAAGGCCGAGATCGCGGAGCACGCCGCCCGCCTGGTGGAGGACGGCTCGACGATCTTCCTGGACTCCTCCTCCACCTGCCTGGCCCTCGGCCGCCGCCTGGCAGCCGAGCCTCCCGGCTCGATCTCGCTGGTCACCAACTCCCCCGCGATCGCGTTCGAGCTCACGGCGGAGCCGATCCACGTGATCGTCACACCGGGCGAGGTGGACCAGCATCTGCGGCTCATCGGCGGTCGCTGGGCGGCCGAGTTCCTCACCCAGCTCAACCTGGACGTGGCATTCATCTCGGCGGCCGGCTTCACGCTGGAGGAGGGCCTCACCACCTCCCGCCGCCCGCTGGCCGACGTGGTCAACACCGCCCGCTCGGTGGCCCGGCAAACCGTGGCGCTGGTGGACTCGACGAAGTTCGGGCGGGCGTCGCTGGTGACCATGGCCCGCCCCGAGGAGATCGACCTTCTGATCGTCGACCACGACCTGCCGGCCGGCGCGCTGGCCGACTACCGCCGGGCCGGCGTGAGGATCGAGCAGGCCGGTCTCCCCCAACCCGCGACCTGAGAAAGGACTGCCGCATGCCGCGACCCGTGACGTTGTTCACCGGACAGTGGGCCGACCTGCCCCTGGAGGAGCTCGCCGCCAAGTGCGGGGAATGGGGCTTCGACGGCCTCGAGCTGGCCTGCTGGGGCGACCACTTCGAGGTGGACGAGGCCCTGGCCGACGAGGGCTACGTGCGCGGCAAGCGCGAGCTGCTCGAGCGAAACGGCCTCGACTGCTGGGCCATCGGCACCCACCTGGTGGGGCAGGCCGTATGCGACCCGATCGACGAGCGCCACCAGGGCGTGCTGCCCGCGGACGTGTGGGGCGACGGCGACCCCGAGGGCGTCCGGCAGCGGGCGGCCGAGAAGATGAAGGACACCGCCCGCGCGGCGGCCCGCCTGGGCGTGCAGGTGGTCACCGGCTTCACCGGCTCGCCGGTCTGGCACATGCTCTACTCCTTCCCGCCCAACGACTTCGACGCCATCGAGCGCGGCTACACGGAGTTCGCCGAGCGCTGGGGGCCGATCGTCGACGTGTTCGACGCCGAGGGCGTGCGCTTCGCGCTCGAGGTGCACCCCACCGAGATCGCCTACGACTTCGTGACCACGCACAAGACGCTGGACGCGATCGACCGCCGCGAGGGCTTCGGGATCAACTTCGACCCCTCCCACTTCGCCCACCAGTTCCTGGATTCGGGCGCCTTCGTGGAGGAGTTCGGCGACCGGATCTACCACGCGCACGTCAAGGACTCCAAGAAGCGCCTGGACGGCCGGCGCTCGATTCTCGGCTCCCACATCGACTTCGGCGAGCCCGAGCGCGGCTGGACCTTCGTCTCGCCCGGCCACGGCGACGTGGACTTCGAGGACGTGTTCCGGGCGCTCAACCGGATCGGCTACGAGGGGCCGCTCTCGATCGAGTGGGAGGACTCCGGCATGGACCGCGACTGGGGCGCGCCGGACGCGCTGCAGTTCGTGCGGCGCACGGACTTCTCTCCCTCCGATGTGGCCTTCGACGCCGCGTTTTCGAAGGAGAGCACCTGATGGCCGAGGACAAGGTGGGCTTCGTCACCATGGGCGCCGCCGCGGGCGCCGCGGAGGTGGAGACCATCGGCGTCGGCATGCTCGGCTACGCGTTCATGGGCAAGGCGCATTCGAACGCCTACAAGACGCTCCCCTACATGGCCTTCCCGCCCCCGTACCTGCCCGAGCTGGTGGCCATCGCGGGGCGCGACGAGGGGGCCGTGGCCGAGGCCGCCGGCCGCTACGGCTTCGAGGGCTATGTGACCGACTGGAAGCAGCTGGTGGCCGACGACCGCGTGCAGCTGTTCGACAATTCGGGCCCGAACAACCTGCACGCCGAGCCCTCGATCGCAGCCGCCGAGGCAGGTAAGCACGTGATCTGCGAGAAGCCGCTCGGCCGCAACGCCGAGGAGGCCCACGAGACGTGGCGGCGCGTGGACGCCGCCGGGGTCAAGCACCTGTGCGCCTTCAACTACCGCTTCGTGCCCGCGATCCGTCTGGCCCGTCAGATGATCGAGGCCGGCGACCTGGGCGAGCTGACCCACTTCCGCGGCTCCTACCTTCAGGAGTGGGGGGTGGTCGACGACGAGGTCTGGCGCTTCGACAAGGCGCTCGCGGGCTCGGGCGCGCTCGGCGACCTCGGCGCCCACGTGATCGACCTGGCGCGCTACCTGGTCGGGGAGATCGAGTCGGTGGCCGCCACCACCGCGACCTTCAAGCCCGGGCGCGAGGTCGACGACGCGTTCGAGTCCGTCGTCAGCTTCGAGAGCGGGGCGGTGGGCACGATCGAGGCCACGCGCTTTGCCACCGGGCGCAAGAACGCGCTCACGTTCGAGATCAACGGCTCCAAGGGCTCGCTGGCCTTCGACCTCGAGCGGCTGAACGAGCTCCAGCTGCACGTGGCCGGCTCGGCTCCGGCCGAGTCGGGGCAGGGCTTCCGCACAGTGCTGGTCTCCGAGGCCGACCACCCGTTCTGGGAGTGGTGGTGGCCGCACGGCCACATGATCGGCTGGGAGCACACCTTCGTGCACGAGATCCACCACCTGCTGAGCGCCATTCGGGACGATGCCGACGTGGCTCCTCACGGGGCCACGTTCGAGGACGGCTACCGCTGCGCCGAGGTCTGCGATGCGGTGCTGCGGTCGGCGGAGTCGGGGGCGCGGGAGGTTGTGGAGTACCGGGGCGCTTAAGGCAGCGGGGTGAGGGCGTCGGTCCCGCCCGCCCTGACTACCGTGGTTCGTTGGTGGCCATATGGGCGACTAAGGAACCACAGACCCCCCCTGGGGCCCTCGATCCCCTACCCCGCGCCGTTCCCGGCGGCACGGCGGCGGCATCAGCGCCACTGCGCGATGCCCGGACCGCCCACCGGATCGCTCGGCGGCGGACCGAGCGCGGCGATCCGCTCCTTGGCTGCCTCGACCTCGGCCGGGTCGTCATCGCGAAGCAGGTCGTAGTTCTCCTGCCCGGGCGGATAGGCGCCGACGACGGTGAAGCCCGCCCGCGAGCTTGCTCGGCGATGTCCGGTTCCGGCGGGCAGCACGAGGACGTCGCCGGCCGACACCTCGAAGGCCTTTCCCTGTGGCCCGCCTAGCTCGAGCGTGGCATCGCCGGCCACCACCGCCAGTGCCTCGTGGGAGGTCGAGTGGAAGTGGTGAAAGTCGAGCACGCCGTTCACCCACGAGCCGCCCCAGCCGTTCTCCGTGAACAGCCGGCGAGCGGAGTCGGCGCCCGCGGCCGCGGGATCAACCTCGTGGTAGATGAGCACCGGGAAGCGCGGATTGTTCGGAATCCGCTCCCCCGGCGGCGCCTGCCATGTCTCCAACCGCATCGACCAGACGCTATCGCGAGCCACAGCCTGCCCGCTGGAAGCGCGGCTGAGCGTTACCGCAGTCCCAGCAGGAGGTCGATTACCAGCTGGTCGAGCCGCTCGTTGCGGCAGGCACGAGCGCCCAGCGCCTCCAGGTCGTGCTGCTCGGCCAGCAGCTCGTCAACCGCCTCGCGCGAGTACGGGCCGGCCGTGGGCTCGGCCAGCTGGCCGACCTTCGTCTCCTCCAGCGCGGCCTGGATCTCCGCGTCGTCATGGAAGCGCCGTGCCTTCTCGGCCAGCGCGAGGTAGGTGCGCATGCAACCGGCGGCGAAGTCCCACACCCCGTCCTCGTTCTCGACCCGCAGCGGCCGGGCGTCGAAGTGGCGCGGGCCGTCGTAGCCGGCGTCCTCGAGCAGCTTGACCACGAAGAAGGCGTCCTTGAGGCCCACGGCGCCGAAGCGGAAGTCCTGGTCGTAGCGGCCGACCCGCTGGGCGTTGAGGTCGATGTGGAACAGCTTGCCGGCCCACAGCGCCTGGGCCACCGCGTGGTGGAAGCTGAGCCCGGCCATCGTCTCGTGGGCCAGCTCGGGGTTGACCCCCACCATCTCCGGGTGCTGCAGGCGCTCGATGAAGGCCAGAGCGTGACCAACCGTCGGCAGGAAGATGTCGCCCCGCGGCTCGTTGGGCTTGGGCTCGATGGCGAACCGCATGTCATGGCCGCGGTCGCGGACGTGCGCGCACAGGAAGTCGACTGCCTCGCGGTAGCGCTCCAGCGCGTCGTAGGCCGGCTTGGCCGCGTCGGCCTCCACCCCCTCCCGGCCGCCCCAGAACACGAAGGTCGGGGCGCCCAGCTCGAGCCCGAGGTCGATGGCCCGCAACGTCTTCTGCATCGCGAACCGGCGCACCTCGCGATCGTTGGCGGTGAAGGCGCCGTCCTTGAAGGCCGGATGGAAGAAGAGGTTGCTGGTGGCCATCGTCACCTGCATGCCGGTCTCGTCGAGCGCATGACGGAAGCGCTCCTTGGCCTGACGCGCCTCGTCCTCGGTCGCGTCGAGCGGGATCAGGTCGTTGTCGTGGAAGCAGACGCCGTGGGCGCCCAGGTCTGCCAGGCGGCGCACGCTCTCGGGCGGGTCGAACCCGGGACGGGTGGGATCGCCGAAGGGATCGTTGCCGCGGTGGCCCACCGTCCAGAGCCCGAAGGTGAAACGGTGCTCGGGTCGCGGTACGAGGGCTGAGTTGTCGGAAGCTGCTGTCTGGGTCGCCATCGCCGTAACGTAAGTTCGGTGACCGGACAAATCAACCTGGTGGCGGGCGTGGACTGCTCGACGCAGGGCACGAAGGTGCTGGTCGTCGACACCGACGACGGGCGGGTGGTGGCCAGCGGCCGGGCCGCGCACGAGGTCACCGGCAGCGACGGGGCGCGGGAGACCGACCCCGAGCAGTGGTGGGACGCGCTGCGCTCGGCGCTGGCCGAGACGGGCCGTTCCGGCGAGGTGGGCGCCATCGCCGTCGCCGGTCAGCAGCACGGCCTGGTGACGCTCGACGGCGACGGCCGGCCGCTACGGCCCGCGATCCTCTGGAACGACACCCGCTCGGCGCCGGAGGCCGCTGAGCTCACCGAGGCGCTGGGCGGCGCGAAGACCTGGGCGGAGCGGATCGGCCTGGTGCCCGTGCCCTCGTTCACCGCCACCCGCTGGGCCTGGCTGCGCCGCCATGAGCCCGAGGCGGCGGCGGCCACCCGGGCGGTTCGGCTCCCTCACGACTTCCTGACCGAGCGCCTCTGCGGCCGGGGCGCCACCGACCGGGGCGACGCCTCCGGCACCGCGTGGTGGTCCACGAAGGACGAGCGCTACGCCCCTGACGTGCTGGACCTGATCGACCTCGATCCCGAGCTGCTTCCCGACGTGCTCGGGCCGCGCGAGCCGGCCGGCGAGCTGACCGGGCCGGCCGCCGGCGAGCTGGGGCTCGCCGAGGGCGCGGTGGTCGGCCCCGGCACGGGCGACAACATGGGCGCGGCGCTCGGTCTGGGACTCGGTTCCGGCGAGCCGGTGATCAGCCTGGGCACCTCCGGCACCGCCTACGCGGCGATGGACGAGCGGGCCGCCGATCCCAGCGGCACGGTCGCCGGTTTCGCGGACGCCAGCGGCCGCTTCCTGCCCCTGGCGGCCACGCTCAACGCCACGCTGGCGATCGACCGGGTGGCGGAATGGCTCGGCCTCGACCGCGACGCCCCCGCCGAGAGCACCCGCGTGGTAGTGCTCCCCTACCTCGACGGCGAGCGCACCCCCAACCTGCCGCGCGCCGCCGGCATGGTGGCCGGCCTGCGCCACGCCACCACCCGCGAGGAGATCCTGCTCGCCGCCTACGAGGGCGCCGTGGCCTCGCTGGTCGAGGCCCTCGACCGGATCGGCGAACAGGGCTCCGGCCTCGATCCCGAGGCGCCGGTCCTGCTCGTGGGCGGCGGCGCCCGCGGCCCGGCCTGGCAGCACACGGTGGCGCGGCTCTCGGGCCGCGACGTGCAGATACCCGAGGCGGATGAGCTCGTGGCGCTGGGCGCTGCCGCTCAGGCCGCCGCCTGCGTATCCGGCGAGGCGCCGGAGGAGGTGGCCCGCCGCTGGGACCTGCGCAGTGGGACGACGGTGGCCGCGCCGGCCGACCGCGACGCCGAGACCCTCGAGCGGATCAAAGTCACCCGCCAGGCTTCGCTTCAGCTGCACGACCCGCCCCGGAGACTGACGCGGGCGCGAAACAGCGATCCGCCCACGAACAGGACCGACACCAGCAGCCCCGCCAGGGCCAGCGCGGCTACCAGGCGGAAGGCCCACTGCATCCCGGCGGCGAAGGCATCCCGCACCAGCTCCACCAGCCGGTCGCCCGTCTCCCCGGGGAAGCGGGCCAGGAGCGCGCCGGCCGAGTCGGTGCCGGCCAGCGCGCCATGCAGGGCGTCTACCTGGGCGTTCGAGAGGCCGGTGCCGGCGAGGTCCGATTGGAGCCTGTCCTCGGATGCCGTGGTGAAGACCGTGGTGGTGAGCCCGAGGCTGATCGCCCCGCCGGCCACCTGGAACATGTAGACGATCCCGCCGGCCAGGCTGGTCCGCGACGGGTCGAGGGCGGTGACAGCCGCCGTGGTGATCGAGGAGTAGAACAGGCCCACACCGATACCGGTGATCACCATGGCGGGCACCAGGAAGGCCCAGCCCGAGTCGCGCTCCAGCAGCGACACCAGGAACGTGCCCACGGCCAGGCAGGCCGCTCCGGCGCTGACGATGGTCTTCGCCCCCAGCCGCTCGTAGAGCGAGCCGGCGACGAACGACACGACGGCGAAGATGCCCATCATCGGCAGCAGAGCGGCGCCGGCCCCCAGCGGCGAGTAGCCCAGGATCTTCTGGAAGAACTGAGGCAGGAACAGCAGCATCGCGAAGAAGGTGGCCGACACCAGCAGGGTGGCGATGCAGGCGGAGCGGAACTCCGCGGTGCGCATCACGTCGGGCGGAACGAGCGCGCTCGACCCGGCCCGCCGCTCGGCCAGCGCGAACACGATCAGGAGCACCGCGCAGAGCGCGAACAGGCCCAGGATGCGGGGGTCGGTCCAGCCCCAGGCGGTCACCTGATCCAGCGCGAGCAGCAGCGCCATCAGGCCCAGCGTGAGGGTGGTGATCCCCAGGTAGTCGATCGGCTCACGGCCGGTGTCGGCCTTCGACTCGGGCACCGCCCGCCAGGTGACGAAGCAGGCCGCCGCCGCCACGGGAAGGTTCACCCACAGGATCGCACGCCAGCTGATCAGCTCGGCCAGCGCTCCGCCCAGGAGCGGCCCCGCGGCGTTGCCGAACCCCGCCGCGCCGATGATCAGCCCGCCCGCCAGCCCCGCCTTGTCGTCGGGGAGGATGGCGTAGGTCATGCCCAGCACCGCGGGCCACATCATCGCCCCGCCGATCCCCATCAGCCCCCGGCTGACGATCAGCCAGAGATCGTCCGGGGCGAGGGCTCCGAGCGCGGAGAAGAGGGCGAAGATCGCCGCTCCGAGGAAGAAGATCAGCCGCCGCCCGAGCATGTCGGCCAGCCGTCCACCGGTCACGATCAGCACGCCGAAGACCAGCGCGTAGATGTTGATCACCCATTGGACGCTGGATACGTCGGCGTCGAAGTCCTTCTCGATGTCGGGCAGGGCGACGCTGAGAGCTGTGAGGTCGTTGGCGATGACGAACACCGCCATCGCCATCGCCACCAGCGCCACCAGCGTACGGCGGTCCAAACCGGACATGCAGGGCCGACCGTAGCGGGCGGCGGGCTCGGATACCAGCGCCGACACCGGCGAAGCGGTGTTACGGTGATCTCAAGGTGGATTTCCGCCTGCTTGGCCCGCTCGAAGTAATCAACGAAGGCTCCCGTCAGCTTTCAATCGGAGCCGGGCGACAGCGCGCTCTCTTGATCCTCTTGTTGCTGCGGGCCAACGAGCCGGTGGCGAGGGACCGGTTGGTGGAGGAGCTGTGGGGCGAGTCGCCGCCGGCCACCGCCCACAAGATGCTCCACAACCAGGTGTCGGCTCTGCGCCGCGAGCTGGGAGCCAACGGCCGGCTCGAGACTCAGGGCAGCGCGTACCGGCTGGATGTCCACCCGGGTGAGCTCGACATAGCCGTCTTCGAGGAGCTGGTTGCCCGCGGCCGGGCGCAGATCGACGAGGACCCTGTGGCGGCCGCTGACACGCTTCGGCAAGCCCTCGGGCTGTGGCGCGGGCCGGCGCTCTCCGACGTCGCCTATGAACGCTTCGCGCAGGCCGAGATCGGTCGCCTGGAAGAGGAGCGCTGGGCCGCATTCGAAGCGCGCACCGACGCGGAGCTCGCGCTCGGCCGGCACGCCGAGCTGGTGGGTGAGATCGAGGCCGCCGTGGCCGGGCAGCCGCTGCGCGAGCGCCTGCGGGGCCAGCTGATGCTCGCCCTGTACCGCAGCGGACGCCAGGCGGAGGCGCTCGAGGCCTATCGGCGGGCGCGCAACACACTGGTCGAGGAGATCGGCGTCGAGCCAGGCACCGACCTGCGTGGGCTGCAGGAGGCGATCCTTGGCCAGGATCCCGCGCTCGACCTGCCTCCGCAACGGCTTCCGGCGGCCCTGGAGGGCGGATCACCGCTGCTGGCCGGGCGCGGCGAAGAGCTGGGCCGGCTGGCCGATCGGCTCACCGCTGCACGTGAGGGCCGCGGCGGCGTCGCGCTGGTCCATGGCCCGCGCGGCATCGGGAAGACTCGGCTCGCGGCGGAGCTGGCTCGGGCCGCGCTGCGCGAGGGGGTGGTCGTCCGCTACTTCGGCGGCGAGGCCGCGTCCGGCGCCGTGGAGATCGAAGGTCATCCGACCCTGGCCGTGATCGACGAGCCGAGCCCCGAGCTGCTCCACCGGGTGTCGGCGCTTGCCCAGGAGGACCGCAGACTGCTCTTCCTCGTTCTGCGGACAGAGCCCGCAGAGCTCGCGGCCGACCCGGTGATAGAGCTGGGGCCGCTGGGACCGGAGAGCGTGGCCGAGATCGCGGGCCTCTACCTGCCGCCTGGTGGCGAAGCCGGCCTGGCCGCCGAGAGCGGCGGCATCCCCGCCGCCGTGCATCGCCTCGCAGCCGCCTGGGCGCGGGAGCGGGCAGCCGAGGCGCTGGACGCGAGCGCCGATCGCACCGCCGCGGAACGAAGGGACCTGCGGGCTGCCGAGACCGACCTTGCCGGCGACGTGCTCGCCCTGCGGGCTGCCGACGAGCGCGGCCGCCGCTTCAGCGGCGAGGCGGGCGGCGCACCCGAGCCGGCGGTGTGCCCCTTCCTCGGCCTCACCCCGTTCGACGCGGCCCAGGCCGAGTACTTCTTCGGGCGCGAGCGGCTGGTGGCCGAGCTGGTGGCCCGCCTGGTCGGCTCCCCGCTCCTGGCCGTGATCGGGCCGTCGGGAAGCGGGAAGTCCTCCGTGGTCCGTGCCGGCCTGCTGCCCGCGCTGGCGGAGGGCGGTCTACCGGGCTCCGAGGGCTGGCGCCGGATGCTGATGCGGCCCGGCCGGCACCCGCTCGCAGAGCTCGAGCGGACGCTCCTCGAGCCGGGCGTGCGTGGGGTCCTCGCGGTCGATCAGTTCGAGGAGGTGTTCACGGTATGCCGGGACCAGGCCGAGCGGACAGCGTTCCTGGACGCGCTCGTCGCCCTCGTCGAGGACCGCGCCCGCCGCGTGCAGGTGGTCATCGCCATGCGGGCCGACTTCTACGGGCGCTGCGCCACACACGACGGGCTCGCCCGCCTGGTGGGCGCAAACCAGGTCCTGGTCGGCCCCATGAGCCGCGACGAGCTGCGGCGGGCGATCGAGGAGCCGGCGCACCGGGTCGGCCTGCGGGTAGAGCCGTCGCTCGCGGACGCGCTGATCGCAGACGTGCTCGATGAGCCCGGTGGCCTGCCGCTGCTCTCCGCCGCGCTGCTGGAGCAATGGCGCGAGCGCGAGGGCCGGACGATGCGCCACGCGACCTACGAGCGCACCGGCGGGGTCCAGGGGGCAGTCGGTCGCCTGGCGGAACACACCTACGCGCGACTGGAAGACCCGGAGCGGCAGGCGGCCCGGCGAATCCTGATGCGGCTGGCCGACGCCGGCGAGCAGGAGTCGGCCTTCGTGCGGCGCCGCGTGCCCGTGGACGAGCTCGACCCGGGGCGAGACGAGCCCACGGCGGCCGCGCTCGAGGCTCTGGTCGACAGCCGCCTCGTCACCGCCGACGAGGACACACTCGAGGTCGCCCACGAGGCCCTTCTGAGCGAATGGCCGCGGCTGCGGTCGTGGCTCGAGGAGGACACCGAGGGCCGCCGGCTGCACCAGCACCTGACCCATGCCGCACTCGACTGGCAGGCCGCGGGACGTGAGCCGGGCGAGCTCTATCGGGGCGCCCGGCTGGCGTCCGCGCTCGACTGGAGCGCCGGCCACGAGGCAGACCTCAACAAGCTGGAGCGCGGCTTCCTCGACGAGAGCCGGGCGACGGCCGAGCGTGAGGCCGAGCGCCAACAGCGCGCGAACCGCCGGCTGCGAACCCTGCTGGCCGGACTCGCGGCGCTGCTGGCGCTCGCGATCGTCGCCGGCGTGGTGGCCCTGAACCAGCGGGGCGAGGCCCGGGACGCCGCCGTGACCGCCGACGCCCAGCGGCTCGGCGTCGAGGCGCTGGGGACCGAGCGTCTCGACGAGGCCGTCCGTTTGACCCGCGCGGCCGTGGAGCTCGACGAGTCCCCCGCCACCCGGGGTACGCTGCTGTCAGCGCTCCTTCGCGCGCCGGCGGCAATCGGCGTGGTCAACCACGGTTGGCCGATGTACGGGGCGGCCCTGAGCCCCGACGGGAGGTTGATGGCCACCGGGAGCGAGCGCGGCGACGTCACCGTCTACGACGCCGCGACGCGGCGCCCACTCGGCCCGCCCTATCGGATCAAGGGGTTGGGCCTCATCCAGAACGTTCGCTTCTCGCCGGACGGCGGCACGCTTGCGGCCAGCTCGATGGACCCGAGGGACCCCGAGCACAACGGGATCGTCGACCTGATCGATGCGCGTACCCGCGAGCGCGCGCTGCGGGTGAGGTTGCCCCGGCTCCCCGAGCCGGCAGGTTTCGTGTACGTGGACGTCGTGTTCGCGCCGGGGGGTCGCGACCTCGTGGTTCGGCAGGTCCCCGGCGACGCGCCGGACGCCCCGGCACCGCCCGTGTATCGCGTCGACGGGAAGACGGGAGCGGTCGAGGATCGCCTCAATGTGGGGCAATACCCGGCTGAATTTTACGCGTCGGAGACCGCCGATCGTGAACGGTTCTTCCTCACGAGTCAGAGGGAGAACCTGACGTGGGAGCTTGACCCCGAGCCGCTGCGGGTAGTGCGCTCGTGGCCGGCTGGCGACCAGGCCGGCGCAGTCAGTCCCGACGGAGCGGTATTCGCTCTCGGCTCCGACGCAGGCCGGGTCCGCCTGCTCGATCTGGACTCCGGGCAGAGTCGGCCGCTGAGAGGCCGCCACGAGGGCGCCGTGAACCGGATGAGGTTCACGCCCGACGGGCGGACGCTGGTGACTTCGAGCGAGACGGGAGAGCTCCTCGCGTGGGACGTCGAGCGCGGGGGCATCGTTCAGCGCTTCGCCGGCCACACCGGGGACATCGGAGGGCTAGATCTCACGGCCGACGGGCGCACGCTGATCACCGCTTCGGACGACACGCGCGCGATCCTCTGGGACCTCGCCGGAGACCGGCGGCTCGACCGGCGCTTCAGCGTCGGGCGGCCCTCCGACGTAGACGACACGCCGCGAGGGATCGCGGTCAGCCCTGACGGGCGCACGCTTGCGCTCACGCACAGCGACGGCTCCGTCGACCTGATCGACACCCGGACCCTGGAGCGACGGGCGAGTGTCCGCGCGATCGACGGCTGGGCACTCTCGGTCGACTTCAGCCCCGACGGGCGCCTGCTCGCGGTTACCGGGGAGGGAGGACAGGTGACGCTGTGGAACGCGCGGACACTGGCTCCGGCGGGCGAGCTCAGGGGCATGCGGAACCCTTCCCAGGCGCTCGCCTTCTCGCCCGACGGCCAGCTGCTTGCCGCAGCCGAGGGATTCAACAACGGGCCACCGCAGCCGCTGCGGGTCTGGGACGTGCGCCGCCGGACGCTCACCGCCTTCCGAGGCCGGACCTCGGCCGCCCTGATCGCGTTCAGCCCGGATGGCGAGCTGATCGCAGCCGCGGCGGGAGACCGCGGCGCCGACATACGCGACGCGCGCACCGGCAGGCTCGTCAAGCGCTTCGGAGACCCCTCGAGCGAGAGGGACTTCTTGCGCTCGGTGGCGTTCTCGCCGGACGGCGACCTGCTGTTCGTCGGGCAGTACAACGGCACCGGACGCCTGTTCTCCACCGAGACCTGGAAGCAGGTCGGCCGGCCGTTCGAGGCCCACACGGAGCGAATCACCTTCCCGGAGTTCACGCCCGACGGTCGCACGCTGGTAACCGCCGCCGCCGACGGGACCGTGGCGCTGTCGGACGTCAAGACCCAGAAGCCGATCGGCTCGCCGCTCGAGCTCGAGCCGAACACCTTTGCGTCGGCCGCCCTCAGCCCCAACGGTGCCCGCCTGTACGCGATCTCTACCGAAACCGAGGGAATCAGCTTCAACATGTCTCCGGAGGCCTGGAAGCGCCACGCCTGCCTCGTCGCCGGGCGTGAGCTGACCCCCGCCGAGTGGGCCCAAGCGCTTCCGGGGCGCCCCTACCAGCGGGTCTGCACCGGGGACTGAGGGCGCGGTTACCGGCGGTTACCGCCACGTGGGCGGCCTGTTACCGGTCGGGCGCAGGCTTGCTGTCGATCGATCGCAATCCCGCGGTCGCCGACACAAGGAGCAACGATGTTCTCGCACAACAGCAGGAAGGCCCTGGTTACCGCCCTGGCCGGCGCCGCGCTCGCGAGCGCGGTCGGCACCTCGGGCGCGGCCGCGGACCAGTACATGGACCTGCGCTCGTTCGACGCCCAGGACGCGACGACCGCGGAGCAGCCCTACACGGACCTGCGCATGCCCGACAGCGTCGAGCGCGAGGCGAGCGTCCCGCCGCCTCCGTCCTCGATCGCGCAATCGGCCGGCAACGCCTACGAGGACCTGCGCATGCCCGACAGCCGCGAGCCCTCCGAAGGCCCGGCCCCCGCGATCGAGGCCCAGCCGGTGGCCGATGAGCCGTCCACGCCCGGCGCGTTCGACTGGCTGTCCGCGGCGCTCGGAGCCGCGGCCGGCGCGGGGCTGGTGCTCGTGCTGTTCGCCGCCGGCGGCATCCGGCGGCTGAGCGGCCCCGCGGGGGCCTGAGCCCGTCAGGCACGACATTCGCCGTCGGCCCTCCAACCCGGCGCCCCGGTCCCTGCGGCCGGGGCGCCGGTCCTACTCCTCCTCGTCCTCCTTGATGTCCTCCGCCACCCGCTCCTGGAAGGGCTTCAGCTTCTTGTAGAGCTCGTCGGGCGGCACCCCGTCGGTGGGCTCGCTCTCGCCCACCAGCCAGGGGGCGGCGTCCACCGCCGTGCGCCAGGCGGCCTCGTCGGGGTCGGTCCCCGCGCCGCCGGCGCCGGGCTCGTCAGGTGCGGGCTCGGCGCCGTCGAGGTAGACGTTGGTGTACTCCCCCCGCTGCGCCTCGTGGTACTCGATCCGGGCCCGGCGGCACTCCAGCCGCTTGGCCGCCTCGCCGATCGACTCGCGGAAGGTGGTGTACTCGTCGCCCGACTCGTCGCGAAGCACGTAGCGCTGGTTGCCGCTCTTGGTCTCGAAGGTGCGCACGTCGCGGATGGTCACGACCTTGTCCACTGGCGTTCTGATAGCCGGCGGCGGGCTACAGTCACCACCGGCCGATGCGACTCGCACGCCGCACCTTGACGCTGGCCCTCGCCCTCCTCATGCTGCCGGCCGTCGCGCAGGCGCGCGACTTCCCGCGCGACTTCCTCTGGGGCACGGCCATCAGCGGCTTCCAGACCGAGGCCGGCGGCCGGCCGGACAACCGCGACACGCGCAGCGACTGGTGGGCCTGGAGCCACGACCGCACGAACATCGACCGCGGCTGGATCAGCGGGGACCTGGTGGAGCGGGGGCCCGGGCACTGGCGCCGCTACCGCCAGGACGCCCGGCTGGCGCGCCGCCGCCTGGGAGCGAACGCGTTCCGCTTCGGCGTCGAGTGGAGCCGCATCTTCCCGCGCTCGACCGAGGGGGCGACCACGTTGCGCCAGCTCGATCGGCTGGCCAACCAGAACGCGGTCCGCCATTACCGGGCGGAGCTCATGGCCATCCGGCGGCAGGGCATGACGCCGATGGTCACGCTCAGCCACTTCAGCCTCCCCCTCTGGATCCACGACCCGATCGCGGCCCGGGACGCCTTCGCGGCCGTCGGCCCGGACGATCCCCCGCCCCGCGGCTTCGGACCGCGGGGCTGGCTCGACCGGCGGACCGTGCGCGAGTTCAGGAAGTACGCCGGCTACCTGGCCTGGAAGTACGGCGACCTGGTGAACCTCTGGGTGCCCCTCAACGAGCCCGTGGTGGTGGCCACGAGCGGCTACGTGAACGTGCCCGGCGCGCTGGCCGGCTACTTCCCGCCGGGCGCCTACTCGTTCCGGGCCGCCGTGGCCACGGTGAGAAACCAGGCGCTCGCGCAGGGGGTGGCCTACGACGCGATCCATCGTTACGACCGGCGGGCGAAGGTCGGTCCGGTGCACAACATGATCGCCTTCACGCCCTCGGACCCGGGGTCCGCGCTCGACCGGCGCGGTGCTCGCCACGCCGATTACATCTTCAACCGCATCTTCCTTGACGCCGTGGTCCGCGGCCTCGACGATCGCAACCTGGACGGGAAGATCGGGCCGGGCGAGCGCAACCCCCGGCTGAAGGGGAGCGCCGATTTCGTCGGCCTCAACTACTACTTCCGCGGCCGGGTGACCGGGCTGCCCACGCCGGCCAGCACGACGATCCCGCTGTTCGACTTCGTCCCCACCTTCTCGTACCGGACGCCCCAGAACCCCGGTGCCGCCCCCTGCCCCACCACCTGCACCGACTTCGGCTGGGAGATCTACCCGCGGGGCTTCCGGCGCGTGCTGGGGATCGCCGGGAGCTACCGGCTCCCCGTGTACGTGACCGAGAACGGCCTGGCCGACGCGGACGACGACCGGCGTCGCAAGTACCTGGTCGACCACCTGCGCGCGCTCCAGGACGCCCGCCGGGACGGCGCCGCCCGCGTGCGCGGCTACTTCGCCTGGTCGCTGATGGACAACTTCGAGTGGGCGGCGGGCTACTACCCGCGCTTCGGCTTCTTCAGCTACGACCAGGACACGCTGCGCCGCACCGAGCGCCCGAGCGCACGCACCTTCCGGCGCATCGCCCGCTCGGGCACCCTGCCCCGCTAGCTAGAGGTCTGATTGCCGAGTGGTCGAAAAGGGCACCAGTCGGGTGTCAACGACAACGGGAGGGACGTATGTACATCGGAATTGGAACGCTCGTTCTGATCCTGATCATCGTGCTGCTGGTCGTCTTCGTGTTCTGAGCGCTGCCCGCCGAAAGTACCGTCGATGATCGGACGAGCCAGGAGCGGGGCTGTCCAGCCCGCGAACGCAGTCGATGCAGCGCATCGGCTAGCACCGCGGGCGCCGTCAGGCGCGTTCCTGGCCGGCCGAGCGCGACGGTAACCGAGGCGGGGAGCATCAAGCGGCGCGGCCGATAGGCCGTGGCCGGGGTACGCTAGGGCCATGGCCCACCGCCTGCCGCCGGGGCCCCGGCTGCCGAAGCCGGTCCAGACGCTCGGCTTCTGGACCCGCACGATTCCCTGGTTCGAGCGCTGCCGCGCCCGCTACGGCAAGCGCTTCACGATCCGGCTGCTCGGCACCCCGCCGTTCGTGCACCACTCGGACCCCGACACGGTGAAGCAGATCTTCACCGCTCCGCCCGAGGTCCTGCACCCGGGCGAGGGCGCGCGGATTCTCGAGCCGATCGTGGGTCAGAACTCGGTGATCCTGCTCGATGAGGCAGCGCATCTCTCCCAGCGCAAGCTCATGCTGCCCGCCTTCCACGGGGAGAAGATGGAGCGCCTCACCGGCCTGATGGAGGAGGTGACCGAGCGCGAGCTGGCCGGCTGGCCGACGGGGGAAGCGATGCCGCTCCATCCCCGGCTTCAGGCCCTCACGCTGGAGATCATCCTGCGGGCCGTGTTCGGCCTCGACCCCGGGCCCCGCCTCGACGCGCTGCGCGGCCTGCTCACCGGCGTCCTGGAAATCGGGGCCAGCCCCGCGTCGATGCTCCCCTTCCTCCGCCACGGGCCGCAGTGGCAACGCTTCCTCGGCGTGCGCCGCCAGACGGACGCCCTGATGTTCGAGCTGATCGACGAGCGCCGAGCCGAGGAGGCCGACCGCGACGACGTCCTCTCCATGCTGCTGGCCGCGCGCCACGAGAACGGATCCCCGATGAGCGACGTCGAGCTGCACGACGAGCTGATGACCCTGCTCGTGGCCGGCCACGAGACCACCGCGTCCGAGCTGGCCTGGGCCTTCACACGAATCGGCCGCAGCCCCGAGGTGCTCGACCGCCTGACCGAGGAGATCGACTCAGGGGAGGACGACGCCTACCTCACGGCAACGGTCCAGGAGACCCTCCGGCGCCGGCCGGTGCTGGCCATCGCGGCGCCGCGCCTGGTGATGCGCCCGGTCGAGGTCGGAGGTTGGGAGTACCCGGCGGGGGTGTGCCTGGCCGCCAACGGCTATCTCATCCATCACGACCCGGAGATCTATCCCGACCCCTACGCCTTCCGCCCCGAGCGCTTCCTGGCGCAACCGCCCGGCACCTACACCTGGATCCCCTTCGGCGGCGGCCGCCGGCGCTGCCTCGGGGCGAGCTTCGCGCTGCTCGAGATGAAGATCGTGCTGCGCGCCGTGCTCGCCCGAAGCCGGCCGGTGGCCGAGGGCGACGCCCTGGTCGAGCGCAGCCGGAGGCGCAGCATCACGCTGAGCCCGCGGGAGGGCGCCCTGACCACGCTGCACGAGCGACAGCCCGACCGGGCCCCGGCCTACGCCGGGCGGTAGGTCCCGAAGCTCCAGAGGTTGCCCTCGGGATCGCGGGCGGTGTAGGCGCGGGAGCCGTAGTCCTCGTCCTTCAGGTCGCGTACCAGCTCGGCGCCGGCCTCGAGCGCCCGAGCGTGGTGGGCGTCGGGGTCGTCGACCACGAGGTAGAGCGAGGCCCGGCCCGCGCCCTGGGCGAAGGCCGGGTCGCCGGCGCCCGCCGAGCTCAGCAACACCAGCTCGGATCCGAGCCGAAGCTCGGCGTGACCGACCGTGCCGTTGTCGGCGTGCACCTTCGTGGCGCTCGAAGCCGAACGCACGCTCGAGGAAGTCGATCGCCCCGAGGCGTCGTAATAGATCAGTGCCCGGCGCGGCGCCGCGTCTTGGACGAAATTGACCCCCTCTCCCTAGCATCTCTGGGGCATGGCCGAGAGCAGGCGTTCGTGGACACCTCCGGGCAGCGGTGAGCGCCATGATCCGCTGCCTTCGTTCCTGCGCCTGCCCCAGCGGGGGTGGGAGAAGCTGGGGCGAACCGGGCGGATCGTGCTGGCCGCGCTGGCCCTCGCCGTCACGGTCGCGGTGATCGCCTCCTGGCCGTCGGTGGAGCGCGGCAAGCGCGCCGGTGAGACCGAGCGGGCGCGCGAGGCCGCCGCCTCCCTGGCGGCTCGGCGGCGTGCGCTGGCCGAGGACCAGCGACCGCGGCGAGACACCATCTCCAACGGCACGCGCGCGCGGATCCGAGCGGCCGGCGGCCTGACCGACGCGGGTGCCGCCGCGCTGGTCGCCGGCCCACTGGAGGCCGCCATCGCCGCTGACGTCCGCAGCCGGATCCGGGCGGGCACGCTCGACGGCCCCGTGCTCAACTCACGCTGTGAGCCCGTCGCGGTGCGGAGCCGCCTGGGTGCCAACTACAACTGCTTCGTCCTGACCAACCGCCGGCGCAACCTCGGCCGCACCTACACCTCCGGCTATCGCTTCAGCGCCCGGGCGCAGCTTCCGGCCGGCACGCTGACCTGGTGCAAGGAGAACCCGCGGCCGCTTCACCCCACCACCTACGTGCTGAGCCTGCCGATCTCGAAGGACTGCCGCTGAGAGGCTCCGCTCAGAGCTCGACCTCGCCCCGAATCCGGGTCGAGGTCGCGCCCCCGACCCAGATCTCCCCGCTCGCGCCGGTGGAGACGTGGACGCGGCCTTCACGACCCAGCGCGGTGCCCTGGCGGGCGACGTATGGCGCCTCCACGCGGCCGCTACGGAGCAGCCATTCCGCCAGCGATGCGTTGAGGCTTCCAGTGACCGGATCCTCGACGGTGGCGCCGTCCTTGGGAAAGAACGCTCTCACCTCGAGGGCCTCGTCCGCGCCCTCGGGCAGCGGCCCGACCACGCCGACGTCGAGGTCGACCGCGTCCGGGCGCAGCGCCAGCACGGCCTCGGCGCTCTCGAGCAGGACGGCGACCCAACCCGGGCCGTTGTCCACCCACTGCGAGTCGACGATCTCGCCCCGCTCGATCCTCAGCAGCGTGGCGAGATGGGCGAGCAGCGCGTCCTCGACCGGGCCCGATCTCAGGAGCGGGGGCGCGGCGAACGCGAGACCGCCGTCCGTCGGCCGCACCGAAACCAGCCCGGCGTCGCACTCCTGGACCACCGGGTCGTCCTCGGCAGGGACGAAGCCGGAGTGCGCGAGCCAGGCATGACAGGTTCCGAGCGTCGGGTGCCCGGCGAACGGGAGCTCGGCGACCGGCGTGAAGATGCGCGCCCGGTAGTGCGCCTCGGGCGCGCTCGGCTCCAGCACGAAGGTGGTCTCCGACAGGTTCGTCCAGCTCGCGAAGCGCTGCATCTCCTCGGTGCTGAGGCCCTGCCCGTCGAGGACGACTGCCACGGGGTTGCCGGCGAACGGGACGCTCGAGAAGACATCGACCTGGGCGAAGCGGCGGCGCACGGACGCCGGGTCAGCCGGTCACGCCGCCGCCGTCGGGCAGACGGCGGGCGAGATAGGTGCTCGGCGTCGTTCCGGCGAACTCGCGGAAGTCGCGGTTGAGATGCGCCTGGTCGTAGTAGCCGCAGTCGAAGGCCACCTCGGCCAGCTGGGGCTCTTCGATCGCGCGGAGCCGCTCGGCCACCCGGTCGAAGCGCAGGATGCGGGCCAGCGCCTTCGGAGGCATGCCCACCGACTCGCGAAAACGGGTGATCAGGCGCCGGTGGCTCCAGCCCAGCTCGCGCGCGAGCCCGCCCACCCCCACGCGGCCGTGGCTGGTTCGCAGCGTCGCCCAGGCCCAGGTGAGCTCCGGCTGCGGCGCGCGGGCGCCGGCGAGGCGAGCGGCGAACGCGTCGTCCAGGAAGGAGAAGCGCCCCTCCCATCCCCCGCTCTCCCAGAGCCGCCCCACGAACTCGCCCGCGGCGGTGCCCAGGAGGTCGTCCAGCTCCACCACCCGGTTGGTGAGCTCGTGCATCGGCAGCCCGAAGAGCAGATGGGCGCCGATGGGCGTCAGGCGCACCTCCACCCCCTCCTGCTCGCCGTCGTGGTCGACAAGGGTGTACCGGTCATGAAGGGCCGCGACGAAGGAGACGTGACGAGCCGCCGGGCGGGCGGGATCGCGCGTGTCGGGCAGGCGCAGGGCCGACCCGGGGCTGAGGATGAGCGTCACGTCCCCCGAAGGGACCTCCCGGCGGCGCAGCGGATCGGCCGTCCGCTCGCTGTAGCCGGTGTAGCTGCGCACGTACGGGCGCAGCGATGCCGGAGCATCCCGGGTGACCATCTCCCAGCGGGCCCGCTCCGACTCGTGTCGCACCACCTGCATGGTCAAACCAGGCTACAGCGATGATGCCGGCCCGATGAAGGGTGCCGCTGAGGTCCAAACCTGGCTGGAGTCACGGGCCGACGAGATGGCGGCCCTCGTGGAGGAGCTCGTGGCCTTCGACACCGAGAACCCGCCCGGGCGCGGGCTCGGCCGCTGCGGCCGCGCGCTGGTTGATGCACTCGGGCGGCTCGGCCTTGCGCCCGAGCTGATCGAGGTCCCCCCGCGCGGCGAGCTGGAGGATCCCTGCGTCGTGCGCTGCAGCGTGGGCGACGGCCCCCGCACGCTCTACTTCCACGGGCACTTCGACGTCGTACCCGCCCAGAGCAGGGAGCAGTTTCGCCCTCGGCGCCGCGACGGAAGGATCACCGGACGCGGCAGCGCCGACATGAAGGGCGGCCTGGTGAGCATGCTCTACGGCGCGCTGGCGGCGCGCGAGCTGGGACTGCTCGACGGCCGCCGGATCGTGCTCAGCTTCGTCTGCGACGAGGAGACGGGCAGCGTCGCCGGCTCGGGACACCTCCGCGAGGCCGGCCTGATCGACCCCGAGGCGGTCGCGATGCTCACCGCCGAGCCCACCGGCGGCGTGATCTGGCACGCCTGCCGGGGCGCGATCACGCTACGGGTCGAGACGACCGGCCGCGAGGCGCACGTCGGCTACGTCGACCAGGGCATCAACGCCTTCGAGCACATGATCCGGATCGCCGAGCCGCTGGCCGCGCTGTCCCGCGAGCTGCTCGCCAACGACTCGATGCTGGTGGTCGGCGGGCAGGCCGGCTCGGGCGCCGGCTTCAACGCCGTCCCAGGTTCGGCGTGGTTCTCCGTCGACCGCCGCTTCAACCCGGACGAGGGGCTCGAGCAGGAGCTGGCACGCCTGACGGGCACCATCGCCGACGCAGCCCAGGCTGCCGGCGCCGAGGTCGAGGTCGAGGTGCTCCAGGCCCAGCCCCCCGGCAGCACCGATCAGAACCACCCCAGCGCGCGGCTGCTCGCGGGCTGCGTCGAGGCGGTACAGGGCGCGGCGCCGAGCTTCCAGCTGTGTCCCGGAGTGCTCGACACACGCTGGTACTCGCAGCTCGGCATCCCGGCCTTCGCCTACGGCGGCGGCCGCCTCGACGTCTCGCACGGTCCCGATGAGTACATCGACGAAGCCGCCATGCGCAGCTGCGCCGCCGTCTACGCGCTCTTCGCTAGTCGGAGCGGCTGAGCTCGCCGGACCCGTCGACGACTCGCCGCGTGAGCGACGGATCGCCGTGAACGCGCACGTCGCCCGAGCCGTCGAGGTCGACCTCGAGCCGCTGCTGCGCCCGCAGCTCGGTGTCGCCCGAGCCGTCCGAAGCCACCCACGCCTCGCGCGCCGCCAGACCGGCGAGATCGGTATCGCCCGAGCCGTCCAGGTCGACCGTCAGCTGCCCCGTCGTGCCCGCCACGGCGATGTCGGCCGAGCCGTCCGACCTGAGCTCGAACGCATCCGCATCGATGCCCTCGGCCTCGACGTCGCCCGACCCGGAGACGTCGGTGCCGGTCAGCTTCGGCACCGAGGCCTCGACGGCGACGTCACCCGTCCCGAAGCTCTCGCGGTCGAACGTCAGGTGCAGCGTGCCGTTGCGCACCTCGGTGTCGACGTCGTCGATCACCTTCCTCCCGGCGCGGACCCGCACGCGCTGCTGCTCGCCCACTCGAAGGTCCACGTCGACCGCGTCGCGGTTGTCGATGCGAGTGAACTCGGCGACCTCGCGCGTCTGCGTGGTGCGCGGGCCGTCGTCGCCGATGGAGCAACCCGCGAGCACGAGGCCCGCGATCGCGGCGGAGAGGACGGCGAGCCGGGAACGACGCTGAGAGTCCATGACCGAAGACTGCTCGCTCGCGGCGCCTGTGCCCATGGAGTTGGCCCACCGGCTGAGGTGCGGCTAGCCGTAGGGGCCCTTGACCGCAAACGTATGCTGTCGCGCAGATCGGCATGAGGTCCGTCCAGCGTTTTCTCGAGGCCTGTCGCCGGCGGCGCGGCACGGCTGTGCCGGCGGTGCTGCTCACCGGGGCGCTTGTCCTCGCCGGCACCGGCAGCGTCGTGGGGTTCCCTTTCGGCGGCCAGGGGCCGGCCGAACCGGACCTGATCCTGGTCAACGGGCTCGTGCTGACGATGGACGAGGAACGGCCGCGGGCCCGCGCGATCGCGATCACCGCGGACGAGATCACCGCGGTCGGCTCCCACCGCGAGGTCGCTCGCCTGGCCGGGCCCGACACCCGGACGGTCAACCTGCGCCGGCGCACGGTCATCCCCGGGCTGGTCGACGGGCACACGCACGCCATCCGAGGCGGGCAGACCTTCGACCAGGAGACCTACTGGCTCGGGATCGGCTCGCTCGAGGACGCCCTCGCCGAGGTCAGCGAGGCGGCGGACGCGCGGGGCCCGCGCGAGTGGGTCGCGGTGGTGGGCTCGTGGCATCCGAACCAGTTCAGGGAGAGGCGGGCGCCCACGGTCGCGGACCTGACCGAGGCCTCGCCTGCCAATCCGGTGTACGTGCAGTACCTCTACGACTACGCCCTGGTCAACGAGGCCGGCATCGAGGCGCTCAGGCTCAACTCGTTGCCGACCCCGCCGGTGCCGGGCATCACCGTGGAGCGGGATGCCAACGGCCAGGCCACAGGCCGGCTCCTCGGGGGGATCGGCCCGTTCAACGTACTGGTCTCGACCATCCTGCCCGCGACCTTCGAGGAGCGAAAGGACAGCCTCGAGAGCTACTTCGGCGCGCTCAACGCCTCAGGTGTGACGGGCTTCATCGACGACAGCGCCGGACCGGCGACGAGTTACGAGACCCTGTTCGCGCTCAACGACGAGGGCAGGCTGTCGCTGCGCGCCGGCTATCGCGTTCCCGCCCAGGCGCCTGGGAACGAGTCGGCGTTCTTCGAGTCGCTGATGTCCTTCCGTGCGCCGCGGGAGCGGGGCGGGCCCACCCCCTTCGTCGGGATGGGGGAGGTGGCCGTGTTCGGGGTCAACGACGGCGTGCGGATGGGGCCCGGCTTCCAGGCAACGCCCGAGGCGCTGGCCGAGCTGGCGGAGGTGGCCACGCTGGCGGCCTCGCGCCGCATCCCCCTGGAGATCCACGCCTACACCGACGACGCCGCGTCGCAGATACTCGACGTCTTCGAAGAGGTGGACCAGGTCCACCCGGTCGGAGACCTGCGCTGGGCGATGGCACACCTCAACACCGGCTCGGCGGAGACGATCGCGCGGATGAAGGCGCTCGGGATGGCCTACTCGGTCCAGATGGGCCCCTACTTCGAGGGTCCGGCCATCCTGGAGGCCAACGGGCCCGAGGTGGCCGAACGGTCGGCGGCGCGGATCGCGCTCGACGAGGGGCTGGTCGTCGCGGGCGGCACCGACGCGACGCGGATCGGCGACTACCGGGTCTGGCCGGCGCTGGAGTTCCAGGTCACCGGAGCGTCGCTGGGCGACGCCGTGGTGCGACCGCCCGACCAGCGCATGACCCGGCTCGAGGCGCTGCGCACCTACACGCTCGACTCGGCCTGGCTCGCCTTCGACGATGACGACCGCGGGTCTCTCGAGGTGGGCAAGCTGGCCGACCTCGCCGTTCTCGACGCCCCCTACCTGAGGGTTCCGGCCCGGCGCATCGGCGAGATCCGCTCGCTCCTCACCCTCCGCGGCGGCGAGGCGGTCCACGACCCGCGGGCCTGGGTGAACGACTGACCGAGCTCCCCCTCGGCGCCGAGGTCGACTGGACGCCGTCGCAGCCGCCTTCGCGCGCGCCGATCCGTGGCTCCCATGTGCTGCTGCGCCCGGTCGACGCCACCGGGGACGCCCCGGCCCTCCATGCCGTCTCCCACCCTCCGGACGGCGATCCGGCGATCTGGACCTATCTGGGCTACGGCCCCTACGAGGACCCGGACGACATGCGCCGGCTGCTCGATTGGGCGCAGAGCTCGGCGGATCCCCTCTTCTTCACGCTGGTGGACCTCGCCCGCGAGCGGCCTCTGGGAATGGCGTCCTACCTGCGCATCACGCCCGAGTTCGGCGTCATCGAGATCGGCCACATCTGGTTCGGCACGCCGCTGCAGCGCACCACGGCGGCGACCGAGGTGATCTACCTGCTCGCCCGTCACGCCTTCGACGATCTCGGCTACCGCCGGCTGGAGTGGAAATGCAACGCGCTGAACGTTGCCTCGCGGCGTGCCGCCGAACGCTTCGGCTTTCGCTTCGAGGGCGTCTTTCGCAATCACATGGTGCTCAAGGGCCGCAACCGCGACACCGCCTGGTACGCGATCATCGGCGAGGAGTGGCCGGCGCTGCGGGCGGGCTTCGAGGCCTGGCTCGCACCCGAGAACTTCGGCCCCGGGTCGCGGCAGAAGCGGTCGCTGGGCGAGTTGGTGGCCGCCGCCCGGGCCCGATGACGGCGGTCAGGACGGCCGGCTCGCCGTGAAGACGAGCCGCGAAAGCCGCCGCTCGCTCGCCAGGCGCTCGACGGCCCCGAGGAAGTCCTGGAAGCTCGCGTTCGCTCGGCGCCCTCGATCCGGTCGAGGTCCGTCGCCCGGCGGGCGCGGGCGGTGCGCCAGGCTCCGGCGAGCGCGGCCATGTTCGCGGTCGCATTATCGATATGGATCTCCTCGAATCCCCGCCGCGCGCAACAGGGTCTCGTTCAGGCCCCGCGGGGTGAACACGAACTCGCCCATGCCTCCGCTGCGGAGCAGCCTACGCGGCGGGCGGGTTGCGTATTTTGTTGTGCCGGTCATTGGCGGGCCCCGTTGTTGGGGTGGTCGCCGGGCCAGGGGCGGGGGGGGCGGCGGTAGCCGGCGGCGGCTTGGACGCTGGAGGGGCGCCATTCTTTGCCGCCTCGCAGGGTTGGGACGCGGTCCTGGTTGAGCCGGTCGGAGATGGCTTGGAGGGTCATCCCTTGGGCGCGCATGGCCGCGATCCATTGTTTGAGGACGGGCACGTCCTCGACGGCGGGGCGGCTGATGGGCACGCCCTTGGCCCGTGCTGCCTGGAGGCCCTTGCGGGTCCTTTCGGCCACCCGCTCGCGCTCCCAGCCGCTCATCGCGATCAGGACGTTGGCGGCCTTGCGCCCCTCCGGCGTGGCGGTGTCGAGGCCCAGGTCGAGGGCCACCAGCCGCGCCTGGCTGGCCGCGATCGACCTGAGTATCGAGCCCATGGCGGCCGCCGAGGGGCTGAGCCGCCGCAGCTGCGAGACGGCCAGGCAGTCGGCATCGCCGCCCGCCACGAGCTCCAGCGCGTAGCGGAGCCCGGCCCGGTCGCGCGCGGTGTTCTTGGCTGGCTCAACGTCGCGCACCACCTCGACCAGCGTCCATCCCCGCTGGTGGCAGAGCCGGTGGATCGCGGCCGTCTGGCGGTTGAGCAGCTCACGGTCGAGCTGCTCGGCCTCGGGAACGCTCACATAGCCGATCACCTTGACCGGCCGCGGCGGCGCCTTCGCAGGCGCGTCGGCGGGCTTGGCCACCGTCAGCGAAGCCGCGCCGTTGGTGCTGATCTGCGGGGCGGCGGCCGCGCTTCGGTTCGACGCGGTCAGCCGCGCCGCCGCGGCCGCCAGCGCCGAACCCATCAGCAACACGGCCACGAACGCGCCCGCCACCGGCTACCTGCTGGTCGCCGGGCACGGCCCGGCGGCGGTTTCCCTGCACCGTCTCGGGCCGGAGCCCGACCCGCAGCAGGCCGGCCAGCGCCGCCCGTATGCGCCGTTTCACCGTCCGCCGTTCGGCCACCCGGCGGTGGCGGCGCTTTACCTGCACCAGCCGCGCGGCCCGCTTAGCGGTTGCCTGTCTCAGCGCCGCCGCGGTCTGCTCGCCGACCACGCCGTCGGTGTCCAGCCGCGCCGCCTGCTGAAAGCGCAGCACGGCAGCCTCGGTCCTCGGGCCGAACAGCCCGTCCACGGGTCCCGGCCGCCGGCCCAGCCGGCGCAGGCTGCGCTGCAGGGCCCGCACCCGGGGCTGCTCATGCCACGGCCACATAGCCCGCGCCGCGAACAAGCGGTTGCGTTTGGTTGTTCGCCGCCGCGGTCTGCTCCGCCGCGGTGGCTGTGCCGGTCACGCCGAGCGGGACAAGCGCGGCCACCAGGGCCACCAGTCCCATGCGCCGGCGAGGCACGCGATATATCGACTGCATTTGTTCTCTCCTTATCGAGCGGTGTGGCCCGGCGCGTAGGGGCGCCGGGCGTCCTGGTCAAGCCCGCTCGGGGCTAACCAGGCCGCTCGATGACGGCGACAAAACTCGCCGGCCGCCAAGGAGCCGACGGCAGATGGAGCCGTCGGAGAAGCTGCTGAGCGCTGAACCCAGCCAGCGCCACCAGCAACGCGAAAAGAGTGCTGAAAGCAATCCCCGAACCGCCGCTGGCGGTAGCACCGCCCGGCACCGGGATCGGTGCGGGAGGACTGTTGCCGGGAACCGGCCCGGACGCGTCAGGGGCCCCCAGCGTCGGCTGCGGGCTCCCGTCCAATGCCGGAGCCGAGAGGAAGAAGGGGTACTGGATACCGCCCGGCGACACCGCGCTGTGACCAGGCGCGTGTGACGCCCCGCCGGTGCTGGCACCGGCCGGCCGATGCTCTGCGGCGAGGTTGGACAACGGGGCGGCCGCCGACGAGGGGCTCGGCGGCGCCACCGGCGCGGCCAACAACGGCGTCGCGGCCGCGGGCGGAGCCGGGGCCGCGGGCCGTGGGCGCGGGCGGCGCCAGCCGGTCCGCGACCGGCCCCAAGATCACCCGCGCCGGCGGAGCGGCGACGGACGTGAGACGGTCCACCAGCGGCGCCAACGGAGCGGCGACCGGGGCAAACGTGTCCGCCACCCGATCGACCACCGGGACGACCACCTCGGCGACCTGACCCACCACCGAGACCACCGCGGCCGCGACCGGTCCGATCACCGGAGCGACCGTCTGGGCGACCCGATCCACAACCGGGGCCACCGTGGCCGCGACCTGATTGACAACCGGGATGACCGCGTCAGCGAGCTGATCGACCACCGGGCTGACCGTCTGGGCGACCTGATCGACCAGCGGGCCCACCGTGTCGGCGACCTGATCGACCACCGGGACGACCGTCTGGGCGACCTGATCCACAACCGGAGTGACCGAGTCGGCGACTCGATCGACAACCGGGATGACCGAGTCAGCGACCTGATCGGCCACCGGGATGACCGACTGGGCGACCTGATCGATGACCGGGGCGGCCGCGTCGGCGACTTGATCGACCAGCGGGGCCAGCGTGTCGGCGACCTGATCCACAACCGGAGTGACCGAGTCGGCGACCTCGTCGACCACCGGGATAACCGCGTCCGCAACCTGATCGACCACCGGGGCAGCCGCGTCGGCGACCTGATCGACCAGCGGGGTGACGATGTCGGCGACCTGACCGACAACCGGGACGACCGTCTGGGCGACCTGATCGACAACCGGGACGACCGTCTGGGCGACCTGATCCACAACCGGGACGACCGCGTCGGCAACCTGATCGACCACCGGGACGACCGTCGTCGGCGACCTGATCGACCACCGGGACGACCGTCGTCGGCGACCTGATCGACCACCGGGGCCACCGTGTCGGCGACCTGATCGACAACCGGGACGACCGTGTCGGCGACCTGACCGACAACCGGGACGACCGCGTCAGCGACCTGATCGACCACCGGGACGACCGCGTCAGCGGCCTGATCGACCACCGGGGCCGCTGCGTCGACAACCTGATCGACCACCGGGGTCACCGTCTGGACAACCTGATTCACAGCCGGGACGGCCGCGTCGGCGACCTCGTCGACCAGCGGGGACACCGTGTCGGCGACCTGATCGACCACCGGAGTGACCGTCTGGGCGACCTGATCGACCACCGGGACGGCCGCGTCGGCAACCTGATCCACAACCGGGACGACCGAGTCAGCGACCTGATCGACAACCGGGACGACCGTCTGGGCGACCTGATCGACCAGCGGGGTGACGATGTCGGCGACCTGATCGACCACCGGGACGACCGCGTCGGCGACCTGATCGACAACCGGGGCGACCGTCTGGGCGACCTGATCGACAACCGGGGCAGCCGCATCAGCGACCTGATCGACCACCGGGGTCGACCGTCTGGACAACCTGATTCGACAGCCGGGACGGCCGCGTCGGCGACCTGATCGACCAGCGGGGACGACCGTGTCGGCGACCTGATCGACCACCGGGGCCGCTGCGTCGACGACCTGACCGACAACCGGGACGACCGCGTCAGCGACCTGATCGACCACCGGGGCCACCGTGTCGGCAACCTGATCGACCACCGGGACGACCGCGTCAGCGGCCTGATCGACAACCGGGACGGCCGCATCGGCGACCTGATCGACAACCGGGACGGCCGCATCGGCGACCTGATCGACAACCGGGACGGCCGCATCGGCAACCCGATCCACCACCGGGGCAGCCGCGTCGACAACCTGATCGACCACCGGGGTCACCGTCGGCGACCTGATTGACAACCGGGACGGCCGCGTCGGCGACCTGATCGACCACGACGTCGGCGACCTGATGACCCGGAGCCGTCGGGCGACCTGATCGACAACCGGGACGGCCGCATCGGCAACTTCATCGACCAGCGGGGCCGCCGCGTCGACAACCTGATCGACCGCCGGGACGGCCGCATCGGCGACCTGATCGACCACCGGGACGACCGTCTGGGCGACCTGATCGACCACCGGAGTGACCGTCTGGGCGACCTGATCGACCACCGGGACGACCGCGTCAGCGGCCTGATCGACCACCGGGCCAGCCGCGTCGGCGACCTGATCGACAACCGGGACGACCGTCTGGGCGACCTGATCCACAACCGGGACGGCCGCGTCGGCGACCTGATCGACCACCGGGGCCGCCGCGTCGACAACCTGATCCACCACCGGGGCAGCCGCATCAGCGAACTGATCGACCACCGGGACGACCGTCTGGGCGACCTGATCGACCACCGGGCCAGCCGCGTCGGCGACCTGATCGACCAGCGGGACGGCCGCATCGACAACCTGATCGACCACCGGGGCCGCTGCGTCGACAACCTGATCGACCACCGGGACGGCCGCGTCGGCGACCTGATCGACCACCGGAGTGACCGTCTGGGCGACCTGATCGACCAGCGGGCCAGCCGCGTCGGCGACCTGATCGACCACCGGGGTGACCGTCTGGGCGACCTGATCGATGACCGGGGCGGCCGCATCGGCAACTTCATCGACTACCGGGGCAGCTGCGTCGACAACCTGATCGACCACCGGGGTGACCGTCTGGGCGACCTGATCGACCACCGGGGTGACCGTCTGGGCGACCTGATCGACCACCGGAGTGACCGTCTGGGCGACCTGATCGATGACCGGGGCGGCCGCATCGGCAACTTCATCGACCACCGGGGCAGCTGCGTCGACAACCTGATCGACCACCGGGGCCGCTGCGTCGACAACCTGATCGACCACCGGGACGGCCGCGTCAGCGTCCACGACCGGGGCGGCCGCATCGGTGACGCCGGGGGCCGCAATCGGCTCGGCCGGGAGCGCAGGCACGCTCGGAACCAGGTCGCCGACGATCTCGGCGGACGGGGCCGGCGGAGAGGTCTCGATCGGAGTGGCGTCCGCAAGCGGCGTTGGGTCGGGCAGCGTGGGTGTTTCGTCGTCCAGGGAAAGCGCGACCGGGAGGGCCGGCGCCGGATCGTCGAGGAGGGACGGAGCCTCGAGGGCGGGGACCTCAGCCGGCGGCAGGACCGGAGCCTCCGAAGCGGCGGGCTCAGGGGCCGTAGGCGCCGGCGAGGCGTCCTCGAGCACCGAAACCTCAACCACAGGGACGTCGACGGCAGGGAGCGCGGGAGCCTCCGGAGCAGGAGGCTCGGGGGCCGGCGCAGGTGCCTGCTCGGTCGAAGCTGCCGGCTCGGACGAAGCGGCAGGCGCCGAGGGGGCCGGAGAGGGCGGCTCTGACGGGGCCGAAGGTGCCGGGGCCGAAGGTGCCGGAGCGGGCGCCTCAGCCGCCGGAGCGGGCGCCACCGGGGCGGGCGCCGGAGCGGCGGGCGCCGTCGGAGCGGGCGCCGGGACGGGCACGGCCGGCGCGACCTCCGAAACGGGCTCCGCCGGCAGCGCCGGCAGTTGAGCGGACGCCGCGCCGGGGACGAACAGCAGCACAACGACGCTCGCCAGAACGGCGACGGCGCGCACTGCGATGCCGCGGCTACTTGTCAACTCGGCTGCTCGAGACTGTTCATAGGGGCCGAGGTGGACGTACCCTCGGCAGACCAAAGTCGGCGATCAGGTCGCCGAAAACCATCCCGTTTTCTCGCAAATTGCGGGCTTTTGGGGCACGTCGTACGCAAGTCCTTACGCAAGACCCCCCGCCCTGGAGACGCGAAAAACAGACCATCGGCGTCGAGCTGGGGCGCCGCCGGGCGCCCTACGGCTTCGACCCCAGACGGATGTGCCACTCCCCCAGCCCGGCGCCCCCATCGAGCTCGAAGGCGTTCACCGCGATGTAGCTGAACCAGAGCGCCTCGAGGCCCCAGCCGGCGTCGCGGGGGACCGCGAGCACCCAGCATGTCGCGCCTTCGGGATCGCGCAGAAAAACCACCGCCGCCCCATCACGCAGCTCGGTGATCGTGCCCGCCACCACCTCGGTCTCGTCCGCGCCCGGCATCCCCTCCACCCACACGCGCACCGGCCTGCCCTCAGGCGAGAAGCGGATGAAACGGCCAATGCGCTCGAGCAGATGGAGACGCATGGAGAAGCCGAGCCTAACGGCGGCGGCCTCAGCCAGGTAGGCATCTCCTCGCGCCGGATGAGGCCGGTGACGGTGATGGGATCGGTGAACAGCAGGCGCCCACCGGCCCGGGGCACCCGGTACCAATCGCGCCGGAGCGCCTCCCGCTCGTAGACGTGGTTGACCGAGTCGATGCAGAGCAGCGCATCGAAGGTCTCGTCGTCGAACGGCAGCGGCTCCCGCGCGTCGGCGCGCAGAAAGCGCGCCCGGCTCTCGACTCCACCCGCCGCGGCGGCCGCGTTGGCGGCGGCCACACCCGCGTCGTGCAGGTCGACGCCGGTCACGTGGCAGCCCGTCTCGGCCACAGCGCCGGGCCGCCGGATCCGCTCGCCACCTCGAGCACCTCGCTGGAGGCGCCGAGGCCGAGCCGGGCGAAGAAGGTGCGGTGCTCGTCGGCGCTGAGCCACGAGTTCTGGCCGATCTCCTCGCCGAAGGCCTCGGCCCGGATGGCGGCGTTGACCTCGTCGGCGAAGCCTCCGTAGACGGCGTCGTACCACTCCCGGCCCGGGCGTTCGCTCATCCCGCCGTTATACCGGCGACCACATCCCGAGAGCCCGACGCGCCCGCGGCACCCACCAGGCCAGCTCGCCGCGGGCCCAGCTCCGCTCGGCCGGATCGGGGTGGCGGACGGCGCTGTGGCCGAAGACCCAGCCGTACATGACCAGGCCGGCGATCACGCCGAGCTCGACGGCCCGCGCGTCGTCGTGCTCGCCACGGGCGCGTCGGTAGTCGTCCACCAGCTCGTCGTGATCGGCGTCGATCCGCCAGGCGTTGTGGCACATGGACCAGAAGAGGTCGACCACCGGGTGGCCCTGGCTGGCCCGGCCCCAGTCGAGAAGGATCAGGCGAGCGCCGTCGAGGCCGATCTGCTCGTCGCGGATGTCGGCGTGGATGAGGGTCGTGCCGCAGCCGTCGAGCTCGGCGACGAGCGGCGCCGGGTCGTCCACCAGCGCGAGCACGGCCTCGGCGACGTCATCGTCGACCGCATCGGCGAAAGCCTCCCAGAAGGGCTCGTACTGCTTGGGCAGGAGATCGAGGCCGTCGCGCTCGGCCGCGGAGATCGCGGGAGAGAAGAGACGGAGGCAATCCTGCAGCGAGCACGCGTGGGGGACCCGCTCGCCCCAGAACTCCTCCCACATCCCGTTCGCCGCGGCGAGGACGTGGCCGTGGTCCTCCCTGCTGAGCCGCCGGCCGTCGGGCAGCAGGAAGCCCGAGACGTCGTTCATCACCACCCACCAGGCGTCGCCCTCGCGCTCCGCAGCCACCACGGCGTGATCGATGCTGGCGGGCAGCCGGCCGAGCGTGCCGGAGAGGTACAGCAACGCCTCGCGGCCCTCGTCGCGAGTGTGGCGGTCGATCCAGTTGGCGCCGGGCACGATGCGCTTGGCCACCAGGCGGCGGCCGTCGGTGAGGACGAGGCGCTCGAGCACGTTCCCGGACCAGCCCCGCGAGATCATCGGCTCGTGCTCGGCGACCTCACCGAGATGGGAGACCAGCCGCGGGTCGAACCAGACGCCGGCGTCCCGCCCGTCCCGGGCGTAGCGTGCGCGGCGGCGCGCTGTAGGCCCAGTGGCGCTGGATGCGCTCGCCATCCAGCTGCAGGTAGTGGCGCTGGCGCACTGCGGCGCCGCCGTCGGAAACGCGCTCGAACCAGAGCTCTATGCCCTCCGGATGCGTTCGTGGCGACCACTCGACCAGCTGTCCCGGCCCGGCGAACTGCGCCGACAGGAACTCGATCGCAGGCTCTCCCCCGGCGACCCTGACGCGTCCGCCCGGGAGGTTCGCGTCGAGCAGCGCGTCGGCGGCGTAGAGGTCGCTCAGCGCGGCGAAGTCGCCGCTGGTCAGGGCGACCCGAAGCCGCTCCTCGACCGTCATGGTCTCCAACCATGTGCGAGCTTGACGCTCACGGGAATGACCAGCTGCCCGTCCACGCGATGCTGCTCGGCCAGCCGCTCCACCGCCGCGCGGATTCGGTCACGAACGGACGGCGTTTGCGCCTCGACCAGCCCCGCGGTGCGTACGCTGCCGCCGAGCAGCCCGTGCCACAGCTCGTCCGCGTCGGCGACGCGATGCGTCAGTGACAGCGAGCGCACGCCGATATCCACCAGGTGCGCGCCCCGCAGCAGTGCCCGGAACTCGTCGCCGTCCGCAAAGCGATAGGGGTCGGGCCCGGCCGGAGCGTCCGGCGCATTCACTCCGGCCGCTCGGATCGCGTCGGCCAGAATCCCGAGGAACCGGTTGCGCGCGGTCAGGTCCCAGGTCGTCAGCGCAATCCCTCCGCCCGGCGCCACCACGCGAGCGAACTCCCGCATGGCCCGCTCCGGCTGGGGGAGATGGTTGATCGTGAAGTTGCAGACGAGCGCGTCGAACGACCGATCGACAAAGGAAAGCTCCTCGGCGTCCGCCTGGAGGAAGCGGACCCCGCCATGACGCCTGCGAGCGAGGGCCACCACCGGGCCGGCGAGGTCGACGCCGGTGGCGGTGGCACCACGCTCGGCCGCTCGCCGAGCCGCGGTGCCTGGGCCGGTGCCCACGTCGAGGAGGCGCGTGCCTGGCCGGATCCCGGCCGCGTCGAGCAGCGGCTCCACCAAGCGGGCGGTGATCCGGCCGGTGAGCAGGCCGTAGCTCTCCGCCCTCTCCCCCCAGCCGGCCCGCTCGAGCCGCTTGACCTCGACGGCTTTCATCCGAGCACTCCGGCCGCGTACGCGGAGTAGAGGAACGCCACCGACGCGGCACCGAGCAGCGCCACGCCGGTCACGGGCACGGTCCGTGCGCCGGCCGGGCGGGTCTTCTCGAAGACCATCACGGCGGTGAGCAGCGCCATCCAGACCAGGCTGGCCACCCCGGCGGCGAACATCACCAGCATCAGCGCCCAGCAGCAGCCCACGCAAAAGGCTCCGTGGCGGGCGCCGAGACGAAGGCCACCGCCGGCGCCGCGCTCGTAGAAGCGCATGATGAACGCGCCGGGGTGCCGGCACTTGTCGAGGCAGGCGTCCTTGAGCTTCGTGAACTGGAAGGCGCCCGCCAGCGCCAGCACCGATCCGCCGATGAGCCACTCGTGCTCCCGCAGCGAGGCGTTGGCGTCCAGGACGGCATGCAGGCCCACGTCGAGGAGGAAGGCGAGCGCCCCGAAGGCCGACCACACCAGGGCGTACCCACCGAGGAAGCCGGCCATCGCCACCCGGGGCCGGGGCTGCCCCGCCGAGACACCCGCGAAGAGGCGCACGAGCGGGAGGCTGGAGGGCAGCATCATCGCCGCGATCATGACCTGCCACGCGACGAGGAACAACGGCAGAGCGACATGGAGGGCGGGCCCGTCATCGGCCAGCGCGTCGTGGTGGAGCAGCGACGCCGCGCCCACGGTGTGCGCGGCGAGGGCGGTGAGCCAGGCCAGCGCGATGGCGGCGAGCACGGCGAGCGGGACCCGGCCGAGCCGCTCCGAGCCCACCGCCGCCAGCCGCCCGGCGGCTTCCACCGTCACGCCCTAGCCCGCCGCGGGATGGGCGAGCTTCCAGTCCGACTGGATGGCGTTGCTGCCCTCGTAGGTCCACACGAGGTCGTACTCCGGCAGGTCGGCCCGGAGGTTGTCGGCCTTGGCCACGTACGCCGGCGAGCCCGGCACGGTGGAGAAGAGCGAGTCCCGCAGCGTGGTGATCCTGTCGCCGCTCGGGTCGGTGTAGGGCGTCATCTCTCCCGAGACCACGTCGCCGATCCGCAGGCTGCCGCGGCCGTGCATGGTCTCGTGCGAGATCGGCGCCCGCTTGACGTCGAGGATCTCGCCGAACAGGCCGGCCAGGTCGGCGAGCGGCCCGCCGAGCTCGCCGGCGAAGACGTCTCGGATCGCGTCGAACTGCTCGTCGGTGGCCTCTTCGCTGATGAACCACACGGCGCGCCAGTTGCCCGCCAGCACGTTCCCGGGAATGCGGTGGACCGTGACGAAGGACAGCCCGGACACATCCACGCCGCGGATGGTGCCGCTGTCCAAGTGGTAGGCGATGAACGACTCGCAGGTGCCGTGGTCGGGATCCTCCCCGATCCAGCAGGGGCAGAGGACCTCGCAGGAGCACGCTTCGAGCAGCGTGCCCTCCAGCTGGTAGCCCGCCTCGGTGATGGTGGCCATGGGGATGCCGCTCCTTCCGTCGGCCGCTACTAAGTACGACCGTTCGCACTTCAGAGAGAGGGCGATAGTACGACCGCTCGTGCTAATTTGTCAAGGGAGGAGTGCGAGATGGCCAGTTATCCGGCACGCAAGCGACGGACCCGCGCCGACGGTGAGCGCAGCTACCGCATGATCCTCGACGCCGCCGCCCGGCTGGCCACCCTCGAGGGCCTGGAGGGCCTCTCGATTGGCCGCCTGGCCGGCGAGATCGGCATGAGCAAGAGCGGCCTCTACGCGCACTTCGACTCCAAGCAGGACCTGCAGCTCGCCACCGTCGGCGCCGCCGAGGACGTCTTCTCCGCCGAGGTCGTGGCGCCCGCGATGGAGAAGCCGGAGGGCCGCGCGCGCCTCGAGGCGCTGTGCGAGGGCTACCTGTCCTACGTCAAGCGTGGCGTCTTTCCGGGCGGCTGCTTCTTCGCCTCCACGGCCGCGGAATGGGACACGCGCCGCGGGCCGATCCGGGATCGCGTGCGCTCGGTGCTGGCGGGCTGGACCGAGCTACTCGAGGTCAACCTGCGCCAGGCACAGCAACAGGGCGAGCTGGCTCGTGACGCCGACCCCGGCCAGCTGACCTTCGAGATCAACGCGCTCCTGCACGAGGCCAACGGCCATTACCTGCTGTTCCGCGACGCCGAGGCGCTCACCCGCGCGCGGCGGGCGATCGGCGAAAGGCTCGGCGGAGTGGCCGGCTAGCGCCCGAGGCGGTACTGCGCGGTGCCGTAGGCGGTGCCCGGGCTGCCCGGCTCTCCCGTGACGGGCACGGTGGTGCCGGTCTGGGAGGCCTTGCTGCCCCGGTGCTCGATGTCGCCCTGAGGCGAGGAGGCCGCGTTATCGATCACGACCACCTCGGGCGCGGGCCGCAGGATGGTGTCGTCGTCGAGCAGCGCAAAGGCGCCGGTCGCGGCTGCGGCCCCGACGGCCAGGGCCAGCACCGGCCCAAGCAGGCTACGGGATGTGGGAAGGCGTTCGGCGTACTGCATGGGCCCGTTGTACACCCGAAGCTCGGGATGGAGTGAGAGCCTGATCACACTCCGCCGTGGTCGCGACGGAGGGGTCTGGCGGTTATGGTCCCCGCGGTGACCCAAGGGCAACGGCCCGTCGAGCTGATCCTGGCGCGGAACCTGATCGCGACGCTGTCCACCCCCGGCTTCCTGGTGGACGAGGAAGGGATCGTCGTCTTTTTCAACGACGCCGCGAGCGTGCTGCTCGGCGTGCGCTTCGAGGAGGTCGGGCAGATGGGTCCCAACGAGTGGGGCAACGCCTTTGGGCCGTTCGACCACGAGGGAGAGAAGGTGCCGCTGGAGGAGATGCCGCTCACCATCGCGCTGCGACAGGGGCGCCCGGCCCACGCCCGCTTCACGATCCGCTCCCTGAAGGGCGCCGAGAACGACATCGAAGCGGCGGCGCTGCCGATCCTCACGGTGGGCGGCACTCGCGGGGCCATGGTCTTCTTCTGGACGGCGGGCGAGTGAAGATCACGATCTGGGGCACGCGCGGGTCCGTGCCCTCGCCGGGGCCCGAGACGCTGCGCTACGGCGGCAACACCTCCTGCGTGCAGGTCACGCTCTCCGACGGGACGGTGCTCGCGCTCGACGCCGGCACGGGCATCCGCAGCATGGGCCTGGAGCTGGGCGAGCAGAAGCGCCCGATCAACATCCTCCTCACCCATCTCCACATGGACCACATCCAGGGGCTGATGTTCTTCGCGCCGGCCTTCAACCCGGGCAGCGAGATCTCGATCTGGGGACCCGAGGCGCCCGACGCCCCGCTGCGGGACCGCATCGCCCGCTACATCTCCGCCCCGCTGTCGCCGGTGGAGGTGCGCGAGCTGCCCTGCCACGTGTCCTTTCACGAGGCCTCGGAGAGCGAGTGGCAGATCGGCACCGCCACCGTGCGCGCCGTCTCGGTCACCCACCGCGGTCCGACCCTCGGCTACCGGATCACCGAGGGCGAGACGTCCCTCTGCTACATCCCCGACCACGAGCCCGCGCTGGGCGCCGACCTCGAGCACGACGAGCCCGAATGGGTCTCGGGCTTCGGACTGGCCCGGGGAGCGACGCTCCTGATGCACGACGGGCAGTACACCGACGAGGAGTACCCCTCGCGAGTGGGCTGGGGCCACTCTCGGATCGATGACGCCCTCACCTTCTCCCGGCGCGTGGAGGCAGAGCGGGTGCTGCTCTGCCACCACGATCCGCTTCACAGCGACGATGTCCTGGATTCGCTGCAGCGCGGCGCCCAGGAGCGCTGGCGCGAGCTCGGCGGCGAGCCGGCCCAGCTCGAGTTCGCCTGGGAGCGCCAGGAGCTGACGGTTGCTCCGCCGCGCCCCGCCCCCGCCTGGTAGACAGCCCGGTATGGATATTGCTGAGCGCCGGCGGCGGCGGGAGGAGCTGCGCCGGCAAACGGCTCGCCGGAGGCGTCTCGCCGCGGGCGCGCTGGTGCTGGCGGTCGGAGGGGCGGTCGTGCTTCTGACCTCCCCGTTCTCGGGCTCCGGCGAGGGCGGCTCCAGCGGCGACGACGCGGCCGAGGCCGCTCCGCCCGAGCTGCCCCGCGGCGGGCGCAAGATCTTCCCCGACTGGCGCGTGGTGGCCTTCTACGGCGCGCCGCAGGACCAGGAGCTCGGCGCCCTGGGCATCGGCCGGCCCGCGCGGGCCGGCCGGCGGCTGGAGCGCCAGGCGCGGCCCTACCGCGAAGCGGGCCGCCCGGTGCTGCCGGCCTTCGAGCTGATCGCGACCATCGTGCAGGCGGCGGCCGGGGACGACGGCGATTACGCGCAGCGCCAGTCACCCTCGGTCATCCGCCGCTACCTGCGGGCCGCCCGGCGCCAGAAGGCGCTGCTGATCCTCGACATCCAGCCCGGGCAGGCCGACTTCGAGAAGGAGGTACGGGCCCTGCGCCCCTTCCTCGAGGAGCCCGACGTGTCGCTGGCTCTCGACCCGGAGTGGAGCATGGATCCGGGAGAGATCCCGGGTCAGTCGATCGGCTCGACCGACGCCGCGACCATCAACGCCGTCAGCCGCACGCTCTCACGCATCGTCCGTCAGGGCGACCTGCCGCAGAAGCTGCTGGTGATCCATCGCTTCACCGGCGACATGATCGAGAACGAGGCCAAGCTGCGGACCTACCCGGGCGTGGCCCTGACGGTGAACGTGGACGGCTTCGGCGACCGTCCCAACAAGGTGTCCAAGTACCGCGAGTTCACCCGCGGCCGGGGGGACCGCCACCACGGCTTCAAGCTCTTCTATCGCGAGGACCTGAACCTGATGACGCCGCAGCGGGTGATGCGCCTTCGGCCGCGGCCGGAGCTGGTGGTCTACGAGTAGCGCCGGCGGCGGCGGCGCAGGTAGGGGACGCCGAAGAGCCCCAGCACGACGACCGAGGCGCCCAGCGCTCCGCCGCCGCAGCGGGAGAAGGTGGCGGTGAAGGTCTGCGGCGACGCCGGCGTGGTGATCGTGTGCGCGGCCGCGCCGCCGTCCGACCAGGAGCTCGGCTGCCAGCCGACCGAGCCGTCGACCTGTACCGGCGCGTCGACACCGAAGCTGTAGCCCTCCCAGGAGGTGAAGCTGGCGGGGGCGGTCACAGAGCTTCCGTCTATCACCAGCCTGCGTCCGGTGGGGTTGGTGGCGAAGGTGAGGGCCACGGTGCGCGGGCGCAGGTCCTGGCTCACCGCGCGGCTCAGCCCCCTCGAGTCGGTGGCGGTGAGCTCGACCTCGAGGTAGCTGGTGGCCGCGGCCACCAGGTTCTCGGGCGGGGGCGCGCTGAAGGTGATGTTGTTCCCGGTGCGGGACAGGAACGGGTGGGTGTGGCTGTTGTGGCGGAGGCGGACGGTCCAGCTCAGCCGGCTGTCCGGCACCGTCCCGTCCTGGGGGTCGGTGGCGCTCCCACGCAAGGTGATCGTCTCCCCGACGCGGAAGCGAGTGGTCGGCAAGGGAAGATCGATGCGCGGCACCGGCGGGCCGTTGCCGACGTCGATGCGCAGCGTCTCGATGACGCTCGTCCCGCGGCTGTCGGTCACCCGTAGCCGCGCGGTGTAGGTGCCCGCGGCGGTGTAGGTGTGCGCCCCCGCCGCCGCGCTGGAGTGCGCGGTTCCGTCGCCGAAGTCCCAGTCGTAGCTCAGGGCGTCCCCGTCCGGATCGCTGCTGGCCCGGCCGTCGTAGAGCACGACCAGCGGGGCGGGCCCGTCCCGAGGGGCGATCACCATGCTGGCGACGGGCGCGCGGTTGCCGGTGTAGGCAACCCGCCGAACCTCGTCCCCGCTGGGTTTGTAGACGGCGTAGTAGAGAGCCTGGCCGCCGGCGTAGGGGCCGAAGGTCAGGTCCACCGGGGCGCCGATGCCGGTGCCGAACTCGGTGGAGGTCACGCCCGAGCCGCCGAGGTACAGCCGCCTGATCTGCCCGCAGCCGTAGTCGCCGAAGAGGTAGCTCCCGTCGTAGGCGGCAGGCCACACCCGGTTGGGCACGAACGCGCCGCCGGTGATCGAGGTGCAGCCGCCGCCCCGGCCGTAGCTGTACAGCGGGTTGGTCAGGCCGGCGGGCGGCGGGCCGCAGTTGGTGGTGGACCCGGTGGCGCAGTTCCCCTCGCGGACGTTCCAGCCGTAGTCGGCCCCGGCCTGGCCCACGTCGATCTCCTCCCAGGTCTCCTGGCCCACGTCGTTGATGAAGAAGCGGGTGGTGGCGGCGTTGGGGTCGAAGCCCAGGCGGAAGGGGTTGCGCAGGCCGGTGGCGTAGATCTCCTGGCAGACCTTGCCCGGGTCGGTGCGCCCGCTGGCGGCGCAGCGAGCGCTGTTCAGTCCCCGGAACGGGTTGTCGGTGGGAATCCCGCCGGTCGGCGTGATCCGCAGGATCTTGCCCAGGAGCGTGTGGGTCTCACGCGCCGCGTCGTTCGCGGGCCCGCAGCCGCTGCCCCCGTAGTCACAGCCCCCGTCCCCCACGGCCACGTAGAGGTAGTTGTCCTTGCCGAACTCGAGCGCTCCGGCGTTGTGGTTGCCGCCGTAGGAGGGGATGTTGTCCACCAGCACCACCTCGCTGGAGGGCGCGATCAGGTCGTTGCCGCCCAGCGTGAAGCGCGACACCCGGTTCACCGGCACGTTCGGCGTGCGGTACTCGCAGGTGCCGGTCTTCTTGTACGTGTAGTAGAGGTAGACGTGGCCGTTGCTCGCGAAGTCGGGGTCCACGGCCACGCCGAGCAGGCCGCGCTCGGAGTCCGAGCAGGTCTTGGAGGCGATGCTCAGCGCCGGTGTGGGGAGGAGCGTCCCGCCCTTGACGATCCGCAGCTCGCCGGCGCGCTGCGCGATCACCAGGCGCCCGTCCGGGGTGAAGGCGATCGCCGTCGCGCCGCCCGCCCGGGCGACCAGCGTGTCCTCGAAGCCGGCCGGCACGGCCGCGTTCGCCGGCGTGGCGAACACGCAAGCGCCGGCAAGGAGGAGGGCAGCGATCCGTCGCACGGGCGGACGGGTGACTATCGGCCGCGGATCGGCCTGTCAAGTGACAACCGCCCGGCGAGCACGGGCGGGGCAAGGGGCTGGGTAAGGGGGCACCGCCGCTGGGGGTGCCCCGGCCGAGGGGGCCGGTCCGAGTGTGGCTTCCGAAACGCGCCATATGCGCGACTTCTAGAAGCCACACTCTCTCGCCGACGGCCCCAGTGCAACAGCTAAGCGACGGGAGTGACAGCCGCGCGACAGAAGTGAGCGCCGACGGTTCCCCCTTACCCAGCCCCCCGACGGCACCCGCGCCGCCACCCGCCCGCCGAGCCGAGCGCCACCCGAGCAGCACGGCCGTGCCCACCGCGCCCGGACGCCGATCCCGGCGAGGCGGGACCGGGTCACACAACGGTCAGGCGCAGCAGGGCGGTGGTGGCGGCCGCCACCACCACGCACCCGATGATCGAGCCCGTGCGCCAGGCCACCAGCCCGCCCGCGACCACCCCCGCCGTGTCCGCCCCGACGGCCAGTCGCTGGCCCTCGGCCAGGGTCTCCGTGGCCACCAGCGCCGCAAGCAGGGCGGGAGCGAGGACCGTGACGATGTCCGTGAACCAGGCCGGCAGCTCACGCCCGCCCAGCGCGACCGGCCCCGCGGCTTTGATGGCAGCCGTGATCAGCGCGCAGCCGCCGATCACCACGACGCTCGTGCTCACCGCTCCTCCGCCTCCGCGGCCCGGCGGCCCCAGAGACCGGCGAGGGCGGCCAGGCTCGCCACCAGCACCGGCACCCCGGGCGGGGCCAGCGGCACGAGCACCAGTGCGATGAGCGCTCCGAGGCCGGCCACGCCGAGCGCGCGCCGGTCGCGCACCTCGGCGATGAGCAGCGCAACGAAGAAGGCGGGATAGACGGCGTCGAGGCCGAGCGCCTCGGGATCGCCCAGGGCGTCTCCCCAGATCGCCCCCGCCACCGTCCCGCTCACCCAGGCCACGTACTGGACCGCCGACGAGCCGAACAGCAGGCCGCGGTCGAAGCTGCCGTCGCCCCGTGCGGCGAGCGCCCACGAGGCGTCCACGATCGTCTGGCCCTGGGCGGCCCGGGCCAGGCCGTTGCCGGGCAGGGAGGGCGCGAGGGCCACTCCCATCGGCAGGAAGCGCGAGTTCATGAGCGCCGCCGCGGCCACGGCCGCGCCCGCCGTACCGCCCGAGGCGAGAATCGCGATCGCTGCGAACTGGGCGGAGCCGGCGAAGACGATCGCCGACATCACGATCGCCGCGATGGCCGACAGACCCGCTCCCTGGGCCACCACCCCGAACGACAGCGCCAGCAGGCCGCCGGCCACCCCGAAGGGAACCCCGGCGCGGACGCCGTCCCAGACGCTGGAGGAAGGCGCCGCTTGCTAGCCCCGGTTCAGGCGCCGTGGATCAGAGCCGGCGCCCAGCCCGCTCCGCTCCGCAACCACCAGCAGGCCCACGGACGCGACCACCGCACAGACGAAGCCGATCACGTTCAGCTCCCAGATCGAGCCGGTGCCCAGCAGGTTGGCGATGGTCCCGCCGATGATCGAGCCGACAACGCCGATCCCGAGGGTCCACAGGATTCCGATGTTCTGCTTGCCGGGAAGCAACAGGCGCGCCAGGGCGCCGATAATCAAGCCGGCCACGATGAATCCGATCATGGAAGGGACGATAGCCGTAAGCGAGCAATATCCTTCGCGCCGTGTCCCAGCCGTCCGAGCTGCGCGAAGGCGAGCGCACCCTCTATGAGGGCCGACCGTCCTGGCGGGCGCTGATGGCGTTCTACGCCGGCGGCCTCCTGCTGGCCGCCGTGGTGTTCGTGATCGTCGGCCTGCTGGTGGGCGAGGTGGCGATCGGGGTGATCGCGGCCGTCGTGATCGCCGCGCTCACGCTCGTCCTCGGCTACGTGCGGCGCCTGTTCACGCACTACCTGATCACCGATCAGCGACTGCGCATCAGCCGCGGCATGGTGCGAAAGCACGTGAGCGAGACCCGGCTCGAGCGGGTCCAGAACGTCAACTTCGAGCAGAGCGTGCTGGACCGGCTCTTCAGCGTAGGCAACGTGGACTTCGACACCGCGGGCACCGACGACTCCAAGTTCCGCTTCGCGTGGGTGAACGATCCCGACGCCGTGGTCCGGGCCGTTCACGACGCCACCTCGGGTCAGGCCCCGGGGGCGCGCCTCTAGCCGTGCTCGCAGCCTTCGCCGCCGCGATCGACAGCGACGACCCCCTGAGCGGTCTGCGGGTCGAGGATCGCCCCGAGCCCGAGCCGCCCGAGGGCTGGACCACCGTGGAGGTTCGCGCCGCCGCGCTGAACCACCACGATCTGTGGTCGCTGCGGGGTGTCGGGCTGCCGGAGGACCGCCTGCCGATGATCCTGGGCTGCGACGCCGCGGGGGTGGACGAGCAGGGCGACGAGGTCATCGTCCACGCGGTGATCGCCAGCGACGACTGGCGCGGTGACGAGACGCTCGATCCCAAGCGCACGCTGCTGTCCGAGCTGCATCAGGGCACGCTGGCCGAGCGCGTGGCGGTGCCGCGCCGCAACCTCGTGCCCAAGCCCGCGGCGCTGTCCTTCGCCCAGGCGGCCTGTCTGCCCACGGCCTGGCTCACCGCCTACCGGATGCTGTTCGTGAAGGCGCAGCTGCAACCGGGTCAGACCGTGCTCGTCCAGGGCGCCACCGGCGGCGTGGCCACCGCGGCGATCGTGCTCGGGCGGCACGCCGGGGCGCGGGTGTGGGTCACGAGCCGAGACGAGGACAAGCGCGCCCGAGCGCTCCAGCTGGGCGCCGACGCCGCCTTCGAGAGCGGCGAGCGGCTGCCCGAGCGCGTCGACGCGGTGATGGAGACGGTGGGCGAGGCCACCTGGCCCCACTCCCTGCGCTCACTGCGTCCGGGCGGGATCATCGTGGTGTCCGGCAGCACCAGCGGCGCGACGCCGTCGGCCGAGCTCCAGCGCGTGTTCTTCCTCCAGCTGCGGATCGAGGGGTCGACCATGGGCACCCGCGACGAGCTCGTGCGGCTGGCCCGGTTGTGCGAGACCAGCGGGGCGCGGCCGGTGATCGACCGCGAGCTGCCGCTGTCGGAGGTCGCCGAGGGCCTGGCGGCGATGGAGCGAGGCGAACTGTTCGGAAAGGTCGTGCTGGACCCGTCGGGCTAGGGTCGCTCAACTGCCACGAGGTCGCCGATGATGGTGAAGCCCGCTGGTCTATCGCGCGGCGCCGCGGCTGACCTCCTCGCTCGGCGACCGCCGCGGCGAGCAGCATCGACCGGAACCGGGTCGAAGGTCGCCTCGATTACCCCGAGCCGCTGAGCTCGGCGTCCCCGCTCGCCGGGATCGTGAGCACCTCCCCGCGCTCGGCGCGGTGAAGCACCTCAGCGAGGTTGTTGCGCAGCTCCTTCCGGGGAATCGTCGCCATCCGAAGTGACGGGAGCGTGCGACGGCCTCAGTTGAACTCCGGCATCACCCGGTCGGCCACCAGCTTCAGCTGGCCGCTGGATGTCCGGCACGCCCTCGACCGTCCTCGCCGGGAAGAACTCCACCAGGTGCGGGTCGGAGAGGGCGAGGATCATGTGGTTGACCCCGGCAGGCTCGATGTCGGACTTGATCTTCTCGACGCACCTCCTCCGGCGTGCCGGCCAGCGACAGCTTCTCCGACGAGCTCGGGCCGGAACAGCTCGTATGCGCGCTTGCCATGTCGCCGGCGCCCAGCGCCTCGACGACCGGCTGGACTTCCTCCAGCGTCGATGCCGTGCCGTCGAGCTGCTCCGGCGGCATCGAGGAGATGTAGAAGGCGACAAGCATGCGCGCGGCGTGCTTGGCGGCCGCGGAGTCCTCCGATACGACCGTGACCGTCCAGGCGCCAATGTCCAAACCGTCGAGCGTGCGGCCGGCGCGCTCGGCGCCCTCGCGCATGTTCTCGACCTAGTAGTCGTAGGCCTCGCGGGAATAGCCGAGGGCTTGGTGACAACCGTCGGCCAGCTCGCCGGCGGTCCGAGAACGAGCGCGGCCCCTTCATGCCGCCCATCAGCAGCGGGATGCGGTCCTGAACGGGCCGCGCAGCCGTGAACAGGCCCGTGTACTGGAAGAAGTCGCCCTCGAAGTCGATCTTGCCGTCATCGAGGAAGGTGCGCATCACGTGCAGGGCTTCCTTGAGGCGCGACAGCGGCTTCTGGTGCTCCCAGTCGATGTGGTACTGCTGCATCATCCCGAAGTTGCCCGTGGAGACCACGGCCTCCATGCGGCCGTCAGTGAGCTCGTCGAGCGTGGCCAGCTGCTGGCAGATGAGAGTCGGCTCGCGGAGGAAGACGTGGGTGACGTTGGGCCCGAAGCGGATCCGCTCCGTCTTGTCGGCGGCGGCCGCGAACAGCACCCACAGGTCCTTGTGCCAGGTCTCGTCGACCGAGTAGCAGGCGTGGTAGCCCAGCTCGTCCGCGGTCTTGATCATCTCGATCGAGTCCGACAGCGGATAGTCGGGCAGCATGCAGTAGCTGAACTTCATTGGTCCCCCTCCTCCGGCATGGTCTCGGACTCGAGTCCCAGCTTCAGGACGTCATCCGCGAAGTGGTCGTGCATCCAGTCCAGGTGGTCCCAGCGCGCGGCGACGATGCGCTCGGTGTCCCAGGCCGGCAGGTCCTGCTGAGGGAAGAGCTCCATCTTGGCCGGGTCGATCTCGTAGACGTGTTCGAAGCGCTCGATGACGTCGTCGTTGATGCGTCGCGCTTCCGGCGGTTTCTGGTCGCCCAGGCGAAAAATGCTCATTCGTACGCCTCGTCGAGCATCTGCTTGCCCGGGTTCATCACGTTGTTGGGGTCGAGCGCCCGCTTGATGGTCTTGGCCACCTCCCAGGCGCTGCCCATCTCGGTGGGCACCAGCTCGGCGTCCCCCTCGCGGGTGGCGCCGTGGCAGGCCGTGATCGAGCCGCCGTGCTTTAGCGCCACCTCGGCGATCTCCCGCTTGCAGGCCACCCAGCCCGCCCAGTTCTCGTCGTCGAGCTTCTGCTCCCAGATGCCCACGTCGATCTCCACCAGGTAGTCGGCCCAAGGCTTATGGGCGCCGCTGGTGTAGGCGAACATCCCCCAGTCGTCGAAGATCCCGTACTGCTCGATGTAGCGCTCCACGATGGCGTGCCACTCCTCGCGCACCTGCGGCAGCACGGAGTAGTTGAGCGCCGCGTCCTCGCAGTGCCAGGACATCGGCACCGCCTGGCCCTCGCTGGTACGCCCGTGGAGCGGCGTGGCGTAGCGATCGTGCCGCGAGGCCCAGTCGCCCTGGGAGATCTCGTCGCCCAGGTACTTCCCGCCGTCGGCCCGGCCCAGCTCCATGACCCGTTTCGAGCCCGCCTCCACCTCGGCTCGCGTGCCGTACATGGCCACCGCCACCACGGACTGCACCGAATCCGGCTGCGGGATGTAGGCCTCATCGTCGCGGCGCAGGTAGCGCAGCTTCCACTCGTCGAATAGCACCACGCCCGCGAGAGTGGCCAGGCCTGATTTGGTCAGCGCGCCTGTGGTGCGGTGGGCGCTCATGTAGTCCTCGAAGGCGAAGAAGGCCGAGAACTCGAGCTCGGGCCGCGGCACCAGCTCGAGCGTGGCCTCCGTGGTGATGCCCAGCGTGCCCTGATGGCCGGTGAACAGCTGCTTGAGCGTGAGCCCGGTGGAGGACTTGCGCAGCTTTCGCCCTCCGCCCTCGCCGATCTCGACGATGTCGCCGGTGGGGAGCACCACCTGCATCGAGATCACGAGGTCGCGCGTGTGGCCGAAGCGTGCACCCAGCAGCGACCAGCCGCCCGTGCCGATCCGGCCACCCACCAGTGAGCAGGGATAGGAGGCGGGGTCGTCGGGATAGAACACCCCGTGAGGCCGCAGCTCCTCGTTGAGCTTGAGCATGTTGATCCCGGGGCCGACGGTCACCGTGCGATCGGTGAGGTCGATCTCGTGGATCTTGTTCATCAGCTTCACGTCCACGCAGATCCCGCCTCGCAGCGGTACCGCCCCGTCGGCAAGCCCGGTGCCCCCCGCGCGCGGCACCACCGGTATCCGCAGGCGGTTGGCCAGCTTCACCACCTCGGAGACCTCCTCGGCGCTCACCGGCAGCACGGCCACGTCGGGCATGAACTCGGCCCAGCGATGCACGGGGAACGGGGCCGGCACGCGGGTACGCACCGTGCGGGAGCTCAGGTTGTCCAGCACCCGGTTCTCGTCGCCGATGATTCCCCGCAGCTCGTCCACCACCGCGTCGTCCACCGCACTCTTGAAGGCCACGCTCATGTCCCGGCCTCCGCTGTCGCGGGACCGCTCCTCGTACCCCCCACCTCGATGCCGGCCGAGCGGGCCACCAGCTCGAACAGGTCCATCACCTCGAGCCGGCCCTCTGCCGCCTCGGACAGCGGCCGTTCCGACCAGGGACAGGCGCTCACCAGGGCGTCCACCTCGAGGGCGTCGGCGCGCTCTACGCGCCGGCGGCTTATCTCGGCGGTGATCTCGGGCTTCTCGACAGGGAGCCCACCGCCGCCGCCCGAGCAGTAGGACCACTGGGTCACGTGGTCCACGTCCTTGAACTCGAGGCCCGGCACGGCGCGCAACAGCTCGCGCGGAGCCTTGTGGACCCCCTTGCGCTTGTTCAGCCGGCAGGGATCGTGGTAGGTGACGGTGCGCTCCACCGGCTCGGTGAGCTCCAGCCTGCCCTCGGCGACCAGCTCGGCCACGAGCTCCACCCCGAGCACGATCTCGAAGTCGTACTCGTCCCCGAAGTACTTCGGGTAGTCCTCGGTGAAGGCGATGTAGTCGTGCGGGTCCGGGGCCAGGATCCGGCGCGCTCCCACGGCGCGCCAGTCGGCCACGTTGTGCTCGGCGTGCTTTCTGGCCAGGTCGACGTAGCCCATCTCGGCGGCCGGTCCGCCGCAGCACCACTGCTCGCCCATCAGCCCGAACTCGACGCCGGCCCGCTGGAGCAGCTGGGCGAACGCGCGTGAGTACGAGGTGCGGTAGAAGGCGGCCTCGCAGTCGACGAACAGGACGGTCTCGCCGCCCACGGGGATGTCGAGGCCCTCGGCCCAGTCGCGCACGTGCTCCTGGCTCACGGGCACGTCGCCCAGCACGGGCTCGTTGTGTGCCTCCGCGAGGCGCTCGTTCCAGAGCTTCCAGCCCTCGCGCTCGTTGCCGGTGGCGACCATCAGCGCGCGCATGGCCTTCACCACGTCCACGGTGCGAGTGCGGTGGCGGTAGAAGTCGCCGGTGAAGAGGGTGTTGGGGCAGCGCAGCTCGCAGGCCCCGCACTGGGTGCAGTGGACGAAGTCGTCGGCCACGTCCTCCACCGACAGAAGGCCCTTCTCCATCGCCACGATGCTGGCGTGGAACGAGGTGGGCGTGTGGTTCTCGTTGCGGGTGACCTGCATCACCGGGCACACCTCGCGGCAGAACTTGTGCCCGGAGGAGAAGCAGCCGTAGGCGTTGTTGCTCCACTCCTCGACGAACTCGCGTTGCAGCTCGCCGTCCCCGTTCGGTGAGTAGTCGGCCACCGGCGTCCCCTTTCGCTGTGCGCGGCGCGCGCGAACGTATCACGCGGCACGAGCCGCGGGTCGGCGCGGCGCGTAATTCCCCCTTGGCGGCGGAGTTGGACGGGCATGACCACATCGAGACTCGCCGCCCCCCTCGCCCTCCTCGCCTCCCTCCTGGTGCTCAGCCCCGCCGCCGAGGCCGCCAAGGATGAGACCGAGCTGATCAGCGTGCAACCGCCCGCCGCGGGAGGCGCCGGCGCCGACGGGGTCTCCTTCGATCCCGTTCTGTCCGCCGACGGGCGCTACGTGGCCTTCGAGTCGAACGCCGACAATTTGAGCAGCGAGGACAACGACGCGTTCCGCGACGCCTTCCTGCGCGACACCCTCACCGACGCGATCACCCTTATCAGCCGCCAGAGCGCGGCGGAGGGCGGCACAGGCGGCAACGAGGTCTCCGAGGTCCACGCGATCTCCGCCAACGGGCGCTACGTCGCCTTCACCTCCGGCGCCGACAACCTGAGCACGGGCGACGACAACGCGCACGTCAACGTCTTCGTGCGGGACACGGTCACGGCCACGAGCATCCTGGTCAGCCGTCAGAGCGCGGCGGACGGCGGCGACGGGGGCGACGGTCAATCGGCCTTCGGGTCCATGTCCGCGGACGGCCGCTATGTCGCGTTCGAGTCGAGCGCGAGCAACCTGGCCGCGGACGACGACAACGGCGAGCGCGACATCTTCGTGCGCGATCTGCAGACGAACGCGACGGCGCTGGTGAGCCGACGCAGCGCGCTGTCGGGCAACGGCCCAGCCAACGACAGCTCTTCCGGTGCCGCCATGTCCGCCGACGGCCACTACGTGGCCTTCGAGTCGAGCGCGGACAACCTCAGCACGATCGACGACAACACGGTGTTCAACGTGTTCGTGCGCGACCTCGAGACCGGAAGCGTGCGCATGGTCAGCCGGCGCAGCGCCGGCGGCCCGGACGGCGGCGACGGCGGCAACGGCGACTCGAGGCGGCCCGCGCTCTCGGCGACGGGCGCTATGTCGCGTTCGACTCCGAGGCCAACAACCTGAGCGACGAGGACACCAACGCCGTGATCGGTGTCTTCGTGCGCGACCTCGAGCTGGACACCACGACGCTCGCCAGCCGACAGGGCGGTGGCGGCGCCGGCGCCGATGGCGACTCCAGGGATGCCGTGCTGTCCTCCGACGCGCGCCTCCTCGCCTTCTCGAGTGAGGCCGACAACCTGAGCAACGACGACAACGGCAACGCCCGGGACGTCTTCGTGCGCGACCTGCAGACCGGCGCCCTGGCCCTGGCCAGCCGGCAGAGCGCGAGCGACGGGGGTGTGGGCGGCAACGACGACTCCGGCGGCGCGGCCTTCTCCGGCGACGGCCGCTATCTCGGCTTCAGCTCAGGGGCAGACAACCTCAGCGCGCTGGACAGCGACTGCGTGTGGGACGTCTTCCGCCGCGATCTGGTGGGGCCGGGCCTCGGGCCGGACGGCCCCGGCGGCGCGCCCGGGGCCGACACCACCCGGCCGAAGCTCTCGAAGCTGTCGCTGTCGCGCAAACGTTTCGCTCGCGGCCGCGCGACGCGGTTGCGCTTCAAGCTGTCCGAGGCGGCCGACGTGCGGATCGAGGTCCGCCGCCGCAAGGGCGGGCGCTACCGCAAGATCGGCGCGCTGAAGAAGAACAACCGCGACGCCGGGCGCAACTCGATCCGCGTGGCGGGCCGGCTGCGGGGCAAGGCGCTGAATCCGGGCAGCTTCCGCTTCGTGGTGACGGCCATCGACGACGCGGGCAACCGCTCCCTGCCCAAGAAGCCGCGCTTCAGGATCGTGCTCCGCGGCTGAGGCTCAGGCGACGGGGGACCACCAGGAGTGTGGCTTCCAGAAGTCGCGGTATGCGCGAGTTTCGGAAGCCACACTCAGGGCGCCCACCGCCCAGCGTCGCAAGCGCACGACGGGCGGATGAGCGCCGCCAAGCCCTCAGGCCACCACGCGCAGGTGCCGCGCCGGCTTGGCCCGCAGCTGGCGGGCCACCGCGTCCACCAGGCGCTCCTCGTCGCGCACCTGACCGTCGGTCACGGCGTCGATCACGGCCCGCTTGCGCTCCAGGAGCTCGGCCATGGTCTCGTCGATCGTGTCCGGCGCCAGCAGGTAGTAGGCGGTCACCGCGCTCTCCTGCCCGATCCGGTGCAGCCTGTCCTCCGCCTGGTCGTGGCGGGCCGGCGTCCAGTCGAGCTCGAGGAAGGCGACGTTGGACGCCCGCGTCAGGGTGATCCCCTGGGAGGCGGCCCGCAGGGAGCAGACGATGAGCTGGGGCCCGTCCTCGGCCTGGAAGGCGTCCACCGCGCGCTGGCGGCTCACCGAGCTGTCCGCCCCGAGGATGTGCAGCGCGTCGCCGAAGCGATCGAGCACCGCCCGCTGGGTGGCGATGTGCTCGGCGAAGACCACCAGCGGCTCGCCGGAGGCGAGGAAGTCGGCGATCCAGGCCAGCCCGGCGGGGAGCTTTCCGCGCACCGCGAGCTGCCGCAGGCTGTTCAGGCGCACCAGCTGCTCGGCCCGCAGCGCCGCCGCCACCTTGGCGTCCATCGTGCGCAGGTCGAGCGGAAGCGACTGCAGCCAGGCGACCACGTCCTGCTCGGCCAGGCGGTACTCCTCCTCGTTGACCAGCGCCACCGGCACGGTGTCGTGGCGCTTGGCCGGGAGCTGGGCCAGCACCTGCTTCTTGGTGCGGCGCACGTAGCAGTGGGCGCGCAGGTTCCAGTGCAGGCGATCGTCGCTGCCGGCGGTGCGGAAGCGGCGCGACAGGCGGGCGCCGCTGCCGAAGTCCTCCAGCCGCCCGATCGCTCGCAGCTGGGAGATGAGCTCCTCGGGCCGGTTGAGGATCGGGGTGCCGGTCAGGCCCAGGCGCAGCGCGTCGTCCGGCAGGCGCCGGGCGAGGGCGATGGCCGCCTTGGTCCGGCGCGCGCCCGGGTTCTTGACGTAGTGCGACTCGTCGAGCACCAGGGCCTTGGGGTCGCGCCCTGCCAGGCGCTCGAAATGCGCCTCCAGGATGTCGTAGTTCAGCACGACGATCTCGGCCCGCTCGGCCTTCTCGGTCCAGGCGTCGCCGGTTCGGCCCTCCAGCACGGCGACGCTGCGGTTGGGAAGCCAGATCGAGCTCTCCCGCTCCCAGGTCAGCTTCATGCTCGCCGGGCACACGACGACGGCGGGGAAGGCATCGTCGGCCTCGAGCGTGGCCAGCGCCTGCATGGTCTTTCCGAGGCCCTGCTCGTCGGCGATGAAGGTCCGGCGCCGTTCGAGCGCGTAGTGCACCCCGGCACGCTGGAACGGGTGGAGCTCCCCGCCCAGGACCAGGCCGTCCAGGTCGGCGTCCTCGGCGTAGGAGAGCGTCACGGTCCGGCTGGCCCGGTCGTGCTCGGCGTCCAACTCGGCGAGCAGGGCGGCCAGGCGCTCGTCGACCTGCACGCCGGGGTTATCGGCCAGGAAGCGGCCCAGGTCCTTGGCCAGCGCCGGGTCGGCCGGCACCCCGACCCCCCACGACGCGTCGCGGACGAAGAACCGCCCGGCACGGTCGACCAGGCGCGACTCGGGCAGACGCCGGAAGGCGCGGGCCGGGGCGGGGTCCCAGCCGCTGAACAGCGTCACCTCGGGCTCGCCGTCCTCGCCGATCTCGAGCGACAGCTCGGCCGCGGCCGGCGTGCGGCCGGCCAGCAGGTCGTGCGCGCTGGTGCGCGCCAGGTCGTCCAGCTGCGCCGCCTTCAAGGACAGCAGCAGTCGAGCGCTCCGCTGGTTGAAGGGCAGGCGCAGCCGGTCGTCGCCCACCCGGACCGCTCCCGCCAGGTCTTCGGGCGCCTCGCCCGAGAGCGTGCGCAGCATGAACGCGCCCGAGCCCTCGTGGGCCACGGCGGTGGCGAGCGCGCGCCAGCTGCCCGAGTCGTCCAACCAGGCGAGCACCTGCGGCTCGGCGTCGAGGGTCGGGAAGCGGGCCAGGACGGTCTCCACCGACCGCGCAAGACGTGGGTCGGCCGGCACCCGCCAGTGCTTGTGGCGCCAGTTGAACCAGCGTCCCGGCAGCCCCCTCAGCGCTTCGTTGAGCTCCTCGTCGTAGGGGTGCTCGAACACGAGCTCGGGCTCGCGCGGATTGTCGGCGGCGAGCCAGACGCGCCCGCGGGCGGGTGTGGCGGGGCTGGGCGTGGGGTCGGAGGCCAAACGAATGAGACTACTGACCCGGGAGCGTGTCGAGCTCAGCGCGCTCCAGGCGCCCGTCCGGGAAGCGCAGATGCGCCTCGTCGCCCAGGCAGACCACGCCCTGTGCCTCGCCGCCCAGAGCCTTCTGGGCCAGCAGAACTGCGGCGATCCGGTGGACGTCGCGCACCACGCCGAGGACCAGGAGCGAGCGGGTCTCGTTGGCCACCTCGCCGTCGCCCACCCGTAACACCACGCGAACGTCATCGCTGATGCCGCGCGCCGTCATCGCGGTCGAGATGTTCTCGAGGTCGTCCGAGGTCACCGCGGCCACGGCCCGCGCCCGGGGGATCGACAGCCGGCGCATCAGCGACGGGTCGGCACCGCGGCCCAGCACCACGGGCAGGCCCGCCTCCCGGGCCACGCCCACGGTCTCCGCGTCCGCATCCCGCTCCACCGCCACCACGGGCATGTTGCAGGCCCGCAGCATCGTGCAGAGGCGCAGCCCCACCTGGCCGAGCCCCACCACGACGACGTGGTCGCGCCGCGGGACCTTCCGCCGTCCGAGCATGCCGGTCAGGCGCCGGTCCGTGACCCGGTCGACCAGGCCGGCGGTGAAGGCCGCAGCGAACACGAGCGCGACCAGCATCGTGGCCGAGGTGAAGACCTTGTACCAGCCGGGGCCCTTCGAGACCTTGAGGTTCGGATCGACGGTGACCAGCGTCTTGGCCGATCCGTAGACCGCGTCCACCACCGAGTCGTCGAGCACGAACACGGCGGTCACCGTCTCCACCAGAAAGATCGCGATCAGCCCGATCGCGCCGAAGAGCAGCAGACCGGCGCTCTTGTCGAAGGGGGTGAAGATCGCCCGCGCAAGGGCCTCGGGGCGCCGCTGCCTCTGCTCGGGGATCGGCTCCTCGCCGACGTCGCCGTCCCCGCCGTCCACCAGGCCCAGGAGGCGACCGTCCTCGGTGGTCACCGCGGTGAAGCGCTCGTCGATGCAGGGGCCCGCGAGCGAGGGAGCGACGATGTCCGCCAGCGAGGTGACCTGCGTGTGGCCCAGATCACGCTCCATGTGCTCGGCCATCGTCCGGTCGAAGATCGTCAGGAGCAACGGCACGTCCTCGTCGACGGCGCGGACCATCAGCGCCATACGGAGCACGATCGCGTCCGCCCGGGCGACCACGGCCACGGCGTCGACCGAATCGCCCTCGAGCGCCTCGCGCATGTCCTTCTCGTCGGGCTCCTGGAGCCAGGAGACGCTCGCCCCGCTGCCCTCGAGCGCGCGCACGGTCTCCGCGCTCAGGTCGCCGTCGCCGACGACGATCACATGGCGCCCGTCTCCGTCGCGGCCTTCGCCGGCTCGCTCCCCCACGCGCCGACCAGCGTACATCGCTGTGTGCCCAACGTCACGGAAGGATGGACGCGCCGCTCGTGTCCTCGGAGGTGATGACCTCACGCTCCGGGCTCGCCCCCGCTCCCACCGCCCCGTCCCTCCGCTCCCCCGTGCTGAGGCCGGCGCGGCGCTCGCTCTCGGTGCTCTTCCTCGTCTCGGCCCACAACAGCCTCAGCCAGCGCGCCTACATCGAGCTGACTGCACTCGGCCACGGCGTCGACGTCGCGGTCGTGGGATCCGGGGCCGAGATGGAGGCCGCCGTGGCCAGGCACGACCCGGAGCTGATCGTCTGCCCGATGCTCAAGAAGCTCATCCCCGACTCGATCTGGCGCTCCACCCGCTGCCTGGTGGTCCACCCGGGGCCGATTGGCGACCGCGGTCCATCCTCGCTCGACTGGGCGATCGAAACCGGCGCCTCCGAGTGGGGCGTGGTCGTGCTCGAGGCCGACGGCGACTTCGACGCCGGCCAGGTGTGGGCCACCCGCACCTTCGCCATGCGACCGGCGGGCAAGAGCAGCCTCTACCGCCACGAGGTGCGGCGCTGCGCGCTCGAAGCCCTTACCGAGGCCGTCGAGGCGATCGCCGCCGGCGCTCAGGCGCCCGCCCTCGCGCCCGCCTCCAAGGTCACCGGCAGCGCTCGCCCGCTGATGGACCAGGAGGTGCGCGCGATCGACTGGAGCAGCGACCCGACGGACGCCGTGGTGCGCAAGATCCGTGCCGCCGAGGGCCACCCCGGTGTGCTCGACACGGTCGATGGAGCCGAGTACCACCTCTTCGGCGTCCACCGAGAGGGCGCGCTTCGCGGCCCCGCGGGCGAGATCATCGCGCGGCGCGACGGCGCCGTCTGCCGGGCCACCGTGGACGGGGCGGTGTGGATCACCCACCTCAAGCGGCGCGCTCAGGACGGGCGCCCGCAGCTCAAGCTGCCCGCCACCCGGGCGCTCGCCCTGGCCGGCCGCACCCCGGACGCTCCCGAGGTGCCGGCGCCGCTGCATGCCCCCCTGGCCCCGGGCCAGACCTACCGGGAGCTGGCCTACACCGAGCGCGACGGAGTGGGCTACCTGGAGTTCGACTTCTACAACGGCGCGATGAGCACCGAGCAGTGCGACCGCCTCCTCGAGGCCTACACCTACGCCCGCTCACGGAGCGAGACCAAGGTCATCGCGCTCATGGGCGGACGCGACTACTTCTCCAACGGCATCCACCTGAACTTGATCGAGGCCGCCGACAACCCGGCGCTCGAGTCCTGGTCGAACCTGAACGCGATCGACGACGTGGTGCGGGAGATCGTGACCACCGACTCGCACCTCGTGCTGTCCGCCCTGCGCGGAGACACGGCCGCGGGCGGCGTGCCGCTGGCGCTGGCCGCCGACCACGTGGTCGCGCGCGAGGACGTGGTGCTGAACCCCTACTACGGGCACATGGGCGGCCTGTACGGGTCGGAGTACTGGACCTATCTGCTGCCCCGCCGGGTGGGCGACCAGACCACGGCCCGCCTCACCGGCAGCCCCTTCACCCCCATCGGCACCGGGGAGGCGGTGAGCATCGGGCTCATCGACGCCGCCTTCGGCTCCGGCGCCGCCGCCTTCGAGAACGAGGTGCGGCGCCTCGCACGCTGGCTGGCCAGCCCCGCCGGCTGGGAGCGCCGGCGGTTGGAGAAGCGGCGCCGGCGCGAGCTCGACGAGCGGCGCCGGCCCCTCGAGGCCTATCGTGGGGACGAGATGGCCCGCTCGCACGAGTGCTTCTTCGGGGCCGACAGCAGCTATCACGAGGCGCGCCGGCGCTTTGCCTACAAGCTGAGCTGAGGCTAGCCTCGAGGCCGGTGCCCGCACTGGCCGCCCTCGACGCTCCACTGGACTCCGCCGGCCTCGACGGCGCCGAGGCCGAGGCGCCGGCCGCATTGCGGGCGGCCGGCGTCCTGGAGCGCTGGGGAGCCTCCGACGCGGGAGCGGTGCCCGAACGCATCCACGATTCCCGCCGCGACCCGGCCACGGGCGTCGTCGGCGCAGGCGACGTGCGCCGAGCCGCCGCGGCCATCGGCGCGCGGGTGGGCGAGCTGCTCGCGGAGGGCCACCGGCCGCTCGTGCTGGGGGGCGACTGCACGCTGCTGCTCGGGGTTGCCGCTGCGCTGCCGGAGCGCTGCGGCCTCTGGTTCATCGACGGCCACGCCGACTTCTACGACGGCGAGAGCTCGCCCACCGGCGAGGCCGCCGACATGGAGCTGGCCATCCTCACGGGTCGCGCCGGCTCGGCCCTGCTTGGCGAGGCGGGCCCGCGCCTCGACCCGTCGGCGGTGGTGGTGATGGGCCACCGCCCCGATGAGCTCGGCGACGACGTGGCCTTCGAGAACGCTCGGCTCGACCCCGCGATCGAGGCGGTCACGGCACCTCAGGTGCGCGAGCTCGGGCCCGCGCGGGTGGGCGAGCGGGCGCTGACCCGCCTTCGCGACCGGCCGGCCTGGCTGCACCTCGACCTCGACGTGCTCGACGCCGGCGTCCTGCCCGCGGTGAGCTACCCGCAGCCGCTGGGCCTCGACTGGGGCGAGCTCCGCCAGCTCGCCGGCCCGCTGGCCGCGGCGCCGGGGCTGATCGGGGTCTCGGTGGCTGACTTCAACCCCGCGCTCGACCCGGAGGGCGTCCACGCCCGCCGTGTGGTGCACGAGCTGGCCTCGGTGTTCGAGGCCGTATAGGCCTTCAGAGCCCGAACTGATCCCGCCGGTCGGCCGGCACCAGCTCCGCGTACTCCGGGTGCCGCCGCAGGTAGGCCCTCACGAAGGGGCAGAAGGGGAGCACGTCCAGCTGCTGGGCCCGGGCCTCCTCCAGGGCGTCGTGCACCAGCCTCGACCCCAGTCCCTGGCCCTCGAAGCGCTGTTCGATCTCGGTGTGGGTGAAGGCGATCAGCCCGGGCCGGCGCCGGTAGGCCGCGAAACCGCCCGGCTCGCCGTCGCTGGTGATCTCGAACCGCTGCCGGTCCGGGTTGTCGCTGACCGCGAGCGCCGCCACTCGCCGCGATCGTAGTGACGGCCCGCCGGCCCGCGATGGGGCAGACTTCAGCCGCTCCATGGTCGCCGACCGTCATCCCGGCGCCTACCGGCGAGCCGGCGCCGACCTTCCCTTCGGCGATCCCGCCCGCGACCACGGCGCGCCCTTCGAGGGCTACTACTGGCGACTCGTGCACCCGGAGGAAGGCTGGGTGATCGTGTGGCTGTGCGGAGTCTGCCGCGCCGCGGGTGGCCCGTGGGCCACCGTGGCCCTCGCCGCCCACCCCGGTGGCTTCCTGCGCCACGGCATCCTCGAGCCGGCCGCGGGCGATCCGCGGGGCTTCGGCGCCTGGGCCGGCGAGAGCTTCACGGGCTCGCTCGACCGGCTGTCCGTGCGCCTGGCCGGCGACGCCCGCGTCGAGGCCCGCCTGATGCCGCGGGTGACCTGGCCGCCCGGCCCGTTCGGCGCGCTCGGACCCGCCCACGCCGTCCCCGGGCTGGCCCAGTACTGGCACCCCGTCCTGCTCGACGCCGGCGTGGAGGGCGAGGCGGTGCTGGGCGACCGGCGCCTACGGCTGGACGGCGCCCGCGCCTACGCGGAGAAGAACTGGGGCCCGGGCTTCGCCGGGCGCTGGTGGTGGGGGCAGGCGAACGCCTTCCCCGATCCCGGCCTGGGCGTGGCCTTCGCCGGCGGGCGGCTGCCGTTGCTGGGCGCGAGCCCGGCACCCACAGCCGTGGTGATCCGCCAGGGCGAGCGCGTCACGCGGCTGGTGCCCCCGCTCGCGCGCGCGGTGACACAGGTGGGCGAGCTGGGCTGGCGGGTGCGGGTCCGCTCCGCCCGGCTGCGGGTGGAGCTGGAGGGCGAGGCCGCGGGACAGGAGCCGCACCGGCTCCCGGTGCCCGACCTCCAGGCGCGCCGGGTGGACATGCGCTCCCGTCAGCTGCTCGCCGGGCGCCTGCGGCTGCGCGTCCGCCGCGGCCGGCGCACGGTCATCGATGCGGTCTCGCCGCTGGCCGGCTTGGAGCTCGGCGACGATTCTCCGCCCGCTGGACCGCAGCCGTGAGCGCCTCCGCCCCCACCAGGCGCTCGAAGGGCCCCACCACCGCCCACAGCGCCTTCAGGCGCAGCGCCGCGGTGCGATCGACGGGTTGCACGCGCGCCTCGGAGACCAGCTCGGCCGCTGCCGTCTGCCTGCGGCGCCGCCCAGTGGGCAAAGATGACCCGCACCGTGCCGTTCTCGTCCCAGTCCCGAAACGCGTCCGCGCCGGCCAGGGCCGGGTAGTCGCGGGTGAGCGTCCAGATGCGCCCGCACAGGCCCGACACCAGCAGGTGCTCGTCCTCCTCGAGCACGGTGAACGGATACGAGCGAAACAGCCGGGCAAACGACTGGTCCCCCGGGGTGTCGGGGATGCGCCAGCGCACCAGCCGCCCGAGCGCCCGCGTATCGTCGAGGCGTACCTCGAGGGCCGCTCGCCAGAGCTCGTCCTGCGGCACCGCCGCCGTGCGGCGGTGGTGGGTGCGGATGGCCGGCTCGTCCATCCAGTCGTCGAGTGAGAAGAGAGCCATCACGTCCTGTTACGCGTACCCCGGCAGCGGAAGCCCATCGCGATGCGTCTGATCCAGCATAAGAAGGAGGCGCTCTGGTTCTACCGCTTCGTCTCCCCGCTGTACGACCGCTGGGTCAACCCGCTCTTCTGGACGCCGCCGCTTCGCACCGCCGCCCTCCGGCTGGCCCATCTCGACGAGCCCGAGCTGCGCACGCTCGACGTCGGGGCGGGCACCGGGTTCTCCACCGAGGGCATCGTGGAGCAGATCGACCCGGCCGCCGTGACCATGCTCGATCAGAGTCCCGACCAGCTGGGGCGCGCCCGCAAGAAGCCCCGGCTGGCCGCCTGCACAAAGCTGCTGGGGGACGCCGAGCGGCTCCCCTTCGCCGATGACAGCTTCGACCGCTACGTCTCCTGCGGCAGCATCGAGTACTGGCCCGACCCCGCTCGCGCCGTGGCCGAGGCCCACCGGGTCGTGCGGCCCGGCGGCACCGCGCTGATCGTGGGGCCCCTCCCGCCGCGGCGCCGCCTGGCCCGGTTGGTGGCCGACGCCTGGATGCTCTTCCCCACCGAGGCCCAGTATCGGGGCTGGTTCGAGGGCGCCGGCTTCGGCGAGATCGAGACGCTCCGGCTGGCGGCCCCGTGGGGCGAGGGCGGCGGCGAGCGTCGCTACGGGCTGGCCATCGCGGGGCGCGCCACAGACGTGGGCCCGCCACCGCCGGCCGCCGGTGACGCCGAGGACGTGCGCGACCCCTGGACGGCGCGCCGGCTGGCCCGCTTCGTCGCCGGCTCCCTGGCCGGCGCCGCGTTCGTGCCTGTCGGTCTGGCGATGCACCTGCGCGCGCGGCGGGGCGGCGGGGCCTGATCGATGTCCGTGGCCGGCGCACGTCCCGCGGTCCGCCTGACGGAGACCTGGCTCGCCGCCGCGGTCACGCTCTGGCGCTTCTCCCGTCCCCACACGCTGGTGGGGACCACGCTCAGCGTGCTCGGGATCTACGTGATCGCGGCCGCCGAGCTTTCCGGGGTGGCCGTCGGCACCGGCGTCGGCGACCTGGCCCTCACCCTCCTCGCCGCCGCCGCCGTCAACGTCTACATCGTCGGCCTCAACCAGTGCGAGGACGTCGAGATCGACCGGATCAACAAGCCCTGGCTTCCCATCCCCGACGGGCGCCTGAGCGTGGGCGCCGCCTGGCGGGTGGTGGCCGGGTGCGGCCTGCTGGCCCTGGCCCTGGCCCTGACCCAGGGCTGGGTCGAGCTGGCGGCCGTGGCCGCGGCGCTCGCCATCGGCACGGCCTACTCCGCGCCACCGGCGCGCCTGAAGCGCTATCCGGCCCTGGCCGCCGCCAGCATCTCCATCGTGCGCGCGCTCGTGGTCAACCTGGGCGTGTACCTCCACTTCGCCGACTCGCTCGGCGGCGAGGGCGAGATCAGCGCGTTGCCCGCGCCGATCGTGGCGCTCACCCTCTTCGTGCTCCCCTTCTCCTTCGCCATCGCGGTGCTCAAGGACGTGCCCGACGCCGAGGGCGACCGGGCCTTCTCGATCGCAACCTTCACCGTGCGGCTCGGGCCGCGGGCGGCCTTTGCCATGGGCATGGCCGCGCTGACGGCCGGCTATCTGGGCATGGCCGTGCTCGGCCCGCTGTTCATCGACTCGGCCTCCGCCTGGATCCTCGTCGTGGGCCATCTGGCCTGTCTGGCGCTGCTGTGGGTCCTGGCGCTGCGGGTCGACCCCGCCGACGGCCCCTCGTTCACCCGCTTCTACATGCGCGTCTGGGCGCTGTTCTTTGTCGAGTACCTGCTGGTGCCGCTGGCGGTCGTGGCGGGGCCAGGCTAGTCAAGCCGCTCGAGCAGCCGGTCGACAAACGCCGCCTGGGCGGGGTTGAGCTTCTCCCGGGCCGTCTCCGGGTCGAACCAGCCCGCTCGGTCGACCTCCGGGAACTCCTGTTGGCGGCCCGAGCGCGGCGGCCACTCCATGGTGAAGGTGTTGCTGGCGATGGCGCCGGCGTCGAGGTCCCCTTCCACGGCCCAGGCGATGACCCGCTTGCCGTTCTTCTGGGTCACGCTGCCCAGCTCCATCGCCTCTCCCGCGGGCGGTACCGCGCCGGTCTCCTCCTCGAACTCGCGCCGCGCGGCGGCCAGCGGATCGTCGCCGTCGGCGTACTCGCCCTTGGGAAGCGACCAGGCGCCGGCGTCCCGCTTGGCCCAGAACGGGCCGCCCGGATGGACCAGCAGCAGCTCGAGCCCGTCGCCGGCCGGCCGGTAGAGGAGCAGGCCCGCACTGCGTCTGGCCATCAGGTCTCGGCCGCGGCCACGGGGCTGCCGTTGCGCAGGATCCAGGCCGCCGGAGCCAGCACCAGCACACAGGCGCCGATCGCCAGCGCCGCCACGCCGAGCACCTCGAGGGCCACGCCTCCGATCAGCGCCAGCGCCGCCCCGGTCAGCCCGGAAAGGAGGTCGTTGAAGCCGAGCAGCTTCCCTCGCTCGCCCGCCGCGGTGCTGTCGGCCAGCTCCGCGGTGGCCGCCACGAAGGAGAAGTTCCAGCCCAGGCCCAGGCCGAACAGGGCCACGGCGGTGAGGACCACGCTCTCGACCCACAGCAGGCTGATCACCGACACGCCCATCACCAGCAGGCCTCCGGCGAGGGAGGCGGTGCGGCCGAGCCGGTCGATGATGTCGCCCACGACGATCACCAGGGCGTACATGCCCACCACGTGGGCGGCGATGATCGGGAACACGTGATGGCCCTCGTGGCCGTGGAAGTCGACCACCACGGCGCCGGTCAGCGTCATCACCGCCACCATCACGGCGAAGCTGGCCTGCGCGGCCAGCAGCGCCGGCACCACGCCCGGCCGCGCCAGCAGCACGCGGAGGCCCGTCTCGCCCGCCCCGGGCCCGCCGGGCTCGTCGTGCCCGAGCAGCTCGGCGATGCGCTTCGGGTCGGGCCGCACGGCCAGGACCAGCGCGAGGCCGACCACCATGAAGCCCCCGGCCGCCAGCCACAGCGGCATGAGCGCGTCGCCGTCGAGGTCCCTCCCGGCCAGCAGGGGGCTGAACACCGAGGGCCCGAGGATCGCGCCGAACACCGCGCCGAAGAGCACGAGCGCGATGCCCCGCGCGCGTCGCTCCGGCCCGTACATGTCGCCGGCAGCGGTCCGGGCCAGGAGCGCCACTCCGCTCGCGGTGCCGACGCCGAGGAGGCCTATCAGCACCACCGGTGCGGACTCCGCGCGCGACCCCAGCGCGGCGAGCGCGCAGCCGGCGATGCCCACGCCGTAGCCGCCGGCGAGGACGGGCACCCGGCCCAGGCGATCCATCGCACGGCCGGCGGGAAGCGCGGCCAGCGCGCCGGCGGCCAGCACGATCGCCGGTCCCAGCCCGAGCAGGCCCTCGATGTCGAGCACCAGCGCGAGCGTGATGGACGCCACCGCCGCCGACAGCTGGAGCATCGCCGAGTTGGCCGCCAGCGCGGCCGAGAGCAGCGCGGTGTTGCGGCGAATCAGCTCCGGCGAGACGGCGTCCACCGGGCCGAATCTACCGAGGGCGAGCCCCCGTCAGTTCAGGCCTGCGCCGGCCGAGGGGAGCGCCATCCGGATCAGCCGCCCTCCTCCTCGGACTCCGAGCGCGGGAGCGGGCCCGTGACGGGCAGGAGGGTTCGCAGCCAGACGGCATGATCGGAGGCGGCCAGGTTGCCTTCGATCTCCAGAGCCACCGCCAGCTCGGACAGCAGCACGTGACACAACTCGTGGCTGCAGCGGCGCCGCACTCCCGGCGGGCCGTTCCAGTCGGCGCGCGCGGGCCCGGTCGCCACCAGCACCAGCTCGTCCTCGTCCTCCACCCCGGCATACCAGTCGGTCCCGTCCGACAGGAGGCTCACGGCCACGCCCGCACGGCGGGCCACCTCCGCGAACACGGCGGCGAGCAGTGCCGGATGGCCCCGCCGGCCGGCCAGCACCCGGTCGAACATGAGCGCGTCGACCCCGGGCCCGGCCGGAGCGAAGCCCGCCTCCAGCACGAGGACGCGCACCAGCTCGCGCCCGCGCTGCTCCGGCCCCCGCGACGCCATGCCGAACAGGGGCAGGGCCAGCTCGTCGAGGCGCTCGTCCGCGGCCTGGCGGTCGACCGGGCGGAACTCGGAGGCCAGGCTGAGCAGCATCCGGTCGAGCGGAGCGTCCGGGAGGCCGGCGAGCCTGCCGAAGGAAGAGCCACTCAGGCGGTCGGGGCCGGGCTGGCCGTCGCGACTGTGAGATTCCATGAACCGGTGCCGAGGTGATCGGAGGCGAATTCCGACCCAACGTATCAGGTTTAGTTAGGGCACCCTAACTTGCCTGCCCAGGCTCAGCAGGCGGCGTAGCGGTGGGAGACCGACCGCGGGGTGGTCACGCCGCGGTCGCGCACCACCGCCTGGCCCCGGTTACGATCGCCTCGTGCCCGACCGCCTCTACTTCACGGATTCCGACGAGGCCAACGCCCTGATCGCCACGGACCCGATGGCGCTCGTCGTCGGCTTCGAGCTCGACCAGCGGGTGACGGTCCGGAAGGCCTTCGCCGGGCCGCTCGCCCTCAAGCAGCGCCTGGGCGCGCTCGACGCCCAGACGCTCGCGTCGACCGATCTCGAGCCGGTGTTCCTCGAGCGTCCGGTAATCCATCGCTACCCCAAGTCCATGGCACGCCAGGTGCACCAGCTGGCGGAGCATCTGCGCGACACCTACGACGGGGATGCGGCCCGCGTCTGGACCGAGGCGGCCGACTCCGATCAGCTGAGGGCCAACCTGCTGGCCCTTCCGGGCTTCGGCGAGATGAAGGTCAGGGGGCTCGGCTCGGTGCTGGCCAAGCGGTTCGGGATCGAGGCTGCCCGCGATCTGGTCCCCTGGCACCCGACGCTGGGCGACGTCGATTCGCCGGAGGCCCTGGTCGCATACGAGGAGGCCAAGCGCGAGCACAAGGCCGAGTGGTCGGGAAGCGACAGCTCGCTCAGGCCGACTTGAGGGTCAGCCGCGCTCGACCTCCTCCTTCAGCTTCGCGGGCATGTTGTCGATCATGTGGCGCCGCACCGCGTCCACCACCGGCCCTCGGACCACCATGCCGAGCATGCGCCCGAGGTCCACGTCGAGGTCGTAGGTGGCCCGGGTGCGGCCGTCGCCCAGGTCCTCGAACGACCATGAGCCCTCGAGCGACTTGACGTCGCCCTCCTCCTGTCTCCAGCGCAGGCCCCTCGGCGGGTCGTACTCGAACCGGAGGTCGGCCGCCAGGGTCCGGACCTTGGTGTCGGTCTCGGTGTGGACGAGCACCTGGTTGCCGTCGCCGTCCCGCTCCAGCACCTCCGCCCGCTCGACCTCCGGCTGCCAGGCCGGAAGGCGCTCCACGTCGGCGGCCAGCGCGTAGACGGTCTCGATCGGCGCCTCGATCTCGGCGCTGGCGGATCCCTCGATGGCCATCGTGTCTCCTATCGCTCGGGGTCGGGCGGACGCAGCCCTGCATCCTCGAACAGGGCGTTCACCAGAGGGTCGTGGTCGCCCTCGGCCAGGGCGCCGATCGGGTCGGGAGTGTGTCGCGAGCAGTGTCTCGTAGGGCAGGCCGAAGGCCGCGCGCGTCGCCAGCAGCCGCCGCCGTTCGGCGTCCTGCGCGCCGGCGAGAACCCGGCCGGCGGCGGTCAGCCGCCGGGCGCGCCCCACCCGTCGCGGCACCGACCACAGCAGCACCAGGAACGTGGGCAGGCCAAAGGTCACCCAGCCGAGCAGGCGCGCGGTGTCCTCGATCGCCGTCGCCCCCTCGGCGCCCAGGGCGGCGGTGTTGCCCCCGGTCTGGGCGCCGACCTCCGTGAACACGTCGTCGAGCGCGTCGCCGATCACGGGCAGGTCGGCGGCCAGGCCGCCGGCGTCCTCGAAGCCGCCCTGCACGGAACGGCCGGCCTCCTCGACACCGCGGCCGAGGCTGGCCGCGTCGTCGACCGTGTCGTTGACCGTGAGCCCCAGCCAGGCGAACAGACCCACGAGCACCACGACCGCGACATCCCCGAGAATCGCCCGGCTGCGCTGCGCCCGAAGCTCCGGGTAGTAACGCACGCGAGCAGTATCGTCGGCGGTCCCGACGGTGTTGCCATCCTGTGCTGCATGGGCAACCCTCCACCGCGCGACCGAAGCGACGACGGGCTGCGCAGGCGCGAGGCGCTGACCCTGCTCGGCGGCGCCGGTCTGTCGGGCCTGCTGGCGGGGTGCGGGCCGGGCGAGGACACGGGCGGCGCCGGAGGTGGCGCAACCTCCGCACAACGCGCCGCGGAGACCTGTCTCCTCACGCCCGAGACCACCGAGGGCCCGTACTGGATCGACACCAACCTCACCCGCAGGGATATCCGCGAGGACCGGCCCGGCCTTCCGCTGGTCATCGTCTTCACGGTCCAGAACGCCAGGACCTGCAAACCAATCAAGCGCGCCGACGTCGAGATCTGGCACTGCGACGCGCGGGGTGAGTACTCCGGCTTCGAGGGTGGCCTCTCGGGCGGGCCGACCGAGACCCGCTACCTGCGCGGCCACCAGAGGGCCAACGCCCGTGGCCAGGCGAAGTTCCTCACCGTGTTCCCCGGCTGGTATCCGGGCAGGACTCCCCACATCCACCTCAAGGTCCACACCGGCGGCGACGTCGTTCATACCGGGCAGGTGTTCTTCGACGACGACGCGGCCGCGGCCGTGTACCGCCGGCGTCCCTATCGGGCCCACGGACAGGCCGACGTGACCAACACCGAGGATGGGATCTACGCCCAGGCCGGGCGCTCCCGGGCCCGCCTGAGGCTGAGACGGCGCGAGGCCGGCAGGCCCGGTTACCGCGGGACGATCACCCTCGGCGTCGCCACCTGAGCGACCTACGCGGCCTGTTCGACCTCGCCGCGGACCACGCCCGCCAGACGCTCCACGGCGGTCTCGAGCTCGGGCTCGGTGAGGTGGCTGAAGGACAGGCGCAGCGCGTTGCGGCCTTCGTCGCCGACGTGGAAGGGCGGGCCGGGGACGTAGGCCACGCCGGCCGCGAGGGCGGCCGGGCGCAGGGACAGCGTGTCGAGTCCTGCCGGCAGCGTGAGCCAGGTGAGAAAGCCGCCCGCCGGCTCCGTCCAGCCGACCCCTGCGGGCATGTGACGCTCCAGCGCCGCCGACAGCGCTGCCCAGTGCGACGCGTACAGCGCCCGGGCGGCGGGGAGGTGGCGCTCGAAGCCGCCGCCGCGGCCGTACTCCTCGACCATTCGCTGCCCGAGACCGCCGGCGCACTGGTCGGTGTTCTGCTTTGCCGCGGCCAGCTCCGCGACCAACTCGGCCGGGCCGGCAGCCCAGCCGAGCCGCACGCCGGGGAAGAAGCTCTTGGAGAACGTTCCCGTCTGCAGCACGAGGTCGGGCGCCAGCGACCACAGCGTCGGCAGCACCGCCTCGTCGTCGAAGGGCAGCTCCCGGTAGGCCACGTCCTCCAGGATGAGCAGCTGGTGGCGGCGGCAGAGGTCGACCAGCTCCCGACGCCGCTCCAACGGCAGTGTGCGGCCGGTGGGGTTCTGGTACTCCGGAACGGTGTAGACGAACTTGGGCCGCAGACCGGCGTCGAGCCTCGCCTCGAGGTCGTCGACCCGCAGGCCGTCCTCGTCCATCGCGATCGGCACGGGCTCGGCCTCGGCGCGGCGGAAGGCCATCAGCGCGGCCAGGTAGGTCGGCGCCTCGACCGCGATCGCATCGCCGGGCTCGATCAGCGCCTGGCACATCAGCGTGATGCACTCCATCCCCCCGCTGGTGACGATCAGCTCGTCACCATCCGGGCGCCGGCCCTGCAGCTGCTCCTGGCGGTCGGCCAGGTACTCGCGGACGCTCGGGATGCCCTCGCACGCGGTGTACTGGAGGGCGACGCCGGCGTCCTCGCGCACCAGCCGCCCGGCGAGCTCGTCGAGCTCGGCGGTGGGAAAGGTGGCCGGGTTGGGGAACCCGCCCGTCATCGACAGCACGCCGGGCGGGCTGCCGGCGAGGATCGTGGCCAGCTCGGTGCGGCCCGGAATGCGCGTCCTGCGCGCGAAGGCGGAGGAGAAGTCAGTCATCGACCCGGAACGCGAGCGCGCTGGCCTCGCCGCGGTCGAGGGCAGCCACATGCTCTTCGTGGTTGGTCAGACCGTGCAGCGACGCGCCTCGCGACTGCGCCGCCAGGATGGCGCGCTCGCTGCGCCCGATCATCTCCGCGGTCTCGAGCGCCGCTGCGATCCGCTGCTCCGGAGCGATCAGCAGGCCGTCGTCATCGCCGAACACGATGTCGCCGGGAGACACCTCCACGCCGCCGCAGTCGACCGTCGTCCCGGGCTCGGCCCGAGACACGGTGGTGCCCGAGCGCGGCGTGGTGCCCCTCGCGAACACCGGCAGCCCGATCCTCCGCAGGCCCTGCAGGTCGCGGCAGAACCCGTCGGCCACGATCCCGGCCAGCCCGCGGCGAAGTGCCTCGGTCGCGAACAACTCCCCGAAGACCGCCACCGACCCGCCGCCCGTCGCGATGACCAGCACCTGGCCGGGCTCGGCTTCTGCGAGCGCGCTCATAACCGGCAGATGATCATCCTCGGCCAGGACCGTGAACGCCGGGCCCGCCATGCGCACCTCGGGGATCATCGCCCGGACAGCGGGGTCGACGACCGGCAGGCGCTTGTCGGCGTCCGAGAGCGCCGAGACGTCGATCTCCAGCAGGCGCTGCGTCAGCTCCACGGGAGTGAGCCTGTCACAGGCTGGGTGCTAGTGGCCGTTGCCGGTGACGAGCGTGCGATGCAGCCCGGTGGCGGCCAGGCTGCCGCCGCCGATCGAGGCGGCCACGTTGCCGGCGCCCGCCGCGTCGCCGCCGCGAACACGCCCGGGACGGACGTCGCGCCGAACTTGTCGGCGACGGCGATGCCCTTGCCGTTCGGCAGCTCGGTGGTGTCGAGACCCAGCCGGGCGACGAGGTCGTCGCGCGGCGCCATCGGCGCCAGCACGTGAAGCGCGTCGACCGTGAGCTCGTCGCCGTCGGCGAACCGCACGAGCCCCGGCGCGACAGCGGCGACCGGCCCTTCGATGATCGGGACGCCGCCGTCGCGCAACCCGTCGCGGTTCTCCCGTCCCAGCTCGCCGTCGGCGAGCACGATGAGGTCATCGCTCCAGGAGCGCAGCAGCGCGACCCGATGCGCGGCGCCGGCCGCGCCCAGGATTCCGATCCGCCCGTCGCGATGCTCCCAGCCGTGGCAGTACGGACAGGCGAACGCCGCTCCGCCCCACAGCTCCGCGAGGCCCGGGGTATCGGGCACCTCGTAATGCATCCCGCCGGCCACCAGCACGCGGCGGGCGGTGACGGCGCCGCCATCGGCGAGGCTCGCCCGAAACGCCGGCTCTTCGCCGTCACCGGCGGCCGGGTCGATCCGAGTCACGACGCCCGAGCGCAGCTCAACCGCGGGGAGCTCCGCGATCTGCGCTCTGCCGGCGGCGTAGAGCTGTGCGGGGCTCGTGGCGTCCTGGCCGAGCAGGCCGCCGATCGCGGCCGCCGTGCGGTTGCTCGGCTCGCCGGCGTCCACGACGAGCGTGGGCACCCGCGCCCGCCCGAGCACGAGCGCCGCGGAGAGGCCGGCGGCGGCGCCGCCGACGACGAGGGCGTCGATGTCCGTGTCCATGCCTCTCAGGGTGGCGGACGGCGTCCCGGTCTGTCAAGGTGCCTTGCCAAGATGGCAACGAACTCGGCGGACGAGCGGACCCGCAGGCGACTGCGCGAGCTGCGCGAGCAGGCCGGTCTGTCGCTGGAGGAGGTCGGCCGGCACGCGGGGATGGCCGCCTCGACGGTGTCGCGCCTCGAGTCCGGCGCTCGCCGGCTCACGCTCGGCCACCTGACCCCGCTGGCCCGCGCGCTCGGCGTCAGCGTCGACGCCCTGCTCGCCCCGCCGGAGCACGCCGACCCACGCGTCCACAGCCGCGCCTTCAAGCGTCACGGGATCACCTTCCTGCCGCTCACCCGGGCCGGAGCGGCGAACGGGATGCACGCCTACAAGGTCCTCTACCCGGCCGAGCAGCCCCTCCCGACGCTCAGCGTCCACGATGGACACGACTGGATCTACGTGCTGTCGGGCCGGCTTCGGCTCGTGCTCGGGGAGGAGGACTTCGTGCTGGAGGCCGGCGAGGCCGCCGAGTTCTCCTGCCGAGTGCCGCACTCGCTCGGCGCCGTCGGCGGCCCGGCCGAGGCGCTGGCGATCTTCGGCCCCCAGGGCGAGCGAATCCACACGCGCTGAGGCTGCCGCGACCACGTCCCAGAACGACGTGGGCTCTATTCGCGCGGGTCAGCGGCGGGCCCGTGGGGGTGCGTGCTCTCGCCGGCTTCCTCGAGGTGGTGTGCTATCAGCGCCGCGAGCTCGTCGCGCTTGTCGGGGTGTTCCTGCTCGAGGGCGCGCGCTACGGCGCCGTGGATGCGCGCGCGCCGCTCGCTGAGCTCGGAGCGGTAGGCGACCTCCTGGGTGAGGTCGTGCTTGAAGGCGTACCCGGCCGCGGTTGTAGTGCTCTGGACGAGCAGATCGGCCCCGACCAGCGCTCGCAGCGCTGCACGCAACTCCCTGTCGTCGAGCCCGGTCACTCGCTTCAGCAGCGGCTCGGTGAACCGGTGCCCGATCACCGCCGCGGCCTGCAGGACGGTCCGGTCCCGCTGGGAGAGCCGGTCGATGCGCGCCGCCAGCACCGCCTGCACCGTGGCGGGCAGCGCCGCCTCGTCGATCGGAGCGGCGGCCCGAAAGGCGCGGCGCTCGCCCTCGAGGCCACCGCTCTCGACCAGGTCGCGGATCAGCTCCTCGACGAAGAAGGGGTTGCCGCCCGCGCGGTCCGGGATGCGCTCGGCCAGCGGCGCGAGCGAGGGATCGGTGCCGAGCCGATCGCGGAGAAGGGCGGCAAGCGACGGTTCATCGAGCGGTCGCATCGGAAGCGCCGTGTAATTGAAGGCCTGGAGCCAACGGGCCCGGTATTCCGGGCGAAAACTCGCGACCAACAGGGTGGGCGTGGAGGACAGCGCCTCGACGAGCGCCTTCAGGAACGCCTCGCTCGGTGGATCGATCCAGCGCAGCTCCTCGACCACGATCACGCCCGGCCCAGCTCCCGGCCCGCCGAGCAGCAGGCGCCTCAGTGTCGGAAAGAGCCGCTCGCCATCTTGCTCCGAGCCCGCGGAGGGCCCATCGCCTGGGATTCCGAGCAGCTCGAGGATGAGCGGCAGCTCGCCTTCGACCGACGGGTCGAGGAGAAGGGCCCGGCCCGCCACCTTGTCGCGCACCGCCTGTTCGGTATCCCAGTCGGTGACGCCGAAGACGGAGCGCACGAGCTCGCGCACAAGCAGCAGCGGCTGGCGTGCGCCGCGGGCGGTGCACTGCCCGGCCCACACCTCGATCCCGCTCCTGCGGCAGCGCTCGCCGAACTCGTAGCAGAGGCGGCTTTTCCCGATCCCCGCCTCGCCCACGATCCCCACCACCTGGCCGGAGCCCTCTCGGGCCCTCGCGAGCGCCGACTGGAGCGTCGCCAGCTCCCGCTCGCGCCCCACGAACCGCGACAGGCCGCGCGCCCGCGATACCTCGAGATGGCTTCGCAGGCGCCCCAGCCCCGCCAGCTCATAGACGCGCACCGGCTCGCTCACGCCCTTGACCTCGCGCATGCCGCGATCGCGCAGCTCGAAGTAGCCCTCCACCAGCGCCGCCGTGTCCTGCGACACGAAGGCGGTGTTCGGGGCCGCCAGCGACTCGACCCGCCGCCCCAACCCCACCGTGTGGCCGACGGCGGCGTATTGCAGCGTCAGGTCGTCCCCGATCGGCCCCGTCACCACCTCGCCGGAGTTCAGCCCGATGCGGACCGCAAACTCCAACCCGCGGGCGCGGCGCAGCTCGGCTGCGTAGCCGGTGAGCTGCTCCAGCAGCCGCAGCGCGGCGTGACAGGCACGGGCGGCGTGGTCCTCCTGTGCGAGGGGCGCCCCGAACAGAGCCATCAGCCCATCGCCCGTGAACTGGTCCACCATCCCATCGAAGCGGTGGACCCCCTCGCACAGGATCGCCAAGCAGCGACCCATCACCCGCCGCCACTCCTCCGGGCCGAGCCGCTCGGCCAACTCCATCGAGCCGACCACGTCTGCGAACAGCACCGTCACGAGCTTGCGCTCGCCCTCCCGGGCGCGACCCGACGCCAGCATCCGCTCGGCGAGCCGGTCGGGCGTGTAGGCGGGCCGATCGCGCGTCGCCGCAGCACGGGTTGAGTCGCTCCTTGCGGATAGGCCGTTCACTGCCGCTAGAAGAGCATGGTCAGCTCTTGGACGCCCGCGTCCGTCTTGACGCTGAGCGAGTGATCGCCGCGTTTGAAGACGCGCACCATGCGCGAGTTGCCGAGCAGCACGTCCGCGGTCAGGCCGCGAGCGCCGTGCTCGCGGGCGTACTCGACCAGTCCCGCGTGCAGAATCCCTCCCAGGCCCACGCCCTGCCAGTCCGGATCCACCATGTACGCGACCTCGGCCAGGCCGGTTGCAGGGCTCAGGTAGTAGCAGCTGGCGGCCACGATGCGTTCGTGCGCCGACGGCCCGACGACGGCGGCGAAGGCCATCTCCTCCTCGTAGTCGACGCTGCACAGGTATTGGGCGGCGCTGTCCGTGAGCGAGCTCAGCTTATGGAGGAACCGGGTCTCCCGGTCCTCCTCGCTGAGTCGATAGAAGAGGTCCTGCATCGCTCGCGTGTCGCTCGTGCGCGTCGGGCGCAGGCACACCTCGCGGCCGTCGTGTAGCCGCATGTCGTGCACCTGGGCTACCGGATATGCGGTGCGGCTGCGCAGCTGCTGCGTGGCACCGACAAGGCCCCTCTCGATGGCGGCGTCGAGCAGCTCCCTGCGGACATCGGGATGCGCGATCTCGATCAGTGCGACCGCGCGCTCGGCAAGCGAGCGGCCGAACAGGTACGCGGTGCCGTACTCGGTGATCACCCAGTGCACGTCGGCCCGTGGGATCGCCACCGCCTCGCCGGGACCAAGGTCGAGCGAGATGGCGGACCGGCCGGCCGGGGTCCGCGAGGCGAGGCAGACGATTGCCATTCCGCCGGGAGAGGCGAGGGCCCCGCGGTGAAACGCCGGCCCGGTGGAGACTCCCCCGTACAGCGCCCCGTCGAGGCTTTCGGTTGACACCTGACCGGTGAGGTCGATGGTGAAGGCCTGGGTCACCGACACCATCCGCTCCCGGCTCCCGATGACCGTTGGGTCGCAGATGTACTCGATCGGATGAAAGGCGAAGCGGGCATCGTCGTCCACCAGGTCGTAGAGGCGCCTCGAGCCCATCGCCCAGCTCGTCGCGACCGGGCCGGTGACGACGCCGGCGGCGACGAGATCGACGATCGGCTCCGTGATGACGTCCGAGTGGATCGCCAGGTTGCGCCGGTTGGTCAGGTGAGCCAGCATCTCGTTCGGTACTCGGCCGAGACCCACCTGAAGCGTGGACCGATCGTCGATCAGCCGGGCGACGTAGCGGGCGATCTGCTCGGCCACCTCGCCGGCCGGGTCGTGGAGATACTCCACGACGGGGGTCTCGACCGGCACGAAACTCGCGATTCGATCGACCGGAATCCGGCTGTCACCCGCGGTGCGAGGCATCGCGGGGTTGACCTCGGCGATCACGGTGCTGGCGGCCAGCGCCGCGGCCTTGGTCAAGTCCACCGATATCCCCAGGCTGCAGGTACCGTCCGGATCGGGCGGCGCGACCTGCACCATCGCGACGTCAAGCGGGATCTGCCCATTGCGGAACAGCTCGGGGACGTCCCCGAGCGAGAGCGGCACGTACTCCACCAGACCCGACTCGCGCAGAGCGGGGACATCACGCAGGGCGCGAACGTCGCGCCCGACGTAGAACACGCGATGCCGATAGTTCGAGTGGGGCGGGTCACCCGTGCCTACACGGTCGGTGAGAAAATGCACGAGGACAACCCCGGACCGCTTGAACTGCTCCAGGGCACCCACCAGAGTCCGCGGAGTGGCGCAGGCGCTTCCGACGAAGACCCTGTCGCCAGGGCGCACGACCGACACCGCCTCCGCGGCCGAAACCTGGCGGTCACGCCAGTCGAGTTCCGCCTCGACGCTCATGCGGGCGCCCAAGGCTAGCGCGGGTCGCCCTGCGCCGATGAGACGCCAGGAGCCTTCCCCGGGCTCACGTGGGGCTGGAGCTACCTCGGGCGGTAGACGTGGATTGCCGCGCCGGTCGAAAACGTGTGCGCCTCGACCAGCTCGAGCGCGAGTCGGCTCGGCAGATCCTTGAACAGCGCCAGGCCGTCGCCGAGCGCCGCCGGATGGATCACCAGCCGGTACTCATCGACCAGCCGCTCGCGCGAGAGGGCCTGTGCGAACTTCGCGCCGCCGTGCGCAACCAGGTAGCCGCCGTCCTCCGCCTTTAGCCGCGCGATCTCGTCGGCGAGCTCACCGGCCGCGATCTGCGACTCCGGCCACTCGGCGCGCTCGAGCGTCTTCGAGAACACCACCTTCGGGATCTCGTTCATCGGCGCGGCGTAATCACTTGACGACTCCGGCCAGACCGAGGCCATGTCCTCGTAGGTCTGCCGGCCCATCAGGTGCGCGCCGGCGCCCCAGACGGAGGCGAGCTTCCACTTCTTCGTCGCCGGGTCTTCGCCGTCATAGCCCCAGTCGTGCGCTCCGTCAATGGTTGCGACGTAGCCGTCGATCGACACGCCCATCTGTAGTACCAGTTCACGCATTTCGGACTCCCCGATTGGTTCCCGTTTCTCCTCCTCGCCGCTCACCGTCGGACGACATAGTGCAGGTGGGTGACACCGTCCCCCTCGAGGATCCGGGTGCGCTCGAGCTCGATGTGTTGGGGATCGAGGTTGTCGAAGAGGCGGCGCCCTTGGCCGAGGAGCACCGGGATGAGGTGAATCTCGATCTCGTCCAGGAGGCCGGCGGCGAGCGCGAGCTGCGCGGTGGCGGCGCCGTGGACCAGCACGTTCCTGTCGCCCGCGGCCCGCTTGGCCTCGGTGATCGCGGTCGTGACGTCGTTGACATAGGTGACCAGCGGCCACCGCCCCACGTCGATGCCGGGCTCGCCGCGGCTGAGAACCCAGATCGGGACGCCGTCGTGATGGTCGCCGCCCCAGCCACCGGCGGGCTCGAAGGTTCCCCGGCCGGCGACGACCGCCCCGGTGGCCATGGACTCGTCGAGCACCTGGCCGTTGACACCCGACGGGCGGCCTGGGATGCCGGACGGGCCGCTGGGCTCACCGCTCGTCGTCAGCCAATCGTGCAGGCATTCCCCACCGTCACCGAGACCGTTGCCCGGCCCCGCGTTGGGCCCGGCGATGAAACCGTCGAGGGACATGGACATGTAGAGCACGGTTGAGGACATCTGTTCGTCTCCGTTTCTTCGCACGCCGGGGCGCCTGTTAGCCGCGCCTCTCCTTATCCATCGAACCAGCGGCCCCAAAATCGACACCGACCGCCCGCTCAAGGCGCGCCGATGCGTTCGCGGCAGGACTATGTTCAAGAAGATGACGGTCGGTGGAGATGTCTTGGTCGCCGGCTCGGCCGAGTACGAGTTGGCGCGCAGGTCGCAGATCGCTCGCTTTGACGGCGTACGTCCGCGCGTGGTGGTGCGTTGTCGGGTAGCCGAGGACGTCGCGCGGGCCCTCGCGTTTGCAAGAGAGGAAGGGCTGCACGTCGCGCTTCGCAGCGGCGGCCACTGCCTTGCGGGACGCTCGTCGACGACCGGCGTCGTCATCGATGTGAGCGGCATGGACGAGGTGTCGGTCTCTGACGACGCGGTCACCGTTGGGGCCGGCGCACGCCTTGCCGACGTCTACGACGGGCTCGCTGCCCACCGTCGCACGATCGCCGCGGGCTGCGGGCCGACTGTCGGGATCGCCGGCCTGACGCTCGGCGGCGGCTTGGGCATTCTTGGCCGCTCGCTCGGCCTCACCGCGGACCAGCTCGTCGCCGCGCGCGCGGTGCTCGCCGACGGGCGCGTGGTCGACTGCGACGAGCACCGCCACGAGGATCTGTTCTGGGCGCTGCGGGGAGCGGGTGGCGGCCAGTTTGCGGCGGTGACGCAGCTGGTGCTCCGGACTCTCGCGGCCCCGACGGCCACGGGCTTCCACCTGATGTGGCCGTGGACCGTGGCCGCCGCAGTGGTCGGCGCCTGGCAGGTGTGGGCGCCCGAGGCGCCGGACGCGATTGCGGCGAGCTTGCTGGTGAGGGCGCCCGCCGACAGCGACCTGCCCCCGGTCGTCACCGTCTTCGGGGCCGTGCTCGACCAGGAATCCGCGGCCCGTGCGGCGCTCAGTGAGTTCGTTGCGGGCGTCGGCGCGGCACCCAAGAAGGCGAACTACGCGCCCGGCCCCTACCCGGAGGTCAAGCGCTATCTCGCCGAGTACGACGTCTGCTCCGGCGAGCGGCGGCCGGTCGAGCGTGAGGCCGGCCACTCGTACTCCAGGTCGGAGTTCTTTCGGCGCGAGCTCCCTGCCGACGTGATCGCGGAGCTCCTGGCGCGCCTCGAGGACGAGCGGCGGCAGGGGCAAGCGCGCGTGCTCGACTTCACGCCCTGGGGCGGGGCGTACAACCGCGTGCCCCCGGACGCCACCCCGTTCGCTCACCGCTCCGAGCGGTTCCTGCTCAAGCAGGAGGTCGTCGTCGACGCGGACGCATCAGAGGCCGAGCAGCAGGCCGCGCATGGCTGGCTCTCGCGCTCGTGGGCGCTCGTCCACCCGTGGGGCTCAGACGGCGTGTACCCGAACTTTCCAGACCCCGAGCTAGAGGACTGGGCGCGTGCGTACCACGGCGCGAACCTGCACCGGCTGAGGCAGGTGAAGGCGGCGTACGACCCCGAGAACGTTTTCCGGTTCGATCAATCGGTCCAGCCCGCGTAGTGGCTGGAGAGCGCGCCGGGGCGGAGGGCTCGAACCTCGCCAGCGCATGACGACATAGCCGCTCTGAACGAGTCGTGGTAGCCCCCCAAACGCGCTGGCCGCTAGGCGGCTTTCCGCTCGGTTAGGGTCGACGGTTATGGAAACCGTCAACGGGTGCACCGTGATCCCTGCATCGGAAGGGGCCGAGCCGGTGAGCTTCGGCCCGTCGGAGATGGCCGGCGCCTACCGGGTTCTTACCGGCGAGCTTGCCGCCGGCCAGCCTGCGCCTCCCTTCCACCTTCATCCGCACACGGACGAGGCGTTTTACGTTGCGGGCGGCGAGGCCGCGTTTCTGCTCGGCGACCGCGAGGTGCGAGTCGGCGCCGGCGGCTTCGTATTCGTCCCGCGAGGGATGCCGCACACCGCCTGGAATTCCGGTGACGGCCCGCTGCTCGGCCTGATCCTGATCTCGCCGGGCGGCGCGGAACACGTCTTCGAGCCGGTCGAGGCCACCTGACCGCCCGTCATCGCCGTCCCGGCTGCGGCCGCAGGACGAGCGCCCAGGCAAGGCAGCCGAAGGCCGCCGTCAATGCCAGCGTCCGGACGATGTTCCAGGCGACCCAGGGGCCCGCGAAGTCGTCGCGCACAGCGGCGAGATCCTCGATGCGGGCGGGGTCACCCGCGTTCTTCAGGTCCTCGTTGAGCGGGAAGTGGACCGTGAAGGTGAGGACGACCATCACCGTGTAGAACGCGAGGGCGGCGACGATCCAGCGTGCGGTCTTGGCCGAGCCGGAGCGACGCGCCTGAACGAGGGCGACCGCGGCGAGCGCCGGAGCAGCGAGCAGGGTCAAGGGGAAGGCCGGAAGGTCGATCATCTGCTGCATCGCATCAACCAGCGTGCGGTCGTCGGCCGCGGTCAGGCCAGGCATGACGGCGACGTCGAAGGCGTAGAAGAGCCCCGCCAGCAGGCCCATCGCGATCACGGCCGCGCCCAGCACGATGTCCGCGTTGCGGTCGGCGCCCGTCGGGACGTCCACGCCGGCGCGGTTCTCGGGCGGTTGTGGGTGTCTGGATCGGGATGACGTCATGCGGCTCGGGTGGCGCTGACGTCCGCCGGCCGCCGTGACGGTGTCGCGACTGCGCGACCGCGGCGCGTCGCGAGCCAGGCCAGCGGTGCGAGGACGATGCGCTGCAGCCAGCGGGGCGGGAACGCTCCCTGTACCTCGTCCTCGAACTCCTGGGTGAACAGGGCGAGGTCGAGCGGCCTCGGGATGCCGCCCGGCATCGTGCGGCCCTGCTCGGCGAGGCCGACGGCGGTCTCGAAGAGCTGCTCCATCTTCAGTGCCGGGCGCACCTCGACGCGGACAAGCGCGTCACCGTCTCCGACATTCGCGAAGTCGTGCTTCTGGCCGGGGGGGACGACGACCACCTCGCCGGGCCCCGCGACGACCCGCTTGCGTCCCATCCTGAAGCGCATCGTGCCCTCGACGACCTCGAAGCGCTCCTCCTGTTTCGGGTGGATGTGCTGGCCACCGGGGACCCGGCGGTTCGCGGGAAGCTCGAGGTCGATCGCCAGCAGCTCGCCGCCCGTGTTCGCCGCGGTCCGGCGGAAGGTGATCCGCTCTCCGCTTGCCGGGTTCTCGAGTGTCTGTCCTGTGTGCGCCATGGTCGCTCCGATCCGTTCGTCAATGCAATACGTCCAGTGTCTGGCGTATATGCAGGACCGTCTATGACCAATGCGCGTGAATGTATGCTCAATCGTCCACCACGCTGGACGGATCGGGTCTAGGCACGCATACTTGGCTTCAATGGAAGCGCCCGACCCGTTCCCGCCGGCCGATCCCCTCGGCGAGGCACTCCACTTCCTGCGCATGAACGGCGCGTACTACTGCCGCTCCGAGCTCACCGCACCCTGGGGACTGACGATGCCGCCGACGCCGGGGTACATGTGGTTTCACGTAGTGACCTCGGGCCGGATGTGGCTCGAGACGGGGGAGGACGAGGGGGATTGGCTCCAGCTCGGAGACCTCGCGCTCGTGCCGCATGGGGACGGCCACGTCCTATGCAGCGAACCGGGAGCCCCTGCGCCCGGCATTCTCGACCTCGAGCGTCAGGCAGTCAGCGATCGCTACGAGATCCTTCGCCACGGCGGGGGGGGCACGCCCACCGGCCTCATCTGCGGAGCCGTGCGCTTCGCGCACCCCGCCGCCGGCAACCTGATCGAGATCCTGCCGAGCACGATCCACATCGAGGCGTCCAGCTCGCCCAGGCTGGAATGGATGCAAAGCATGCTGCGGCTGATGGCCTCCGAGGCCGCCGAGCTCCGGCCCGGCGGCGAGGCCGTGATCACGCGCATCGGGGACATCCTCGTGATCCAGGCAATCCGGGCCTGGATCGAGACCGATCCGGCCGCGCAGAGGGGCTGGCTGGGAGCTCTCCACGACCCCCAGATTGGCCGCGCCATCTCGAGTGTTCATCGCGACCCTGCTCGGGACTGGACCGTCGCCTCGCTGGCCCACGAGCTGGCTATGTCGCGCTCGGCGTTCGCCGCCCGCTTCACCGAGCTCGTCGGCGAGCCGGTGATGAGCTACGTCGCGCGCTGGCGCATGCAGGTCGCGGTAGCTGCGCTGAAGGAGGAGGGCGCCACCGTCGGCCAGCTCGCCGACCGGCTCGGCTACCGGTCCGAGGCCGCGTTCAGCCGCGCCTTCAAGCGCGTCATCGGCGTCTCCCCGGGCGCGGTCAGGAGAGCCGCCGGCGAGCAGGACCGCGCGCTGATCGCTGCCGCCGCGAGCTGAGCGCGATCAGAGACTGACGCCGGACCGACCCGGATAACGAGGAGGGGGCCGTCTGCGGCCCCCTGTTTCGTCTGTGCCTCAGGGCTCGCGCAGCTGGTGGTAGGCGGCCACTACTTCTTCCGCGTTCATCCGGCGGCGCCAACGCCCTGCTTGCGGAGCGCAGCCTCGATCGCCGGCTCGAACTGAGCGCGGAGGGCGGCGGCGGCGGCGCGCTCCTCCCGAGCGATGCGTTCGGCCACACGGGCTGTCTCCTCGTCGCCGGCCCGTTGTGCAACGCGCATGAGCTGCTCGTAGCCAGCAGCCTCGAGATGTTCGAAGGCGAACGCAAAGCCGGCCAGCTTGGCCGGTGAGTCGGGTTGGCCGCCGAAGAAGACGCCGAGATTCAGGCCGCCGATCCGCATCACGATGTTCTTGACGCGCGACGGGCCCTCGTCCCGGGCGGCGAGGCGGGCCGCCACGGCGGCCTGCTGGGAGCGTGTCTCCTCGAGGTGGTCCTCGAATACCTTCTTCAAATTGGGTTCACCCGCGATCGCCTGACCCTGCTCAAGCAGCTGCAGAGCCTGCGACTCGATCGCGTGGGCGTCGCAGAGGTACTTGCCCAGCTGCTTGCCCAGGTCCTCTGTCGGGACGTCGCGGAGCGACGCCTCCACCGCGCGGTCGAAGCCCGTGGCGAGCCGTTTGCCCATGGCGGCCTCCTGCTCGCCGATCGAGCCCGCGACCTCAGCGGTCTCGGCGTCCCCGGCGCGCCGGGCAACGATCGCGAGCAGCTCGTAGGCGGCCAGCTCCAGGTGCTCATAGGAGTAGGCGTGCGCCACCAGCTTGCCCGGGGTATCCGGCTGGGACCGGGCGAACAGGACCATCCCCACGCCGCCCGCGCGGGCGACGAGATCCTTGGCCTTCGAGGGCTCCGCCGCGAGCGCCTCTAGCCGTGCGCTAACGAGGCGCTTCTGCTCCTCGGTCTCGGCAAAGTGCTCGCGGAAGGCTCGCGCCAGCTCGGGGTCGCGCGCCATCCGCGGCGCGACGCGCATCTGCACAAGCGCCTGCTCTTCGATCGAATGCACGTCGGTGAGATGCTTTACCAGCTGTTCCTGGAGGGCTTCGGGCATGGCGTCCTGCTACCCGCCAACAGAGGGCCTAAATGGTCAGGGCCGCTCGAACTGCAGCAGCCTCTGGCGCTGCGCGGCGGCCGCGCTCCGCTGCGTCGGCGGGTGTTTCAAGCACATCGTAGGACGCCTCGTGCGCGCGCGGGACCGCCGCGGCCGCACGCAGCGTCTGCCCGCCGTCGAGGCTGTCCCAGTCGATCTGGCACTCGCGCAGGGAGTGTCCAGCCACGTAATCGGCCACGGCAGAAGTGGAACTTGCGACCTGTTTGCGACCTGGAATAGAAGCGCCGACCCGCCAGACGAGTGTGACCGGCGCAACTCTGCGCCACCACTTCCAACAACTCCTGCACCATCTCAACCGCCTACCGCCAACAGTTCCGCCAAGCCGCCTGACGGCTCACCCCCCACCGAACCCGGCCCGAGCGCGGGTCGGGCGGTAAAAGGGCCTTCTAAGGCCCATCACTCCGCCAGAGCGACTGCGCGCTACTCCACTTGACGGAACATGCGCTCGTGGCCGATGGGGTGCCTGTTCTCCGACCGATCTAGCGAGCTGGGAGCAAGCCTGGCTGTGGCCGAAACTTCCGGCGACCGTGCGCGCGCCGCGGGCTCCGATTCGGGGTCCGCCAGGCTTGCCAGCTGGCGACCAAGACAGCTGCGGCAAAGCTAAGCAACGGTGACCGGCGGCGAAAGCAGCGACGACCCCCATCCGAACGGCCGTTAGTCCCCGCCCAGCGGTGCCGTCGGCTGGTCGGCTCCCTGCTTTCGTCCTCGGCTAGGCCTCCGGCGAAGCGAAGAAGACGGCCGATTGCGCCTGGAGACGTTTTCTCGGAACAGCGCCGGGCACGGGTTGCTTGAGATCGAATCACCTCACCCTCGAGAGAAGGCAGAGCTCCGATGATTACGAATGCTGTTACATCCGCCGCACGACTGTCGCTTGCGCCGGCCAGATTGGCGGGCCGCGTCGTCGGGTCGCTCGCGCGCGAACTGGGTGGGACGGCCGCTGAGGATGCGCCGTCGCCGCCTCCGCGCACGCGCGCCAAGCCCGCCGCCCGTTCGCGCCCGAAGGCGCGGCCCAAGCGCTCGGCCTCCCGCTCAGGCGCGAAGGCGCCTAAGCGCGCGGCGTCCCGCACGCACAAGAAGAGCCAGCCCAGGCGGCCAGACACCCATTCGGGCGCAGCCGCACAGGCTGAGCCCGCCCCTCGGCCGAGACCCGTCGATGATGCGTCCATCGCTGAGAAAGTGGAGTCGGTCGTGTTTCGGGACGCCGAGGTTGAGAGGGATAAGGTCGAAGTGAATGTCGCCGAGCGCATCGTGCGACTCAGCGGAGCGGTCGGGAGCTCGGAATTGGTCAACGATCTCGAGGCGCGCGCAGCCAGCGTTGCCGAGGTTCGCCGAGTAGAAAATCTCCTGGTCGTCCCCGATACCCCCGCCGGCGACATACCGGCGCCACAGCGCGCGCCCAGCGCCCCCGGCGAACGCCTCGGGAGCCGCGCGGACATACTGGGAGAGGCCAGGGCGGACGCGCCCATGCCGAGCTCCGCGGTTCGCTCCGAAGATTTCAAAGAGGCAGGCGAGGATCGCGGTCCCGGCGAGGAGGGCGATTCAGTACGGGTCGCTGACGCCAGCGGCGCAGCCGACTCCCCAGCCAAGAGCGAGGACGTCGATCAGCTCGCCGAACAAGACGACTCGGAAGCTGAGCTCGACGAGAACCCGGCCTACCGGCCGGGCGACCCGTCACTACGCCGTCCCTACGGAGACTGACGCACGCGCCGGGTCACTCCGGGTCGGCCCAGCCACTGAGTGTCCCCGCCGCGCTCGCTCGCCAAGACTGGCCACGAGCAGGGATGTTTGGCGCTTTATTTCGGGGGCAGCCGGTGTGCGCAGGGGCACACGTCCGATGGAGGAGAAAGCGATGGCAGACGAGCAGCTTGTCGGCGGCGAGCAACCGGAGTCCGAGGGCGAGGACGACCAGGGCGCCGCAGGTGGCCAAGACCGAAGCGACTACGAAGAGGAGATGGCCAGGTACGAGACGGAACTGGCGGAGTACTTGCAGCAGCGCATCAAGCCCGGGCTCAACGGCAGCGCGATCCCGCTGATGGCCCGGTCGATCGCCAAGGAGATCGCCCGGCGGGAGCCGCCCGCCGGCGGGCCTGAGGGCGCGGATGCGGAAGACGATGCAGGCGAGGGGCCAGTCGACTTCGAAGCCGAGATGCACGAGTTTCAGGCGGAGCTCGGCGACGACTGGATACTGCACTTCTCGGTCCAGGGCGACGACGAATGGCTGACCGCAGAGAAGGACGACGGAAGCCAGCGCTTGGTGGCCCCCGATGCCCAGTTGCTGGTCGAGGCCGTCCAACTGCTCGACGACGGCGGTGGCCGGTCCGGCTGAAGCCGTACCCGCCCACGCGGCCACTGATCCCGCCTGGCCCACGAGCGGACGGCTCTTACCGAGTAGTCGGTGCCGGGCGGTTGGAGGCGCCTACCGTCCATTACTGCAGACTTCTACCGAGAGCGTCAGGGACTCCATGGCCGTCGCTTTGAGGGTGACAGCGCAAGCGGAGTGGGCGACGGGTCAGTCTCGCGGCTCGAAATGCTCCCCGAGCTGCCGGACACCGGCCGCTGCGGTCGCCGCGTCTTCGTATGGGCCTGGCATCACGAACACGTCGCTGTCTGCGAGTTGTAAGTCTGGGCGGAACCCGTTTCCAGAGAAGGAGCGGAAGAGAACAACACCTAGAAAACAACAGGTCAGAACAACAGCCCACGGCGCTATCGAATACCCGCGCCACCACGGTCGGCTTCCAGCTTGGCAACGTCCACTTTCGTCCTCCCGGTCCGCTTGTTCCAAAGCGATCGCGGACTCGACGTTGGCGGAACGGCTGATTTGTCGCCGCGCAGGAACACGCCGGGCAGCTCCTGCTTCACGCCCGCAGCGGGCGTCTCTGGCTGGCCGCGGGGAACGCTCGCATCCATGCGCTTGCGATAGTGCGGCTTTGCACTCCCGACACCATCCACCAGCCGAGCGTCGGTGGTGCATCTCGCTAGTTTTCGCCCGCTTCCTGCACGAGCAGGGCGATTTGGACGCGGTTGTCGACCTCGAGCTTGTCGAGGAGTCGGGAGACATGGCCCTTGACCGTCGCGACGGAGAGGTGCAGCGTCACGGCGATCTCGGCGTTGCCGTGGCCGAGGCCGATGGCGAGCGCGACGTCGCGCTCGCGCGGGCTGAGCGTCGCCAGTCGCTCGCGGGCATGCTCGGCGCGCGCGCCGGCGTCCGAGTCGCCGGCCACCATCGAGATGAGCCGGCGGGTCACCGTGGGGGAGAGCATGGCGTCGCCCGCGTGGACGAGCTCGATCGCGCGGACGATCTCCGTCGGCGCGGTGTCCTTGAGCAGGAAGCCGGCCGCGCCGGCCTGCAGCGCGCGCAGGACGAGCTCGTCGGCGTCGAAGGTCGTGAGCACGAGGACGGCGGGCGGGTCGGGCTGCGCTGCGAGCAGACGGGTGGCCGCGATCCCGTCGAGGTGCGGCATGCGGATGTCCATGAGGACGACGTCGGGCCGGTGGAGGTCGACCGCGCCGAGAACCTCGCGGCCGTCGGCGGCCTCGGCCACCACTTCGAGGCTTGCTGCGCCGGCGAGCATCATCCGCAGGCCGGAGCGCACGAGCGCGTCATCGTCGACGAGCAGGACGCGGATCATCGCGGCAGGCGGGCGCGCACGACGAACGTGCCGTCGGCGTCGACGCCGTGCTCGAGCTCGCCGCCGGCCAGCGCGACGCGCTCGGTGAGCCCGATCAGGCCGGTCCCCGCCCCGGGCAGAGGCGAGACCGCGGCGACGGCCACCGGCGCGAGGCTGCGGACCTCGACCTGCAGGTCGCCGTCGGGCGCGTGAACGGTTAGAGTCACGGCCGCTCCCGGCGCGTGCTTGCGTGCGTTGGTCAGACCCTCCTGCACGATCCGGTAGGCGGTTCGGCCGACGGCGGCGGGCGGCGCTGCGTCGCCCAGTTCGATCCGTGCGGTGATCCGCATCCCAGCCGCCCGCGACTCATCGACGAGGGCAGCGACGTCGGCGAGCGTCGGCTGGGGCGGTTGGGTCAGGCTCTCGCCACCGTCCTCACGCAGGACGCCGATCACGCCGCGCAGCTCGTCGAGCGCGGCCCGCGCGCTCTCGCGGACCACGCCGGCCGCTTCGGCGACCTCCTCGGCCGGTGCGTCGGGGCGGAACTCGAGCGCACCGGCGTGCACGGAGAGCAACGAGAGGCGGTGGGCGAGCACGTCGTGCATCTCGCGCGCGATCCGCCGCCGCTCGGCCGCGCGCGCCTCGTCCCCGGCGCGCTCGGCCTGCTCGCGCAGCGAGCGCACGAGCTCGCGCCGCGCGCGTACGAAGAGTCCCCAGCCGATCACGACGCCGACCCCAAGCAGGCAGGCCCCGGCGTCGAACCAGTAGCTGCTGTCGGAGGGATAGAGCAGCGGGCTCGCGAAGGCCCAGGCGGTCGTGAGGCCGGCTACGACGGCCAGGTCACGACCGCGAGCCCGGATCGCCGCGTTGAAGGTGGCGGCGAGGGCCGCGCCCGAGACCGTGACGATCACGATCGAGACCGCGGTCACGGCGATCCCGACCACGCCCGGATGGGTGCGCCGCCAGCGCAGCGCGACGAGCGCGGCGATCCCGACGACAATCGCCACGACGCGCAACCAGGGAGGGTGCAGCTCCCACGTGTCCGCGAGGGTGGCGGCGCCGATCGCGAACGCGAGCAGATAGATCGTCGCGTCGACGACGCGGTCGCGGCGGCCACGCTCCCCGTCGGGCGCGTCGATCACGACGCCGGGCAGCGCGGAGCGCATCCAGCCGGACAGCCGATGGGTGAAGCGTGCTGTCGCCTGGCGTGTCATCGCTCGACGACGAAGGCTAAGCGAGGACCGCGGCCGCGACCCCCTACCAAAGTCGTTGGCTGCTACCGCCGCAGGGCTCGGCGAGCGTAGCCCGCAGACCGTGGTCGGAAGCAAGGCCGGCCGCGAGTCTGCCGGGATGATCGAAACCGAAGGACTCACCAAGCAACTCGGCGGGCGCACCGTCGTCTCCGATGTCACCTTCCGCTGCGAGCCGGGCACCGTCACGGGCTTCCTCGGCCCCAACGGCGCCGGCAAGACCACGACGGCGCGGATGCTCGTCGGCCTGTCCGAGCCCGACAGCGGCGAGGCCCGGATCCTCGGCGGGCGCTACCGCGACCTGCCCAACCCCGGCCGGCGCGTCGGGATCCTGCTCGACGCGTCGGCGCAACACGCCGGGCGCCGTGGCCGCGAGGCGCTCGTCGTGTCCGCGAAGACCATGGGCGTGCCCGCGCAGCGGGCCGACGCGCTGCTCGAGCTCGTCGGCCTCGACAAGACGGCGGCCCGGCGACGGGTCGGCCAGTACTCGCTCGGCATGCGCCAGCGCCTCGGCTTTGCCCACGCGCTGCTCGGCGACCCCGAGATCCTGATCCTCGACGAGCCCGCCAACGGCCTCGACCCGGAGGGCATGCGCTGGATGCGGGGCCTGCTGCGCAACTTCGCCGACCGCGGCGGCACCGTGCTGCTCTCCTCGCACCTGCTGGCCGAGGTCGAGGCCGTCGCCGACCGGATGATCATCATCGGCGGCGGACGGATCCAGGCGCAGGGCACCCGCGCCGACCTGCTCACCGCGAGCGGGACCATCGTCGAGGCAGCCGACCTCGCCGCGCTCGACGCCGCGCTTCACCGCGCCGGCCTGGCGACCCACCCGGCCGACGGCGATCGGCGGCTGGTCGAGGCCGAGCCCGAGGTCGTCGCCCACGCGGCGATGGCCGACGGCGTCGTGCTGCGCCGGCTCGCCCCGGCCGAAGGCGCGGGCCTCGAACGCCTCTTCCTCGAGCTGACAGCGACCGACGGCAGCGCACCGTCGCCGACGACCGATTCCATCCACCCCCAGTTGACAGGAGCAACCGCATGAGCACCACCACCCTCGCCCCACCGATCCGCGTGAACGCGGCCGGCGTCCACACGCGCCCCGGCCTCGGCCGCCTCGTCGCCGTCGAACTACGCAAGATGGTCAACACCCGCGCGGGCTTCTGGCTGCAGGTCGCCACCGTCGCGATCACCGTCGTCGCCGTAACCGTCCGCCTCGTTGTGGGCGACGCGGCAGACCACACCTTCGCCTCCGTCCTCGAGGTCGGGATGCAGCCGGCGGGCGTGCTGCTGGGGGTCGTCGGGATCCTGATCGTCACCTCGGAGTGGTCCCAGCGCACCGGGATGATCACCTTCGCGCTGGTCCCGATGCGCTCGCGCGTCCTCGCCGCCAAGCTCGTCGCGGGCCTCGTCCTCGCCGTCGCGGTGCTCGCCGTCAGCGCCGGCATCGTCGCCGCAGGCGTGCTCGTCGCGGCCCCGGGCGTCGACGGGACGTGGGCCGACCTCGTGCCCCTGATCGGGCAGTCGGCGGTCTCCCTGACTGCCTGGATGCTCGTCGGCGTCGCGTTCGGCGCGATCCTGCTCACCCCGGCGCCCGCCATCGTCATCTACTTCACGCTGCCGCTCGCCTGGATGGCCGTGGCCTCGCTGTCCTTCTTCGAGGACGTCGCCCCGTGGCTGGACACCTCGCACGCCCTCGCCCCGATGCCCATGGAGGTCATGAGCACCACCCAGTGGGCGCAGGCCGGCACCGCGCTCGCGCTCTGGATGCTGCTTCCGCTCCTGATCGGCACCTGGCGGATCACGCGACGGGAGGTCGCCGCCTGACCGCACTCAGACCATCAGCCTCGACCGGCCTGCGGGACGCCCTACGGGCGTCCTGCGCCGTCCGCGCATTCGACCAACACGTACGAACGAGCGTCCGCCCTACTGAAACGGAGACACCACATGTCAACCCAGACCACAACACCCCGAGACGCAGCCGGACCGCAGATGAACGGCGTCGCCGACGGCCTTCCTGGCGTCGGCGCTCGTTCGGTCAGCAAGCCGAAGCTCCTGCTCGCGTTTGACCAGCGGGCTGCTCGTCACGCTGATCCTCAACCTCGCCGTGTTCGACGACCTGAGGACCGACGCGTCCGCGGACGTCGCGGGCACCTTCCTGGCGCCCCAGCACCTCACTGGCATCCTCGCCTGCCTACTTGCCGTGGCCCTACTCGCCACGCGCCACCGATGGGCGCCTCGCGTCGCACTGACGGTCGCCTGGATCGAGATCGCGGCCTTCCTGTTCTTCCACGGCATCCCGTTCGAGATCGGCCCCTCCAAGCCCTATTGGAGCGACGGCATGGGCGACGCGCTCCAGTGGCTCGGACTCGCGTTGATCCTCGCGTTCAGCGTCGCGGTGGTCAGGGTCGCCCGCCCGCGCGCATCGGACGCGACGACGCCACTGGCGGCCTGAGGACCTCCCGCCGTCCACTTGCGGTCGGCTGCCGCGGTGAGCCAGCGAGGACGTGCCGGTTGCACGAAGCTCGCGGCTCACCGCGCGCACTGCGACCCCGCACCCGTAAAGCGCAGCGGATGATCAGCCGTGACGAGCAGCTTGCGTCGCTCGGAGTGCGGCTCCACAACAAGAAAAGGCCCTGTTGCAGGGCCTTTTCCGAGTAGCGGGGGCGGGATTCGAACCCGCGACCTTCGGGTTATGAGCCCGACGAGCTACCTGACTGCTCCACCCCGCGGCGTCAATTGTGAATCTAGCAACCTGGCGCGGGACGTCAACCGCCTTCGGGAAGGGCAGGGCGAGGCGTGTACGGTGCCGCGCATGCCTCGCATCGCGGTCGTGGACCAGGGCACGAACTCGACCCGTCTCCTTGCCGCGGACGTGGACGACGGCGCCGTCACCGAGCTCGAGCGACGCACGATCGTGACCCGCTTCGGCGAGGGCGTGGATGCCACGGGCCGGCTCTCCGATGCGGCGATCGGGCGCGTCGAGGAGGCCTTCGAGGGCTACCGGGCGATCATCGACCGGCTCGAGGTGGGCGAGATCGTGGGCGTGGCCACCAGCGCGATGCGCGATGCCGAGAACGGGCCGGCGTTCCGGGAGCGGGCGCTGGAACGGTTCGGCATCGACCTCGTGACGATCTCGGGCGACGAGGAGGCCCGCCTGACCTTCCGCGGGGCAACCGCCGCGCGCGGCGACACCGTGGAGACGGTGGTGGTGGACATCGGCGGCGGGAGCACCGAGTACGTGGTGGGGCGACCGGCCGAGGATCCCTCCTTCCGCGTGTCGGCGCGGATGGGGTCGGTGCGGCACACCGAGCGGTTCATCGAGGGGGACCCGCCGGGGGAGGTGGAGGTGCGCGCGCTCTCCGACGCTGTGGCCCAAACCGTTGCGGACGAGGTCCCGGAGGACCTGCGCACCCTGACCGAGCACGGCATCGCGGTCGCCGGCACCGCCACGACCCTCGCCGCCATCGACCAGGAGCTCGACCCCTACGACCCCGACCGGGTCCATGGCTACCGGCTCGGCGTGGACGCCTGCGAGCGCATCCTGGGGCAGCTGGCTTCGGTGACGTTGGAGGAGCGGCGGCAGGTCACCGGGCTCCATCCCGACCGGGCCCCGACGATCGTTGCCGGCGCGGCGATCCTGCTCGACTCGATGCGGGCGTTCGGGCTCGAGGAGATCGAGATCAGCGAGCGCGACATCCTGCACGGCGCAGCGCTCGCCGCGGTCGACGGGAGCTTCCCGCGCGACCCGCTCTGACCCAGAACTTGCCTTCGCGCCCAACTGCTTTATAGTTCTTAAGTGCCGGGCGGAGCAGTCGTGCGCTTAACGCGTGTGGCCTTTCTCCCGGTACATAGGTTCGGGCGAAGCCGCATCGTATCGGCGCCTCCCGCCGTCCGAACCGCTAGGCCCCTTCAAGGCACGTACCCCTGCCCGTCCTGATGGGGCCGTTTGCGGAACCGCCCGCATGGACTGCGGGCGGTTCTGTTTCTCGGGCCGGCTCGCGACCTACGCCAGCATGGCCTTCCGGGGGTACACGACCTCGGGATCGGTGAGCACGTTGACGAGCGCGGGCTTTCCGGAGGCGAAGGCCCGCTCGAGCGCGGGACGCAACTCGTCCGGCCGCTCCACCAGCTCGCCGTGCCCGCCGAGGGCACGGACGATCTCGTCATAGCGACACCCGGGCTGCAGCTCGGCCGCCACCGAGTAGCCGTAGAGGAACTCCATCGGGTGCTTCTCGAGCGCCCAGATGCCGTTGTTGCCCATCACCCCGACCACGGGCACGCCGTGGCGCACCAACGTGTCGAACTCCATCCCGGCGAAGCCGAACGCCCCGTCGCCGAGCAGCAGGCACACCTGGCGCTCAGGGCGCGCGAGCTTGGCGGCCAGCGCGAAGCCCGGTCCCGCCCCCAGGCAGCCGTAGGGGCCGGGGTCCATCCAGCAGCCGGGCTCGTAGGTCTCGATCATCCGCCCGGCGAACGAGACGAAGTCGCCGCCGTCGCCGATGACGATCGCGTCGCGGTCGAGCACCTGACCCAGCTCGTGGTAGACCCGCATCGGGTGGAGTGGGCCGCGGTCGTCGGTGAGGTCGTCCTGCTCCGCGGCCCGCTTCTCGTCCTCCGCCCGGCGCAGCTCCTCGATCCAGGCCGAGCTCGACGTGGCGCCGCCGGCGCCGGCGCGCAGCGCCTCGAGCGTGGCGGAGATCCCGCCCCACAGCTCGGCGGCGACCGCGCGGGGCTGGTCGCGCGCCGGCCGGGCCGAGCCGATCATCACGATCTGCGTGCCCTCCCCGAGGGAGGCGCCGAAGCCCAGCCGGAAGTCCAGCGGCGTGCCCACCACGAGCGCCACGTCGGCGCCCTTGAGCCCGGTCCCGCGCGCGCGGGAGAAGAACAGGGGGTGGTCGGCGGCCACGCAGCCGCGGGCCAGCCCGTTGAGGAAGACCGGAATCTGCAGCTCCTCGCACAGGTCCCGCAGGGCGTGCTCGCCGTGGGCCCAGTAGAGCCCTGTCCCGGCCATCACGACGGGTCGGCTGGCGCCGCGCAGAAGCTCCGCCGCGCGCTCGAGGTCCTCCCCGCCGGCCGCGGGCATGCCCGCCGGGTCCGGGAGCGACGCCGGCTCGTCGGGGTCCACGTTCGACTCCATGAACACCTGGTCGAGCGGGAAGTCGAGGAAGGTGGGGCCGCTCGGCTGCTCGAGCGAGACCCGCAGCGCCTCGTCGATCAGGCCGGGGATGTCCGCAGTGGCCTCGGCGGTGCGAGCGAGCTTGGTGAGCGGCGACACGAAGGGCACGTGGTCGATCTCCTGCAGGGATCCCTGTCCCCAGCGCCCCGCCGGCGCCCGCCCTCCGAGCGCCATCAGCGGCGACCCGTTCTGCAGCGCCGACGCGAGCCCGCTCATGCCGTTGGTCACACCCGGCCCGGCGGTCAGCGCACACACGCCGGGCTCGCGGGTGGCCTTGGCCCATCCCTCGGCCGCGAACACCGCCGACTGCTCGTGCCGGGTGTCGACGATGTCGATGCCCTCCTCGCGACAGCCGTCGTAGATGGAGAACAGGTGACCGCCGGACAGCGTGAAGAGCTTCGTTACGCCGTGGGCCTTCAGGCGCTTGGCCACCAGGCGACCGCCGTGGAGAGCGGTCGGCTGCTCGGTCTGAGCCTCGGTCGACAAGGCCCGCGAGCCTACCCGAATCGGTATAAGGCGGGGACGATGGAAAGCGCGCTCGACGGAGACTTCGAAGGGACGTTCCCGTTCGAGGCGCGTTACCTCGAGGCAGGCCAGGTTCGCCTCCACTACATCGACGAGGGCCCGCCCGACTCTCCGCCACTGCTCTTCGTGCATGGGAACCCCACCTGGAGCTACCTGTGGCGCCGCCCGGTCGCCGACCTGTCGGCCGGCGGCCACCGCTGCGTGGCCTTCGATCACATGGGCTTCGGCCGCTCGGACAAGCCTCCCTACCTCTCCGCCTACTCGCTGCGCGCCCACGTGGACAACGCCCTCGCGCTGATCGACGGCCTCGACCTGCGCGACGTCGTGCTCGTGGCCCACGACTGGGGCGGTCCGATCGGGCTGGGCGCCATGCTCGAGCGCCGGGATCGGCTGCGCGGCGTCGTCCTCATGAACACCTGGGCCTGGGAGCTCCCGAGCTTTCTCCCCCCCTTCCTGCGCGAGTTCCGCACGGAGGGCCTGGGGGAGATTCTCGCGCTGGCCGGCAACCTGTTCGTGGAGTCGATGCCGGGCGCCATGGCGCGCCGGGAGGTCGATCCGCTGATGATGTCCGCCTACCGGGCGCCCTTCCCGGATTACTGGTCGCGGGCCGGAACGCTCGCGTTCCAGCGCGAGATCCCGCTTACCGAGCGCGACCGCAGCGCACCGCTCATGGGCTCGATCCACGACGGCCTGTCCGAGCTCGATGTGCCCGCGCTGCTGGTGTGGGGCGCCCGCGACCGCATCTTCCAGCCGGTGTTCCTGGAGCAGTGGCGCGAGCTGTTCCCCGCCGCCCGTGCCGTCGTGCTCGACGATGCCGGGCACTTCCTGGTCGAGGACCGCCCGGACGCGGTGAGCGAGGCGATCCTCGGGTTCGTGGAGGGAAGCTAGCCCGCGGCGGAGCGGCGCGAGGCGGCCTCGATCGTCTCCACGTTGCTGGGGAAGACGTCGACCCGCATCGGCTCGCCGTACACCACGCGCAGGATCGCACCGCCAAAGCGCTCCCCGAGCACCCGCGCGTCGTCCGTTGCAGCGGCCGCGTCGGGCGCCGGGACGCCGCAGGAGGCGAGGAACCGCGCCGCCATGTCGCCCTCGATCTCCTTCCTGCTGAGCTCGAGCTGCTCGGTGCGAACCGTCGTGTTCGCGGCCGCCGACCGTCGGGGCGACCACGACGGCCGCGATGTCGTCCGAGAGCTTGCCCGCCTCCTGGGCGACGCTGTCGATGAGGCTGCGCGCGCTGGCCTCGTCACCGAGTCCCACGAGCAGCCCCTCGAGACGCTCCCGGCCCAGCATTACGCCGTCGACGCGCGCCTCCATCAGCCCGTCCGTGAAGAGCGCCGCGGTCGAGCCCGGCACCAGCTGCACCGTGGTCTGGCGCAGCCCGGTCTTGATGCCGACGCCGATCGGCGGGGAGGACCCGGTGGTGACCGGCTCGTGCGGCTGGGGACCGATCACGATCGGGGCGGGGTGGCCGGCCGTGGCGTAGGTGAGCGAGCCGGTGGCGGGGTCGTGCACGGCGAGCAGCACCGTGGCGAAGTCGCCGCCCAGGTTCTCGTCGATCACGCGGCCGGCCACCTGGAGCGCCACGCGCGGCTCGAGCCCGGCCTCCAGGTAGGCGCGCAGGGTGTAGCGCATGAAGGCGGTGCGTGCGAGCGCCCCGCGGCCGTGACCGGAGACGTCGCCCAGGATGAAGCCGACCGAGCCGCCCGCCAGAGGGAGGACGTCGTAGAAGTCGCCGCCCGCGCCGGGGCCGTCGGCGGGCCGGTAGGCGACCGAGGTGCGCAGGCCGCCGAGCTTGTCGGGCACCGGCGGAAGCAGGGCGCTCTGGAGGAGACCGACCTCCTGGAGCAGCTCCCGGCGCTGACGACCGAGCGAGCGGGCGCGGAGCGTGGCCAGCAGGTAGGCGCCGGCGAGCAGGAGGGAGGCGATCGCCAGGGCGGCGAGCAGGATCCAGACCCAGGTGGGAACACCGATGAGCAGATCGTTGAACCCGACGGCGAAGGCTCCGGTGAGGTCAACCGAAAGGAGACCCACATCGCCGCGCTCGGCGGGCTGCTCGCCACCGCCGCCCGGCCCAGGGCTGGATCCGGCGCCGGGCCCACCGGCGTCGCCACCGGCGCCGTCGCCACCGGCGCCGTCGCCGGCACCTTCGTCTCCCGCGCCGCCACCGCCGTCGACGGCGCTCGCCAGCAGACTCACGGCGCCTGCCAGCGGTCCTGCCACCACCGACTCGGTGGTGCCCTCGGGTACCGGGGGAGTGGTGAACAGCGTGCCCTCGCCGCCGCCCGGGGCGGCGGTGCGGGCGAGGCCGCTGCTGGACCTGACGCTGTCGCGGTCGGGCTCGCTGAGCGTGGCGAAGTTCCCGACGAACGGGATGCCGGGCTGTGTGACGCCGGGCGTCTCCTGCTGCGCCGGCGGCACGTCGCCGCTTGCGGGAGGAGGAGGCTCGGTGATGATCTGCTCGACCGCGTCGGGCTCCACCGGCGAGAGGAGCTGCGGCGGGCCGGGCGTGCCGATCTCCTTGCCGCCGGCGGCGGCCGGGCCGCGGGCGCCGGTGGGCCCCGGCTCATAGCCGGGTGTATCCACCGGAAGGCCGGTGACCGGATCGATCTCGGGCTCCTCGGGGGCGGGCTCGACGGGCTCTTCGGGGCCGGGCTCCTCGGCGCCGGGCTCCTCAGGGCCAGGCTCCGCCGGAGCGGGCTCCTCGGTGACCGGGTCCTCGGGCGCGGCCGGCGGCGCCACCGGCTCGGTGGGCTCCTCCGGCGGCGTGGGAGGCGCGGGCGGGGGCTCGACCGGTGCCGCGGGCGGCGCAGGAGCCGGTACCACAGGCGGAGGCGCCGGCGGCGGCGGAGCCGGAGCGGGAGCCGCCGGAACGACGGGAGCCGGCGCGGGGGCCGCCCCCGGAGCGGGCACCTGCACCTGCGCCGGCGCCGACGTGCTCACCACCAGCAGGAACAAGGCCAGCGTGCAGCAGACCACGAGGCTGAGCGCCGAGCGTGGATTCGGCATGCCGAAGCTGTGCCGAAGTAGATGAAGCGGGGCCACTTGTCCTCTACCTCGGGGGGTGCACCCGCTCGCGGTCTGGTGAGCGCAAACGGAGTGTCAAGCCTTGTCCCTGCCGTTACGACATCGCATACGCCGTCCTCGTGGTTGTTCACATGGCACATCTGCCGGACGCCGGCGGGCCACGAGTCCAGTATGCAGGCGATCACCCGGTTTCGCGAGGATTCGGGCGCGGGTGTACGCGCGCCGATTCCGCGTATATCTGCGTAAAGAGCGCGTTCAAATGCGCCACCGCGCGGCGAACTACTCCTTGTCCGGCTTCTTCTCCCCCGGCCAGCTGCCCGTGGTGCGGTAGAAGGCCCGGCGGCTCGCGTGGTCGGTGAACTCCTTCATCACCCGGAATATGGCGCCCTGAAGGAGGGCTGCCAGGAGCAGCTTGCCCCACTCGATGTCGCGATGCTTGCCGTCCGGCGGCTCCTCATCGTCGATCAGGCCCCACACCTGATCGATGACCTTCCGCGACAAGGCGCCCGCGATGAGGCTGCCGGCGATGCTGATGGGGATGAAGAGGAGCTTGGCCATGGCAGGTGTATACCCCACCAGGCCGCCGTCATGCGAGCCGCGGCCAGGTTTGCGCCCTGCCGCAAGCTACCTACCATTGCGTCTCGCCCGGGTAGGCAAACTGGCATAGCCAGCGCCCTTAAAAGGCGCGGCTCGAAAGAGCGTGTGGGTTCGAGTCCCACCCCGGGCACCTGATTCCAAAGCCCTTTTGCGGCCACAAAGGCGCAACTTTGCCGCTGCTACGGTGTCACCGGCCCAGGTGGCCACCGCCACCGGCCTTCTCGACGTGGAAGCTTCGGCACTTCATCAGTCGGCGCGCCTGCCCGCTCTCGCGGGCCGGTCACCCCTGCTGAGGCTCCAGACCGACGAGAAGCTGATCGCGTTGATCCGGCGCGAACACCACGGAGCCTTCGAAGCCCTGGTCCAGCGCTACCAGCCGCGCCTGCTCGCCTTCTGCCGCCACATGCTCGGCTCCCAGGAGGACGCCGAGGACGTTCTCCAGGAGGTGTTCGCGGCCTCCTTCAACGCGATCCGGGCCGACGACCGCCCCATCAACGCCCGGCCGTGGCTCTACCGGATCGCCCGCAACCGCTGCCTCAACCATCTCCGCCGCCCGCAGGCCGCCGGGCAGGACTCGATGGACGTCTTCGAGCGCGACGGCGGCACCACGACCGCGGACACCGTGCACAAGCGCGAGGAGTTCCGCCACATCGTGGCCGACGTGCAGGAGCTCCCCGAGAGCCAGCGCACCGCGCTCCTGCTGCGCGAGATCGATGCGCTCTCGTACGACCAGATCGCCGAGGCGATGGACACCACGATCCCGAGCGTCAAGTCGCTGCTCGTGCGCGCACGCGTCGCGCTCGCCGAGGCCTCGGAGGCCCGCCTGCTCACCTGCGACGAGGTGCGCCTCGAGCTGGGCCAGGTGGCCGAGGGGATCACCAAGAGCTCGCCCCCGGTGCGCCGGCATCTCAAGGTGTGCGACCGCTGCCGCACGTTCAAGGGCGAGCTGCGGACCACGAGCAAGGCGCTCGCCGCCATCTACCCGATCGGCCCCCTGGTGATCCTGAAGAAGCTGTGGATCGCCAAGCTGGGCGTCGGGAGCGCGGCCGGCGCGGCCGCCTCCTCCGGGGGCGGTGCAGCCGCCGGCGCGGGCGTCGCCGGGGCGGCGGCCTCGGCCGCCGGCAGCATCACCGCCGGCGGCGCCGTGGGCGCCGGCGTATCGACCCTCGCTTCAAAGGCGGCCGCGGGAATGGCCGCCGCCGTCATCGTCACGGCTGGCGCCGTGGAGGTAAAGCACGCCACCACCGCTCCTCAAGCCCCGGCGCCGACGGCCGTGGTGGCGCTCAGCCCGCCGGCGCCCGCACCCGCGCCCCCGCCTGCGGTCCGCACCGCAAAGCAGACCCCCGCGCCGCCGCCCAAGCCCGCCCCCGCGCGCCCGGAGGCAGAGCGGGCGCAGGCGAAGCCCGCGACCCCGACGCCCGCACCGGTCCAGCCCGAGCCGGCGCCGGTACCGGCGCCCGTGCCTGCCCGGCCGGCCGCCCAGGCCGCTCCGGTGCAGGAGGAAGGCTCCACCGTCACCCTGCCGCCGCGCGAGGACCCCGCGGCGGCGGCGCCGCTGCCGGGCACTCCGGTCGAGCCCACCACCCCTCCTGGCGAGGTGATCACGACCCCGGTCACGCCGCCGCCCGCCCCGCCCGCCGGTGAGCCGGGCACGGGCCTGGGCCCCGGCGTTCCCCCGCCGGCCACCCCGCCGCCGCCCGCCCCCTAGGCTCCTCCGCCATGGAGGCGAGCTTCGAGCAGTTCCTGGCCATCGACATGCGCGTGGGCCGCATCACCCGGGTCGAGGACTTCCCGGAGGCGCGCAAGCCCGCCTGGAAGCTGTTCATCGACTTCGGGCCCGAGCTGGGCGAGCGGCGCTCGTCGGCCCAGATCACCAACTACGAGCGGGAGGACCTCCAGGGCCGGCTCGTGGTGGCGGTGGTGAACTTCCCGCCGCGTCAGATCGGGCCATTCCGCTCCGAGGTGTTGACGCTGGGGGCGCCGGACGAGGAGGGCCGGGTGATCCTGTTGGCGCCGGACAGCGACGTGCCGCTCGGCGCCCGCATTCACTGAGCGTCAGGCCACCGACGCGAGCCCGATCACCTTCAGGCGGCGTTCGAGGCACTTCAGGGCGAAGGCCCGGGTCTCGTCCGGGGAGATTCCCCCGAACAGCTCGGTCTCACCCTCGACGTACCACTTGGGGGTGAGCACGCCGTCGGCGGCGGGGCCGCATTCGATCAGCGTGCGCTGGATGGCCTCCGCGTAGCGCGGGTGCTCCTCCGCCATGTCCCGCAGGAAGCGGGCGCCGAAGGCCACGTGGCGGTGCTCGTCGCGGGCGATGTTGTTGAAGCCCTCCACGAAGCCGGGCAGCGTGCCCTGCTCCTCGTTGTACTCGATGATGAAATGCTGGCCGGTCAGGGCCAGCATCCCCTCGATGATCATGTGGTAGAGCGTGATCGCCTCGACCAGGACCTCGAGGTCCTCGGGCTCGCGGGCCAGGCGGTCCACCCGGCTCTTCAGCATCTCGTCGAACAGCGTGTTGAACTGCGGGTTGAGGTGCGCGCTCGTCTCCTCGAGGCGTTCCTGGAGGTTGTCGGACTCGAGCACCCCAACCTCGTCGTAGAAGCGGTTGAAGAAGCGCACGTGACGGGCCTCGTCGGCGATCTGCGTGCAGAGAAAGATGCGCATCTCCTCCGACGGCGCGGCCCGCATCATCGGGCCGAGCTCCTCCGCCACCCGCTGCTCGCCGATGAAGAACGAGCTGAGCCCGTACATGCGCTGAAAGCGCTCGTCCTCGGGGATCCGCTCGTGCCAGTCGATGCGGTCCTGGGTGAAGTCCACGTCCTGGGTGGCCCACTGCTGGCGCTCCCAGAGGTGGTAGAGCTGCTCGTAGTCGAGGAGGTGGACCTCGCCGCGGTCCGCGGACTCCAGGACCGCCGGGTCGCTGGTGGCCTGGAAGTCCTCCCGCTCCATCCGATGGATCGCGTGCTCGCTCACGGCAGCTCTCTCCTTCTCGCTCCTACGGGTGCGGCCAGCCTAGCGAATGGTTGGCTGGCCAGCCAGGGACCGTTTGATGTGGTCAGGGCCCGGGTTCGGCCGTGGCCTCGATGCGCACCGAGTTGCCCCCGCCCGGCGATTGCCCCTTCACCGCCGCTCCCGGGCGCAGACCGTCCAGAACCGTCGAGGCCGAGGCCAGCGCCCCTCCGGCGCGCAGGGTCCGGCCGCCCAGGCGCAGGGCGTACGGACCGCCGTCGGCCGACCGCAGCTCGACCCGTATCGAGATGAAGGCCGGCACGCGCACCAGCCGCGGCCTGATGGTCCCTCCGCGGCCGGTGAGCAGCGCCAGCGAGCGCGCGGGCTCCTCGTCGCCGGCGCCGCCGGGCTGGTCCTCGGGCGACGCGTCCGCTCCGCCCGACGGCTCGGTCTCGACCTCCGTCTCGGCCTCGGTCTCCGTCTCCGTCTCCGCCTCGGTCTCGGTCTCCGCCTCCGTCTCGGTCTCCGGAGAGGCGGGCTCCGGCTGGGTCCCGGTCGTGGCCGGGGCCGGCGCCGTCTCCGTGTCCGCACGCTCGTCGTCCCCGCCGCAGCCGGCGGCCACGGCGAGCGCGACCAGACAACACGAGAGGACGAGCCGCAACCGGGCTCCTACAGCTCAAGCGTCGCGCCCGGCGCGAGCACCTCGACCGTCGAGCTCACCGCCGCCTCGCCGGCCGTCCGAGCCTCGACGTCGGACTTGAAGGCCTCGGCGTCGGTCTCGATCGGCGGGAAGGTGTCGTAGTGACAGGGCACCACGGTGCGGGCTCCGATCAGCTCGGCGGCGATGACCGCGTCGTGGCGGTCCATCGTGTAGTGGCCGCCGATGCACATCAGGGCGGCGTCGAGGCGGTCGCGCTCGCCCACCAGGCGCAGGTCGCTGAACAGGGCCGTGTCGCCGAGGTGGTAGACGATCTTGCCGCCCAGGCTGATCACCAGCCCGGCCGGGGTGTTCACGGTGCCGCCCGGGGTGGTGGAGGTGTGCCAGGCCGGCACCAGCCGTACCCAGCCGCCCTCGAACTCCACCGTGCCGCCCAGGTTCGGGTCGGGGACGCCCTCCACCCCGTGGTCACCCAGTTCCCCCGCCAGCTCCGCGATGGCCACGCACTGGGCACCGGTGCGCTTGGCGATGTCCACGACATCCCCCCAGTGGTCGGCGTGGCCGTGGGTGAGGAAGATGTGGGTGGGCTCGGGCTCGGAGGCGTCCACGGCGGCCTTGGGGTTGCCGGTGAGGAACGGGTCGATGAGTACGCGCGTGTCGCCCTCGACGAGCTCGAAGCAGGAATGGCCCAGGAAGCGGATCTCCACGTTCAGTTCCCTTCAGTGTCGGATGCGGGTTCATCATCGAGCTCACGGGCAAGCTCCCAGCCGACGGCCACGCCGATCAGCATGCCCATGCGGGTCTCCTCGGCCAGCAGGGTCTCGATCCGGTTGGCCCGCTCGGCCTCGTCGGGCTCGGCCGCGGCGGCCCGGATCTGCGCCAGGTGCGCGTCGCCGAACCAGCCGCCCTCGTTCAGCGCCTCGCCGAGGATGCGCTGAAGCTGCGGGGCGAGCGCGGCCAGGCGCCGCTCGGCGCCCGTGAACCGCTCGGGGTCGGACAACGCCCGCACGGCGGCATCCACCTGCTCGTCCGTGAACACCGGGGGGATATTACGTCCGGGCCCCGGCCGGGCGGACGCGAGCGATCCGCCCGGCCGGCCGAGCCGGCTGCTTGCGAGGTAACGATCATCCGCGCGCAGCCGGCCAAGCCGGCTGCTTGCGAGGTAACGATCATCCGCGCGCAGCCGGCCGAGCCGGCTGCTTGCGGCTTAGTAGCGGTCCTTGCGGGTGAACACCGGCAGCGCCAGGCCCAGCAGCGCGCCGGCGGCCGCCCCGCCGCCCGCTGCGGCGATGTTGGCCTCCTCGGTGGTGAGCGAGAGCAGCACCAGCACCGCGGCGATCACGCCCACGCCGATCATGTCGTTCTCGCGGTCGTCGCCCCGGCGCAGCGCGAGCCGGTCGTCCACGAGCCAGGCGCAAAGGAGCCCGAGCGCCGCGCCGTTCGCCCCGAAGATCGAGGTCAAGGCGGAGTCGCTGAACAGGGCAGGGGCCTCGAGCTGGGTGGCCAGCGCGGCCCCGGCGGCGCCGGACAGCACGAAGATGAGGATGACCGGCACTGGCCCGAAGCGGCGCTCGATCATCGTGCCGAAGATCCCGGTGGCGGTGAGGGCGACGAAGGCGTAGCCGAGCTGATCGGTGAACAGGAACGGGGTGGCAAAGAAGCGCCACACCTCCTCCTGCACCGGCAGGATCACATAGCCGATGTCGCGACCGGGGTCGGCGGCCCAGACGAGGATCGGTCCCACGCAGGCCAGCAGCAGCAGGAAGGTGGCGTAGGGCCGGGTATCGGGCGCGATGCCCGCGATCTCCTCGGCGCGCAGCCGCGGCAGCTTGGCCCGCCGGCGGCGCTTGGGAGGCTCGGCCGGACCCCCTCCGCGATCGATCTTCGGCGCCCGCTTGCGGACCCGCTGGCCGCAGTACGGGCACTCGGTGACGTACGGGCTCACCTCCGACCCGCAGTTCTTGCACACCACGAAAAGATCAGGCTGAGACACGGCCCCTCTCAGGGTACCCGGCCGCCGCTCGCTAATCGGCGGGAACGTCGGCGGTTTCGGGCACGGTGGCATCCACGACCTCCCGTACGACCTCGGTGAGGTCGTGATTGGCCTGGTAGACCAGGAGCTGCCGGGCAGCTCCGTTGCCGTTCGTGAGGATGTCCTCCAACCCGTCCAGCTCGTCGGCGGAGCCCAGCTCCTCGGCGTGGGGCCGCAGCCGCTCGATCAGTCGCTTGGCCAGGTCCGGCACCATCACCCGGTCGACCTTGGGCAGGTCCACCAGCTGGCCCCCGAGCCCGTGCCGAGCCGCCAGCCATTTGTTCTCGTCGAGCATCTCGTAGGGATAGTCCGACAGCTTCTTGTTCGCCTCGTAGTGCTCGGCCAGCTCCTTGACCATGGCCTGGGCCATCGCCGCCAGCGCCAGCGTGTGCTCCACCCGCGTCTGGGAGTCCATCACCCGGATCTCCACGGTCCCGAAGTTGGGGTGCGGGCGGACGTCGTACCAGAGGAAGGTGTAATCGCCGATCGACTGGGACCTGGTCATGAACTCGATCCGCCGTGACCAGTCCTCGAAGTTTCGGTAGTAGGGCGGGACGCCCACCCGCGGGAAGGCCCGGAAGATGGGGGTGCGGGCCGACTCCAGGCCGGTGTCGTCGCCGCGCCAGAAGGGGGAGTTGGCCGAGAGCGCCAGCAGCACCGGGAGGTGCACCCGCATGCCATTGGTCACGTGAATGGCCTTGTCGGGGTCGTCGATCCCTACGTGGACATGGATGCCGAAGATGATCTCCTGGCGGGCCACGAACTGGAGGCCCGAAACCAGCTCGCGGTAGCGGGACTTCGCCACGATCCGCTGGTCCTCCCAGAGGGCGAAGGGGTGCGTTCCCGCCGACCCGATCGCCAGCCCGCGCCGGGACGCCACCTGGGCGACCTGGCGCCGCAGCGCGCGCAGGTGGGTGCCCGCCTCGGCCGTGTTGCGTACCGGCGGCGTGGCGATCTCGCACACCGACTCCATCAGCTCGGGCTTGATCTCGCCCTCGCTCGGGACGTCCCCCAGATCCTCGAGGAGGCCTTCGATGGCGCTGGTCAGGTCGAGCGTCTCGGCGTCGACGATCCAGAGCTCCTCCTCGATCCCCAGGGTGTAGGAGGGCCCCGTGAAGTGGTGCTCCACGGAGGGCATCGTAACCAGGGTCATCCCGGGTAAACGGGGTATAACCCCGTTACCAGCAACAACCTCCGCGGCGCAGCCGGCCGAGCCGGCTGCTTGCGAGGAAACAATCATCCGCGCGCAGCCGGCCGAGCCGGCTGCTTGCGGCAATTCAGGAGGACGGATGGCACTCGGCTACGACGGCATGCTCTACATCCTGGCGTTCGACCATCGCGGGTCGTTCCAGAAGAAGATGTTCGGGATCGAGGGAGACCCAACCCCCGAGCAGAACGAGACGATCTCGGACGCCAAGCACCTGATCTTCGAGGGCCTGGTCAAGGCCTCCGAGCAGGGGGCCGAGCCGGACGTGACCGGCTGCCTCGTGGACGAGCAGTTCGGGGCGCCCAGGGACGTTCCCGGCCAGTCGAAGGAGCGCGGGCTCATCCTGGCCATGCCCGTCGAGAAGTCCGGCCAGAACGAGTTCGACTTCGACTACGGCGACGATTTCGGCGCGCACATCGAGGAGTTCGACCCCGATTTCAGCAAAGTCCTGGTGCGCTACAACCCGGAGGGTGACAGCGAGATGAACCGGCGCCAGGCCGAGCGCCTGAAGCGCCTCTCGGACTGGCTGCACGAGCACGACCGCAAGTTCCTCTTCGAGCTTCTGGTGCCGGCGGAGGACTCCCAGCTCGAGCAGGTCGACGGCGACGAAGACCGCTACGACGCCGAGCTGCGCCCGGAGCTGATGCGTCAGGCCATCGTCGAGCTGCAGGACCTCGGCATCGAAGCCGACGTGTGGAAGATCGAGGGGATCGACACCCAGGAGGACTGTGAGCGCATCTCCCAGACCGCCCGCCGCGACGGCCGGGACGGCGTGATCTGCGTGGTGCTCGGCCGCGGCGCCGACGACGACAAGGTCGACCACTGGCTCCGCCAGGGAGCGCCCGTGGAGGGCTACGCCGGCTTTGCCATCGGCCGCACCATCTGGTGGGATGCCCTCAAGGGCTTCATCGACGGTGACCTCGAGCGGGACGCCGCGACCCAGCAGATCGCCGACAACTACCTGCGCTTCGTGCGCGTATACGCAGACGGAGCGCGCGAGCCGGCCACCGCCTGAGCACCCCGGCGCAGGCGCTGAGGCCGTTCCGGGTCGACGTACCCGAGGCCGCGCTGGACGACCTCCGTGAGCGGCTCCGGCGCACCCGCTGGCCGGAGCCGGAGACCGTCGAGGACTGGTCGCAGGGGGTCCCGCTCGGCTACCTGCGGGATCTCTGCGGCTACTGGCTCGACACCTACGATTGGCGCGCCACTGAGGCGCGGCTGAACGTCGTGCCCCAGTTCGTGACCACGATCGACGGGCTCGGCATCCATCTCCTGCACGCCCGCTCGTCGCACCCCGGCGCGCATCCCTTGCTCCTCACGCACGGATGGCCGGGCTCGATCGCCGAGTTCCTCGAGGTGCTCGGACCGCTGTGCGACCCCGCCGCTCACGGCGGCGACCCCGCCGACGCCTTCCACGTCGTCTGTCCCTCGCTGCCCGGCTACGCCTTCAGCGACAAGCCGGCGGCGCCGGGCTGGGGCATTGAACGGATCGCGTCCGCCTGGGCCGAGCTCATGACCCGGCTCGGGTACCAGCGCTTCGGCGCCGCCGGGTGCGATTGGGGCACGAGCGTCAGCACGGCCCTCGCGCAGCAGGCGGCCGAGCGCCTCTCCGGCATTCATCTCTTTCCGCCGCTCGCGCCCCCCGACCCGGCGACGCTGGGCGAGCTCACCGAGCGCGAGCGCGACGCCCTCACCGCGCTCGAGCACGCGGCCGAGTGGGATTCGGGCTACTCGCGTGAGCAGTCCACGCGGCCGCAGACGATCGGGTACGGGCTCACCGACTCGCCGGTGGGCCTGTGCGCCTGGATCGTGGAGAAGCTCTGCGCCTGGACCGACGGCGACGGCGATCCGCGGGGTGCGCTCACCGACGACCAGGTGCTCGACAACGTGATGCTCTACTGGCTGACCGCCGCCGGCGCCTCGTCGGCGCGCCTGTACTGGGAGAGCATCCGGCAGGTCGACGAGTGGATCGCCGGTGGCGTCCCCGAGCCCGTGCTCGTCCCCACCGGCTGCACCGTCTTCCCGCACGAGCTTCAGCGCCCCTCGCGACGCTGGGCCGAACGCCGCTTCCCCGACATCCGGCACTGGGGCGAGCCGGAGCGGGGCGGGCACTTCGCGGCGCTCGAGCAGCCGGCCGTGTTCGTCGACGAGCTGCGGACCTTCTTCCGGATGGTCCGCTGACGTGACCGTCAGCGATCGCCCAAGCGGCCGCTCCCACCTCCGAAACGCGGCCATAACGCTGGTAGCCTTCCCCCGCCATGAGGATGCGCCAGTCACTAGCGCAGTACGAGGAGGCCTTTCGCGAGGAGGCCGCCGAGTCCGTCGTGCGCCGCGAAAGCCGGCGGCGGCGGGCGGTCAACCGCTCGCGTGCGCGCCGCGTCCAGCGCACGCGCAAGCAGGGCAAGCTGCGCTTCGCGCTGCTCGCGCTGTCGATCGTGGCCACCGCCGTGGTGGTCACGATCGTGATGTTCGAGACGCTCGCGATGCTCGCGGGCTAGGACTCCTCGCCCGGCTCCGACGGAGCGCGCCGCTCCTCGTCGGCCAGGCCCACGTACACCTCCTTGCGGAACACCGGGACGGTGCGCGGAGCCTCGATCCCGATCCTCGCCTTCTCTCCGGAGATCGCGAGGATCGAGATTTCGATCTCGTCGCCGATCATGATGGACTCGTTGGACTTGCGCGTGAGTACGAGCACGCTGTTGCCTCCCCTGCCAGGTTGGACTGGTTCCACTTAAGCAGTGGTCTCCCGTCCGCGCAAACGGGTGTTTGGCGGCAGAGCGCGATTGGTAGTCTCCGCCGCCCTTGGCACGGAGATCGCTCAAACCACAGCTGAACCAGATCCGGACCTGGGTCCGTCAGGGCCGGACCGACGCCTGGATCGCCCACCAGCTCGAGGTCTCCGTGGGCGACATCCGCTCCTTCAAGCGCGAGCACGAGCTATCGCCCGCCGATGCCGGGGACGGCGACGGCGACGCGCCGGCTCCCGGCGCCGAGCCGGAGGAGCAGGACCTCCGCGCCGAGGATGACGCCCTGGTGGCGGCCGCCCTCGAAGCGGAGCTACAGGCCGAGGAGGAGGCTGTCGAGGAGGTCGCCGACGAGGACTCCGACGACGGCGAGTCCGACGAGGAGGACAAGCCGCGCCGCCGGCGCCGCGGGCGCCGCGGTGGCCGCGGACGCCGCAGGAAGAAGGAGCTCGAGGGCACCTTCGATCACGGGGAGGAGGGCTACGGCCTCTGGCTCGACCCCGCGGTGCAGGACGACCCGGTCTACGCCGAGCACTGGGCCGGCCACCGGCCGATCAGCGTGACGGTGGAGCCCGACCAGATCGTGATCACCCGCGCCGCCGAGAACGACGGCGACGACGGGGACTGAGCGCCGGCCGGCTGCTTGCGAGGAAACGATCATCCGCGCGCAGCCGGCCGAGCCGGCTGCTTGCGGCTAGGGCCGCTCGTGCTTCTCGCGGGCCATCCCGCCCGCGAAGTTCGACGCCTCGCGCGCGTAGCGGCCGAAGGCCGCGTCCACCACGGCGGCGGCGTCGTCGCCGGCCCCGCGGCGCCGGGCCAGCTCCAGGGTCCAGTCGGTGCCCTCGGCGTAGAAGTCGGCCAGCTCGTCGAGCACGAAGGTCGAGCCCAGCCGGCGCCTCAGCTCCTCGATGACGGCCTCGGCGGCCAGGTCCAGATCGGCCCGCGCGGGCTCGGAGGCTCGCGCCACCCGGCGCTCCCCCTCGCGCCACTGGTAGAGGGCGTTCTCGACTGCATAGGCCATCAGGCGGCCGAGGCTAGTACATCCGGCCGAGAGTTCTGGTGGGAATCGGCGAGCGACTGGGCGTGGCTGGCAAGTCCGGTAGACGGAGTCGATGCCAGGGCATCGGCGAGTCCGCCGGACGCAGCCAGGCGCGTCCAGGCGCCGCCGAAACCGCCAGAACTCGAGGACGGGTGTACTAACGAAGGTTCTCGATGACGTAGGCCCGCTCGCCCTGCCGGACCATGCCCAGCCGCCGAGCCTCGCGCTCCAGGGCGCCCGGGTCGCGCAACGAGCGCACGCGGCGCTTGAGCTCGCGGTTCTCGGCGGTCAGGTCGCGCAGCTCGTCCCGCTGCGTCGCGGCGGTGCCGGACTGCTGGATCCAGTGCTTGGCCGGCGAGACGTAGAGGACCAGGATCATCAGGAGCGTCCCGAGCAGGGCCACGCGGCCGACCCGGTCCCAGCGGATCGTCCCGCGGCGACGGCTCGGGCGACGGGGGACGGTGGCCGGCATCCCGACCCCCTTCGCCGGGAGCCGGCGGAGTCCTCCGGCGTCAGGAACGGAAGGCGGAGCGGCCCGGGTAGGAGGCGTCGGCCCCCAGGACCTCCTCGATGCGCAGCAGCTGGTTGTACTTCGACGTCCGGTCCGAGCGCGACGGTGCGCCGGTCTTGATCTGACCGCAGCCGGTGGCCACCGCCAGGTCGGCGATCGTCGTGTCCTCGGTCTCGCCGGAGCGGTGCGACATGACCGTGGTGAAGCCGGCCTCGTGGGCCGTGCGGACCGCCTCGAGGGTCTCGGTGAGCGTGCCGATCTGGTTCACCTTGATTAGGATCGAGTTGCCGGCCGCGCCGTCGATCCCGCGCCGCAGCCGCCCGGTGTTGGTCACGAACAGGTCGTCGCCCACCAGCTGGACCCGGTCGCCGAGGCGCTCGGTGAGAAGCCGCCAGCCCTCCCAGTCCTCCTCGTCCATGCCGTCCTCGATCGACAGCACCGGATAGCGGGCGCTGATGTCCTCCCAGTAGCTCACCAGCTGGTCGCCCGAGAGGGTGCGGCCCTCGTGCTCGAGCACATAGGACCCGCCCTCGAAGATCTCGCTGGTGGCGGGGTCGAGCGCGATGGCAAGATCTGAACCCGCTTGGTAGCCGGCCGCTTCGATGCCCTCGACGAGCGCCTCCAGCGCGGCCTCGTTGGAGTCGAGGTCCGGGGCGAAGCCGCCCTCGTCGCCCACCGCGGTGGACAGGCCCCGGTCGTGCAGGGTCCGCTTGAGGGCATGGAAGACCTCCACGCCGGTGCGCAGGCCGGCGGCGAAGGAGTCGGCCCCCACGGGCACGATCATGAACTCCTGGAAGTCGACCTTGTTGTCGGCGTGGGCGCCGCCGTTGAGCACGTTCATCAGCGGCACGGGCAAGACGTGCGCGGCCTCCCCGCCGAGGTAGCGCCACAGCGGCAGGCCGGACTCGGCGGCCGCGGCCTTGGCGGAGCCGAGCGACACGCCGAGGATGGCGTTGGCCCCCAGGCGGCCCTTGTTCTCGGTGCCGTCCCGCTCGATCAGGGCGCGGTCGAGCGCCTCCTGGTCGCCGGCTTCGATCCCGCGTGCGGTCTCGGCCAGCTCGCCGTTGACGTTGGCCACCGCCCCGCTGACACCCTTGCCCGCCCACGCGTCCCCGCCGTCGCGGAGCTCCACGGCCTCGAACTCACCGGTGGAGGCCCCCGAGGGCACCGCCGCCCGGCCGGCGGCGCCGGAGCGCAGCACCACGTCGACCTCGACCGTGGGGTTGCCCCGGCTGTCCAGGATCTGCCGACCGTGCACCGTCTCGATCTCGCTCACTGCGCCCCTTCTTCGATCGCTCGCCTGACCTCGTTCGCGTGCTCTCTCAGCGCCACCTCCGGATCGACGCCGCCAGCGCGCGCGGCGGCCACCACGTCCCAGAGCAGCTCTCCCAGCTGAGCAAAGGACTGATTGCCGCTTTCGAGCATCGAATCACAGGCTTCGCGGGCATCGCCGAGCGCCTGAGCGGTGGAGCGCTCACCCTCCAGCCCCGCGTTCTCGGCCCGGCGCTGCACCTTGCTCGCGTAGATCGTGGAGGGATGGGTCTCAGGGATGTGCCCGAACACCTCGCCTCCCCGCTCCTCGGTGCGCTTGATCTCGGTCCAGTTGCGCACCACGTCGCGCGCCGTCTCCGCCGCCCGCTCGCCGAACACGTGAGGATGGCGGCGGATCAGCTTCTGGCGGCAGTGCTCGGCCACCGCGGCGAGGTCACCCTGGCCCCGCTCCTCGAGCAGCAGGGCCAGGAAGTAGACCTGGAACAGGACGTCGCCCAGCTCATCGAGCAGCTGGGCGTCGTCCCCGCTGTGGGCGGCGTCCGCGAGCTCGTAGGCCTCCTCGATGGTGTGAGGCACGATCGAGCGCTCGTCCTGCTCGCGGTCCCAGGGGCACTCGACCCGCAGCCGGCGCGTGATCTCGTCCAGCCGCAGGAGCGCGGCCGGGAGATCCTCGCCGGGCGGCACTAGTTCTGCGGTTCCTGGGGGGGCTGCGGCGCCTGGGGCTGCTGCGGCGCCTGGGGCTGCTGCGTCTGGGGCTGCTGGCCGCCGGGGACCTGACCGGTGTTCGTCTTCTCCTTCGGAGCGTTCTTGCACTCCGCCACCCGGTAGTCCTCGGCGCAGTTGGTGTCGTCCTTGTACTGCTCGCGGAAGTCCTTGATGAACTTGTCCAGCGCCTTCTGCTGGCCCTGCGAGCGCAGGAGGTTCTCGATCGTGCCCTTGGCCTCCTCGAGCGACTGCTGCGAGGCGGGCGTGATCTTCGCGACCTCGAACACCTCCCAGCCGAACTGGGTCTTGACCGGACCCTCGACCTGGCCCTTCTTGGCGGCGAAGATCGCGGTGTCCAGCGCCGGCTCGTTCTGCCCCTTGGCCACGCCCGGAAGCTTTCCGCCCTGGGCCTTGGAGGCCTCGTCGATGGAGTACTTCTTGACCACCTGCTTCCAGCTCTGGCCGTTGTCCAGCGCCTGCTTGGCCTGTTCGGCCTGCGCCTTGTCCTTGGTCAGCACCACGAGCAGGTCGCGCCGCTCGGGCTGCGCGAACTTCTTCTTGTTCTTGTCGTAGTAGGCCTCGACCTCGGCGTCAGAAACGTTCTTGGCGTCCTTGGTGACCTTCTCGGTCAGCTTGGTCTGAAGCTGGTCGAGCTTGATGCGGAACAGGACGTCCTTCTCGCTCATGCCCGATGACTTGAGGAACTCCTCGTACTGCTTGCCGCTCTTGTCACCGGGGAAGGCCCGCTTCTTCTCCTCTTCCAGCGAGTCGCGGACCTCCTTGTCGCTCACCGAGACGTCCTGGGCCTCGGCCTCCTGCTGCACCCACTCCGACTGGATCAGGAACTGCATGACCTGGGTCTTGAGCGTGTCGTACTCCTGCTTGCACTGGGACTTGAGCGCGGAGTTGGTCGGCTTCGGCTGCCCCGGCTGGGTCGGCTGCTTCTTCTTGGCCGACACGCACTTCGTGTAGTCGGGCGGGTCGGGAGCCGCAGCCCCGGCGCCGGTGGTCTGGGCCTGGCTCGAGGCCATGTCCAGCCACTTGTCGAACTCGTCCTGGGTGACCACCGAGTCGCCGACCTTGGCGACCGCGTTCGGCGGCACGTCGTTGCCGCAGGCGACGAAGGTGGCGGCGCCGAGCCCGGTGAGGGCGAGCGCAAGGGCAGTCTTGATCGGGGCGTGTCTCATCGAAACCATGTCTAAGCCGTGTTCGTTAAGCGGAGTTAAGCGCGGGCGGCTCTGGGCGCTGAGGCTTCCCCGGCCCGGAGCGGTGGCGAAGGGTAGCTAACCCGGTTTGGCCGCAAGCAGCCGGCTCGGCCGGCTGCGCGCGGAGGCCTTCCTTACGCCTGGGATGGCTCGGTGGCCACCTCGAGAACCGCCTCCGCGGCGGCCACCACGGCCCGAAAGCGCTCGGCCGGTTCATCGGGGAGGCGCACCCGGACGGTGGAGCGCCCGGACTCGTACACGGCCTCTGGCAGGCGCTCGCGCAGGGCGCGTGAGCCGTGCGAGTCGAGCTCGATCGGGGTGACCGACAGGCGGCCGCCCCGGAAGTCGACCGTGCGCGCGCCCGCCCGGCCCAGCTTGATGCGCGCGTCCTGGAGACGGATGAGGTTGTCGAGCGGCTCGGGGATGGGGCCGAAGCGGTCGGCCAGCTCCTCCCGCAGCATGATCAGCTCGGCCACCTCCTTCGCTCCGGCGACCCGGCGGTGGACCTCGATCTTGGCCGCCTCGTAGGGCACGTAGTCGCCGGGCACGAACGCGTCGACCGGCAGATCCATCCGCACCGGCTCGACCTCGTCCTGGGCAGAGTCCCCGGCCAGGAGCCGCACCGCCTCGTCCAGCATCGACACGTACAGCTCGAAGCCCACCGCCGCCACGTGGCCCGACTGCTCGTCGCCCAGCAGGTTGCCGGCCCCGCGGATCTCGAGATCGCGCATCGCGATCTTGAAGCCCGAGCCCAGCTCCGTGTAGTCGGACAGGGTGGCCAGGCGGGCGCCGGCCTCCTCCGAGAGCGCCGCCGCGGAGGGGTAGAGCAGGTAGGCATAGGCGCGCTCGCGCGAGCGTCCCACCCGGCCGCGGATCTGGTACATCTGCGCCAGGCCGAGCTCGTCGGCCCGCTCCACGATCAGCGTGTTGGCGCTGGGGATGTCGAGCCCCGACTCGACGATGGTCGTGCACACCAGCACGTCGGCCTTCCCCCGCAGGAAGTCGAGCATCACCGTCTCCAGCAGCCCCTCGGCCATCTGGCCGTGGGCCACGGCCACGCGGGCCTCCGGTGCCAGCGCGCGCACCCGCTCGGCGGTCTCGTCGATCGTCTCCACCCGGTTGTGCAGGAAGAAGGCCTGGCCGCCGCGGGCGACCTCGCGGCCGATCGCGCCCCGCACCAGCTCCTCGTCGTAGTCGCCGACGTAGGTCTTCACCGGCCGCCTCCCCTCGGGCGGGGTCTCGATCACCGAGATGTCGCGCAGGCCGGCCAGCGACATCTGCAGCGTGCGCGGAATCGGCGTGGCCGAGAGCGACAGCACGTCCACCCGGAGGCGCAGCTGGCGCAGCAGGTCCTTCTGCTTTACCCCGAAGCGCTGCTCCTCGTCCACGATCAGGAGGCCGAGGTCCTTGGGGCGGACGTCGCGCGAGAGCAGCCGGTGGGTGCCGATCAGGATGTCCACCTGTCCTTTTGAGAACGCGGCCAGCGCCTCCCGGGTCTCCTTGGCCGAGCGGAAGCGGGAGACCATCTCGATGTTCAGCGGGTAGTCGCGCATCCGCTCGTTGAAGGTGCCGAAGTGCTGCTGGGCCAGGACGGTGGTGGGCACGAGGAACATCACCTGCTTGCCGTCCTCGGCCGCCTTGAACGCGGCCCGCAGCGCCACCTCCGTCTTGCCGTAGCCCACATCCCCGCAGATCAGGCGGTCCATCGGGCGGGCCTCCTCCATGTCTGCTCGCACCGCTTCGATCGCGTCGAGCTGGTCGGGCGTCTCCCGGTAGGGGAAGCGCTCCTCGAACTCGAGCTGCCAGTCGCTGTCGGGGGCGAAGGCGTGCCCGGCCCGCCGACGGCGCTCGGCGTACAGGTTGAGCAGCTCGCCCGCCAGCGCCTGCGCGGCGCGACGGGCGCGCATCTTCATCTGCTCCCACTGCTTGCCGCCGAGCTTGGACAGCGGCGGGTCCCCGGCCTCGGCGCCCACGTAGCGGCTGATCTTGTGCAGCTGGTCGCTGGGGACGAACACGCGATCGCCGTCCTTGAACTCGAGCTCCAGGTAGTCGCGGGTCACCCCGGCCACCGTCTTGGTCTCGAACCCGGCGAAGAGCGCAACGCCGTGGTCCTCGTGGACCACCGGGGAGCCCGCCCGCAGGTCGGTGAACGAGGCGATCGTCCCGGCGGACGGGCCCGCCGGCCGCTCGGCCCGGCGACGGCGCAGCAGCCGGTGCTCGGGCAGGATCGCCAGCTTGAGGGACGGGGCCACGAACCCGTCGCGCAGGCTGGCGTGCGCGAAGGTCACGCCCGCGTCGGCCGGGGCCGGCTGCCCGTCCAGGAACGCGGCCTGTACCCGGGCCAGGTTGAGGCGGGCGCGCTCGGCCTCCCCGCGGCGGGCCCAGGCGACGAAGGTGCGATAGCCCGAGCGCACCAGCTTCTCCAGCTCCGGCTCGGCGTCCCGCAGCGAGCGGGCCGCGCTGTCGGCGGCCTGCGCGCGGAACTCGTGCGGCTGGTCCTGCGAGATGGCCGACAGCCGCAGCGCGGCGCGTTGGGCCAGGGCCTCGTCGAGACGCTCGGGCTTCAGATACAGGTGGTGGGCGTCCTCGTCGTGGAAGCTCGCGGTCACGTCCTCCCAGTAGTCGCGCAGGGCGGGAGCCAGCTCCTCCTCGGCCGCCACCGCCACCAGCGCATGCTCCGGAACGAGGTCGAGCAGCTCGCAGAAGCGGTCGACGGGAAGCACGTCGGCCACGTCCGGACGCTCCGACTCGTCGCTCGCCGCGGCGATCTCCGCGAGCTCGCGGTGCTCGGGGGCCAACTCGGCGGCGGGCGCGATCTCCACCCGCTCGGCCTCCTCCAGCGAGCGCTGGGTGAAGGTCGAGAACCAGGTGAGCCGCTCGACCTCGATGTCGAACAGCTCACAGCGCACGGCCCGCTCCTCGGTGGCCGGGTAGACGTCGAGGATGTCGCCCCGGATGGCGAACTGACCGCGCTCCTCCACCTGGTCGACCCGCTCGTAGCCGCAGGCCACGAACCGGTCGGCGGTCTCCTCGAGGTCGAGCAGGCCGCCCTTCTCGATCTCGAAGCCGTGCGGGCGCAGCTCGGGATCGGGCACCTTCTCGGCCAGCGCGACGGCGGAGGTGACCAGCACGGCCGCCCCGTCGCCCAGCAGCGCGTCGAGGGCGGCGATGCGGAGGCCGACCAGATGCGGCGGCGGAGCCAGGTGCGACTCATAGCGCATCCCTCGCGCCGGGTAGAAGCGCACCGGACGGGGGGCGAGAAAGGCCCTCAGGTCGGCGGCCAGGTCGCGGGCGGCGCGATCGTCGCCGGCCACCACCAGCGCCGGGCGCTCGGGGTCGCTGTCGATCAGCGCGGCGAGCAGGTAGGGCCGCAGGCTGGCCGAGACGAACGCCCGCTGGGGCTCGCGCCGCGCGGCGTCGGCGAGGGCGAGGACCGAGCTGTCCTCGCGGGCGTAGGTGAGAAGGGAGCGAAGCATGCGCAGCGGCCGCCCGGGGAGCCGCGCGGCCTCGTTTCGAGTGTACGCGGCGGAACTTGTCTGTCGGGCCTCTTACCCTGCGGTGCGTGCCGTCCATCGAGGTCGACTCACTGACCAAGCGCTTCGGGGCGGTGACCGCCGTGGATGACGTGAGCTTCGCGGTCGAGCCCGGCCAGGTCACGGGCTTTCTGGGACCGAACGGCGCGGGCAAGACCACCACCCTGCGGATGGTCCTCGGCCTGGCCAAGCCGTCCGCCGGCACCGCGACGGTCGACGGGCAGCCCTACCGGCGCCTCGACCACCCGGCACGGAAGGTGGGCGCCGTGCTGGAGCGCTCGAGCTTCCACCCGGGGCGCCGGGCGCGCGATCACCTTCGTGCCGTCGCGCGTGCCGCACGGCTGCCCGAGACGCGCGCCGACGAGACGCTCGAGCTGGTGGCCCTGCAGGAAGCGGCCAATCGCCGCGCAGGCCAGTACTCGCTCGGGATGCGCCAGCGCCTGGCGCTGGCCACGGCGCTGCTCGGAGACCCGGAGATCCTCATCCTCGACGAGCCCGCCAACGGGCTCGACCCGCAGGGCATCCGCTGGCTGCGCGACTTCCTGCGCTGGTACGCCTCGCAGGGCCGGACCGTGCTGGTGTCGAGCCACGTGCTGGCGGAGATGTCGCAGACCGCCGACGCGGTGATCGTCATCGCCCGCGGCAAGGTGGTGGCCCAGGGCCCGCTGGCCGAGTTGACGGCGGGCGAGCGCGGGACCGTGGAGGTGCGCAGTCCCGGCGCGGAGCGACTCGCCGCCGCCCTGCGCTCCCGGGGCTTCGCGGTGGAGGGGGCCGCCGATCAGACGCTGAGGGTCACGGGCGCCGACGCCGCCGCGGTGGGCGACCTGGCGCTGCGCGAAGGGGTGGCCGTTCACGCCCTGGCCGAGCGCTCGGCCTCGCTGGAGGACGTCTTCTTCGAGCTCACCGGTGGGGAGTCGGCTCCGTGATGACCGCGCTGGTGAGCTCCGAGCTGCTGAAGCTCCGGACCACCCGGACGGCGCTGGGCTTTCTGATCGCCATCGTGCTGCTCACGCTCGCCGTGCTGGGCGTGACCTTCGCGACGGTCGACTTCGAGACCCGGACGGACCTGCGCGAGGCGCTGGCCGGCGCGGGCATCGCCACGGGGCTGCTGATGGTGCTGGGAGTGGTGGGGACCACCGGCGAGTACCGCCACGGCACCATCACCTCCACGCTGCTGGCCTCGCCCGACCGCCGCCGGCTGGTGGCGGCCAAGGCGCTCGCCTATCTCATCACCGGGGCGCTGATCGGCCTGATCGCGATGCTGGCCACCTTCGCGATGGGCTACATCTGGCTGTCCGTGCGCGACGCGCCCCTCGAGCTGCTCGAAGCGGGCGACTACCTGGGCCTCACGGCCGAAGGGGTGGCCTCCGCCGCGCTCTCGGCCGCGATTGGGGTGACCATCGGGGCCATCGTGCGCAATCAGGTGGCGGCGGTGGTGGGCATCCTGATCTACCTCTTCGTGCTCGAGCCGGTGATCGGCCTGGCCTCCGACGACGTGGCCAAGTTCACCATCGGGGGCGCCCAGAGCACCCTCGGAGGGGCGCCGATCGAGGGCGCGCTCGATGCGCTGCCGGCGGGCCTGGTGCTGGCCGGCTGGGCGCTGGTCCTGGGCCTGGTGGGCGCCGAGCTCGAGGAGCGGCGCGACGTGGTCTAGGGGCGGTGGCCCTCCAAAAGGTCTGCACACTGGACTTTTTGGGATCCACCCTCTAGCTTGCCCGCCCATGACTCGCTCCAGTCGGCTGTTTGCCGCCCTGGTCGCCTCGCTGGCCGCAGTGGCCGTCATGGCGCCATCAGCGTCCGCAGCCCCCTACAACTGCCCCGGCACCTTCGAGGTGCTCCACAACGACCGTATCGGCGGCATGCAGCTGCCGAAGGGCCCCTACGTGGTCACACTGCTGAACAGCTCCAGCATCGGCTGCACCGAGGCCTCGCGACTGTTCGCCGAGTTCCTCGAGGACTGGGACGGCAAGCTCCCCCGGCCCTGGGTGAAGAACAACTCCACCCGCACGTTCCGCTTCGGGAAGGGCAGCAGCCTCGGGTTCAGGGTGACCCCGCAGAGCACTCCCCCCACGCCGCCGACACCCCCGCACCCGCCGTCGAGGCGCATCTGCCCCGGCTACTTCGAGGTGCTCCACAACGACCGCATCGGCAGCTTCCAAATCCCGGCGGGCGACTACCGGATCACCCTGCTCTCCTACCGCGGCGTGGGCTGCGCACGGGCCGTCAGGTACCTGCAGAAGTTCCTCCAGGACTTCGACGGCAACCTGCCCAGCCCCTGGCACCTCGATCCCGGCACCGGCACGTTCCAGCGCGGCCATCGTCACATCGGCTTCCGGATCAAGCCGTATGTGGCGATGAGCAGCACCGCCGGCTTCATGCAGTCGGAGACGAGCCAGGGGCGCCACCCCAGCGGCGGCCAGAGGAAGTGCCCCGCCACCTTCGAGGTGGAGAACAACGACCGCATCGGCAACCTCCGGCTGCCCGCGGGCCCCTACAACGTCTGGGTCAGGCGGCTGAGCTGCAGGCGGTCCTCGACATTGTTCGCGCAGTTTCTCCAGGACGTGTCCGGCGATCTGCCCCGGCCGTGGCGCCTCAACGTGAGGACCGGCACCTTCCGGAGGGGCAACAGCGCCAAGCTGTTCCGCGTCAAGCCCGTCAACCCCTAGATCCTTCGTCCGTCAGCAGCTGGTCGAGCGCGTCGGTGGCGCGCTCGACCAGCTCGCGGACCTCCTCCTTCGGCTCGCTGAAGCGGCCGAGCACGTGGGCGGAGACGATCTCCGGGTCGGTGGTGTCCGGCCGGCCCACCCCCACGCGCACCCGGCGGAAGTCGGGGCTGCCGAGACCCCGGCGCAGCGACTTGAGCCCGTTGTGGCCGGCCAACCCGCCCCCCAGCCGCACCTCGACGCGGCCGAAGGGCAGGTCGATCTCGTCGTGCACCGCCACCACGTGGTCGAGTGGAACGCCAAGCGCGCCTCGCGCCGGCCCCGCGGAGTCGCCGGACTCGTTCATGTAGGTCTGCGGCAGGAGCACGCCCACCCGCGGTCCGCCGGGCCCGGTGCGCCCGTCGGCGTACAGGCCGCCGTAGCGCTTCTTGGCCTTGGACAGGCCCCAGCGCTCGGCCGCCAGGGCGGCCACCTCGAAGCCGACGTTGTGCCGCGTGCGGGCGTAGCGGTCGCCGGGGTTGCCGAGCCCGACCACGAGCCAGTCGACCCTGCCACCGTCGCTGCGCCCGCCCCCTCCGCCGCGCCCGCGGCGGAACAGGCTCAGGACTCCTCGCCCTCCTCGGACGCCTCGGCCTCGCCCTCGGGAGCCTCTTCGCCCTCGGGAGCCTCCTCGCCCTCGGCCAGCTCGTCGCCGACGAGCTCCGTCTCCTCCTCGATCTCCTCCGGCTCCTCCACCTCGGTGGGCACGACGATCGTGGCGATGATCGTCTCCTCCGGGTCGTCGAGGAAGGTCACGCCGGCGGGCGGGTCGAGCTCTGACAGGTGCATCGTGGCGGCGATCTCCATCTCCGACACATCGACCACGATGGACTCGGGAATGTCGGTGGGCAGCGCCTCGATGTTCAGCTGGTGGGTCACCTGGTCGAGCACGCCGCCCTCCTTGACGCCCGGCGCCTCCTCGGTGCCCTCGACGTGCAGGGCCACCGGCGCCTCGATCTTCTCGTCGAGGCGCACCTCGAGCAGGTCGATGTGAATGACATGGTCGCGCACCGGATGCAGCTGCTGGTCCTTGACGATCACGGGGCGCGCCGGCTGGCCGCCCACCTTGAGGTCGATCAGCGCCGATCCGTCCACGAGCACCTGGCGCAGAACCCGCGCCTGGACCTTGAACGAGGTGCTGTCGCCGTTGCCGCCGCCCCCGTAGACCACGCCTGGCACGAACCCGTCCGCGCGCAGCCGCTTGGTCGCGCGAGTGCCGCGTTCGGAGCGCTCGTCGGCCTCAAGTGTGGGTCGCTTGCTGGTCTCAGCCATGACGGCTGGCCAGTGTAGCTGCCGCCGGGCGCGCGGACCTATCCTGAGGCGAGTGGCACGCGGCGACGACACCTCGATTCCCCGCGGCCGTATCCGGCGCACCGCCGAGGTCGGCTCGGTGGTGGGCGGGCAGGGCGCCCGCTACGCCGGCACCCGCGCGGCGAACATCGCGCGCACCAGGGAGGGCGCCGCCGAGGCCCTGGAGCGCCGCCATCTGGAGGCCGCCGAGCGCATGGTCGAGACGCTCGGGCGCATGAAGGGCGCGGCCATGAAGATCGGTCAGCTGGCCTCGTTCATCGACACCGAGTTCCTGCCTCCGGAGTACCGCGAGCTCTACCAGGAGCAGCTGGCGACGCTGCGCAGCACCGCGCCGCCGATGCCCTGGAAGAAGGTGCGCTCGGTGCTCGACGAGGCGTGGGAGGACCCCGTCGAGGACCTGTTCGAGGACTTCGAGCACGAGGCCACGGCCGCGGCGTCCATCGGCCAGGTGCACCGCGCGGTGCTCCCCGACGGCCGGCGCGTGGCGGTGAAGGTGCAGTACCCCGGCGTGGCCTCGGCCATCGCCGCCGACATGCAGAACGCCGGCCTGATCCTGCGCATGGCCAAGGCGCTCGCTCCGGGCCTCGACGCCAAGGCGGCCGCCGAGGAGCTCAAGGAGCGCGTTCTGGAGGAGCTGGACTACGAGCTGGAGGCGCAGAACCAGCGCGCGTTCGCCCGCGGCTACCGCCGCCACCCGTTCATCCACGTGCCCGACGTGGTCACCCGCCTGTCCACCACGCGCGTGCTGGTGACCGAGTGGGTGGACGGCATCGGCTTCGAGGAGGTGCGCGAGCTGCCCCAGCCCGAGCGCGACCGCTTCGGCGAGATCGTGTTCCGCTTCTGCTTCGGCTCGATCTACCACCTGCAGCACTTCAACGCCGACGCCCACCCGGGCAACTACCTGCTGATGGACCAGGGCCGGGTGGCCTTCCTCGACTTCGGCATGACCAAGCACCTGGACAAGGAGCAGATCGAGCTGGAGATCGCCGCGCTCGACGCGATCTTCGCCGACGACCCCGAGGGGCTGCGGGTGGCGCTGCACGACCTCGGCTTCCTCAACGACCCCCAGAAGATCGACGCGGAGCTCCTGATGGAGCACGTGCGGGCGGTCGGCGGCTGGTACATGGACGATCGGGAGGTCACGATCGACTCACTGCGGGTGATGGAGGCGATCACCGCGGTGTCCGACCCGCGCTCGTCGTTCTATCGCCTGATGCGCAGGGAGAACCTGCCCGCCAACGAGCTCATGGGACGCCGGATGGAATCCGGTGTGCTGGCCGTTCTGGGGCAGCTGGAGGCCACGCGCAACTGGTACCGGATCGGCCGCGAGTGGTGGTTCGCCGAGGAGCCCTCCACCGAGCTGGGCGAGCTCGAGTGGAGCTACTTCGAGTCGCGGGGAGAACGGCACACGCGCCGCTTCGCGGCGCGGGGTACCTGAGAGGTCAGAAGCGCCAGCGCACGCGCCGCTGGCCCCGGCGGGCCACGTAGCGATCACTGTCCGGTCGCAGGTCTCCGGTCACCTTCCAGCGGCGCCAGGTGAAGCGCCGGATGGGGGCCGCAGCAGGAGGGATTGCCAGCGCCTTGTAGTGGGCGCGGCGGGCCACCCGGCGGGCGCCCCGGCAGGACACGCCCAGCGCCCTGATGCGGGTCAGGTCGACATCCTCGTAGCGGCTGTTCGGGTAGGGGTTCACGACCGGCCGGCAGCTCCGGTAGCCCTGCGCCTCGACCGCCGGCGCCGCGACGAGCACCAACCCGACCGCCACGGCGAAAGCTGCTCCGCCCACTCCGCGCATGCTCAGCCTGGATCCACCGAACTGGCGAGTGTTTCCGCGCCGGAGGCCGATCCAGGGGCCGACGGGGAGCGGAGCGAGGGTAAGCCCTCGCGAGCGAGCCGGTGGCCCCTGGAGAAGGAATTCCGGTGAGGAAACGCCATCAGGGCGGTGGATCCAGGCTCAGAACAGCTGGTTCTCGCCGGCGAAGATCTCGGACACCGAGTCGTCGGTGAAGATCCGCCGGATCGAGTCCTCGAGGATGTCCGCGCAGGTGAGCTGGCGCACGAGCGGTGGCGCGCCCTGGCGCAGCGGGACGGTGTCGGTGACCACGATCCCCGCCAGGGGCGACGCGGCGAGGATCTCGTAGGCCTGGCCCGAGAAAAGGCCGTGGGTGGCCACCGCGTAGACCCGCTCGGCGCCCTCGTCGAGCACCGTCTGGGCCGCGGCGGCCAGGGTGCCGCCGGTGTCGATGATGTCGTCGACGATCACCGCGGTCTTGCCCTTCACGTCGCCGATCACGTAGCCGATCTCCGCCACCTGCTGGGCCGGCCGCTCCTTCTCCATCAGCGCGTACGGCGCGCCCACCTTTTGGGCGAACTTGCGCACCAACTTCACCCGGCCGGCGTCGGGGGCGATGATCACGAGGTTCTCGCTGCCCAGGCGGTCGACCACGTACTGGGTGAGGATGGGCATCGCGGTCATGTGGTCGACGGGCTTGGAGAAGAAGCCCTGCACCTGGCCGGCGTGCAGGTCCATCGTCACCAGCCGGTCCATCCCCGCGACCTCGAGCGTCTCGGCCACCAGGCGGGCCGAGATGGGCTCGCGCGGCGCCGACTTCTTGTCTTGCCGCGAGTACCCGTACCAGGGGGTGACGGCGATGATGCGCTGGGCGGAAGCGTGCTTGGCCGCGTGGACCATGAGCAGCAGCTCCCAGAGGGCGTCGTTGACCGTGAGGCCCTCGACTTCGGACCCGGCGATCGACTGCACCACGAACAGGTCGGCGCCGCGGACCGATTCCGCGTAGCGGCAGTAGACCTCACCGTCGGCGAAGGTCTTGAGGCCCGCGTCGGTCACGGCCACGCCGAGGCGCTCGGCGATCCGCCCGCCCAGCTCCCGGCTCGCGCGGCCGGCGGTGATCATCAGCCGCTTCTCGTTCTCGGCGCTGATGCTCAGAGCCGGAATCGGCGCTGTGGCCGTCTCGAGCGGCTTGTTCACATGTCCTCCTGCACCCGGTCCGCGTATCCTTCGACGTTCTTCTGGTCCGCCCGGGAGATCCCGAGGGCCCCCTCGGGGACGTCCCCCGTGATCACCGAGCCGGCCCCAGTGTACGCCCGATCGCCGACGTCAACCGGCGCGACCAGGGAGGTGTGGACGCCGGTCTTCACGCTCTTTCCGAGCTTCGTCCGGTGCTTGTTCTTTCCGTCGTAGTTCGCGGTAATCGTGCTCGCGCCGAGGTTGGCCCCCTCGCCCACGTCGGCGTCGCCGACGTACGACAGATGCGGCACCTTGGCCCCCGCGCCCACCTCGGAGTTCTTGACCTCGACGAAGGTGCCCACCTTGGCCCCCTCACCGACGACCGTGCCCGGCCGCAGGTAGGCGAACGGCCCCACGGTGGCGCCGGGGCCTACCCCGGCCTCGACCACGTAGGACTGGACGATCGTGGCCCCGTCGGCGGCCTGGGAGTCCTGCAGGGTCGTCTGGGGCCCGATCCGGCAGCCCGCGCCCACCGACGTGTCGCCCAGCAGGCTGCAGCCGGGTCCGATCGTGGCGTCCTGGCCGATCTCCACGCCGGCCTCGACCCGGGTGGTCGCGGGCAGGATGAAGGTGACACCGCTGCGAGCGTGCTCCTCCAAGATGCGGCGCTGGGCGATCTCGTCGGCCGCCATCAGCCCCGCGCGGTCGTTGACCCCTACCGCGATGTCGGCGTCCTCGGTGGGGTGAGTGACGATCGCGCCCCCGTCGCTCTGGAGCACAGGAAAGACCGCGGTGAGATAGCGCTCGCCGTCCTCGAGGCCGACCTCGTCGAGCGCGCCGAAGAGAGCCGGCGCCTGGAAGACATAGCTGCCCAGGTTGATCTCGCGGATGGCGAGCTCCTCGGGCGGCACGCCCTCGGTGTACTTCGTCTCCACGATGTGGGTGAACTGCCCGTCGCTGTCACGCACGATCCGCCCGTAGCCGCTGGGGTCGAGCTGATCGGTGGTCAGGATGGCGGCGCCGGCGTCCGCGCTGCGCTGGGCGTCCACCAGGCCCGCGATTTGGACCGGCGTAACCAGCGGATGGTCGCCCGACAGCACCACGACCGAGCCGTCGGCCACCACATCCCGCGCCGCCAGCACGGCCGCCCCGGTGCCCTCGCCTTCGCGCTGCTCGACCACCTCGACGTGGTCGGGAAGGCCCTCGGCCACGCCCTCTCCCGGGCGCACGATGCACATGACGCTGCTCGCTCCGGCGTGGAGGCTCGCGTCCACGACCCACTCGACCATCGGCTTGCCGCAGATCCGGTGCAGCACCTTGGGCGTGCTGGAGTGCATCCGCGTGCCGTGGCCGGCAGCCATGATCAGGACCGTGAAGGGCTCGGCCATGGGGCCCGCAGAGTAGCGCCCGAACGGGGCATGCGACCTCGCTCACGCTCCCTGGATGAAGGGGTGGGTTGCCGTGGAGAAACTAGGCCGCCTCCTCCGAGCTCTTCTGCTCTCGCTCGTAGGCTCGGATCCACTTGCGGATCGCGTTGTCGGAGACGCCGTACTTGCGGCCCACGCTGCTGTAGCCCATGGCGTGTACCTCCGCCAGCAGCTGAGGGTACGGCGGTCGCTGCACCCTTCGCGTGGCCGGCCTGGCACGTCCCGCGCCGGGCCGGGCATGCCGCCTCCCGCACCAGCTCGAGCAGTGGCGCTGCGCGGAGTACTTCGGCTGGAACGGGGCATCGCAGCGAACGCAACGGCGGGCCTTCAGCCGAAGCTTGCGTCCGCAGTGGGTGTCAAAGGTGGCGGCGCAGTTCGGGCAGACGATTCGGAGGTTCTCGATCCGGTTGTCGTTGGACACACCATTGATGTGATCGAGCACCAGGGCGAAGCGGCGCCCGTACCACCACTCCCCGAGGCCGCAGAGCTCGCACCTTCGCTGTTTCACGCCCGCCCGAAACAACCGCTCTTTGAGGTGGCCCCGGTGGTAGGACGAGCCAGCGACGAGTATCTGCTCCAGAGGAAGCGCCGCCGTGCCGGCGCGAGCACGCGTTGCTGCATAGGGGTCGAAGTGGTCGGTCGAGATGCCCCAGAGAACCGACCATTTCCGGAGCGTGCGACCGGCCCCGCCCGACGGGCACATCCCGAGGCGCCTGAGCGCCTGGGCAAACGAGCTCGACGCCTGGATCGCGCTGCGGGCCTCGAGTTCGGTGTACCTCGGTCCTGCTGTCATGGGAACATATGTTCCCACAACACCGGACGGCTTGAGGCTGGGGAGTCCGGACTTGAACCGGAATCTCAGGCTCCAAAGGCCCGCGTCTTGCCGATTAGACGACTCCCCAGGGCAAGGGGAACGATACGGCCTGCGCCCTCAGCGATCCTTCTGCTGCCAGGGCACCCGGCCCGCCTCGGCGCCCCGCTCGTGGGCCGGGCCTCCCGGGGGCACGATGCCCAGCACGCGCATGGCCTTCAGGCCCAGCGAGAGCCGCTCCCGGCCGTCAGTCGAGGAGACGTCGAGGCCGGTGAGCTCGCGGGCCCGGTCCAGGCGGTAGCGGATGGTGTGGCGGTGGGTGAACAGCTGCTCGGCGGTGCGAGCCACGTTGCCGTTGTTATCGAGGAAGGTCTCGAGCGTTCGGACCAGGTCGGTCTCGTACTGGTCGTCGTAGGCGGCGAGCGGGGCCACCGTCTCGTCGAAGAAGCCCTGCAGCTCGGTTGGATCCTCGTTGACCGCGGGGAGCAGCAGGCGGTAAGCGCCGGTCTCCTCGAAGGACAGCAGCTCCTCCCCGCGCGCCTCGGCCACGTTGGCGGCCAGCAGGGCCTCGGCGGCGGCCCGGTGCAGGTCGGCCGGGTCGGCGGTGTGCCGGCTGTGGGCGACGGTGAGCGTGTAGCTGCGAAGGCCGGCCAGCAGCTCCCGCGACACCGAGGCGGCCGCGCGCCGGCAGGCGTCGGCGTCGGCGGTCGGGCTGAGCATCAGCAGCTCGCGTCGCGGACGCGACCAGCCGGCCTGGGCCAGCGCCGCCAGCGTGTCCCGCGCGGCGGCACGGGCACCACGCTCGGCCACGCCCAGCACCCGCCCGCGCCAGTCGCCCTCCTCCGGCTGGTGGGGCCGGGCGCGCACGACGATCACCCCGGCTCCGGAAGAGAGGTCGCAGCCGAGCTCGCCCGCGCGGGCGACGATGTTCTCGCGGTCGGTCATCCGGCGGGCGAAGAGGTCCTCCAGGAAGCTCGCCACCGCCGCCTCGGTCGCTCGCTCGGGGGCCTTGGCCCGCTCGACCTCGAGCCCGATCAGGTTTGCCACCAGCCGAACCAGGGCCTTCGCGGGCAGCTCGCCGCGCCGCCGGTAGCGCAGGCGCCCCACGGCCACCTCGGAGACCATCAGCTCCACAGTCTGGGTGCCGCTCTCCCCCGCCAGCACCGCGCGTTCGTCGTCGGGGGACGCGCAGGCCACCGCCAGCACGCTGGAGGAGGCGTCGAGCACGATCACGCTGGCGTCGAGCGCCCGGGAGGCCGCCCGGGCCACCGCGGGCAGCCCCGCGCCGGACTCCACCGCCTCGGAGACCTCGTCGAGCGCCTCGAGAAAGGAGCGCTGACGCGCCTCGCCGGGCTCGGCGGAGCGATCGCGGGCGCCGGTGTCCTCCGGGGAGGCCGGCTCAGCGGCCGCGTCCGCGGGGCCGCCTGGCTGCGGGCGTGAGGGTGCCATCAGGCGTACTGGTCGTAGGTCCAGACGACCGCGAGGCCAATCGCCACCCCGGTTCCGAGCAGCGCGGCGAGGATGAAGACGGTCATGAAGCTCGCTGCGATCTTCTCCCACAGCCGGCCGTAGCAGCGCCAGGCCGGTATCAGGATCAGCGCGATGTAGCAGGCGAGGACCAGAACGCCGGCCAAGGCGATCGCGATCTGGGTGGTGGTGAGATCCAGGTCGGTCATCGTCGTGCCGCTGCCACGGGCGGCTGCTCTCGCTCTGGCCCGCGCTTGTCGTCATTGTGGCGGATGTACTCGACGACCAGCGCGATGGCCGCCAACAGGCCGAAGATGCCGGCCCCGATCGCCCAGCCGGCCGCAACGTCCGACCACCAGTGCACGCGGAGATAGATGCGGCTGAGGCCAACGGCCGCCGCCAGCAGGATCGCGAAGAACACCCAGGCCGTCTCCCCGCCGACCCCCAGGCGCCGGCGCCCGAGCACCAGCGCCACGGCGATCCAGGCGGTGGCGTAGGCGGCGTGCCCGCTCGGAAAGGCGGAGAGCGAGGTCTCCACCAGCGGGTCGGGCGGCCGGGGGCGGTCGATCGCCGCCTTGGTGATGTGGACGACGGCGACGATCAGCCCGGTCCCCAGCGCGAGCACCGCGATCTCGGCCACGCGCCTGCGCCGCGCCAGGATCACACAGGTGACCAGCACCAGGACCCCCACCACGGGCAGGGCGCCCAGTGCGCTCACGACCTGGGCGAGATCCACGGCCAGGCCGTTGTAGAGGCGGTCGGCCACGTCGAGCAGCTCGTTGTCGAAGGGAGTGGGCTGCAGGTCCCCGGCCAGCTCGAAGACATAGAGGAAGAAGACGAAGAAGCCGGTGCCGGCGATCGCCAGAGCTGTGGTCAGCTCGAGCCCCAGGTCACCGGGGGTGACCCGGTTCCAGAGAAAGCGGGCCTCCGGCGCCACCTCCTCCCAGAGCGGCCTGATGACGCGCCGGTACAGGGGCCGCCCGACCGCGAACAGGGGCCGAATGAGCCGGTCGCGGCGATGGGCGAGCAGCCAGGCCCGCATCTCGCGGCGGCGCTTGTAGGCCACCACGATCGCCACGATCAGCGCGACGGTGGCTCCAAAGCCGAAGAGCGCCTGGCCCACCAGGTCGACGATGCGGTCGAACGAGCGCCAGAAGATGTAGCCGAGGACGCAGAAGACGGTCGCCCAGAGCCCGGTGCCGACGATGCTGTACGGGATGAAGCGCCGGTAGGGCATCCCCGAGGAGCCCGCGACAAACGGCGCCAGCGCTCGCACCAGGCCGATGAAGCGACCGATCAGGATGGTCTTGCCCCCGTGCCGGTCGAAGTAGCCCTCGACCTGCTCCAGCCGCTCGTTGGTGATCCCCACCCGCGGGCCGTGACGCTCGAGGAATCGCCGTCCCAGGCGACGACCGATGTAGAAGCTCGTGCTGTCGCCGAGGACGGCGCAGAGCCAGACCAGGCCGATCAGCGGCAGCAGGCTGATCGTGCCCTCGCCCGCGATCACCCCGCCCGCGATCACCACGGTCTCTCCGGGGGCGACGAGCCCGACGAAGGCGCCGGTCTCCAGGAAGGCCATCACCCCGACCAGGGCGTAGGTCCAGGGACCGAGCGCCTCGGCCACGTCGACGATGATCGCCTTGGGATCGGGAAGCTCGGAGAGCACGCCGCTGGCGTAGACCGCCAGCGCAAGCACCACGCCGGCGCCGAGCAGCTTGCGCTCGCCCGCGAGCGTGCCCCAGCGGCGCACCACGAAGGCCGCCACAGCCAGGGCGGCGACCGCGGCCGCGATCTGCATGGCGGACATCCCCGCGGACTGTACGCAGGCTGTTTGCGGGTCCCGGGCTCAGGCGGCGCGCAGCTCGGTCACCAGCGCCCCGGACAGCGCCCGGGTGCCCGCCGCGCGCTCGGCGGCGCCGCGATCGGCGAAGACCCCGAAGCAGGTGGGGCCGGAGCCGCTGACCGCTGCGCCCAGCGCTCCCGAGGCCCGTATCCGCTCCAGCGTGGCGGCCAGCTCCGGCCGTAGGGCCAGCGCCGCCGGCTCGAGGTCGTTGTCGAGCCCCTGCGCCATCGCCGCCGGATCGCCGGCCGCCGCCAGCCGCCGCAGTGGCTCGGGGTCGAGCTGCTCTCGGCCTCCGTGCTGACGGTCGAGCTCGGCGTAGACCGAGCCGGTGGACAGGCCCTCGGCCCCCGGGACGAGCACCACGCCGAGCGGCGGCAGCCGGAGGCCCTCGACGATCTCCCCGGCGCCCTGGACCAGTGCGTGCCCGGGCTCCACCTGACTGGGGACATCCGAGCCGAGGCCCACGGCGAGCTCGCGCAGGTCACCGGCGTCGAGCGGCGCTCCCGCGAGGCGATTGGCCAGGCGCAGCACGGCGGCGGCGTCAGCGCTTCCGCCGCCCAGTCCGGCGGCCACCGGGATGCGTTTGCGGATTGTCACCCGCACCGCGGGCAGACCCGCCTCGACCCGCCTGCGCACGGCGGCGACGGCGGCGATCGCGAGGTTCGGGCCCTCGACGCCGGGGCAGTCGACCCGGTCCGGGCCTGTGCCGTCGCCTCGCTCGAGCGTCACCTCGTCGGCGAGGTCGAGCGAGGCGAACACCGAGCAGAGCGGGTGCAGGCCGTCGGCACGCGGGCGGCCCACGTGGAGCACCAGGTTGAGCTTTGCGAAGGCGCGCTCGCTCAGCACGGCCGCCCGCCTAACCCGACCGGGGCCGCAGCCCGGCCAGCCGCTCCGCTCCGAGGACCTCGGCCAGCCGCGGCCAGTCGGCCGGCGGAAGCCGCTCCGCGCGAGCGTCGGGGCGCTGGCCGATCGCCTCGAGCGCCGTCCGGGTCGCCTGCCGCATGTCGGTCGTCGCTCCCGGGGCGAGCGCAAGGGATCCGGCGAGCGCCTTGCGCCGGTGGGCGAAGCCCGCGTGCACGAGCGCTCGCAGCGGAGCGGTCGGCGCAGGGGCGGTGCGGCGCAGCACCACGAGGGCCGACTGGACGCTGGGCGCCGGGTGGAACACGGTGGCCGGCACCCGGCGCAGGCGCCGGACCTGGCAGGACAGCTGGGCCAGCACCGAGGTCGCGCCGTAGGTCTTGCTGCCCGGCTCGGCGGCCAGCCGGTCGGCCACCTCGCGCTGGACCATCGCCACCCACAGGCCGGCCTGCGGCAGGTCCGCGATCGAGTTGAGGAGCACCGTGGCCGCCACGCCGTAGGGGAGGTTGGCCACCACCTTGTCCGGGACCGGGTCGAGCGAGCCAAGGTCGAGGGAAACCGCGTCGGCGAGATGGAGAGTCGCGTTGCCGAAGGGCTCCAGCGCCTCCATGAGCGGCGCCTCGAGCGCCCGGTCGATCTCCACCACGTGCAGGTGCCCCACCCGGGGGGCCAGGTGCTCGGAGAGCACTCCCAGGCCCCCGCCCACCTCCAGCACCACGTCGTCAGGATCGAGCTCGGCCGCCGACTCGATCACCCGGAGGATGTTGTCGTCGATGAGGAAGTTCTGGCCCAGCTCGCGGTTGGGGCGCACGTCGAAGCGCCGCAGGCGGCGCAGGCTGGCCTGGCGCGGCTCGCCGTTCACCAGCCGAACACCCGCGCCGCGTTGTCCTCGACGATTCGCTCGAGCTCCTCGTAGGACAGGCCGCGCAGCCCGGCCACGTGGTGGGCCGTGTGCACGACGTTGGCCGGCTCGTTGGGCTTGCCCCGCAGGACCTGGGGGGCGAGGTACGGGGAGTCGGTCTCCACCAGCAGCAGCTCGGCAGGTAGCTCGCGCGCCGCCTCCTGCAGCTCGGTCGCCTTGGGGTAGGTGACATTGCCGGCAAACGAGCAGATATAGCTGCGCTCCACGCACTCGCCGAGCCGATCGGGAGCGGAGAAGCAATGCAGGATCACGGCGGGGAGCCGGTCGGCGTGCTCGCGGAGCAGGGCGAAGGTGTCGTCCTCGGCCGCGCGCGTGTGGATGACCACTGGCAGCTCGACCCGAGCCGCGAGGTCGAGTTGGGCGGCGAAGGCCCGGCGCTGGTCGTCGCGCGGCGCGTGGTCGCGGTAGTAGTCGAGGCCGGTCTCGCCGATCGCCCGCACGCCCGGGGCGGCGGCGGCTCGCTCGATCTCCTCGATTCCGCCCATGTCGAAGCCGGCCGTCTCGTGCGGATGACGGCCGACGATCGCTGCCACCCCGGGGTGCTCACGTGCCGCCTGCAGCGCCCGCTCGATCGAGGCGGGATCGGTGCCCACGGTGGCGATGCGGGTGACCCCGGCGCGGCGGGCCCGGTCGACCAGCTTGCCGTCGGCGGGCTCGCAGGCGTCGAGGTGGCAGTGGGTGTCGATCACGCGAAGGCCGGGGCACCCGGGCGGCTTCAGGCCGCCGGCGCCTCCGCCTCGACCTTGGGGAATAGCTGGCCGAGCTCCCCGAGCGTCGCGCCGCCGGCCCCGAGCCCGAGGCGGGCGCGCTCCAGCGATAGGTCGTCGCTGCCCAGGGCCTCGAGCAGGCGCTGCGCCGAGTCGGGCATGAACGCGAGCAGCAGCACCGAGACCACGCGAAGCCCCTCGGCCAGCGTGTACAGCACCTGGTCGAGGTGCTCGGCCTCCCCGGTCGTCCTTGGCCAGCTGCCAGGGCTCCTCGTCCTGGACGTAGCGGTTGAGGCGCTTGACCCGCTGCCAGATCTCGTCCAGCGCCGCGGTGAGCTCCACCTGGTCGACGCGGGTCGGCCACCGCCTCGGCCAGCCCCTCGAAGTCCGCGGCCAGCTCCGTGGCCGGCTCGGCCTCCGGCACCACCCCGTCGCGGTAGCGGTTGATCATCGACAGCGTGCGCGAGGCCAGGTTGCCGTACTCGTTGGCGAGCTCCGTGGTGTAGCGGGTCTCGAAGCCCTCGGGCGAGACCTCGCCGTCGGACCCGAAGCTCACCTCGCGCAGGACGTAGAAGCGCAGCGCGTCCGCTCCGTAGATCTCCGCGACCCGGAAGGGCTCGATCACGTTGCCCAGCGACTTGGACATCTTGTGCTCGCCCATCAGCAGGAAGCCGTGGATGGCCACGCGGCGAGGCACCTCGATTCCCGCCGCCATCAGCATCGCCGGCCAGATGACGGCGTGGAACTTGAGGATGTCCTTGCCGATCAGGTGGACCGTCGCCGGCCAGAAGCGCTCGGTCAGATCCTCACCGGGGCGCGCGTAGGAGAGCGCGGAGTAGTAGTTGAGCAGCGCGTCGATCCAGACGTAGATCACCTGGGTGGGGTCCCAGGGCACCGGCACGCCCCACTTGAGCCGGGCGCGGCTGAGCGACACGTCGCGCAGACCGCTCCTGATGAAGGCGAGCGCCTCGTTGTAGCGGGTCTGCGGGATCACGAAGTCGGGGCGGTCGGCGTAGAGACGCTCGAGCGGCTCCTGAAAGCTCGACATGCGAAAGAACCAGTTGTCCTCGCGCTCGATCTCGAGCACGATCTTGTGGATCGGGCAGAGGTTGCCGTCCTCCAGCTCGGTCTCGGTCTTGAAGTCGGCGCAGCGCGGGCAGTAGTAGCCCTCGTAGGTCCCCTCGTACACGTGGCCGTTGTCGTGGATTCGCTGCACCACCTCGGCCACGACCTCGGCGTGCTCGGGGTCGGTGGTGCGGATGAAGAAGTCGTTGGTCACACCCAGGGCGGCCGCAAGCCCGCGGAACCGCCCGGCGTTTCGGTCGCCCAGCTCGCGGGGGGTGATGCCGAGCCGCTCCGCCGCCTGTGTCACCGGCTCGCCGTGCTCGTCGGTCCCCGTGAGGAAGAACACGTCCTCCCCGCGCTGGCGCATATGGCGCGCGAGCACGTCGGCCGCGATCGTCGTGTAGGCGTGCCCCAGGTGGGGCTCCCCGTTGACGTAGTAGATGGGCGTCGTGACGTAGTAGGGCACGGACGTCCGATGCTACCCGTGCGGGACCTGCGCGCCGGAGCGCAGGTTCAGCCCGCGGGCTGAAGCGCAGCCGCGGGGTCGGCCTCGTCGACCTCGGGCAGCGCCGCCTCGGCCGGTGGCCGCGAGGGAAGGAGCACCGCGGCCATCAGGGAGCCGAGCACGCATACCCCGGCCGCCACCAGGCAGCCCGCCTCCAGACCGTCGTAGAAGCCGGCCGTGGCGAGCTGGCGCAGGGCCTCGCCCGGAGCGCCGCCGATTTGCTGGGCGATGCCGAGCGCGGCGCCGATCGATTCCTGTGCCGGCTCGATGGGCAGGCCGGCCGGCGCGGCGTCGAAGCCGGCGGCGTAGAGCGAGGCGAACACCGAGCCGATCACGGCCACGCCGAGGGTGCCGCCGAGCTCGCGGGTGGTGTCGTTGACCCCGGACCCGACCCCGGCGTTGGCCGCCGGAACCGCCCCCATGATCGACTCGGTGGCGGGCGCGGTGGTGAAGCCCATCCCGCTGCCCAGGACCACCATCTGGCCGGCGATCTCGAGGTAGCTCGTCGCGTTGTCCACCTGCGAGGTCCACGCGAAGGCGATCGCCATCAGTCCGAGGCCGCCCGCCACCACCGCCTTGTTGCCGATGCGCACCGCGAGCAGCGTTCCCGTCACGCTGGCCACGCCGGTCGACAGCGCGACGGGCAAGAGCCGCCACCCGGTCTCGAGCGGCTCGTAGCCGCGCAGCACCTGGAAGTAGACGGTGATGAGGAAGATGAAGCCGAAGAGCGCGAAGAAGGCGAAGGTGACGGCCGCGGAGGCGGCGCTGAAGCGCCCGTTTCGGAACAGCCGCACGTCGAGCAGGGGCGCGTCGACGGCCAGCTCGTAGGCGATGAAGCCCACGAGCAGAGCGACCGCTAGACGCGAACCCGCCCAGCGTCCGGGCGGACAGCCAGCCCTGCTCGGGCGCTTCGATCACCGTGAAGGTCAGCGCGAGGATGGCCAGCGTCGAGAGGACCAGCCCCATACCGTCGATGGGCGGGCGGCGCGGGTCCCCCGAGCGGGCACGACGGCCAGCGCCAGGAGGAGCGCGAGCGCGGCCAGCGGAACCTTCATCCAGAACGTCGCCGGCCAGCCGCTCGATTCCAGCAGGGCGCCGCCCACGATCGGGCCGAGCGCCACCGCCACGCCGGTGGTGGCGCCCCACAGGCCGATCGCCTTGGCGCGGGCGGCGCGCTCCGGAAACAGGTGGACGATCGTGGACAGCGTGGCCGGGAAGATGACCGCCGCGCCCACGCCCATGAGAGCGCGGCAGGCGATCAGGGCGTCGCTGGATTCGACCACTGCGGCGGCGCCGTTGGCCACGCCGTAGATCACGAGACCCACGAGCAGCAGGCGCTTCCGCCCGAAGCGGTCGCCGAGGGCCCCGGCGGCGAGGACGAGCGCGGCAAAGACCAGCGTGTAGGCGTCCACCACCCATTGCAGCTCGCGAGTGGAGGCGTCGAGCTCCTCGGAGAGGGTGGGCAGCGCGACGTTGACGATCGTGGTGTCGACCGTCACGGCAAAGGCGCAGAGGAGGAGCACGGCCAGCGGACGGGCGGTGGAGGCGTTCATGGACTGCATTAATAGTGAGTAGTTGCTTCAAAATCAAGTAGCTAGTACTCTGTGGCGCATGCCCGCTCGGAGCTATCGCCAGACCTGTGGCATCGCCTGCTCCCTCGACCTGATCGGCGAGCGCTGGACCCTGCTCGTGGTGCGCGAGCTGCTGCTCGGCCCCAAGCGCTTCGGCGCGCTTCAGGCCACGCTGCCGGGGATCAGCACCAACCTGCTCAGCACCCGGCTGCACGACCTCGTGGACGCCGGGCTCGTGGAGCAGGTCCGACTGCCGCCCCCCGCGGCGGTGTCCGCCTACGCGCTCACCGAACAGGGCGAGGGGCTGCGCCCGACCGTCGACGCGCTGGCCCAGTGGGGCTTTGGCCTGCTGGAACCGGAGGCTCAGCACGACCAGGGCTGGCTGGCCCGCGGGTCCTGGCTCGCCTCGACCCTCGCGGCGAGCGCAAGCGGCCGCGACGATCTTCCTCGCCTCGAGGTCAACTGCGACGTGGACGGCGACCGCTTCGTCGTCCGTCTCGGCGATGAAGGCGCGCGGGTGCGCCACGGGGCGGCCGACTCCCCCGACGCCGAGCTCACCTGCTCGCTGCCCGAGTTCTTCGCGCTGGCCCGCGGCGACCGGCGCCCGGACGATCCCGCCCTCGGGCCGCTATTTGAGGTGCTGCGGCCGGCGATGGGCCGCCTGGCCACGGCGGCCTGACGACGGACGGCAGGTCGCATCAGCTCCTTCCCGTCAGGGGCTGCAGCAGACGGGCGGCGCGGCGGCGGCCGGAGCGGGTGGCTCTGCGGCCGTCGTCGGTCGAGCCCAGGAGAGCCGCGGCGAGGATGAGCCCGGCACAGGCCAGGATCCAGCCGACGTCGGGGCCGCCGCCGGCGTCGGAGCGGCCGGCCGGTCCCCGGTCAACCGCGCCCGGCTGAGGGCGAGCGCGGCCGGCCGGCTCCGGCCCGCCCGCCGGCCCGGCCTCGGGGCCGAGCGCTTGGCGGAGCCCTCGAGGCTCGGGTCGGGCGCCCGCTGCCGGCGAATGCGCGAGGCGGCCCGGCTCGGGCTGGACTGGTCGCTCGCCCGGGTCGAGGACCGGATGCGGCGCGGGCGCCCCGACCGGCCCCGGCGCGGTGGCGGGCGCCGGCTCTGCCGCATGGCCCGGCAGCGGCCGGACGCGCGGCCTCCGGCTGCCCGAGGGCACCCGTCGTGGGATCCGGCCGGCGACGGGTATCCGGCGCGGCTCCCCGGCAGGGACGGGCTCGGGCCCCGGCACGCGGCTGCCCACCGGAGCGGGAGCCGGGCCCTGCGGGACGGGGGCCGGCATCGGCGCGGGGTGCGGGTCGGGAGCTCTCACCGGCGGTGGTGCCGGCGGCGAGGGCAGGAAATCAAGCGGGTTGCGGTACTCGTGGCGGCTGCCGGCGGTCCGCACGCCGAAGTGCAGGTGGGGCCGGACCGCCGAGCGGCGGCCGCTCGTGCCCACGGCGCCGAGTGTCTCGCCGGCGGCCACCCGGTGCCCCTCTCTCACCGCGAGCGAGGAGAGATGCAGGTAGGAGGTGTCGAAGCCGTCCGCGGTCCGGACGGCGACCGTCAGGCCGGAGGATCCGGCCGTGCCCGCGAAGCGCACCTCACCACCCGCCGCCGCGACCACCGGAGCGCCCACTGCGCCGGCGATGTCGATGCCGCGGTGCTGGCCGCCGGCGTACGGGTCGTCGCCGTTGCGGTAGGTGCTGATCAGCTCGCCCCGGAGCGGCCAGGTCCAGGCCGCCTGAGCCGAGACCGGGAGCAGGAGGCCGATGACGAGAAGTCCGATGAGAGCGGCGAGGAAGCGCATGAGGCCGACCGTAGGGCCGAACTCGTGCCGAGCGGAGGAGTTGTTACCGGCCCGTGCGCGTTTGTCACGGTCCCGTGCGCCTTTGTCACGCTCCCGTGCGTTTGGGCGCCGGTGTGGTGCGTTTCGGCGCCGGTGTTGGACCAGTCATCGCGAGGCGGGCGCGCGGCCGGGGTGCGGCGAATCTGCCCCCGCAGGCCGAGGAGAACTCGTCAAGCCCCCGGGATGGGCGCCCCGGCCCCTCAGTCCCCCGCCGTCAACGCCCTGTACAGCGCGTTCGCGCTTCCGCCCGTCAGCTCGGCCACCACGCCCGCAGCCTTCCGGGGATGCGCGCCCGCCTCCACCAGCCGCCGCAGCGCATCCAGCCCCGCCGGCTCTGCCACCGCCGGCTTACCGCCCCACCGCCCGCCGCGCAGAGGGCGGCCCCAGCACGACCACGATCTCCCCCTTGGGCGGCGCATCCGACCAGCGCCCCGCCAGCTCCGACGCCGGGCCGCGCACGATCTCCTCGTGCACCTTCGTCAGCTCGCGGCAAACCGCGACCTCCCGCTCGGGGTCGAGCTCGGCCACCAGGGCGAGCGTGGCCGGCAGCCGCCGGGGCGACTCGAAGGCCACCAGCGTTCCCGTCCCCGGCTCGGACAGCAGGCGCCGCAGCTCACCCTTCTTGCGGGGCAGGAACCCGTGGAAGCGCCACTCGTCGGCCGGCAGGCCCGAGGCCACCAGCGCGGTGATGGCCGCCGACGGCCCGGGCAGCACCTCCACCGGCAGACCCGCGGCCACGCAGCCCCGCACCAAGAGGAACCCGGGGTCGGAGATGAGGGGCATGCCGGCGTCCGAGACGAGCGCCACCACCGCTCCCTCGCGCATCCGGTCGACCAGCTCGGCCGCCCGGCCGCGCTCGTTGTGCTCGTGGTAGGAGACCAGAGCGGGCCTTGACCCCGTAACGGTCCAGCAGGATCCGCGTCCGGCGGGTGTCCTCGCAGGCCACGACGTCCGCCTCGCGCAGTGCGGCAAGCACCCGCAGGGTCACGTCCTCCAGGTTCCCGATGGGCGTCGGGCAGACCACCAGGCGCCCGCTCATTCGTCCTCCCCGCCGAGGGCCAGCAGCGCCGCCCCGAGCATGCCCGACTCCTCGCCGAAATGGGCGGGCTCGATCCTCACCTCCGCGCGCGGCGGCGGCAGCGCGCGCTCGGCGACGACGCGCCGAGCCGGTTCGATGAGCAGGTCGCCCGCGGCGACCGCGCCGCCGCCGATCACCACGATCTCGGGGTTGAAGACATTGACCACGCCGGTCAGCCCGGCCCCCAGGCGGCGTCCGATCTCGGCGAGCACGAGCCGGGAGGGCTCGTCGCCGTCGTGGGCCATCTCGGTGACGATCGCGCCGCTGATCTCGCGGCCCGAGGCGAGCCGGCGTCCGAGCGCGGAGTCCGGCTCGGCGCGCGCGCTTCGCTCCCCTTCGCGGCCGATCGCCCGGCCCGAGACCATGGCCTCGAGGCAGCCCCGCCCGGGGCACGCCCCGGGGCAATCCGGCCCGTGGAGATCCACCACCCAGTGCCCGAGCTCGGCACCCAGGCCGCTCGCTCCCCGGTAGATCCGCCCGTCGAGTAGGAGTGCGCTGCCGATCCCGGTCCCGAGGGCGATCATCACCGCGTGGCGGGCACCGTGGGCAACCCCCCGGCGCGCCTCCGCCAGCAAGGCCAGGTTGGTGTCGTTGTCGACGACCACGGGCAGCCCGATGCGCTCGCTCATCAGGTCGCGGAAGGGCACGTCGTCGAGCGGCAGGTGGTTCGACCAGCGCGAGACGCCCGTCTCCCACTCCACCAAAGCGGGGATGCCGAAGCCGACCGCCTCGACGTCCGGCGCCCCGGCGCGAACCTCCTCAACCGCCGCAACGAAGATGTCGAGCGTCTCCTGGCGATCGGCTCCGCGCCAGGTCCGGTGCACCCGATGACGGACCACCAGGTCCTCGTCGACCACGCCCCCCAGGAGCTTGGTTCCACCTGCATCGACACCGATCACGCGCCGTGGCGGCATGGCGGATAGATATACAGAGGGGGGTGAACAACCCGAGGCCTGGCCCCCCGGAGTACAACGTCTACCGCTCTCGCCGCAAGCCGGTCAAGCGCGGCGGCGACCTCGACGCGCTCAAGCGCCGGCTGGGCCGCGTGCGCCGCGATCCGCGTCAGCCGGGCAAGTCCGACAGGGGCATCACCCCCGGGCGGGTGCTCAAGTGGATCGCCCTGGCGGTGGTCGGATGGCTGCTGTTCTCCCTGGTGCTCTTCCTGGTCAGCGCCCAGACCCAGGAGGGCGTCTCGGACAAGGCCGAGCGCGCGCTTTCGGGCGGCGGAACGCTCCTCACCGGGAGCACGATCCTGGTCCTGGGCTCGGACGCCCGGACCGGCGACTCGATCGACGAGTCCCAGCAGGGTCCCGGCCGCTCCGACACCATCATGCTCGTCCACACCGCCCTCGGGAGCGTCCGCAAGCTGTCGATCCCACGCGATGTGGAGGTGGACATCCCGGGCCAGGGGATCAACAAGATCAACGCCGCCTATGCCTTCGGAGGCCCGGCCCTGACGATCGAGACGGTGGAGTCCTTTCTCGGCAATGGGCTGGAGATCAATCATCTCGTCGAGGTCAACTTCAAGAACTTCCCCGCGCTGATCGACTCGCTCGGGGGTGTGACCGTCGACTCGCCCTCGCGCATCTGCTCGCCTCCGTTCGACAACTTCTGGAAGGGGCTCAACTTCAAGAAGGGAGAGAACGAGCTCGACGGCCGGAAGGCCCTGGGCTACGCCCGCATACGCAAGAACGATTGCGCGCCCGCCGAGGACGATCGCGACCGGGCTGCCCGCCAGCAGCAGGTGCTGAACGCGATGTCCGACCAGGCCACCTCACCGAGCACGTTCTTCCGGCTCCCCTGGGTCGGCTGGCAGGCGCCGCGGACGCTGAGGACCGACATGAAGGGCCCCGGCCTTATGGCGCTCTTCCTCGATCTGGCCACCGGCGGCTCGGAGGAGACCCAGGTCCTCGAGGCCACCTGCTGCAACGGCAGCAACCTGTTCGTCACCGACGGCGCCAAGGAGGAGGCCGTCCGGAAGCTGGTGGACGGCTCCTAGTCGGAGGACGAGGAGGACGAGGAGGCCGACGAGGCCTTCGACTCCTGCTTGCCCTTGGAGTCCTTGGAGGAGGAGGAGGAGGAGTCCTTCTTGGACTCGGCCGAGTCGGCCTTGCCCTCGGACGAGGCGGAGGCGGCCTTCTTCTTGCCGTAGTCGGTGGTGTAGAAGCCCGACCCCTTGAAGTGGACGGCCACGGGGTGAAAGACGCGCTGCACGGGGGCCTCGCAGGTGGAGCAGCTGGTGAGCGGGTCGTCGGTCATGCGCTGCATGACCTCGAAGGTGTGGCCCCGGTCACAGCGGTACTCGTAGATGGGCATGGCACTCTGAGTATAGGAGTGCCAGCGACAGTCCCGGGGCCCGCGTTCAGCCGGCCGCGGGCGGCTCGGGGCGCTCGAGGTCCTCCAGCAGCGAGACCCGCATGGTGTGCCAGACGAGCCAGGCGGTCAGGTGACCGATCGGGCGAAGCGCGGTGCCGACCATCGGATCCACCGTACCCCCGGCCCAGGGCATCGATACAGGCGCGATGCGCCAACCGGCGCCGGTAGGCTGCGCGGCCGTGGTCACCATGGACGCCATCGTCGCGCTCTGCAAGCGCCGCGGCTTCATCTTCGCGGCGTCGGAGATCTACGGCGGGATCGCCAACACCTACGACTACGGCCACTACGGGGTCCTGCTGAAGAACAACGTGATCGGCGCCTGGTGGAAGGCGATGATCCAGGAGCGCGACGACGTGGTGGCGCTCGACTCGGCGATCATCCAGCACCCCCGCACCTGGGAGGCCTCCGGGCACCTGGAGGGTTTCACCGACCCGCTCGTGGACTGCAAGACCTGCAAGCTGCGCTTCCGGGCCGACCACATCGAGGAGGCCCGCTCGGGTGAGGCCGACCACCCCGAGGTCCGCTGCGGGCACGCCCCGTCCAAGCTTCCGGGCGACCATCCCGACTGCGACCTGACGCCGGCGCGCGAGTTCAACCTGATGTTCGAGACCACCATCGGACCGGTGAAGGAGGCCGGGTCGACGGTCTACCTGCGCCCCGAGACCGCCCAGGGCATCTTCCTCGACTTCAAGGCCACGCTCCAGTACGCGCGCCGCAAGCCGCCCTTCGGCATCGCCCAGGTGGGCAAGTCGTTCCGGAACGAGATCACGCCCGGCAACTTCATCTTCCGCACGCTGGAGTTCGAGCAGATGGAGATGGAGTTCTTCGTGTCCCCGGCCGAGGCCGTGAACTGGCACGACTACTGGATGAGGGAGCGCATGGCCTGGTACGAGGGCCTGGGCCTGGACGCCGAGCGGCTGCGCCTGCGACCGCACGGACCCGAGGAGCTGTCGCACTACTCCTCGGCCACCAGCGACATCGAGTACCTCTACCCGATCGGCTGGTCCGAGCTGGAGGGGATCGCCAACCGCGGCGACTTCGACCTCACCCAGCACGCCCACCATTCCGGGGACAAGCTCGAGTACGTGGACACGGCCACCCAGGAGCGCTACGTGCCCCACGTGATCGAGCCGGCGGGCGGCGTGGGCCGCACCATGCTCGCCCTGCTGTGCGACGCGTACGCCGAGGAGGAGGTGGAGGGTCGCAAGCGCACGGTGCTGCGGCTGAACCCCCAGCTGGCGCCGGTCAAGGTGGCCGTGCTGCCGCTCGTGAACCGCGACGGCATGCCGGAGCTGGCCCGTGAGCTGTACGAGGACCTGCGCTCGCGCGTTCCGGCCGAGTACGACGCCGGGGGCTCGATCGGCCGCCGCTACCGCCGCCAGGACGAGATCGGCACCCCCTGGGGAGTCACGGTCGACGGGCAGACGCTCGAGGACCGGACGGTGACCCTGCGCGACCGCGACTCGCTCGAGCAGGTCCGGCTCCCGCTCGACGGGCTGGGCGACGAGCTGGAGCGCCGGCTGGCCGAGCCCTGGGTCAGGCCGAACGCCTGATCAGAGACGCCGCAGCTCTTCGACGATCGCCCGCTGGGCCTCGTCGAACTGGTCGTCGGTCCAGCGCCAGCTGACGCCGTCGAGGATCTCGGTGCGCCCGTCGGCCAGGTGGTCCTGGATCTCCTCGACGTCGAGGGCCACGGCCACCACGGTGTCGGCCGCTTCGAGTTCCTCGGCGACCACCGTCGCACGGCCGTAGGCGGTGAAGGCCGCACCCTCCCCCATCAGGCACAGCGCCGCCGTCGGCTCGTCCCGCAGCCGGCGCAGCGCCTCCCGGCGCCGGCCGAGCGCCATCACGATGCGGCGGTCACCGGCCCGGACCGCGGTGGAGACCGGGATGGGATGCGGGCCCACGGGGCAGAGCACCGCAGGCGTGCCCGCTGTCCAGTCCGGCAGGCGGTCCATGCCCGCAGGGTACGGGGCTAGGCGGGCGAGCCCTCGAAGTCGGCGCGCGGCAGCCTGCGAGCCAGCGGGCCCGGCAGCCACCAGTTCCAGCGACCCATGAGCTCCATCGTGGCCGGCACCAGGATCAGGCGGATCAGGGTGGCGTCCAGGGCGATCGCCACCGCGAGCCCCAGCCCGATCTCCTTGATCGACGGGGTGCCGGTGGAGGCGAAGACGCTGAACACGGCCACCATGATCAGGGCGGCGCTCGAGATCGTCGCCGCGCTGGCCCGAAGGCCCTGGGCCACGGCGGTGGTGGTGTCGCCGGTGGCGTCGTAGCGCTCGCGGATCCGGGAGAGCAGGAAGACCTCGTAGTCCATCGACAGCCCGAACACGATGGCCAGCAGGAAGGGCGGGGTCATGGTGTTGATGTAGCCGAGCGACTCGTAGCCCAGCACCCCGTCGAGCCAGCCCCACTGGAAGACGGCGACGAGCACGCCGTAGGCCGCGGCCACCGACAGGAGGTTCATGAGGACCGCCTTCAGGGGCAGGAGCACCGAGCGCAGCAGCAGGAACAGCACCAGGTAGCTGAACACGCAGACGAAGGCGAGGATCTTCCACATCGAGCCGGAGACGAGCTGCTGGAAGTCGTCGCCCGCGGCCGTCGCGCCGCCCACGCTCAGGTCGGCCACGCCCGTGAGCGGCCCGGCGCCGGCGCGCAGACGCTCGACCAGGGCCTCGGCCTGCGGGCTCTCGGCGTCGTGACGGGGCTGGACGGCGATCAGGACCGCTCTGCCGTCGCTCGAGGGCGCCGGCGGGGCCACCCGGGCCACCTCGGGGTCGCGGGCGAGCTCGTCCGCGTAGGCGGCGAGGGCCTCGCGGTTGTCGGGCGAGCGCACGCTGCCCTGCTTCAGCTCGGCCACCACCTGCGTGGGCCCGGCGGCGCCGGCGCCCTGCTTCTGGGCGGCCAGCTCCGCGCCCGTCCGGGTGGTGTTGCCCTCCGGGAACTGGCGCAGGGCGCCGTCGCCGAAGTCGAGCGAGAGCGCGGGGATCGCCAGCACGAGCAGCACGCCCGCGCTCGCCAGCGCGGCGGTCCAGGGCCGGCGGGTCACGCGGGTGGTCCAGCGCTCCCAGAAGCCGGTGCGGGCGGCCACGGCCTCGGGGCGGGTCGACCCCGGCCGGCGGGCCCGGCTGCGGACAGCCCGAACCACAAGCTGCAGGGTGAGCGCGATGCGGCCGCGGGCGTACACGCGCCGGCCGAACAGGCTCATCAGCACTGGCAGCAGCGTGACGGCGGCCAGCACCGAGATCGCCACCACGATGATCGCGCCGGCGGCCATGGAGCGGATCGTGGTCGAGTCGACCAGCCAGAGGCCGGCCAGGGAGACCATCACGGTCACGCCGGAGAAGGCCACGGCGAGCCCGGAGGTGCGCAACGCGAGCCGCCGCGCCCGGTCGGGGGCGGCTCCGCGCCGGATCTCCTCCCGGTAGCGGGCGAGCACGAAGAGCGAGTAGTCCACGGCCACGCCGATGCCGATCATCGAGGCCACGTTGGTGACGAACACCGACATGTCCATGGCCTGGGAGAGGAAGTAGACGACAGCCCCGGTGAGGCCGACGCTGGCCAGGCCCAGCACCAGCGGCAGCGCCGCCGCCGCCAGCGAGCCGAAGACCGCCAGCAGGATGAGCAGGACGATGGGAAAGCCGGTGGTCTCCGCCGCCTCGAGGTCCTCCTGGGCCAGCTCCTGCATGCCGGCCCACAGCGCCTGCTGGCCGACGAGATAGGGCTGCACGCCCGCGCGTGACTCGTCGCCCAGCTCGTCGCGGAGGTCCACTGTGGCGTCGGCCAGCTCGTCCTGGCTGCCGTCGAGTGCCAGCGGCATGACGGTGATGGAGGCATCGGCGGCCTGCCGTCGCGCCGTCGTGGCGGCCTCGTTGGTCAACTCCATGTGCGGCAGCCCGGCCGCGAGGCGGTCCACCCGCTCGATCTCCGCGCGCACCTCGCGCTCCCCGGCGCCCGGGCGCTTGGCCAGCACCACCGCCAGGTACTCGCTCTGGGCGCTCTCGAAGCGCTCGAGGTTGCGGTCGACCGTGGCCGACTGCGAGCCCGGGGCGGCGAACCCGCCGGAGGTCAGGTGCTCGCTCTGGCGAGCGGCGAAGGGGACGGCGGCCAGCAGAAGGGCCATCCAGGCCACCAGCACGACCAGACGGCGGCGCTCCAGAAACGCTGCGAGCCGGTCCATCGCTGCCTGCATGGGCTGCCTCCTGGCTTAGTTGGCTGGCCAGCCAACCGTTGCGCGGGGCGGCTGGACGGTGTGTGAGAACGCTCACAGAGAGCCGCCGGGTCTCACACCGGAGCGGGCCGGTCCGTTTAGCTTCATGGCCTTGGCCTCGAGCGTCTCCGCCGACCCGGCGCCGCCCCCGAGCCGGGCGCCGGTGCTCGCGGGCGTGGCAGCGCTCGTGACGGTCATCGCCTGGGCGTCCGCCTTCATCGGAATTCGCGACGCCGGCACGGAGCTCTCGGCCGGAGCGCTCGCGCTGGGGCGGCTGCTCGTCGCGAGCATCGCCCTGGGAGCGATCGTGGCCATCCGCCGCGAGCCCCTTCCCGCCCGCCGCGACCTCCCGGCCATCGCGCTCTGCGGGCTGCTCTGGTTCGCTTTCTACAACGTCGCGCTGAACGAGGCCGAGCGCCACGTCGACGCCGGCACGGCCGCGATGCTCGTGAACGTCGGACCGGTCCTGATCGCGCTGCTGGCGGGGGTTCTGCTCGGCGAGGGCTTTCCCCGCTCCCTTCTGGCCGGATCGGCGATCGCCTTCGCCGGCGCGATCCTGATCGGCATCGCCACCTCCGACGGCGGCCTCGCGGCGGGCGGCGGCGCGGCGCTGTGCCTGGTCGCGGCGCTCGGGTACGCCGGCGGCGTCGTCTCCCAGAAGCCCGTGCTGGCCCGCGTATCCGCGCTCCAGGTGACCTTCCTCGCCTGCGCCGTCGGCGCGATCGCATGCCTGCCGTTCACCCCTACGCTCGTCGACGAGCTCGGCACCGCGAGCGGATCGGCGATCCGCTGGACCGTCTACCTGGGTCTGGTGCCCATGGCGCTCGCCTTCACCACCTGGGCCTACGCGCTATCGCACACGACCGCGGGCCGCATGGGCGCCACCACCTACCTCGTGCCGCCGTTGACGATCCTGATGTCCTGGCTGATCCTGTCGGAGACGCCGCCGGCCCTTGCGATCGCCGGCGGGGCCCTCTGCCTCGTCGGCGTGGTGCTGGCCCGGCGCTAGGGAGCGCTCAGCAGCCCGCGAGCGATCCGCACGCCCAGGGCAAAGGCGGCGTCCTTGTCCCAGTCCGGGTCTGAGATCACCTGGATGCCGAAGCCGTCGCCGAGGGCGAAGAGCATGGAGGCCACCGAGTCCGGATCGGCATCGAGGGTGATGACCCCCTCGGCCTGCTTCTCCCGCAGGGCCTCGGCCAGGAACTCGCGCCAGCGCCGGTACACGTCGGCGAGCTCGGCGCGGATCTCCTCGCTGTGCCGGGAGGCGCTGAGCATCTCGTAGACCACGGCCTGGCTGCCGGGCTCGTCCATGAACTCCTCGAGGCCGACCACCAGCGCGTCGACGATCGCCTCGGCGTCCCGGGCCGCCGCGATGCGCTCGGCCATCGTCTCGATCCGGGTATCGCAGTCGTTGCGCACCACCTCGACCAGGAGCTGCTCCTTCGAGCCGAAGTAGTAGTGCAACAGGCCGCGCGACACGCCCGCCTCGCGGGCCACATGGTCGAAGGTCGAGGCCGCGGCGCCGCGCGTGCCGACGCTCGACCGCATGGCGGCCACGATCCGCTGCGCCTTCTCGCCCTCGAGTCGGCGCGGAGCCTCGGCGGAAGCTTCCATCCCTCGCCCGACATGCTAACTGGCCGGCCAGCCAGAGGAGAGGCGGCCCAGGGGCGTTTGCGGTCTGCGCGGGACGGGCAACGGCGCTACAGCCAACGAGGGAGGAGCGGGGGATGCAGGGCGCACTGCAGGCGGACGGACGCAGGATCTACTTCTTCGGCGCCCTGGGCGGGCTGCTGTTCGGCTACGACACCGGCGTCATCTCCGGGGCGATCCTCTTCATCACCGAGGACTTCGGCCTCTCGCCCTTCATGCAGGGAGCCGTGGTGGCCTCGCTGCTGCTCGGGGCGATGGTGGGAGCGGGGCTGGCGGGACCGCTCTCCGACACGCTGGGCCGCAAGCGGCTGATCATGATCGCGGCGGTGACCTTCACGGTCGGCGCGATCGCCGCCGCCGTGGCGCCCAGCGCGTGGGCGCTGGTGGGCGCCCGCTTCGTGATCGGGCTCGCCGTGGGGTGCGCCGCGCTCGTGGTCCCGCTCTACCTGTCCGAGATCGCCCCCACCCGCCTGCGCGGCGCGATCGGCTCGCTCAACCAGCTGATGATCGTGGTGGGGATCCTGGTGGCGTTCATCGTCAACGCCATCCTGGCCTCGTCCGCCGACTGGCGGCTGATGCTCGGACTGGCCGCGGTGCCCTCCCTGATCCTGCTCGTGGGCATGGCCTTCATGCCGGAGACGCCCCGTTTCCTGGTGACCGAGGGCGAGGAGGACGAGGCCCGCGAGGTGCTCGAGGAGCTGAAGACCGACGACGCGCCGGCCGAGGACGAGCCCGAGCAGAAGGTGCAGGAGATCCGCGAGGTCGACGAGCAGGAGCAGGGCGGCGGCTGGGAGCTGCTCAAGCAGGAGTGGATTCGCCCGGCGCTGGTGGTGGCGATCGGCCTGGCGGTCTTCCAGCAGCTGGTCGGGATCAACACGATCATCTACTACGCGCCCACCACCCTCACCGGCGTCGGCTACGGGCCGGAGGCGGCCATCTACGCCAACCTCGCGATCGGCACGCTGAACGTGGCCATGACGATCCTGGCCATCCGGATCGTCGACCGCGTCGGGCGCAAGCCGATGCTGCTCATCGGCCTGATCGGCATGGTCACGAGCCTGGTGATCCTGGGCGTGTCGACCGAGGTGCTGGCCAAGCCGGACTCCCCCGGCGACCCCGCGGCGATCGTGACGTTGCTGTGCCTGGCCGGCTTCATAGCCTCGTTTGCGGCCACCTGGGGGCCGGTGGTCTGGGTGGTGCTGCCCGAGGTGCTGCCCCTGAGCGTGCGCGGCACGGCGATGGGGCTGGCGATCTTCCTGCACTGGGGGGCCAACTTCCTGGTCTCCCAGAGCTTCCCGATCATGCTCGATGCCTGGGGCGCGGGGCCGGTCTTCCTCGGCTACGCCGTGATCGGCGTGATCGCCTTCTTCTTCGTCAAGACGCAGGTGCCGGAGACCAAGGGCCGCAGCCTCGAGGAGATCGAGGAGAAGCTGCAGAAGGATGCGGACGCGGCGCCCGAGCCGGCCGGAGCCTGAACGGTGCCCTGCGGGGTGGGCCCACCCGGAGGTGAGCCCACCCCGAGGGCAGTGGGTTAGCGGACCAGCGCGGCCCAGCGCGCGAGGGCACGCTGGCGGTTCGAGGAGCGCGCCGAGGCGGCCACGGCGTCCGGGAAGGGCGCCGGCCGCCGGCAGGTGAGCCCCTCCTCGGGCGGAGCGCCGCTCTCCAGATAGGTGAGCACCGGAGCCACCACGCAGGGATCCAGCGAGGTGATCGTTCCGTGCCCGTTGCCGCGCACCCTGATCAGTCGTGCGTTGCCGAGGTCGGCCACAAGCCGCCGGGACCACGTGTACGGCGTGGCTGGATCGTGGGTGCCGCCGATCACGACGGCGGGCGGACCGCTCGGGCTGTGCCGGAACGGCCCGCGGAACACGTCGCGCGACTCGTACGGCGAGAGGCCCTGGGGCAGCTCGTTGTAGCCGCTGTTGAACCAGACGTGGTCGAACAGGCTGTAGGAGTGGCGGCCGGCCTCGAGGAACGGCCTCACCCTGCGCGGATAGTTCTGGTCGAGGGCCGTGACGGCGAAGTAGGCGTCGTAGAAGGGGCTGTACGAGCCGTCGGGCCGCCTGCCGTAGTTGCCGTCGACCAGCTCGCGCATCAGGCGACCGTCGCCCGCCTCGACGTCACGGAGCGCGGCGGCGAGCAGCGGCCACGCGGACTGGCTGTACATCACGTCGAAGGCCGACCCGCGCAGATCGTCGCCGTCCACCGGCCGGCTGCCGGGCACGGGCAGGGGCTGCGTGTCGAGACGCTCGGCCAGATCGTCGAAGGCGTCCTCGGGGTCGTCGCCCCCGAAACCGCAGACCTCCTGGCGCCTGGCGCAGGCGCCGAAGAAGCGATCGAGCACGTTCTCACCCGACGCGCTCTGCTCCCTGAAGGCGTCGAAGGGCCGCCGAGCCCAGGTCTCGGCGTCGATCGCGCTGTCCAGCACCAGGGCACGGGCCTTCCCGGGGAACAGGCTGGCGTAGGTCGCGCCGATCATCGTCCCGTACGAGATGCCGACATACGAGAGCTTCCTGTCGCCCACCGCGGCGCGCAGCAGATCGAGGTCACGGGCCACGTCGGCGGTGGAGATGTGCTTCATGAAGTCGCCGTTGAGCGCGGCACAGCGGTTCACGTAGAAACGAGCGCGCCGAACGTGCGCGGCGAGGTCGGAGTCGGGGCGGGTGAAGGGCTGCGGGTAGACACCTGACGTCTCCTGGTCGACCTTGCAGTCGATGGTCGGCGTGCTCTGCCCGACGCCGCGGGGGTCGAAGCCGATCAGGTCGAACCGACGCCCCACCAGATCCCTGGCGAACTCGGGGGCCCCGCGGAGGAAGTTCACGCCGGAGCCACCGGGGCCGCCCGGGTTGAAGAAGAGTGACCCGATCCGATCGTCGGGATTCGCGGCGGGGTCGCGCACCAGCGCGAGCTCGATCTTCTTGCCGCGGGGACGGTCGTGGTCGAGCGGCACCTTGGCGGTGGCGCATTGGAAGCCGTCCTCACAGTCCGTCCAGTCGAGTTCGGGTACCGCTTGAGCCTGAGGCGCGAACGCGAACACCGCGGCGGCCGCGGTCAGGATGATCGGGAGGAGTTGCCGGCGGAGGGCCGGCCTCTTGCCGTGCATCGGGGTCTCCTTGGGTCGTTGGCTCCCGCGGCGGATCCCTCCGCCGCTCTCAGGGGAGACAGACCCCGATCAGGCCGGCGTATTCCGTTCGTATTCCGGGGGGTGCCTCAGCAGCAGCGCGCGCTGGGGTTCTCGTCGCGCTGATCCATCCGCCAGCGCTCGAAGTCGCGCCGGCTCATCACCGGCTCGTCGGGGTGCTCGCGCCGCCGGTGGGCGACGTAGCGCTCGTAAGCGGTCTCGCCGGAGACCTCGCGCAGGTAGCGCCCGAGCCCACGGGCCGTCTGGCGGAATGCCGTGCCGGGGGTCACTGGCCCACTCCGGCCGGCTCGCGGGCACGGTCGCCGTTGCCCCCGTTGGCCGCCGCGATCGCCTCCCGCTCGGCCGGCGTGGCGATCAGACCGGCCGGCGCGACCAGGCGGGAGGGCTGCGCCGGCACCTCGGTGGTGACCACCGGGCGCGTGCCCCGGATGGTCCCGATCCACACCCGCGCGGCGTCGACGATGATCACGATGATCAGGAGGGCGAAGAAGGCCGCCAGGATGCCGTCGATGGTCGTGTTGACCACGATCTGCTCCATGTCGTCCACGTTCGTCGCCGGTGGCAGCACCTCGCCGCTGTCGATCGCATCCTGGAAGGCGTTGCGCTGGGCGAAGAAGCCGAGCGCCGGGTCGCCGGAGAACACCTTCTGGTAGCTGGCGGTGAGCGTGACCGTGGCGTCCCAGGCCAGCGGCACCAGCGTGACCCAGACCCACTTCAGCTTGCCGGACTTGATCAACAGGGTGGTGGCCACCGTGAGCGCCACCGCCGCCAGCAGCTGGTTGGCGATGCCGAACAGCGGGAACAGCTGGTTGATGCCGCCGAGCGGATCGGTGGCGCCCGCCCACAGGAAGTAGCCCCAGGCGGCCACCACCGCCGCGCTGGTGGCCCACAGCCCCGGCTTCCAGGAGACGCGGCCGATCGGCTTCCAGATGTTGCCGAGCGTGTCCTGCAGCATGAAGCGCCCGACCCGAGTGCCCGCGTCCACCGTGGTGAGGATGAACAGGGCCTCGAACATGATCGCGAAGTGGTACCAGAAGGCCTTCAGCGAATTTCCGCCTATGACCCCGGAGAAGATGTCGGCCATGCCCACCGCCAGCGTGGGCGCTCCGCCGGTGCGCGCCACCAGCGTTTCCTCGTCCACGTCGTTGGCCGCCGACTGCAGCTGTTCGGGGCTGACGGTGAAGCCGAGGTCCGTGACCGCCCTCGAGGCCGACTGCACGGTGTCCCCCACGACGCCGGCGGGGGCGTTCATCGCGAAGTAGAGCCCCGGGTCGATGATCGAGGCCGCGGTGATGGCCATGACGGCCACGAACGACTCCATCAGCATCGCGCCGTAGCCGATGGTCCGGACCTGGGTCTCCTTCTCGATCATCTTCGGGGTGGTCCCGGAGGCGATCAGGGAGTGGAAGCCCGACAGCGCGCCGCAGGCGATGATGATGAACACGAACGGGAACAGGGAGCCGGCGAACACCGGTCCCTGGCCGTTGGAGGCGAACTCGGTGAAGCGCTCGTTCTGGAGGACCGGGAGGGTGAACAGGATCCCCAGCGCCAGCAGCAGGATCGTCCCGATCTTCATGAAGGTGGAGAGGTAGTCGCGCGGGGCCAGCAGCATCCAGACCGGCAGCACCGAGGCCAGGAACCCGTAGACGACCAGGCAGATGACCAGCGTCTCGGGGTCGAGCGTGAAGAAGTCGGCCAGCGCCCCGCCGGACTCCTCGACCCAGCCGCCGGCAACGATGGCCAGGAGCAGCAGGGCCACGCCGATGGCCGTCGTCTCGAGCACCCGGCCGGGGCGCAGTACGCGCATGTAGAAGCCCATCAGCAGGGCGATGGGGATGGTCATCGCGATGGAGAACGTGCCCCAGGGCGACTGGGCCAGCGCCTGGACCACGACCAGCGCGAGGACCGCGAGCAGGATGATCATGATCGAGAAGACCGCGATCAGGGCGGCCACCCCGCCCACCGGGCCGATCTCGTCGCGCGCCATCTGGCCGAGGCTCTTGCCGTCCCGGCGCATCGAGAAGAACAGGATCACCATGTCCTGCACGGCTCCGGCGAAGATGACGCCGACGATGATCCAGATCGTCCCCGGCAGGAAGCCCATCTGGGCCGCGAGCACCGGTCCGACCAGCGGCCCGGCGCCGGCGATGGCCGCGAAATGGTGGCCGAAGAGCACCCGGCGGTCGGTGGGCTGGTAGTCGTGCCCGTTGTCGAGGCGCTCGGCCGGGGTCGCGCGCTTGTCGTCGGTGCCGAGCACCTTCTTGGCGATGAAGCGGGCGTAGAAGCGGTAGGCGATGGCGTACGAGCAGACGGCAGCGAACAGCAGCCAGACCGCGTTGATGTCCTCGCCGCGCGACAGCGCCAGGATGCCCCAGGCGATCGCGCCCAGCAGGCCCACCGCGGTCCAGATCGCGATGCTGCGGACCTTCACGTCTTTGCCTCGAACCCGGACGCTCACGTGCCCTCCTCCTGCTTCGGCTGATCGGGTAGCCGGCCCAGCGCCGAGCGCAGACCGAAATCGGCGGGGAGATCAGATGAGAACCAGCGCCGGCCGAGGCGCCGCTTGCAATCCACCACCAGCGGCCGGCGCGCGAGCTCGGCGTAGGCCCGGCGATGGGCGAACACCGGCGTGTCCCCGGCGCCCGGCAGGCGCCTGAAGGCGCCCGAGCGCTCGATCTCGCGGGTCGAGGTGCGCCGCAGGCTCACCTCACCGGCCACCGCGCAGCAGATCGCGACCCGGTGCCAGTCGAACACCAGCGCCTCGCCCGGGCGCAGGGCCGCCCTCGCCTCGCTCGTGATCTCCACCACAGGAACCTCCTCCACCGGCGGAGTTACCCAGCTGCGCCGCACCTCACACGAGAAAGGGCGCCCCCGGGGGCGCCCTCTCAGGTCGGATATGAGCTCTCGCGAGCGAAGCTAGCTGGTGCCCACGGGCTCGTTGGCGCTCTGGCTCGAGGCCGCGTCCGGCGTGGTGCTGGCCGTGTACTCGAACTCCTCCTCGGCGCCGAAGAGCGCGTCGAGCACCTTCTTGCGCAGGCCCTCGCTGAGCCCGATCGCCAGCGCGCCCCCGATGAGGCCCAGGACCAGCAGGCGGCCCCAGCGGCGCTTCTTCTTCTTCTTGCCGCGGAACTGGTCGGCGGCCTCCCTGAGTGAAGCCGCGGCCTCCTTGAGCTCCTTCTGGGTCTTCTTGTCGTCGGTGACCGCCTTGACGCCCTTGCCGTTGATCCGGCCGTAGGCCTTGCGAGCCGAGCCGTACGCGCTCCGGAGGTTCTCCTGTAGCTCCGGGTCGTTCAACACTCGCTGCAGGTACTGGTTCGAGCGGATCGCCTCACCTGCGGCGACCGCCCCGGCTCCGGCCTTCGCGGCCTTCTTCTTCGCTGCCATTACTCTCCTCGATCCGCTTGCGGCGTGGGGGTACTCTACTTGGGCTTCTCCAGAGCCGCCTCCAGCACCTCGTCCACGGTGTCCACCAGGACGAACTTCATGCGCCGGCGCAGGTGCTCGGGGATGTCGTCGATGTCCGCTTCGTTGCGGCGGGGAACGATCAGCCGGTTGACCTCGGCCCGCTGCGCGGCCAGGGCCTTTTCCTTGAGACCGCCGATCGGCAGCACCTTCCCCGTCAGGGTGATCTCGCCGGTCATGGCGGTGTCGGCCCGCACCGGTCGCCCGGTGACGCGTGAGGCCAGGGCGGTGGCCATGGTGATGCCCGCGCTGGGCCCGTCCTTCGGGATCGCGCCCGCCGGGACGTGCACGTGGAGGTCGTGCGTGGCAAACCAGTCGTCGGGGAGCTCTCCGTCGAGCGATGCGGCCGCGGTCTTCACATAGGAGAGCGCCGCCGCGGCCGACTCCTTCATCACGTCCCCCAGCTGACCCGTCACCTGGAGCCGGCCGTCGCCCGGGAAGGCCGTGGCCTCGACGAAGAGCACGTCGCCCCCCACCGGCGTCCAGGCCAGCCCCGTGGCCACGCCGGGCTCGGAGGTGCGCCGCTGCACATCAGGCTGAAAGCGGCGCTTGCCGAGCAGCTCGCCGACGGTCTTCGGCCGGATCGTCCGCTTGCTGCGACGCGTTCCCTCCGCGAACTCGCGCGCCACCTTGCGGCACACCGAGCCGATCTCCCGCTCCAGGTTGCGCACGCCCGCCTCGCGCGTGTAGCCGTCGATGATCTGGTCCAGCGCCGGCGGCGTGAACTCGATCTTCGAGCGCCCGAGGCCGTTGCGCTCGATCTGGCGCGGCACCAGGTAGCGCAGGGCGATCTCGCGCTTCTCCTCGTGCGTGTAGCCGGCGAGCTCGATGACCTCCATCCGGTCCCGAAGGGCAAGCGGCACGCTGTCGAGCTGGTTCGCCGTGCAGATGAAGAACACGTGCGACAGGTCGAAGGGCAGATCGAGGTAGTGGTCGCGGAAGGTGGAGTTCTGCTCGGGGTCCAGCACCTCGAGCATCGCGCTCGACGGGTCCCCCCGGAAGTCGGCGCCCATCTTGTCGATCTCGTCGATCATCAGCACCGGGTTGTTCGAGCCGGCGTCGCGCAGCGCCCGGATGATCGTGCCGGGCAGTGCGCTGATGTAGGTCCGACGGTGGCCGCGGATCTCAGACTCGTCGCGCACGCCGCCGACGGAGATGCGCTCGAAGCTGCGGCCCATGGCGTCGGCCACCGAGCGGCCGAGGGAGGTCTTGCCGACGCCGGGGGGCCCGACGAAGCAGAGGATCGAGGAGCGGGCGTCCGGCTTCAGCTTGCGCACGGCCAGGAACTCGAGGATCCGGTCCTTGACCCGCTCGATGTCGTAGTGATCGGTGTCGAGCGTCCGCCGTGCATGCTTGAGGTCGAGGTTGTCCTCGGTCGAGACCGACCAGGGCAGCGTGCTCAGCCACTCCAGGTAGGTGCGGATCACGCCGTGCTCGGCCGCCTGCGGGGGCAGCCGCTCGAAGCGCTCGAGCTCGCGCTCGGCCTGCTTTCTCGCCTCCTCGGGCAGCCCGGCCTCGTCGAGGCGCTGGCGCAGCTCGGTGACCTCCGCCTGGGTCTCGTCGACCTCGCCCAGCTCTTCCTGGATCGCCTTGAGCTGCTGGCGCAGGAAGTACTCGCGCTGGCCCTTGTCCATCTCGGACTGGACCTGGGACTGGATCTTGGTCCCGATCTCCACCAGCTCGAGCTCCCGGGCCAGCACCTCCGACAGGCGGCGCAGGCGCTTTACGACGCTCAACTCCTCGAGGAGCTCCTGCCTCTCCTCGGTACTGATGCGCAGGGCGCCGGCGATCAGGTGGGCGAGCTCGGCCGGACCGTCGAGGTTGGCCACCGCCACCTGGAGCTCCTCCGGCAGGTAGGGCAGCTCCTCGATGATCTGCGAGAAGGTCGTCTGCACGTTGCGGTGCAGGGCCTCCAGCTCGGGCGACGCAACGACCTCGTCCGGCGATTCCGTGACCCTGGCCACCAGGTAGGGCTCGGTGGTCACGTACTCGCCCAGCACCACCCGCTGGGCACCGTGGACGAGGATGCGCAGCGTTCCGTCGGGCACCTTGAGCATGCGGGCCACGACCCCGGCCACCCCGACCCGGTAGAGGTCCTCCGGCCCGGGATCCTCCTTCTCGGGGTCCCGCGAGGCCACCATGACCAGCGTCCGGCTGCCGGCCAGGACGTCGTTCACGAGCTGAAGCGAACGCTCCTGGCCGATGGCCAGCGGCGTCAGCGTCTCGGGGAAGGGGACGGTCTCGCGCAGGGGCAGCACCGGCAGCGTGTCCGGCAGCGCGGTGCGGACGGTAGCCTCCGACGGCTCGCCGTTTGCCGATGGGATCTGGATGCTCATTGCTCGGCGATGGGCACCCGCCGGACCGACGCGTCCGGACGGGCGAGCGGGATCTCCACCTCGAGAATCCCGTCCTCGTACGAGGCGCGGGCCTCCGCCGCCACCACCTCGGCGCCGAGCTCGACCAGCCGCCGGAACGGCCCGTGCTCGATCTCGATCTGCTGGTACAGCCGGCCGGCGGCGGCCGCGGGCCGGCGCTCGCCCGCGATCAGCAGCTGGCGGCCGCGGATCTCGAGCGCCACGTCGTGGATGTCCACCCCGGACAGATCCGCCTTCACCACCGCTCGGGGCGGCTGGTCGGCGTAGTAGACGTCGACCGACGGCGCGAAGCCGCGGCCGCGCAGGCCGGTCTGGCGCTCGAACACGTCGCCGAACAGCTCGTCGATCTCGCGCCGCATGCGCTCGAAGTTGGCGAACAGGTCCCGCTGGGAGCTCACCGGGGCGAGGATAACCGGCTGCCGGGTGGGGGCCGGGTCACAACGGCGTCACATGCAAATCGCGGCTCCGGGAATCATGGCCTCATGTCGATACGCGCCGCCGCTCTCGTCCTGGCCTCTCTGCTCGTCCTGCTGCTGGTCCCGGCCGCGGCCGGTGCCGGTGGCAAAGCCCGTACGGTCGAGGTGCAGCTGCTGGGCCTGAACGACTTCCACGGCCACCTGGAGCCGACCACCCCCGGCACGATCGCCCCCTCGCCGAGCGAGCCCCGGGTGCCGGCCGGCGGGGCCGAGTACCTGGCCACCCACATCCGTTCGCTCAAGGCCCAGAACCGCAGAACGCTCGTGGTCTCGGCCGGTGACCTGATCGGCGCCTCGCCCCTGCTCTCCGCGCTGTTCCACGACGAGCCCACGATCGAGGCCATGAACCGGATCGGGCTGGACCTGAACGCGGTGGGCAACCACGAGTTCGACGAGGGCGCGGCCGAGCTCAAGCGCATGCAGCGCGGCGGCTGCCATCCCGAGGACGGATGTCAGGACGGGACCGGCTTCCGCGGGGCCGACTTCCGCTTCCTCGCGGCCAACGTGGTGGACGAGGACAGCGGCCGCACGCTCTTCCGCCCCTACGCCATCCGCCGCTTCAAGGGCGTGAAGGTGGGCTTCATCGGCATGACGCTCGAGGGCACGCCGGACATCGTCTCGCCCTCGGGCGTCGCGGGGCTGGACTTCCTCGACGAGGCGGAGACGGCCAACCGCTACGCGCGCGAGCTTCGTCGCCGCGGGGTGCACGCGGTCGTGGTGCTGCTCCACGAGGGCGGCGTGCAGACCTCGCCGGGCGGCATCAACGACTGCAACGGCATCTCGGGGCCGATCGTGGACATCGTGGAACGCACCACCCAGCGCGTCGACCTGTTCGTGACCGGCCACACCCACAGCGCCTACAACTGCGTGATCGACGGCCGCCCGGTGACCAGCGCCAGCTCGTTCGGCCGGCTCGTGACCGACATCGACCTCACCCTCGACCGCCGTTCGCGCGACGTGGTGCAGGTGGCCGCCAACAACCAGATCGTCACCCAGAGCGTGTTCAAGGCCGCCGACATCACCGAGTTGATCGAGCGCTACACCGCGATCGCCGCGCCCCTGCGCGACCGCGTGATCGGCCGCATCGCCGCGGACATCACCCGCACCCCCGACGACTCGGGCGAGAACGCTGCCGGGAACCTCATCGCCGACGCCCAGCTGGCGGCCACCTCCGATCCGGGGACGGGCGCCGCGGTGGCCGCGTTCATGAACCCCGGCGGGGTGCGAGCCGACTTCACCTTCGCCCAGAGCGGCGCCGAGGGAGACGGCAACGTGACCTACGGCGAGGCCTTCACGGTGCAGCCCTTCGGCAACTCGCTCGTGACGCTGACCCTGACGGGCGCCCAGCTCTACGAGCTGCTGAAGCAGCAGTGGTGCACGCAGGAGTTCGCCCGCGTGCTGCTGCCGTCGGCGAGCGTGACCTACAGCTACGACCTCTCGGCGGCGGCCGCGCTGCTGGGGCAGCCCTGCGAGGGCGCGCCCAACCCGGTGACCGGCCTGGCCATCGGAGGCACGCCGGTGGATCCGGCAGCGAGCTACCGCGTGACGGTGAACTCCTTCCTGGCCGAGGGTGGGGACCGGTTCGCCGTGCTGCGAGACGGCACCGAGCGGCTGGGAGGCGCGGTGGACACCGATGCCTTGGAGGCGTACGTGGCCCCGTCGCTCGCCGGGACGCCGATCGCGCCGCCGGCGCTCGACCGGATCGACGTGGTGCCCTAGCGCTCGCTGCCCTGGGCGCCTCAGCGGGAGACGGCGGCCTCGCCCTTGTCGTGCCGGTAGAACTCGACCGGGTCCGCGGGCAGCGGGGTGTCGCCGAGGATCAGGTCCGCCGCCTTCTCAGCGGCCATCATCACCGGCGCGTAGATGTTCCCGTTGGTCACGTAGGGGAAGACGGAGGCGTCCACCACCCGCAGCCCGTCCACGCCGTGCACGCGCATCGTCTTCGGGTCGACCACGGCCAGGTCGTCGGTGCCCATCCGCGTGGTGCAGGACGGGTGCAGCGCGGTCTCCGCGTCCTTGGCCACCCAGTCGAGGATCTGCTCGTCGGTCTCCACCTCGGGGCCGGGTGACAGCTCACCGCCGCTGAACGGCTTGAAGGCCGGAGCGTCGAGGATCTCGCGGGTCTTGCGGATCGCCTCCACCCACTCGCGCCGGTCGTTCCCGGTGGACAGGTAGTTGAAGCGCAGCGCCGGGTGCTTGCGCGGGTCGCGGCTGACGATCTTGCAGGTGCCGCGCACGTCCGAGTACATCGGCCCCACGTGCACCTGGTAGCCGTGGCCGCCACCGCCCTCGGGCAAGGTGCCGTCGTAGCGGACCGCGATCGGCAGGAAGTGGTACATGAGGTTGGGCCACTCGACGTCCTCGTTGCTGCGGATGAACCCGCCCGCCTCGAAGTGGTTGGTGGCCCCCGGGCCGCTCTTGCGCAGCAGCCATTCCAGCCCGACCTTGGGCCGGTTCTTCATCGCGAAGTACGGAGCCATCGATACCGGCTGGGTGGAGGAGTGCTGCACGTAGACCTCGAGGTGGTCCTGGAGATTCTCACCCACCCCCGGCACGTCCGCCACGACGTCGATGCCGAGCGCTCGGAGCTCGTCCGCGGCGCCCACGCCGGACAGCTGAAGCAGCTGAGGCGAGTTGATCGCCCCGCCGCAGAGCACCACCTCGCCGGCCGTCGCGCGGTGGGTGCGGCGCCCCGGCGTGGCGTACTCGACGCCCACCGCCCGGCGACCCTCCCACAGCACCCGCGTGGTCAGCGCGAACGTCTTCACCGTCAGGTTGGGGCGATCGAGCACCGGATGCAGATAGGCCCGGGCGGCCGACAGGCGCTTGCCGCCATGCACGTTGCGGTCGAAGGCCGCGAAGCCCTCCTGGCGGTAGCCGTTCACGTCGTCGGTGAGTGGATGGCCCGCCTCCTGGACGGCGGCGAAGAAGGCGTCGAACAGCGGTCCCCGGGCGGGTCCGCGCTCGAGCACGAGCGGCCCGTCGTGGCCCCGGAAGGGATCGTCGGACGCCGCGGCCAGGCAGTTCTCCATGCGCTTGAAGTAGGGCAGGCAGTGGGCGTGGTCCCACGTCTCCATGCCCTCGCCCTTCGCCCAGCGCTCGTAGTCCATCGGGTTGCCGCGCTGGAAGATCATGCCGTTGACGCTGCTCGAGCCGCCCAGGACCTTTCCGCGCGCGTGATACACGCGGCGCCCACCCATGTAGGGCTCGGGCTCGGACTCGTAGCGCCAGTCGTAGAAACGGCTGCCGATGGGGAAGGCCAGCGCCGCGGGCATGTGGATGAACACGTCCCACGACCAGTCGGGCCGGCCCGCCTCCAGGACGAGCACCCGGGTGCCCGGGTCGCGTGAGAGCCGGTTGGCGAGCACGCTGCCCGCCGAGCCGCCGCCGACGATTACGAAGTCGTAGTGGTTGTTCATGGCTACGCATCCTCTCCCTTCAGCGGCGCCCCGTCCACCATCGATTGAAACCAGTGGAGCGGAGTCTCGGGCGCGCGCCCGTCGAGGTCGGGCGCGCCGCGGCCGCGATCGAGGTCGTCGCGGTTGACCGTGCGCAGCTCCACGCTCACCCGCGTGCCATCGGACACGTTCGGCACGCTCGCGTGCAGGTGCGCGCCGGAGAAGCAGAGGAGGTCGCCGGGCTCGACCACCATCCGCAGCTCGGAGTCCGTCGCCGGCGGCTCGGTGGGCTCCGGGACGATCGGCAGGTCATCGATCGCCTCGCCAGCCCGCCGGCGCTCGCGGATCGCGGCCAGGTCCCAGTCGGCGCTCGTGTTCGCGATCGGCTTGGACCAGTACTCGGGATAGAAGGCGATCGTGCGCTCGTGGGTGAGCGGCCGCAGCGGCAGCCACCAGTTGGTCTGAGCGAGCAGGTTGGAACCCCACGTATCTCGGTGAAAGCCGATCGTGCCGACCTGGCGATCGGATGCGGGCGGAACGATGCGCAGGCGGGGCGGGTCCCAGTACGTGCGCGCGGCCACCACGCCCACCTGCTCCAGGGCCGAGCGCATCAGACGGTCGACGCGCGGGTCCCGGCGGAAGCGCTCCTGCAGGTCGTCGATCTCGGCCTCCTCCGGCGCGTCCGGAATCAGCTCGCCTGCGACGTCCGCCGCCTCCGCGAGCGCGGGGACCTGCTTGAACACCAACAGGTCCCCGCGGAAGACCAGCGTGCCCCGGCGCTCGTCGTCGAGCGGCCCGGAGAGGACGTGGAGCGAGGTACTCAGCGGAGCGTCACGACTCCGTGGCCGCGAGCGTCTGCTTCGGGGTCTCCTTCTCGGGGTCGACGAAGGGCTTCGGGACCACCACCGCTCCCACCGTCTCGTCCGGCTTCTCGACCTCGAACTCGGTGCCCAGCTCGGAATGCTCGGTCGGGACCATCGCGAAGCCGATGTTCTTCTCCAGGCGCGGGGACCAGCACGCCGAGGTGACCTCGCCGATCCGGTCGCCTCCCAGGTTCACACCGAAGACGTCGATCATCGCGCCGTCGTTGAAGGAGCCCACGTTCGCCCCCTCGATCTCGACGCCTACGAGCTGGCGCTTCGGGCCCTCCACCTTGATCTTGTGCAGGGCCTCCTTGCCGATGAAGTCGGCGCCCTGCTCGAGGTCGACCATCCAGTCGTAGCCCATGCCGACCTCGTAGGGGTTGGTGTCGAACCACATGTCGCAGCCGAGCGCGAGGATGCCGCCCTCGATGCGGCGGATGTGGCAGGGCCCGATCACGGCCAGGTCGTGCGGCTTGCCCGCCTCGAGGACCGCGTCCCACAGGCGCATCGCCGTTCTCCGACGCCTCGTACAGATAGATCTCGTAGCCGAGCTCCGACGTGTAGCCGGTGCGGGAGACGAGCACCCTCATCCCGTCGAGCTCGTACGCCCGCAGGAAGTAGTACGGGATCTCGAGGATGCTGTCGCCGAAGAGGTCGACCATCACGTCCTTCGACTTCGGTCCCTGCACCTGCACCGGCCCGACGTCGATCTCCTTCACCGTCACGTCGTAGTCGGTGCCGTAGGCCACGCCGCGCGCCCACAGCTCCACGTCGCTGTCGGCGAGCGAGAGCCAGAAGCGGTTCTCCTCCACCCGCAGCAGCACCGGGTCGTTGATGATGCCCCCGTCGGGCAGGGTGTTGAAGACGTACTTGCACTGGCCGACCTGGCACTTGTTCAGGTCGCGCGCGACGATCAGGTTGGTGAAGTCGAAGGCGTCCGGGCCGCTGATCTCGATCTGTCGTTCGGCGCCGCCGACGTCCCACAGCGTCACCCCGTTGAGCAGCTGCCAGTACTCCTCGACCGGGTCGCCGTAGTGCCTGGGGTGGTAGCGGTGGTTGTAGGTGCTGTAGAGCTGCACGCCGTGCCGGCGCGACGCGTAGAAGTACGGCGACTTCTTGATCCGCGGATAGAGCAGGACCCCCGGGTTCTCGTTCACCTGTGCCAACGTCTACCTCCGGATCGACTCACGTTCACGCCCGTGACGGGCCAGGCGTGATATATCAGGCGCGAAGGGAGGGGTCAACCCACCGCCGCCGCCGGCCGGACCGAGGCCAGCAGCGCCAGCGCCTCGCCGAGCCCCAGCCGCCGGTAGGTCTCCACCGGCACGCCGTCCTCCACCAGCTGCCGCCGCCCCTCCCGGATCCGCCCGCGCACCGCGGGCTCCACCTCGTCGATTCGGCGCTCGATCGCGGCCACGAGGGCCTCGTTGCCCCCCTCACAGCGCAGCCGCGCCAAGCGCGTCTCCGGATCGAGGATCGCCTCCACGTAGCCCTCGGTGACCGGGTTGCTGGCGATCCGCACGTCGCCGCCGGTCACGCGTCCCGAGGGCCGGTAGGCCAGGCAGGTCGCGATGCGGGCGTGGGCGCTCGCGAGCGTCTCAGGCTCGAAGGCCGGCTCCCCGGGCGCGCCGTCCTCGACCACCAGGCGCGTGACCGCCCGGTCGTCGATCGCCTCCAGGATCGCCTGCGGCTCCGGTGCCACCACCACCTCCTTGCGAGCCGGCCAGACGTCCAGGCGGGCGTGATCGCCGAGCGGCCGGCCGACGTGGAACAGGTAGTAGTCGGGGTAGACGAAGAACTCCGGGCCGCGGGCACGCTGGATGTCGTAGAAGGCCGTGATCGTCGCGCTGATCAGCGCGCTGGCCCCGACCGCCCCGCACGGCTGGCTCATCACGAGGCCGAGACGGTCCTGCTCGCCGAAGTCGGGGAAGAGGTCGGTCAGCCGGGGCCGCCGGCCCTCGAGGCCGATCGCGAAATCCGAGCTCCGGAGCTCCCGCGCCGAGTGCACGAGTGTGATATATCAGACCCTCCGCCCCGTTCCCAACCTCGAGGTGGCCTCGGTGGAAGAGTCATCTGCAGCCGGCGCGACGCGCGCCGGCTCCCTACCCAATTCGGCGCACGCGGTCGTCATCGGCGCGGGCATCGTCGGCAACAGCCTCGTGCATCACCTGGCGCGGCTGGGCTGGACCGACCTCGTGCTGCTGGACAAGGGGCCTCTGCCCAACCCCGGAGGCTCGACGGGCCACGCCTCGAACTTCATCTACCCGGTCGACCACTCCAAGGAGATGACCGCGCTCACCGGCGACAGCCTGCGCCAGTACGCGGAGCTCGAGGTGCTGACCACCTGCGGCGGCATCGAGGTGGCGCGGACCGAGGAGCGCATGGAGGAACTGCGCCGCCGCATGTCCTCGGCCGGGTCATGGGGCGTCGACGGGGTCTCGCTCGTGACCCCGGGCGAGGTCAAGGAGCTCGTGCCCTTCATCGACGAGAGCGTGATCATCGGCGGCTTTTCCTCGCCGAGCGTCGGCGTGGTCGACTCGCTGCGCGCCGGCACGCTCATGCGCGAGGCCGCGCAACAGTCCGGCGCGCTCACGGTCGCCGCCAACACCGAGGTGCTCGGCATCGACGTCGCGCGCGCGCGCGTCAGCCGGGTGAGGACCACGCGCGGCGACGTCGAGACCGAGTGCGTGGTGATCGCCTGCGGCGTATGGAGCCCGCGCCTCGCGCGCATGGCGGGAGCGTCGATACCGCTCACCCCGGCGGTCCACCAGATGATCGACATCGGCCCGGTGCCGCGCTTCGCCGACGCGAAGAGCGCCATCGAGTACCCGATCGTGCGCGACATGGACACGAACATGTACGAGCGCCAGGACGGGACCGGGCTCGAGGTCGGCTCCTATGCCCACCGGCCCATCCTGCACGACCCCGACGAGATCCCCTCGGTCGAGGAGGCCGCCCTCTCGCCCACCGAGTACCCGTTCACCGAGGACGATTTCGTCGAGCAGATGCAGCACGCGCTGGAGCTGATGCCGGAGATCGTGGGCGACGAGTCGGTGGGCATCAAGTACGCCATCAACGGGTTGCTGTCCCTGACGCCGGACACCCTGCCGATCCTGGGCGAGACCCCTGAGGTCAAGGGCCTCTGGTCGGCCGCGGCGGTGTGGGTGAAGGAGGGTCCGGGCGTGGGCCGCGCGCTGGCCGAGTGGATGGTCGAGGGCGAACCCGAGATCGACCTGCAGGCCTCGGACGTCGCCCGCTTCTACGAGCACCAGAAGAGCGTCGCGCACGTACGAGCGCGGGCTTCGGAGGCCTTTAACAAGACCTACGGGATCGTGCATCCCGGCGAGCAGTGGGGCTCGAACCGCGACGTCCGCCTGCCCCCCTTCCACGCACGCGAGCGCGAGCTCGAGGCGATGTTCTTCGAGGCGGCGGGCTGGGAGCGCCCGCACTGGTACGAGTCCAACGCCGGCCTGGTGGAGGAGTATGGGGTGGAGGGACGTGAGGCCGAGTGGGACTCGCGCTGGTGGTCGCCGATCATCAACGCCGAGCACCTGGCGATGCGCGACCGTGCCGGGATGTTCGACCTCACTGCCTTCTGCCTCTTCGACATCGTTGGGCCCGGAGCCCTCGACTGCGTGCAGCGGGTGTCCATGCGCCAGATGGACGTGAAGCTCGGGCGCGTGGTCTACACGCCGGTGCTCACCCCGGGCGGCGGCTTTCGCTCCGACCTGACCGTCATGCGCCTCGGCGACGAGCACTTCCGGGTGGTCACCGGTGGGGCGCACGGCATGGCGGACCTGAAGGCCTACGCCGACGAGCTGCCCGATGACGGCAGCGCGCAGATCTTCGACCTCACCTCGAGCTGGTGCACGCTGGGGCTCTGGGGCCCGCGCGCCCGCGACATCCTCGGGGCCACCACCGGCGCCGACATCTCGCACGAGGGCTTTCCCTTCGCCAGCTGCCGGACGATCGAGATGGGCTCGCTGCGGGTGCTGGCCTCGCGCATCTCCTACGTGGGCGATCTCGGGTGGGAGCTGTACGTGCCGATCGAGCAGGGCCAGAAGCTCTGGGACACGGTCGCCGAGGCCGGCGAGCCGCACGGCATTGTGCCGGTCGGGATCGGCGTGTACGGCACCACCGGCCGGCTCGAGAAGTGCTACCGGGCCTTCGGCTTCGAGCTCGACGGCGAGTACGACGTGGTCGAGGCCGGCATGGCCTGGGGCAAGGTCAAGGACGAGGACTTCATCGGCAAGGAGGCCCACGTGCGCCAGCGCGAGGGCGACCCGGCCACGGTCATGTGCACGCTCACCGTCGACGACCACACCTCGAGCAGCGGCGTCAAGCGCTACATGCTCGGCGGCGAGCCGATCCTCACCCGGGACGGCGCGCCGCTCACCGACAAGCAGGGGCGGCGCTCGTTCGTCACCAGTGCCGGCGCCGGCCCGTCGGTGGGCAAGCACCTCCTGATGTCCTACCTGCCGCCCGAGTACGCCGAGGTGGGCGAGGAGCTGGCCGTGCTCTACATGGGCGAGCGCTATCCGGTGACGGTCGCGGTGGCGGGCTCCACGCCCCTGTTCGACCCCGACAACGAACGGGTCAAGGCCGCGGGCGCGGTGGTCACGTGAGGATCCTTGTCTGCGTCAAGCGCGTGCCGCTCACCGGCGGCCGCATGGTCCTGACGCCCGACGAGCGGGCGCTCGAGACCCGTCACCTCGGCTTCACGATCAGCCCGCACGAGGAGTGCGGCGTGGAGGAGGCGGTGAGCCTCGTGGAGGACCAGGGCGGCGAGGTCGTGGTGCTCACGCTCGGGCCGGCCGAGGCCGGCGAGCAGGTCCGCGAGACGCTCGCCATGGGCGCCGAGCGCGGCATCCTGCTGGCCACCGACGGCGAGGAGTGGGACCCCCACGCCACGGCGGCGGCGATCCTCGAGACGATCGCCGACGAGGAGACTGCCGGCGCCTTCGACCTGATCGTCTTCGGCAACGAGTCGGCCGACTCGGGCAACTTCCAGGTCGGCATCCGGGTGGCGCACGCGCTCGGGCGGCCGGTGGTCACCGGCCTCAAGGGGCTCTCGGTCGAGGACGGCCGGGCCCGCTGCGAGCAGGAGGTGAGCGGCGGGCGCGACGTCTACGACGTTCCGCTGCCCGCGGTGGTCACGGTGCTCGAGGGCATCAACCTGCCGCGCTACCCGTCGGTGCCGGCCAAGCTGCGCGCACGCCAGAAGCAGGTCGAGACCCGCGAGCCGGCCCGCCCCGAGCCGCGCCTGGAGATGCTGCGCCTGGCGCTGCCGCCCGGCCAGGGCAAGCAGGCGGAGATCCTCGGCGAGGGCCCGGACGCCGCTCCGGCCGTGGTCGGCGTCATGCAGGACCTGGGGGTGGCGTAGTGGGCGCCGGGGTGCTGGTGCTGGTCGAGCACGGCGCCGAGGGAGTGGACGAGCTCTCGCTGCAGGCGCTGAGCCTGGCCCGCGACCTCGCCGGGGAAGAGCCGCTGACCGCGTTGCTGGTGGGGCCCGGGGGCCGCGAGGCCGCCGGCGGCCTCGGAGCGTACGGCGTGGCGACCGCCCACCTGGCCGAGGACGAGCGCCTGGCCGCCTACGCGCCCGGTGCGTGGGCCCGCAGCGTGACCGAGCTGATCGAGAGCGCGGCGCCCGAGCGCGGTCGTGGCCGCGGGCACGAACCGCGGGCAACGAGGTCCTGGCCCACGTGGCCGCGCGCCTCGACCTGCCCTTCGCCGCGAACTGCACCGCTGTACGCCCCGGTGACGTCCTGGATGTGACCCGCGTTCGCTGGGGCGGCAGCCTGCTCGAGGAGGCTCGCGTGCACGCGGACGTCGCCCTGATCTCCGTCGCGCCGCACATGGTGGCCGCCGCGACCGTCAACGGAGCGGACGCTCCCGCCCTCGAATCCTTCGCGCCCGCGCTGGACGACGCCGACCTGCTGGTGCGGGTGACCGAGCACGTGGAGACGGTCTCGAGCGGCGTCTCGCTCGCCGAGGCCAAGGTCGTGGTCAGCGGCGGCCGCGGCGTGGGCTCGGCCGACGGCTTCGGGATGCTGGAGGAGCTGGCCGACCTGCTCCACGCGGCGGTCGGGTGCTCGCGCGTGGTCACGAGCGCGGGCTGGCGCCCGCACACCGACCAGGTAGGACAAACGGGCACGAAGGTCTCCCCCGACCTCTACATCGCCTGCGGGATCAGCGGGGCCACCCAGCACATCGCGGGCTGCAAGGGGGCCAAGAAGATCCTGGCGATCAACTCCGACGCCGAGGCGCCGATCCTGGGCAGCGCCGACTACGCGGTGATCGGGGACCTGACCGAGATCGTGCCTGCCATAACGGCCGAGCTCAGGAAGGCACGCTCGCCATAGAGGTGCTGATCGGAGCGCTGGCGCTGGCCGCGGCACTCGCCGTCAGCGGCGTCCTGTTCGCACGCCGGGCCAAGCTGCTCGTCGACCTGGTGCGGATGGGCAAGCCGGCCGAGCGCTTCGACGATGTCCCGGGGCGTGTCCGCAACGAGGCCGAGATCGTGCTGGGCCAGCGCAAGCTGCTCCAGCGGCTCGTGCCCGGGCTGATCCACGCGGCCATCTTCTGGGGCTTCCTCGTCCTCTTCCCCACCATCCTGATCGCGATGATCGGCGCGGTGGACCGCGAGGCCACCCTGCCGTGGCTCGGCCATCAGGGCTGGTTCGCGCTGCTGGTCGACGTGTTCGCCGTGCTGGTCCTGGCCGGCGTGATCGGCGCGGCCATCATCCGCAAGGTGCAGCGGCCGGCCCGGTTTCAGGGCAGCCACCTGGGCGAGGCCGACCTGATCCTGGCCCTGATCGCGGGGATCGTGACGACGCTGCTGCTCTGGCACGCCGCCCGGATCGCGCTCGGCCTCAACGAGTGGCCCGCAGGCTGGTCGCCGGTGTCCGACGCGCTGTCGGGCCCCTTCGGCGACAACGACGTGACCGAGGTGCTGGAGCGCGTCTTCGTCTGGGCCCACGTGCTGATCATCCTCAGCTTCCTCGCCTACCTCCCCCACTCGAAGCATCTGCACATCGCCACCGCGGCGGTGAACGTCTTCTTCACGCGGACCCGCGCGCGGGGGCGCCTCGAGCCGCTGCGCTTCGACGGCCCCGAGGACGAGATGCGCTTCGGCGCCGGCACCGTCCCTGACCTGACCTGGAAACAGACGCTCGACACCTTCTCGTGCACGGAGTGCGGGCGCTGCCAGGACGTCTGCCCGGCGTGGACCACCGGCAAGGAGCTGTCGCCCAAGCTGCTGATCATGGCCCTGCGCGATCAGGTCTTCGAGGAGGGGCCGCCGCTGGTTCGCGGCGCCGAGGGCTTCGAACCGTCGCCGCTCGTCCCGGGCGCGGTCACCGACAACGTGGTCTGGGACTGCGTGACCTGCGGCGCCTGCGTCCGGGAGTGCCCCGTCTCCATCGAGCACGTGGACCACATCGTCGACCTGCGCCGGCACCTCGTGATGGTCGAATCGCGCTTCCCGCCCGAGGCCGAGCAGATGCTGCGCGACGTCGAGCGCTCCTCGAACCCGTGGGGCAAGCCCCAGACCGAGCGCTCCGACTGGGCCGAGCGCCTCGGTGTGCGCGTGCTCGCCCCGGGTGAGCCGCCCCCCGAGGTCCTCTACTGGGTGGGCTGCGCGGCGTCCTTCGACGAGCGCGCTCGCACCGCCGCCGAGTCGACCGCCAAGCTCCTGCAGGCCGCCGGGGTGGACTTCGCCATCCTGGGCCCGCGTGAGTCGTGCACCGGCGACCCGGCGCGGCGGATGGGGAACGAGTACCTCTTCCAGGCCTACGCCGAGCAGAACGTGAGCACGCTCAACGAGGCCGGCGTCACGAAGATCGTGGCCAGCTGTCCCCATTGCTTCAACACCATCGCGAACGAGTACGGCGACTTCGGAGGCAACTACGAGGTCGTCCACCATTCGGAGCTGCTGGCCGACCTCGTGCGCGAGGGCCGGCTGCAGCCCGAGCGGGACGGAGGCAAGATCACCTACCACGACTCCTGCTACCTCGCACGGCACAACGACGTGCTGGCCGACCCGCGCGAGCTGGTGGAAGCGGTGGGTGAGCCGGTGGAGATGGAGAACAGCGGCAAGCGGACCTTCTGCTGCGGCGCCGGGGGCGCCCACATGTGGATGGAGGAGCGCGGCGGCCTGATCAACGAGGAGCGCGCCCGCCAGGCGGCGGACACCGGCGCCGACACGCTCGCCGTGGCCTGCCCCTTCTGCACGGTGATGCTCGACGACGGGGTCCGCGCGCGGGGGGACGAGATGCGGGTGGTGGATGTGTCGACGCTGCTGGTCGAGGGGCTGGACGCCGGGTCGGGGGAGGCCGGCCCATAGCGGGCCGCTTTCTGCCTTCGACCGTGCGGCATCACGTCGAGCAGAACTTCCACGTGCACCGTCGGCTCTGCCGCGGCCCAGGCCTGAGTGTGGCTTCCGAAAGGCGTCATATCCGCGACTTCTGGAAGCCACACCCTCCTGCCGGCGGCCCCGGTGCAAGAACACCGCGACCGGTGTAACAGCGGCGCCACAGAAGTCAGCGCCGACCGTCGAGGTTCAGGCTCCGGACCGACCCCCTCTTACCCAGCCGTCTTAAGCGCCCCGACACGCCGCGCGAGCGCGCCAGCAGGACCGCGCCGAGGCACACGGCCAGCCCGATCAGGGCCAGCGCGCCGATCGGCTCCCCGAACATGAGGAGGCCCCAGATCATCGTGGCCGGCGGCGTGAGGTAGATCAGGCTGCTCACGCGCGTGACGCTGCCCCGCTCCAGGTTCCTCCAGTACAGGCCGTAGCCGCCGATGGTCGACAGGGCGATGACCCACGCGACGGCCAGCCAGAACTGACCGTCGCTCGGCGGAGCGGCCTGCCCGGCCACGGTGGCGAAGGCGGTGAACAGCACGGCGCTGACAGCGCACTGGATCGCCAAACCGTCGAACAGCGGGGTCTCCAGCGCCGTTCGGCGAGCCAGCAGGGTCGCCGCCACCAGCCCGACCATCCCCGCGAAGGGCAGGGCGTAGGCCCAGGCCGGCGCTCCCTGCCCCTCGACGTCTCCCCCGACCACCAGCCCCACTCCGGCGACCCCCAGCGCCAGGCCGAGCCACTGCGTGCGGCGCACCGTCTCACTCAGCACCGGACCGGCCAGGGCGCCGGCCAGGATCGGCTGGAGGGCGGCGATCAGCGCGGCGGTGCCGACGGCCACACCCAGCTCGATGGCGAGGACGGTGCCGGCCAGGTAGACGACCTGGGCGAGCACCCCGATCGCGACCTGGAGCGTCAGCTCACGCGCCGACAGTTGCGCGACCCGGGCCCAGCGCCAGGCCATCAACAGCACGGCCGCGACCAGGAAGCGCCACATCAGCAGGGTGGGGGTGCCGGCGGTCTCAGTGCCCAGGCGGGCGCCGATGAAGCCAGAGCTCCACATGACGACGAACCCGAAGGCCAGTGGCGCGTCGGTTCTTCCGATTCGGTCGGTGAACTCGTGTATACCGATCGGTTTACTATACCGTGCGGTATACTCGGGGGTCGTTGTGAGTGGCGAGCAGACCCCGGCCGGGGAGCGAATCCTCACCACCGCGGGGCGGCTGTTCTACGAGGACGGGATCCACGCGGTGGGCATGGAGGCGATTGCCGAGTCCGCCGGGGTGACGAAGAAGACGATCTACGACCGCTTCGGCTCGAAGGACAGGCTGATCGAGGCCTACCTGCGAGCCCGCAGCGAACGCTGGCGGGCCTGGCTGCTCGACGAGGTCGAGCGGGCGCCGGACGATCCGGTGGCGCGGCTGCTCGCGACCTTCGACGCCCTGGGAAGCTGGCTGAAGAACGACGGGCGCCGCGGGTGCGCGTTCGTGAACGCACGGGCCGAGTTGACCGAGCCCGGCAATCCGGGCCGCCGGGTGGCCGAGGAGGAGAAGGCGTGGCTGCTGGGGTATCTGACCCGGCTCGCGGGCGAGACCTCCGCCGACGCTCCGGACCTGCTGGCCAAACAGCTCTTCATGCTCCACGAAGGAGCGGTGGTGGCCCACGCGACGGTGGCCGACGACGGCGCCACCGAATCGGCGCGTGACGCGGCCGCGGCCCTCATCCGGCTGGCCTCGTGAACGCCGGAGTCCTCAGTCCTGACCCTGGCTCCTCCCCTCCAGCGTCGCGCGCCACCAGCGCGCGGTTCGGGCCACCTCGTTGAAGGTGTAGAGGTGAAAGCCGGCCACACCGGCGGCGTCGTCGGTGACCACCGGTACCAGGTCGCTCAGCAGCGAGTCGGGCTGAAAGCGCCGAGCCACCAGGCGGGAGATCCAGTTCCCGTGATGGCGCAGGAATCGCGCCGACTCGCCCAACCCGATCTGCATCGTTATCCGGGCGAGCCTCGCCCGGCTCACCGGGCCCGGCATGCCGATGAACATTGGCAGGTCCGTTCCGCGCCCGCGGACCTCGCCGATCCACCAGGCGATCGTGTCGGCGTGGAAGCAGATCTGGCTGACGATGTGAGTGGCCATCGGGGCCTTGGCGAACATCGCCCTGATCGTCTCCTCGTCGGAGATCAGGTGATGGCTCTCCGGGTAGCCGGTGATGGCGATCTGATCGAACTCGGCCCGGCGCGGCCCCATGGCCTCGAGGAGCTCGGCCGCGCCCGGGAAGTCCCCGGCCGGCTCGGCGGCGTCGCCGGCAGGGACGAACAGCGCCCGGATCCCGGCGCCGAGCACGCGGTCGAGCAGGTCGTTCAGATGAGCCCGGTCGCGCACGAGGCGTGCCGAGAGGTGGGGCACGACCACGTAGCCGGCCTGCACCAGCCGCTCGCTCAGGGCCAGCGTGGGCTCGAGCCCCTTGCCCGCCGAGGCGGTCACCGTGATCGTCAGCCCGCGGTCGAGATGCGTCAACACCTCGTCCTCCACGCCTTCGAGCGGAAGCACCTCGAAGCGTGACCGGCGGAGGAGAGCGGTGATCGTCCGCGACTGGCTCTCCACCGAGGCGCCTGCGCCCATGCTGATATATCAGGCTATCATCTGAGCGTTCGCGGATGGCCGTGGAATCCTCCTCAGCGCAAGCGCCCGGCTCGGCCGGGCCCCCAGCGCCCGACGGGCAGCCCTCTCCCGCCCTGGCGGCCGAGCGCGCCTATATCGAGCTGCGCGAACGAATCGTCACGCTGAGCCTGGCGCCCGGCACCGCCCTCCGGGAGGAGGAGCTGATGGACGCGATGGCCGTCGGGCGCACGCCGCTCCGCGAGGCGGTCAAGCGTCTCGCGCTCGAGAACCTGGTCGAGGTCCAGCCGCGGCGGGGAACGTTCGTCTCGGCGGTCGAGGCGGCCGACATCGTGAGCATCACCGAGGTGCGCGCCGAGCTCGAGGGCTACGCGGCCGAGCTCGCCGCGCTGCGAATGGACTCAGCGGCACGGGGCGCGGCCGAGGCCCTGCTGCACGAGGTCGAGCACCTCAGCCGTCCCGACGACCAGGACTGGCTCATGCGCTTCGACGAGCGCATCCACCACTTCATCTGGGAGGCCTCCGACAACCCGTACCTGGTCGACACGCTCGAGCGCTACTTCACGCACTCGCTTCGCATCTGGTACCTGGTCCTCGACCGGGTGAGCGGGCTCGAGCACGCCGTCCATGACCAGACCCAGCTCCTCGAGGCCCTGCTCGACCACAACGGTCCCCACGCCCGGACGATCATGCATGAGCATGTGATGGCGTTCCAGCGCGACATCCTCGCGGCGTTCACGCGCTCGTAGGAGCGCGGCGTCCGGCGCGGCCCAGGGGGCTCGCCCTGTTGTCACCGTCGTCACGCTCCCTAACGCGCCGGACGGAGCCCCCGAACCTGCATTGCTCACTTTGCCCCCTCGTGGGAGGCAAGGTCAGCAATGCTTCGAGAAGAGCTAGTAGACGCCGGCCCGGCCTACCCCGGGTTCCACATCCGCCAGCCCCGCAGGCGCGCCTCGGCGCCGCTCAGCTCGCGCACGCTTCCGCGCCCGTGGCTCTCCAGGTGCGTCGCCAGGGCGAGGAAGACCTGCGCCGTGGTCAGGGCGTCGCCCTCGGCCTCGTGGGGCCGATGAACCGGCAGCTCGAGTGCGGCCGCGATCGCCTCGAGGGTGCACCAGCCGGGATCGCGCCCACCGCGCTCGGTACAGAGCATTCGCCACAGCAGCGCCGTGTCGATCACGCGGCGTGCCAGCCGAAAGCCGAGCTCGCGAAGGCGGGGGGCGAGGAAGGTCCGCTCCACCCAGGCGCGGTGGGCCACCGGAAGGCGTCCCCGAAGCACGTCCGGCAGCGCCGCGAGCGCATCGGGCGCGAGCGGCGCAGCCTCCAGGTCGGCTGCCCGCAGGCCGTGGACCTCCACGGACTTCGGCAAGGGCGGGATTCGCGGCCTCACGAGCCCGCTGACCGTCTCGGCGGCGATCACTCGCGCCCGCTCCACGGGGACGGCGGCGAAGGAGATGATCTCGTCGGAGCCGGCGTCGAGGCCGGTGGTCTCGACGTCGATCACGATGAAGCTCGCGGTGCGCCAGGAGGCGCTCACCGGGTCGCGAGGCCAAGCTTGAGGGCCACCCCGCGCTGCACACCCGCGACCGCACGGAACGCCTCCTTGAGCGAGGTCCGCGTCAGCGGCGCAAGGGCCTTGGGAGCGATCAGGTCGTCCGGGCGCTCCCCTGCCCGGAGCTGCTCGACCTGGTGCTCCATGCGCAGGGCCGAGAGCAGCTCGAAGGCCTCGCGCAGCGCGACGGCGTCCGGGCGCGAGAGCGTGCCGGCGGCCTCCGAAGCGTTGAGACGGGCGCGCGTGGAGGCGGCGCCAACCCGAGCGACCAGGCCGCTCCAGCGGGCCAGCCCTTCGATCGGCAGCAGCCCGCCGTGCTTGATGTCGAGCACTCCTTTGCGCTCGCCGGTCGAATGCAGGACGAACTGCCGCAGGAAGCCCGTGGGGGGCTTTTCGGCCAGGGTGGCCGCGGCCAGTCGCATCAGCATCCGCTCGCGGTGCGGCGCATGTGCAAAGGCCCTGGCAATCCGCTCCGGCGCCGTCGTTGCGCCCCAGACCGGATCGCTCTCCACCACCACCGAGAGCAGCATCAGGCCCCGCGCGCGGTCGGGTTCCTCCACCCAAGCACGCGCGGCCTGTTCCCAGCCCTCGATCGAGCGGGCGAACAACGGACTGGACGCCACGACGCCCTTGTCGTCCGGCGGCAGACCGCTGGCCCGAAGTCCATCCAGGACATGCTCGGCCAACACCCGCATGGCGTGCCGCAACCCGTCGTCGTCGTCCGGGCCCTCCCAGGCCAGCGCGCAGTCCACGTCTGAGCTCGGGAAGGGCTCGAAGCGCCCGAAGCTGCCGGCGGCCAGCCACGTGTAGGGCACCGGCGGCGGCCCGAGCTCCTCGTGAGCGAGCTCGATGAGCCGGCTCGTGACCGTGTCGTGGAGGCCGGCGATGGCGCGGCAGATCGCGGCGGGAGTCAGGCCGCCGTCGTGCAGGGCGATCACGGTGTCAGGCAGCTCGGCCGCCGCGGCAGCCACGGCGGGCACGTCCCCGCCCGCGGCGATCTCCGCGCGGAGGCGGAAGGGGGCGCGTCGCTCGCCGGCCATGAGGTCCACGTCGTCGAGGACGCCGACCAGGCGCCGGCCGGCGTCGAGCACCGGCAGGTGACGAACGCCGTGGTCGAGCATCTGCAGAAGCGCCTCGGTGCCCGTGCGGTCGCCGGCGATCGTCCACGCCGGCGAGCTCATGATCTCCGACAGGGGTGTCTCCGGGCCGGCTCCCGCGGCCACGACCCGAACCCGCATGTCGCGGTCGGTGACGATCCCGAGCGAGTCGCCCTGGTCCACCACCGCGCAGGTCACCCCGCTCTCCACCATCTGCCGCGCCGCCTCCTGCACGCTGGTATGAGGGGGGCAGACCAGCGGCGCGGCACGCACGAGCTCGCGTACCTGGCGCCCCGCGGCCGAGGGCAGCGGGTCGCGCTCGTGTCCCGCAAGCAGCCGTACCCCCTTGTTCATCGAGCCCGCCACGAAGCGGGCGGCGCCCGGTAGGTCGAGCACCGACCGGATGGCGTCGCCGGGAATCCGGTAGACGAGCGTGTCCTCCGCGGCCCGGGCCACGAAGCCGAGCGGCGCCTCCTCGAGCAGTGAGGCGAACCCGAACATCTCGCCCTCGCCGAGCAGGTCCAGCAGCCGTCCGTCGATCACGAGCTCGACCGACCCCCGCCGCACCACGTAGGCGTGGTCGGCGGTGGCGGCCGCGCTGTCGAGTATCGGAGCGCGCTGCGCGTGGAACTCGATCTCCACGCTCGCCGCCACCGCCTGCAGGGTCGGCTCGTCGAGCGTGTCGAAAGGACGGTGGCGGCGGATGAAATCGGCGATGTCGTGCATTGACACGGGCCCTTCGTCGCTGCGATATTCGTGCCCGCAGCTCAGGGAATCCAACCAGGAAGGGACCTATGGCCACCCAAGCCGCGGGCACTGACTCGGACGATCTCTCCGAGTTCGGCTATAAGCAGGAGCTGGATCGCAGCATCGGGAAGTTCGCCAGCTTCGCCGCCGGGGTCAGCTACATCTCGATCCTCACCGGCGTCTTCCAGCTCTTCTACTTCGGCTTTGCCTTCGGCGGCCCGGCCTACTGGTGGACCTGGCCGATGGTCTTCGTCGGCCAGCTGATGGTCGCCCTCTGCTTCGCCGAGCTGGCCGCCAACTTCCCCGTGGCCGGCTCGATCTACAACTGGGGCAAGAAGCTGGCCAGCGCCACGGTCGCCTGGCTCGGCGGCTGGATGATGCTCACGGCCTCGATCGTGACGATCGCCGCCGTCGCGCTCGCCTATCAGCTGACGCTGCCGCAGATCTGGTCGTTCTTCCAGTTCTATGGCGACGGCACCGGCGAGAACGACTTCGCGATCAACGCCGTGATCCTCGGCACGGCCCTCATCGTCTTCACCACGGTGATCAACGCGCTGGGCGTGAAGCTCATGTCCCGCATCAACAGCAGCGGCGTGTTCATCGAGCTGATCGCCGCTGTGGTGCTGATAGTCGCCCTCCTCGCCAGCGCCACGCGCGGTCCGGACGTCGTGTTCGAGACGCAGGGCACCGGCGCCACGCACGACTGGGGCTACTTCGGCGCCTTCCTCGCCGCCTCGCTCGCCTCGGCCTACGTGATGTACGGGTTCGACACCGCGAGCTCGCTGGGCGAGGAGACCCACGAGCCGCGCACGACGGCTCCCAAGGCGATCCTGCGCGCCGTCATCGCCTCGTTCATCCTGGGGGGGCTGATCATCCTGTTCGCGATGATGGCCGTGGGCAACATCAACGCGCCCGAGATCGGCGAGTTCGGCGGCCTGCAGTTCATCATCCTGGACGTCTTCGGTAACACCGTCGGCAAGATCTTCCTGATCTGCGTGGTCATCGCCGTGACCGTCTGCTGCCTCGCCGTGCACACGGCCACGATCCGGATGGCGTTCGCGATGGCGCGCGACAACAACCTGCCCGGAGGCGAGCGGATCGCGACGATCCACCCCAAGACCAAGACGCCGATCGTCCCGGCGGTGATCAGCGGCGTGCTGGCGGTGCTCATCCTGGTCGTCAACATCGGCAACGCTCAGATCTTCACGGTGATCACGAGCATCGGGATCATCATGATCTACATCGCCTACCTGCTGGTGACGGTCCCACTGCTGCGCAAGCGTCTGCGCGGCGAGTGGCCGCCCACGCACGCCGAGGGCCGGAGGTTCTTCACCCTCGGCAAGCTGGGCCTGCCGATCAACCTCCTGGCCGTCGGCTGGGGCACCTTCATGGCGATCAACTTGGCCTGGCCGCGCAAGGACGTCTACAACGCCGTCGCGCCGTTTCACTGGTACCTCCAGTACGGGGCGGTCCTGTTCATCGGCATTGTCTTCTTCGGCGGGCTGGCGTACTTCTGGTTCGTGCAGCGCCACAAGACCGGCGTGCTCGACTCGCATAGATTCCAGTCGGAGTCGCCGGCGGTCGCCGAATCCTCGGCTGTGCCCGAGTCCGCCCCTTGAGCACCCGCATGTTCATCGACGGCGAGTGGTGCGACGCGGCGAGCGGCGCCACCGTCGAGGCGACCAGCCCGGCGACCGGGGAGTCGCTCGGGCCGGTGGCCGAGGGCGGCCGCGAGGACGCCCGTGGTGCCATTGCGGCGGCCAACGCCGCCTTCGGCGCCTGGGGCGCTCGGACGGGCTACGAGCGCGCCGAGTTCCTGCATCGCGTGGCCGATGCCTGCGAAGGCCGTCGCGATGAGCTGGCCCGCACGCTCACCCTCGACCAGGGCAAGCCGCTTCAGGCTGAGGCCGAGGGCGAGGTCGGCGAGCTGATCGAGTTCTTCCGGATGGCGGCGGAGGACGGCAAGCGGGTCGAGGGCATCGTGCCCCAGAGCGCGAGTCCCGGCCGGCGCGTGCTGCTGCTCCGGAGGCCGCTCGGGGTGCTGGGCCTGATCACGCCCTGGAACTGGCCCTACACGATGCCCGCCGAGGTGCTGGCCCCGGCGCTGGCCTGCGGCAACTGCGTCGTGTGGAGCCCCGCCCCCTCCACAGCCGTGTGCTCCGGCCTGCTGGCCGAGTGCGTGGCCGAGGCCGACCTGCCGCCCGGGGTGTTCAACTTCGTGCTCGGCCCGGGGCCCGAGGTGGGCGACGAGCTGGCGCTGAACATCGGCACCCATGCCGTGGCCTTTACCGGCTCGACCCAGACGGGGCTCACCGTGGCCCGGCAGGCGGCGGGGAAGGTGCACCTGCTCGAGATGGGCGGCAACGGCCCGTTCGTCGTCCTCGAGGACGCCGACCTGGCGGCCGCGGCCGAGGCAGCGCGCGTGGGGGCCTTCCTCGGCGCCGGCCAGAGCTGCTCGGCGGCGGAGCGCCTGCTCGTGCACGAGGCGGTGCGGGAGGAGTTCGTCTCGCTCCTGGCCGGAGAGGTCGAGCGCGAGGTGCGGCTGGGCGATCCGCTCGACGCCGCCACCACGATGGGCCCGGTGAACAACGAGCCGGGCGCGCTCAAGATGGACGAGCACGTGGCCGACGCCGTTGAACGGGGCGCGACCGTGATCACCGGCGGAGCCCGCGCCGGCGGGTTCCCTACATCGCTCTACTGGGAGCCCACGGTGCTCGACGGCGTGCCGGCCGACTCGATCGCGGTCACCCAGGAGACGTTCGGCCCGATCGCGCCGATCGTCGGCATCGGCTCGCTCGAGGAGGCCATCGAGCAGACGAACTCGCAGACGTTCGGGCTGATGACGGCGATCTTCACCTCCGATCTCGCGGCCGCGCTGCGCTTCGCGGACTCCGTGCACATGGGCCTCGTGAACATCAACGAGACCACCAACTACTGGGAGCCGCACCTGCCCTGGGGCGGCAGCGCGCGCTCGGAGAGCGGCGTCGGGCGGGTGGGCGGCCGCTACCCGATGGACACCCTCACCGAGCTCCAGACCGTCCTCGTTAACTCCTGATTACACGTCTCGGGCCCGACCCCGAGCCTGATATATCATGGCTGGCCCAATGGCTGGAGAGGGTCAGTCCCTGGGTGAAGGCGCGGCCACAGTGGCATTCGCCGACGCCACCAAGGTCTACCCCGGTCGGCGGACTCCCGCGGTCTCGGACCTGACGCTGGAGATCCCCGCGGGCGAGATCTGCGTCCTCATTGGTCCGTCGGGGAGCGGGAAGACGACCGCGATGAAGCTGGTCAACCGCCTGATCGATCTCACGTCGGGCGACATCACGATCGACGGGCGCAGCATCGGCGATCTTAATGAGACCGATCTGCGCCGCGGCATCGGCTACGTCTTCCAGCAGATCGGGCTGTTCCCGCACATGAACGTCGAGGGCAACGTCGGCACCGTGCCGCGACTCGCCGGCTGGCCCAAGGAGCGGATTCGCGCGCGGGCGCGTGAGCTGCTCGAGCTTGTCGGGCTCGACCCGGACGAGGACCTCGGCCGCTACCCAGGCGAATTCTCGGGGGGCCAGCAGCAGCGCATCGGGGTGGCGCGCGCGATGGCCGCCGACCAGCCCCTGATGCTCATGGATGAGCCCTTCGGGGCGCTCGACCCGATCACGCGCGACCGCCTCCAGGACGATTTCCTGCGCCTGCACGCGGAGGTGCCCAAGACCGTGCTCTTCGTCACCCACGACATCGACGAGGCGATCAAGATGGGCAATCAAATCGCCATTCTGCGCGAGGGCGAGCTGGTCCAGTACGACACCCCGGACCACATCCTTGCCGAGCCGGCCAACGAGTTCGTGGCCGACTTCGTGGGGGCGGACCGGGGGCTCAAGCGACTGGTCGTCTGGCGGCTGCGCGACCTGCAGCTCGACTCCGGGCAGGCGGACGGCCCGCACGCCCACGAGGACACCAGCCTGCGCGACACGCTCGCGCTGATGCTCACCGAAGGCGTGGATCGAGTGACCGTGCTCGACGGCGACGACCGTCCCAAGGGCACGGTCGCGCTGGAGACGATCACGCGCCTGATCGGTCCGAAAGGCGAGGCCGTGCGGACATGAGCGCGTCGCTGGCCCAGCAGGGCCCGGTCATCCCCGAGTTCGAGCGCGGCAGCGACTGCGTGCGTGAGAACGGGCAGTTCTGCGCCGACTGGTTTTTCGACAATTTCGACCGCGTGTTCGCACCCCGCCTGGTCGAGCACATCGAGCTGACCGCGATCGCGGTCGGGATCGGCTTCGTGATCGCCTTCGGCGCGGCGCTCACCGCGTACAGCCAGGGCTGGTTCGAGACCCCGTTCGTGATCTTCGCGGCCTTCCTGTACACGATCCCCAGCCTGGCCTTCTTCCAGCTGATGGTCCCGATCACGGGGCTCTCGGTGACGAGCGCCGAGATCGCGCTGGTGTCGTACACGCTGCTGATCCTGTTCCGCAACATCATCACCGGCCTGCGGGAGGTCCCGGCGGACGCTCGCGAAGCGGCGCGTGCGATGGGTCTGACACCTCGGCAGATCCTCTGGCGCGTCGACCTGCCGCTGGCTCTCCCGGCGATCATCGCCGGCATCAGGATCGCCACCGTGACGATCATCAGCCTGGCGACCGTGGCGGCGTACATCGGCGTTGGCGGACTCGGTCAGCCGATCTTCAACGCGATCCAGAGCGGCTTCAAGACGCAGTTCGTCGCCGCCGGCATTCTCGCCGTGCTCCTGGCGCTCGTGGTCGACGGGCTGCTGGTACTGGTCCAGCGCGGCCTGGCTCCCTGGGCGCGGGTGAGGAGGGCCTGACGTGAACACCTTCACCGACGCGATCCAGTTTCTCGGCGACAACACCGGCCTGATCTGGGACAAGACCGTCGAGCACGTCGTGCTCTCCGGCGCCGCGATCGGCGTCGCGATCGGGCTGGCGATCCCGCTCGGGGTCTGGCTCGGCCATCTTCACCGGGGCGCCTTCCTGGCCATCAACGTGTCGAACGTCGGCCGCGCCCTGCCCAGCCTGGCGGTGATCTCGATCGGCCTGGGCGTGCTCGGCGTCGGCTTCCTCAACACGATGGTGGCGTTGGTGGTGCTCGCCGCCCCGGTGATGCTGACCAACGCCTATGTCGCCATCAACCAGGTGGACCAGGACGCGGTCCAGGCCGCCCGGGCGATGGGAATGCCCCCGTTGCAAGTGCTGCTCAAGGTCGAGCTGCCGCTGGCGCTGCCGCTCACCTTTGCCGGCATCCGGACCGCCGCCGTCTACGTCGTGGCCACCGCCACGCTGGCCGCCCTGGCCGGCGGGGGCGGCCTCGGCGACATCATCGTCAACCAGCCGACCTACGGGCCCGAAGGCGTGGTGGCCGGCTCGATCGCGATCGCCGTGCTGGCGTTCGCCACCGAAGGTTTCTTTGCCCTGCTGCAGCACGTGGTCACGCCGCGCGGCCTGCGCAAGCGCGGCGACGAGACGCTGCTGGAACCGGCGATCGCACCCGCAACCAACCCCCAATGAGAGGAAGCACATGAATCGAGCTACGTTCCGACTGCTCCTGTTGCTCGCGGTACTCGCGAGCCTTGCTCTCGCCGCCTGCGGCGGCGATGACGACGAGGACTCGGGCGGCGGCGGCGGTGGTGAGGAGGCCAGCCAGTCCGCCGACCAGCCGGGCAAGGGCAAGCCGGCGGTCACGCTGGGAACCAAGGACTTCACCGAGGAGTTCGTGCTCGGTGAGCTCTACAAGCAGGCGCTCGAGGCCAAGGGCTACAAGGTCAACCTGAAGAAGAACATCGGGGCGACGGAGATCATCGACAAGTCGCTGACCTCCGATGAGATCGACGGGTACCCGGAGTACCTCGGCGTGTCGGTGGCGGTCGTCGCGCGCAAGGACATCGTGCCCAAGAGCGACGAGGAGACCTACGAGCTGGCCCAGACCTTCTATGAGGACCGCGGCCAGGTGCTCAGCGAGCAGACGCCGTTCTTCGACGTGGACGCCATCGCGGTGACCAAGAAGTTTGCCGAGGAGAACGGGCTCAAGACCGTGGCCGATCTCAAGAAGCTGGACAGCTTCACGGTCGGTGCGCGGCCCGAGTTCCGCAACCGCTTCCAGGGCCTGAAGGGGATGCGCAGCGAGTACGGCCTGACCAACGCACAGTTCAAGCAGCTGGCGCTGGGAATCCAGTACCAGGCGCTCGACAACGGTGATGTGGACAGCGCCAATGTGTTCTCCACCGATGCCCAGCTGGCGAGCGGCAAGTACACCGTGCTCGAGGACCCGAAGGGGGTCTTCGGCTACCAGCATGTCGCGATGGTGATGAACAAGGACAAGTACGAGGCGCTGGGCGGTGAAGCCTTCTTCGAGGTGATCGATGGCGTGAGCGCGCTGCTCACCAACGACGCCATGATCTCCATGAACAAGGCGGTCGCGCTCGACAAGCAGCCCGAGGCCGAGGTGGCCCGCAGCTTCCTCGAGGCCAACAACCAGCTGTAACGGACGCGGGCGAGCGGCGCCGGCGGGAGCCTTTACTCCCGCTCGGCGCCGCTGCCGTGTCGGGGTCTGCGAGCGCGGGAATATGTGACCGCGGTCACACGTCCTCCCTGACAGGAGGAGACGCCGATGAACCCCACTCACACCCAGCCGCCCGCCGAGCTCACCGCCCTCGCCGACGGCTCACTCGACTCGTCTGCGCTGCTCCAGCACGTGGCCCGGTCGCCCGAGCTCCGCGCCGAGCTCGAGGCCCAGAGCCGTGCCGTGGCCGCGCTGCGCACGGTCGAGCTGGTCGCGCCGGCGGGCCTGCGCGTGCGCATCGAGGCCGAGCGTGACCGAGCCCGCACGCCGCGCCGGCGCCGGCGCCTGGCGCTGGGCGGCTGCGTTGCCGCCGGTCTCGCCGCCGCCGCGCTCACCCTGGCGCTGGCGCTGCCGAGCGCCGGCCCGGGCGCCCCGACCGTGGTGCAGGCGGCGCAGCTGGCTCAGCTGCCGGCCGCACAGCGCGGGGCGGTCCCCGGGTCGCCCAAGCTGCTCGACACGACGGCCTTCGGGCTCTCCTTTCCGGACTGGGGCCCGGGCCTCGGCTGGCAGGCCACCGGCGTCCGCCGTGACCGGCTCGAGGGCCGTGAGGCGGTGACGGTCTTCTACGAGAAGGCCGGCCGCCGGATCGCCTACACGATTCTCGGCGGGCCGCCGATCGCCGCGCCCGAGGGCGCGGGCACGGCGTCGCGCGGGGAGACCAGCCTGCGCCACCTCAGCGACGGCAGCCGGGCGGTGGTCACCTGGGAGCGCAGCGGGCACACCTGCGTGCTGTCGGGCGAGGGCGTGCCGCGCGACGTCCTGCTCGACCTGGCCGGCTGGAAGAGCGCCGGCTAGCAGCCCCACCCCCGAGAGGACCCCTACCCGGAGGTGGGGGGATTTCCCCCATACCCCGGGGCCGGGCGCCGGGAGAAGCTCGTCGCATGGACTTCTCTGACCCCACCGGAACGGCGTCGTGAGCGCCGCGACCGCCACCCAAGCCCCCCTCCGGCAGCTCGACCCCGCCACGCTGGGCGACCACCTGGACCGCCTCTACCGCGCCGCCGTCGGCCTCTGCGGCTCGTCCGCCGACGCCGAGGACCTCGTGCAGGAGACCTATCTCCAGGTGCTCAGAAAGCCTCGGCTCCTGCGCTCCGACGACGACCTCGGCTACCTGCTCCGCGTGCTGCGCAACACCTTCTACTCGCGCTACCGCTCCGAGGCCCGCCGGCCGCGCCCCACCGAGCTGGGCGAGCACGAGGAGTTCGCCGACCAGCGTCCCGGCAACACGCCGGAGGCCATCCTCGCCTCGCGCGAGGTGCTGAGTGCGGTGGCCGAGCTGCCCGAGCCCTACCGCGAGGCCATCGCCGCCGTGGACTTGGCCGGCCTGAGCTACAAGGAGGCGGCCAAGGCGCTCGGCATCCGCGAGGGCACGATCATGAGCCGCCTCCATCGCGGCCGCGGTCAGGTGGCCGAGCTGCTCGGCTACACCTCGTAGACGTCGCCCTCGCGCGCGACGTCCACGGGCCCGCCGAAGGAGGCCTCCGCCTGCTCGCGCGCCCAGCCGGCGTCCAGCTCGTCCGAGATGTGGACGAGCAGCAGGCGCTTGGCCCCGGCCGCGCGGGCCTGCTCGCCGGCCTCGCCCGGCGTCAGATGGCCGCGCGATCCCGTGCGCTCCGGGCGCGGCAGGGTGGCCTCGACGAGCATCAGCTCCGCCTGGCTCGCAAAGCCGTTCAACACCGTGGTAGGGCTGCAGTCGGCGGCGTAGACCAGCCGCCCCGAGCCGGCCGAGCTGAAGGCCATCGCGTAGGTCTCGGTGAAATGGGGAACCGGCTGGAAGCGCACCCGCAGCGAGCCGACCCCGATCTCGTTCTCCGGGTTGTACTCGTCGAGCGCGAAGGCCTTCTCGATCAGGTCCTCGTTTCCCCACGCCCCCACCACCCGCCGGAACACGTTTCGCGCGCCGGGCGGCGCGTGGAGGGCGGGCCGGGCGGGATTGTCGGTGCCCGGCCAGCCGTTCACCGCAACGGGCTGCTGCCGTGGGGCGTAGGAGAGCGCGTAGGCGTATGGGACGAGATCGAGGAAGTGGTCGGCGTGGAGGTGGGAGATGAGCACGGCGTCGACGTCGACGTAGTCGATGCGCTGGCGCAGCTTGCCGAAGACGCCGTTGCCGCAGTCCACCAGGACGGCGGTGTCACCTTCCTCGACGAGGTAGCCCGAGCATGCCCCGCCGGCGTCCTGCCACGCGGGCGACTTCCCCAGCACCGTCAGCTTCACACCAGGACTCTACCCCGGGGTGTCCGGAATCGCACCTTCTGTGGGGTAGTCAGGCCCGCGGCTGGGGGAAGGCGTAGGCGGCCGTCGTCCGCTCGGTCCGGAACACGAAGGCCAGCTGCCGCTCCGGGACGAGGTTGCGCTCGGCCGGCCTGAAGGTCGTGCAGGGCTTGCCCAGATCGAGCGCGCACAGCCCGCGCTGGTGGAAGAAGCAGTCCTCGCAGCGGGCGGGCTTTGGGTTGGCCTTCGGCACGTCGGCCATCCTGCACGACGAGGGCCCGCCCTTCCAGGCCGGAGTTCGCAAATCGCTTGCTTTTCCTTTTTCCGCACGTTGCAGGGTCTTGGGTGCGTCGCCCGCTCCTAGCGGGTTTTCGAGGGGGGCGAGCTTTCTCGTCTGGCACCCCGTCTCGCGCGTAACAGCAAAGATGTCGAGTCCGATGGAACTGGTCACCGGAGCAACCGGCTACGTCGGGGGCCGGCTGCTGCGCCGCCTCTCCTCCGATGGGCGCCCGCTGCGCGCCCTCGCCCGCGTGCCGGAGCGGGTGGAGGATCTGCCCGGCGTGGAGGCGGTGGCGGGCGACATCGTCAGTGGCGAGGGGGTGGCGGCCGCGCTCGAGGGCTGCAGCACCGCCTACTACCTGGTGCACTCGATGGAGGCGGGCGACCATGACTTCGCCGGGCTCGACCGCCGGGCCGCGGAGGCCTTCGGTCGGGCCGCCGCCGCGGCCGGCGTCGAGCGGATCGTCTACCTGGGCGGAATCGCCCCCGCCGGCCCGCCCTCCCCCCATCTTGCCTCGCGGCTCGAGGTGGAGCAGATCCTGCTCGAGGCCGTGCCCGCCTCCACCGCCCTGCGCGCATCGATCGTCATCGGGGCGGGATCGTCGTCCTTCCGGGTGCTGGTTCGCCTGGTGGAGCGGCTGCGGGTGCTGCCGCTGCCCCGCTGGCGCTCGAACCGGACTCAGCCGATCGACGAGCGCGACGTGATCGAGTTCCTGGCCCGGACCCCGGAGCTGCCCGGCGCCGCGGGCCGCTCGCTCGACGTGGCCGGGCCCGACGTCCTGACCTACGCGGAGATGGTCGTGCAGATCGCAGAGGCGATGGGCGTCGGCCGTCTTGGCGTCGACCTGGGCGCCACGCTCACCCCGCCCGCCAGCGCGGTGGTCGCGGCCGTGAGCGGGCAGCCGGTCGAGCTGGTCCGTCCGCTGATGGAGAGCCTCGAGTCGGACGTGCTCCCCCGCGACCCCGACGCCGCCCCGCGGCTGTACGGGCTGCGCCTGCGTTCGTTCGAGCGGGCCGTGGACCACGCGCTGGGCGAGTGGGAGTCGCTCGAACCCCTGGGTGCGCGATGAGGATCGAACGCACCGTGCAGATCGCAGCTCCGCCCGAGAAGGTGTACGAGGTGGTGATGGACCCGAGCCGGCTGGAGGATTGGGTGACCATCCACCACAAGCTCGAGGGCTCGCCCCCGGCGCGGCTGCGCAAGGGCTCCAAGCTGACCCAGTCACTCAAGCTCGCCGGCAGAGCCTTCAAGGTGCGCTGGACCGTGGTGGAGAACGACCCACGAAAAAAGGTGGTGTGGGAGGGAAAGGGACCGGTGGGCTCGACGGCCAGGGTGGAATACCGCTTCGCTGCCAACGGACAGGGAACACGCTTCTCCTACATGAACGAGTACGACCTTCCCGGTGGTGCACTGGGGCGGCTCGCCGGCCGTCCGGTGGGTCGCGTGACCGGTCGGGAGCTCGACGGTTCCCTCAAGCGCTTGAAGGTATTAGTAGAGTAACCGTTAATGGCTGATTTTTTGGAGGAGAAACGCAAGGAGATTGACGCCCGCCTGCGTGAGCTTCGCCCACTCGTGGACGAGTACGCGCGGCTGGAGAAGGCCGCCGCGGCGCTGTCCGGCGTGGACGGACGCGCGGGGGGCGGCGGGTCGTCCCGCCGTCGCAGCCGGGGGCGCCGCGGACGGCCGCGGGGGAGCGGCACCCGCTCCAAGGAGGCCCTGGAGCTGGTGCGGGCCAACCCGGGGATCAAGGTGAAGGACCTGGCCGACTCGATGGGCATCAAGGCCAACTACCTCTACCGCGTGCTGCCCTCCCTGGAGTCCGACGGCCAGGTGGTCAAGCGCGACGGGGGCTGGCACCCCGCGTAAGCCGCGCCTTCACTCTCAGACGAGCCCCAGCTCTCGCACCGCGTCGCGCTCCTCGACCAGCTCGTTCACCGTCGCCTCCAGCTTCGAGCGTGAGAAGTCGTTGAGCTCGAGACCCTGGACGATCTCCCACTCCCCGCCCGAGCAGCGGCAGGGAAAGGAGGAGATGATGCCCTCCTCGACGCCGTAGGACCCGTCGCTCGAAACCGCCATCGACACCCAGTCGTCGTCCGGTGTGCCCTGCACCCAGTCGTGAACATGGTCGACGGCCGCGTTGGCCGCCGAGGCCGCTGACGACGAGCCGCGGGCCTCGATGATGGCCGCGCCGCGCTTGCCCACCGTGGGCAGGAAGTCGTTCTCGATCCAGTCCTGATCGTTCACCACCTCGGCGGCCACCTCTCCCTTCACCTGGGCGTTCCACAGGTCGGGGTACATGGTGGGCGAGTGGTTGCCCCACACCGCCATGTTGGTGATGTCACTCACCTGACAGCCCACCTTCTTGGCCAGCTGTCCCACCGCCCGGTTGTGGTCGAGGCGGGTCATCGCGGTGAAGCGCTCACGGGGCACATCGGAGGCGGCGTTCATGGCGATGAGCGCATTGGTGTTGGCCGGGTTGCCCACCACCAGCACCCTCACCGAATCGTCCGCATGCGCGGCGATGGCCTCGCCCTGCGGCTTGAAGATGCCCCCGTTGGCCTCCAGCAGGTCGGCGCGCTCCATCCCCTTCGAACGCGGCCGGGCGCCCACCAGCAGCGCCACCTCGGAGCCCTCGAAGGCCCGGGCCGGGTCGTCGTGGATGTCAACGCTCTCGAGCAGCGGAAAGGCGCAGTCGTCCAGCTCCATGGCCGTGCCCTCGGCCGCCTTCACGGCATCGGGGATCTCCAGCAGGCTGAGGTGGACGGGCGTGTCGGGGCCGAGCAGCTGACCGCTCGCTACCCGGAACAACAGGGCGTATCCGATGGCGCCGGCCGCGCCGGTGACGGTGACTTTCATTGCATCTCCTCGATGACGGCGTCTGCGAAGTCACTGGTACCCACTGCGGAGGGATCGTCACGCGAAGGCTTGAGGTCGTAGGTGACCTTGTCCCCCTTGGCGATGACCGCGGCGATCGCGCTCTCCAGCCGGTCCCCCTCCTCCTTCTGGCCGAGGTGCCGGAGCATGAGCACGCCGGAGAGCATCAGGGCCGTGGGGTTCACCTTGTTCTGGCCCTTGTACTTGGGCGCCGAGCCGTGGGTGGCCTCGAAGATCGCGCCGTCCGTGCCGATGTTCGCCCCCGGCGCCAGCCCGAGGCCGCCGATCAGGCCGGCGCCCAGGTCGGAGACGATGTCCCCGTAGAGGTTGGGCAGGACCACCACGTCGTATTCCTCGGGCCGCGAGACCAGTTGGTTGCACAGGTTGTCGATGATCCGGTCCTCGAACTCGATGTCCGGATGGCGCTCCGCCACCTCGCGGGCCACCTCGAGAAACAGCCCGTCCGAGTACTTCATGATGTTGGCCTTGTGGGCGGCGGTCACCTTGCGGCGCCCGTACTCCTCGGCGTAGGCGAACGCGGACTCGACGATCCGCTCGGAGCCGAACACCGAGATCGGCTTGATCGAGATGCCCGTGTCCTCTCGGGTGGGCGAGGCGAGCTCGTCGGCCAGGAAGCGCCGCAGCTTCTCGATCTCCTGGGACCCGCGCTCGAACTCGATCCCCGCGTAGAGGTCCTCGGTGTTCTCGCGCACGATCACCAGGTCGGTCTCCGGGAAGCGGGTGCGCACCCCCTCGTAGGCCTTGCAGGGCCGGATGCAGGAGTAGAGGTCGAACTGCTTGCGCAGCGCCACGTTGATTGACCGGTGCCCCGAGCCCACCGGCGTGGTGGTCGGGCCCTTGATGGCGATCCCCCGCTCGCGGATGGAGTCGAGCGTCCGGTCGGGCAGCGGGTTGCCCTCCTCCTCGTAGACGTCGATGCCCGCGTCCTGGAAGTCCCACTCGAACTCGACGCCGGTGGCCTCCAGCACGCGTCTGGTCGCCTCGGCCAGTTCCGGCCCGGTGCCGTCGCCCGGGATGAAGGTCACGCGGTGAGCCAATTCGGTCCTTTCCGTTGCTGATGCGGTGCGCATTACTAGCACTGCCCGGCCGCGGCGGGAGCCCAACCTGCCACCATCCGAGGGCCATGTTCGGCGGTGGATCGATCCAGCTCGCCCGGGTGTTCGGCATCCGGATCGGCGTGGACTTCAGCTGGTTCATCGTCCTGTTCCTGATCATCTACACGCTCACGGACTACTACCGCGACGTGGCCCCCGGCTCCAGCGCCTTCCTCCTCGCGACGATCAGCGCGCTGCTGTTCTTTCTCTCGATCCTGCTGCACGAGCTGGGTCACGCCTGGGTGGCCATCCGGAACGGGATCCCGATCGAGGGCATCGACCTGTGGCTGTTCGGCGGGGTGGCCAAGCTCGGCCGCGACACGCAGTCGCCCGGTGAGGAGTTCCGGGTGGCAATCGCCGGCCCGCTGGCCACGCTCGCCATCGCGGTCCTGTGCTTCGTGCTCGGGATGCTGGTGTCGGGTTCCGACGCGCTGCTCGAGAGCTCGGCCTTCGAGAACGACGTCGCCGGCGCCACCACCGCGGTGCTGGGCTACCTGTTCACGATCAACGTCGTGGTGCTGATCTTCAACCTCATCCCCGGCTTTCCCCTGGACGGCGGGCGGATCGCCCGCGCGATCGTGTGGTGGCGGACCGGTGACCGCAACCGGTCGACCCGGCTGGCCGCCCGGCTCGGCCGCGGGGTTGGCTGGCTGATGGTGGGCCTCGGCCTGCTGTGGCTGTTCACCAACCCCGACGACTGGGTCACCGGCGCGTGGCTCGCCTTCATCGGCTTCTTCCTCGCCTCCGCCGCCCGCTCGGCCGAGGCACAGGCCCGCTTTGCCGGCCGGATCGAGCACCTGCGGGTGGCCGACGTGATGGACGCCGAGCCGGTGGCCGTCCCGGAGGGGCTCGACCTCGCCGGCGCGGAGCGCGACTACTTCCTGCGCTACGGCTGGCCCTGGTTCCCGGTGGTCGATCGCGACGGCCGGCTGGTGGGCCTGCTCGTCCGAGAGGCCGTCCAGGGCGTGCCCGAGAGCGAGCGCGCCGGCCGGGAGGTGGCCTCGGTGATGGCCCGCGACGACGGCGACAGTGCCCTGCGGGTACAGCTGGAGGAGCCGCTCGAGGCCCTGCTCGGCCGCGAGGGCCTGTCCCGGCTCGGAGCGATCATGGCCGTGGACGGCGAAGGCGTGCTCCGCGGCGTCGTGACCCTGGACGCGGTCCGGCGAGCCCTGCGCGGGGCCGCGCCGGTGGTCTGAGGCTCGCCTTTCGGGTTGACCCGGCCGGGCCGAAGGGCAACAATGGGCGCGCTTTGACTCGGGGCGGGGACAGGCGACACGCGCGCAAGACGGGCGCCGCCGCGGCGATCGGAGGGGCGTCGCTGATCCTGCCCTTCGCCGCGCCCGCCGACGCGATGCCGGCGGCCTGCGCGTGTGGCGGGGGCGCGGCGCCGCCCGCCGACCCGAAGCCGACCGAGCACCAGGCGCTGGCCCCCACGCCGGAGCCCGCGCCCCCTCCGCCCGTGGCAGTCGCGCCCCCGCCGCCTTCGGCCGTGCCGGACCCCAAGCCCTTCGAGCACCAGGCGCTGCGGCCGGCGCCCGCGCCGGTGGCGGAGCCCGAGCCGGCGCCGGAGCTCGCGCCCGACCCCAAGCCCTTCGAGCACCAGGCGCTGCGGCCGGAGCCCGAGCCGGTGGCGGAGCCCGAGCCGGAGCCGGAGCCCGCCCCCGACCCCAAGCCCTTCGAGCACCAGGCGCTGCGGCCGACGCCGGAGCCGGTGGCGGAGCCCGAGCCGGCGCCGGAGCCGGAGCCCGCCCCCGACCCCAAGCCCTTCGAGCACCAGGCCCTGCGGCCGGAGCCCGCCCCGGTCGCCGATCCGGAACCGCCCCCGGAGCCCGGGCCGACGGCGACCGCCGAGCCCGAGCCGCCCCCGGTCCCGGATCCCGGGCCCACGCCGGGCCAGAGCTGGATCGACCGGGTGACCGACAGCATCTTCGGTCCGAACCCCGCCGAGCAAATCGGGCTCGCTCCGAAGCCGCCTCCGGTCACCGGAGCCGAGCCCGTGGCAGCGGACGACGGCCCAACGATCGAGCCTCCACCCGCGCCGTACGACCCCAAGCCGCAGGAGCACCAGGCGCTCCGGCCCGCGCCGTACGACCCCAAGCCGCACGAGCACCAGGCGCTGGCGCCCGGCGAGCCGCCCGAGCCGGTCGAGGACGACGGCGGGGGTTTCTTCGGCAACCTGTCGGAATACCTCTTTGGCGAGCCGGCGCCGCCGGAGCCGCTGCCCCCGGGAGTGACGGTCGAGGAGCCGGTCGAGATCGAGCCTCAGACCGCCGACAACTTCTTCGAGCCCTGGACGCGGGTAGGGATGACCGAAGAGGAGTGGCGCGACCTCGAGGACGAGGTCCTCGACGAGGCCTGCCCCGAGGGATGGCAGGCGACGGTCTTCGGCTGTTCGGTCCGAGGGCTCAACATCAACGAGGACGGCGAGCTCGAGCCCATCGAGATCCAGGAGATGGGCGTCGGAAGCGCGGTGGGCCGCTTCGTGCAGTGGGCCACCCGCGCCAAGGCCCTTCCCTCGGTCGGGCGGGCGCTCACGAACATCACCACGCGACTGCCGCTCAGCGTGAAGAACACGCTGGTCGCGCGCGGCGTCCTGCAATCGCCGGCCAGCCGCCTGCCCACCTACGCCGGAGGCAAGACCCAAGGCATCGTGGACTTCGGCTTCGAGGAGGTGGCCCGGGTCAGCGGCCGAGTGGGCCCGGCGGCGGACATCCCGCTCGGCTCGCCGGGGTTCAACGCGTACTTCCGTACGCACGTCGAGGGCCATGCGGTCGCGGAGATGATCCAGCGTGGCATCCCGCAGGCCACCGTCTACATCAACCGGGTCGGACCCTGCGCCGGCACCTGTATGCGGATGATTCCCCGCGCGCTGCCGGCCGGATACGAGCTGCGCGTGGTCGGCTCCACGGGCCGGGTCTACGTGTTCCGCGGGACGGGTTGATCGTGCCCTTTGAGCTGGTGTACGGCCCCGCGGGCGGCTCCCCCGATCCCTCGCTCGAGCGGACGCCGATCTCCTCCGCGGAAGAGCTCGAGCGGGAGCTCGACCGCCTCGAGCAGCGGGGCATGGAGGGCCAGCCGTTCATCGTCGAGCTGGTGGAGCCGACCGCAGGAAGCCTCGGGATCGGGCTCGGGGGTGACCAGAGCGTCGCCGCGTTCAACGGCGCCGACGGAGAGCCGCCCTACTACGTCAGCGCCGGGAACGGCAGCGGTCAGCGCGAGCTCGTCTTCTTCTACCAGGGGGAATGGACCGAGTTCGGCGCCGAGTCGGCCATCCCCACCGAGCGCGCCCGCGCGGCCATGCACGGCTTCTTTCTGAGCGGTGAGCTGCCCGACGAGATCGCCTGGGCGGAGACCTGAGCCCATCTGGCGCTCGGGGCGTGCCCCTGACGCCGGGCAGCGTCCGTACTTTCCATAGAATCGAAGGCCCTCTCGCCAGATGCCCCACCACGACGTCCTCGTCATAGGAGCCGGCCTCGCCGGCCAGCGTGCCGCCCTCGCAGCAGCGGAGGAGGGCGCCTCCGTGGGCATCATCAGCAAGGTCCACCCGGTGCGCTCGCACTCCAACGCGGCCCAGGGCGGAATCAACGCCGCGCTCGACCCCCAGGACTCCTGGGAGTCGCATGCCTTCGACACGGTCAAGGGCTCCGACTATCTGGGCGACCAGGACGCCATCGAGATCATGTGCCGCGAGGCGCCGGAGGAGCTGCTCACGCTCGAGCACCTGGGCGTAACCTTCCACCGCAACGACGAGGGCCGGCTCGGCAAGCGCGCCTTCGGCGGCGCGTCTGCAGCGCGCACCTACTACGTGGCCGACATCACCGGCCAGGCCATCCTGCACGTGCTCTACGAGCAGCTCATGAAGCACGACGAGGTCTACCGCTACGAGGAGTGGTTCACCACCGCGCTGGTCCAGGACGACGAAGGCCGCATCGCCGGAGCGGTGACGCGCAACATCCGCGACGGCGCGATGGAGCTGTTCGCGGCCAAGGCCGTGATCCTGGCCACCGGCGGCAACGGCCAGATCTACGACCCCACGACCAACGCCCTGATCTGCACCGGGGACGGGATCGCCATGGCCTACCGCATCGGCGCTCCGCTGATGGACATGGAGATGATCCAGTACCACCCCACGACGCTCGCCGGCCTGGGACTTCTGATCACGGAGGGCGCCCGCGGAGAGGGAGCGCATCTCTACAACGCCGAGGGCGAGCGCTTCATGGAGAAGTACGCCCCCAACAAGATGGAGCTGGCCTCCCGCGACGTGGTGTCCCGAGCCGAGCAGACCGAGATCAACGACGGCCGCGGCTTTGACGACGGCACCGTGGCGCTGGACATCACGAAGGTGCCGCGCAAGCGCATCCACGAGGCCCTGCGCGAGATCGTGAACGTGGGCCGGGACTTCGCCGGCGTGGACATCACCCGCGAGCCCATCCACATCAAGCCGGGCAACCACTACGTGATGGGCGGCGTGAAGACCGACATCTACGGCCAGACCACGGTCCCCGGCCTGTACGCCGCCGGGGAGTGCGCCTGCGTCTCTGTCCACGGAGGGAATCGGCTCGGGGCCAACTCGCTGCTGGACACGCTGGTGTTCGGCCGTCGCTCCGGAGTGCACGCGGCCCGCCAGGTGCACGCCGCGCCGATGCCGTCGCCCACCACCGCCGCCCTCGACGACGAGGCCAAGATGATCGAGGCCATCGTCACGCGCGACCGCAGCGGCCGGCGGGTCTCGCAGCTGAAGGCCGAGCTGGGCGAGACCATGGATAAGCAGGTGGCCGTATTCCGCGACGAGGACGGCCTGCGCGGCGCGCTCGAGACCGTCCGCCGCCTCAAGGAGGAGGCCGAGCGGGTGGCGATCGACGACAAGGGCACGGTCTTCAACCAGGACGTGCTGGGCGCGCTCGAGCTGCAGTTCATGATCGACAACGCCGAAGCGATCGTGGTGTCGGCGATCGAGCGGAAGGAGAGCCGCGGCGCCCAGTACCGCACCGACTTCCCGGAGCGCAATGATGACGAGTGGCTCAAGCACATCACCATCGAGACCAACCGGAACGAAACGCCGGACGTCTCCTACTCCGAGGTCACGATGACCCAGTGGGAGCCCGAGGAAAGGACCTATTAGCGCCGCGATGGCCGAGTACACGCTGAAGATCCGCCGCTACGACCCCGAGTCGGGCGAGGCCGCCCACTGGGGTGAGTACGAGGCCGAGCTGCCGCCCGAGCGCTCGGTGCTCGATGGCATCCTCCAGATCAAGGACACAGAAGACGCCTCGATCGCCATCCGCTGCTCCTGCCGGGCTGCGATCTGCGGCTCGTGCGGAGTGCGGATCAACGGCAAGTCGGCGCTGGCCTGTAACACCCGGATCGGCGACGCCGCGGAGCGGGCCGGCAACGGGGCGATCACGATCGAGCCCATGGGCAACATGCCGGTGATCAAGGACCTGATCGTCGACATGGAGGCGGTGCACTGGAAGAAGGTCCAGCGGGTTGTGCCCTGGCTGCTGCCGGCCGAGGAGCCGCCCGAGGGCCAGGAGTACATCGTGGACGCCGAGGCGATGCTCGACGTGACCCAGGCGATGGCCTGCATCCAGTGCGGCGTCTGCGTATCCGCGTGCCTGTCGATGGAGGTCGATCCGGAGTTCGTGGGCCCCGCCGCGCTGGCCAAGGCCTACCGCTTCGTGGGCGACCCTCGCGACGGCCAGCACGAGGAGCGGCTGAAGGACCTGGCCGAGGACCCGCACGGCATCTACAACTGCACCCACTGCTTCGCCTGCGTGGAGGTCTGCCCCAAGGACGTGGCCCCGATGGACCAGATCATGCGCCTGCGCCGCCGGGCCACCGGGGACTTCGAGATCAAGGACGCCAACAACGGCTACGGGCACGAGAAGGCCTTCGTGGACATCATCGAGCGCTGGGGGACGCTCTTCGAGGCTCAGCTCCTGCCGCGCTCGTTCGGCGACGGCTCGCTGGTCAAGGGCCAGCTGCGGCCCTCGGGGGCCAAGCAGCTCACCGAGAGCCTGCCCACCGCCCTGCGCGGGCTGAAGAGCGGCAAGGTCTCACCGAAGAAGGCCCTGTTGCACCCCAAGCTGCCCGACCAGAAGCAGGTGAAGCGGATCTTCCACGAGATCGAGTCGCACGACGAGCGGGTGGAGCTGAACCTCTACATCGTGGGTGAGATGGCGGGCGAGGAGGAAGGCGCCATGGCCGAGGGAAGCGGGGAGTCCTAGATGAAGCTCGCGTACTGGCCCGGCTGCGTCTCCCGCGGCTTCACCCCCGAGCTGCACGGCTCGATGGCCAAGGTGGCCCCGCTGCTCGACCTCGAGCTGGTGGAGCTCGACCGGGCGAACTGCTGCGGCGCCGGCGTGATAGCCGAGCACAACCAGGAGCTCGTGGACTCGCTCAACGCGCGCACCTTCGCGATGGCCCAGGCGGTGGAGGGCGCCGCCGGCATGATGAACATCTGCTCCACCTGCCAGGGCGCGCAATCGGAGTGCCAGGAGCGCCTCGACGCCTCGGGCAACTATCGCTCCGAGGTGAACTCCCACCTGGCCCCGGAGGGGCTCTCCTACGAGCAGGGCGGCGGCTGGTGGAACAAGAACTTCCTCTGGGTCCTGGCGGAGGAGATCGGGATCGACACCCTCCGCGAACGGGTCCAGCGGCCGCTCGAGGGCCTCAGGATCGCGCCCTTCTACGGCTGCTACATCGTCCGCCCCACCAAGCGGCTCGGCTACGACGAGCATCCCGAGCGCGACCTCTACCTCGACCAGCTGATCGAGGCGCTGGGAGCCGAGCCGGTGGACTACGCCGGGGCGCGCAAGTGCTGCGGCTTTCCGGTAATCACCATGAACCGGGCCACCTCCCTGCGCCAGGCCGGGCGCCACCTCGCCGACGCCATCGACGCCGGCGCTGACTGCCTGGTCACCCCTTGCCCGCTCTGCCATCTCAACCTCGACATGCAGCAGCCCGCCGCGGCCGGCTTCGTCGAGCGCGACCTGGGCATCCCGGTGCTCCACCTGCCCCAGATGGTCGGGCTGGCTCTGGGCCTCGAGCCCAAGGAGCTGGGCATGGGCAAGCATGTGGTCTCCACGCGCGAGGTGCAGCGCAAGGTGACCGCCCTTGCCGCCGCCTGACGAGCTGGACGAGCGCTTCGAGGGCCCGGCCCTCGACGAAGAGGTCTGGATCGACTCCTACCTGCCCGCCTGGAGCTCACGCGAGGCCTCGAAGGCGGCCTCCGCGGTCGACGAGCGCGGGCTGCGGCTGTCGATCCCCGAAGAACACCCGCTGTGGTGTCCCGACCTGCACGACGGCCCGCTGCGCGTGTCGGCCGTGCAGACCGGCAACTGGTCGGGCCCGGTCGGCAGCAACCAGGGCCAGCAGCCGTTTCGGGACGACCTCGTGGTGCGCGAGGAGCAGCCGGCCCACTGGGGCTTCACGCCCCACTTCGGCCGGATCGAGATCGAAAGCCAGGCGCGGATCGGGCCGCGCTCGATGTTCTCGGCCTGGATGGTCGGCCTCGAGGACGTTCCGGAGCGCTGCGGCGAGATCTGCGTCGTCGAGGTCTTCGGCGACGCGCTGGGCGACGGCTCGGCCGCGGTCGGATCGGGCATCAAGCCCTTCCGCGACCCGGCGCTGACGTGGGAGTTCTCCGCCGATCGCATGGATATCGACGTGGCCCACCTACACCGCTACGCGGTCGACTGGCGCCCGGACGGGGTCGACTTCCTCGTCGACGACGAGCTGGTCCGGACGACGACGCAGGCCCCGGACTACGCGATGCAGCTGATCATCGGCCTGTTCGATTTTCCCGACCGCGCCCGGCCAGGCGAGCCGGAGCCCGAGCCGGAGCTGATCGTGAGCCGCGTGCGGGGGCGTCCCCCTCCGACCGGTTGAGGGTCAGGCGGCGGCGGTGCCCAGCAGTCCGCGCACGTTCAGCAGCTCGGCCACCTGGACGGCGTTGGTGGCCGCGCCCTTGCGCAGGTTGTTACCCACGATCCACAGGTTGAGGCAGCGCTCGTGGGAGGGATCGCGGCGGATGCGCCCCACCAGCACCTCGTCGCGGCCGGCGGCGTCCAGGGCGGTCGGGTAGAGCCCGTTGCCCGGATCGTCGATCACCACCACGCCCGGCGCGGTGGCGAGCAGGTCACGACACTCCTCCGGCGACACCGGTTCCCGGGTCTGGACGTTGGCCGACACCGAGTGGCCGGTGAACACGGGCACGCGCGCGCAGGTGGCGGATACGCCCACGTCGTCGCGGCCGAGGATCTTGCGCGTCTCGCGCATGCACTTGCGCTCCTCGGTGGTGTAGTCGTCGCCGTCCTTGAAGGTCTCGACCTGCGGCAGCACGTTGAACGCGATCTGGTGCGGGTACACCGCGGGCACCGGCAGCTCCCTCGCCTCGATCACCGCCTCCGCCTGGGTGTGCAGCTCCTCGACCGCCCGCTGGCCCGTGCCGGACACCGCCTGGTAGCTCGACATCACCACGCGCTCGATGCCGTAGCGCTGGAGGATCGGGTCGAGCGCCACCACCGTCTGCATGGTGGTGCAGTTCGGGTTGGCCACGATGCCGCGATGCCCTTCGAGTGCGTCGGGGTTCACCTCGGCCACCACGAGCGGCACGTCGTCGTGCATTCGCCACTGCGAGGAGTTGTCCACCACCACCGCGCCGGCCTCGGCGAACCGCGGCGCCCACTCCGCGCTGATGGTCGACCCCGCCGAGAACAGGGCCAGGTCGAAGCCCTGGACCGTGTCGGCGGACAGCGGCTGGACGGTGAGGTCGGCCTCGCCCCAGTCGATCGTCCGGCCGGCCGAGCGCTCCGAGGCGAAGGGCACGACCTCGTCCGCGGCGAAGCTGCGCTCGCGCATCACGCCGAGGATCGTGGAGCCCACGGCCCCGGTGGCGCCTACCACGGCGACGCGCACTAGGCGACCTTCGGGCGGTGCACGCCCGCCACGTCCTCGGGGATCACGGAGTCGGCGCCGAGGCCGAAGGCGGTGTGCAGCTCGCGCACGGCGGTCTCCACGGCCTCCTCGCGGACAACGCACGAGATCTTGATCGGCGAGGTGGAGATCATCTCGATGTTCACGCCGGCGTCGCCGAGCGCCCGGAAGGTGGTGTGGGCCACGCCGGGGTGGCTCTTCATCCCGGCGCCGACCACCGACACCTTGCCCATGCGCTCGTCGGTCTGGACCTCGCCGAAGCCCAGCGTCTCCTGCCGCGCCGAGAGGGCCTCGCGGGCGGGCTCGAGGTCGTCGCGCGGCACCGTGAAGGACATGTCGGCCAGATGGCCGTCGGTCTGGGGCTCATTCTGGATGATCATGTCGACGTTCACGTTCGCGCCCGCCAGTGCCTCCATCACGCCCGCTGCAATCCCGGGACGGTCCGGCAATCCGGTCAGGGTGATCCGCGCCTCGGCGGTCGAGTGGGTCACGGCTGTTACGAGTGGTCGTTCCACGGTCTGCGCCTCGTCGACCACGACGGTACCGGGTCCGTCCTCGAAGCTCGATCGGCAGTGGATGGTCACACCGTGGTTGCGGGCGTACTCGACGGAGCGCAGCTGGAGCACCCCCGCCCCGCTCGCCGCCATCTCCAGCATCTCCTCGAAGGTGACCACCGGCAGCTTGCGGGCGTCCGGGACGATGCGCGGATCGGCGCTGAACACGCCGGCCACGTCCGTGTAGATCTCGCAGACCTCGGCGCCGAGTGCGGCCGCCAGGGCCACAGCCGTGGTGTCCGAGCCTCCCCGGCCCAGCGTGGTCACGTCGAGCGAGCTCTGCGAGACCCCCTGGAAGCCGGCCACCAGCACGATCCTGCCCTCGTCGAGCGCGGAGCGGATGCGGTGGGCCTTGACCTCGAGGATGCGCGCCTTGGTGTGCCCGCTGTCGGTCACGATCCCGGCCTGCGAGCCGGTGAGCGAGATGGCCTCGCGGCCGAGGTCGTTGATCACCATCGCCGCCAGCGCGCAGGACACGCGCTCCCCGGTGGAGAGCAGCATGTCCATCTCCCGCGGGTGCGGGCGCTCGCTGACCTCGTAGGCCATCGAGACGAGCTCGTCGGTGTGCTTTCCCCGCGCCGACAGCACCGCGACCACGGCGTTGCCCTCCTTGGCGCTGTCGACGATGCGGCGGGCGGCGCGGGTGATCCGCTCGGAGTCGGCCACCGACGTGCCGCCGAACTTCATCACCACGGTCTGGGCGCCCAGGGCCGACATGGCGCTGAACGATAGGGGCCTTACTCGAGGATGCGGTGGCGGAAGGCAGCGGCCACCGCGGCCGCACGATCCGAGACCCCCAGCTTCTCGTAGAGATGGGCCAGGTGGGTCTTGACGGTGGCCGGGCTGAGGAACAGCCGTTCCCCGATCCGGGCGGCCGACAGCCCCTCCGCAGCCAGGGCGAGCACCTCCTGCTCGCGCTCGGTCAGCGCGGGCCGGTCATCGCGACGGTGGCTGCGAATCTCCTGGCCAAGAGCGGTCTGTGTCTCGGGCGACAGGACGATCTGCCCGCTCTGGGCGGCCTCAACAGCGTCACAGATCACCGCCCGGTCGGCCCGCTTGGAGAGAAAACCCGCCGCTCCGGCCTCGAGGGCGGAGTACACGAGGGCGCTGTCGGTGTAGGCGGACAGGAACACGACGCGAGTGGGACATCCGATCAGGCGCAGCTTGCGCAGCACCGAGGGTCCGTCGACCTGCATCTTCACGTCGAGAAGGGCCACGTCGGGAGCACGAGCGCCGATCAGCCGCAGCGCCTCCCTGCCGTCGCTCGCCACGCCGACGAGCTCCAACCGTGAGCGCTGGCGGATGGCCTCGATGAGGCCCTCGCGATAGAGGGGATGGTCGTCGGCGATGACCACGCGGATGTGGCCGTTGCCCGCGCCGGTCATGCCGGCACCCGGGGTTCGCCGCCCGGACGGTCTCGGGGATTCGCACCGCGACACGAAAGCCGATCGCCCGTGCCCCTAGTCTGCAATGAGTGAGCCCGCGAGGGACGGACTGGAGCCTCGCGTTCGTGGTCACGGTGCTCGCCGTCACGGGCGTCGGGACGGCGTTCGCCGGCGGCGTTGGCGACGCATGGGTGTTCGCCGTCCACGGAGTCGCCGGTTTCGGACTCGCAGCGGTGCTCGTCTGGAAGCTGCGTCGGGTCGGCCGGCGGCTCCGGCGCCCGTCGAGCTGGGATCGGCGGGCACGCGCCGGCATTCTGGCGCTGTTGCTCGTCGCCGCGACGCTCGCGTCGGGGTGGCTGTGGTCCGCGGGACTCGGCCTCTCCTGGCGTGTTGCGGGCTACAACCTCCTGAACCTCCACTTCGTCACCGGGACGGTGCTCTCGCTTGCGGTGCTCGGGCATGCCGTCCTCCGCGCGCGCCGGCCCCGGCGCTCAGACCTCGCGAGCCGGCGCCAGTTCCTTCTCACGGGCGGGGTCGCCGGCGGCGCGCTTCTTGTCTGGTGGCTTCAAGGGCCGCTGCTCGACTTCGCGGGGCTGCGCGGCGCCGCGCGGCGCTTCACCGGGTCCTACGACGCCGATTCCTTCGAGGGCAACGAGTTCCCCACCACCTCCTGGATATCCGACTCTCCACGGCGGCTTCCCGCGGCCGGGCACCGGGTGCGCGTCGATGGGAACGTGGCGAACTCGCTCGAGCTGAGCATCGGCGAGCTCGACTCGGGGGACGAGCTGACGGCGGTTCTCGACTGCACCGGCGGATTCGTCTCGGAGCAGCGTTGGAGCGGAACGCGGATTCGCGCGCTGCTCGAGCGCGCACGTCCCGGCCGCGACGCCAGCCACGTCCGCGTGATCTCGCACACCGGCTACCGCTACAGCTTCCCGATCGAGAACGCCCGCTCCATGCTGCTCGCCACCCGGGTCGCCGGCGAGCCGATCTCACATGGGCACGGCGCGCCGGTCCGACTGGTCGCTCCCGGCCATCGCGGTTTCCAGTGGGTCAAGTGGGTCGTCGCGATCGAGGTCCACGATGGACCCGACCCCGGCGCCTTCGCGTCGACGATCTGGAGCAGCTACACGCCGGAGGGGCGCGGCGAGGCCTGACTTCACCCGTCCTCGACCTGCGACAGTCATGACCATGGCCGAGATTCCCGCTCCCAGCGAGGGCATCCTGCTCACCCACTTCATCGTCTCGGACGACGTCGAGCGCTCGCGGCGCTTCTACACCGAGGTGCTCGGCGGCGAGGTGGTGATGGAGGGCGAGCCGTCGATGGTCGCGCTCAGCAACGGCTGGATCATCATCAACGCCGGTGGCGGTCCCACCGAGGACAAGCCGACGGTCACGCTCGAGACCCCGCCCGATCCCGACCGCACCAGCGCCTTCCTCAACATCCGGGTGGCCGACATCGAGGCGGTGTACGACGACTGGCGCGAGCGCGGGGCCGAGTTCCTGACGCCACCGATGGACCGCGGCGCCGAGATCCGCTGCTACATCCGCGACCCGGACGGCCACCTCATCGAGGTGGGACAGGCGACCTAGCCGGCGGGCTCCAGTTCCACGCGGTTGTCGTTGAAGATCGGCGCGCGCCCGGCCTCGGTCAGCGCCTGCGAGGTGGTGGCCTGCGCGCTGCGTCCCCCGGAGTAGTCGCGGTTCCACCACCCCATGGGCGCCACCAGCACCCCGGCCGGGGCGTCGTCGGATACGCGCGCCCGGCAGGCGAAGCTGCCGCGGGCGTTGAACACGCGCACCTCGCACCCGTCGCCGATTCCTCGGGAGGCCGCGTCGGCCGGGTGCACCACCACCTCGGGCTGCGGCTGCGCGTCGTGCTGGCGGCGCTGGTTGGCGAAGGTCGAGTTGAGGAAGAGGTGGGTCTTGGGGGTGATCAGCGCCAGTGGGAAACGGGCGGCCAGCTGGTCGTCGGTCACCTCACCGGGGGGCACGTAGTCGGCGTGCAGGGCCATCCGCCCGCCGGGAGTACCGAAGCGTCCGTCGGCGTGCGGCAGCGGGCCCTGGCCGAGGTCGATCTTCTGCCAGCCCCGCTCGCGCAGGCCGTTCTCCTCGAAGCCGGCCAGCAGCTGATCGGCCAGCTCGGCGTCGCTGTCGGCAAAGCAGGGGTCGTCGAGCCCGAGCCGGGCCGCCAGCAGCCGGAAGACCTCGGTGTTCGGCTTGGCCTCGCCCACGGGCGCGATCGCGGGCTCGCTCCAGGTCAGGTAGTGGTGGCCCCACGAGAAGATCACGTCCAGGTGCTCGAGCTGGGTGGTGGCAGGGAGCACCACGTCGGCCTCCGCCGCGGTGTCGGTCATGAACTGCTCGATCACCACCGTGAACAGGTCCTCGCGACGCAGGCCTGCGAGGACCCGCTCCTGATCCGGGGCGATCGACGCGGGGTTCGAGCTCCAGCACACCAGGGCCTTGACCGGCGGCTCGGCTCCGGTGAGCGCGTCTCCGAGCTGGGACATGTTGATGGTCCGCACCGGCCCGGGTCGCAGATCTTCCCGCTCGAGCGGATGGGAGCTCACCGCGCCTGCGGTGGCCGTGGGGATGTAGGAGCAGCCCCCTCCCCGATGGCGCCAGGCGCCGGTCAGCGCGGGCAGCGAGGCGAGCGTCGAGTAGGCGGCCGGCGCGCCCAGGTGGCGCTGGGCGCCCACGCCCAGCCGCAGCAGCGCCGGCCGGGTGGCGGCGAACTCACGGCCCACACGGGCGATGGTCTCGGCCTCGACGCCGCTGATCTCCGCGCAGCGCTCGACCGGGTAGCGCGCCAACCTGGCCAGCAGCTCGTCGTAGCCGTCGGCATGGGCCCGGCACCAGTCCTCGTCGTGGAGCCCGGCGTCCACGACGGCGCGCATCATGCCGATTCCGAGCGCCGCGTCGGTGCCCGGCAGGGGCCGCAGGTGCTCGTCGGCCACGCGGGCGGTGCGGCTGCGAAACGGGTCCACCACCACGAGCTTCGCCCCGCCCCTGCGGGCATCCAGCAGCTTGCGCCAGAGGTGGGGCGCCGTGGACATGGGGTTCCAGCCCCAGACCAGCAGGTAGCGGGCGTGGGACCACTCCTCGGGATCCACCTCGGGGGACACGCCGTGCGCCGCGGCCACCCCGGTGAGACCGGCGGTGGCGCAGATCGTGCGCTCCAGCGCGGAGGCGCCGAGGGCGTTCATCACCCGGGCGCTCATCGTGTTCCTCTGGATCAGCCCCTGCGTGCCCGCGTACGAGTAGGGCAGGATCGACTCTCCGCCGAACTCGTCCCGGACCCGGAGCAGGCGCTCGGCCACGCGGTCGAGGGCCTCGTCCCAGGAGGCCTTACGCAGCCCGTCGTCCTCGCGCACGAGCGGATGGAGCAGGCGGTCCTCGGCGTAGACCCTGTCGAGGTAGTTGGACACCTTGCCGCAGAGAAAGCCCGCCGTGATCGGGTGCTCGGGATCGCCGGCGACCTTGACGGCCCGTCCGTCCTCCACGGTCACGTGCATGGCGCAGGTGTCGGGACAGTCGTGCGGGCAGGCGCTGCGGGCGACTTGCGCGGCCATGGGCACCATGCTGGCGGCCCCACCAGCGGAGCGCAAGCCGGCGGGGCGGCGTCAGACGGCCTGGCGCCCGCGCAGGGCCCGGCCCAGCGTGATCTCGTCCGCGTACTCGAGGTCGGCGCCCACGGGCAGGCCGCTCGCCAGGCGGGTCACGGCCACCTCGGGGGCGCGCTCGCGCACGGCGTCGGCCAGGTAGAGGGCCGTGGCCTCACCGGTGGTGGTCGCGTTGGTGGCGATCACCACCTCGCGCACGCCGGCGCCGTTGTCCACCCGCCCCAGCAGCTCCGCCACGTGGAGGTCCTCGGGGTCGACGCCATCGATCGGCGACAGGGCTCCGCCGAGCACGTGGTAGCGCCCGCTGAACTCGCCGGAGCGCTCGATCGGGATCACGTCGCTGGACTGCTCTACCACGCAGATGATGGCCGTCTCGCGGCGCTCGTCCGTGCAGATGCGGCAGCGCGCCTCGGTGGCCAGGTTGAAGCACACCTCACACTGGCCGACCGTCTCCTTGACCTCTCGCAGGGCGTCGGCCAGCGCGAGCGCCTCCTCGTCCGACACGCTGAGCAGGTGGAACGCGAGCCGCTGCGCGGTGCGCTGGCCGATGCCGGGCAGGCGGGCCAGCTCGGTGATGAGGCGGTTGACCGGAGGGGCGAACACGAGGGCCGAAAAGCCTAGCTCCGGAGGGGGTCAGATCTTGCTAGAGGCCCGGCAGGCCGAGCCCGCCCAGGCCGCCGGGGCCGCCCAGCCCCCCGGTGGCGGCGCCCATCTTGCTCGCGGCCAGCTCCTGGGCCGACCGGATCGCCTCGTTCACGGCGGCCTGCACCATGTCCTGCAGCATGTCGACGTCCTCGGGGTCGACCGCCTCGGGGTCGATCTTGAGCTCCATGAGCTCGAGGTCGCCGGTGATCTTCACGGTGACCATGCCGCCTCCGGCGCTGGCCTCCACCACCTCGCTTTTCAGCTCCTCCTGCGCCTTGACCATGTCGGCCTGCATCTGCTGGACCTGGCGCAGCATCTGGTTCATGTTGGGCTGGTTGGCCATCACTGCTCCTCGTTGTCGTCCTCGAAGATCTCCTCGGCGGCGAACTCCGCCCGCAGGCGCTCGATCAGCTCCTCCTCGCCAAGCGCGGCCGGGCCGACCGCGGCCGCCGCCTCGCTCAGCTCGAAGGCCAGGCCCGCCGGCCTCCCGGTCAGCCCCCGCAGGGCCCGCTGAATCAGCTCGCGGTTGCTCTCCGCCTTCTTTCTCACGAAGGCGGCGTCGGGAGGGAAGGCCACCGTCACGCGGTCCGCCTCGACCGCCAGCGGCTTCGCCGCCGCCAGCGCCGCCCCGAGCATGCCGTTCTCCTCGGCCACCGCCTCGGCCACCGCCGGCCAGATGGCCTCCACCTGCTCGAGATCGAGGACCTCGCCCGGGCGCGGCTCCTCCTCGGGCTCGGTCGCCACCGCGGTCGCGGCCGGGCCGCCGGCCGAACGCTCCCGGGCGCCGGGCCGGGAGAGCGCCGGGCCTCCGCCGCCGCCCGCCGCCGCCGCCGAGCGGGCCTGGGGCGCGGGCTCAGCGGCCTGATGGGGCATCCGCGGCGGGCGCGCCGATCCGCTGCTCCAGCTGCTCGATCCGGAACATGAGCGCCTGCAGCGAGAGATCGGCCTGCGGCTGGGTGGCCTTCAGCAGCGCCATCTCCAGCTGGATCCGGGGCTCCGAGCCGTCCTTGACCGCGGCGATCGCCGCCGCCAGAAGGTCGATCGCCCGGAGGATCTCGCCCTGGGAGAAGCGCTCTGCCTGCGAGCCGAGCCGGTCGGTGTGCTCGGCCGTGACCGAGAACGAATCCGGCACCTGGCCGAGGGTCTGGACCACGAAGAGGTGGCGCAGGTGCCCGCTCAGGTCGCGCATGAACTGGGTGAAGTCTCGCCCCGAGTCGGAGAGGCGCTGCACGGCGAGCAGGGCGGCCTTGGGGTCGCGCCCAGCGAGCGCGTCGGCGGTGTCCAGCACCAGGTCGGCGTCCGCCACCCCCAGGATGTCGAGCACGTCGGCCAGCTTCACCTCGCGCCCGCCGTAGGTCACCAGCTGCTCGAGCGTGCCGAGCGCATCCCGAAAGCTGCCCGTGGCCGCCCGGGCGAGCATGCCCACGGCGGGATCGGGAATCTCGATCTGCTCCTCGTCGGCCACGCGGCGAAGCACGCTCGCGATCTGCTCGAGCGACGGCCGCTGGAAGTCGAAGCGGTGGCAGCGGTCGACGATCGTGGGCGGCACCTTGTGCGCCTCCGTCGTCGCCAGCACGAACACCACGTGGCCGGGCGGCTCCTCCAGCGTCTTGAGGAACGCGTTCCAGGCCGCGGTGGAGAGCATGTGCGCCTCGTCCAGGATGTACACGCGCCGGCGTCCCTGCATCGGCGCCAAGGCCACGTTCTCGCGCAGCTCGCGGATGTCGTCCACCGAGTTGTTGGAGGCGGCGTCCATCTCCACCACGTCCAGCGACGTGCCGGCCAGGATCGCCTGGGCCGACGGCGACGCGGGATCGAAGTCGGGCGTGGCCTCGCCGTCGGCGTTGAGGGCGCAGGCGAGCAGCTTGGCCATCGAGGTCTTCCCCGTGCCCCGCGAGCCCACGAAGAGGTAGGCGTGATGGACCTTGTCCAGCTCGATCGCGTTGCGCAGTGTGCGCACGATGTGCTCCTGGCCGACCACCTCGTCGAAGGTGCGCGGGCGGTGGCGGCGGTAGAGCGAGAGCATCGGTCGCTCCACTTTAGTGGGATGCCGGACGCCGAAGATCGTCTCGCTCCGGCCCGGGCCAGCCCGGGCCCTCGCGCACGGCGTGGCGCCGCGGACGACCGGCGCCCCGCCCGCGGCGGTACCGGATAGGGTTGCCGCCGGTCGCCGATGATCGAGTCGATGCTGGTCGCCACGGACGGATCGGAGACCGCCGGACAGGCGGTCTCACAGGCCGCCGATCTCGCCGCGGGCACCGGCGCGCGGGTGCACGTGATGACCGCTTATCACCCGCTTCACGCGCGGGTGGCGACCGGCAGCACGGTCGATCCGGAGCGGGGCCAGTGGCGGCTGGCCCAGGACGCCTGGGCGGACACGGTGCTCGACGACGCCTGCGCGGTCCTGCGGCTGCGCGGGGTGCAGGCCGAGCCGCACGCGCGCAAGGGCGATCCGGCCGACGCGATCATCGGCCTGGCGGAGGAGCTCGGCACCGATCTCATCGTCGTCGGCAACAAGGGGCTCACGGGAGCGCGCCGTTTCCTGCTGGGGAGCGTTCCGGACAAGGTCTCCCATCACGCCCCCTGCAGCGTGCTGATCGTGCACACGACCTGAGCCGCCGGCCTCGGGTCAGGAAGCGCGGGCCGCCGGATCATCCGAGCAGGTCCAGCGCCGCCCCCACGACGGTCTCGGCGTCGATCTCGTGGTGGCGGTAGACCTGGGGAAGGTCGCCGGACTGGCCGAAGCGGGTGACCCCCAGCGGGGTGAGGGGAACGCCGTTGACGGCGCCGAGGAAGGCCAGCGCGTGCGGGTCGCCGTCCAGGACCGTGACCAGCGGCGCCGCGCGCTCGGGCGGGAGCAGCTCGGCAAGGATGGCCGGATCGCCGTCACCCAGGCCCGAGCGGGCCCGGAAGGCCCGGAAGAGCAGGTCGGCGCTGGTCACGCAGATCACCTCGGTCTCCTCGCCCAGGACCTTCGCCGCCTCGACCAGCTCGGGCATCACGGCGCCCATGCCGGCGAGCGTCACCCGTGGCCTACCGCGGGCCTCGCCGAGGACGTACCCGCCGGCCAGCACGTGCTCGCGGCGCTGGCTGTCGCCGGCCGGCGGCTGATCGAGCGGGCGGGTGGACAGGCGGAAGTAGGCGGACTCGCCCCCGGCCCGGCCCAGCCGCGACAGCGCCTCGAGCAGCGTCCACTCCAGGTCCTGGCCGAAGGCCGGCTCCCAGGCAGTGCAGCCGGGCTGGCCGATGCCGATGGACGGCGTGACGATGGACTGATGTGCGCCGCCCTCGGGCGCCAGGGAGACGCCTGACGGCGTGCCCACCAGGATCGACTGGCCGCCCGCGTAGATGCCGAACGACCAGGGCTCCAGCGCCCGTCCCACGAACGGGTCGTAGATCGTCCCGATCGGCAGCAGCGGCTGGCCGTAGCGGCTCCACGTGACCCCGAGCTCGGAGAGCAGGCCGACCAGGTTGGTCTCCGCGATCCCGAGCTCCATGTGCCGGCCGGCGGGCGACTCATGCCAGCGCACCAGCGTCTGCGAGTCGTCGGCAAACCAGTCGCGGCGGTTTCCGGAGCCCGAAGCAGCCGGCTCGGCCGGCTGCGCAGGGTTTGCTATCCACCAGATCTCCGCCTTGTTGATCCACCCGCCCAGGTTGGTGGACGAGGCCACGTCCGGGCTCACGGTGACCACCCGCTCGGCCACCTCCGGCGCCTCGTGCACGAGATCGACGAAGAAGCGGCCGAAGGCCTGCTGGGTGGAGACCACCCCGCGATGCTCGCGCTCGAGCGACCGAGGTACCGCCGGCGGCCGCCGGGGCTCCGGCTCCTCGCGGGCCAGCGCGATCGCGGCGGCGGCGCACAGCTCCGCCTCGGGGCTGTCGGGAGGAGGGAGCGCCCAGGGATCGGCGGCGTCGGCGCTCAGCTCCTCGGCCAGCGCTCCGAACTGCTCGTCGGTCAAGAGCGCCGAATGATTCTCCGGGTGGCCCTCGATCGGCAGCGAAAAGCCCTTGATCGTGTAGGCGAAGATCACCGTCGGCCGGTCGGCCTCGACGGCCCGGTAGGCCTCGATCAGCGCGCTCAGGTCATGCCCGCCGAGGTCGCGGAACGCGGCGCGGAGCTCGGAGTCGGGTAGCTGGTCGACCAGGCGGGCGAGATTGCGCCCCCGGCCGGGCAGCCGCTTGCGCAGATCGGCGGGCTCGGCCCGCAGGAGCCGCTGGTACTCCTCGTTGGGCATCTCGTCTATCCGGCGCCGCAGCTCCGGACCCCCCGGCCGCTCGAACAGCGACTCCAGGCGCCGCCCGTACTTCACCGTGATGCACTGCCAGCCCGCCGCCTCGAACAGGCCCGCCAGTCGGCCGAAGGCGATGTCCGGCACCACCCGGTCGAGCGACTGGCGGTTGAGGTCCACCACCCATAGCACCTCGCCCAGCTTCGCCACGCTGGGGTCTGCGATCGCCTCCCACACCGCTCCCTCGTCCAGCTCGGCGTCGCCCAGCAGCGCGATCTGCCGGCCCATCGGCGGCGCCTCGAACCGGTGATCGTCGAGGTAGCGCCGCGCGATGGCGCCCCAGATCGGCGCGGTGGCCCCGATTCCCACCGATCCGGTCGAGTAGTCGACCGGGTCGGGATCCTTGGTCCGGCTGGGATAGCTCTGCAGGCCGCCGAAGGCGCGCAGCGTCTCCAGGTACGGCCTGTCCAGGCGCCCCAGCAGGTAGTTGATCGCGTGCAGCACCGGCGAGGCGTGCGGCTTCACCGACACCCGGTCCTCGGCCCGAAGCTCCGAGAACCACAGCGCGGTCATCAGCGAGACCATCGAGGCCGACGACGCCTGATGGCCGCCCACCTTCACCCCCGAGCGGTTCTCGCGCACCCGGTTCGCGTGATGGACGATCGCCGTGGCGAGCCACAGCACTCGCCGCTCGATCGCCCTCAGCGTGTCGAGATCAGGCGCCGCGGGCTGTGGCGACGGCGACGTTGTGGTCTGTGAACCACTCAAGTCTTTCGATCTTCCCATCCCGGATGTTCAGGAGAATCACGAACGGCAGGCGGCCGCTCACCCCGCTGGCGCGCCCGCGCGTGACCCAGGCTCCGCTCGCGACCACGCGCCGGCCGAAGGTCTCGAGCCTCTCCAGCTCGACGCTGCTCGACTCCCACACCGTGCGCCATTGCTCGATGTTGTCTCTCACGCCGTCATGGCCGCGATAGACCGCCTGGTCGGGCCAGTCCTCGCCGGCGTACATGGCGGCGTCCTCGCTGTAGAGCTCGACGACGCCCTCGACGTCGCCGGCGTTCCACCGCTCGATCAGCTGCTGGGCGACGGCGGCGGGCTCGGTCTCGGTCATGGGGCGTGCGGCGAAACGCAGCAGATAAAGTGGACCGTGCACCCTTCCTCGAGGCCGGCGTTCGGGCGTGCCCGCCGGTCTTCGGCTCCGGCCAGGCTGGTCCGCGGCGCACGAGCGGTATCGCTTAAGGCTGCTTCCTCCCGGATCTGACCTGGTTCGCGAGCGCTCGCCGCGCGGGACCCGGCCATCGACGCCTCTGTCCGGCGTACTGACCCCGAAAGCCAAACCCCTCAGTTGGGAATTCAGCCCCGCTAGAGCGGCTTGTGGGTGACAGGGCACCGCTACCTCCCCGCCTAGCACGGTCCGCGCTGAACGTTAGCGGCATAGTGTCCCGGCCGCGAACCCGACCCACGAGGAGCCCCATGGCCCTGCGCACCACCGTGTCCACCGACGACGCTCCCGAGGCCATCGGCCCCTACAGCCAGGCCATCCGGACCGGCAGCCTGCTGTTCTGCTCCGGCCAGATCCCGCTCGAGCCCTCCAGCGGAGAGATCGTCAAGGAGGACGTGGCCGGCCAGACGCGCCGCTGCCTCGAGAACCTGACCGCCGTGTGCGCGGCGGCGGGCGCGTCGCTCTCCCAGGCCGTTCGCTGCACCGTCTACCTCGCCGACATGGGCGACTTCGCGCGCGTGAACGAGGTCTACGCCGAGTTCTTCGAGGAGGACCCCCCGGCCCGGGTGGCCATCGCCGCGGCGGGCCTGCCCAAGGGCGCCGACGTGGAGATCGACGCGATCGTGGCGCTGTAGCCGGCGCGGGCGTAGGATCGATGTGTAGGCCCCGGCTCTGGGGCCGGGGCGCATCGAAAGCTTGCAAGGAGGCGTCATGCTCGGCAAGCGACTGGCCCTCGGTGCGTTTGCGGTCTGCGCGATCGCGCTGCTCGGCGGACCCGCCGGCACATCGGCTCAACCCCAGCCCGGCGTCTCGGGCTCGGTCTATGGCGGAACCAAGGGGGAGGACACGGCCTGGCTGTGGGTGGACCCCACCGGCTCGATCATCGCCCTCGAGATCCCCTACGCCATCTCTCGGAGCCGGTGCACGAACCGTCAGGGGTACTTCAGCTACGTCCTCACCGGCGCCTTCTACTTCGAGCCGGTCCGCCTGCGCCCCGACCGGTCCTTCAGGACGCTGGTGGTGGACCGCTACCGGGAGGGCAGCCGTCGCCTTGTGGAGAGGGTGACGGTGGCGGGCAGGATCGCGGACGACCGGGCGGTGGGCACCGTGAGCGGGAGTGTGCGGATCGCCCGCCCGAACCGGCCGGTGGCGCGTTGCACCTTCGGCCCCCAGAGGTGGACGCTCTTCAACTGAAGGATCAGGTGACCCGAGTGCGCGCGGCGTCCACCTCGCGGTGCTCGCCGCGCTCAACCAGCCCGCGCAGGCGGTCGAGCGCATCCCACACGTCGACCACCCGGGTGTAGAGAGGGGGCACCCCGAGGCGGATCGAGTTGGGCTCGCGAAAGTCGGGGATCACCCTGGCCCGCTCGATCAGCGCGCGGGTGATGGCCCACGCCTCCTCGTGGTGAAGCGTCACGTGGGCGCCCCGGCGGGCCGAGTCACGGGGTGAGGCCAGCTCGAAGCCCAGCGGCGCCAGCCACTCGTCGTACAGGTCGACCATCAGGTCGGTGAGCGCGACCGCCTTCTTTCGCAGCGACGCGGTGCCTGCATCGCGGACCAGCTCGGCGCCGACCCGGATCGCGGTGAGGTCGAGGATGGGCGGCGTGCCCGCCAGGAAGCCCCGCACGCCGGGCTCCGGGTCATACGGGCTGTCCATGTCGAACTGATTGCGCTGGCCGAACCAGCCCTGGATCGGGCTGCGCATGCGGTCCTGCACCTCCCGGCGCACGTACAGGAAGGCCGGCGATCCCGGGCCGGCGTTGAGGTACTTGTAGGTGCAGCCCACCGCCAGCTCCACCCCCCACTCCTCCAGCTCGATCGGCATGACCCCCACGGAATGCGACAGGTCCCACAGCACCGGGACCCCGCAGTCGCGGGTGATCGTCTCCATGTCGGCCAGCGCCGCGGAGTAGTAGGCCACGTGCGAGAGACAGACCAGGCCGACGTCGCCGGACTCGAGCGCCCGGGCCACGTCCGCGGGTTGCGGGCCCTCGACGGGATCGGTCTCGATGAGCCGCAGCTCGGCGCCCCGGGCGCGGGCGACGCCGTCGAGGACATAGCGGTCGGTGCTGAAGTTCTCGCGGTCGGTGACGATGGCCCGCGCGTCGCCGCCGGCGTCGAGCGCGGCCGAGGCGAGCTTGTACAGGTTCACGCTCGTCGAGTCGGACACGATCACCTCACCCGGGCGCGCGCCCAGGGCGCTCACCGCCAGCTCGTCGCCCACCCGGTCGGGGAGGTCGATCCACTGGTGCCAGGCCTCCACCAGCTGCGAGCCCCACTGATCCATGACCAGGCCCAGCCACTCACGCGTGGCCAGCGGCAGCCGGCCGAGCGAGTTCCCGTCGAGGTAGATCGTGTCCGGGTCGTCGATCACGAACCGGTCCCTGAAGACGGCGAGCGGATCGGAGCCGTCCATGTGCTCCGCCCGGTCTCGCGAGATCACATCGGTTGCAGCCATTCGGTCACGGCCCTCCAGGCCTCGGTGTCCGGATCGAGATGCTCGAAGTGTCCACACCGCGCCACCTCGACGAGCGCGCAATCGTCGCCTGCTGCGGCAGCCTGCTCCGCATAGCGCCGCGAGATCACGATCGGCACGAGGTCATCCGCATCTCCGTGGACCAGCAGTTGCGATACCCCGAGCGGAAGCCGCTCGAAGGCCGAGGCCAGGTTATAGCGCGCCGGCCGCTTGATCGGTGACCCGCCCAGCAGCGACTCCACCGCGCTTCCGCCCAGCCTCAGCCGAGCGGCCTCGCGCAGGTCGACCACCCCGGCCTGGGCGATGGCGGCCCTCAGGCGCACCCGCGGCTCGGCGCCGGGCGCGCCCTTGGGCAGCCCGGGCCGGGCGGCCGCCCAGCAGGCCAGATGGCCGCCTGCGGAGTGGCCGATCCCGACCACCAGGGCCAGGTCGAGCGGCTCGGCCAGCCTGCCCAGCTGGTCGATGCCCGCGGCCACGTCCTCGAAGGTCGCCGGCCAGCCCCCGCGGCTGCGAAATCCGAGCCGCCGGTACTCGAGGTTCCAGACCGCCCAGCCTCGTCCGGCCAGGTCCGCCACCAGGCGGTCCTCGAGCCGCAGGCCGTAACGCGCCCGCCAGAAGCCGCCGTGGAGAAGCACCGCCACCGGCCACGGCCCGCTGCCCTCGGGCGGGGTGAGCTCGCCGAACTGATCGCGGTGGGTCCCGTACGGGTAGCGGCGGCCGGTGGGCGTTATCTCGAGCCCAGGAAGCGCTCGACCGCCGCGGCGAAGCGGCGGCGGTACTGGCTGAGGAAGCCGTGGGCGGTGTCGCGGTAGACCCGCAGCTTCGCGTTGGGGATGGCCCGCGCCAGATAGCGCTGGTTGGCCACCGGCAGCAGCCGGTCGAGCGCGCCGCCGCCCACCAGCACCGGCAGCCTCAGGCGGCTCAGGCGGCGTCCGGAGGGCTCGCGCCCCTGAAGCCATTCGATGCAGGCGGTCAGCTGGGCCTGTGTGATGGCCGGCGGGGCGGCGGGACGGAGGTTCCGGTACCTCGAGATGTCGTCGATGAACGCCTGCGCCAGGCCCGGGCGCCCGGGAGCGAACAGCAGGTCGAGCCCCGATGCGGACCCGCTGCGGAGCTGCTGGATTACGTCGGTCCTCGGCGGGGTGGCCTTCCCATCGCCCGGCGCCGTGGCGGCCAGCACGAGCCGGCGGACCCGGGCCGGATGCCGGCGGGCCAGCGACTGGGCGATCATGCCGCCCATGGACCAGCCCAGCACGTCGGCCCGGCGCAACCCGAGGTTGCGGATCAGCGATGCGGCGTCGTCGGCCATCCGGCGGATCGTGAGCGTGCCGGGGCCCAGCGTGGTCCGGCCGATGCCCTCGTTGTCGAAGGTGATCACCCGCCGGTGCTTCGCCAGCGCGTCGACGAACTTCGGCTCCCAAGCGTCCATCGTGCCCGAGAGCCCCATGATCATGACCAGTGGCGGGCCCTTCCCCACCGCCCGGTAGCCGATGGTGCCCTGACCCGCCTCGACCGAGCGCACCGGCACGTCGACGACCGACCGCTGGCCCGCCGCAGCGGCCGGAGCCGCCAGCAGCAGACAGAGCACCGCCGCGACCACTGAGCGCACGGCGGTGAAGGCTAAACTCCATGCCGCCCGGGCGCGTAGCTCAGTGGGAGAGCGCTCGCCTCACACGCGAGAGGTCGCTGGTTCGAAACCAGCCGCGCCCATCGGGAGAACCGGCTCTCAACCGGCCGCGCTCAGGGTCGTTGTGTCAGCCCTTTCTCACACGACTTACGGGACGGCCGCTCTTCGACCCCTCCCGAGAAGCGCATCAGGCCCCAGATCACCTCGTCGTCGAGGTTCTGGCGCTGGATCACCTGGGCGTACAGACTCAACGTCAGCCTTCAGCCGCATTCACAGCCTCCGTGGGCAGGACAACTAGGACGGTGCAGGAGAGCAAGCCGGCCGCTCCGAGGCCACGGCGGGTTGCGGCTTGCGGTGTCGCCAGGGCCGGGGTTAGGGTGACGGTCGAGGCTCGAAGCTCCGTGGCTATTTCCCATAGCGCTCGCTTCTGCATTGCGCTCATCGCGATCGCCTTGACGTTCGTCGCCCCCAGCGGCGAAGCTGTGGCCCGCCAGTCAGGCCGAATCCTCATCTACGCCAACGAAGGCGGGAAAGGCTTTCGCTGGTACTCAATTCGCCCCGATGGCAGCGACCGGCGGCTCCATTCGAGGATCGGCGGCGAGTTCGGCCCCCGGCGCCGCATCCCGAGAAGGCTTCATTTGGCCGGTGATCTCTGGAGCGCGGACGGGCGCTGGCTCGTCTACCAGGATGGTCCGCCCGGCAGATTCAAGGTCATCAGCCGCGACGCGAAGACGCGTAGGACGATCGGTACCTACGATACGTTTCGCCTCGTTGACCGCGGCGGGCCCACCAACCCGCCGAACTTCTCCCCCGATGGCCGCCACGTCGTGATGCACCGCGTCTGGTCGGACTCGTTCTCAAACTACGGCGAGGTGGCGATCGCCAGGACCGACGGTTCCGGCGAGCGCACCATCTACGAGCCGAGTACCGAATCGCCCTGGGGGCTCTGGCGCGGCACCTGGCTCGACAACACGCATGTGGCGGTCGTCGGACCGCCGGCGTTCGTGAAGCCAATGTGGCCATTTTTGTCCGCCCACCCTGCCGGCTGCGGCACGGCCAGCTGGAGCATCGATATCAGCGGCGGGGGGATAAGCCGGATATTGCGCGAGACAGGCGCGATCCGCGAGCAAGACTTCTCCGCGGACGGCCGCCGGATGGCCTACATCCGTTACGACATGCGGGAGAACGGTGTCGACTCCTGCGTGGAGCGCGGACCGAACGAACTGTGGGTGGCGAACACTGATGGCAGCGGCGCGCACCGAGTCGCCGGGCCTCAGCCGCGAGGACGGACGCTCGAGTACCCCAGCTGGTCTCCAGACGGCCGACGCATCGCTTTTCAGGCCAGCTCCGGAAATCTCCAGGACCTCTACACCGTCCGCCCGAACGGAACCGGGTTGCGGCGGATCCACCGCCGCACCGGCTGGTTTCCCCAATGGATCCGGGGGCGGTGAACCGGTCGAAGATGAAGGCTCCGCGCTCGCCGTAGAGCGCGCGATCAAGCACTCAGCGTAACTAAGCCCGCTCGCCTCACACGCGAGAGGTCCTGGTTCGAACCCAGCCGCGCCCATCCGAAGTAGCGCGGCTGCCCCTGCCCGCTCGGGGGTGGGCGTGCGCTCCCGAACGACCCTCCGCATCGGTCTTCGTGGGTTCCTTGGACTGGAAGTCCGCGGTGCGCAGGCCGTCGTTTACGCTGCGACCGTCGTTGCCCTCGAAGGAAGGGTGGGAAGAATGCGTGGATTGGTTGCGGTGGTCGCGGCGGCGGCCTCGGTTTCGTTGCTCGCCGCGTCGGCGATCGGCTGGGCGACGCCGCGAGCGCAGGTGGCCGGGAACAACTGTTCTGCGGGGTTCTCGATCCAACTCCTGGACGGCGACGATCTTCGCTATGACGCCGATGAGGGCCCCCCCACGCCGCAGCCCTGCGACCCCTTGCCCCAGCTTCTGCGCGCCGGCGACGCGCCGGTGAGCGTCATGTTCAACGCGCAGGCGCTCGCGAACCAAAGTGGGGATCTGCTGTGGGATGAGCAGGGAGGCCGAGAGTTAACGGGCGTGTTGGTGCAGTGGCAGGGCTCCGAGTTCAGCTGCTGGCCGCAATCGTCGGATTATGGCTGCAACGTGGGGGCAAATAACAAAATCACTTACGGGTCGAACGTCAACGACGCCGTGGCGCCGCGGGTCCGCGCCGAGTTGCTGACGGCGGCTCCTGTCGAGCATGTGGCCGCGAGGGGTCGTCTGCCGCTGCTGGTGCGGACGTCGGAGCCGGGGTCGGTACGCGTGTCGTTGGTGGCGGCGGCAGGCGGTTCGCCCTTGGGGACCGGTCGGGTCAAGGCCCGGTACGGGGGTGAGCGGTTGCTGGTCTCGGTGCGGTTGACGGCCGCGGGCCGTCGCGCACTGGCGCGGGCGCGCGGGTTGGCGCGTCACCGGTTCGTGATTCGGGCCGTCGACCGCGCGGGCAATGCCCGCAGAGTGCGCGTGCGCGCCGGTTGAGCGGGCGCGGGGCCATGGCCGCCGCCGGTCGCTGGTCACGTCCACCTCGAGTGGAGAGCCGCCGTCGAAGAGGGCGGCGTGGTCTAGCGTCTCGCGTCCTCCCGCCCGGTCGGTCCCAGCGCAGCCCGTAGCGGGCGTGAGCGGGATCGCAGCCGTGATGGACTGTGAGGGCCCCTGGTGAGTGAGGCTCGCGGGCGTCTCCGGGGTTCCCGCCTGGCGAAGCCAGTCTCTCGCCTCACACGGGAGGTCGTCGGTTGGTCCAGGACCTCAGCGTCCGCGCGGGCCTTACCATCACAACATCGCAACGTACGTTAGGATGTGCGGGCCGTGGCCGATGATCGCTGTGACCTGCTCTGCGTCGACCTGCCACGCGCCGAGGCGATCCGAGCGCAGCTGGACCCCGCGCTGGCCGAGGCGGCCGCGGCGCGCGCGAAGGCTCTCGGCGACCCGACCCGCCTGCTGATCGCGCTCGCGCTGCGCGAGAGCGTCGAGCTGTGCGTCTGCGACCTGGCCTGGATCGCCGGGCGCGCCGAGAACCTCGTGGGCCACCACCTGCGCCAGCTGCGCAACGCCGGGCTGGCGCACTCGCGCCGCGACGGCAAGATCGTCTTCTACGCGCTCACCGAGAGCGGCCGCGCGCTCGTCGAGGCCCAGCTCGCCGGCGCCGGGGCGACCGTGTGACCACGACCGTCGCGGCGCCGGCGCCGGGCATAGCGCGGGGCGAGTGGCTGAGGCTGGCGCGCCGGGCCCGCTGGCTGTCCTGGGCCAGCCTCGCCTACATGGGCATCGAAGGCGCCGTCGCGCTTGCCGCCGGCCTGGTCGCGGGGTCGATCGCGCTGGTGGGGTTCGGCATCGACTCGGCGATCGAGGGGTTCGCCAGCCTGGTGATCGTCTGGCGCTTCAGCGGCGGCCGCCTGCACTCCGAACACGCGGAGCAGCGCGCCCAGAGGCTCGTCGCGATTCAGTTCTTCATCCTCGCCCCCTTCATCACCGTCCAGGCGATCCGCGATCTCGCCGGCGGCCATCACCCCGAGGCCAGCTGGGTCGGGATCGGCCTGGCGCTCAGCTCGATCGTGCTGATGCCCGCCCTCGGCATCGCCAAGCAGCGCATCGGGCGACGCCTGGGCTCGATCGCCACGGAGGGCGAGGGCGCCCAGAACCTGCTCTGCGCCTACATGGCGGCGGCCCTGCTAGTCGGCCTGGCCGGCAACGCGCTGCTGGGCGTGTGGTGGCTCGACCCCGCCGCCGCCCTCGCGATCGCCGGGCTTGCCGTCCGCGAGGGCATCGAGGCCTGGAAGGGCGAGGGTTGCTGCATCCCCAGCGCCCAAAGCGCCGACGACTGCTGCGCCCCGCCCTCCTCGAACGGGCCGCGGGCCATCGCGTCCTGCACGCTCAACGCCGACGGGATGCGCGACCAGGCCGATCGCTATCGCCGCCTCGGAGCCACCGCCACCCCCATCGAGCGGCGGGACGGCATGCTCAGCGCCACCTTCGGCGACGAGCTCGACGAATGCCTGCTGGAGCGGACCATCGCAGTCGAGCGCGCCTGCTGCCCGTTCTTCGGCTTCGACTATCAGCCCGGCGACCGCCGGCTGGTGATCACCGTGCAACAGCCGGACCAGCGCCCGGCGCTGGACGCACTTCATTTCGCCCTCACCCGGAGCGAGACAAGCGCCACCGCGACGTTGACCTGACCGATGTCAAAGCAGGTCGACACTGCCGGGCCATCATCACCCGCACGTGCTCCTCCTCGTCGACCAGGTGGCTGTGGTCGTCTTCGCCCACCTTGAGTTCGACCCAGTTGATCTCGCCGGTGAACTCGCTGCTCTGCACGTCGCACTCGGCGAGCGACCGCCGTCCCGGTCTCGCAGCCGATGTCGAGGCCCTTCGTCGGCCGAGAAGATCGAGACGGCTGGGTCGCGTCGACGCGCCCTCGCCGACCTTGTCGCCATCGTAGTAGAGCGATACGTCACCGCCCTTGCGCCAAGCCGCCGCCGTCGTAGGCGAACTCGGCGCGCACCTGGTGCTTGCCGGGCGGCACGGGCTCGTTGGCCTCGGTCGTGAAGGTCTTGATCCCCAGCAGGTTGTAGGCGAACTTCGCTCTTGCCGTCCTTGGCGTAGAGGCTCCAGCCGCCGATCGCGCCGCCCTGGGCGATGATCGTCCCGTCGGCGCCGCTCGCTCGGGCACGACGACCTCGGCCGTCACCGAGAACGACTTGTTCTTGATGCTCAGGACGCTGTTCTCGGACAGGCCGGCTCATACCGGGGTAGAAGACCTGGGTGTCGCCCCTGACTAGCTGCGGACGGCCCGGCAGGTCCGGGTTCAGGCGCTCGGCGGCCCGGTCGTCGAGCGGGATGACGTTGTACTTGGTCGCCTCGATCAAGCACAGGCGCTGCAGCTCGTGCAGCTTCTCGGGCATCTCCTTGGAGAGGTCGTGCGCCTGGCTGTAGTCCTTGCTCCCGTCGTAGAGCTCCCAGATGTCGTCGTCGAACGCGGGCAGCTTCGCCGCGCCGAGCACCCAGGGCGTGCGGTGCTTGGTCACCGCGCTCCAGCCCTGGAAGTAGACGCCGCGGTTGCCGAACATCTCGAAGTACTGCAGGTCGTGGCGCTCGGGGGCCTCGGCGGCGTCGAAGCTGTAGAGCATGCTGACGTGCCCTTCGTAGGGGCTCTGCGTGACCCCGTTGACCATCGTCGGCTCGGGGATGCCGGCCGCCTCGAGCACCGTGGGCGCGATGTCGATGACGTGGCTGAACTGCTGCCGCACCTCGCCCTTGGCCTCGATGCCCTTGGGCCAGTGGACGATCGTGCCGTTGCGCGTGCCGCCCCAGTGCGAGGCGACCTGCTTCGTCCACTGGAACGGCGTGTCCATCGCGTGCGCCCAGCCGACCGCGTAGTGGTTGTAGGACTCCGGCCCGCCGAACTTGTCGAGGCGCTCGGCCATGAACTCGGGCGTCTCGAGCGCGGCCATCCCGTTGAAGTTGATCATCTCGTTGAACGAGCCCTTGAAGGTGCCCTCGGCGGAGGCGCCGTTGTCGCCGATGATCAGGTAGATGCAGGGTATCGTCCATGATCCCGAGCTCCTCGATCGCGTCGAGCAGCCGGCCGACGTGGTGGTCGGTGTGCGAGAGGAAGGCCGGCGTAGATCTCCATCTGGCGCTCGAGGATCGGCTTCAGCTCGGCCGGCATGTCGTCCCAGGCCGGGATCTCCGCATGCCGCTCCGTCAGCTCGGCGTCCGCCGGGATGACGCCCATCTCCTTCTGCCTGGCGAAGGTGATCTCGCGCTGTTCGTCCCAGCCGTGCGCGAACTTGCCCTTGTACTTCGTCGATCCACTCCTTGGGCACGTGGTGCGGCGCGTGCGTGGCGCCGGGGGCGAAGTACATGAAGAACGGCTTGTCGGGCATCAGCGCCTTCTGCGAGCGCACCCAGTTGATCGCGTGATCGGCGAGGTCCTCGGTGAGGTGGTAGCCCTCCTCCGGGGTCTTGGGCGGCTCGACCGGTGTCGTGCCCTCGTAGAGCGCACGGGTACCACTGGTTGTCCTCGCCGCCGATGAAGCCGTAGAAGTACTCGAACCCGGAACCGGTCGGCCACATGTCGAACGGCCCCATCGGGCTCGACTGCCACACCGGCACCTCGTGGCACTTGCCGAACTGCGACGTCGAGTAGCCGTTCAGCTTGAGCGTCTCGGGCGAGCGGGGCCTTTGTGTTCGGCCGCAGCGAGTTGTTGCCCGGGCGCGGAGGTCGCGATCTCCGTGATGCCGCCCATGCCGACGGAGTGGTGGTTGCGGCCGGTGAGCAGCGCCGCCCGTGTCGGCGCGCACAGGGCCGTCGTGTGGAAGCGGTTGTAGCGGAGGCCGCTGGTTCGCGAGCCTCTCGAAGTTCGGCGTCTCGCACGGCCCACCGAAGGCACTCGAGGCGCCGAAGCCCACGTCGTCGAGCAGGATGACAAGGACGTTCGGAGCGCCCTCCGGGGGCCGCACGGGCTCGATCGGCGGGTAGCTGGTGTTCGGATCCTTCGCGTCGTAGGTCGATCAGGCCGACGTGTGGGCCGGTCGGGGATCGGCAGGGATCCTCGCTCATCGGTCCTTGCTCGGGCACCGCTCTCCATGAGTCTCGGGTCGGCCGGGAGCCCCAAGCCGATCCTCGCTCGGCGCCCGAGGGTCGGCTTCACCCGATCGGGATGATCTTCAGCTCAGCAGGGCTGAACGGTGATGCCCGGCAACCGCGTGGGCGGGGTGTTGCACGACTCGACCGAGTTGGTCGCGGTGTTGCCCTCGCCCGCCACGGGGAAGTCGAACCGATTGCCGCGGATCTCGGCGTTGCGGATGCCCTGCAGCACCTGGTGGAACATGACCGAGTAGTAGGCGCCTGTACCGGCCCCGCAGCTGGTCCCGAAGCCGCAGGTCTGGCCGAACTGGTTGTTCAGCACCTTGAAGCCGCCGTAGAGAGGCTGGCCCCACCAGTCGCCCCTGGTGAACAGGATGTCGAAGATGGCGCAGCGCTGGAAGCGCGAGTTCCGGACGGTCACCCCGGGGCTCATGGAGTACATGCACTCCAGATGGACGCCGGCGGTCGCCAGGCGGACATCGTGGAAGTCCACGTTGTCGTACACGCAGTTGGTGCAGCCCGACGCGGAGAGCAGACCCTTCTCGTCGGTCACGTTGCCGACCCGCCCGTTCTTGAACACCGTGTTGGCCCCGTTGTTGTAGAACGCGAGCCGCTTCTGGAAGTCGGCGTTGACGTCGAAGCCGTCGAAGGTGACGTTCGCCGCGTCGTTGGACAGCTCTCGCAGAACGGTCCCCGCGCGGCCCTTGAAGGTCACCTGCTTGCTGCCTGCCGGTAGCGCCTGGGCGGGGTAGGTTCCCGCGGCTACGTCGACCACCTGACCGGCCGTGGCCACGGCGTAGGCACGCGCCAGGGTGCGGCAGGGCGCCCCCGACGTGCAGGCGCCGGCGTCGTTGCCCGACGTGGTCACGTAGCGACCGGGAGCGCTCGTGGTGGTGAAGTCGGCGGTGCTCTCTGAGCAGATGTAGGCGAAGGGGGAGGCGCCGCTCGTCTCCTCGCCGCAGATACGCGCCTTGTATGCGGTCTGCGGGGCCAGGCCGGTCACCGTCTCGGATACGTTGAGATCGCCCGTCCGGCCGGTCACCGTCCGCCATGGGGTCGGCGTCCAGGTCGACACGGACGCCCGCCGGTACTCGAAGCGCCAGCGCCGGGGATCTCCGTCGAGCTTCTGGATCGTGGCGTTCAGGGTCGCCCGGTCGTGGGAGACCTGGGTCGCGGGCTGCGGTGTGCCGCAGGCCGAGAACACGAGCAGCAGCAGCAGCCCGCCGACCAGAGCGGGAACTCGCCATGCGCGCAGAAGCGCCGGGTCTCTCATCACACCTGTCATGGGTACGGACTCGCACCCGCCCGTCGTTCAGGCCGGCTGCCTGCACGACGATCTCCCGCGAGCACCCCTCCGCTGGGTTCCAAAAAAGACGGTATCGAAAGTTTCCCGCCCGCAGCCCGTTCGTTGAATGAGAGACCGTCGCCTTCGGAGGGGAGACACATGGGGTTTCGTGACCGTTCCCGTGCAGCAAGCCGGATCGTGTGGCCGTTTGCCGCCATCGGGTTGATTGCCCTGCCGGCACCGGCGCTCGGCGCCGTGGTGGCCATGGAGGACGGCCAAGGGGTGGTGTTCCGCGCCTCGTCCGGTGAGATCAACGACGTCTCCGTACTCGACGTCGAGGGGGCCCGGCCGTCGATCGTCGACCTGGGCGCGCCGCTGGTCGCGGGTGTCGGCTGCCAGGCGGGGGACCCGACCATCTGCGAGCACGCCCCCGTCGTCGTTCATCTCGGCAACCGCGACGACCGCGTGGTCACCCGGAGCGCGAGCAGCCTCCGCACCGTCCACGGGGAGGGTGGTGACGACCTCATCCGCGCCGACGGCGAAACCGCCTACGCGCACGGCGGTCTCGGTGAGGACGACATCGCCGTCTCGGCCAACGTGGCCTATGCCTTCGGCGGTCCGGGCGGCGACGTCATCACCGGGAACGCGGGTCTCTATAACGACCTGCGCGGTGAGCGGGGCGACGACCGGCTCTCTCAGGGCATGTCCGCCAACTGCGCTCGGCTCGACGGCGGCCCCGGCAGCGACCGGATCGTCGGGCGCGAGACCAACTGCAACGGCCCGGTCGTGCCGACCCAGGTCGGCGGCAGCGGGGACGACACGATGCGCTTCGCCGAGCCCGCGCGGGGATGGACCGAGGGCTGGGCCCTCGAAGGCGGCCGGGGCGACGACCGGATCTCCGGGGCGGCCGGGGCGGACAGCTTCGATTCCGGCCCGGGCTGGGATCTCGTCCGCGCCACCGGTGACGGCGCGGCGGACGCGGTGTCGTGCGGCCCGGGCTACGACCGGGTCATCGCCGATCCGCTCGACTCGGTGGCCGAGAACTGCGAACAGGTGACGATCACGGCACGCTGACGCCGGCCCGGCGGGCGCCGGGCGGCCCGGGCGGGTTGGTAGGTTCGGCGCGTGACTCCCGCGAGGGGCTGCCTGGTCGCGATGCTGGTCGCGGCCGCAGTGCCGGCGCTCGCGCCGCCGGCCGGCGCCCAGGGGTCGCCCGAGCGGCGGCTGGCGGCGAAGTACGCGCCCATCGTGATGCTGCGGGCGCAATACGACCCGCCCTGCGACAAGACCAGGGAGCAGTACCTGCCCACGACCGTCGACGTGGTGCTCGGCAATCCGCGCGTGGAGCTGGTGCCGCCGTCCGGCAGCGCCCGGCCCAAGAAGCGGGCTCCCACGGCCGCGGACGTCGCCGGGCTCGGCTCGAACTGGTACCTCGACCTGCCCGGGAACCCGTTGAGCCCGGGCTGCACGTTCGCGCGTGATTTCGCGGGGCTGCGAAGGGGCGGGCGGGCGCCCGCGCTCACCTACGCCCACATTGCCCGCCAGCGGGGGCGGGCCGGGATCGCGCTGCAGTACTGGTTCTTCTACTACTTCAACCAGTTCAACGACCTGCACGAGTCGGACTGGGAGGGCATGCAGATCCTGTTCGACTCGGACTCGGCGTCCGGCGCGCTCGCGGAGGGCCCCAGCGAGATCGGGCTGTTTCAGCACGCAGGGGGCGAGCGCGCCGACTGGGACGACGAAAAGGTCGAGAAGCGGGGCAACCATCCCGTGGTCTATCCCGCCGCCGGCTCGCACGCCACCTTCTACGAGTCCTCGATCTTCCTGGAGAACGGCCGCGGCGGCTCCGGCCTGGGCTGCGACAACAGCAGCGAACCGGTCCGGGAGGTGCGCCCGAAGCCCGTGCTCGTGGCCACCCGTCCGCCCCCCGGGAGCACCCATCAGTGGCTCACCTACGAGGGCCGCTGGGGCCAGCGGGAGAAGGGCTTCAACAACGGCCCCCAGGGACCCAAGACCAAGCTCCAATGGCTGAAGCCCTTCGACAAGCAGGACGAGATGCGCTACAGCAGCGCCCAGCTGCCCAGTGACTCGGTCACCGGCCCCACCGTGACGAGCGCATTCTGCCTCACCATGGCCGAGCTCTCGGCGTTTCTCAACCTCGCGACCGACAGCCCGCCGGGCGCGATCGCTCTCGGCCTGGGGATCCTGGCCCTCGTGCTCCTTCCCGCCTCGCGCACTCGCTGGCGGCCCGTGGAGGTACCGCCGCTTCGTCGCGTGCGCGCGACCGGCCAGCTGCTGCGCACCGCCCGCCGGGTCTGCACCGGCTACTGGCGGGTCCTGGTTCTGCTCGGCCTCAGCTCGCTGGTGATCGTGGCCGTGTTCGAGGGGCTGCGCCTCCTGCTCGAGCGCATCTTCGGGGATGGGGCTCTCGGCCTCGTCGGGGCCTCCGCCGCCGGCAGCGGGCTGTACGGATCGATCGTCGCGCTCGGGTCGTCGGTCGGGCTGGCCATCGTCTCGGGCGCGATCGTCGCGTTCATGCGCGAGGTCGACCGCGGTCGGGTGCCGGGAGCGGCCGGGGCCTACCGCGCGCTGCGGCCCCGGGTCTGGCGTGCCGTGGGCGTGCACCTCCTGGTCCAGGTGCTCACGTTGCTGCTGGTCCTCACGATCATCGGCATCCCCTACGCGATCAAGAAGTACGTGGACTGGCAGTTGACCCAGCAGGAGGTGCTGTTCGAGGACCGCTCGCTGCGAGAGGCGCTGCGCGGGAGCACCCGAGTGGTACGAGGCCACTGGTGGCACACCGCCGCAACCGTGCTGGTCCTGGCACTGCTCGGCGTGGTCGCCGGGCCAATGCTGGGCTTTGCCCTCGTGTTCACCCCGCTGCCCCCACCGCTGATCAACCTGTTCGGCTCGCTGGTATACGCCCTCGTGATCCCCTACATCGCGGTGGGGCTCACCCTTCTCTACCTCGACCTGGTGGAGCGGCGTGCCTAGCGCGGGGCCGTAGCCTCGAGGTGCTCCCAGCCCGAGTCCTTGAGCCGCTCGGCCTCCACGGCGGCCGCCCCACCGCGCAGCCCGAAGAGCCGCTTGGCGAACAGCAGGTAGACCACGATCGCCAGGTTCAGCACCAGGGCGAAGATCTTGAGCGGCGTGGTGCGGTGGATGATCTCGTACACCTCGACCGGCACGAACACCGCGGTGACCACCAGGGTGAGGTACTCGGCCCAGCGCTTCTGCATCCACAGGCCCACGGCCTCCACACCCTCCGTGATGCCCAGAGCGGCAAAGCCCAGGCCGTAGAGACGTAGGGTGTCGGGGGGCTTGGCCAGCAGCTTCTCGATTTCGCCGAGGAGCCCGTTCTCGCCGCCGCCGACGGCCGCGACCGGGCCGCCCCCGAAGTCGGTCAGGACCCGCAGGAGGTCGCCCTGCAGCTCCCGCCGGTTGGCGGCGATCGCGAACATCACCGCTGCCAGCGCCAGCAGGAGGATGAAGTGAAACGCGCGGTCGGCGGCGATCAGCCGCAGTATCACCTTGCTGCGCAGGGCTCCGCCTCGCAGCGGCAGCTCGATCTCGTCCCGGTCCGGTGGATGGGCCCGGGCGAACGTCGTGGAGGCGGGTACGTGGAACCAGCCGTCGCACCGCAGGCAGCGATGCCAGCGGCCGTTCGCCATCTCCCGGGCGAAGACCGCGTCCTCCTCTCGCAGGCGCTCGGCGTCGCGGCCGACGAGGGCGTGGCCCCGGAGGGCGCACGCCATCAGCTCGTAGCGGAGCCTGAACCGCGAAGAGGGCGTCACCGGGGCGTCAGCCGCCGGCCCCGAGCGCCCCCTTGACCTTGGCGATCACGTCCGCCTCCGCTTCGTTGACTCCCTTGGCGGCCTCGGCGGCCTCCTGGACGGCTGCGACCACGACCGTCTTGTAGGCCTCGGCATGCTCGGGGTCCTTGGCCGCGACGATCCGCGCGGCCTCGGGCAGCGCGGCCATGACCTTGGGCTCGAGCACATCCGAGTCGGTGGCGATGTCGCCGCCCACGTCGCTGCCCTCGATCGACTTGATCAGCCAGTCGGCCTCCTTGCCGACGGTCTTGAGCCCGGCCACGCCCTCCTTGATCTTCGCGAAGAGGCCCCCGGCCTCACCGGAAACCAGGGCGACCGAGCCGTAGGTGGCTATCGCGATCGTGTTCTTCTCGCCCTGCGTGTAGTCCGCCATTCGCGGACTGTATCCGAGCTCAGAAGCCGGTCTCGGCGACCAGGCGGCCGGACGCCACGGCCTCGGACACGGCCTCGTAGTCGCGTTCGTTCTGGTCGGCGTAGGCCTCCGCGAAGGTCGCGAGGGCACGATCGAAGCTGTCGCCCTTGCCGAGGTAGGCGGCGATCGCGATCGCGTCCCCGGAGCGGGCGTGGGCCTTGGCGAGGGTCCTCCCGCACAGCTCCGCGTAGATCGCCAGGTCCTTCGCGTCCATGACCTCGACGAGGGCCGATCCCTTCTGGTCCCAGAGCTGGCGGATGTAGAAGTCGCGCTTCTGGCCGTCGATGCCGGTGGCGCGGATCCAGCCGAGCAGGATGTCGCTCGCCGCCTGCATGAGCCGCTGGCCCTCTACCACCCGCTGGCCGTGATTGTCGAACACGCTCTTGCCCAGGAACGGCTCGAGAACGGACGCCTCCGCCTCCTTGAACTGGAGGAAGAGGGGATCGTCTGCATCGCGGCCGAGGAGGAGCATGATCCAGGCGCGTGTGCCCACGCTCCCCACGCCGACGACCTTGCGGGCGAGATGGACGTACTCGAAACGCTCGAGCAGCCGGCGGCGGTCGCCCGTGAGCGTCCGCCGGTAGGAGCGGAGAATCTCGCTGATGAAGTCCTCGAGCCGGCGGTGCTCGTCCGGGGCCAGGAGCTCCTCGACCGGGACCACGAGCGGAGGATCGCTTGCGATCCGCGGGCTGCCGTCGACGACCTGGGTGAGCTTTCGGAAGGCCTTGAGGCTGTCCTTCGTACGCGCCTTGGCCATGTTCTTCTCGAAACGTTTGACCTGATCCTGCGTGCCCAGCCGCGTGGCCCGCTCGAGGAGCTCGTCCACGTGCACGCGGGCGTACCAGACATCGAGGGTGCCCATGTCGGCAAAGCCCCTCATCTCCTCCCGGTAGGCGCGCGCCACCGTGGTGTTGACCGCCCTGCGCTGCTTGGCCCCGAAGCCCCGGTCCCGGCCGGCGACGGCGAAACTGGCCACGAGCCGCTTCACGTCCCACTCGAACGGACCCGGCAGGGTCTCGTCGAAGTCGTTGACGCTGAACACCAGGCGCCGATCGGGCGCAGCGAACACGCCGAAGTTGGACAGGTGCGCGTCGCCGCAGAGCTGGACCTCGAGGCCCGTGCGCGGAGACCCCGCCAGGTCGGCCGCCATCGGGTAGGCAGCGCCGCGGAAGAACGTGAAGGGCGAGACCAGCATCCGCCCATAGCGGACGGGGACGAGCTCGGCCACCCGGGTCCGGCCCTGCTCCTCGAGCAGCTCAACCACGTCACGCCGGTCGGAGGCGGGCTCCCACTCGCCGTGGACGCGGCGCGGAACCTCCGCCCTGGCGGCCCTGCCCGTCGCTGTGCGCTCCTCCGGCGTGGTCATCTCCGTCCTATTCAATCCCATTCGACCCCGCTCGGTCGTCGCCCGAACGGGATGAGATCGCGCCCGAGCGGCGGCCGAGAGCTGTCGGTACAGTCGGCCGGGTTGGACTCGCCATCGACGCTCGGCCAGGGTCATCGTCCCGGAAGGGCGCCGACAGGACGCTGGGGGCGCCTCGCCCGGGGCCCCTGGTCTTCGTCACCTCCTGTCGCTCGCCGCCGCAGCCATCTCAGGTTACGCGCGCTACGAGCTGGCCGACGAGCGCGCCTTCGCAACGCGGGCCGCATCCGCCCTGGAGAACGAGCAGGTCCGCGCCGCCCTGGCGAGCCGCTTGGTCGACGCCTTCACCAACAACGTGACGCCGAACGTGCTCATCGTGCGGCCGTTGCTGCTTCCGGCTGTGTCGGCGGTGGCGGAGACCTCACAGTTCCGCCGCCTCTTCGAGCTCGTCGTCCGGGCCCGGCACCGCGCGCTGTTCGAGGGCGGCTCGGGGTTCGTGTTTGACCTCGACCGCGCGGGCGGCGCGTTGGTCGACGCGATCCGGGCCGTTTCGCCTCGCGCTGCCAGAGCGATTTCGCCCGACCGCCGCCTGCGCATCACCACGCTCGAACCACGCAGCTTCGAGCTGGTGGCCACGCACGCGATCGGCGATCTGGCTCGCTGGTGGTGGCCCCTGCTGGGCGTGAGCCTCCTCTGCCTCGCGGCCTGCGCGCTGGCGGCGGGCGGGCTGCGACCTGCGCTGGCGTTCGTCGGCGCCTCGGTGGCCGCCGCCGGGCTGACCGTGGCCGGTGTGGTGACGGTGGCCGGCCTGCTGGTGGCCTCACACGCCGGGATCGTCGGGGACGACGGCGGCGACCTGGCCCGGTCCGCGGTCACCGCGCTCTGGGACGCCCTGTTCACGGACCTCCGCACGGCGGCGCTCGTGGCCGCCGTGGCGGGCGCGCTTGTGGTCGGCCTGGCCTCCGCGGAACGGGTCGGCTACGGCCTGACGGGCGCCCGCGCTTGGCTGGACACCGCGGTCCGCTCTCCCAGCCGAGGGGCTCGGATCGGGCGGGCGGTGGTGCTCGCTCTCATCGGGGCGACCCTGCTCCTGCAGCCCGCCCTGACCCTGCGCGCAATCGCGGCGGTCCTCGCGCTGCTGCTGCTGGCAGTGGCTGTGGCGCAGTTCGGGGCGCCGGCGCCGGCGGGGGTGGCTGCCGCGAGCCCGCCCGCCGGCGGCTTCACGCCGGTCGCGGCCGGGATCAGCGCCGCCGTGCTGGTGGCCGCGACGGTCGTGGTCGCCCTCGTGCTGCCCGGGCCCGGCGCCGCGCCCGCGGAGTCCGCGGCTCCGGGCAGCGGGTGCAACGGCTCGCCGGCACTGTGCCGGCGCCGGCTCAACGAGGTCGCGTTCGCCGGCACGCACAACTCTTACGCGGCGGCCGACGAGCCCGGGTGGTACTTCGCCAGCCAGCGTTTCGGGATCGAGCGCCAGCTGCGCGACGGGATCCGGGCCTTCTTCATCGATGTTCACTACGGCGTGCCCGACCCCCGCTCGGGACGGATCCGAACCGACCTGGCGTACGAGGGGTCGTCTCGGAACAAGGTCGCGCGCGAGTTGAGCCCCGAGGCGCTTCGCCTGGCCGAGCGCCTCGCCCCCACCATCGGACGCGACGTTCCCGACGGACCGCGCGGCATCTACCTCTGCCACACCCTCTGCGAGCTGGGAGCCGAGCCGCTCACCGAGCAGCTGCGACTGATCGAGCGCTTCACGGCGGACAACCCGCGCGAGGTGATCGTGCTGTTCGTCGAGCCCTACGTCCCCCCGAGGGAGATCGGGAAGGCGCTTCGGGAGGCGGGCCTGCGTGACCGGGTGGCGGCGATTTCCCGTGACGAGCCGCTGCCGACGTTGGGCGAGCTCGTCCGCGCCGGCACGCCGATCGTGATCCTGGCCGAGCAGGACGGCGGGGCGCGGCCCTGGTATCTGGACGGCTTCTCGTTCGCACAGGACACCCCCCTGGGAGCCACGCGACCGAGCCAGCTGCGCTGTGGGCGCTACCGCGGGAGCGCCGACAGCCCCCTCTTCCTGGTCAACCACTGGATCCCGCCCTTCCCGCCCTCGGTCACGCGCAACCAGCGCATCGGCGGCCGCTATCTCGAGAGGCGGCTCACCAGCTGCGGGCGGCGGCGGGAGCTGGTGCCCAACCTCGTGGCCGTGGACTTCTACGAGCGCAGCGGTGTGGTGGACGTCGTGCGGCGGAGAAACGCCGCGGGCTAGACGACCTCCGGCGGAGCCCGGAAGGCGGCGATGCCGGCGTCGGTGAGCGCCTGCGCGAACGCGATCGGCGTGGCGTCCTCGAGGTGAGGGCCGACGATCTGCACCCCCACGGGCAGGCCGTCCGCGGTAAGCCCGACCGGCGCCGTCGTCGCCGGCAGATGCGCAGCGCTTGCTGGGGCGATCCAGGTGAACAGGTCGAGGTAGCTGCGCTCGGTGCCGTCCACGTCGATGGTGCGGGTCGAGAACGGGCCGCTGTGATCGTGCGGGATGGCGGGCACACAGACGACGGGCATGAGGATCACGTCCACCTCCTCGAAGAACGCGCGCCACGCCGCCCGCTGGTGGTTTCGCCACTCGCCCATGCTCGCCGCCTCCCGCGCGCTGATGGTCATCGCCCGGGCGAAACGCACGGCCAGATCGTCGCCGTCCGCCTCGTCGTCCTCAGCCAGCGAGCGCAGCCTGTCGTAGGCGCCGTCCGGCAGGCCGGCGCCGATCACCGCGCCGAGCAGCGGCAGGTAGGTGGCCATCGCGTCCGCGAGGGGGACCGTCGGTCGCGCCTCGAAATCCACCCGTCCGCCGAGCTCGCTCACCGCGTCCGTCACCGCCTCCAGGGCCGTGTGGACATCGGGGGCGACGCGGCAGGCCTCGTCGTCGAGCCAGGCGGCGACGCGGAACTCGTCCAGCGCCCGTGCACGGGGAGCCGGAAGGTCGAGCGACCAGGCGGTGGCGGCCCATTCGCCCGGCCCGGCCAGCGTGTCGAGCGCCAGGGCGAGATCGGCCGGGTCGCGTGCCATGGGGCCGCCGACCCCGAGGTCCGCCTCGGAGAGCGAGCCCGGTGGGCCGGGGATGTGCCCGCGCAGCGGGACGATCCCCCACGTCGGCTTGTGCCCGTAGACCCCGCACCAGCCGGCCGGAGTCCGGATGGAGCCGCCGATGTCGCTGCCCAGCTCGAGCGCTGTCATCCCGCTGGCCAGCGCGACGGCCGCGCCGCCGCTCGACCCGCCGCAGGTGCGCTCGACGTCCCACGGGTTGTTCGTGGTCCCGTACACCTCGTTGTAGGTCTGGACGTCGCCGGCCATGAGCGGCGAGTTCGTCTTGCCGAAGATCACCGCCCCGGCCTCCCGTAGACGGGAGACGGCATGGGCATCGCGCTCGGGGACGTGGTCCCTCAGCGACGGCGCACCGCAGGTGGTGACGAGGCCCTCGGTCTCCCAGGCGTCCTTGACCGTCATCGGAACGCCGTGCAGGGGCCCGGTCTCCTCCCCCCGCTCGAGCGCCGCGTCGGCGGCCGTGGCGGCTTGGAGTGCCCGCTCCTCGTCGAGGGCGATCACCGCGTTGAGCGGCCCGTCGAGTCTTCGCACCCGCTCGAGGTGCCCCTCGAGCGCCTCCCGCGCGCTCAGGCGACGGTCCCGGATCGCGGCGGCCAGCTCGCGGGCGGAGGCGAGGTCGTCCATGACCGGCCGCACCCTACGGCGCGGGCGCCTCCAAGCAGTCAGGGCCCTCGTGCTCCCAGGAGTTGAGCGCCGGGTTCGCGGCCGCCGCGGTCAGCCGGCCGGCGGGCAGCGGCGCGAGCAGGGGCTCGACCGCCTCGGCGTCGAGCCCCGGGTCGAGCCAGGCCTCCCAGGCCGAGGGACCGGTGAGGATCACCGGCATGCGGTCGTGCAGCGGCGCCACCAGCTCGTTGGCGCTGGTGGTCACGATCGTGCAGCTGGGGACGGTCACGTCGTCGGGGCCCGTCCACCTGGTCCACAGGCCCGCGAAGCAGAAGCCGCCCCCTCCCTCGAGCGAGAAGCGCAGCGGCAGCCGCGGCCTGCGCGGATCCTCGGCGCGCATCCACTCGTAGAAGCCGTCAGCGAGGACCAGGCAGCGACGGGAGCCGCGGGCCACGAGCTCGCGGTAGGCCGGCTTGTCGCCCAGCGTCTCCGCACGGGCGTTGATCATCACCGGACCGGAGGTCGCGTCATCGCTCCAGTGAGGCACCAGGCCCCAGCGCAGCAGGCTGCACCGGCGCCCGTCGCGGTTCTGCACCACCGCCAGCACCTCCTGCGTAGGGGCCACGTTGTAGCGCTCGCAGCCCTCGTCGCCCCGCGATGCGCACGCGCAGGCGTGCTGCGATCTCCCGCTCCAGGTCCTTGCGCTTCTTGGTGACCGAGTACCGCCCCATCTCGCTGTCAGCTCAGTATGTAGATGCCGTTGGATCGGTTCAGCGGCCCTCACCCTCCTCGTGTCCTGAGTCGGAAGTTCGGCTTCAGCTTCCCGAGTGGCTGGGCGGGGCTGGCGACGCACACGGGATGAGTCGATGCAGCGCATCGGCAATTCCCGTGGGCGGCGTCAGCCCCGCCCAGACGCCGGGAAGGTGCGCCGAAATGACGACTCAGGTCACTCATCCTCGGGAAACAGCCACGTGGCCAGGCGGCGCGGCGAGCCCACCAGCACCGCTCGTTTGACGGCGTCGGTCCCGAACCGGTCGCGGACCTCGTCCAGGACCGTGTCCAGGACCAGGCCGCCGGGCAGGTCCACCGGCAGGGTGAGCTGCTCGGCCTCGCCATCGCCCTCCAGGTTGGACACCGAGATGCCGACCAGGGTCAGCCCCTGCCGCTCGATCATCGGCCGTGCCGCCGCGAAAAGCGCCCGCGCCGCGGCCAGGACGGTGCGGGTGGTGGCCGTCGGATGCGGAAGCGTGTGCGACCGGGTGGCGCGCGAGAAGTCGTCGAAGCGCAGGCGGAGCACCACCGTGCGCCCGATCCGCCCCTTCGCGCGCATGCGCCGCGTAACCCGGTCGACGAGCGCGACCAGCACCGCGTCGATCTCCGCGGGCGACTTTCGCGAGCGCCCGAGCGCTGACTGCGACCCGAACGATCCCCGCCGTCGCCGGGACCGAACCGGCCGGGGATCCCGGTTGTGCGCCAGGGCATGCACGTGGCGGCCGGAGGCCCGCCCCAACAGCGAGACCAGGGCGGCCTCGGGCAGGTCCGCCACCTGGCCCACCGTGGCCAGCCCCCGCTCGTTGAGCTTCGCGGCCGTGACCGGCCCCACCCCCCAGAGCCGCCCCACCGGCAGGGGATGGAGAAAGTCGCGCTCCCCGCCGGCGGGCACGACGAGCAGTCCGTCCGGCTTGGCTACGCCGCTGGCCACCTTGGCCAGGTGCTTGGTGTGCGCCCCGCCCACGGTGAGCGGCAGGCCCACCTCGTCGCGCACCTCGCGCCGCAGGCGCGCCCCGATGTCCTCGGGCGTGCCGGAGATGTGCTCGAGCCCCCTGACGTCGAGGAAGGCCTCGTCGATCGAGAGCGGCTCGACCACCGGGGCGGCCTCGCGGAAGATCTCGAACACCGCCTGGCTGGCCTCCGTGTAGGCCTCCCATCGCGGGTGGACGGCAAGCAGCCCCGGGCACAGGCGCCGCGCCCGCGAGCCGGCCATAGCGGAGTGGACGCCGAAGGCGCGGGCCTCGTAGCTCGCGGCCAGCACGACGCCCGTCCCCACCACGGTGGGCCGGCCCCGAAGCCGCTCGTCGTCGCGCTGCTCCACGGAGGCGAAGAAGGCGTCGAGGTCGGCGTGCAACACGGTGGGCACGAACATATGTTCCCACTCGATCAGGATGGATATGGGTTAGTCGGTTAGCGAGGGCTGGTTGCGGGGGTCGTCGTGGGGGCGTTGGTGGGGTGCGATGCCGGCGCGTGGGTGCAAGCGTTCGCGGAGCCGGTCCGCCCAGCGACGGGGGTCGGCGTCGCCGTTGGCGTGGAGGGTGATCAGGTCGAGCAGCAGGTTCATCCGGCGGCGGTTGCTGAAGCTTTGGGAGCGGCCCTGGAAGGCGCGATCGACCTGGCGTAACGCGGCCTCGACGGCGCCTGTCGAGTTTGGTCCCAGCGACGAGCGTGTCTTGAGCTGGGTAGCGACCGGCTCGGTGTAGCGGTCGAGCCAGCGCAGCAGCGCGGGCAGCGGCGGGGTGGCGTGCCTGGCCTGGGTCTCGAAGCGGGCCCAGTTGTGATGGTCGAAGAGGGCGTGCCGGAAGGCGCGCATGACCGGGTGGTCGGGTCGGCCGTCGAGCGGGGCGAGCGCGTTCTCGAGGCTGCGGCGCAGGTGCAGCTCGCACAGACGCAACTCCGGCGCCTGGTCGCCGCTGCGTGGGAACACGCTCGCGAGCGCCTTGCGCAACGCGTTGTCGAAGTCGCTCACCACCAGCCTGGGCGTCCCGTCGCAGAGGGCCAGGAACCGTTGCCAGTCGGCCTCTGTGCGGCGCGGGAAGGCGGCCAGCCGCCAGACACGCGGCCGACCCGGCTCGTCGTGGCCGACGGCACAGAACACGTGGAAGCCCTGACCCGCCCGCGGGCCACGATCGATGCGGAACTCGCACGAGTCGAGCGCCAGCCGCTCCGGCCAGCGCTGCGGCAGCTCGTCGGCACAGACGATGGCGGCGAACGAGTCGACCCAATTCGCGATCAGCTGGCCATCGAGGTTGGGATCGCGCAGGCGGCCACGCCGGCCGGTCAACCGCTGGTGCGTGCGGCCCGCCGCTCGCCGTGCCGCCCAAGCGGCCTGCCGGTAGCTCTCACCGGCCGCCACCAGCACGAGCGCATGGCCGACCTCGCGGGCCGAGAACCAATACTCGCGGGCGCCCGCCTGGCCCTCCCAGCGCTCCAGCCTGGTCGAACACTCGACACAGAAATGCTCGCTTCTCGCCTGCCGCGGCAGTAACTCGCAGAAGCGGTGTGCCGCGCCACCGTTCGGCGGCCGACACAACCAACGCTGGCGACGATGCGGCGGCTTCCCATACCAGCCCGCCCGCACCACCCGACCACCCTCGTGAGCCAGATCAGGACAACGCGGAACCTCCATCGACCTGAAGGTCCGCCGCCGACCCGACCACCTGACGACCGTATCCATCCTAGTCGAGTGGGAACGTATGTTCGCATCAGCCGAGGACGGACAGCCACCGGAAACCTGCCCCCATCTCCGTCACACTGGTCTGCGTGCCCGAACTGGCGACAGACTCGCTGTTCGCCGGCTGCCGCATCCAGGGCGTAGCCGGCCGCGGCGGCATGGGCATCGTCTACCGGGCCACGCAGCTCCCGCTGGGTCGGGCGGTGGCGCTGAAGCTGGTCTCGCCGGAGCGCGCCGCGGATTCGGCCTTCCGGGCCCGCTTCGAGCGTGAATCGAGGCTGGCAGCAGCCATCGACCATCCGAACGTGATCCCGATCTACGCCGCCGGCGAGGAGGACGGACGGCTGTTCATCGTGATGCGCTGGGTGCGCGGCGACGACCTCCAGGGGCTCATCACGCGCACGGGAGGCCTCGACCCGAAGCGCGCGGCCGCGATCGTCGCCCAGGTGGGCGCCGGGCTCGACGCCGCGCACCAGGCGGGGCTGGTGCACCGCGACGTGAAGCCCGCGAACGTTCTCCTCGCCGGCGAGGAGGGCAGCGGCCACGTCTATCTCAGCGACTTCGGGCTCACGCGCGAGGTCTCAGCCGATACCCGGGTCACCGAGAGCGGCGAGTGGCTGGGCACGGTCAACTACATGGCCCCGGAGCAGTTCGAGGGCGCGCGGGTGGACTCCCGCACCGACGTGTACGCCCTTGGCTGCCTGCTCTACGCCACCCTCTGCGGCCGTCCCCCGTTCGCCGGCCGAACCGTGGCCGCCACGATGCTCGCCCACCTGAACGAGCTGCCCCCGAAGCCGTCCGCCACCGCCGGGGTGCCGGTGTCCTTCGACGATGTCGTCGCCCGTGCGCTGGCCAAGCGCCCGGACGGCCGCTACACCTCGGCAGGCGAGCTGGTGGAGGCGACCCGGGCCGCGGCCGGCGCGCCGGTGCCGAGTTCCGCCCCGCCTCCGGAAGCGAGCAACGGCAGCCCGGGCGCAGCAGCGGAGGGCGGCGCGGACCAGGCGGAGACCCGCCTTCGGCCAAGCACGACCAGCGCCGGCACGGCGAAGATCAGCCGCGCCCGCCGGCGTCCGGCCCTCAGCGCGGGGCTGGTGGGAGGCGGGGCGGCGCTCGCCCTCGGCGTGCTCGCCGCCGGTGTGCTGCTGGTCGCGAGCCCGTTCAGCGACGACGGGGGACCCGGTCCGGTGAGCGAAGCCGACGTGCGCACCGCGGTGGATGACTTCGCCGGCGCCTACGCCGACGAGGACACCGAGGCCATGGCGGAGGTGCTCACCGGCGACGTGGCCCGCATCACCACCGCTGACACCCAGCGGGGCCGTGGCCGGGTGCTCCGGGCCTACCGGCGTCAGTTCGCGACGAACGCCACGGAGGACTACGAGCTCGAGGGCATCTCGCTGCGCCCGGGTGGTGTGGGCAGGGCCAGCGGCCGTTACGAGGTGTCTCGCGGCGAGCGCGCGCCGATCAGCGGCCGGGTGGTGTTCGGCGTCGAACGTGAGGACGGCCGGCCCCGTATCGGGCTGATCGCGTTGACGCCCGACTCCTGATCTCCGGCCGTCAGCAGGTGACCGACACGACCAGCCGGACCACGGTGCCCTTCGGCACCTCGTCCCCCGCGCCCGGATCGGTCTCGCATACCGCGGGGTCGCCGCCCAACAGCCGGTCGAGCAGACCGCCCTCCTCCTCCTCGGTCTCCGCCCCGAGCCCAAGCGCCTCCAGGCGCCGGACGGCGGAGCCGGCGACGGACCCGGCGAGCTCCGGCACGACCACCAGCTCCTCGCGCTCGACCCTCACGGCCGTCCAGGCCGGCTCCGCTCCCCGGGCCGCGCCGGCCACGTCGATCACGTTGGCTCCCTCGCGCAACGGCACGCGGGCCCGAAAGCGCCCCGCGCTCACCGGGGCGCGCCTCCCGGCCACCAGCACGCGGGCCCGGCGGGGCCACACCCGGCCGCTGACCTCGACGGCGTCCTCTCGGACCATTGTGGCGTCGGCCGGCGACGTGACCTCCACCCGCACCGGGCGACGCTCGGCCTCGTCCCCGCAGGCCGCAAACAGTCCCGCAGCAGCGAGGAGCGGGAGCACAAGGCTCCCGCTCCAGGTTGCTGACTTCACGCGTGCCGGCATCGCCGGCTGAGGCTAGCTGGCCGGCGTGCGGCTACCAGCCCTTCAGCGCCGCCCGCACGGCGGGGCGGAACTTCTCGATCGCCGCGGCCTTGTAGGAGCCGTCCAGATCGGCGTCCTTGGTGCAGCCGCTGCAGTTGAGGAAGTGGCCGTAGCTGAAGGCCACCGGCTTGCTGCCGTCGGAGTCGAACGGCAGCACAATCCTGCCGAAGCTCGCGCTGACCGAGCTGCCGTAGCTTCCGCCCTTGCCCTTGTAGTCGACGGCGTCGACGAAGTCGTCGACGATCGCACCCTTGCCGGCGCTTCCCGCCTCCTGCTGGATGAGGGCCTCGAGCGGGTCACTGACCCCATTGGCCTGGGTCATCGTGGCGAAGAAGCGGTCGCGCAGCACCTGGTTCTGGATCAGGGTGCCGTTCTGCACGCCCTCGAGCATCCGTGACAGGTCGACCAGCGTGGTCTCGTTGGCGGGGCTGCCGCAGCCGATGCTGTGGTTGATGCGGGTGTTCTCGGTCCCCACCACGTTGGCGGCGTAGGCGTTGATCGCCGCCCGGCCGTAGTGCTGCTCGATACCGGCCGTGGTGCGGTTGTCGGAGACAGCCATCATCTGCCGGTCCTGCCAGTCGAGCGTCGCGAGCGTCGACGCGTTCACCGCCGGGTTGTCCGGGCAGACGTTGCTGGTCTTGCCCTTGGGCGGATCGGCGCAGGTGCCGGTCTGTCCGCTGGCCGGGCAGTTCGGGAACGTGAACTGGTCGCTGAGGTCCTCGTTCGGATCGCTCTCGAGCTGCTCGTGGACGTACAGGTGGTGCAGGGTCTTGAGGACGCTGGCCGGCTCGAAGATCCGGTCGGCGCCCAGGCTGATCAGTGTGGGACCGCCCATCTGCCTGACCCACATGCCGAAGCGCCCGGCCTTCACCGACTCCGACTTGCGCGCCAGTGAGCGCACGGCGCCGTTGGCGGCGTTGGTGTTGTCGTTGACGATCGCGGTGATGCGGCGCTGGCCGCCCGCGAAGCGCGTGTCCAGGTCGACGATCCGTCCGGCGTTCTGGGAGACGAAGTCGCCCGCGCGGCGGGAGTCCATATCGATCTCGTAGGCCGAGAACTCGCCCTTGCGCTTGATCTGCAGCGCGTTGACGTTGCCGTTCGACAGGCGGTCCAGGCTGAAGGTCCGGGCCCCGTTCTGGCTGGCGTTCTGCTGCACCGTCGAGAGCGGCACGTTCACGTACCACCACCAGGCCGACGCGTCCACGCCGGAGTTGCGGATCATCACGACCGCGAAGCGCTTCTTTCCGCCCTGCTTGTAGGTCTCGAGGTCGATCAGGCGGGACTTGTGCTCGTTGATGAGCTCCTTCACGCGCGCGAAGGAGACGCCGTGGTACCAGTGCCAGTTCTTGGCGGCCTGGCCCGTGTTCTTGACCATCACGGCGGCGAACACGCGCTTGCCACCCAGCATGTAGGGCTCGAGGTCGATGAGCCGGGCGTTCTTCTCGTCGAGGAGATCGGCGATCTGATCGGCCGTCTTGCCGTAGTACCAGTACCAGCCGCGGGCGTAGGGCCCGCTGTTCCTCACCAGCGATGCGGCCAGCTTGGTCGGGCCGGTGCGCTCGACCTCCAGGTCGATGATGCGATCGCCGGCGCTCTTGGCCAGCGACTTCAGCTTGGCCGGCGTGACGCCGTAGTAGTAGTGCCAGCGGGCCGGCTTGGTCGAGTTACGTTCCGGGTCGGGGGCGGCCGCGCCGGCTGTGGCGGCCGGCACGAGCGCGGTGAGGGCGGCGGCGAGCGCCGCGATGAGCAGGACAAGGCGTCGGGTGAACATCGGGAGACCTCCTGGGTTGGAGCGGGTCATTGCCGCTCCAACCGGCGGCCTGCGCGGGAATTACGGTCGGCCTGACGCTCGCCGCTAGGCCCGCGACGCCGGCGCGCCCGGGTCGGCGTGCTGGGGCTCCACCTGAGGTCCGGTGATCAGCCGGGCCCCGCGCCCGCGGGTGAGGAAGCTGACCACCCAGCGCAGGAACACCAGCACCCGGTTCTCGAAGCCGACCAGGTACCAGAGGTGCACGATCAGCCAGGTCCACCAGGCGATGAAGCCCCAGAGCTTCAGCCCCTTCACGTCGGCTACCGCGGACGCGCGCCCGATGGTGGCCAGGTTCCCCTTGTCGACGTAGTGGAACGGCCGGGACGGGTCGCCCGTCAGCCGCGCCTCCACGACCCGGGCGGCGTAGCGGCCCTCCTGCATCGCCACCGGGGCGACGCCCGGGAGGACCTGGGGCTCGCCGTCCTTGCCGCGCACCCGCACCATGTCTCCCAGCGCGAACACCTCGGGATGGCCCGGAAGCGTGAGATCGCTCTCGACGGTGACCCTGCCGGCCTTGTCGAGCTCGGCGCCGCTCTTCTCCGCCAAGCGGGCGGCAAGCTCGGAGGCGTCCACACCGGCGGCCCAGATGACAGTGCGGGCGGGCACGCGCTCGCTGGCGCCGTCGCCGGCCTGGATGGTCACGCCCTCCGCGTCGATGTCCGTCACGGTGTGGCCGGTAAGGGGGGTGACTCCCAGCTTCTCCAGCGAGCGGGCGGCCTTCTTCGACAGGAACGGGGGGAAGCTCCCGAGGACGCGGTCGGTCATCTCCACGAGCAGGATCCGGCCTTCGCTGGGATCGGCGGCCCGGTAGTCGCGCCGGAGCGTGTCGCGGGAGATCTCGGCGATCTGCCCGGCCATCTCGACTCCCGTGGGCCCGGCCCCCACCACCACGAAGGTGAGCCAGCCCTGGCGGCGCGCCGGGTCGGACTCGAGCTCGGCGGCCTCGAACGCGCTGAGGATGCGCCGGCGCACCTGCAGGGCGCTCTCCAGCGACTTCACCTCCGGCGCGTTCTCGGCCCACTCGTCGTGGCCGAAGTAGGAGTAGTGCGAGCCGCCGGCCACGATCAACGTGTCGTAGGGAATGGGACCGTGGTCGGGCAGGCCCGGCAGCGCCTCGAGCTGCACCTCCCGGCGATCCAGGTCGAAGCCGGACACGGTCGCCAGCAGCACGTGAACCTCGGGGTTGCGCTTGAAGATCGCCCGCAGCGGATAGGCGACCTCGCTGGCCGACAGCGCGCCGGTGGCCACCTGGTAGGTCAGCGGCTGAAAGAGCGAGAAGTTGCGCCGGTCGATCAGCGTGAGCTCGACCGGGCTCTTGCGCAGCTTCAGCCCGGCCTGGAGCCCACCGAAGCCGCCGCCGACGACCACGACGCGGTGCCGGCCGGAGGGGGCGGGGGTGGGATGGTCGGCGTCGGTGGTCACGTCGAGGCCCCGAGGGTACCCGCAGCTCGGCACTTCAACGGCGCCGGCCGTCAGGTGGGAGAGTGCCCACCATGGAAGACCCGCGCCTCGTCCGTCTCACCGCCCTATGCGCGCAGCTCCCTGAGACCGAACGGGAGTTCACCGGCCAGCACGCCATGTTTCGTGTGCGCAAGAAGGTCTTCGCCTACTTTCTCGAGGACCACCACGGCGACGGGATCGTGGCGGTGGTGTTCAAGGCCCAGCCGGGGCAGAACCAGGCGCTGATCGACGAGGACCCCGAACGCTTCTACATGCCCTCGTACGTCGGGCCAAGAGGGTGGGCGGCGCTGCGCCTCGACACTGGGCGGATCGATTGGCAGGAGGTCACCGAGCTGGTCACCGAGAGCTACGCCCTGATCGCGCCCAAGCGGCTCGCCGCCGCGGCGGTGGACGCGTGAGCGCACCCGAGAGGGAGGCCACCGGGCGCAAGGTGATGGTGCTGGCCTCGGGCGGCACGATCTCGATGAGCGGCGAGGGGGGAGCGGTCCCCGACCTCGACGGCGAGGGCCTGGTGGCGGCCGTGCCGGGGTTGGCCGGCTTCGGGGGCGTGGACAGCCGGACGGTCTTCAACAAGCCGAGCTCCCACCTGAGCCTGTCCGAGCAGCTGGTGGTCTGCCGCGAGGCCCGCGACGTGGCCCGTCGCGGCACGGGCGTGGTGGTCACCCACGGCACCGACTCCCTCGAGGAGACCGCGATGCTCTGCGACATCCTCCACGACGCCGAGGCCCCGATCGTGTTCACCGGGGCGATTCGGCCCTCATCCGCGCCGGGCGCGGACGGTCCCGCGAACCTGGTGGACGCCGTGAGCGTCGCGGCCAGCGCCGAGGCCGCCGGGATGGGGGTGCTTGTCTGCTTCGGCGGCGAGATTCACCACGCCCGCTGCGTGCGGAAGACCGACACGGTGTCGCTGGTGGCCTTCTCCTCCCCGCAGAGCGGCCTGCTCGGACGGGTGACCGAGGGGCACCCGATCATCTGGTCGCGCCTGCCCCGCAACCCGCCGCTCGACCCTCCCGACCTCGACAAGCACGTGCTGGTGGTGCCCACCGGCGCGGGCGACGACGGCACCCTGGCCCGCGCGGCGCTGGCCACCGATCCGGACGGGATGGTCATCGGCACGCTCGGCGCAGGCCACCTCGCCCCCGCGCTCCTGGAGCTGTGGGCCGAGGCCGCCGAGAAGATCCCGGTGGTCGCCTACTGCCGGCCGGAGCGGGGCGTGATCCTCTCCGCCACCTACGGCTATCCCGGCTCCGAGCGCGACCTGCGCACCACGGGCATCATCCCGGCCGGCTTCCTCTCCCCTCAGGCCGCCCGCATGAAGCTGCTCGCCTGCCTGGCCTCCGGGCTCTCCATCGACGAGGTGCGCTGGGCCTTCCGCCAGGACGACGGCTAGGACGGCTTGAACAGCTCCAGCCGGTCCTCGGAGGGAACGAGGATGCCGTCGTGGTGCTCGGTCAGCCCGGTCATGCGGCCGAGGGTGGAGCCTCCGTCGAGGCCGCCGATCAGGTAGGGGCAGAGCGAGACCACGGGGCGATCCTTGAACTGGTGCTCCCAGGCGGTCTCGACCTCGAGCGCGCGCTCGTATGCGTCCGTGTCGGGGCCGACCGGCGAGTGGGAGGTCCAGAGGCCGCTGAGCCCGCGGCCGAGCGCCTGCTCGAAGGCCTCCGCCACGCGCCCGGGGAGGCGGTCCGGGGGCTCGTCGAGGTCGAGCAGCTCGATCGTCAGCCGGTCATCCGACTCCAGCTCGCCGACCTCCAGGCCCGCCTCGCTCAGCGCGCGGCGGTCCGCCTCGACGTCCACCGCGCGGTGCGCGAGCCAGCCGCCGCGCTTGGCGCCGAGTGCGTAGAAGGAGGCAACCACCGCAGCGAACTCCTCGTCGCTGCGCAGCAGGACCGCCAGGTGCCGGCACGCGCCGCCGTCGAGGGCCGGGGCCAGGGCCGGGTGCTCCATCGCCGCAACCATAGACCCTCAGGCCACCGGCACCTGAAGCGTCACCTCGGTGCCCTCTCCCTGCACCGAGCGCACCGTCAATCCGCCATCCGCGCTGCGCGCCCGCTCGTGCATCAGGGTCAGCCCGAAATGCCCGTCCCCCGGACCGCCCACCTCCTCGACACGGAAGCCGACGCCGTCGTCCTCGATCTTCAGCGTCAGGCGATCGTCCTCCAGCCGCAGCAGTACCCGCACGCCGGAGGCCTCTCCGTGCCGGGCCACGTTCGACAGCGCTTCGGTCAGCACCCGCACGACGACCGCCGTCGTCTCGGGGGCCACGTCGAGCGCCGGTCCCGTCGTGTCCAGCTCGAGCGGCAGGTCGTGGCTGCGGCGGGCGCAAACGTCCTCGACGGCGGCCTGTATACCGCCGAGCGGAACCGAGACGGAGAGGTCCTCCAGGCGGGCGCGGACCACGCGATGGGCCGCCCCGACCGCCTCTCGCAGGCGCTCCGCGCTCGCCTGCTGCTGCGCGGGCGCGGGCCCGCTCTCCAGCAGGGCCAGCTCGCGCATCGCCAGCGCGAGGTCCTGCGCCAGGCCGTCGTGGATCTCGGCCGCGAGCCGCATCCGCTCGCGCTCGATCTCCCTCCCCTGCAGCTCCTGCCGCAGGCGTGCGGTGGCGATGCCCGCGGCCAGCAGGTCGCCCAGCAGGCGGAGCACCGTGCCCGCCGTCGGATCGAGCGCCAGCGGGCCGGACGCCGCGGCCACCACCACCCCTACCAGACGGGCCTCCGACCGCAGGGGGAGCACGAGCCAGGACTCGGCCGGCGGCTCGAACGGGTTGGCCACCAGCCAGCTCGCCTCCTCGCGGAACAGAAGCGGCACCCCGCTGGCCACGGCCAGGCGCCAGGCCTCGTCGTCGAAGGAGACCTCGTCTCTCGCCCGCACCGTCGCCGTGCCCGCGGCCGAGGCGACGTAGCGCTGGAGGCTGGGGACCGCGCCCGGCCGAGGGAGGTAGAGGACGCTGAGCTCGAGGCCCAGCGCCTCACGCATCTCACCGAGGGCCCGCTCCGCCAGCTCGGCCAGGCTGCCCGAGCCGACGAGCGCCGTCGCCACCCTGTTGATCGCCCCCAGTCCGGCCAGCACCTCGGGGGAGAGGTGGTGTGCGAGCCCGGCGGGCGGGCCGCTGCGGGTCGGTGGAATGCCCACGGTCGCCTCCGACGATACTTCGCTACGGCCCATGCCCGATACCCCGACACGGGTGCTCATTGCGGACGATCACCGCCTCATGCGCGAGGGAACGGCCGCGCTCCTGGAGGCCGACGAGCGGATCGAGGTGGTGGGCCTGGCCCGTGACGGGCGCGAGGCGGTGGCGCTGGCCGAGCGGCGCGGCCCCGATGTGGTCTTGCTCGACCTCAACATGCCGGTGATGGGCGGGATCGAGGCCTGCGCGACCATCCGCGAGCGGATGCCCGGCCCGCCCGCACCTCACGTTCTGATCCTGACGGTGTCCGAACAGGAGCCCGACCTGTACGCCTCCCTGCGGGTGGGGGCGGCCGGCTACCTGCTCAAGGACATGGCTCCGGGCGAGCTGATCGAGGCGGTGCTCGAGGCGGGACGAGGGGAGCCCCGCATTCCTCCGGCGATGGCCGGGCGGCTCTTGGCCGACCTCGCGGGTGGCGAAGCACCGACCGACCCGCTCGAGCAGCTCAGCGAGCGCGAGCGCGAGGTGCTCGCGTTGCTGGCTCAGGGACTGCGAAACCGGGAGATCGGCGAACGCCTCTACATCAGCGAGTCGACGGTCAAGACCCACGTGCGCCACGTGCTGGAGAAGCTACGGATCCGCAATCGGGCCGAGGCCGCGGCGTTTGCGGCCCGCTACCTCGACTGAACGGACCGGTTCGCGCGGCGCTCTGCAGCCCGCGGAGCATCTGGGCCTTCACCTGCTCCGGGGACCTCCCCAGCCGGGTGGCGATGTCGGACACCGAGTAGCCGCCCAGACGGGCCAGCGCGACGACCTCCCGATCCTCGCTGTCCATGTCCGCGAAGCCGGGCGCCGGGGCGGTCCGCACGCCCAGGCGGATCGACCGCTCCACGAGCCGGCTGCGGGAGGCCGGGGGCCCGGCCCGGTCGCTCGCGGCGGCCACCAGGACCTCCTCGGCGACGATCCCGGCCGTGTGATGGTCGCGAGAAGCCGCCAGCGCAGCGCCGTAGACGTGAGGAAGGCTTTCCCGCAACTCCGCCGGGCCATGTGCGGTCACACCCGCCAACGTACGGCCGGTCGCCGCGGCCGGCATCGCGCGAAGGGCTCATCTCGGGGTCCACCAAAAGGTGGATTCCACTAACGGAATCTGCTGCTCACAGCGGTATCCGGGTTGTCGGAGAACACGCCGTCCACACCCAGCCGGAAGAACTGGCGATACTCGGCCCGCGCGTTGCCGTAGGCCGCCGGGTCCGCCGAGGAGCGCAGCTCCAGAGGCAGGAAGGCGTTCTCGTTGCGGAAGGTATAGGGGTGAACCAGCAGGCCTGCGTCGTGCGCGTCATCGACGAACGTCGTGGGCGGCAGCGAAGCGCCCGCAGCGTCGCGAGGCACGATGTAGTCCTTCGACGGGCCGACGCCGTCGGCATACCGCGCGATCTCCTCCAGCCCGGCCGGCGTGGCGAGGTCGGCGTAGGTGCGCTGGTCCCCGGCCAGGGTGAAGTCGTAGGGCCGGCCGGTCGGGGTGCCGAGCAGCTGCACCAGGGGAACCTCGAGCCGGCGGTCGAGCGCCTTGAGGTTCGACGTCTCGAACGACTGCACGAACACCTTGGCGCGCCGGCGGTCCAGCCCGTTGCGGCGGAGAATGCGCACCAGCCGCGGCTCGAGCGGGAGCCCGACCGAGCGGAAGTACGAGGGGTGCTTTGTCTCCGGGTAGATGCCGATCCGGCGGCCGAGCCGGCGCGACAGCCGGTTGGTGAGGTCGATCACCTCCTGGAAGGTGGGAACCTGGAACCGTCCGTCGTAGGCGGTATTGCCGGGGCGAAGATCGGGGATCCGCTCCTTCGCGCGCAGCGTCTTCAGCTCCGCCAGCGTGAAGTCCTCGGTGAACCAGCCGGTGACGGCCACGCCGTCGATCGCCTTGGTCGTTCTCCGGGCGGCGAACTCGGGACGGTTCGCCACGTCGGTCGTCCCGGAGATCTCGTTCTCGTGACGGGCCACCAGCACCCCGTCCTTGGTGGAAACGAGGTCCGGCTCGACGTAGTCCGCGCCCAGGCGCGCGCCGAGCCTGTAGGCGGCGAGCGTGTGCTCGGGCCGGTAGCCCGAGGCGCCCCGGTGGGCGATCACGAGCGGGCGGCCGGCCTTGGCCGCCGCCGCCGGGCTCGGGCCGTCGGAAGCCTCCGCGCCGCCGGCGCCGGCGACGAGCAGCACGAAAAGGGACACCAAGGAGAGGCGGATGAAGGTCATGAATCGTCTCTACCCATATTGCGAGCCCGGCCACCTTCATGCGAGGATGGCGCTCCACCAACAGGAGGAGAGATGGACGAGTCGCGACTGGCGTCGGTCGAGCTGTTTTCGTCGCTGTCCAAGAAGGAGCGGCGGCAGATCGCCCAGCACGCGGATGAGGTCGACGTCGCCGAGGGCTCCCAGCTGCTGCGCGAGGGGGAGTTCGCCTACGAGTTCTTCGTGATCGAGGAGGGCTCGGCGGAGGTCGTGCGCGACGGCGAGCACGTGGCCGACCTCGGGCCCGGCGACTTCATGGGCGAGATGGGGATCGTCGGCCAGACCCAGCGCAACGCCTCAGTGGTCGCACGCTCGCCCCTGAAGGTGATCGTGCTCACCGAGCAGGACTTCCGCGGGATCTCGCGCTCCTACCCCGACGTGGCCAAGCGCATCCAGGAGGCCGTCGAGGAGCGCTGCCGCACGCTCGCCTCCTAGCTGACTGAAGCCGGGCGGGCCTCAGGGCGCCGCGTCGCGCAGCTTGCGGATCTGGAATGCCTTGACGATGTCGCCCACGCCCTGGAACAGGGCCCAGATGCCGGCGAACACGAGCAGCAGGAACGCCCGTTCCATGAAGAACTGGCCGGCGGTCCAGAAGGCCAGGATGATCATCGCTATGCCGGAGATCAGGCCGAGCCACCAGAGCTCGTTGGCGTCCCGCTCGACGAAGGCCTGGATGATCCAGAACACACCCACCAGCAGGAACAGGAAGCCGAGGATGTCGGCAACGCCGGCGAAGGTGTCCTCCGGTGAGATCAGCGAGATGATCCCGGCGGCCAAAAAGAAGACGGCGAAGATCCACAGGATCCACTTGGTCGCCCCGCTGGCCAGCGCCCCCAGCATGAACTGCTGAGCGCTCGTGGCGAGGAACATCGCGCCGATGAGCACGCCGACCGTGGCGATCGAGGCCTGATCGAACTGGAGCACCACCAGCGCGACCAGGATCCAGAACACGCCGAACACCAGCCAGAGCCACCAGAAGCGCCCGAGCGCGCGGAACGGGTCGACCGCGGCCTCCGCCGCGACGGGCTCCGCGGGGGCCGATCCTGTCGCTGCCGTGCTTTCCATCGCAAATCTCCTAGGAGAGGGAGAGGGCCAGACTGCCGCCGAAGCATCCCGCGCCGGGCGGACGACTTCAAGCGTCGAGCAAGAGCGTCCGGAGCGCCACGCGCCCGTCACGGTCCACCACGTAGTGCACGTGGCCGTCGCCCCCGCTGGCCACGCCCTCGACGTGGCGCTGGTCGCCGAACTCGTGCACCGTCCGCACGCCGGCCACGGGGCCGCCGCCCGACGCCTCCGCATCCACGCTGAAGCGCACATGGGCCGACGGAGGGCCCTCGCCCTCGGGGTGCTCGTCCACGTCGACGTCACCAACGACCGCGTCGAAGCTCACTCCGTCGTCGGAATGCAGGCCGCGGATGCCCACCGGCCCGTCGGGGCTCCCGATGCCGTCGAGCGTCCAAACCGCCGTTGCGCGCACAGACTCGGCGTCCGCTCCAAACAGCACGCCGACGTCCTCCAGCTCCACCATCACCGGGCATCCATCCGCGCTCGTGGGATAGCGAAGGCCCAGCAGCAGGCCCCCGCCCGCCCGGAAGTCCGCGCCCTCCAGGTTGATGGGGTGGTCGCCCGGCTCGACCGCGTCCTCTCCATCCTCGATGCTGGCGTCGATGAAGTCGGCCCGCGTCTTCTTCCCTAAGGCGATCATCTCGATGGGCGCTTCCTTCAGGGCGTTGTTCACCGCGCGGTGGAGGGCAAAGCGCAGCCGGACCAGCTCGAGCCGGGCGCGTCCGTCGCTTTCGATCGCATCGGCCAGGTCGTCCTCGCGTGCTCGCGCAATCCAGGAACAGCGCCGGTCTAGTGGCCCCTTCTTGCCGCCGTACTGTGACCCGAGCAGATAGACCCAGCCGTCGTGGCGGGCGCAGGCCTCAGCATCGTGGGTCTTCTTCTCCCCCTTCTCGACCGCGCACTTCACCCGCAGCGCTTCCCAGCCCTCTCCGGGCTCGGCCTTGCGCTCGTGCCCCAGCACCGCCAGGCACTCCTCCGCCGGCGGCTCGTCGAGCACCGTCAGGAACACGCGGTCCCAGCCGCGCTGCTCCAGCAGGCCGGGCGCCTCCAGGCGACACAGGTCGCTGGCCTCGTTGGGGTGGAGCTCCAGGTCGGTTTCGTGCATGCCGTCGGTGGTGAACCCTGGCACACTTGCGCGCACGGGCCATGGGTGAAGACGTCGGCGCGAGGGTTTTCAGCCGGGACGACCGGCAGCGCTATCGCGAGAAGGTGCGCGCGTGCCTGGACGTGTTCGCCCGCATGCTCACCGAGCCCCGCTTCCACCCCGAGCGCCGCTCGTTCGGGCTCGAGATCGAGCTCAACCTGACCGACGACTCCGGCGACCCCGCGATGGCGAACGCCAAGGCTCTCGAGGCGATCGCCGACCCGGACTTCCAGACCGAGCTGGGTCAGTTCAACGTCGAGATCAACGTGCCCCCCCGCCTGCTGGAGGGGCCGGCGATGACCGAGCTCGAGCGGGCGGTGCGGGCCAGCCTGAACAACGCCGAGGAGCGGGCCCGGACGGTGGGCGCGCACATGATGATCATCGGCATCCTGCCCACCCTCACCGAGGACCAGCTCAACGCCGACAGCTTCAGCGAGAGCCCGCGCTACGCGCTCCTCAACGAGCAGATCTTCGCGGCGCGGGGCGAGGACCTGCACATCTCGATCGCCGGTCAGGAGCGCCTGGAGACCTTCGCCGACACCATCGCGCCCGAGGCGGCCTGCACCAGCGTCCAGCTCCACCAGCAGGTCGATCCCGACAACTTCGCGGCGGTGTGGAACGCCGCTCAGGCCATCGCCGGGGTGCAGATGGCCACGGCGGCGAACTCGCCCTTCTTCTTCGGGCGCGAGCTGTGGCGCGAGACCCGGATCGCGCTGTTCGAGCAGGCCACCGACACCCGCCCCGAGGAGCTGAAGGCCCAGGGGGTCCGGCCGCGCGTGTGGTTCGGCGAGCGCTGGATCACGTCCATCTTCGACCTGTTCGAGGAGAACGTGCGCTACTTCCCGGCCCTGCTGCCGGTGTGCGACGACGAGGATCCCGAGGAGACGCTGCGCTCGGGCGGCGTGCCCCGGCTGAGCGAGCTGCGGCTGCACAACGGCACCGTGTACCGCTGGAACCGCCCCATCTACGACGTGGTGCGCGAGCGTCCGCACCTGCGGGTGGAGAACCGGGTGCTGCCCGCGGGGCCGACGGTGGTGGACACGCTCGCCAACGCGGCCTTCTACTACGGGCTGGTGCGCGCCCTGGCCGAGGCCGACCGCCCGATCTGGTCCCAGATGTCCTTCTCGGCCGCCGAGGAGAACTTCCATGCCGGCGCGCGCGACGGCATCGACGCCCGTGTCTACTGGCCGGGCCTGGGCGAGGTGCCGGCCGCCGAGCTGGTGGTGCGGCGGCTGTTGCCGCTGGCCTACGAGGGCCTCGACAGCTGGGGCATCGACCCGGGCGACCGGGACCGGCTGCTCGAGATCATCGAGCGTCGCTGCGTGACGTTGACGAACGGCGCCGCCTGGCAGGCCGCCGCGTTCCACCGCCTGTACGAGGGCCGGCAGCTCGAGCGCCTCGATGCGCTTCAGCAGATGACCGTCGCCTACCGCGAGCACATGCACGCCAACCAGCCGGTGCACACCTGGCCGCTGCCCTGAACCCCTCGGAGGACGTGGCCGGGCTCCTCGCGGAGCTGGTGCGGATCGACTCCGTCAACCCGTCGCTCGTCCCCGGCGCGGCCGGCGAGCGCGAGATCGCGGCCTTCGTGGCCGACTGGGCCCGCGACGCCGGCCTGGAGGTCGAGATGCTGGAGGCCACGCCCGGGCGGCCGAGCGTGGTGGCGCGCGCCCGCGGCTCCGGCGGCGGGCGCACCCTGCTGCTGTGCGGCCATACGGACACGGTCACCGTGGCCGGAATGTCCGACCCCCACATCCCGCGGGTCGAGGGCGAGCGGCTGTTCGGGCGCGGCGGGTACGACATGAAGGCGGGGGTCGCGGCTGCGCTGGTCGCCGCGCGCGAGGCGGCGGGCCTCGGCCTGGCGGGCGACGTGGTGGTGGCGGCCGTGGCCGACGAGGAGCACGCCAGCCTCGGGGTCCGCGAGGTCGTGGCCTCGGTAAGCGCCGACGCGGCGATCGTGACCGAGCCCACCGAGCTGGAGCTGGTGGTCGCGCACAAGGGGTTCGTCTGGTCGCAGGCCGAGGTGAGCGGCCGGGCCGCCCACGGCTCCCGCCCCCATCTCGGCGTGGACGCCATCGTCAAGAGCGGACCGGTCCTGACCGCGATCGGTGAGCTCGACGCCGCGCTCGAGGCGCGCTCGCATCCGCTGGTGGGAAGGCCGTCGGTTCACGCCTCGCTGATCGAGGGCGGCGAGGAGCTCTCGAGCTACCCGGCGCGCTGCGTGGTGGGCCTTGAGCGGCGGACGGTGCCGGGGGAGACCGCGGGCGATGTCGAGGCCGAGCTGGCTGAGCTGATCGAACGCTGCCGCGGCGCCGACGCCGGCCTGGAGGCGGCACACCGGACGCTGCTCGTGCGCGAGCCCTTCGAGGTGGCACGCGACGCCGAGATCGTCGGGCTGGTCTCCGACGCGGCGGCGGCCGTGATCGGAGAGCCGCCGCCGGTCGTCGGCGCCAGCTACTGGGCCGACTCGGCCTTCATCGCCGCCGCCGGCATCCCCACGGTGCTGTTCGGCCCGGGCGGCGAGGGTGCGCATGCGGCCGAGGAGTGGGTCAGCCTCGCGGACACCGCGGCGGTCACCCGCATCCTCATCGGGGTGGCCGAGCGCCTGTGCGCGTGAGGCTCCCGAGGAAGCCGTCCAGCACCTCCAGGTAGCGGTCCACGTCGTCCTCGCCGGTCTGCACGCCGCACGCCGGGCCGGCCGAGTCGATCGCCTCCCAGACGCCGCGATTGGCCATGTAGAGGCGTTGGAGGTTGTAGAGCTCGAGGTCGAAGGTGGCCCTGGCCTCCAGCGAGTTGGAGGGCAGCTTCGGGCCGTGCGTGTAACCGGAGCGGTTGTAGAGACGGTGGGCGCGCCAGGGGAGATCGTTCGCCGCCGCCACTGCCTCGATGCCGTCGGCCAACCGCTGCCCAAGCGCGGCGGCGTGCTCGTACGCCGCGGCGGTGAGCACCTCGGTGAGCGTCACCCGGGCGGTCGCCAGGGAGAGCGCGTTGCCGAACAGCGTGCCGCCGGTGGCCACCTCCTCCCCGTAGGACGCTCCCGGTGTGTGATCCAGCAGCTCGCCGACGGGGGAGGTCATGCCGTAGGCCCCCAGGGGCACACCGCCCGACAGTGACTTGCCCACCACCAGGATGTCCGGCTCCAGGCCCCAATGCGCCGTGAGCCCGCCCGGCCCGGCGACCAGGGTGTGGGTTTCGTCCACCACCAGCAGCGCGCCGTGTTCGGTCGCCAGGCGGCGGAGCCCGGCGTGGAAGCCCTCGGCCGGCAGGATCACGCCCGTATTGGTGATCGCCGCCTCGGCCAGCACGCAGGCCACGTCACCGCGGGCGAGCTCGCGCTCCACGGCCTCGAGATCGTTGAACTGGACCAGGCGCACGTGGCGGGTCGCATCGGGCGGCACTCCGAGACCCTCGGGGCGCACGCCCGCGTCGCCGATCTCGCCGAGCAGCTCGTCGGCGTGACCGTGGTACTTGCCGTCGAACATCAGGACGACGTCGCGACCGGTGGCGGCGCGCGCCAGGCGAATGGCCTCGCCGTTGGCCAAGGTCGCCGAGAGCGTGTACTGCCAGAACGGCAGGCCGAAACGCCGGGCCAGCTCGTCCGACACAGCCAGGCCGTCCTCGGTGGGCAGCAGGAACTGTGACCCGCCGGCCACCCGCTCGGCCGCGGCGCGAGCGACGGCGTCCACGCCGTGGCCGGCGAACATGCTGGTGTCGGCGAGGTTGAAGTCGAGGTAGCTGTTGCCGTCGACGTCGGTGAAGCCGGCGCCCTCGCCTCGGTCGACCACGACCGGCGGGTGCTCGTAGAGCGTCGCCATCCAGGTGGTGGGCACGCCGTTGGGCATGGCGCGCCGCGCCTCCTCGAGCATCGCCATGCCCCGCGGCCGCAGCTCGGCAAAGCGCTGCAGCTCGCGCTCTCGCGAGGGCGGCGAGGTCGATTGTGGAGGTCATGCGCCCAGCCTAAGTGCTGCCCGCCGAAAGCACCGTCGATGATCGGACGAGCCAGGAGCGGGGCTGACAAGCCCGCGAGTGCAGTCGATGCCAAAGCATCGGCGAGCATCGTGGGCGCCGTCAGGCACGTTCCTGGCCGGCCGAGCGCGACGGTAATTGAGGCGGGGAGCGCTAAGTGGGTTCAATGGGTACGGGTACCCGTAGCCCGAGACACCGGGCACCTTCACGGGGGTCCGCGGGGGCCGCTGCGAGCGTCGTGGCATGGCCCAGATCGCCCCCACCCCCTCGCTGGCAAGCCCGACCGACGACCGCTCGCGCTGGACCGCGCTGGTGGTGCTCTGCGTCGGGATGCTGATGATCATCCTCGACGCGACGATCGTGAACGTGGCGCTGCCCTCGATCCAGACGGATCTCGGCTTCTCGCAGTCCAATCTCGCCTGGGTGGTGAACGCCTACCTGATCGCTTTCGGCGGTCTGCTCCTACTGGCCGGCCGGCTCGGGGACCTGATCGGCCGCCGGAGGATGTTCCTCGCCGGCCTGGCGGTCTTCACGGCCGCCTCGCTGGCCTGCGGCGTGGCCCAGAGCCAAGAGCTGCTGATCGGCGCGCGCTTCGTCCAGGGGGTCGGCGGCGCGATGACCTCGGCCGTGATCCTGGGGATGATCGTGACGATGTTCCCGGAGCCGAGGGAGCAGGCGAAGGCGATCGGCGTCTACAGCTTCGTGGCGTCGGCCGGCGCGTCCATCGGGCTGCTCGCCGGCGGCGCGCTGACCGAGGCCATCAACTGGCACTGGATCTTCTTCGTCAACCTGCCGATCGGCATCGCCACGGCGCTGGTCGCCACGCGCCTGCTGCGGCGCGACGAGGGCATCGGCCTCTCCCAGGGGGCGGACGTGCCGGGCGCCGCGCTGATCACCGGCTCGCTGATGGTCGCCGTCTACACGATCGTGCAGGCGGCCGAGCAGGGCTGGACCTCGCTGCACACGCTCGGCCTCGGGTCGCTGGCGATCCTGCTGATGGCCGGCTTCATCGTGCGCGAATCGCGGGCCGCCACGCCGCTGATCCCCCTTCGGATCTTCCGCTCCCGCAACGTCTCGGGCGCCAACGCGGTGCAGATGCTGATGGTCGCGGGGCTGTTCGGGATGTTCTTCCTGGGCGCGCTGTACCTGCAGCGCGTGCTCGGCTACGGCGCGCTGGAGGTCGGCCTGGCCTTCCTCCCCGTCGCGCTGCTCATTGGCCTGCTGTCGCTCGGCTTCTCGGCCCGGCTCACGATGCGGTTCGGAGCGCGGGCAATCCTCCTGCCCGGGTTGGCGCTGGTCGTCGCCGGGCTGGCGCTGTTCGCGCGCGCGCCGGTGGACGCGACCTACGTGACCGACGTGCTTCCGTCGATGCTGCTGCTGGGCACCGGCGCCGGCCTCTCCTTCCCGGCGCTCATGACCCTCGCCATGTCGAGCGCGACCGCCGCCGACTCGGGCCTGGCCTCGGGTCTGGTGAACACCACCCAGCAGATGGGCGGCGCGCTGGGCCTGGCCGTCCTGGCCACCCTCTCGACCACGCGGACGGAGGACCTGCTCGCGTCCGGGAGCTCGACCGCCTCCGCGCTCACCGACGGCTACCAGCTGGCGTTCACGGTGGGAGCGGGGCTGGTCGTGGTCGCCATCGGCGTGGCGCTGACGGCGCTGAGGCCCTCCGCGGTCGTAGAGGAGGAGCTCGCGCCGGCCGAGCCGGAGGTCGCCCTCTCAGAGGCCGCCTGAGGCTCTACGATCGCCTCGTGATCCCGAAACGGCGCCGCTGAGATGGGCAGCCGCAGCCGGCGGCGGGCCCGCGGGGCCGGGGGCCAGGGCGCCCCGGTCGCGACCACCGACTACCGCGACGACGACGGGAACGTGCTGACGCTGCGCAACGAGCTGAGCCCGGGGACGCTGGGACAGCTCGAGCGACTGGACGCCTCGCCGGCCTCGTCGGCAGAGGACCGCTGGCAGCGGCGGGCCGAGTTCCTGTTCGAGCGGCTCGCCGTCCGCTGGGAGCTGGCCGGGCTTCCGCTCGAGGGCCAGAAGGAGCTGCTGGGCCGCTACCGGATGGCCAGCTCCGGTGAGCGCCGCTGGGTGCGTCAGACCCTCGACGAGCACATGCGAGCGAGGCATCCGCAGGCGGGGGGATAGGCGTGGCCGGCACCGACGAGGCCGAACGCGCCATCCGCGGGCTGCTCGAGCGCAGGGATCCGGGCAAGACGATCTGCCCCTCGGACGCCGCCCGCGCGCTGGGCGGCGACGACGGCTACCGCGAGCTGATGCCCACCGTCCGCGACGCGGCCCGCGCGATGGTGGAGCGGGGTGAGCTCGAGGTCACCCAGAGCGGTGAGGTGGTCGATGCCGATAGCGCCCGCGGCGCGATCCGGCTGCGCCTGACCTGAGCCCTTTCACTTCGGTGCGCCCAGCACGGGCTCGGGGATCTCGGCTCCGGCTGCCTGGCGCACGTCGCGGCCGGCGGCGGCGAGCAGGTCGGCGGCGCGCTGCAGCGTCTCCCCGACCGCGGTCAAGCTCGCGGGCGTTCCCAGCTCGGGCAGCGCGACGGCGGGTACCTCCGGCTCCGCCGCAGGCTCGAGCCGGGGCAGATCGGCCGGTTCGACCGTCGAGCTCGCCGGTGGGGGCAGCCCCTGTGAGCCCACACCCAGACAGGACTTCACCGCCCGAGCCAGCAACCGCCCTCGGGCCTGGTAGCCCTCGGGCCGGGCGTGGATGCCGTCGGGATAGAGGGTGCCCGGCGTGCCGGTGGCCAGGCCGCGCCAGTCGACCAACTGGACGGTGGGGCTCTCGTCCGCGAAGCGCTGGACCGCCGCGTTCAGCCCCGCGTCGGTGACCCCGTTCACCGCGGGGCGCAGGATGGTGGCCACGACCAGGCAGCGGGTGCCGACCGCCTCCCGGGCCGCGGCCAGGTTGGAGGCCAGCGCCTCCGGCTGCCCCGGGTCGTCGTTGGTGCCGAGGTCGAACACCACGGCGGCGTGGTCGTCGCGCAGCCGTGAGCGGAGCACCGAGAGCCCCTCGGCGCTCCCTCGTCCCGTGCGGTGGTCGTTCTCGGAGCTGAGCGCACCGAGTGCAGTCTCGAGGTAGGGCCCGCTGCCCACCTGAAGGCTGTCGCCCACCACCAGCACGCTGCCGGTCGGCTGCGCGGCGGCAGGCGAAGCCAGCGCCAGCGCGCAGAAGAGGGCCAGGAGCAGGGGTCTCACCTGGTCAATGATGACCGGCCCGCAAGCTACTCTGCCCGCGCAGGTCTCGTGGGACCAGGCGCAGGGAGTGCCGGCCACGGGCGAAAAGCGCGTGTGATCCCGTGAGCTTCCCGACGATCGAGTTCGCGGCCTTCTTCGTGGTCGTGTTCGTCCTGTCCTGGGCGCTCATGCCCCATCCCCGGGCCTGGCGGCCGTTCATCCTGGTCGCCTCCTACATCTTCTACGGCTGGGTCGACTGGCGCTGGGTGCTGCTGCTCATGGCCTCGACGCTGGTAAACACCGTGGCCGCGCGGGTCATCGTCACCGCCCCCTCGCACGAGGCGCGCAAGCGGGCGCTCACCGCGGCGATCGTGTTCGACCTGGGCCTGCTCGGGGTCTTCAAGTACTTCGGCTTCTTCGTCACCGAGGTCGACGACTTCCTCGGCGCCCTGGGCCTCGGGTCGCCGCTGCCGATCGTTCAGATCGTGCTGCCGATCGGGATCTCCTTCTTCACCTTCCAGGCGATCTCCTACGTGGTCGACGTCTACCGCGGCGAGACGAAGGCCGCCTCGCTTGGGGACGTGGCCATCCTGCAGGCCTTCTTCCCCCACCTGGTGGCCGGCCCGATCGTCCGCGCGAACGAGCTCCTGCCCCAGCTGCGCGTGCCGCGCGACCCGCGCGCGGTGCTGGCCGGCCCCGGGCTGTTCCTCGTCGCGGGCGGGCTGATCAAGAAGACCGTGGTGGCCGACGAGCTGGCTCGCCGGGTGGTGGATCCGGTGTTCGGAGATCCCTCGGCCCATTCCGGGCCGGAGGTGCTGCTGGCCATCTACGGCTTCGCCGCCCAGATCTACTGCGACTTCTCCGGCTACACCGACATGGCGATCGGCCTGGCCCTGCTGCTGGGCTTCGTCCTGCCCCAGAACTTCGACCGCCCCTATCTCGCCACCAGCCTGCAGGACTTCTGGCGTCGCTGGCATATCACGCTCTCGCGCTGGCTCCGCGACTACCTCTACATCCCGCTCGGCGGCAACCGCCACGGCGACCGGCAGACCTACCGCAACCTCATGCTGACCATGCTGCTGGGCGGCCTGTGGCACGGCGCGGCCTGGACCTTCGTGATCTGGGGCGGCATCCACGGGACGGCGCTCAGCGTCGAGCGCTGGGGGCGTCAGAACCTCAAGGGCTTCCGCATGCCGGTGTGGCTGGCCTGGTTCATCACCTTCCAGGTGGTGTGCCTGGCCTGGGTCTTCTTCAGGTCTCCCAACCTGGGCATCGCCTTCGAGATCCTCGGTCGGGTGGGCGCCGGCGGGCCCTCCCCGCTCGTGACGCTCCCTATGGTGTTTCTCACCGTCGCGGCGATCGCCGTGCAGGCCCTGCCCAGCGGCTGGTGGCAGCGGGCCGAGACCTGGCTCGTGGCCAGGCCGGTCGCGGCTCAGGGGGTGGCCCTCGGGCTGCTGCTCGTGGTGGCCGACGCGGCTGTCGGCCAGCAGGGCGTGGCCCCCTTCATCTACTTCCAGTTCTGACATGAGCCCCCGACACGACAGACAGCTCACGATGCCGGCCGGCCGGGTGCTCGGCGTGATCGTCATCGCGCTTCTGATCGCGGCGCTGTTCAACTCGGAGGCGATCGTGCGAGCCGGCGAGGGCATGGAGCCCGGCGGCACACGCGACGTGGTGCTGTCGATCGGGCGGCCCCTCGACGACGTGGCCGGGACGATCGGGTTGCATCTCCCGCGCGATGGCCTCGACCTGGCCTTCGGGCAGGAGAGCAAGACCGCGGGCGGCACCGAGCTCGAGAGCGGCTCGACCGCGATCCTGCGGGAGAAGGCCAAGCGCAAGGAGCCGGCCCCGAAGGAGTACCGCCAGCCCACCCGGCGCAGGCCGCTCGAGGTGCTGGTGACCGGCGACTCGGAGGCCACCTTCACGGGCGAGCGGCTGGTCGACCAGGGCCCCAGCGACCTCATCGACGTGGAGACCGTGGCCCGCAACGGCACCGGGCTCACCAACCCCGACTTCTTCAACTGGGAGGTGAACGCCGAGCAGGAGGTGGCCAGCCGCGACCCCGACGCCGTGGTGATGGCCATCGGCGCCAATGACGGCTTCAATCTCGAGTCGGACGGCCAGCTGTACGGACCGCTCGACCCCGGGTGGGAGACCGAGTACGCGCGCCGGGTGGCGGTGGTCATGCGCACGCTCAGCGACGGCGGGAAGCGCCCGGTGTACTGGGTGCCCCCACCGACCGCCCGCGACGAGGAGTTCAACGCGATCTACGAGGTCCAGAACCGGGCGGTCGACAAGGCGGCGGACGCCGTGCCTGGCGCCCGTTATGTCGACGTCTTCAACACCATCAACGGCGGCGAGTACAGCGAGGAGCTGAAGGTGGACGGGCAGCGCGTGGTCGCCCGCCAGGCCGACGGAGTGCATTTCACACGGGACGGGGCCATCGTGCCGACGCGGCTGCTCTTGCGCGCCATGGCAAGGGACTACCCCGCTCTCGACGAGGGCGGGACACCGTGACGCGCGCGCTTGCGCTGGCCCTGGGCGCCCTGCTCGCGCTGTCGCTGCCGGTGAGCACGAGCGCGTCGGACGAGACGGCCGGGGCCTCCCTGGCACGCCGCCTGTTCGTAAACGGAGACTCTCTGGCCGTCGGGACACAGCCCTACCTGCCGCGGGCGCTGCGGCGCTGGCGGGTGACCCAGTCGGTCTCGATCAGCCGCCACGCCCCCGAGGGCGCCTCCGTGCTGCGCGCCTACGGCCGTGGGCTGCCGCGCGTGATCCACGTGAGCCTCGGGACCAACGACGACCCGCGCTCGCTCTCGGCGTTCCGGTCCTCGATCCGCGCCGTGATGTCGGTGGCGGGACCGCGCCGCTGCGTGGTCTGGGCCAACATCGTGCGCCCGCCGGTGGCCGGCGCCTCCTACGCCGGCTACAACCGGGTGCTGGCCCAGGAGTCGCGCGGTCGGGGAAACCTGCGCGTGGTCAACTGGGCCCGCCTGGTACGCCAGAACCCGGGCTGGCTGGGAGGGGACGGCGTGCACGTGTCCGCGACCGGCTATCAGGCGCGGGCACGGCGGGTGGCCAAGGCCGTGCGCCGCTGCCGGTAGGGGCCCGAACCGGCAACAGCCCGGAGTGTGCGCCTCCTCACAAGGCGTCGCTCTCAGCTGATCGTGATCGAGAACGTGCGCTCGGCGAACGCCCCGCGCGAGTCGGTGACCCGGACTGTGAAGGTGAACGTGCCGGCCATCGTCGGCGTGCCCGTGATCCGCCCCGGGCTCTCCGCGAGCTCCAGCCCGGGTGGCAGCTCGCCGGAGACCAGCGTCCATGTGTATTCCGCCACCCCGCCGTCAACGAAGAGGTTCCCGCAGCAGTAGAACTCCCCGACCGTCCCTGGCGACAGCGCGTCGCTCTGGTTCGTGATGAACACCGGCCGCGCCGGGTTGATCGTGATCGAGAAGGACTCCGTGTCCTTCGTCCCTGTCGCGTCGCGGACCTGGACGGTGAACGCGAACACACCCTCGGTGGTCGGCTCTCCGGTGATGCCGCCTGAGCCGACGCCCTGGGTGAACAGCGTCGTGCCCGGCGGAAGCCGCCCCTCGACGACCTTGAACTGGACGGGCTTCTTGGACGTGCTACACCCTGTGGTCGAGAAGAACCAGGTGTTCAGCGTCCCAACGTTCCCGTCCGCGACGGTCTCGGGCACGATCGTGCAGTTCGAGGGCGGCGTTGGTGCGGCGCCTGCGGCGGGCGCCATCGCGAGCGCGCTGGTTGACAGCAGCAGACCGGCGATGACCAGCCGCAGCAGCTTGCGAGCCATGATTCCTCCCAAGGACCCGGACCAGCAGCCGGGAGTGCGGCGCCGCCCCGGAGTCGAGGACGCATGGATATACGCGGGTTCCCTGACTTTGGTTCGAGAGGCCGCGCGCGGCGACGCCGATCCACGACGCTACCGGATCAGCCGCACCCGGACGGGCAGCTCGAGGCCGGCCCATGTTCGATCCGCCGTCAGAACTTCGGCCGGCGTGCTGCGCACCGTCAACGCCAGACAGCAGCGGTCGCCGAGCGACAGCGAGCGTCCACCGGCGAGCGAGCGCATCGCGCCGGCCAGCTCTGCATCCACCTCTGACACCGGTTCGATCCTGACCCCGGCGGCAGCGAGCAGCTCACGGACTCGCCTGATTTCGATGTCCGCATCGACCAGCTTCCCGACGACTTCGGCCAGGTTCGCGGTTCCGAGGGAGGCTGAGGCGATCTCGCCGGCAACGACGTCTGCACCAGGCTCATCGTGGACGAGGGCGAGAACCGCCGAGGCGTCCAGGACCGTCACTCGGCGGCCGCGGCCTGCCGGCGCTCGGCGATCAGCTCGTCGACGAGCGAGCGTTCCTCGGGGACGGATGACGCCAGGCCTCGCAACTCCGCAACCGCATCGTGTTGGCGCTCGAGCACGAGCCGCTGACCGGCGACATGGAGATGTAGCCGATCGCCGGGAGCCAGCCCAAGTGCTGTCCTGATGTGGGCCGGGATGACGACCCGTCCCTGCCGACCGAGTACCAACGTGGCATTCATGACTCAAGTGTGCCACAACACTGCGTTGAGTGCCACGCCTCTACGCCCACGCCCCCTCAGTTCAGCGACGGGTCCGACGGCATCGTGGCCAGCAGCCGGTAGCCACCGCCCTTGCGCCGCAGCGCCTCCGACCAGATGTCGTCGTCGCGGAACGGGTCGTCGGGCCGCGCGTCCTGAACGATCCAGGCGCCCTCCTCGAGCTCGCCGTCCAGCTGGCCCTCCGCCCAGCCGGCGTAGCCGGCGTAGACCCGCAGGCGGCGCACCGATTCGTTGGGTCCCTCGGGATCGAGCGTGCCCACCGAGCCGAGCACCGTCGTGCCGGCCTCATCCGGGTCGGCGAAGTCGCCGAGCGCGACCACCGACTGCGGGGCCACCGGACCGCCCACGTGGACGAGCTGGTCGGCGCCGGGCAGGCCGGCCAGCGCGGGAACGGCCTCCTCGACGCGCGTCTCCGAGCGCCGGTTGAGCACCACCCCCATCGCGCCGTCGGGGGTGTGCTCGATCACCAGGATGACCGTGCGCCGGAAGTAGTCGAACAGCGACGGCGCCGCGATCAGCAGCCGCCCGCGGACGCTCTCGCTCATCGGACCGCCGCCGGGGCGGCGATGGCGGCCGCCTCGGCGAGGAAGCGCTCGGCCAGGGCACGGCCCCACTCCGCTTGGTCGTCGAGCCGCGCCCGGCTCTGGGCGCGGATCGCCTCGGGGTCGAGCCCGCTGGCCACCGCGTCGGGGTCACCCTCCCAGTCGTCGAGCCAGCCGTTCAGGTTCTCCTCGGTCACCTCGGCGTGGAACTGCAGGCCCCAGGCGGGGGCGTCGCTCAGGCGAAAAGCCTGGAGGCACACCGGGCTGCGGGCCAACACCACCGCCCGGGGAGGCAGCGGCGCCTCGTAGCTGTGCCACGAGAACACCTCGAAGGCGGGCGCCAGCGGGCCCAGCAAAGGATCCGAGGCCCCTTCGGGCAGCACCTCCACACGCTCCCAGCCGATCTCGGGCCGTGTCGCCCGCTGAGGGCGGGCCCCGGCCGCCTCGGCCAGGAGCTGGGAACCGAGGCATACGCCCAGCACGGGCAGCCTCCGGGCGAGAAGGCCGCGCAGGAAGTCCTTCTCCGGCGCGAGCCAGGGATGCGCCTCCTCCTGCCAGGTGTCCATCGCCCCGCCGAAGACCATCGCGGCGCCGAAGCCGTCCACGTCGGGTGGCGCCCCCTCGGACGGCACCCACTCCACCAGCTCCCCCGCGGGCTCTCCGAACACGCCCGCCCCGGCGTCCGGCTGGTGGACGATCGAGAGGACCTTCATGGATGTGAGGCTACTGGCGCACCGGGTCGCGGGGCGCTCCTACGATGGCCCCATGACCCCGGCGCAGACGTTCGGCGACGCGCTGGGGTCGGTTTCGCTGTTCGCCGGCCTCGACCCGGAGCTGAGGGCCGAGGTGGCCGCGGGCGCCACGCCGGTACGGGTCGAAGCGGGGGAGTGGCTGTTCCGCCAGGGGGAGCCCGCCGACAGCCTGTACGTGGTGCTCTCCGGCCGGCTCGAGGTGCTGATCGAGTCGCCCGAACCGAGGCTGATCCGTATGGCCGACCAGGGCGCCGCCCTGGGCGAGCTGGCCCTCCTGACCGACTCCACCCGCTCGGCCTCGGTTCGCGCTCGCCGTGACAGCGACCTGCTGCGCCTGGAGCGGGCGGACTTCCTCGCGCTGCTGGAGCGGGACCCCGCCTTCGCCGTCGCCCTCACGAGAGCGCTGGCTGCGCTCCTTCAGCGCAGCCGGTCGCTCGACCCCGAGCCGGTCCCGCTGCCCGCGACGATCGCGCTGCTGCCCGCCCGGCCCGGCCCGGCCTTGCGCTGTTTCGTCTGGCCGAGCTTCTGACCGACCAGCTCGGCCCCGGCACGAGCGTGCTGGCCTCGCCCGTCTCCGAGCCGGCCGCCGTGCTCGACCGGGGCGAGCGCGAGAACGACCGGGTGCTCCTCGTGCCGACCGCGTGCTGGTGATCGCCGAGGGCCTGCCCCCGCCCGGCACCGAGCCGCTTCGCACTCTCGGCCAGCGCGAGGTGCTGCTCGCCGGCGCGGCCGGGCCGGGAGCCCTGGCCCGGTGGCTGGATGTGCTCGATGCCGACAGGGGGCGCCTGATCGGGCCGCCCGACCTCTGGGCCGGCAAGCCGCTCGCCGCCACCGGGGCGGGGCCGGTGATCGCCTCGGACGTCACCGCTCACTTCCAGGTCGCGCGCCGCAAGCCCGGGGCCGACGCGGGTGCGCGAGCGCGCGTTCGCGATGCGGTCCTCGGTCTCGGCGCCGCCGTGCCGCTTCGCCTGCACGAGGTGGTGGTGCGGGCGATCACGCTCGGCAGCCTCGATACGGCCGCGATCGGCCGGCAGCACGCAGATCTCGTCATCAGGCCGGACGTCCGGACGGTCGGGATGGTCGCGTTCGATCAGCTCGCGCAGCTCCGCGAGGCCGGGCGCCGCAGCGCGCGGGCCGCCCTCGAGGGCGAGCCGGCCCTCACCGGGTGGCTCACCCGCAGCTGAGCGTCACCCCACCGTGGGGGCGTCCGGATCGGCTCGCCGGCCCGCGACCCGCTCCTCCGTCCAGGGAGGCGGCGCACCAGCCGCTTCGGCCGCTGCGAGCGCTTCCCGTCCCAGCTCCCCGGCGCTGCCGTACCGGTCGTCCGGCGACTTGGCCATCGCGCGTGCGACGACCGCGTCGAAGGCGGGTGGCAGCGTCACCAGCCGGGACGGCCGAGGGGCGGGCTCGGAGATGTGCGCGCTGACCTTGTCCACCGCCCGCGCATACGGGAAGGGAACCTCGCCGGTGAGCGCATCGAACAGGAGCGCGCCGAGCGCGTAGACGTCGGCGCGAGCGTCCACCGAGTCGCCCTGGACCTGCTCCGGCGCCGCGTAGTCGATCGTCCCGACGAAGAAGCCGGTCCGGGTGATGCCGCTCTCCGAGGCCGTGCCCTTGCTGAGGCCGAAGTCACCCAAGAAGGCGTGAGGGCGGCCGCCCTCGACCCCGACGAAGACGTTGGCCGGCTTCACGTCCCGATGGACCAGCCCGGCGACGGCCGCCGCGTCGAGCGCCGATCCCAGCTGCCATGCGATCAGGGCGGCGTCCCCCGGATGAAGGTACCTGCGTCGAGCGATCTCCTCGTGGAGATCCGGACCGTCGACGTAGCTCGTGGCGATGTACAGATAGCCGTCGGCCTCGCCGGAATCGAGCACCCGGACCACGTGCGGGTGATCGAGCGCGGCGGCCAGCCGCGCCTCGCGCTCGAAGCGCCGGCGAAAGCGGTCGTTGCGGGCGAGGTCGTCGGGTATCACCTTCAGCGCCGTCCGCTCGCCGCCCGTGCCGACCGCCAGGTAGACGTGCCCCATGGCGCCGGCGGCCAGCAGCCGCTCCACCCGCCAGCCGGCAACCACCGAGCGCGGGCGAAGCGGGCTCACGAGCCGAGCGTGGACACGGTGAGGTCTGCGAACAGCTCCGCCCGGCGCACGTCGGCCTGACCGTAGGGGCCGCCGTCGCGCCGGTCGAGCACAGACAGCACCCCCACGGCGACATGGTCGCGCAGGAGCGGCACCGCGAGCAGCGTGTTGGGCACGTAGCCGATACCGGCCGCGATCTGCGCGGCGAAGCGCTCGTCGCTGCGGCAGTCGGGTACCACGACCGGCTCCGCCTCCGCCAGCGCGGCGCCCGCGATGCCCTCGCCGGGACGCAGGCGGACCCCCACCACCCCATCGGCGCCCGTGCCCCACGCCGCGCGGAAGACAAGCTCCGACGTCGCGTCGTCGCGGAGCGCGACCGACACCGAGGCGGCCTCGAACACGCCGGCCGCCGTGCGGACCACCGCTTCGAGCAGCCGCTGGCGCGCCTCTCCGTCCTCCGGGAGGCTCGCGGCCAGCGAATCGCCGTGCGCCGCCTCCACCGGGCTTCCCATCGCCGCTGCCAGAGCCGAAGCACTTGCGAACCGGCGCTCCGGGCGGAGGTCGAGCGCTCGCCGCAGCGCCAGCTCGTGCTCGCGGGTGATCCCCGGCGCGTCGAGCGGGTCCGGGTTCCCGTAGGCCGGCGGCTCGCCGGCGAGCAGCGTCCACAGCGTCGCCGCCAGCCCGTAGACATCGCTCCGCGGCGAGACCCCCTCGCCCACCATCACCTCCGGGGCCATGTACCGAGGCGTGCCGATCCCGCGCGTGCCGGCATCCGTGCCGATCTCGCGCGCGACACCGAAGTCCACGAGCACGGGCCCCCGTTCCCCGGCGATCAGGTTCTGAGGCTTCACGTCCCGGTGCACCACCTGCTGCTCGTGGACGTACTCGAGCGCGTCCGCGGCCCCGCGGGCCACCTCCAGGACCTCGTCGAGCGGCAGACCCGGATCGCCGCGGTCGTGCAGGACCTGAGCGAAGTCCGGCCCGCGCACCAGCTCCATGACGAGATAGAAGTCGCCCAGGTCCCGGAAGTGGTCGATCACCCGCACGACGCCCGGATGACGCAACCCGGAGAGCAGGCGCGCCTCGATCTGGAAGCGCGCGGTCTGACCCAGGTCGGTCAGGCGCTTGACCGCGACCTCGCGGTCGCCCGCCCGCGCGCGGAAGACCGCGCCCACGGCACCGCTGGAGATCGGCTCGATCAGCTCGTAACGATCGCCGTCCGGAGCCTGGATGTACCCGGTCACTCCGGGGTGACGTAGGCGGACGACAGCCCGCCGTCCACCAGGAACGTCTGCGCGGTCACGTACGAGGACTCGTCGCTGGCGAGGAACAGCACCCCGTTGGCGATCTCCCGCGGCTCGGCGAAGCGGCCCATCGGGAGGTGCACCAGCCGGCGCGCGGCCTCCTTGGGGTCCTTGGCGTACAGCTCCTGAAGCAGGGGGGTGTTCACGGGCCCCGGGCAGAGCGCGTTGACCCGCACGCCGCGGCGCCCGAACTCCACGCCCAGCTCGCGCGACAGGGCCAGCACCCCGCCCTTCGAGGCGGTGTAGGAGATCTGCGACGTGGCCGCCCCCACCACGGCGACGAACGAGGCGGTGTTGATCACCGAGCCGCCGCCCGCCTCGAGCAGGTGGGGAATGCCGAACTTGCAGCACAGGAAGACCGACTTGAGGTTCACGTCCTGCACTCGCTGCCAGGCCTCCAGCGAGGTGTCCAGCACCGAGGCGTCGTCGATGGGCGAGATGCCGGCGTTGTTGAACAGCACGTCGATGCGGCCGCACTGCTCGCGGGCCTGCCGGTACATCTCCTCCACCTGACCCGCGTCGGTCACGTCGGCCTCGAGGGCGAGGTCGCCGGCGCTGTCCGGGCTCAGGTCCACGCCGACGACGGTGGCCCCTTCCTCGCCGAAGCGGCGGGCGGTCTCCGCGCCGATGCCGCCGGCGGCCCCGGTGATCACGCACACCTTGCCCTCCAGGCGCCCTGGCATTAGATGGCTGACTCCGGGTACACGTGCCTGCGGGGGCGCGCCAGACCAAGCTGGGCGGCGACCGCGGACGAAGCCGATAGTCGCAGCACTATCTGCGAGGACGTGGGTGCCGATCCAGCGACGGTATGGCGCGTCATCCGTAGGTGCGGGGGTCCGGAGTCAGCCATCTAACCCTCCGTCGCGTAGTACACGTTCTTGATCTCGGTGTAGGCGTCCAGCGCGTCGGGACCGAGCTCGCGGCCGTAGCCCGACTGCTTGAAGCCGCCGAAGGGCGTGGACACGCGCACCGAGGTGTTGGAGTTGATGGAGAGCACGCCGCTGTCGATCGCCCTCACCGCCCGCAGCGCCTTCGCGCCGTCGCGGGTCCAGACCGATCCCGAGAGCCCGTAGATGGTCTCGTTGGCCAGGCGGATCGCCTCCTCCTCGTCGCGGAAGGGGATCACGCAGGCCACAGGGCCGAAGATCTCCTCGCGCGCGGCCCGATCGTCGTTGCTCACCGGGCAGAGCACGGTGGGCGGGAACCAGAAGCCCGGGCCCTCGGGCGCGGAACCGCGGATCGCCACCGGCGCGTCGCCGTTGACGAACGAGGAGACCGTCTCGCGCTGGCCCTCGGAGATCAGCGGTCCCATCTCGGTGTCCTCGTCGAGCGGGTCGCCCACGGCCAGCCCCTCCACCGCCTCCTCGAGCGCCTCCATGAAGCGGTCCAGCGCCGAGCGCTCCACCAGGATGCGCGAGCGGGCGCAGCAGTCCTGGCCCGCGTTGCCGAACACGGCGGCCGGGGCGGCGGCGGCCGCGCGCTCCAGATCGGCGTCGGCGAAGATCACGTTGGCCGACTTGCCCCCCAGCTCGAGCGTCACGCGCTTGATCGTGGCCGCGGCCGCGGCGGCGATCCCGCGACCGACCTCGGTCGAGCCAGTGAAGGCGATCTTGGCCACGTCCTCGTGCTCGGTGAGGCGGCGGCCGCAGACCGAGCCGGGACCGGCCACCACGTTCACCACGCCCTCGGGCAGGCCGGCGTCCAGCGCGATGCGCTCGAACTCGAGCGCGGTGAGCGGGGTGAGCTCGGCCGGCTTGAGCACGACGGTGTTCCCGGCCGCCAGGGCCGGGCCCATCTTCCAGGAGGCGATCGTCAGGGGGAAATTCCAGGGCGTGATCAGGCCCACCACGCCGAGCGGCTCGCGGAAGGTCATGTCCACGCCGCCCGCCACGGGGATGGTCCGGCCGCTGAGGCGCTCCGGGGCGCCGGCGTAGTAGCGGAAGGTGGCCGCCACCATGCCCATCTCGCCGCGGGCGTCAGCGATCGGCTTTCCGGCGTTGCGGGCCTCGAGGATGGCCAGCTCCTCCTGGCGTTCCTCGAGCGCGTCGGCCAGGCGGTGCAGCAGCAGCGCCCGGTCTGGAGGGGAGACCTCGCGCCAGCCGGCGAAGGCGCGCTTGGCCCGGGCCACGGCGGCGTCGGTCTCCTCGATCCCCGCCCGTGGGACCTCGGCCATCACCGCGGCGGTGGCCGGCTCGACGACGCCGATCACCGGGGTGCCTCCTCGCGCTCGCGCTCGCGGGCCTGGTCGACCAGCGCCCCGATCACGCGGCTCTGCTCGTCCTCCTCCGGGTGCCACAGCACCCCGAGCGCGAAGCGCCGGTCGGGCACCTCGATGGCCTCCACCACCTCGTCGTCGTCGCCCCACCCGCTGGCCACCACACCCTCGCCCAGCTCCTCGATCCCCTGGTGGTGATGGGACTTGACCGCGGTGCGCTCCACACCCACCACCTCGGCCATGCGCGAACCCGGGTCCAGGCGCACCTCGTGGTCGGAGAAGACGCCGGGCGTATGGCGGTGGTCCTCGTGGCCCACGCGGTCCGGCAGGTGCTGGTCGATCGTGCCGCCGCGGACCACGTTCAGCATCTGCATCCCGCGGCACACCCCGAGGAGGGGGATGTCACGCTCGAGCGCGCGGTGCCCGAGGGCCAGCTCGAAGCGGTCCCGCTCCGGGCGAGTCCCCTTGGTCTCGGCGTGCGGGCGCGCGCCGTAGGTGCCCGCGTCCACGTCGGAGCCGCCGGCCAGAACGAGCCCGTCGAGGAGATCGAGCACCTGGTCGGGCGCCTCCGCCACCCCGTCGTCGGGGGGCAGCAGCAGCGCGATGCCGCCGGCCCGCTGCACGGCCAGCGAGTACGTGCGCGGCGACAGGTTGCAGAGCACCTCCCACGCCCCCCAGCGCGCGCTCTCGATCGCGCTGCAGATGCCGATGACCGGCCGGCGGCCGTTCACAGCCGTTCGAAGCCCCTGAACTTCTCCCAGTCGGTCACGGCGGACTCGTAGCCCTCCAGCTCGATCCGGGCCCGGTTCAGGTAGTGGTCCACCACTTCCTGGCCGAAGGCCTCGCGGACCAGGTCCGAGCCGGCGAAGAGGTCGCGGGCGTCGTACATCGTGTGCGGCACGCGGGGCTTGTCGGCCTCGTAGGCGTTGCCCTCGAAGGCCGGCTCCAGCTCCAGCTCGTTGTCGATCCCGTGCAGGCCGGCCGCGATCATCGCCGCCAGCGCCAGGTAGGGGTTCACGTCGGCGCCGGGCAACCGGTTCTCCACGCGCAGCGACTGACCGTGCCCCACCACCCGCATCGAGCAGGTGCGGTTGTCCTTGCCCCAGGCCACCGCGGTGGGCGCGAACGAGCCGGGCACGAAGCGCTTGTACGAGTTGACGTTGGGAGCGAAGAACAGCGTGAGGTCGCGCAGACCGGCGAGCTGGCCGGCCACGAAGCGGTGGAACATCTCCTCGTCGTCGGCGAACACGTTGCCCCCGCCCTCGTGCTGGATGGAGCAGTGGATGTGGCACGAGTTGCCCTCGCGCTCGTCCAGCTTGGCCATGTAGGTGATCGACATGCCCTCCTGGGCGGCGATCTCCTTGGCCCCTGTCTTGTAGATCACGTGATCGTCGGCGGTGGCCAGCGCGTCGTTGTAGTGGAAGTTGATCTCGTGCTGGCCGAAGTTGCACTCGCCCTTGGAGTTCTCCACCTTCATGCCCGCGCCGGCCATCGAGTTGCGGATGCGCCGGATCAGCGGCTCCACCCGCGCCGTCCCGATCATCGAGTAGTCGACGTTGTAGAGGTTGGCCGGCTCGAGGTCGCGATAGCCCTTCTTCTGTGCGTCCTCGTAGCTGTCGTTGAACACGATGAACTCCAGCTCGGTGCCGGCGGTGGCCCGCCAGCCGCGCTCGGCCAGCCGGTCCAGCTGGCGGCGCAGGATCTGCCGGGGCGAGGCGACCACGTCGGCCCCGTCCTCCCAGGCCAGGTCGGCCATCACCAGCGCGGTGCCTTCGTGCCAGGGCACGTCGCGCAGGGTGTCCATGTCCGGCCGCATCACGAAGTCGCCGTAGCCCCGCTCCCAGCTGGACATCGCGTAGCCGTCGACGGTGTTCATGTCCACGTCCACGGCCAGCAGGTAGTTGCAGCCCTCGGCCGCGTGCTCCACGACCTCGTCGAGGAAGTGGCCGGTGGTCAGGCGCTTGCCCTGCAGGCGGCCCTCCATGTCGGCGATGGTCAGCAGGACGGTGTCGATCGACCCGTCGGCCGCCGCCTTCTCGAGCTGCTCGAGCTTCATTCACTCCCCTTAAGGTTCGAAAGACCGACCTTTAGGCGGAGGAGCCTAACCGCCGGGCGGATCGTCTTCAAGCGCTGTGGTAGGACTCCGGCCGACGATGCTCCTGCTGGGAATCGACGAGGGGACCACCGGGGTCAAGGCGGCGCTGTTCGACGAGCGCCTGCGGCCTGTGGCCGAGGCCCGCCGGGACAAGGTCAACCGCCACCCCCGGGCGGGGTGGGTCGAGCAGGACGGCGAGGAGGTGCTGGCCGCGGTGGTCGACGCGGTGGCCGAGCTGCTCGAGGATGCCGGCGACGAGGTGGTGGGCTGCGGGCTCGACCACCAGGGCGAGTCGGTGCTGGCCTGGGACGCCGAGAGCGGCAGGCCGCTCAGCCCGATCGTGGTCTGGCAGGACAAGCGCTCGCAGGAGGTGCTGGACCGGCTCGGCTCCGCCGAGGGCGAGGTCCGAGAACTGAGCGGCCTGCCCTTCGACCCCTATTTCTCCGCGGCCAAGCTCGCCTGGCTGCTCGAGAACGACCCGGGCGTGGCGGCGGCCCGCGACGCGGGCACCCTGCGCATGGGCACGGTCGACTCCTTCCTCTGCGACCGCCTGGGCGCCGGCTTTGCCACCGACGCCTCCACCGCCTCCCGCACCCAGCTGCACGCCCTGGGGCGGCCGGGCTTCGACGCCCGCCTGGGCGAGATCTTCGGCGTGCCGCTCGACGTGCTGCCTGAGGTGCGCGACACCGCCGGCGAGCTGGGCGTGCTGCGCCACGACTCGTGGCCCGTCGAGCTGCCCCTGCGGGGTCAGGTGGTGGACCAGCAGGCGGCGCTGGCCGGCGCCGGCTGCGTGGTTCCCGGTCGGGTGAAGGCCACGTACGGCACCGGCGTCTTCGTGCTCAGCCACGCCGGCGATGAGGTGCCCCGTCCCGAGGGCGGGCTGCTGCCCACCGTGGCCTGGCGGATCGACGGCCGCACCGAGTACGCGCTCGACGGCGGCGTGTTCACGGCGGGCGCGATGCTGGAGTGGATGTGCCGCGAGCTGGGCCTGGCTGCCCGGCCCGCGGAGCTGGCGGCGCTGGCGCGCGAGGTGGAGGACAGCGCCGGCGCCCGCGTGCTTCCGGGCCTGGCCGGGATCGGCGCTCCGTGGTGGCGGCCCGAGGCCCGGGCGGTGTTGGCGGGACTGCACGGGGGCACCACCCGAGCGCACGTGGCCCGGGCCGCGCTGGAGGGGATCGCCTGGCGGGTGGCCGACGTGGTGGCGGTCATGAGCGAGACGGTGGACGTGCGCTCGCTGCGGGTGGACGGCGGGCTCACCAACGAGCCGCTGCTGCTGCAGCTGCAGGCCGACGCCAGCGGCGTCGTCGTGGAGGCCGCCGGCGCGGACGCCACGGTGCTGGGAGCGGCCGCGCTGGCCGCCGTGGGCTCGGGCGTGATCGGCTCGCTGGCCGAGGCCGCGGAGCTGCTGCCGGTGGACCGGCGCGTGGAGCCCCGGCGCGACGACGCCTGGCGCACCGCCGAGCACGAGCGCTGGCGGGAGTTCGTGCGCGGCGCGGCTGAGCTCCGCTAGCTCCGGGGGGGCGAGTCCGCGTACATCGATGACTTCACCCCCTGGTGGGGGTCAAGTCGACACTGTGGAGCGGATCCTGGGCCGGTTGGCACGCCGCGCCCATGGCGTGGTGTGCCGGCGGGAGCTCTTGGAGGCGGGAACTACGCGCAAGGAGATCGACCAGCGGCTGCGCATCGGTGGCCTGGTTGCCGTCTTTCGCGGCGTCTACCGCGTCGGCCACACGGCCCCCAGCAGCGAGGCTGGCTACACGGCAGCAGTCAAGGCTTGCGGCGACGGGGCGCTGCTCAGCGGCCGGCCGGCCGGGCACCTGCTCGAGCTGCTCAAAGGAGCGCCACCGGCGCCGGAGGTGACCGCCCCCAAGGCCCGCCGGGTCAAGGGCGTGCGTACCCACCGCGGGCGGCGAACCGGGACGATCTGGCGCGGGATCCCCGTCACCACCGTGGCCGAAACGATCGTCGACCTGGCCGCCGAACTCACCGCAGACGAGCTGGCCCGCGCCTTCCACCAGGCCGGCATCCGCCACCACACCACCCCGGCCCAGGTCGAAGCCGCGCTCGCCCGACGGCCTCGGGCCCGCGGAGCGGGCACCCTGCGCCGGGTCATCCGCGGCGACGTCCACGTCACCCTCAGCACACTCGAAAAGCGCTTCCTCACCCTGCTGCGCGCCCACCGCCTGCCGCCCCCCGAGACCAACCAGCCCGCCGGCAGCCACCGCGTCGACTGCCGCTGGCCGGCCCACCGCCTGACCGTCGAGCTCGACGGCTACCGCTACCACCGCTCCCGCCACGCCTGGGAGAACGACCGCCACCGCGAACGCCAAGCCCACGCCCGCGGCGACCACCACCGCCGCTACACCTACAACGACGTACTCGAAGACCCGGCCCTCATGCTCGCCGAACTCGCCCGCCTGCTCAGGCTCCGGCCGTGACCTCGTCCTCCTCGAGCGTCCGCACCGGGCCCTGGTAGTGGTTCTTGGCCGACACGAGATACCAGACCCCAAAGATCAGTGGCACGACGATGGCCAGCGGGGTGTAGTTCACGACGCTCGTGTCGAACCCGTCGTTCCAGGGCAGGCCGGTGGGCGTGTAGGGCAGGTTGAGGCTGTAGACCACGAGCACCACGAAGATGATCGCGAGCGTGTTCACCACCTTGTAGCGGCTGCCCAGGTTCCACGGGCCGGGCTCGAATGCGTCGCCCTTCCGCAGCCTCAGGTAGATCGGGATGATGTACGCCAGATAGAGGCCGACGGTGCAGATTCCGGTGACCGCAAAGAAGGCGAACGGAATGTCGTTCTTGCCGAACAGCGCCGGAATCGCGATCACCAAGGAGAAGAACGACACCCCCAGCACCGCATTGAATGGCACCCGGTCACGGTTGACGCGGCTAAAGAGCGCCGAGCCGGGAATACCGCGGTCGCGGGCGAACGCATACCAGGTGCGGGAGGCGCTGGTAAGGCCGGCCGCTCCGCAGAAGAGCTGGCCGATGGTGGCAATGATCAGCACGAGCTTGGCCGCCCAGGAATCGAGGGCGCTGGTGAAGATGGCTCCGACGAAGCCGGCGGCCTCGTTGACCGCCTCCACGTCGTTCGCCGCGAAGAGGAAGGCCAGAAGCACGAACCAGCCGATGAGGGCCGAGAAGAAAACCGAGCGCCACACACCCTGGGCGGCCGCAATTGAAGCGCCCTTTGTCTCCTCGGCCGTGTGGGCCGAGGCGTCGTAGCCGGTCTGGGTGTACATCGCCAGCAGGAAGCCGATGGGCAGGACCAGGATCCAGAAGCCGAGGCTGCCCGTGGAGCCGTCGTGGAGCCCCGAATTGTTGATCCGCTCGCCGAAGACGAAGCTCGCGCTCTGATGGCCGTCGGGCACGAACACCAGCAGCCCGATGACGACCAGCACGCCGATCACGTGCCAGCCCACGGAGATGTTGTTCATCAGCGCCAGTCCTCGGTCGCCGAAGATGTTGACCAGGGTGTAGAAGACGAGGATGAGGAAGAACAGGAGCCAGGTCTCGCCGAGGATGTGCTCGGTGTCGCCGAAGTTGACTCCGAGGACGTTCAGGCCATAGAGCCCCAGGGTTGCGTTCAGGAAGATCGCTGCGCCGTACCCGACCGAGGCGACGATGCCGACGAGGCCGACGATATTGAACCAGCCCGTCATCCAGCTCCAGCCCCTGCCGCCGAGCTCGTTGGCCCACCAGTACGGGCCGCCAGCCGTCGGATAGCGGGAGGTCAGCTCGGCCATCGAGACGGCCACCATGAGCACGAACGCGCAGAGGATCGGCCAGCCGATCGAGACCGCGATCGGCCCTCCGTTCTGCCACGCGTAGGAGAATGTGGTGAAGGTCCCGGCGAGGACCGAGATGATCGTGAACGAGATGGCGAAGTTCGTGAATCCCGACCAAGCCCGGGAGAGGTCCTGCCGGTACCCCAGCTCCGCAAGCTGCCGTTCGTCGTCGCTCGCTTCGGTGTTCCTCGGGGCCTCGGGAGTGGCCATCGTTCCTCCTCGTATGGCGGCGGCCGGCTCGATCGGCAACAATGGTGTGCCGACCCAACCTATGTGCCAGATGACCTTAAGGCCAGCATCGGATGGCTGTCAACCGCGGCCGTCCGCAGCCGTTGCGGCGGAGCTGCGGTAGGGCGGCGGTTGATGCACATGGAGATCACCATTCCCGAGCTGACCGAGGTGGTTGCCCGGCTGACCGCGCTGCTCGGCCCGCGCCAGGGCGGCGTGGCGCCCCTCGAGGGCGGGATCACCAACCGCAACTACCGTCTCAACTTCGGCGGTCACGACTACGTGGTCCGGCTGCCGGGCAAGCGCACCGAGGTGCTCGGCATCGACCGCCAGGCCGAGTGCCAGGCCAACGACGCCGCCGCGAAACTGGGCATCGCGCCCAAGGTGGCCGCCATGCTCGAGAACCCGCCCTGCCTGGTCACGGCGTTCGTCAAGGGCCGCGAGCTGACCGCCGAGGAGCTCCGCAAGCCGGACTGCCTCGAGGAGGTGGCCCACGCGCTGCGAAGGTTCCACGACTCGGGCACCGTGCTGCCCACCGCCTTCGACTCGTTCCGGCTCGTGGACGACTACGCGGCCAAGGCTCGCGAGCACGGCGGAGAGCCGCCGGAGGCGTTCGAGCAGGCGCGCGCTCGGGCCCGCGACATCGAGGCCGCCCTGGAGGGACAGGCCGAGCACGCGCCCGTGCCCTGCCATAACGACCTGCTCACGGCGAACTTCCTCCACAACGACGAGCGCGTGCAGATCATCGACTGGGAGTACGCCGGCACCGGCGACCGCTTCTTCGACCTGGGCAACTTCGCGGTGAACAACGAGCTCGACGACGACGACGAGGAGCGTCTGCTCGAGGCTTACTTCGGCGAGCCGGCGGGCGGCAGGCGGCGGGCAGCGCTCAAGCTCTTCCGCTTCATGTCGGACTTCCGCGAGGCCATGTGGGGCGTGGTCCAGACGAGCGTCTCGGAGCTGAAGTTCGACTTCCGCGGGTACGCGGACAAGCACTTCGAGCGCCTGGCCCGGACCGGGGCGGACGACCGCTTCGACAGCTGGCTGCGGGAGGCGGGCGGATAGCGGCCCGCGAGCTCCCCGGCTCCGCCCGCTGCGTGATCGTAGGCGGGGGCGTCGGAGGGACGTCGATCGCGTATCACCTGGCCGAGCTCGGCTACGAGGACGTGCTGCTGGTGGACCGCAACCAGCTCACGTCGGGCTCGACCTTCCACTCGGCCGGTCTGTGCGGCCAGCTGCGCGGCTCCGTGTCGCTGACCCGGATGATGATGCACTCGGTCGAGCTGTACCGGAAGCTCGGGGAGGACTGCGGCTGGGTCGAGTGCGGCGGCCTGCGACTGGCCTCGAGCGAGGAGCGCATGGAGGAGCTGCGCCGCCAGGCCGCGTGGGCCAACACGTTCGGGCTCCCCCTGGAGCTGGTGAGCGCCGAGCGCGCCGCCGAGCTGTTCCCCCTGATGTCCACCGAGGGGGTGCTGGGCGCCGCCTGGCTGCCCACCGACGGCTGGCTCGACCCCTCCCAGCTCACCTACGCACTGGCCGAGGGCGCGCGCGAGGGGGGCGCGAGGATCCTCACCTCCACCCGGGTCACGGGCATCGACACCGAGCGCGGACGGGTGACCCGCGTACGCACCGACCGCGGCGACGTGGAGACCGACGCGGTGGTGATCGCGGGCGGGATGTTCGCCGCCGAGCTCGGCCGGCTCGCGGGCGTACGGATACCGGTGATACCGATGTCGCACCAGTACCTGGTCACCCAGCCCTTCCGCGAGCGCGATCCCGAGCACCCGCTGCCCACCCTGCGCGACCCGGATCTGCTCGTCTACTTCCGCGAGGACGCGGGCGGCCTGGTGATGGGAGGCTACGAGCGGCAGTCCGCCCCGGCCTTCCTCGACGGCGACGGCTCCGGCTTCGACCGCATCCCGCCCGACTTCAACGGCCGTCTGCTGGAGGACGACTGGGACCGCTTCGAGGAGATCGTGGTCAACTCGCGCCGCCGGGTGCCGGAGATGGAGAACGTGAAGGTCACGCGCATGATCAACGGACCCGAGGCCTTCACCCCCGACAACGAGTTCTGCCTGGGCGAGACCGAGGTCCGCGGCCTGTACGTGGCCGCCGGGTTCTGCGCCCACGGCCTGGCCGGCGCGGGCGGCATCGGAAAGGTGATGGCCGAATGGATCTCCGAGGGCGAGCCCTCGCTCGACCTGTGGAACATGGACATCCGGCGCTTCGGCTCGCAGTACCGCTCGCCCCGCTACACGTTCGCCCGTGTAACGGAGACCTACGAGACCTACTACGACATCCGCTATCCCCACCACGAGCGCTCGGCCGGCCGCCCGCTGCGCATGACCCCCGCCCACCGCTGGCACACCGAGCACGAGGCCGTCTTCGGCGAGAAGTCGGGCTGGGAGCGGGTGAACTGGTACGACTCGAACGCCGCGGCCGGCGACGAGGAGCTGCGCCCGCGCGGTTGGGCCGGCCGGCACTGGTCGCCCGCGATCGAGGCCGAGCACTGCGCCTGCCGCGAGCGCGCCGCCCTGTTCGACGAGAGCTCGTTCGCCAAGCTGGAAATCGCCGGCCCGGGCGCCGCCGCGCTGCTGGAGCGGCTGTGCGACAACCGCGTGGCCCGCGAGAGCGGGCGCATCACCTACACCCAGATGCTCAACTCGCGGGGCGGGATCGAGTGCGACTTCACCGTCGCCCGCCTCGCCGAGGAGCGCTTCTCGATAGTCACCGGCACGGCCTTCGGCAACCACGACCGGGAGTGGATCCGCCGGCATATGCCGGACGACGGCTCGGTGCAGGTGCGAGACGTGACCTCCCAGTGGGCCTGCCTGGGCATGTGGGGGCCCAGTACGCGCGACATCCTCCAGCCGCTGACCCCCCAGAGCCTCGGCAACGACGAGTTCCCCTACCTGTCGCTGCGCGAGATCACGGTGGGCGACGTGCCCGTGCGGGCGCTGCGGGTGACCTTCGTCGGGGAGCTGGGGTACGAGCTCTACTGCCCGACCGAGTACGGACCCACGCTGTGGCAGGCCCTGTGGGAGGCCGGCGAGCCCCACGGCCTGGCGGCCGGCGGCTACCGGGCGATCGACTCGTTGCGACTGGAGAAGGGCTACCGCGTGTGGGGCGCCGACGTGACCCCGGACGAGACCCCCTACGAGGGCGGCCTCGGCTTCTGCGTGAAGCTCGACAAGGAGGGCGGCTTCGTGGGCCGCGAGGCGCTGGTGGAGGCGAAGGAGCGCGGGCCGCGCACGCTGCTCGTCTGCCTGGTGCTGGAGGACCCGCGCTCGGTGGCGCTCGGCAACGAGCCGGTCCGGGTGGCCGGCGAGGTGGTGGGGCGCATCACCACCGGCGGCTACGGCTACACGGTCGGGCGTTCGATCGCCTACGCCTACCTGCCGCCCGAGCACGCCGAGCCGGGTACGGCAGTGGACGTCGAGATCTTCGGGGCCCGAATCGAGGGCGCGGTGGCCGGCGAGCCGCTGTTCGACCCGGAGGGCGAGCGCATCCGAGGCTAGCCGCAAGCAGCCGGCTCGGCCGGCTGCGCGCGGATCGCTACCGCGCCAGCGCCCCGATCACCTCCTGCCACCAGGCGCGGGCCGAGTCGTCCGTCTCGTCGGCCAGGCGCCGGCGGGCGAAACGCTGGATCTGCGCCGCGCCGCCCACGGCCAGGAGCGGCCCGGTGACGGCGAAGCGGCCGTCCTCCAGCACCACCAGAGCGCCGCGCACCCCGCGCCGGGTGCGCAGGTGGTCCAGCACGTCCACCCCCGCCACCCGGGTGGGAAAGCCAGGGTCGCCGTCGTCATCGGTCCAGCGCCGGGCCGTGAAGACGGCGGTGCTGGCCCGCATGTCGATGCGCGGCGCGGCCGGCGCCCGGATCGGGCCCGCGCGCCAGCGGTCGAGCAGCTTCGGCACCTGACCGGCGACCTCCTGGCGGACCACGACGTGCAGGCGGTCGCCCGCCTCCAGCCGGGTCGATCCGCGGGGGAGGATCGCCTCGTCGCCGCGCACGATCACGCTCAGCAGCGCGTCGCGCGGCAGACCGAGGTCGCGCACCACCTGCCCCACGATGGCGTCGTCGGGTCCAACGGGGAACTCGACGATCTCGGCCCCCAGCCTGCGGATGGTGCCGGTCTCGGCCAGCGGGCGCGGCAGGGCCGGCTCGGTGGTGGTCGCTCCCACCGCGCGGGCGAAGGGCTCAAAGCTCACCCCCTGGACAAGCGTGGAGATGACCACCGCGAAGAAGACGATGTTGAAGAACTCGGTGCTCTGCGGCACCTGGGCGATCACCGGGAAGGTGGCGAGCACCACCGGCACCGCGCCGCGCAGGCCGGCCCAGCCGAGCACCAGGCGGTCCACGCCCGAGAAGCGGTCGAACGCGGTGGCGACGAACACGGCCACGGGGCGAGCCACGAAGAGCAGCACGAGCGCCAGGGCGGTGCCCTCCAGCGCCACCTCGGGCAGGTCGCTCGGGAACACCAGCAGGCCAAGCACCACGAACAGGCTGATCTGGGCCAGCCAGCCCAACCCCTCGTGGAAGACCGTGACCGTCCGCTTGGCCGGTATCGGCGCGGAACCGAGCATCAGCCCCGCCAGGTAGGCGGCCAGGAAGCCGGAGCCCTCGAGGCTGTCGGCGGAGCCGTAGGCCAGCGCGGCGGTGGCCAGCGTGGCCACCGGGTAGAGACCGGCGGTGTCGAGGCGTGCCCGGCGCAGCCCCTGGACCGCCAGCCAACCCACCAAGAGCCCGGCGACGAGCCCGATTCCCAGCTGGCGGACGAAGAGCAGCGCCATGTCGAACACGCCGTAGTCGGGCAACTCGATCCAGTCCACGAACCCGATCACGAGCAGGATGGCCACCGGGTCGTTCATGCCGGCCTCGCCCTCCAGGGTCCGGGCCAGCGAGCGCTTTAGCGTCGAGCCCCGCAGGAGGGCGAAGATCGCCGCGCCGTCGGTGGCCGCGATGATCGAGCCCACCAGCAATCCCTCGATCGTGCCCAAGTCGAACAGCCAGGCGGCGGCCAACCCCGTGATCGCCGCGGTGAGGAACGTGCCCACCAGCGCCAGGGCCACCGACGGGCGCAGCACGGGACGGATCTCCTCGAACCCTGCGGAGAGGCCCCCCTCGAACAGGATCAGCGTCAGGGCGACAATGCCGATCGTCCGGGTGAGCTCATAGTCGTTGAAGTCGATCCAGCCGGCCCCGTCGGAGCCGATCGCCATGCCCAGAGCGAGGAACAAGATCAGGCCCGGCAGGCGCGCGCGGGAGGCCACCAGCGAGGCGGCGATGCCACCCGCCAGCAGCGCACCGGCCACCAGGATCAGCTCCCCGTTGGTCATCACCGGGGAGCGTTTCAGGCGGCGGCGGTTGACAGCGCCGCGGTCGCGTGCGTAGGTTCGCCCGACGACCGAGCCGCCCTATGACGAGGCCTACGCGGCCGATGGCCGCCCGCGGCCCCACTACGCCGAGCTCCTGGCCGGCATCGGCGACCCGGGAGCCCTGGCCGCCGAGGTGCGGGAGCGGCTCCAGGCCCGGGGCATCACCTTTCCTCCCGCGCCCGGCGGGATCTTTGCGCTCGACCCGCTGCCGCGGATCCTCACCGTGGAGGAGTGGTCGCTGCTCGAGCGGGGCATCGCCCAGCGCGTGCGCGCCCTCGAGGCGTTCCTGGCCGACGTCTACGGAGAGCAGCGCTGCCTCGAGGACGGCCTGATCCCTCGCCGCGCGGTGGAGGACTCGCCGCACCACGAGCCGGCGATGCGCGGCGCGCCGGTCAGCCGCTGGATCACCTGTATGGGCCTCGACGTGGTGCGCTCACCCGACGGGCGCTTCTGCGTGATCGAGGACCAGGTGCGCATGCCCTCCGGGCTGGCCTACGCGGTGGCGGCCCGCGAGACGATGCGCGACCTGCTTCCGCTCCCGCCGCCGCAGACCGACCTGTCGGGAGCCTACGCCGACCTGGCCGCCGCGCTGAGCGACGCCGCGCCCCCCGGCGCGCCAGACGAGCCGCGGATGGTGCTGCTGTGCGAGGGCCGCGACGCCGCCGCCTGGTGGGAGCACGAGCTCATGGCCCGCGAGCTGTGCGCCCCGGCGGTGAGGCTCGCCGACCTCGAGCGCCGCGGCGACCGACTGGTGGCCTGGATCGACGAGCGCCCACGCGCCGTCGACGTGGTCTACCAGCGCACCGACGAGGACCGCTTCACCGGGCCCGACGGCCGCCTCACCGCCGTGGGCGAGGCGCTCCTGGAGCCCTGCCGGGCGGGCACGCTGGCCTGCGTGAACGCCCCCGGGTCGGGGGTGGCCGACGACAAGGTGGTGCACGCGCACGTCGACCGGCTGGTGTCCGGGCTGCTCGGCGAGGAGCCGCTCCTGCCCTCCGTGCCCTCGTTCGACCTCGGCGAACAGCCTCAGCGGGAAACGGCGCTGGAGCGGCTGGAGACGCTGGTGGTCAAGCCGCGCGGCGAAATGGGCGGCGAGGACGTGGTGCTGTGGCGCGACGCCGAGAAGGCGGTCCGCGATGAGACACTGGCGCAGCTCGAGCGCGAGCCGGACGGCTGGGTGGCCCAGGAGCTGGTGACCCTGTCGGTGCACCCGACCGTGTGCGGCACGCAGCTCGAGCTCCGGCACGTCGACCTGCGGCCCTACGCGCTTGCCTCGAGCCGGGGTGTGACGGTGGCCGGGGCGCTGAGCCGGGTGGCGCTCGAGCCGGGCTCGATGATCGTCAACAGCGGTCAGGGCGGCGGAGCCAAGGACACCTGGCTGCCGTGACAGCTACCCCCGCAGGAGCCCGGCCAGGATGTGCTCGGTGCCCACCATGTGCTCCCGCATCAGCCGCACCGCCCGGCCTCCCTCGTGTGCCCGCAGCAGAGCGATCAGGCGCTTGTGCTGCGCGTTCGAGCGGGTGAGCACCTCGTCCGGATGGGCGATCCGGGCGATCAGGTCGCTCATCTGCCCCTGCACCTCGGTCATGGTGGTGACCAGACGGGGGCTGCGGGCGGTCTCGGCAACGGCGATGTGAAAGCGCACGTCGGCCCGCCGGTAGTCCTCGAACGGGCCCTTGCTGGCCCGGTCCATCCGCTCGGTGAGCTCGACCAGGGGAACGAGGTCGTCCTCGGTGGCCCGTTCGGCCGCCAGCAGGGTGGCCCCGGTCTCGATCGCGACCCGGTAGTCGAGCAGCGCGCGGGCCTCGCTGCCGAGTGGCTCGCCGTCGGCCTCCTGACCCAGGGGCGGCTCCTCGGCCACGAAGGTGCCCCCGGTCCGGCCCCGCAGCGACACCAGGTGCCCGCTCTGCACGAGCGCGGTGAGGGCCTGGCGCAGGGTGGAGCGCGAGATCCGCAGCTCGTCGGCCAGGTCACGCTCGGAGGGGAGCCGGCTGCCCGAGGGCAGGAGGCCGAGCCGGATGGCAGTGCCCAGGCGTTCGACGGTCTCCTCGAACGTCGTGGGCGGCTGAACGGGCTTGAAGACCGCGTCCAGCGCCGCTCCTCGCTCCACGCCGGCCACGGGTTCCACGAGAGCAAAAGGTACACGGGCCGACCCTTTGCCCGGCCCGGATGGCTCAGACCGTGATCCGCATCGGCACCCCGGTGAGCGGATCGGCGCCAGACCCCAGCGCGCGAGCGCGACCCGTGCGTCGCCGCAGCGCCGTCCACAGCGCGGCGTAGGCGTCGAGCAGGTCGGCCAGCCCGGCCCGGCGGGCGGCGTCGTCCCACTCGATGCGAAGCGGCGCGTCGCCGAAGTGGCTGCCCACCACGGCCAATCGCTTGGTGAGGCCGGCGGCCGTCCCCTTCGGTGCAGGCAGGGCGGCGCCCCCACTCATCTCGAGGAAGCTCAGCTCGGGGTGCACCTCGAAGAGCCACTCCGCGCGCGGGCCGTCGGCCCGCAGGAAGCGGTCCACCTCGTCGATCTTGGACAGCAGCCCCGCGGCCTGGCGGCTGAGGCCCGAGCCGCCGCGCTCCGCCACCAGCTCCTGCACGCGCGGGTAGACCGGCGTGGCCGACACGGCCTCGAGCAGGAAGCGCCCAGGGGGCGAGAAGACGGAGCTGCGGCGGTTGCCCAGCAGCAGGCGGGCCTCGGTGTCGCACTCGCGCGGCCCGACCTCCTCGGGCAGGCCGATGGGGATGTCAATGGCCACGGGAGCCTCCTCGCCGCCCGGCTGCTCGGCCCGCCACGCCGCCAGCTCGCCGATATCGGCGAAGAACTCGGTGCGCGTGCCCCCGGTGGTCGCCGCGGCGACCACCCAGCCGCGCCGTGCGCCGTCGACGCCGGCCGCGAGCAGCGTCACCGCTCGGCTACCCGATCACGCCCGGCAGCCACTGCCTGACCGCCGCGGCCACCCCGTCCAGATCGCTCTTCAGGCTGTGGTTGCCGGGAACGGTGACCACCCGGCGAGCGGGTCCGGGCGCGGGAAGCCCGAACGGGTCGCTCTCGCCCTGCACGACCAGCGTGGGCACCGGCACCGCATCGAGCTCCGGCTGGCGGGTCTTCTCCGGGCGGCCGGGCGGATGCAGGGGAAATGCCAGGCAGAGCACGGCGGCCGCACCGGTCTGCGCGGCCGTGCGACAGGCCACGCGGGCGCCGGCGGAGCGACCACCGGCGATGAGCGGGGACTCGCTCTCCAGGTCCTCCAGCACCGCCACCCAGGCGGCGTCGAGCTGCTTGGCCGGCGCCGGCGAGCGCCGGCCCGCCACCACGTAGGGCTGCTCGACGAGGGCCACCGTCAGCCCGAGCTCGTGCGCCGCCTCGGTCACCTTCACCAGATCGCGCGCGCCCACTCCGCCGCCCGCCCCGTGGCCCAGGACCAGCGTCGCCGACGGCTTGTTCACGGCCTGGAGGTGGAGCCGGGCCGGGCCGTGGGGCGTGTCGATCTCGCGCGCGCTCACCCAGGCGTCTACTGCTTGAGCACCGAGAGAATGTTCCCGGCCGGGTCCCTGAACCAGGCGACGGTGGGACCGGGGCCCCGGGCGATTCCCTTGTCGTCCTGCTCGAAGTCGTCGTAGCGCTCGAACTCCACCCCGCGCTCGGCAAGCCCGTCCACGGTCGCATCGACGTCCTCGACCGAGAAGTTGAGGATGGTGTAGGTGGCCGCCTCATAGTCGGGCTTCACGTAGACGAACATGTCCCGAGGCCCGGCCAGATGGAGGATCATCAGGCCTGCCTCCTCGTCGATCACGGTCATCCCCAGCCCGAGCGTCTCGCCGTAGAACTCGCGGGCCTTCGCCAAGTCGTCGACGGCGAAGCTGCTGGTTGCCTCGGTATCACCCAACATCTCGTCCTCCTCTTCTTGGGGGTCAGTCCAGGCGGTCGGGAAGGCCGCAGGCGGCGAAGACCGCCGCCGCCCGCGCCTCGTCCATGGGCTGATGCGGCCAGCGCTGGTAGAAGCCCACGTCGCGTCCGTCGGTGGAGCGCACGATGAACGAGGTCACCTCGGCCAGGCCGTTCTCGCCGAGCGTCAGCACGTCGAGCGCGAAGGGCCGAAAGGTCTCCTCGGCCGGATACCACGCGTAGCTGCCAACCGCCGCCTGCCCGTTGGCGCGGGCCGGCAGGTGCCGCCAGCGCCACTCGCCCGACAGCGGGCCATCCTCCAGAAAGCCGGTGAGCGCCTCGCGGCCTTTAAACCAGCCGGCGAGCGGGGGCATGGTCCAGGCTGCGTCCTCGGCGAGCAGGTCGACGACCGCGTGCACATCGCCCCGCCTCATTGCGTCCATGTAGGCATCGACCACTTCCTGGAGGCGCTGATCGCCGAGCGCGCGCAGGGTGGCCTGCTGGCTCTGCTCCGGCAGGCGCTCGTCAACGGTCTGGCGCGCGCGCTGCAGGGCGCTGTTCACCGAGGCGACGCTGGTGTCCATCGAGTCCGCGGTCTCCTGGGCCGAGAACCCGAGCACCTCCCTGAGGATCAGGGCGGCCCGCTGGTTGGCGGGCAGGTGCTGAAGCGCGGCGACGAAGGCCAGCTCGACGCTCTCGCGCAGCTCGTAGCGCGCCTCGGGCCCGGCGAAGCCCTCCTCGAGGCCGTGCCCCTCCTCCGGGTAGGGCTCGATCCACACGGACTCGGACAGCGGCATTCCGAGGATGTCGTGGCTCTCGATCGAGGGCCCGTGACCGTGCGGCAGCACCCGCTTCGGCCGGCGGCCGATCGCGTCGAGCGAGGCGTTGGTGGCGATCGTGTAGAGCCAGGACCGCAGCGAGCTGCGCCCCTCGAAGCGCGCCAGCCCGCGCCAGGCGCGCAGCAGGGCGTCCTGAAGCGCGTCCTCGGCATCGTGAACCGAGCCGAGCATCCGGTAGCAATGCGCGTGCAGCTCGGAGCGGTAGGGCTCGACGAGCCGGGCGAACGCGTCCTCGTCTCCGCCCCGGGCCGCCTCGAGCAGCTGGCGCTCATCGGTCGTGGTGGTGCGCGCGGTCGCCATCGGCCCCAGGGTAAAGGCCCTGGGCCTCAGTGCAGCACCTAGCCTCCGATCAAGCCGAGCTGTAGCGCCTGGCCCAGGTCGTCCCGGCAGCCCCAGTGCTCGATCAGCTTGCCGTCCTCGAACCGGTACACGTGTATCTGCTGGACCGCGTACTCCTTGCCGGTCGGCGGCTGGCCGAGGAACTCTCCGAGGTGGCGTCCATGCATGATCACGCGCGCGACCACCTTGTCGTCCTCGCTGATCTGATCCTGGATGTCCGCCCGCATGTCGCCCCAGAGGCCACGGAGCCAGGCGGTGGTCTGCTTGAGGCCCTCGGGACCCTGCGGGCTCCCGGGCGGCGCCTCGTGGTTGACGAAGTCCGGGTGGATCAGCTCGTCGGCGACGTCGAGGTCTCCCTTGAAGAACATCTCGTCGAGGATGCGCCTCACGGCCTGCTTGTTCTGCTCGGACACGGTCACGGTGTGCTCCTCTCTTTCGTTCCGTATTAGATGAATGATACTATCATTGATTAAGTGAAGAGTGGGCCACCCCTCCCGATCCGCACTGCCCACCTGCTCAGCACCGTGGGACGCCTCCAGTCGAAACGCTTCACCGAGGGGCTGGTCCGTGTGGGCCTGCGGGCCAAGGAGTTCGCCCTGCTCAACCAGATCGCGCTGGCGCAGGGCTCATCGCAGAAAGAGCTGGGCGGCCGGCTCGGACTCGACCCCTCCGGGCTGGTGGCCACCCTCGACGAGCTGCAGCGGCGGGAGCTCGTGGAGCGAAGGCCGCACGCCGACGACCGCCGCCGCTATGCGCTTCATCTCACTCCCGGCGGAGAGGCGAAGCTGGCAGAGGGCCGCGCGCTGGCCCAAAGGCTGGCGGACCTGCTCCTCGATCCGCTCGAGGAGAATGAGGTGGCCCGGCTGCACGATCTGCTGGCCCGGGTAGAGGCAGCCGCAGGAACCTGAGGAGGTGGGACGGGATGTTCGTCGCCGTGTTCGTCCGCCGGCTTCGAGAGGGAAAGACCTACGAGGACTTCCTCGAGGCCTGGTATCCGGACAAGGGATTCGGCTTCGGCGGCCGCGGCCCGATCACGGGGAGGAGCCTCACCGACGAGCGGGAGATCCTCACCATCGGCTTCGTCGATCTCGCGAGCGATGAGCTGAACGACGCGATGACCCGGGTGGCAGACCAGGAGTCGGTGCGCCACGATCGGCTCGAAGACGTGATCGAGTCGACCGAGCTGCGGGCGCTCTACGAGCAGCTCGACGAGTTCGACTTCTCGACCGACGAGTCGGTGGCGGCGGGGAGGCCAAGCCGGCCGACCTAGACTCCGACGATGCCATTGCACGAGCGGCTGCTTGGCGAGGTGACGTTCCTCCCCCACGCCACCGAGGCGGTCTGGACCCTTGCCGACGACCGCTCGGTCTACATCGTGGAGCACGCCGAGCGCGCGGGCCACTCCGTGACGACGGTCATGGTCGACGACCTCGACGCCCACGTGGCCGCGATAGCGGCCCGCGGGCTCGAGCCCGACGAGCGCCTCACGTACAGCAACGGCGTGCGCAAGGTGCTCTACCGCGACCCGGACGGCAATGAGCTGGGCTTCGGCGGGGCGCCGCTCGACAGCGGGTCCTAGCCCCTACCGCCTCCGGCCTACGGCTACCCCCACTTCTTACCGACGTGGCAGCCGCACGCAGGACACCGGCCAGCTCGACCGCCGCGAGCCGCCTCCACTGCCACCTTCGGTTCATGCCCCGGTCGACCATCCCGACATGAACTTCTGGCGCCGCCGCATCAGCCGGCGCCGGCGCCGTCGCCGCGAGCGCCGCGACGCTCCGGCGACCACCCTCGCCGCGCCGGTGAGAGCCCTGTTCGCGGCTGGGGCGAGCGTATGATCGCGCGGCGCTCGGGTCACGAGGTTCGCCGGCTGATCGATCGGCTCAAGAGGCTGGTGGCGGAGCGCGGGCGTCTCGACGGCGGCGCGCGGCGAGAACGGCTCGAGGCCACCGGAGCGAGATCGCCCGCCTGCAGCGGCGACTCGACGGCTTCAGGTGAAACGCGACCTCGCGCCCTAGATCAGATGAGGCTCCCGAACAGCGCGCACACCTCCCGACCGTGGCGGGTTCACGAGTTCACCGGCGACTTCGAGCTCGAGGACGTCTGGGAGCTGCCGGCTCCGGGGGGTCGGGCCGACCTCGCGCGACTGGTGCAGTTGACCGTCAGCCCGAGCGACGGCTCCGAGTATCCCGCCGTCTTCCGCGCGCTGTTCGCGCTTCGCTGGAAACTCGGGAAGCTGTTCGGCTGGGACAAAGCCGACTCCGGCGTCGGTGAGCGGGTGCCCTCGCTGCGCGAGCGGTTGCCGGCAGATCTGCTCGAGGGGCCCCGCGGTCCCGATCTGCACGCAGTTCCCGGGCGGACGGAGGTGGAAGGCCCGCCCATTTCGTCTCGCTCTACCAGACGCGTGACGAGTGGTTGACGGAGTACGCCAGCGAGACCGTGCACTCGCTGATGCACATCGGTTGGGTGCCCGACGACTCCGGTGGCGGCTATCACGCCCAGATGGCCGTGCTGGTCAAGCCGAACGGGCGGCTCGGCAGGGCCTACATGGCCGCGGTCAAACCGTTCCGGCACGCGCTCGTGTATCCGATGCTGCTGCGATCGATCGAAGGTCAGTGGAAGGCGCCTGATCGGGTGCGCCGCGTGAGCGTAACCGACCCGATCGCCGGCACCCGCCGCCACGATTACGCCGACGCCTTCGAGCTGCGGCTCGAGGGGCCGGATCGCAGCTCGCCCGAGGAGTGGGTGCGCGCGGGGGTGGACGCCACGCCGGACTGGATAAAGCTGGTCGCCGGCGCCCGCGAGGGCCTCGACTCGGCTCGGATCGTCCAGTCTGACGCCGATGTGATCGTTCTGGAGGACTCCGACCCGTTGATGGACACCGTGATGGTCGGCCGCAACGCCGAACCGGAGCGCAGGGTGCTCACGACCGTCCTGCGCTTCAGGCGGCCGCTGCTCGCGCGGGCGATCTGGGCGTTCGTCGGGATCCTCCACCGGCGGACGGCGCGGCGGGTCGTGGCGGGAGGACTCCGGTAGAAAGGTGGGTTTCAATCCCAGCCTCTCCGATTCGGGCGCCCGCCTGGCAAGGAAGAGCGGTGCGACGCGTGCTCTGCACGCGAGCACCGCGATGACACAGCCAGGCGATGCGCATCCGGGACGGAGAGGGTGGGATTCGAACCCACGAGGCAGTTTGACCCGCCCACACGATTTCCAGTCGTGCACCTTAAGCCGCTCGGTCACCTCTCCAAGCGGCTCCGTAGCCTGCTTCCCCTGTGCCGCCTCAGAGCCCCAGCTCGCGCACGCCATCCTCGCGCCAGCCCAGGTGGTGGGCCAGCTCGTGGCGCAGCGTGCGCTCCACCTGCGCCCGCAACAGATCGGGGTCCCAGCCGAAGTCGCGCTCGAGGGTGTCCTGGTAGAGGACGATGCGGTCCGGATAGTCGTCGCGCGCCACCGTGTCGCCGAAGTAGTGGCCGTAGGCGCGGTTCTCGGCGCCTCGGCGCGAAACGACCACCGGCGTGGTGTCGAGCAGCCGCTGGAAGTCCTCGGGAAGCGCATCGATCGCCTCGGCCACCAGGAGGTCGAACTCGGTCGTCTCGGCGCGCAGGTCCGGCTCGGCGGCCAGCTCCTCGCTGCGGCGCACGAGCCGCTCGAACTCGTGCTCAGCCATTCCGTCCCGGCCGGCCAGGGCCACCGTCGCCCAGGCGGTGAGGAGGAGCAGCGCCAGACCGCCCCCGACGAACACGGCCAGCCCCTCCGCCCCCGACAGCGATGGCGGGTTGAGCAGCAGCAACAGCAACCCGACGGCGAACAGTGCCGCCAGGCCGGCCTTGATCGGTCCCCGGAAGGCGTCCTTCACCAGACCGAGGGTAGGGGTCGCCCGGCGCCGCCGTCAGGCCCGGCGGCTAGTTGTAGTTCCTAGCCAGTTGGTCAGTCGTGTTGCGGGCGGCTGTTTGCCGAGGGAGCCGTGTGGTCGTCTGTAGTTGTAGCGCTCGAGGTAGGGGCCGAGCTGGATTTGGCGTTCGTGGGAGCTGCCGTAGATGCGGACGTAGGCCCATTCGTTGAGCAGGGTCTGGATGAACCTCTCTGCCTTGCCGTTGGTGCGGGGGCGGCCGGGGCGGATGCGGGTGTGGCGGACGCCGAGCGCGCGGCAGGCGATTGCGTGGGCCGTCGAGATGTAGCCGGGGCCGTTGTCGGACATGACGCGCTCGACCGTGACGCCGTGGTCGGCGAAGAAGCGCAGCCCGCGCTTGAGGAAAGCGACCGCTTGGCGGCTGTTTTCGCCTCGGCCCTGGAGCACCTCGGCGTAGGCCAGCCGAGAGTGGTCGTCGACCATCACGTGCACGAACTCCCAGCCGGTCGCTCCCCGGCGCTGGCCATCGATTGTGCGCCTGAGCTGGCCGCGCCGGCCGGTGATCCGATGGCCAGCGCCACGCGCGCTGATCCGCCCGAGCCGCTTGACGTCGACATGGACGAGCTGGCCGGGCCTTGCCAGCTCGTAGCGGTTGGGCGGCTCAGGCGGCTCAAGCCGCGAGCGCTTGCCAAGGCCGATCCGCTTCAGCCAGACCGACACCGTCGCCAGCGGCATCGAGAGCGACTCCGAGATCTCGGCGGCGGTCATCCGCAGCCGCCTCAGCGCCGCGATCGCCTCTACCCGCTCCGCCGAGGTCCTGTGGGGGATCCGCTTCGGAGCCGAACAGCGATCCAAGAGCCCGGCCTCGCCCTGCTGGCGGAAACGCCTAAGCCAGCGATACACGGTGCGGTCGCTGACTCCGGCGGCCATGGCCGCCTCCGTCACCGACCAACCCTGCTCGATCACCCGATCCACGAGCAGCCGCCTGCTCTGCGGACAGGTCCGCGCGTTAGCGTGAAGCTTCATCCGGTGTCCTCCTTGGGACTGGTTGCCTCTGACAGCTCCCAGCCTCCAAGGAGGCCCGGATGACCACTGACGAACGTACCTAGGAACTACAGCTGATATGGCCTGAGTTTTGTCAACCGGCCAGCACCGAGAGCCCCGCACTTTGCGGGGCTTTTTCGTGGCCTGGGAGGCGGCCGGTCTAGGCTGGTGCGCGACGCGCGGTCAGGCTGATATGCGCGGGTTGGTTACCGCAGGACCGAGTTTCGTCGTGAGGGCCCGCCTTCTAGGGTCGGGCGTCGCCGGCGCTGGCCGGGTGCCCATAGCTGTGTCGCGGATGCCCTCGCGCGTAGCCGTGACCTGACCGCCTCCCAGGCCAGTCGGTGCTGGCTCGGTTTAGTCGGCGGTGGCGGTCGCCCAGCAGAAGCCGGCAAGCTCGCGGGCGACAGCGACCGCGACGAGGTGCGTCGCTTGCCGCGCTCATGGTCGAGCGTCGCCAGCAGCGGTGCAATCGTTGCTGGGCTTTCCACGAGATCGCGACTACGTCTTGGCGTTGCCCGATCTGCCGGCGTTCGAGTTCGCGGCCGACGCGCGGTGCGCGGCGATAGTGCCAGGCGGCCTCGACTAAGAGCCGGCGCGCGTGGTCTTAACCGGACTTGCTGATCGACCCCTGCCGGCGTTTGTCGCCAGTCGAGTGTTCGGAGCGCATCAGGCCGAGGAAGCTCATCAGCTGCTCGTCCCGGTCGAAGCGGCCTAAGTCGCCTATCTCAGCGCCAGCCCGAACGCCGACAGCGTGTCGATCCCGCGCAGGCAGCGCAACCTGGCCACGGTCTCGGCCCAGGGCGAGTCTGGGACCAGCTCGTCCATCCGGTACTCGAGCGCCTCGCGGCGGACGAGTAGCGCGTCGATCGCCCCGACCCCGTCGAGCAGCACCGTCTGGGCGACCGGCTCGCAGATCTCTAGCCGCGCCAGCCACTCGCGATGGCGCTGAGTCCAGTTGTTGCCCTCAAAGCGCAGGTCGTGACGGAGCAGCAGCTTGGCCACGCGGTGGCGCGCCCGCATCAGATCGCCACGCAGATCCTCCCGAGCGCGCACCAGGTCGCGCAACGCCTCCTCCTCAGGCGTCGGGACTCGCACCGGGTGCATCTGCCCCGCCATCAGAAGCCGCACCAGCAGCTCAGCGTCACTGCGGTCGGTCTTCACGCGATCCTACGGCGCCCTGGCGATCTTCCCCGGCGCCGCCACCACACAGCTCAGCCCGCGCGCCTCAAGCGCGCGCGCCAATCCGAAGCCCGTCGGACCCGCCTCAAACGTCACCGACACCGGCCCCGGCAGCGCACTACAGAACTCCACCACCCGCTCAGTCGACCCCGGCAGCCGCCGAAACGACAGCTCCCCCGACTCCCCATCCACCACCGCAGCAACCACCTTCGCCGCATTCACATCCAAACCGGCCCAACACCTAACCTGACCCACGCTCAGCACCCCCATGATTGCAGTCACGGCCGCAGCCCAACCCGCGGCCCAGTCAAACCCGCGCACCTCATGCGCGCGTCCCGACCGTCACATCACAACCTGACGCAACCGCGTCAGTCCCCGTCGGCGTCCGGATCCTCGGCGCCCGCGGCGCCCGGGTTCCCGGTGGCGGTGCCCTCCTCGCCCGGAACTCCGGGACTCTCCTCAGCGTCGTCGCGGGCCTCGCCGCCGGTGTCGTCGGGCACCTGCTCGGAGGGTGCCTCCTCGGGCAGCTGATCCGATTCCTCGCCGGATGTCTCGGTCATGACTCCTCCTCGCTGGGCTCCGATTCGGACTCGTCCTGATCGTCGGCGGGATCGGGTAGCGCCCCGGGGACGTTCGAGTCGCTCTGCTTCGACTCCCAGTCGCTGCGGGCGTCGTCGATTTCCTTACCGACCTCGTCGGAGCGCTCCTGCATCTGGTCGGCCTCGCGCTCCAGCCGCCTGCCCTCCTCCTCGTGCTCCATGACCCGCGTGTACCCCCTCAGCGCCCCAGCGACACCCGCACCGGTCCTCCGCCCGGGTCCACCTCGGCCGTCCACGCGTGGGGCAGCCGCGCCGAACGGCCGGGCACCAGCCGAGGGAGACGGCCGCGCCACAGCGCCCGCGCGTCCTGCTCGATGCGGATGCGCGGCAGGCGAAGAAAGGCGCGCGAGCGCAGGGCGAAGCGCCCCCGGGCGGGCGGCGGCTCGCCCGGGCTCACCAGGTTCGGCACCACCCAGAAGAGTGGGTCCGCGCACACGACGGGCAGGGGCGAGTCGGGCCAGGCGCGGTCGCCGGCCACAAAGCGGGCAGCCGCGGCCGCGGCGTGGCGGCCGCCGAGCGCGGCGACGTCCGCCGTCTCGGCGCCGTGGAGCAGGTTCCCGCAGGCGAACACGCCCGGCCGCGTGGTGCGCAGCCCCGAGTCCACGGCTGGGCCCCGCGTCCCGGGGTCCAGCGCGACCCCGGCCGCGACCGCCAGCTCTTGGTCGGGCACCCAGTCCGCGCTGAAGACCACGGTGTCGCAGGCCAGCCGACGCACCCGGCCGGAGTCGAGCTCGGTCAGCTCCACCCCCTCCACCCGCTCGCGGCCGTGGATCGCGGTCACGGCGGTGTGCGTCCAGAGTGGCACCCGGTAGCGCAGCGCGGCGCCGGCCCGGAACAGCTCGAGCGACTGGTGCCGCGGCAGCTCGGTGGCCATGCCCACCGCGCGCGCTCCCCCGTGAGCCAGGGTCTGGATGGCCGAGAAGCTCACGTGCTCGGCGCCCACGATCAGCGCGCGCGTGCCCGGGCGCCGGTCCTGGAGATAGACCAGCTGCTGGAGCAGCCCGGTGGTCATGACCCCCTGCGGCCGCGATCCCGGCACCAGCCGCGCCGAGCGGGGCCGCTCGCGACACCCGGTGGCAAGCAGGACGGCGCCCGGGACGAGGGTCTCCCGTCCTCGTGGGCTCGTCAGCTCCAGCTCCCCCTCCGGACCCCAGCCGGTGACCATGGTCTCGGTCCGCAGCTCCACGCCCGCCTCGCGCGCGCGCCGTACCCAGGCCCGCGCGTAGGCGGGGCCGGAGAGCACCCGGCGCAGGTCACGCAGACCGAAGCCCTGGTGCTGGGCGTGGCGGGGTATGCCGCCCGCCTCGGCCTCGCGATCGAGCAGGAGCACGTCCGCCCCGCCCCGCCGGCGCAGCTCCACGGCCGCTGCCAGCCCCGCCGGGCCGGCGCCCACCACCACGGCGGGGCCGGCGCTCATCGCTCCAGCAGCTCCTGCAGCTGCGCCCCGCAGTAGAAGCCCTGGCAGCGGCCGAGGTGCGCGCGCGTGCGCCGGCGGAGCCCGTCGAGGTCCCGTGGAGGAATCGGGCTCCGCAGCGCATCGCGGACCTCGCCGCGCGTGACCCGCTCGCAGAAGCAGACGACGCGGCCGTACTCGGGGTCGCGTTCGATCAGGTCGCCGCGCTGGTAGGGCCGCGGGAAGGCCTCTCCCAGGTTGGGCATCTGCACCTCGGGCAGGTCCTCCCGAGGCTCGAGCGGCAGCCCGGCTCGGCCCAGCTCGCCGCGCACGTGCTCGGCGATGGCCATCGAGGCAGTCAGCCCGGTCGAGCGAATGCCGCCCACGCAGGCGTAGCCGTCGTCCACGCTCACCACGTAGTCCGAGTGCTCGCTCGCCGCCCTCAGTCCCGCGTAGACGGCGGTCACCTCGTGGTCGAGGAGTGCGGGCATGATGCGCTCCCCTTCGGAGCGCAGGTAGTCCAGGCCGGAGGCGCTCGAGCCGCGGTCGTCCTTTCGCTCCAGGTCCTCGGCCGTCGGGCCGAGCATCACGTTGCCGAACACCGTCGGTGCGATGAGCACGCCCTTGGTCACCTTGGTGGGCACCGCCAGCAGGACCTGACTCACGAGTGGGCGGGCGAGCTTGTCGAACACCATCAGCTCTCCCCGCCTGGGCGTGATGGTGAAGCGATCGTGCCCGAGCATTCGGTCGATCTCGTCCGAGAAGAGGCCGGCTGCGTTGACCAGACAGCGCGCGCTCAGGCCCCCTTGAGGTGTGGTGAGGCCGAAGCCGCCGCCCTCGAGACGCTCCACGGCGGTCACCCTCTCACCCATCCGCAACTCGCAGCCGGCCAGCACCGCCTCGGTGGCGAAGGCAAGCGGCGTGGTGAAGGGACAGATGATTCCCTCGTCCGGCACCTCCAGCGCCCCGCGCGCCCCCGCGCCGAGGCGCGGCTCGCGGCGGTAGAGCTCGTCGATGCCTACCTCGGTGATCGCGTCGTAGCCGTTCGCGCGCGAGCGCTCGACGATGCCGGCGAACTCGGCCAGCTGCTCGTCGTTCCAGGCCACTAGCAGCGCGCCGGTGCGCTCCACCGGGATGCCGGCGCGCGGCGCGTAGTCGCTCAGCAGCTCGTACCCGCGCGCCACCAGGCGCGACTCGAGCGTGCCGGGCTTGGCGTCGTAGCCCGTGTGCAGCAGCGCCGTGTTCGCCTTGCTCGTGCCGGCCCCGACGTCGAGGGCGGCGTCGAGCAGGGTGAGGCGGAGGTCGTAGCGGCTGAGGTCGCGGGCGATCGCGGCGCCCACCACCCCGGCGCCGACGATGGCCACGTCGGTGTCGAGCACGGCGTGAGTATCGCGCGCGTCAGGTGACGCGCAGCGCCAACAGGCGGACGGACTCGTCCTCGACGGGCAGCTCCTCAACGGTCTCGAAGCCGGCCGCCGAGGCCCGCTCGCGCAGCATCTCGGGCGGCTCGGCCCGCTCGCGGGCCACCACCAGCACGCCCCCCTCGGCCAGCGCCGCCCGGGTGCCCGGCAGCGACTCCAGCGGATCGCCCGGGTCGAGATGGAACATCAGCTCGTAGTGGTCGGTGCCGGCCAGGAGCGCGGCGTCGCCCAGACGAAAGCGGACGCGAGCATCGAGCCCGGCCTCCTCGGCCTCGCGCTGGGCCTGGTCCACCGAGGTCGGGCGCGTGTCGAATCCGTCGACCAGCGCATCGAGGAACTCCTCGGCGATCGCCAGGCCCGCGGCGCCCTGACCGCAGGAGAGATCGGCCACCCGGACGCGCCGTTGCGCCTCGAGACGGGCGACCACGTCCGGCATCGCCTCGAGGCCGTCCAACGCCAGCTCACCGTTGTTCGTGTAGGGAGTCATGTGTCCGCGATACAGATTCGCGCGCGCAGCGGGGTCTTGGTATGGGGGAAGTCCCTACGCGTCCAGGCCGGCCCGCTCGCGCTCCACCAGCCGCGCGATCCCGGTGCGCGCCGTGACCCCGAGCTTGGCCATGGCGCTGGACACGTGCTTTTCGACGGTCTTCTCGCTGAGGAACAGCTGCGCCGCGATCTGCTTGTTGGTACGCGACTCGGCCACGAGATCGGCCACCTCGCGCTCCCTGGCGGTCAACGCGCTCAGCTCTCCCGACGACGCGGTCTGGGCTGCCGCCGCCGGACGGGGCCGCTCGCCCAGCTTACGCAGCAGCCGCAACGCGGCATCCCGGAAGCCGGCCGCGCCCAGCGAGTCGAGGTCCGCGGCGGCACGGCGCAGCTCCTCCCGCGCCTGGTCCTCGTGCCCGTCCGCCACCAGGGCCTCGCCGGCCAGCGTTCGGCAGCGGCCGGCCCACAGCGCCGCCTCCACGCTCTCAGCCGCCGCTGCTCCCTGCAGCGCCACCTTCGCCGCACGCGCCGCCTCGCCCTGGGCCAGCGCCACCGAGGCGTCGATATGGGCGAGCACCGCCCCGAAGGTGCCCCGGTCGCGGCCGCCCGCCTCCTCTTGCGCGGTGGCGGCCCAGGTGGCCGCGTCCTCGACGCGCTCGCTCGCGAGCAGGCTGCGGACCGTCACGTCGAGCGTCCGCAGGCGGTCGAGCGCGGAGAGCCGAGCGTCCACCCAGCCGAACTCCTCGAGCGTCGCGAGGGCGCGATCGGGGTCTCCGGCGGCCAGATGGGCGGCGGCCAACCCCCAGCCCGCGGCGGACGGTGGCGCCTCACGCGTCCGCTCGGCGGCCACCTCTCCCTGGGCCAGGGCCTCGTCGACCCGCCCTTCGGCCACTGCCACCCAGCAGGCCAGCTGCGACCCCCAGTACTCCAGGGTCGTGTTGCCGGAGATCAGGACGCTCTCCAGCGTCTCCTCGGCCGCGTCACGGGCCAGTTCGAGTGCACCGATCCGCTCCGCCGCGTAGCCGCGCAGGGCCACGAACCCGGTGGCCAACAGGCCCTGGCCCGTCCTGCGGGCGAGCTCGAGCCCCCGGCGTGCGCTGTGGGCCGTCTCGGCTCGGTCGCAGTAGAGCTGCAGCGCCGACAGCCACAGCAGCGTTTCCAGCCGCTCGCACAACTCCTCGTCCGACAACGCATCCACGAGCGACGAGGCCTCATCCAGGCTCGTCTCGGCCGCAGCCAAGGGCGCCTTCGTACCGCGCAGCGTTGTATTGAGCGCATCCGCCGCCCTCACCGCCGCCGCGGCCTCCAGGGCGGCAGCGCCGGCCTCTCGAGCCGCGCTTCGGGCCTCGTTGGCCAGGCCCGAGACCGCCTCGTAGTCCCCGGTGGAACCGCGCTCGTGGCTCAACTCGAGGGTCAGGATCGCGAACTGCTTCGGGGCGTCGCCGGGAAGGGACGAGCGGGCCTCCTCCAGCAGGCGGCGCGCCTCCTCGGGCCGGCCGAGCCAGACCTCGAGATGAGCGAGTTCAGCCACGACGTCGGTTCTCTGTGGCGCGGCTTCCTGTGGCAGGAGCTCGAGCGCATGGCGAAGCGCGTCGCGGGCCTCGACCGCACGGTCAGCGGATGTGAGCGCGTCCGCCTGGGCCCCCAGCAGCGACAGGCGGCGCTCGTCGTGCTCCGGCCCGTCGGGCAAGATGCGAAGGGCCGCGCCGTACCAGCCCGCGGCGGTTCCCGGCGCGCCCCGGGTGCTCTCCTCGGCGGCCGCGGCCAGCAGGTCCACCGCCGCCAGGTCGCCCGGACGAGCAGCTCGCTCGGCGTGATGCGCCCGCTGGGCGGGCGTTGCGCCCCGTGCCGCGAGCGCGTCGGCGGCCCGGCCGTGAGCGGCCAGGCGGGAGCCGCCGGGCGTGCCCTCGTACACCGCACGGCGCACCAGCGGATGCCGGAAGCGAAACCGCCGCGGTTGGTCGGTGGGACGCACCAGGTCGGTCTCCAGCAGTTCGTCGAGCGCCGTCAGCACGGCGTCCTCCTCCACCCCGGCGGCAGCCGCGGCCAGCTCGGGCTCGAAGGGATCGCCCGCGATGGCGGCGCCCTCCAGCACCTCGCGCATCTCCGGGGGCAGCTCCGCCAGCTCACCGGCCAGGGCGGCCTTCACCGCCCTGGGCACACCCGCGCCCACCGAGCGCCGGGCTGCCACGCGGGGATCGGCGGGAGCGCTGCGGGCGAGAGCCTGGAGGTAGAACGGGTTGCCACCGCTCTCGCGATGCAGGCGAAGCAGCGCCGAGCTGCCGAGCCCCGGTAGCAAGGTCCCCGCATCCTCGACCGGCAGAGGGCCCAGGTCCGCGACGTCGGCCGTGCCGGAGCGCACCGCGATCTCCAGCGCCTGCTCGAGGCCGGGGGCTCTCCCCGTGCGGGTGGCCAGGCCGATGAGAATTCTCCCGTCCGGGGGCCGGTGGAGCAGCAATGCGACCACGTCGGCCGACGCGCCGTCGGCCCAGTGCACATCGTCGAACAGCAGCGTGAGCGGCCGTTCGCGGGCCATCAGCTCGAGCAGGGCCCTGACGGCGCGGGCCACCCGGTGGCGCTCGGCCGCCGCGGTGGCCTCGACTCCACCCGCGGCCCGCACGGAGGGCAGGACCGCGGCCAGCTCCGCCAGGTGCTCCTCGTCCGCGCGCCCCAGGCCGCGCATGTCCTGGCGCGTGACGTCCTCGTCGAGCGCATCGACGAGCAGCGCGTACGGCAGGTCGCGCTCGAGCTCGCTGGCCCTGCCGCTCAGGACGACGTGCCCTCGCTCCAGCGCTCCGGAATTCAGCTCGGCGAGCAGTCGCGACTTGCCGATTCCCGGCTCGCCGCGAAGGCCGAGCGCACGCGAGTTGCCCTGTTCGGCCTCGTCGAGGGCGCGCTGCACCAGACCAAGCTCCTGGCGACGTCCAACCAGAGCGGCTTCCACGACAGCCACGAACCGAGCGTAGCGGCGTGGCGGGCTGGACTCTGGCCTCCGGGGCGGCGTAGGATCGCCAAGATTCCGGTAGTCAAGGCCCACTGGAGGTACACCATGAGAAGACGCTGGCTGATTGCGGCCCTCGCGCTCTTCGCCGCACTCGTCCTTGTCCTCCCCACAGCGGCCAACGCCCGGCTGAAGCCGCTCTTCGCGGTGATGTCCGGCCCGAACGTGGAGCCGAAGCCGGGTGACGAGGACGGCGGCGGCAGCTTCACCGCGGTGATCGACGGCCAAGTGTTCTGCTACGGCATCGCGCTCAAGGACCTCAGGCCCTGGATAGTGGTGCCCTACACGGCGCACGTCCACGAGGGCGCCGCGAACACGAGCGGACCTCGAGTCATCAGGCTCGACGCTCCCTGGAGCGTCGATCCGGGCTCATCGAGCGGCTGCGTCAGGTTGGACGGGGAGCTGGCGCTTGCGATCCCCGAGAACCCAGGGGGGTACTACGTGGACGTCCACAGCTTCGAGTTCCCATTCGGAGCGGCCCGGGGGCAGATCTTTGCTGTAGACCCGTAGCCGACAAGCAGCCGCCTGAGCAGGTGGCGGCGTAGGATGGCCCGAACGCCAGTACTCGAGCCATCGGAGGCATATTCATGAGAAAGCGCTGGCTGATAGCGGCCCTCGCTCTCTGCGCCATCCTCGTCCTCGCCCTGCCCACCGCGGCGAGCGCACGTCTCAAGCCACTCTTCTCGGCCATGTCCGGCGCGAACGAGATCACCGACGACGGCATGCGCGGCGTCGGCGATCCCGACGGCGGCGGCAGCTTCACCGCCGTGATCGACGGCCGGGAGATGTGTTACGGCATCGCGGTCAAGGACATCGGCGACCCGGTCGCAGCCCACATCCACAAGGGCGGCAGGAACAAGAACGGCCCCATCGTGGTCGAGCTCGATCCGCCGTCCAGCGGCGATCCGGGGTCATCCAGCGGGTGCGTGCGGCTGAGCCGCAAGCTCTCGAGGGCGATCCCCAGGAACCCGTCCAAGTACTACGTGAACATCCACAACGCGAAGTACCCGGACGGGGCTGCCCGGGGGCAGCTGTTCGCCCGCAACCCGTAGACCAAGGTCCGGCCGCCAGGGGAGGCGGCGCCTCCGCGGGCGGGGCCCGTATAACGTGCCCGCCCGCGGAGACCTCCTTCCTTGGCTGCCACCACGGAGACCCACGCCTTCTCGCTCGAGCTGTCGGACGACCAGCGCGACGTGCGCGACTGGGTCCGCGGCTTTGCCGAGGGCGTGGTGCGGCCCGCGGCCTCCGAGTGGGACGAGCGCGAGGAGACTCCCTGGCCGGTGATCGCCGAGGCGGCCAAGATCGGCCTCTACGGCTTCGAGGCGATCGCGTCGTTCTGGGCCGACGAGAGCGGCCTGACCCTGCCGCTCGTCAACGAGGAGCTGTTCTGGGGCGACGCCGGGATCGGCATGTCGATCATGGGCACGAGCCTCGCCGTGGCCGGCATCTACTCGGCCGGCACGCAGGACCAGCTGTTCGAGTGGGTGCCGCAGTGCTACGGCACCGTCGAGGAGCCAGCGGTGGGGGCCTTCTGCGTCTCGGAGCCGGACGCCGGCTCTGACGTGTCCTCGCTGCGGACGCGAGCCCGCTACGACGAGGCCAAGGACGAGTGGGTGCTGAACGGCCAGAAGGCCTGGGCCACCAACGGCGGTATCGCCGCGGTGCACGTGGTGGTGGCCTCGGTGGACGCCGAGCTCGGGTCGCGCGGTCAGGCCGCGTTCGTGATTCCGCCCGGTACGCCGGGCCTGCAGCAGGGCGCCAAGGTCAAGAAGCACGGCCTGCGCGCGTCCCACACCGCGGACGTGTTCCTCGACGACTGCCGCGTGCCGGGCCCCTGCCTGCTCGGCGGCCGGGAGAAGCTGGACGAGCGAATGGCCCGCGCGCGCGAGGGCACCCGGTCCAAGCGGCAGGCCGCCATGCAAACGTTCGAGGTCAGCCGTCCCACGGTGGGCGCGCAGGCGCTCGGCATCGCCCGGGCCGCCTACGAGTACGCCCTTGAGTACGCCAAGGAGCGTGAGCAGTTCGGCCGCCCCATCATCGACAACCAGGCCATCGCCTTCGCCCTCGCCGACATGAAGATGGAGATCGACGCGGCCCGCCTGCTGGTCTGGCGGGCGTCGTGGATGGGCCGCACCGGCAAGCCGTTCGGCGCCGCCGAGGGGTCGATGTCCAAGCTGAAGGCAGGCGAGGTGGCGGTGTGGGCCACCGAGCGCGCGATCCAGATCCTGGGCGGCAACGGCTACACGCGCGAGTTCCCGGTGGAACGCATGCACCGAGATGCCAAGATCTACACCATCTTCGAAGGAACCTCAGAGATCCAGCGGCTTGTTATCGCCCGGGCGATCTCGGGCATGCAGATCCGGTGATCCCGGCTCCCGCGCTGCCGCCGAAGCCCCGCCTGCGCGGAGTGGTGCACCAGTGGTCGTTCTTCGTCGCGCTGGCGGCCGGGGCGCTCCTGGTCTGGCTGGCGCCGGCCGGCCGGGCCACGGCGGCCTGCGCCATCTACGTGGTCGCCCTGTGCGGCCTGCTGGGCACGAGCGCCCTCTACCACCGCATCACCTGGCGGCCGCCGATCCGCGCCTGGATGCGCCGCCTCGACCACGCGATGATCTTCGTGCTCATCGCCGGCACCTACACCCCCTTCGCGATGCTGGTCATGTCCGAGCCGCTCAGCAACGTCGTGCTGGCGGGCGTGTGGGGGGGCGCGCTGGCCGGCATCATCTTCACGCTGGTCTGGGTCCAGGCGCCCAAGTGGCTCACGGCGGCGGCCTACGTGGCCCTGGGCTGGTTCTCGGTCATCGCGATGCCCCAGCTGGTCGAGCGGGGCGGCCCGGCCCTGCTGGTGCTGCTCGCGGTGGGAGGCGTGGCCTACACGACCGGGGCCGTGGTCTATGCCCGTCGCCGGCCGGATCCGAGCCCCAGCGTGTTCGGCTACCACGAGGTCTTCCACGTACTGGTGGTGGTGGCGGCGCTGGCCCACTTCGTGGCCGATCGCGGCGTTCGCCGTTCCCGGCGCAAATCAGTAAGGAGGCGGAGACATGCTGTTCGGACAGGAGCACGTCAAGCGCTACGAGGCGACCAACGGTGAGGAGGGCCACGACTGGCAGGGCACGACGGCTCTCATCCTCACCACGACGGGCCGGCGCTCGGGCGAGGCGCGACCCACCCCGCTCATCTACCAGCAGCACGGCGACGCCTACCTGGTGGTGGCCAGCGACGGCGGGGCCGATCAGCCGCCCGCGTGGTACCGCAACCTGGAGGCCGACCCCGAGGTCCAGGTGCAGGTCAGGGCCGACCGCTTCCCCGCCCGCGCCCGCGCCGCCACCCCGGACGAGAAGCCGGAGATGTGGCGCACCATGACCGGCGCGTGGCCGGCCTACGACGACTACCAGCAGAAGACCGACCGGGAGATCCCGGTGGTCGTGCTGGAGCGCTCCGGCTAGGACGGACCCCCCACTCGCATCCGCTTGGGCTCTCTGCCCGTGGGCCGCGAGCGAGGGGGGTGCCTACGTTGCGTCCCAAGTGGGGACGTTTCGTGCGCAACCCCCCTCAACGACAAGCGCGAGGGAGACGGGCTAGCCGCCGTTCATCGCCGCGCGCGCCGCCCCGCGGCCCGTGCGCACCGCTCCCTCCATGTAGCCGCACACCCACTGGTCGGAGCCGCATACGTAGAAGGGCGGCTCGTGGGTCCCGTGCAGGGGACCCACGGCCATCACGTCGCCCGGTCGCCATGCGGTGATGTAGCCCTGCGTCCAGGGATCGACGCCCCAGCGGCGGAGGAACACGGCCTCGGGGTCGAGCGCCTGCGGGCCGAAGGCCTGCGCCATCTCCTCGAGCAGCTCGCCCTCGATCTGCGCCGGTGAGGTGGTCAGGAAGGCGGCCAGCCGCTCGGGCGGGACCAGGGCGGACACGATGCCCTCGCGCTGGGTCCAGGTGCCGCCCAGCACGGCGGTCTCGAAGAACACGTCGCCGTTCTGGCCCTGGTCCTCCCAGAACGAGTCCGGGTAGGCAAACACGGCCTTGGCGGCCAGCGCGTTGCGCTGGCGATCGAGTGAGGCCATGCGGGCGTCCGACACGCCCTCGACGGCCACGCGGCGCAGCGGCGCCACCGGCAGCGCGCACACCACGGCGTCGGAGTCGAAGCGCTCGCCCGTGGCGGCCGTCACCGAGCAGCCGGCTCCGTCTACCCGCACGCGCGCGACCGCGGTGCCGTAGCGCACCCTGTGGGCGAGCTCGGCGGCCATGCGCAGCGCGACCGTGGCCGAGCCCTCCTCCACCCGCAGGCACTCCCAGATGTCGTAGGAGTAGAAGCCGTGCGCCCCGGCGGCGGCCTCCTTGCGCAGGTCGGCCAGCAGCGAGGTCCGCTCCACCGACTCGGCCGAGAGGGCGAGCATGAAGAGGTCGCGGGCCCGGACCACGTTGGCCGTGGCGCCCATCTCGCGCAGCCAGTCGCCGAGCGACAGCGAGTCCAGCCGCTCCGCCTCGGGATGCGACCAGGGGTCGGCGGGATCCACGGTCCCGGCGAGGCGCGCGAACTCTCGCTCGGTCCGGACGTAGCTCTCGCGGTCCTCGTCGGACATCCAGGGATGAGAGGAGCCGATCGAGCGACCGCCGGCCAGCACCCAGGTGTCCTCCCCGGGCCGGCTGGGAAACGAGGGCACGAGGGCGAGCCCCAGCTCGTCGCACAGCCCGGTGTAGGCGGTGTGAAAGGGGCCGACAACCTCCCCTCCGAGCTGGACCAACCGGCCGTCCGCAAGCTGGGTCTGCTCCACCCGGCCCCCCGGCCGGGAGCGAGCCTCCAGCACCACCACGTCCGCGCCGCCGAGCATCAGGTCGCGTGCGGCGCTCAGCCCGGCCAGGCCGGCGCCGAGGACCACGACGTCGTGTCTCACTCCGGCGCCTCGCAGCGCACCTGATAGACCGACAGGAAGCCGGTGCGAAAGCCCTGGCGGGCGGTCCGCAGGTAGAGGCGCCAGACCCGGACGCGCTCCTCCCCGGCGAGCCGGACCGCCTCGTCGAGGTTCTCGTCGAAGCGGCTGCTCCAGTGGCTGAGCGTCTCGGCGTAGTCCGCCGGGAAGCCCTCCACGTGATCGGTCCTCAGGCCGGCGCGCTCCAGCGCCAGCACGATGCGTGACAGATGGAGCGGTGCCGCGTCGGGGAAGACGTAGCGCTCGGAGAACGCGCCCGCCTCGGGATCGCCCACCCGCACCCGGGCAATCCCGTGGTTGAGCAGGCGGCCTCCGGGCCGCAGCACGGCAGCCAGCCGGCGGGCGTAGACGTCGATCTGGTTCGAGCCCACGTGCTCGACCATGCCGATGCTGGCGATGGCGTCGAACGAGGCCGGCTCGAGCGTCCGGTAGTCGGCCACCCGGATCTCCACCCGGTCGTCGAGGCCGCGCTCGCGCACGCGCCGCTGGGCCTCGGCCGCCTGTGGCTCCGACAGGGTGATCCCCACCACCTCGACGCCGTGGCGCTCCGCGGCGTGGATGGCGAAGCTGCCCCACCCGCAGCCTACGTCGAGCACGCGCTGCCCGGGCTCGAGCCCCAGCTTGGTGCACACCAGCTCCAGCTTGGCCTCCTGGGCCTCCTCGAGTGTGGTCGCCCCGCGGGAGAAGATGGCGCAGCTGTAGGTGAGCGAGTCGCCGAGGAAGAGACGGAAGAACTCGGTGGGCAGGTTGTAGTGGTGGCGGACCGCACGCGCGTCACGCTCGGGGCTGTGGCGCTGCCCCTGCGGACGCAGCTCCGCGGTCGGCGGCTGCGGTGGACGCTGAAGTCCGGCGGCGCGCACGGCCGCCAGGGCCAGCCGGGCGCGCTCCGCGCGGTCCAGCGACGGCGGCTCCCAGGTGTCCAGCAGCTCGATCACCGCGTCGAGGTCGTCGATCTCGATCTCGCCCGAGACGTAGGCGCGGCCGATGCCCAGCTGTCCCGGAGCGCGCAGTGCATGCCCGAGAGCCGCGGGCGAGCGCACCCGGAACACCGGGCCGCCGCCGTTGGTGGACGGCAGGCGGCTGCCGTCCCAGAAATCGACGGCGAAGGGCCGAGCCGGGAGCGCCCTCTCGAGCTCGCTGCGAAACGGGCCAGTGCGTGCGAACACGGGAGTTGGCGCCGGTCAGGCGGCCTCGGTGACCGCCTTCTTGGCCTGGCGCTCCTCGGAGACGCGCTGAACGTCCCACACCAGGCCGAGCTTCTCGAGGCAGCGGATCACGATGCCCGACGGATCGAACTGCCAGATCCGCAGGCCGTGGAACGCGGACGTGGGAAAGGCGTGGTGGTTGTTGTGCCAGGACTCGCCGAAGGTGAAGGGGGCCAGCCAGAGCAGGTTGCGCGAGTGATCGGGCGTGTCGTAGTCCTGGCGGCCGAAGAAATGGCACAGCGAGTTGATGCTGTAGGTCACGTGGTGCAGGACGAGAATCCGCACCGCCCCGCCCCAAAGCAGGCCGGTGAGCGCGGCGCCCAGCGAGCCGCCGATCAGCCAGCCGAGCGCGAAGGCCGCCACCAGCCCGCCCACGACCCAGGCGACGAAGGTGCGGTCGACGAAGCTGATGACCGGGTCGCGGATCAGGTCCGGGGCGTAGCGCTTCCTCTTGCCCCGCTGGGTGTGGATGAAGAGCCAGCCCACATGGGCGTGGAGCAAGCCCGTTAGGGCCCCGCGCCAGCCGCCGGCATGGCCCACGTGGGGGCTGTGGGGGTCACCCTCCTGATCGGAGAAGCGGTGGTGCTTGCGGTGGTCGGCCACCCAGGAGATCACGGGCCCCTCGATGCTGGCCGACCCGAGCACCGCCAGGATCGCCCGCACCGGCCGGCTGGTGGAGAAGGCCTTGTGGGTCAGGTGGCGGTGAAAGCCGACGGTCACGCCCAGGCCGGTGAGGCCGTACATGATCAGGAACACCGCCACGTCGCTCCAGCGCAGGAGGTCCGACCACACCTGCCAGCAGACCACTCCCAGCGCCAGGAAGGGCACCACCGTGACCGTCCCGGTGATGATGCGGTCCCGCGTCTCGTGGAGCACCGGCTCGACGTCGTTTTCCTCGCGGCGCAGCCGCGGTGCAATCAGCACGTCGGTCTCTGTCTTCAAGTAAGGACCCTCTCTCCCTCGATCAACCCCACTGCCCGTCCGCCGGAGCGTAGCCGGAGCCGTGGGCGAGCGTCTGGCAGGGGGCGCCAGAGCGGTTCGCAGGCGGTACGGTGCCCTCCATGCCGCCGCCGGACTTCCAGGGCCGGATCGCCGTCGTCACCGGGGCGGCGTCGGGCATCGGGCGCTCGACCGCGCTGCTGTTCGCCCGCCTGGGCGCCGCCGTGCACGTCGCCGATCTGGACGTGGAGGGCGCGGCCGCCGTGGCGCGGGAGATCGAGGCGAGCGGAGGGAGGGCCGTTTCCCACGCGCTGGACGTGACCGACGCGTCCGCCGTGGAGGCGCTGGCCGCGCGGGTCTGGGACGCGGAGGGCGCGCTGGACATCCTGCACAGCAACGCCGGCGTGGGACACGCGGGGCGGGTGGAGGAGACCAGCCTCGAGGAATGGCGGCGGGTGCTGGGCGTGAACCTCATGGGCGTGATCCACGGGGTGCACGCGTTCGTGCCCCGGATGCTGGAGCAGGGCCGCCCGGCCCACATCGTCAACACCGCGTCGATGCTCGGGCTGGTGCCCGGTCCGGAGACCGCGCCCTACGCCACCTCCAAGCACGCCGTGGTCGGCCTGAGCGAGTCGCTCAACGCCGAGCTCTCCCAGCGCGGCATCCGGGTGAGCGCGATCTGCCCGGGATTCATCGACACGGCCATCGTCGGGCGAGCGGCGTTCGAAGGGGAGCTGTCGAAGAAGCAGGACCGGTGGTGGGCCTCTACGCCCGCTTCGGCTCGTCGCCCGACGTGGTGGCGAAGGCCGTGGTGGACGCCGTCCACAAGGACAAGCTGATCCGCGCGGTGCCGCGCCACCACGTGGCCCTGCTCTGGACCCTGCGCCGGATCTCGCCCCGGTTGGCGCAGCCGGTCTCCCGGGCCAGCCTGAAGCTGCTTGCCGGCCGCGACTGAGGGGCGGTCAGGAACCCTCTCGCGGAGCGGAGCTGTCTCGTGGGGTCCGCTCGGCCTGGCCGCCCTCGGGCCGAGGCTCGGGCCGGTCCGGCTGCCCGCCGCCACGGGGATTCTTCAGGTGGTCGGCCGCCCGCTTGGCCTTGTCCTGCGCGGTACCCGGGCCGCTGGCGATGTTCTTCAGCTGCTCGGCGTCCTTCTTGAGCTGATCGGTGCCGCCCCTCTTCTCCACTACGTCCTTCGCCCGGTTCACCAGATCGTTAAAGCGCATGCACGTCAGGCTAGATCATCGATCGCCGCCTCGACCTCGGCGCGGCTCGGCTGCGACCCGAAGCCCGTGAGGCACCAGGTGGCCCCCGCCTCCTCCCAGGGCGCCGGATCGGTGCCGGGGGGGTTGGTCACCACGAGGTCGAAGGCACCGCCGCCGGGCCGCAGCGCCTCCATCTCGGCGGCCAGCTCGGCCAGCGCCTCCGGCCCGGGCAGGTCGACCGGGAACAGGCCTTCGAAGCGCGCCGCGCGGCGCAGCGGGCGCCGGTTGGGCCAGGAGACCGCGACCCATACCGGAATGCGCGGCCGCTGAACCGCCACGGGACTGAAGCCACCGTCCCAGTACCCCTGCAGCCGCTCCAGGCCTTGGTCGAGCAGCCGGCCCCGGACCTTCGGGTCGGGCTCCTCGCCAAAGAGCTCGGGGTCGAATTCGCCGCTCCTCGGGCTTCCGATTCCCACGCCCAGCACCAGCCGCCCGCCGCTGAGGCGGTCGAGCGTCACAGTCTCCCGGGCCAGCTTGTGGGGCCGCCGCCGCGGAACGGGCGTGATGAGAGGTCCCAGCGTGAGCTGTCGCGTTGCCACCGCCACCGCGGCGAGCGTCACCCAGGGGTCGGCGACCGCCTCGACCGGCGCCCGGTAGACCAGGTGGTCCCAGACGAAGAACCCGTGCCAGCCCGCCCGCTCGGCCAGCGCGGCGAGCTCCGCCACCAACGCGGGCTCGGACAGTTCGTCGAAGGGCGCGACGTAGATGCCGCGGCGGGCGGCCACCGCCCCGAGCCTATACGGGCCGGTCGCCGATCCAGTAGCGCGGCCCCGGACCTCTGCGCCCGGCGCTGTCGTCCGGGTTCGCGAGCCGGCAGCGGTCGAGCGAGAGGCAGCCGCAGCCGATGCATTCGCCCAGGCCGGCCTTCAGCCGTTCGAGCTCGGCGATGCGGCCGTCGATCCGCTCGGACCACGCTTGCGACAGCTCGTTCCAGTCGCGCCGGGTTGGCACCCGCTGCGGCGGCAGCTTTTCCAGCTCGGCGCCGATCTCCTCCAGCGTCAGCCCCACCCGCTGGGCGAACACGATGAAGGCGATGCGGCGCAGCACCGGCCGGGGATAGCGCCGGTGCCCGGAGCCCGCCCGCTCGGAGACGATCAGGCCGCGCTCCTCGTAGAAGCGCAGGGCCGACGCGGCCACGCCGCTGCGACGCGAGACCTCGCCGATGGTCAGCACCTGGGACACCTGTCACAGTCAACCATCTCCGGCCGCTTGGTTCAAGCTTGATTTAGCTATAGCAGCCTGGCCCCGTCAGCCGGCCTCGGAGTAGGCCGGCTGGGCGCGGGCCGGTTCGCCCTCGGGCTCGGTGGCCGGGGACTCCGAGCGCAGCACCACCAGGGCGACCACCACGGCGACGGCGATCAGCGCGGCCCCGAGCAGGTAGGCCAGGTGAAAGCCGGCGTTCAGCGCGGACGCGGCCGGCTCGCCCTCGGCGAGGAGGCCGTCGGTGCGCTCGGTGGCCAGGGTGGCGAGCACCGCGAGGCCGATCGCGCCGCCCACCTGGACGGTGGTGTTCACGAGGCCGGAGGCGAGGCCCGAGTCGCTGGGCGTGGCGCCCGACATCGCGAGGGTCATCAGGGCGGGAAAGGCGAGGCCCGCGCCGCCGCCCAGCAGGAGCATCACCGGAAGGAGGTGGACCAGCCAGCTCCCGTCCACCGGGGCCTGCGTGAACAGCAGCAGCCCCACGCCGGCGGAGACCAGTCCGGCGATCAGCGCCGAACGAGGGCCGATACCCATGATCAGCTTCTCGGCGAACCCGAGCGACAGGGTGCCCATCACCAGGCAGGAGGGCAGGAAGGCCAGCCCCACCTCGAGCGGGCTGTAGCCCAGGATCCGCTGCATGTAGAGGGCGCCCAGGAAGAACATCCCGAAGAAGCCCACCACCAGCAGGGCCATCACCAGGTTCGCGCCGGCGACGTTGCGGGAGCGGAACAGGCGCAGCGGCATCAGCGGGTTGGCCACGCGTGCCTGCCGGGCGACGAAGGCCGCCAAGAGCGCGATCGCCACCGCTCCGAGCCCCAGCGTCTGGGCCGATCCCCAGCCCTGCTCGCCCGCCTCGAGCAGCGTGTACACCCCGAGCATGAGACCGCCGGTGAGCAGCACGGCGCCGGGAATGTCGGCGCCCTGGTCGAGGCCGATGCCCACGTGGTCCTCGACCAGGCGCAGGGCCAGCACGCCGGTCGCCAGTCCCACGGGCAGGTTGATGAAGAAGATCCAGTGCCAGTTGATGGCCTCGGTGAGCAGGCCACCCGCGAGCAGCCCGATCGATGCGCCGGCCGAGGCCACGAAGCTGTACACGCCGATCGCCTTGGCCTGTTCGCGCGGCTCCCGAACATGGTCACGATCATCCCGAGGATCACCGCCGACGCGATGGCGCCGCCGGCCCCCTGCACGAAGCGCGCGCCGATCAACACACCCTGGCTCTGGGCCGTGGCGCACACCAGCGACGCGGCGGTGAACACCGCCAGCCCGATGAGGAACACCCGGCGTCTGCCGATCAGGTCGCCGATCCGGCCGGCGAGCAGGAGCAGGCCGCCGAAGGCGATCAGGTACGCGTTCACCACCCAGGCCAGGCTGCTCTGCGAGAAGCCCAGGTCGTCCTGGATGGAGGGCAGGGCCACGTTCACGATCGTGGCGTCGAGCACGATCATGAGCATCCCGCCGCAGAGGACGTAGAGGGCGGCCCACCTGCGCTTGTCGGTGTTCGTTGCGGTTGTCACGTTGTCTGGTTGCGTGGTCATGGTCTGCAGGTCGAGACCGCAACGGACCCTGGAAGTCATCGGCCGAGGTGGGGAGCGTGATCAACGTCACGCGACGGTTATCGTTCACGGCGTGGCTCCTGGACTGGCCGAGGGTGGGCCGGCCTCCAATTTCCCCCCGGTGTCACCGACGGCTTCCGGCGGAGTGCTCCTCGAGCGCGAGCCCGAGCTTGGCGCGCTCGACGCGCTCATCGAAGAGGCGGCGGCCGGGCACGCGCGACTGGCGTTGATCGAAGGCCCGGCGGGGATCGGCAAGACCCGGCTCGTGGCCGAGGCCCGGCGGCGGGCGGCCGAGGCGGGTCTGCGCGTGCTGGCCGGGCAGGGAGGGGAGCTCGAGCGCGAGTTCCCGTTCGGCGTGGTTCGCCAGCTGCTGGAGCCGGGCGTTCTCGAGGACGAAGCGCTGGCGCTGGCGGGGGCGGCCGGACCGGCTCGCGCGGTGTTCGATCTGGCCGGCGGCCGCGAAGGAGGCGAGGCGGGCGCCGACCCCTCGTTCGCGTCCCTGCACGGTCTCTACTGGGTGATCGTGAATCTCAGCGAGCAGGGGCCGCTTCTGCTCACGGTGGACGACCTGCACTGGAGCGATCCTCCCTCGCTGCGCTTTCTCGCCTACCTCAGGCGCCGGCTCGAGGGGCTGCCCGTGCTGGTGGTCTGCAGCCTGCGGCCCTCCCAGCTCGGCGGGAACCCCGCGCTGCTCGGCGAGATCGCGGGCGAACCGCTCGTTGCCCTGATCCGCCCGCAGCCGCTCAGCGAGCCCGCGGTGGCCGATCTGGTCGGCGCCCGCCTCGACGGCGCCGCCGACGAGGCGTTCGCTGCGGCCTGTCACGAGGCGACAGGCGGGAACCCGCTCCTTCTGGGCGAGCTGTTGAAGGCCCTGGAGGCCGAGCAGGTGCCCGCCGACCGGGTCAACGCTCGCTTGGTCGCTGACCTGGGTCCTCGCGCGGTCTCACGAGCGGTCCTGCTTCGGCTCGGTCGTCTGCCCGGGGACGCCGGAACGGTCGCACGGGCCCTCGCCGTGCTGGGCGACGACGCGGACCTGTCCGCCGTGGCCGCGCTCGCGGGCATCGACGCTGAGCGCGCCGGCACTGCGGTGGCCGTGCTCGCGGGTGCCGAGATCGTGCGAGCCACCCCGCCGCTGGGCTTCGTCCACCCGCTGGTCGGCGCGGCGATCCGCGAGGACGTCCCGCCCGGGGAGCGGGAGCTGCAGCACGACCGCGCCGCGAGGCTCTTGGCTGATGCAGGGGCCCCTGACGAGCAGGTGGCGGCGCACCTCCGGCACGCCCCGGCCGGCGGCGAGGCATGGGTCGTCGAGACGCTGCGGAGCGCCGCCACCGCCTCACGGCGCAAGGGCGCCGCCGACAGCGCAGTCGCCTACCTCGCCCGAGCGCTCGCGGAGCCGCCGTCGGCCGAGGAGCGACCGGAGCTGTTGCTCGAGTTGGGCCTCGCCGAGGCGCTCACGAGCGGTCCCGCCGCCGCAGGGCACCTCCGCGAGGCGTGGGAGGCCCTCTCCGACCCGCTCGAGCGCGGGAAGGTCGCGCAGATGCTGGGGCGGGCGCTGCTCCTCACGGGGTTCCCGGAGGAGGGCGTCGCCGTGGTGCGCCGGGCGGCGGCCGAGCTCCCCTCCGATCTCGAGGACCTGCGCAAGGGGCTCGAGGCGTTCGAGCTCTTCGGGGTGCTCTTCGGTGCCGGCGACCAGGACTCGTACCACCGGCTCGAGCGTTATCGCGAGCTGCCGGTCGGTGCGGGCGTTGGGGCAAAGATGCTCGCCGCCATCACGGCCCACTGGTGGATGTACACGTGCGGGCCCGGCGAGGAGTGTGTCGAGCTTTCACTCGCCGCGCTCGAGGGCGGGGAGCTGATTGCGGCCGACAACGGCCTCCTCGCCACGTGCGCGATCACCAACCTGGTCTACGCCGACCGCGAGGAGGCGCTCGACTGGTGGGAGGTCGCGCGCACGGACGCCCACCGCCGCGGCTCGCTCTTCGCGATCTCCGCGCTCAACCTGTGGCTGGGGTTCACTCAGTACTGGCGCGGGGACCTCGACGAGGCGGGGCGGTCACTGCGGACCGCTCTGGGCGAGCTCGAGCTCTGGGGGCACGGCGAGCAGATCGGGAAGATGTACTGCGAGACCTTCCTGGCCGGCGTGCTGCGTGAGCGGGGTGACCTCGAGCGTGCGCGAGCGATGCTCGAGAACAACTCCGACCCCGGCGGCGACGATGACGGAGCCCGCTACTGGCTGAACGGCAAGATCGAGCTACTACTTGCCGAGAAGCGCCACGACGAGGCGCTCGCGGCCGTAGAGGAGTACGCGGCTCGCTTCGATCACATCTTCCCCAACCCGATGGACGCCCCGTGGCGCTCGAACAAGGCGCTGGCCCTCGCCGGCCTCGGCCGAGCCGAGGAGGGGCTTCCGTTGGTCGAGGAGGAGCTTCAGCGCGCACGCATCTGGGGTGCGCCGGGGCCCGTGGCCCGAACGCTGAGGGTGCTCGGGACACTCCGGGGCGAGGACGACGGACTGGCCTACCTGGAGGAGGCAGTTGAGCTCGTCGCCCCCTCCCCGGCTCGGCTCGAGCACGCGAAAGCGCTGCTGTCGCTCGGCGTCGCGCTGCGACACGCCCAGCGGCCGACCGATGCGCGAGTGCCTCTCCGCCAAGCCCTCGAGGTCGCCGACGTCTGCGGCGCGGCGAGCCTCGCCGGCCGGGCGCGTACCGAGCTGCATGCGGCCGGCGGGCGCCCGCGCACAACCGCGCTGTCAGGGGTTGAGTCGCTCACCCCGAGCGAGCTCCGCATCGTCAAGCTCGCGTCCGAAGGCCAAACCAACCGCGATATCGCGCAAGAGCTGTTCGTCACGCCGAAGACGGTCGAACAGCACCTGGGGCACGCCTACCGCAAGCTCGGGGTCCGCTCCCGCCACGAGCTCGGGGCCGTGCTCGCCGGCAAATAGCCGGGCTGCTGTAGGGGGGTGACCCCGATGTGCGGGGCGTCCCGTTCGCTCGACAATCCGCGCGTGGACCCACGAGCGAGCTCTCACCCCTGGAAACTGCCGGCGATCGCGGCCGCGCTCGCGCTGCTGCTCCCCGCAGGCGCGACGGCGGCCCAGCCGACGAGGGACGCCGCTGTCCAGCGCGGGCTGGAGCGGCTGATCGCGGCGCCCGGCGGGCCTCCGGGTGCGATTGCGACGCTCCACCGCGGCGGACGGACGACCGTCCTGCGGGCCGGCCGGGCGAACGCCGCGCGGCCCGGGAAGCCGCGCGCGAGGGATTACATGCGCATCGCGAGCGTCGCGAAGGCGTTCAGCAGCGCGGTCACGTTGCGTCTGGTGCAACAGGGCAGGCTCGGCCTCGACGACACGATCGGCGCACGGCTGCCCGGCCTGCCCGCCGAGTGGGCGCCGGTGACGATCAGACAGCTCTTGAACCACACCAGCGGGCTACCCGACTACACGCGGTCCGAGGAGTTCGCGAGGCATGCGGAGCGTGAGCCGCGTCGGTACGTTCGACCATCCGGGATCATCGATTGGGTCCGGTCGGACGGGCTCGTGTTCCCACCCGGCTCGAAGTACGAGTACTCCAACACCGACAACATCGTGGTCGGCCTGATCGCCGAGCGGGTCAGCGGGCGGTCGTACGGCCGCCTCCTCTCCCGGCTCGTCTTCGCGCGGGCCGGGCTCAGGCAGACGACGTTCCCTACCCGGCGCATCTCGCTGCCGGCACCGCAGATCCGCGGATATGTCGTGCCGCCTGGGCAGCCGCCGCAGGACGTCACGACCGCGCTGAGCCCGAGCGGCGCGTGGGCGTCAGGCGCCATCGTGTCGACCCCTCTGGACCTCGGCGCATTCATGCGTGCGTACCTCGGCCGGAGGTTGTTCGGCGCCGCGGAGCGGCGTCAGCAGATGCGGTTCGTCCGAGGGTCCTCGAGCCCGCCCGGCCCGGGGAGGAATTCGGCCGGTCTCGGGATCTTCCGCTACCGGAGCCGCTGCGGGACCGTCTACGGGCACACCGGGAACTTCCCCGGCTACGTCCAGTGGGCCGCCGCCACGGCCGACGGCAAGCGCTCGGTAACAACCTCGCTGAACATCCCGGCGCCCAAGGGCGCTCTCTTGAGGCAGCTCCGCTCGGTTCAGGCGGCGGCGGTCTGTGCACTTCTGAGGGGCGCGTCCGCCGTCGCCAATGCCCCGACCGTTCGCACAGTCGCGCTCCGCAGGGGACTGACGAGCGTCGATCTGAAGCTAGGGCACAAGACAGGGTCGAGTCCGCCGGCCATCCTGCTGTCTACCAACAGCGCGAGCCTTCGCTGCTCCGTCGCCGACTACAGCTACATCAATCACGAGCGCCGCGGACGCTTCCAAATGCAGATCCGCTGCCCGCAGGCGCAGCGCGGCGCCAGGGCGACACTTACGTTTCGTGCTCCGCTCCGAAAGGCGTTTCGCCTGAGAAACGGGGCCGGGACAGTGCGCGTCGAGGTCGACAAGCCGCGCGGCGATGCACTGCCGATGGGTCGCCTGACCACACGGCCGCGCAGGACCAACTGCAAGGTCCGGCGTTCGCGCGTGCAGATCGGCTCGCGTCGCTTCACTGCCACTGCGCGGGTGCACTGCCGCGGGCTGCCGGCGAACGCCAAGGGTGTGCTCGCCGTGGGCGGTCTGATCGCAGCCGACGCGCGAGCGTCCATCGCGGACTCGGCATCGGCGGCCGCGCCCGAAGCGCGAGCGGCCGCCATCCGGCAGGGATGCGACACCCCGAGCACACTCGAGGTGGTCCGCGAGTCCGTTTCCTGGAAGGACTGCCATACCGGTCCCTTCACGCTCCGGCCGTGGGGGTCGCAGTGGGTAGGCCACATCGGGTCGACGCCACAGTTCCAGTGTGAGGCGGGCTGGACTCGGGCCATCAACGCCTTCGACACTCCGGCCGCATGGGTAGCGATCGGCCGTTTCGCGGTGGATCTGGTCACCGACCCAGACAACGCGTGGGCATGGTCATGGAGGCTCGGGTTGGTGACCAACTGGCAGTTCCGCGGCAACGTTACGTTCTGGTGGAAGTACCGCTGCTTCCGCGTCAACCGGTCGGCACGCGGATGAAGGCAGCCGGCGCTCTCTGGGCGGTCCTGTCGGTTCTGCTTGCGCTCCCCGCGGCGGCGCCTGCCGCGGTGCGCGTGCCGACGCTCGATTGGGCCCCCTGCCCCGATCAGAAGCGCTTCGACTGCGCGACCGCGAGGGTGCCGCTCGACTACCGCGATCCGGGCGGCTCCCGGATACGGATCGCGGTGATCAGGCATCGGGCAACGAAGCCCTCGCGCCGAATCGGAACGGCGTTCTACAACCCTGGCGGACCGGCGGCCGCCAAGCCGTATTTCGGACCGGTCGTCGAGGGGCTGCTGCCTCGTGTGCGTGAGCGCTTCGACGTGATCAGCTGGGATCCCCGCGGACTGGGAGAAAGCAGCGCGGTCAGGTGCTTCGCCTCTCAGGCGGACGAGGATCGCTTCTTCGCCGGCGTCGGCAAACCGGCTTACACATTCCCCGTGGGCCCGCTCGAGACGTCCGTCTGGATTCAGCGGTACCGGGCCTTCGGCCGGCGCTGCCAACGACGAAGCGGTGCGCTCCTGCGGCACATCACGGCCGCCGAGTCGGCGAGGGACATGGACCTGCTGCGCCGTGCTGTCGGTGCTCGGAAGTTGACCTTCATCGGCGGCTCCTGGGGCACGTTCCTCGGAGCCACCTACGCCAACATGTTCCCGCGCCGCCTCCGGGCCATGGCGCTCTCCGCGATCCTCGATCCCGTGGCCTGGGTGAACCGCGGCCGCAACGTGCTACGCGATCCGGCGGCGTTCGCGCCCACGTACCTTCGCCAGCGGATCGATCTGAGCGCGCGCAAGACGCTCGATGCCTTCCTGGACCTGTGCGGGCGCCAGCCGGTCGCCCGCTGCGCGTTCTCGGCCGGCAGCGCCGCGGCCACGCGAGCGAAGTTCGATTCCCTGCTCGGGCGACTCGAGTCCAACCCGTCGAGCGCGAGCGTCAGCTACGGCGACTTCGTGGGCACCGTGGTCAACGACCTCTACGTCTCGGCCGGTTGGAGCGAGCTGGCGCGCAAGATGCAGAGCGTATGGACGACGGGCTCCACTGACGGAGTGGCGGCCGCAGAGGCCGCGTTCCCCGATCATCGGCGGGGCGTTCGGGATCAACTGCACCGACAGCCCCAACCCGGGACCTTCCGCCTTCCGCCGATTCGACCCGGTCACCTTCGGGCGAGCCGGCGCACCCGGCCGCTTCTGGCTCTGGGCGACCGAGGTGTGCTCAACGTGGCCGGCCACGGCTCCAAATCGCTACACCGGGCCCTGGGATCGCATGACGGCGGGTCCGGTGCTCGTCATCACGACCACACACGACCCCGCGACCTCGTATGAGGCCGCCGTGGCTCTGTCCCGGGTACTGGCCCGCGGCCGCCTGCTCACCGTCGACGGCTACGGACACGGCACCAAGTCGGCCTGCACCGACCGCCACGTCGTTCGCTTCCTCGTCCGCAGGGTCTTGCCGCCGCGGGGAGCGAGGTGCCGGGGAGAGCAGCCCTTCGGCGGTGGGTGAGCGCCGGTGTCGGCGCAGCCTGGCGCCGGGCTGCCGCCGGGGTCCCCGGATCTGGGCGCCCTCGAGCGGGCGTCGCAGACCGCCCATTGCGTCTCCTCTTCACGACGAGTCCTCGCCGGTGTCTTCGTCGAGCAGCCCATCGATGGCCGAGATCAGGCCCAACCAGCCCGAGAACACCTGTGGCGGTCCGGCGTCCCGGCAGGCCTCGCCTCGGAGTCCGTCCTCGTCGAGGCGGAGGTCGAGCTCGATGTGGGCCGTCTGCGCGGTCACGTCGCCCGCAGCATCCGTCGCGCGCCGCCACCGCACACCGTGGCGATCCCCAGACTGACCCCCCAGGATTTTGGGCGGAGACGCCACCACCCCCGCCAAAAGTCTGGGGGTGGAGTCTGGGGGTGACCACGGTGTGCGGCGCCGCAGGCTGACGGAGGCTTCCCGCCATGCACGCCCGCCACCTCCCGACCGTCGTCGCTGCCGGGACCGCGGCACTGCTCGTCTGCGTCTCGCCGGCGGCGGCCCAGCCGCAGCGCTCGGCGGCGATACCGGGCCAGATGGTCGCCGGCCCCGGCGAGGACACGTTCGTCAAGCAGCTTCCGGTGCGGGTCGCCCTGCGGCTGCCTGCCCGGACCACGCATCTTCGGGTTCGCCTGGGCCGGCGCGACATCGCGTCGCGCTTCCGGCCCGCGGGCGGTACGCGGCGCGTGGCCCGCCTCACGGCCGGCGATGGCCTGCGTTACGGCACCAACCAGCTGGTCGTCCGAGCCGAGCGGAGAGCCGGCCGGCCGGTGATTCACGCGCGCTCGCTCGTCGTCGGGCGCAGCGTCCGCGGCCTGGTCAGGCTGCGAGTCCGGCCGGGGCCGGTGACGTCGCTGCGCGCGCGCCTGGCCGCGCCCTCCGCCCTCTCCACGATCCGCCGAAGCCGCACGGTCCGGCTCTGGGTCAACGGCCGGCCCGCCACGCGTGCGCTCAACCGCTCGCGTCTGACGCGCTTCACCGCGAAGCTGTCCGCCGCCCACGGGCTCCGCTACGGCGTCAACCGCCTGCGGCTGCTGGTGGCCGAACCAGAACCGGGCCGGTACGTGGTGGTGAGCCGGCGCTTCGTGCTGCGGCGAAACCGCCATCTCGCGGCCGCCGGCTGGGACGTCCACACGCGCGCCGGCAGGCTCCAGCGGCTCGACGGCCGCCAATCGCGCACCGCGGGCCGCGGGCAGCCACGTCATCGCTGGAAGATCGTCCGAAAGCCGCGGGGCTCACGCGCGGTGCTGCGCCGCCCCGGGTCGGCGCGCCCGGCCCTGATCCCCGACCGCCGGGGCCGGTACGTCGTAAGGCTCACCCTGAGCGAGCTCAGCAGGCCCGGCAAGCGCGCGAGCGCGGCGCAGGCCACCTCGGTGAGCACGGACCAGGTGGCAGTGACCGCCGCACCCGCGCCGCTGCAGACGTTCAAAGGCCTCACCAGCCAGAACGGACAGCACGGGATCCAGGTGGGGTCGACGTTCTATCCCAACCAGAGCCCGACCGGGGCCTCTCTGCAGTGGCTCACCCTCGACCGCACGACACTCGAGCCGGTCAAGGATGCCAACACGTGGCTGGACGGCAGCGGGAGCGGCCAGCACGGGATCAACCAGCTCGCCGACGCGCTGAAGAATCAGGGTCTCCATCAGCTCGTGATCCTGTCGTTCCCGTACGCAGGACCGGCGCCGCCGGTCCAGCCGGACCAGAACGATGCCTTCAACGCGGCGATGAAGAAGATCGGCGTCGGACCCATCGACAAGGGCATTCTCGGAGACCGCAACAAGCTGGCGATCCTCGGCGTACCCGGGGGCGGCGACGGCAGCGGCTTCTACACCCACGGCGGAGGCAACGTGGATGGGCTGACGGGCTGGCTGATGCCCGATCGGACCGACGGTTTTCGCTTCCAGCCGAGCCGGCCGGCCTTCAACACGTCGTCTGCCTCCAGCGCCACCGCGAACACGATGACCCTGACCGGCCAGACCATCGATGCCTCGCTCCCGGCGGGGGCCACGGGCGGCTTCTCGATCGTGACGCTCAACCCGATCGACTTCACCGTCGCCGACCAGAGAGTCTTCGCCACGAACGGCGTCGCGGACCCGGTCGGCGCGATCGACGCGATGGCGGATTACGTGAACAGCAGCCCCGGGGGCTACGCCGGGAACCACGTGGCCGTGCAGAGCATCGGCAGGGTCGCGCGCCCGGCCCCGCCCTCCGACCCCTACCAGCCCGACCTGGGCGAGAGAGCCTGGTTGAAGCTGGGCCAGGCGCTCGCGAGGTACGGCGCCAACCCCCACACCCTCTACAACGTCAACGGCTCATACGCCTACGTCGGAGGACCGCTGCTCGACCGCACCGAGGTCGCCGAGTCGAGCTCGGCCGTGGTCACCGACCCCACGACCTCGCCTCCGACGACCCAGACGGGAACGCTGCGCGGCCGGATGTCGATCCGCTCGGACGGCTACTACGTGCCGACGCCCTCGAGCCCGGCGAACACGCTGGACTCGTTGTACGACATGACGTTCCGCGCGGCCACTCCCTGGCGTTACACCGGCGGGGCGGGCACCGGCCAAGTGACCACGACCGCCTACCGGAAGGCGCTCGCCTACATCACCTCGTGTCTGCCTCAGACCAAGGCGTGGGGCAACGATCTGCGGCAGGCGTACTCGGGCGACCTGAACAGGGACTGGGCCGCCACCAAGTCCGACCTGTCCAACCTGCGCTATCCGGGCGATGGCGCCTGCGAGAGCGCGGGCGGGGACCCTGGCTTCTCGCGGGCCCAGTTCGACAACCTGAAGGCCGAGCTGCAACTTGAGTTCGACTGGCTGAACGACGTCAAGAAGCTGTTCGACGCCTACGAAAAGGCGCTCAACCGGAGCAACGCCGAGGGTTCGGTGGATCTGCACAGCCTCGGAACGGCGATCCGCGACGACGTCGATCCGCCCAATGAGGACCTGCTTGCCGACATCGGAAACCTGATCCTCATGCTCGCGGAGGACGCCGCGCTCTTCGTGACGGTCCCAGAAGGAGGAGCGCCGATCGTGTTGGCTGTCATCGAGGGGATCGCAGCGGCCTACGAGGCCGGTATGTCGCTCACGCAGGACGCAAGAAGCGGAGCACCCCTCGGCAGGGAGGTCGACACCAAGACCGACGATCTCGCCCAACAGTCCGCCGACAAGCTCGAGTCCGCCGCGAAGTCGCTGGACAGCCTGCATGAGGTGGTGGCCTCCGACTACGGGCGCCTCAAGGCGCTGGGAACGGCCGCCGCCACCCCTCAGTGGGTGGTCAACGTCGACCAGCTCGCGAACTACCTCACGGTCAGCGCCAACGGATGGTTCAGCAGCGAGCTCTTTCCCGTCGCCTACAGGATCTGGTACCTGAACCCGTCCTTCAGCTGGAACGACGACAAGCCCAACAGCTGTTACCTGTTCGGCTACGGGCGTTCGTGGCGCGACGCGGACTCAAGCTCCTGGCTTAGGTGGCAAGCGCCGTTCGAAGGCCAGAACAGCAACCGGGGAGGAGACGTGCTGGCGCTCAGCAAGCGCAGCTGGACCGCCAGTCAGGACGCCTTCCCGGCCAAGGACCTGACCAACAGGACCTTCGGCCCGATGAGCCAGAGGGGCTACGGGGTGGCGTTCCCCGACTTCGTCTGGGAGCGGTTCAAGGCGCCGTACCCCTACGTCAATTGCTACACATGACCTCGCAGCGGATCGCAACACGCGGGTCCGGCCTACTGGGCGCCGCGGCCGCACTTGTGCTGCTGCTCCCGGCCGCCGGGCAGGCCGCCAAGGAGCCCACCACCGAGCGCGCTGTTCCCGAGCTGCTCTCATTGCCGGGAATCGCCGCCAACGGGACGCACAGTCGCCGTGGCCCCCGCGGCCGCCGTGGTCCCCGCGGCCGCCGCGGCCGCCGCGGCCCTGCCGGCGCAACCGGCAGGCGCGGCCCGGCCGGCCAAACCGGCAAGCGCGGCCCGGCCGGCCAAACCGGGCCGGTGGGTCCGATCGGGCCGGCGGGTCCCGCTGGACCGGCAGGGCCGGGAGGTCCCGTCGGGCCGGCAGGCCCGCGCGGTCCCGTCGGGCCGGCAGGCCCGCAGGGCCCAGGAGGACCGATCGGGCCGGCGGGTCCCGATGGTCCGGCAGGTCCCGGCGGTGCGGAGTCGCAGGTCCGGCAGGTCCGGCGGTCCGGCAGGTCCGCCAGGTCCGCCAGGCCCGGCAGGCCCGGCAGGCCCGGCAGGCGCGGCAGGCGCGGCAGGCCCTCAGGGCCCCCCCGGATCGATCAGCGACACCCTGATCGTCACGGGAGAACCCGAAAGTCCTGACTCCTCGGGCGAAGGAGCCACCGTCACGGCGACCGCCAGCTGCCCGGCCGGCCAAGCGGTGCTCGGCGGTGGCGGATCCCCGAGCGGCCAGTCCCCTGGCCAGGGCGTCGCCCTCTACGAGAGCCAACCTCTGGCCACCGGCTGGCAGGTGAGCGCGATTCAGACGAACGCGGGCGCGCAGGCCTGGGACCTGCGGGCCTTCGTCCTCTGCGGCCCAGCCTGAGACCTAACGCCCACTGACCGCGCGGCGGGCCTGAGTGAGGTCGTTCATGCGGTTGGGCCTCGGGTGGCTGGGGGCACGACGAGTCCTCCCCCGGAAAACGGGGGCAAGTCGTCGAACCCCGCTCCCACCGGCCGAAGCCCGCCTGGCGCCGGGGGGCGCCCTCCGGGAGGGCCGCTTCAGCTCTGAGGTGGCAACGGGCGCTCCGGGCCCGGCGGCGCCGCCTCACGCTGGCTCAGCGAGAACGGGGGGTACCGGTCGGTGACCAGGATCAGGGCGTACCCAACCACGCGGTTGTGCCAGCGGATCACACCCTCGACGAAGTCGAAGATGCCGCGCGGGTAACGCCCGGTGAAGAGGATCGCGAACCACGCGCCGATCACCATCACGATCGCCACCAGCCAGAGGAAGAACAGGACGATGTAGTGGGGAATGGCGAGCAGCCACTTGACCAGCGGCAGCCAGCGGTTGAGCTCGCGCCGGGCGTCGGGGTAGGGGAAGTCGAGCCGCACCGACTGCCGCTCATCGGTCGACGGGTAGCGGTCGTCCATCAGCGCCAGATACACGACCACGCGGTTGACGAAGCGCAGCAGCTCGAGGTTCCAGTCGAACCACCAACGCGGATACTTCTCCCGGAAGAGGATCATCAGCAGCGGTGGTAGGAACAGCAAGCCCACCCCGCCGACGACGATCGTTGACGCGTCGCCGGAGTCCTCATAGCCCCCACTGCTCGTGTAGCCGATGCTCGAGAGCACGATTGCGATCGGGATGACGGTGAAGATCCGGAAGGCGGTGGTAATGCGGTCCAGGGGGCCGTCGGGGTAGTCGACAGAGAACCGAACCGGATGCTCCTCGTTCATGTGTGCCTCCTTGCTCGGGATGTTGCGCCTGGACGATCGTCCATCATCGCGGCGAACCGATTCGCCGGAACCAACCTGTCTCGGCCTAGCATGTGGACCCGTGACCGACGCCGCACTCGCGATCGAGGCCTCGGGCCTGGTCAAGTCCTTCGGCGACACCCGCGCGGTGGACGGCGTTGACCTGGCGGTGCGCACCGGATCCGTCTACGGCGTGCTCGGCCCCAACGGCGCCGGCAAGACCACCACCATCCGCATGCTGGCCACCCTGCTGCGCCCCGACGAGGGCGAGGCCCGCGTGCTGGGCCACGACGTCGTGGCCGATGGCGACGCGGTGCGCGGGCTCGTGAGCCTCACCGGGCAGCTGGCCTCGGTCGACGAGGACCTCACCGGCCGCGAGAACCTCATCCTGCTGGCCCGCCTGCTCGGCCTCGGCCGGCCCGAAGCCAAGGCCCGCGCCGACGAGTTGCTCGAGGCGTTCGGGCTGGCCGATGCGGCCACGCGGCTGGTCAAGACCTACTCCGGCGGCATGCGGCGGCGCCTGGACATCGCCGCCAGCATCGTCGTCACCCCGCAGGTGATGTTCCTCGACGAGCCCACCACGGGGCTCGACCCCCGCTCGCGCAACCAGGTGTGGGAGATCATCCGGGCGCTCGCGGGCGAGGGGACCACCATCCTGCTCTGCACCCAGTATCTGGACGAGGCCGATCAGCTGGCCGAGGGCATCGCGGTGATCGACCACGGAAAGGTCATCGCCGAGGGGACCCCCGGACAGCTCAAGGCGTCGGTCGGGTCCGGCGCTCTCCACGTGCGCCTGCTCGATCCCGCTCAGCGGCCCGAGGCCGAGCGGTTGCTCTCCCGGGAGCTGGGCGCGGTCCACCCCGAGCCCGACCCGGCCGGGCTGTCGGCCTCGTGCGCCGACGCCGACCGGGCCGCCCAGGCCGTGGCCGAGCTGGCCCACGCGGGCATCCGGGTGGCGGACTTCTCGCTCGGCCAGCCCAGCCTCGACGAGGTGTTCCTCGCCCTGACCGGCCATCCCGCCGAGGAGGACGAGGAGGAGGACGAGGCGGCATGAGCGTGGACCCGGCCGCACGCACACGGGAGGCGCGCACCGCGCCGGAAACCCTGCGCACCGCCCTCGCCTCGACACCGAGGCCGCCGCGCGCGAGCGCCGCCTCGGCCGTCCTGACCTTCGGCTGGCGGGGCATGCGGAAGATCCGGCACGTGCCCGAGCAGCTCCTGGACGTGACGATCACGCCGGTGCTGTTCACCCTCCTGTTCACCTACATGTACGGCGGGGCCATCTCGGGCTCGACCGCGGAGTACCTGCAGTTCATCCTCCCCGGGACTCTGGTCATGTCGGTGCTGTTCACCACCGTCTACTCGGGCGTGGCGCTGAACACCGACATGACCAAGGGCGTGGTCGACCGCTTCCGCTCCCTGCCCGTCTGGCGCCCCGCCCCGCTGGTCGGCGCCGTGCTGGGTGACAGCGTCCGCTACGTCGTGGCCGGCTCGGTGGTCGTGCTGGTCGGGGTGATCCTGGGCTACTCGCCCCCCGGTGGGGTCGGCGGCGTGCTCGCCGCGATGCTGCTGGTCACCGTGTTCGCCTTCGGCCTGGCCTGGTTGTTCACCACGGTCGGGCTGCTGATGCGATCGCCCAACGCGGTGATGAACACCGGCTTCATGGCCCTGTTCCCCCTCACCTTCATCAGCAACGCGTTCGTGCCGCCGGAGACCCTTCCCAGCGCACTGGAGGCGTTCGTCAACGCTAATCCCATCTCCCATCTGGTGACGGCGGTGCGCGGGCTCATGGACAGCAGCGCGTCCGCCGGCGACATCGGGCTCGCGCTGGCGTGGGCGGCGGGGCTGACGGCGGTGTTCGCCCCGCTGACTCTTCACCTGTACCGCAGCAAGGGCTGATGCCGCGCCGCTCCGTGGAGGAGTCCAACCGCTGGCTGCTGCGCGCCCGCGATGCGATGGACCGGACCTACGCCCAGCCGCTGGACGTGCGCACGCTCGCGGGGATCGCGCACGTGTCCGAGGCGCAGTTCATCCGCAGCTTCCGCGCCACCTTCGGCGAGACCCCGCACCGCTATCTGCAGCGCAGGCGGGTGGAGCGGGCCATGTTCCTCCTGGCCGAGACCGAAACCAGCGTGAGCGAGATCTGCCTCGACGTGGGCTTCCTTAGCCTCGGCAGCTTCAGCCGGACCTTCAGCGAGATCGTGGGCGAGTCGCCCACCGCCTACCGGGCGCACGCCGAGCCCAAGGGGGTGCCCACGTGCTTCACGATGAGCTGGACGCGACCGAGCAGTTTTGGAGAAGCGCGCCCTCCAGACCGGGGCTAGGGTCGGCCCCATGATCAACAACATTCGCATCTCATCCCTGTACGTCCTCGACCAGGACGAGGCGCTCGACTTCTACGTCGGGAAGCTCGGCCTCGAGGTGAACACCGACCAGGACCTCGGCTTCATGCGCTGGCTGACGGTCAGCGTCCCGGGCCAGCCCGAGCGGGAGATCCTGCTCGAGAAGCCCGGCCCTCCCGCACACGACGAGGCCACCGCGCAGCAGGTCCGCGAGGCGGTCACGAAGGGCGCGGGCGGCGGCTGGATCGGCTTCAACACCGACGACTGCCGCGCCACCTACGAGGAGCTCCTGGCCAAGGGCGTGGAGTTCACCCAGGAGCCGACCGAGCAGTCCTACGGCATCGACTGCGGCCTGCGCGACCCGTTCGGAAACGCCATTCGGATCGCCCAGCTCACCACCGCGCCCAGCCCGGCCTGACCCGCGCTGGACTTCGCCCGCCGCCGGGAGGACAATCCGCCCGGTGAGCGATGCGCCCACTCCGGTTCCGCAGCGTCCCTCGGACGCCGAACGGGAGTGGGCGCTGCGGGCGTTGAAGTCCGGCTCGGTCGAGGGGCGCATGTCGCTCGACACGTTCTCGAGCCGGGTGGAGCGGGCCTACACCGTGCGGAGCCGCGACCAGCTCGAGGCTCTCGTGGACGACCTTCCGGCGCCCTCGCGGCTCGAGCGCGTGCTCTTCGCCGCCGCGGGAACGGCCTAGCGCCTCACCGCCGCGCTCGGGGCGGGCTGGCGCGAGCCCCGCACCGCTCGGCTGGCCCTGCCGCGTGGCCGCTCCGCGGTCACCATCGGCAGGGCGGCCGACTGCGACTGCGTGCTCGGCGACCCCACCTTGTCCCGCCACCACGCCCGGCTGCGCCGAGCGCCGGGCGGCTGGGTGCTGACCGACCTCGGCTCCACCAACGGCACCCGGCTGAACGGCTGGCGGCTCGCCGAGGAGGCGGAGGTGCGGGAGGGCGACCGGGTGAGCTTCGGCGCCGCAGGCTATCGACTCGCACGGCTCAGGCCGGGGCCGGCTCGAGCGGGAACGTCACGCCGGTGAGCTGCTCGGACAGCTCCCACAGCCGGCGCGCGGTCTCGGCGTCGCGGGCCGCGCCACTGCGGCCGACGAGCTTCGGGTGGCCGCGTTGCTCCTGGAAGCCGTCGGGCCCCACGTAGCTGTTGCCGGGGATGTCCTGGGTGGCGGCGTAGAGCGTGGGCAGGGCACCCATCTCGCTGCTCTGGGCAAAAAGCCGGTTGCCGATCGCCAGCACCGTGTTCTGCACCGCGTTCTCGGTGCTGCTCTGCAGGTTGGTGGACGCGTATCCCGGGTGTGCCGCCATCGCCCGCAGCGCTGAGCCCGCCTCGTCCAGGTGCCGCTGGAGCTCGGAGGTGAAGAGCAGGTTGGCCAGCTTCGACTGGCCGTAGGCCCGCCAGCGCTGGTAGCCGCCCCGCTCGTAGTTGAGGTCGTCAAGCCGCATCGAGCCGACACGGTGCATACCCGAGGAGACGCTCACCACGCGGTCGCGCACCCGTGGCAGGAGCAGGTTGGTCAGCGCGAAGGGGCCGAGGTGATTGGTCCCTATCTGCAGCTCGAACCCCTGCGCGGTGCGTCGCTCCGGGGTCGCCATCACGCCGGCGTTGTTGATTAGGACGTCGACGTCGCCCTCCCATTCCCCGGCGAAGGCGCGCACCGAGTCCAGGTCGGCCAGGTCGAGCGGGCGGACCTCCGCCCGCTCGCCGACAGAGGCGGCAGCGCGCTCGCCCTTGGCCACATCGCGGACCGCCATGACCACGCGTGCCCCCGCCCGGCCCAGCTCCCGTGCCGCGACGAGCCCGAGGCCGCTGTTCGCGCCGGTGATCAGATAGGTGCGGCCGTCGAGGTCGGGAATGTCCTGCGCTGTCCACTTGGAGGAGGTCATGGGCGGAAACCTAGACGCTTGCGGAGCCTGTCCGGCGGGGTTACGGTCGGCCGCGAGCTGCTGGTCGAGCCAGGCCGTGGCCCGCCCGCGCCAGAGGAGCCGAGGACCAGGCCTCGACGCCGCAATCGGGAATCGTCACCGGGCGCCACCGTGACGCAGGTCCCTCGCGGTCTACGATCGTGTGGTCGTGTCGCCGCTTGTGATCCGCCTGCTCGGCCCCCCGGAGATTGCGTGCGCCGACGGACCGGCCGATCCGCCCCGTGGCCACAAGTCCTGGGCCGTGCTCGCCTACCTGCTGCTGGCCGAGCGACCGGTCGCGCGGGCGCGCCTGGCGGGGCTGATCTTCGGAGATGCCGCCGACCCTCTCGGGGCCCTGCGCTGGACGCTGGTGCAGCTGCGCCGAACGCTGGGGGCCGACGTGGCGCTGGGCGGCGATCCCCTGGTGCTGGTGTTGCCGGCGGACGCTCATGTGGATGTGCTTGCGCTTGCTGCGGGCGACCCCGCTGCCGCGCTCGCGCGAGGCGAGTTGCTCGAGGGTGTCGATCCCGACGCCGGCCCCGACTTCGAGGCCTGGCTGCTGGTCGAGCGCCGGCGCTCTGCCGGCCTGTGCGAGGCGGTGCTACGGGATGCGGCGCTCGAGGCCCTCGCCGCGGGCGCCGCGCTCGACGCCGCAGCGTTCGCCTCTCGCGCACTCGCGCTGAACCGGTTCGACGACACCACCAACGAGCTCCTGGTGCGCTGCCTCGCGCGCGCGGGCGAGGTCGGCGCCGCGCGCGAGCATGCCGAAGCCTGCGAAACGCTGTTCCGGCGCGAGCTCGGTCGCGCGCCCGATCCCGGCGTGCGCCGCGCCGCCGGCGAGCAGGACGCGCAGAGCGGGCCTGCCATCGGCGACCGAACCGCGGCCGAAGCCCAGCTGCGAGCGGGACGCGCGGCCCTGGACGCCGGCGCCGTCGAGCCCGGCATCGCCTGCCTGCGCCAGGCGTGTACCGAGGCACGCGGCGCCGACGACCCGGCACTGCTGGCGCGCTCGCTGGCGGCGCTGGGGGCTGCGCTGGTGCATTCGCTGCGCGGCGCCGACGAGGAGGGGGCGGCGGTGCTGCACGAGGCGCTTGCGCTCGCCGAGGCCTGCGGTGAGCGGGAGGTGGCCTGCAAGGCGTGCCGGGAGCTCGGTTTCGTGGGGGTGATGGCCGCTCGAGGGGTGTCGGCAGGACGCTGGCTTCAGCGTGCCGGCGCGCTGGCGCAGGACGACCGGGAGCGTGCCGCGGTGCTGGGCGTGCGCGGACAGGCGTTGTCGGACAGGGCGCACTACGGAGCGGCGATCGCGCTGCTCGAGGAATCGGTGACCGCGGCGCGACGCTGCGGGGATCTCCGCCAGCAGGCCTGGTCGCTGGGGATTCTCGGCCGGGTGCTGCTGGTGCGCGACCAGTTGGACGACGCGGCCGAGGTGCTCGACGATTCGCTCGCGCTCGTGCGCGAGGATGGCTGGGTGGCCTACCAGCCCTTCCCCGAGGCGCTGCGGGCCGAGGTGTTCCTGCGCCAGGGCGACTCCGACCGAGCGATCGCGCTGCTCGACCACGCCTTTCCCATGGGTTGCCGCATCGGCGATCCCTGCTGGGAGGCCACGGCCGCCCGGGCGAAGGGCCTGGTACACGAGGCGGCCGCCGAGCGCCCCGAAGCGCTCACCTGGCTGCGCGAGGCGACGACCCGGGCGGTGCGGGTGTCCGATCCCTGGGTGTGGATGCACGCCTGGTGCCTGGAGGCGCTCGCCGGTGTTGCCATCGCAGACGGTGCGGCCGATGCCCACGAGCTCGTGGCCGAGCTGGAGACGGTGGCCGGACGCGGCGACCTGCGCGAGCTCGTGGTGCGCGCAGCGCTGCACCGGGCGCGGCTCGGCGACCCCGCCGGCCTCGAGCCCGCCCGCCTGCTGGGCGAGGCCATCGACAACCCGGCGCTGCACGCCGGATTGGCCGCCGCCGCCTGATCACACGCGGCGTCACACGGCAGACTGGTGGAATCGCGGCTACTCGACCAAGGAGACCCCGGTGAGCCACACGACTGAAGCCGCAGCAGACGAGATGACCAATGCGGCGACGCTGCCGCAACTCGACGCCAGCTCCCTGGTGGACGGCGAGCGGCTGGAGGCGGAGGTCAAGGAGATGTACCGCCAGGTGGCTCGCGGGGACGATGCGGAGCTGCATTTCGAACTGGGGCGGACCGTGGCCGAGTCGCTCGGATACCCCGGCGACCTGCTGGACGCGATTCCCGCCGAGGCACCGGATTCGTTCGCGGGCGTCGGGTATCACCTCGACCTCGCCGCACTCGAGCCCGGCGAAGCGGTGCTCGACCTCGGCTCCGGATCGGGAACCGACATCTTTTGCGCAGCCGTTCTGGTGGGCGAGGCGGGCCGCGTGGTAGGGGTCGACATCACCGACGAGCAGCTCGCCAAGGCCTCTCTGCTGCGCGACCGTGACGGGTTCTCGCAGGTCGATCTCGTGGAGGCCCACATCGAGGAGCTCCCCTTCGAGGACGCAAGCTTCGACGCGGTCATAACGAACGGCGTCATCAACCTCTCGCCGCGCAAGGACCGGGTCTTCGCCGAGGCGGCACGGGTCCTGCGGCCCGGGGGCCGGCTGGCGATCTCGGACATGGCCAGCGGGCGGGCGCTCAAGGAACGCACCCGGCGGAACATCGACCTCTGGGCTGCCTGCATCGCGGGCGCCGTCCCCCGTGACAAGTACGTCGAGGCAATCGAGGCCCAGGCCCTCCGGGTCGAGCGGATACGGCACAACGACTACCGCTTCACCTCGAAGCGGGCGCTCGAGGCGTGCAGTATCTACGAGGTCGAGAGCCTGTCGCTGCTGGCCGTCAAGACCAGCTGAGCAACCGAAGGAACAGGAGACGAACATGGCCTTCCAGGAACTCAAAGAGCGCCAGAGCGTGATGTGGGGCACCGGCCCCTACCAGCGCGTGACCGAGACGCTCACCGACATCCACGAGCAGGTGGTCGACCGGCTCGCTCCCCAGCCGGGGCTGCGCTGGCTGGATCTGGCCTGCGGCACCGGCGCGGTGGCCGAGCGCGCCGCGGCCGCCGGCGCGGACGTGACCGGCGTCGATCTCGCGCCGGCGCTGATCGACACCGCGCGCGAGCGCGCCGCCGAGCAGGACCTGGCGATCGACTACCGCGTCGGCGACTGCGAGCAGCTCGAGTTCGACGACGCCAGCTTCGACGCGGTCTCGTCGACCTGCGGGGTGATGTTCGCCCCCGACCACCAGGCGGCGGCGGCCGAGCTGGTGCGCGTGACCCGCCCCGGCGGCCAGATCGCGCTGGCCAACTGGACCCCCACCGGGGGGCTGGCCCGGATGTTCAAGGTGATGGCCCCGTTCATGCCCGCCCCGCCGCCCGCCAACCCGTTCGACTGGGGCGACGAGACCCGGGTGAGCGAGCTGCTGGGCGACGCCTTCGAGCTGCAACTGGACGAGCACGTCTCGACCCTGAACATGCCGTCGGGCGAGGCCTACTGGGAGCTGTTCTCCACCAGCTATGGCCCCACCAAGGTGCTGGCCGACTCTCTCGGCGACCGCCGCGAGGAGCTGCACCGGGCCTGGGTGGACTTCTTCGAGACCGAATACCGCAACCACGACCAGATCGAACACACACGCGAATACCTGCTCGTCACCGGCCGGCGCCGCTGACGGCGCAGGCCGATACAGAAGTAGGCGCAGCCGATCGGCTCGGGCAGGGCAGAGTCACCGGATGCCCTCATCCGAGACCGCTCCGCACCCGCAGGTCCTCGTGCTCTTCGGCGCCCGCGGCGATCTGGCCCGGCGCAAGCTGTGGCCGGGCCTCTACCGCCTCCTGCGCGCGGGCCTGATGCCGGACGAGTTTCGCGTGATCGGCACCGGCCGCCACGAGCCCGACGGCGACTTCGCCGATGTGGTCCGCGATGCGCTGGAGAAGCACGCCGACGGGGAGCTGGACGGCGTGGCGTGGGAGACGCTTGCCGGGCGCCTCGGCTTCGTCACCTCCTCGGCCGATGACGGGAGCGAGCTGGCCCGCGCCGTCGGCTCGGCCCGCGAGGAGCTGGGGGACGACACCGGGACCCTGCTCTACCTCTCGGTGCCGCCCTCGGCCATGCGCCCGATGGTGGGGATGGTGGGCGCCTCAGGGCTTGCCGCGGGCGGAACGCGCATCGTCATGGAGAAGCCCTTCGGCTCCGATCTCGACTCGGCGAAGGCGCTCAACGCCGCGCTGCACGAGCACTTCGACGAGAAGGCCATCTTCAGGATCGATCACTTCCTGGGGAAGGAGTCGGCGCAGGACATCCTCGCGCTGCGGTTCGCCAACGGGTTCTTCGAACTGGTCTGGAACCGCCGCCACATCGCCTCTGTGCAGATCGACGTCCCCGAGCACCTCGGCCTGGAGGGCCGCGGCGCCTTCTACGAGGAGACCGGCGCCTTCCGCGACATGGTCGTGACTCACCTGAGCCAGATCCTGGGCTTCCTGGCCATGGAGCCGCCCTCAAGCCTGGATGCCGGCGCGCTGCGCGACGCGAAGGCCGCGGCGTTCACCGACCTGATCCCCTTCGCCGCGGACCACACCGTGTTCGGGCAGTTCGAGGGCTACCGCGACGAGGAGGGCGTCGACGCCGACTCGCGCAGAGAGACCTTCGCCGCCATCCGCGTCGAGCTCGACAACGACCGCTGGCGCGACGTGCCCTTCCTGCTGCGCACCGGCAAGGCCATGGCCGAGGGGCGCCGGGTGGTGACGGTGACCTTCCGCGACCCCGGCCAGGTGCTGCTGCCGGCCGAGGATGGCGACGGGGAGCGCCCGGACGCGCTGGTACTGGAGCTCGGCGACGACCCGCGAATCGCCCTCGAGCTGCGGGTCAAGCAGCCGGGACCCACACTGACCGTGACCCGGGCCGCGATGGAGCTCGACGTCGATCGCGCGCTGCACACCCACGGCCTCGAGGCTTACGAGCGCCTGCTGCTCGACGTGATGCACGGCGATCACTCACTGTTCACGCGCGCCGACGAGGTCGAGCTGCTGTGGGAGCGCGCCGCGCCTCTGCTCGAGGCGCCGCCCGACCCGCTTCCCTACGAGCCGGGCAGCTGGGGGCCGGAGGCGGCGGGCGAGCTGGCGCCGAACGGGTGGCGGCTGCCCGAGCAGGACTGACGGACGCGCGTCATTCGTCCAGCAGGAGGGTGTCGAGCCCTCGGGTGAGGCCGACGAGCGACGGCGCCCGTCGCGCCGCGATGAGCGTTCCCGCCACGTAGGGCTCGGGCGTCCCGCCCGCGTCGTGGCGAATGGACAGGCGCTCGTCCGGCAGCCCGAACACGACCTCGGTGGAGACGACGAAGCTCGGCAGCCTGACCGAGTGCACGCGCGCCCCGCCGACGTCCGCTCCCCGCGCCTCCTCCGGCCCGTGCAATTCCTCGATCGGGTAGCCCAGCTCGGGCGGACGAATCTCGCCCAGCCGCTCAGCCAGCTCACGGGCGGTGCCCGACGGGACGTCCGGCTTGGACGCGCTCGCGTAGTCGATCACCTCCCACTGGGGCAGGTGCCGCGCGGCGAGCAGGGCGCCGGCCTGGCACATCGCGGCCGTCAGGGAGAAGTTGCCCGAGGCCACCACCCCCACCGAGCGATCCCGAGCCGCCGAATCGATCTCCTCGAAGTCCTCCGCCGTCAGCCCCGAGCTGCCGATCACCACGGCGACGCCGGCGTCGATCGCGGCGAGCGTATTCGGCTTCACCGCCGTCGCGGAGGTGTAGTCGACCAGGACGTCGATGCCGCCGAGCGCCTCGCCGACGGCGCCGTGCACCTGCACATCGAGCGCGTCGCCGCCCAGCGCCTCGCCGAGATCCCGCCCGGCGGCCGAGCGGGCGACGGCGGCGCCGAGTGTCAGATCGGGCGCGTCGAGCACACCCTGGACGAGGGCTCGCCCGGTCCAACCGGTCGCACCTGCGATACACACCGACAGCCGTTCGTCCTGCTGCACGGCCCATCACCATAAGGGGGACCGCATGAGCTCGATCGACTTCACCGCCTTCGACGCCCTGACCTTCGACTGCTACGGCACGCTCATCGACTGGGAGGCCGGCCTCCTCGGCGCCCTGCGCCCGGTGGTGCAGGCGCACGGGATCGAGCGCGGCGACGACGAGCTGCTGGAGGCCTACGGGCGCCACGAGGCCGAGCTTGAAGCGGGGCCCTACCTCACCTACCGGGAGGTGCTCGCGACGTCGCTGCGCCGCCTGGGCGACGAGCTCGGCTTCGAGCCCTCGGAGGACGAACTGGCGACGTTCTCCGCCTCGGTGAGCGATTGGCCCGCGTTCGGCGACAGCCCCGCCGCGCTCGCGCAGCTCAAGCGCCGCTTCCGGCTCGGCGTGATCACCAACTGCGACGACGACCTGTTCGCCGACTCCAACCGGCGGCTGGGCGTCGAGTTCGACTGGATCATCACCGCGCAGCAGGCGCAGAGCTACAAGCCGGGCCTGCGGGGCTTCGAGCTGGCCTTCGAGCGCATCGACGTGCCGACGGAGCGGATCCTGCACGTGGCCCAGAGCCTCTTCCACGACCACGTGCCCGCCAAGGGGCTCGGGATGACCACCGTGTGGATCGACCGGCGTCAGGGCCGCGAGGGCTCGGGCGCCACCCCGCCGGCCCAGGCGCAGCCCGATCTCACTACCGCCGACATGCGGACCTTCGCCGACCTGGCCACCGGGTCATAGCCCGCACCAGCGCCGGCCGATCTCGAAGAAGGCCTCGGCGGCCACCTCGAGCTTGGCGATCGAGCAGTACTCGTCGGTCTGGTGCGACTGGCTCGACTCGCCGGGGCCGCAGATGATCGTGGGCGGGCGGCCGTAGGCGGGGGTGAGCGCCGACGCGTCGGTGAAGTACGGGAGCCCGCGCGGCGCCGGGTGCTCGCCGATGAGCGATTCCATCACCTCGTAGACCTCAACCACCCAGGGCTCGTCCGCCGCTGTCACGACCGGCGGGAGCTTGACCCGCTCCGCCAGCCGCACCTCGTCGCCGAACAGCGCCGCGACCGTCGCGATGGCCTCGTCCTCTTCCAGCCCCGGCACCGTGCGGATGTCGATGCCCGCGGTGGCCGCATCCGGGACCGAGTTGATGTTCATCCCTCCGGAGACCGTGCCCAGGCTCAGCGTCGGGTTCCCCAGCAGCTCGTGGTCGACCTGCGGCAGCTCGAGCTCCTCCAGCTTCCCGATCGCCCGCGCCAGCGCGAACACCGCGTTCTCCCCCAGATCGGGCATCGAACCGTGCGCCGTCCTGCCACTTGTATGCGCGTCCAGCCAAACGACGCCCTTGTGCGCGGTGCAGGGGTAGTTGGAGGTCGGCTCGGCCACCAGCACCGCTCCCACGCGGCCCAGCGCGCCCTCGCTCTCGGCGATGTGGAGCGCTCCCTCGCAGCCGGTCTCCTCGGCGGCGCAGAGCACGAGCTCCAACTGCGCGTCGCCGCTTCCAAGCTCCGCCACGCGCTCGGCCGCCACCACGATCGCGGCCAGCCCGCCCTTCATGTCGCTGGTGCCGCGCCCGTACAACCGGTCGCCGTCGATCTCGCCCGCCAGCGGCTCGCGGGTCCACTCCGCGCGCCCGAGGGGAACGGTGTCGAGATGGGCGGTCATGCACAGCGCCGGGCGCTCGGCAGCGCCGGGAGAACGCGCCACCAGCCCGGTGCGGCCCGGTGCCAGCTCGTAGGCGTCGATGCCGAACCCGGCCGCCTCCAGCCGCTCGCCGACGAGCCGGGCCGCGGCCTCCTCGTCGCCGGGCGGGTTGATCGTCTTGGTGGCGACGAGCTCCCGGGTGAGCTCGACGACCGCGCTCACGTGGCGCCGGCGCCCACCGGCCGGCGCTCTTCGCCCGTGACCGGTTCGGCGGCCGTTTCAGCGCCGACTCCCGTCTGCGCGCGCACGTTCAACTCGTCGAAGCTGTGCTCGGTGGTCTCCTCCGAGCTCAGGATCGTGCCCAGCCAGCAGCCGAGGAAGCCGATCGGAATGCAGTAGATCGCCGGGTTGTCCAGGGCGATCGATCCCAGCGGGGAGCCCGTCTCGCTGTCTGCGCCCGGCCACACCGGCGGGCTCATCACGATGAAGAACAGCGAGGAGATGAGGGCGAAGGTGATTCCCGTCACGGCGCCGGCGGTGTTGAAGCGCCGCCAGTAGAGGGACAGCAGCAGCGCCGGGAAGTTCGCGCTGGCTGCCACCACGAAGGCCAGCCCGACCAGCGAGGAGACGTTGAAGCCCTCACCCGCGACCACGGCGGCGAGGATGGCCACGATGCCGATGCCGGCGGCCGCAACCTTGGCGACCACGACCTCCTCCTTCTCGGAGTCCCGGCCCTTGCGCACGACGTTCGACCACAGGTCGTGCGCCATCGCCCCGGACGCCGAGATCACGAGCCCGGCGACCACCGCCAGGATCGTGGCCAGCGCGACCGCGGCGATGACCGCCAGGAAGATCTCCCCGCCCGCCGATCCCTCGCCGCCGCCCAGCTCGAGGGCGAGGTTGGGCACCGCGAGGTTGCCGCCCTCGCCCGCCGCCTCCTCCCCGCCGGCGCCGAGCAGGGCGCGCGCGCCCAGGCCCACCAGCATGACCATGATGTAGAAGGAGCCGATCAGAAAGACCGCCCAGGCGACCGAACCGCGCGCGGCCTTCGCGTGCGGGACGGTGAAGAAGCGCATCAGGATGTGCGGCAGGCCGGCGGTGCCGAGCAGGAAGGCCAGGCCGAACGACACCAGGCCGAGGGAGGAGTCGAACTGCAGCCCGTGCTCGAGGAAGGCCCCGCCCTCGGGGTGCTCGGCGGCGGCCCGGTCGACCAGCTCGGCCGGGTTGAAGCCGAACTCACCCAGGACCCACACCGTGAGGACCACGCCCGCCGTCATCAGCAGCCCCGCCTTGATGATCTGCACCCAGGTGGTTGCGAGCATCCCGCCGAAGATCACGTAGATCAGCATGAACGCGCCGACCATGATCACCGCGGGCGTGAAGGAGATGCCCGTGAGCGCGAGGATCAGCGCGCCGCCGCCCACCATCTGCGCGATCAGGTAGACGAAGACCACCGCCATCGTTCCGAAGGCCGCGGCCACGCGCGCGGGACGCTCGCGCAGGCGGAAGGCGAGTACGTCGACGAAGGTGTACTTGCCCGCGTTGCGCATGCGCTCCGCGAACAGCAGCAGCACCGGCAGGAAGGCGACGAGCGCCGCCACCAGGCCCACGAAACCGTCGACCCCGAAGAGGAAGATGAGCCCGGCAAAGCCCAGGAACGAGGACGCGGACATGTAGTCGCCGGCGATGGCGAACCCGTTCTGGAAGCCGGTGACGCCCCGCCCGGCGGCCCAGAACTCGGTGGCGGTGCTGGTGCGCTTGGAGGCCCAGTAGGTGATGCCCAGCGTGATCGCCAGGACGACCGCGAACACCGAGAGCGGCAGCACCTGCAGGTCGGCGGCGAGGTAGGCCCTCATTGCCGGGCCCCGGCGCCGAAGCGCTCAGCGGCGGCGTCGGCCGCGCGCTGCTCGAGCGGCTCGAAGTCACGGTCTGCGGCGCGCAGGTAGAGCGCGGTGACCACCCACGTCATGAGTATCTGCGCGACGCCGAGCAGCAGTGCCAGGGGCAGCCCGAGGATCTCGGTGCCCATGAACTCCTGCGCGTAGGCGGTGAGGAAGAGGTAGATCAGGAAGAAGACCAGGAAGAAGACGGTGGCCGGAAGCACGAAGCGCCGGCGCCGCGCGGTCATCTCACGGAACTCAGGCGACCCCTCGATGCCGACCCAGTCCACGCCGTCGGTCGCTCCGCCCCCAGCGTCGGGTGTTGACGCCATGGCGACCGCGCTACCCGGGCGTCCGCAAAGGAAACCCTCCTCTGCCGACCCGCTCAGAGCCGGTCGAGCACGGCGCCGGCGAGCCGCGCCGCCGCGGCCGGGACCTGATCGAAGTAGAGGTTGGGCTCGACCAGCTCGATCTCCAACAGGATCGGAGCACCGGCCTCGTCTCGCAGCATGTCCACCCGCGCGTAGAGAGGCATGGAGCCGAGACGGTCGGCGACGTACGCGAGCACCCTCTCGGCGACGTCCAGCTCGTCGGGCTCGTACCGGCCCGGCAGCACGAGCTCCGGGTGGTACATCACCTCGGCCACGCGGATGCCGTCCGCGCTCATCGGCGCCACCTCGTCCGGGCGCAGCACGGCGCGCTTTCGCAGTGAGTGGCTGAGGCGGCCGTCGAAGAAGACCAGCGCCGTCTCGCCTTCGCTCTCCACGGACGGCTGAAACGGCTGGACCATCGCGACCCTGCCGTGCCGGTGGATCGCCTCGATCAGCCCCGCGGCCTCCGAGGCGACCTCCGGACGGAAGCGACCCGTGTCCTGGGCGGCCATCGAGACATTCGGCTTGATCACCACCTCACGCTCGGCCCCCGGCCACGATCCGCCCGGCTCCACGAACAGCGTCTCGACCACCGGCAGGCCGGCGTCCGCGAGCTCGCGGAGATAGCGCTTGTCGGTGTTCCAACGGATCGCCGCAGGCGAGTTGTGGAGGCGCTCGCCGACCGTCTCCGCCCAGGCCACGAACTCCTCGTGGCGGCTGGTGTAGTCCCACGTGGAGCGCACGACCACCGCCTCGAATCCACCCCACGCCGTCGGCGCATCCCAGGCGATCAGGTCGACCGCGGCTCCCAGGCGCTTCAGCTCGCGCGCGAGCACGAGATCGTCGGCGAAGGCGGCCGGCACCTCGCGGCAGGTGGCGATGGCGATCCTCATTTGATCGCAGATGGTCGCTGACGAGTCGTCTCTGGTACGTTGCGATCCGCACATGTCGCGACGGATCGCGGTATTCGTGTCGGGCCTAATCCTCGCTTGCTTGATGTCGGCAAGCGTCGCGTCCGCTGCACCGCTGGAGAGGGTGCTCGTGTTCTCCGAGACCGCCGCTTTCCCGCACGACTCGATCCCGGCCGGCATCACGGCCGATCCAGGAGATCGGCGCGGCCAACGGCTTCGCGGTCGACGCCACCGAGGACTCGACCGCCTTCACCGACGCGAACCTGGCTCAGTACCAGGCGGTCATCTGGCTGTCGACCACGGGCGACGTCCTCACCGACGAGCAGCAGGGCGCGTTCGAGCGCTACATCGCGGCGGGCAACGGCTACGTCGGGATCCACGCCGCGGCCGACACCGAGTATGGCTGGGACTGGTACGGCGATCTGGTGGGCGCCTACTTCGCGTCCCATCCGCCCGGCACGCCGGCCGGCGCCCATCGATGTCGAGGACGCCAGCCATCCCTCCATGGCGCCCGGTTCCAACCCGCTGGAACCGGACCGACGAGTGGTACAACTACAAGCCGCCTGCAGCCGGCGCGGCCGCCGCGGAGGACTACAGCCCGCGCTACGACGTCCACGTGCTGGCCACGCTCGACGAGTCGACCTACGACGAGCAGGACGGCAGCGGACCGAGGCCGACGACCACCCGATCGCCTGGTGCTCGAACTTCGACGGCGGCCACTCCTGGTACACGGGCGGCGGCCACACGGCCGAGTCCTTCGCCGAGCCCGGTCTTCCGCGCGCACCTGCTCGGCGGAATCCAGTCGGTCACCGACCTCGCCGGCGCCGGCTGCGGCCCGAATCGCGTGCCGTCGCCCAGCGCCGCGGACTTCGAGAAGGTCACGCTCGACGACGACACCCAGAATCCGTTCGAGCTCGACATCGCCCCCGACGGGCGGGTCTTCTACATCGAGCGCAACGGGCAGGTGAGAGTCTGGAAGCCCACCACCGAGACCACGGTCGAGATCGGCACGATCCCGGTCACCACGAGCCAGGAGAACGGCCTGCTGGGGATCCAGCTCGCGCCCGACTTCACGACGAGCGGCCACATCTACCTCGCCTACTCGGCGCTGCCGGACAGCTCGAACCAGAACCGGTTGTCGCGCTTCACCGTCGTGGGCGACCAGATCCAGCCCGGCTCGGAGCAGTTCATCTACACCTGGCAGCACCAGCGCGAGGAGTGCTGCCACACCGGCGGCTCGCTCGCCTTCGGGCTCGACGGCAGCCTCTACATCTCGACGGGCGACAACAGCAACCCGTTCGAGTCGATGCGGCTTCACGCCGATCGACGAGCGCCCCGGCCGTGAGGCGTGGGACGCCCAGCGCACGGCGGCGAACTCGAACAACCCGAACGGAAAGATCCTGCGGATCGTGCCGCTGGCCGGCGCCACCGGCGTGCCGGGGATCGGGACCACCTACGCCATCCCCGCCGGCAACATGTTCGACGAGGCGGCCGGATACGCAGAACCAGACGCTGCCCGAGATCTACGCGATGGGCTTCCGCAACCCGTTCCGGATCACCGTCGATCCGAAGACCGGCTGGCTGCTGCTCGGCGACTACGGCCCGGACGCGGGCTCGACCAACCCGAACCGCGGCCCGCAGGGGAGCGTCGAGTTCAACGTGGTCGACCAGCCCGGCTTCTACGGCTGGCCCTACTGCGTCCGCGACAACGTTCCCGTACAACGACTTCAACTTCGCCGACCGGCGTCGTCGGGTCCCCAGTTCAACTGCGCGAACCCGGTCAACAACTCGCCCAACAACACCGGCCTGACCAACCTGCCGCCGGCTCAGCCGGCCGCGCACCTGGCACGGCTACACCGAGCGTGACCCGCGCTTCCCGTACCTCGGCACCGGCGGCGCCCCGACCGGCGGCCCGCGCTACGACTACGACCCGGCCAACCCGAGCACCACCAAGTTCCCCGAGTTCTACGACGGCAAGTGGTTCATCGGCGAGTGGAACGAGGGCTGGATCAAGACCGCGACGCTGAACGACGACGGCAGCGCCCGCGGCGTCGGCGCGTTCGACCTCGAGACGGGCTACCTGCGCCCGATGGACATCGAGTTCGGGCCCGACGGCTCGCTGTACGTGATCGAGTGGGGCTCCGGCTTCGGCGGCAACAACCTCGACTCGGGCATCTACCGGATCGACTACGTCGGCGAGGGCAGGCGGCCGATCGCCCAGGCCACGGCAACGCCGGACTCCGGGCCGGCGCCGCTCACCGTCGAGTTCTCGAGCGCGGGCTCGAACGACCCCGACGGCACGGCGCTGACGTACGCCTGGGACTTCGACGGCGACGGGACGACCGACTCCACCGAGGCCAACGCGACCTTCGAGTACACCGTCGGCCGGCAACTACACCGCGACCCTGCGCGTGACCGACGAGTCGGGGGCCACCGGTGTCGACAACGTGCCGATCACGGTGGGCAACTCGCGTCCCGAGGTCACGATCGAGTTCCCCGAGAACGGGCAGGTCGCCGCCTTCGGCGACACCATCGCCTACGAGATCACGGTCACCGACGCCGAGGACGGCTCACGATCGACGGCGGATCGCTGTGCCGACGTCACGCTGAACATCTCGCTCGGTCACGACGAGCACGCCCACGAGCTCGACGAGATGACGGGCTGCGAGGGCACCTTCGAGACTCCAGAGCGCCTCGGGCCACGGGGACGAGGCGAACGTCTTCCCGGTGCTCGAGGCGGTCTACACCGACAACGGCGGCGGCGGGGCCGGCGCCCTGACCGGTCGCGACGAGGCCATCCTCCAGCCCAAGCACAAGCAGGCCGAGTTCTTCACCTCGACCGGCCGCGTGCCGGGCGCGCCCGCCGGCGGCGACCCCGGCGTGCAGACGGAGACCACCTCCGACCCGCAGGGCGGCGGGCTCAACATCGGCTTCATCGAGGACGGCGACTATGTCTCGTACGCGCCGTTCAACCTCGAGGGGGTCCGCGCTGTGTCCTTCCGCGTCGCCTCCGGCGGCGCCGGCGGGACGATCCAGCTGCGGCTCGACTCACCCGACGGGCCGCTGGTGGCCGAGACGGCGACGATCGCCCCGACCGGCGGTTGGCAGAACTGGACCGACGTGGAGCTGGCGCTGCCCGAACCCGCCCGAGGGGACGCACGAGCTCTTCGTCGTCTTCCGCGGCGGCGAGGGCGGCCTGATGAACCTGAACTTCATCGACTTCGTCGGCAAGGGCGCCGCGATCAGCGAGTCGCCCGAGGTGACGGCCGCGGCCGATCCCGTCACCGGCACCGCTCCGCTGACCGTGAGCTTCGACGGTCAGGCGAGCGATCCCGACGGCCAGCCCGGCGACGCGCTGACCTACCTGTGGGACTTCGGCGTGGCCGGCACCACGACGGACACCTCGACCGAGCTCGACCCGACCTACACCTACGAGCGGCCGGGCAACTACACGGCGACCCTCACGGTCACCGACCCGACCGGTCAGAGGGGCAGCGGCCTCGGTCGAGATCGAGGTGACGCGGCCGACGCGTGCCCGACCGGCACGGTGCGCTCCGACGAGTTCGAGCGGCAACGCGCTCGACACGAACCGCTGGACCGTCCTCCGCAGCAACGACAACTTCGAGGTCGCGGACGGCCAGCTGAGACTGCCGATCGACAACGGCTCGATCTACGGGCCCGGAACGACGGCGCAGGAACATCATCGTCCAGGACACGCCCGAGGGCGCCTGGGAGGTCACGGCCAAGATCACCGCCGAGCAGCTCACGGAGAACTACCACCAGGCCGGCCTGCGCGTGTACTCCGACGACGACAACTGGGCGTCCGTGCACATGATCTCCGCCGGCGGCCAGCGTGACATCGAGTTCATCTACGAGGACGCCGGGCGAGCCGCGCAACGAGGCCGCGGACAAGCTCGGCGGCATCCCCGCCGACTCACCCGACCACGTACTGGGTGCGGATCGCCTCCGACGGCCAGCAGCTCACGGCGTTCTACTCGTTCGACGGCGACACCTTCCTGCCGGTCGGCCGGCCCGCGCCGCTGAGCACCTTCGCCAATCCGCGGATCGGGCCGGTGGCGCTCTCCGACGCCGCACCCGTCGGTGCCCGACGCCTTCTTCGACTGGATCCGCTTCGAACCTGACGGCACGGGCGGCGGCGGAGGCGGAGCCGAGGTCGTCGACGAGTTCGACGGCAGCGCGCTCGAGAGCCCGCCCTGGGCGGTCGTCCGCCAGACCCAGGACCTGGCGGTGAGCGGCGGCGCGCTGCGCATCCCGGCCGCGCAGGGCGACATCTACGGCGCCGGCGGCAACGCCAACAACCTGGTGCTGCGCGACGCGCCGGCCGGCGCCTGGGAGGCGATCACCAAGGTCTCCTTCGAGGGCACGGCGCAGTACCACCAGGCCGGCCTGATCGTGTACGGCGACGACGACAACTTCACGAAGTTCGGCCGCATCGCGCACACTGCGGCGGGCGACGAGAAGTTCGAGTTCATCTACGAGGACGCGGGCGTGCCGCGCAACGAGGCGGCCGACTCGACCGCCAACCTGGCGGCCGGCTTCCCGCACGACTTCTTCCTGCGGATCACATCCGACGGCACGAACCTCACGGGCGCCTACTCCACCGACGGCGCGAGCGTGGACGCCCGTCGGACGCCCGGCGCCGCTGCCCGCGAACGCCAGGGTCGGGATGTTCGCCTTCAACAACCAGGCGGCCACCTCGCCCGAGGCGGCCTTCGACTCCTTCCGGCTGACGAGCGGCAGCGGCGGAGGCGGCGGCCCAGCCGGCCCGAGCCGCGACGACCAGTTCGACGGCTCCTCGCTCGACACGACGCCGCTGGAACGCGATCGTCCGCGACAACCCGAGCGCCTACGCGGTCGGCGGCGGCGAGCTGACCATCACGACCGAGCCGGGCGACATCTACACCGGCGACACGACCCCGCCGCCCAACAACTTCATCCTGCAGTCGGCCGACCACGCCGGCGCCGACTGGGTGATCGAGACGAAGCTGTCCGGCACGATCAACGGCGGCTACGGCCAGGGCGGCCTGATCGCCTATGGTGGACGGCGGCAACTACGTGAAGCTCGACGCGATCTCCGACGCGGGCAACACCCGGATCAACCGGATCGAGCTGCGCTCCGAGGTCGGCGACGTGGTCGCAGGACCCGCAGCCCGAACGTCGACGTGCCCGCGGGCACGACCGACATCTGGCTGCGCCTGACCAAGACGGGCACGACCTACGCGGGCGCAGTACTCCTTCGACGGCCAGACGTGGACGGCGATCGCCCGAGTCGGTGACCAACGCGATGGCCGTCGCCGAGCTTCGGCCTGTTCGCCTTCGGGCCGCAGGCCGAGGGCCAGGGCGACACCGTGTCGTTCGACTACTTCACCCTCGACGGGCCGGACCAGGACTGCGAGTGCAGCGCCGCCGGCTGACGGCTTCGACGCGCCCCCGCTCGACAGGACGCGCTGGAACGAGATCGTGCGCGAGGACGAGGCGAACTACGTCGTCGAGAGCGGCGGGCTGACGGTCACGACCGTGGGCGGCGACATCTACGAAGGCTCGGACCCGTCCGGGACCCGCAACTTCTTCCTGCAGTCCGCCGACCACGCCGGCGCCGACTACGTGCTCGAGACCAAGCTGTCCGGCACCATCGACGGCGGCTACGCGCAGGGCGGCATCCTCGTCTACACGGATGACGGCCAGTACGTGAAGTTCGACGCCATCTCCGACGAGGGCAACACGCGCATCAACCGCATCGAGTTGCGCTCCGAGGTCGGCAACGCGGTGCAGAACCCGCAGCCGCAGGCCGACGTGCCTGTCGGCACGACCGACATCTGGCTGCGCTGACGAAGACGGGTGAAGTCGTATAGCGGCGAGTACTCCTTCGACGGCGCGACTTGGACCGCGCTCGCGCAGCCCGTGACGAACCCGCAGGCCTCGCCGCGCTTCGGGCTCTTCACGCTCGGCGTGAACAAGCCCGGCGGCACGATCACCTTCGACTACCTCAAGGTCGACGGGCAGCTCGGCTGCGAGCCGCCGCCGCCCACGAACACCCCGCCCGTGATCGGCTCCGTCTCGGCGAGCCCGACGCAGCGGCTTCGGCCCGCTGCAGGTCGGCTTCAACGTCTCGGCGACGGACGCCGACGGCGACCCGCTGACCTACAGCTGGGACTTCGACGGCGACGGCACGGAGGACTCGACTGCCGAGGATCCGTCCCACACCTACACCGCAGGCCGGCGTCTACGAGGCCGAGGTGACCGTGTCCGACGGCGAGGCGCGAGCGCTCGCAGACCGTCACCGTGACCGTGCTGGCGCCGCGACGACCCGAACGCGCGCTTCCGCGTGCTGGTCTTCTCGAAGACGACGGGCTTCCGCCACGACTCGATCGACGAGGGCATCGCCGCGATCCGGGCGCTGGGCCGGGCGAACGAGTTCCAGGTCGACGCGACCGAGGACGCCACCGTGTTCCGCGACTCGGTGCTCGCGCACTACGACACGGTCGTCTTCCTGTCGACGACCGGCGATCCGCTCAATGCCAGCCAGCAGGCTGCCTTCGAGCGCTACATCCGCGCCGGCGGCGGCTTCACCGGCGTCCACGCCGCCGCCGACACCGAGTACGACTGGAACTGGTACGGCCATCTCGTCGGCGGCTACTTCCTCAGCCACCCGCCCGGGACGCCGACCGCGTCGGTCGACGTCGAGGACCCGACCAACCGCTCCACCGCGCACCTGCCGGCCCGCTGGGAGCGCGCGGACGAGTGGTACAACTACCGCTCGCCGGACTTCGCCGATCCCGACGTGCCGGACGGCGACTACAGCCCGCGCGAGGGCGGCGTCCACGTTCTGGCGACCGCTCGACGAGACGACCTACGACGAGCAGGACGGCAACACCACCGACGACGACCACCCGATCGCGTGGTGCCAGCCCTACGACGGCGGCCGCTCGTGGTACACCGGCGATGGGCCACACCGCGGCGTCGTTCTCCGAGCCGGACTTCGTGGAGCACCTCTTGGGCGGCATCGAGATCACGGCGGGCGCGGCCTCCTCGCCCGAGTGCACGAACGAGGGCCCGAGCGTCCAGGCCGCGGCCGACCCGCAGACCGGCAACGCGCCGCTGACCGTCAGCTTCACCTCGTCCGGGCAGCGACCCGGAGGGCCAGACGCTCGTCTACTCGTGGGACTTCGGCGACGGCGGCAGGGCGTTCGGGCAGAACGCGACGCACACCTACCAGCAGCCGGGCACCTACATGGCGAAGGTCACGGTCACCGACCCCGGACGGCGGAACCGGCACCGCCGAGGTGGAGGTCATCGTGGTCGACCCGCCCAACCGGCCGCCGACCGTTCGCGCCGCGGCCGACCCAGGGTCGGGCGACGCCCCGCTCGACGTCCGCTTCTCCGCGGAGGGCACCGATCCGGACGGCGACACGCTCCGGCTACGAGTGGGACTTCGGCGACGGCGGCAGTGCGTTCGGCGCCCAGGCCACCCACCGCTACGCCGCGCCGGGCGACTACGAGGCCACCGTCACCGTGACCGACCCGGACGGCGCGACGGGCGTCGCGACGGTGCAGGTGACCGTGAGCGGCAACCGCGCCCCGTCGGTCACGCTGACTGCCGATCCCGAAATCCGGAACGGCCCCGCTGAGCGTGCGCTTCGAGGCCAACGGGACGCGACCCCGAGGGCGGCAACGCTCCGCTACCGCTACACGTTCGGGGACGGCAGCCCGCCCGCAGAACGGGCGCCGCGTCACACACAGATACCGACAGCCCGGGCACCTACACGGCGAGGGTCACGGCGACCGATCGCGAGGGCGCAGCGTCCACAGCCGAGGTCGAGATCACGGTGACCGGTCAGCCCGTGAACCTGGCCCCGACCGTGAACCTGACGGCCACGCCGCAGACCGGGGCCTCGCCGCTCAGGGTGGCGTTCAGCGCCGACGGAAGCGATCCCGAGGGAGGCGAGCTGGACTATCGCCTCAGGTTCGGCGACCAGAGCGGGGCGGCGAGGGACCGCGAGGCGAGCCACGCGTACACCAGACGCGGGACCTACACCGCGAGAGTCACGGTGACCGACACCGACGGCGCCAGCGCCGGCGCCGAGCTGAGGATCACGGTGACCCGGAACGGCGGCAGCTAGCAGCAGACGGCGCAGGGAGCGGCGGCACGCAGCGGTTCGCCCCTTCCTAACGGGCGGGCTGCTGCTCGGCGGCAAGCCGCAGGCCGAGAGCGACGAGCGCGGTCCCGGTAAGGGCCTCGATCGTGCGGCGCACGCCTGAGCGCCGTAGCACGTCGCCCATCCGATCGATCGCAGTCGCGTACAGGGCGAGCCAGAGCCAGGTGAGCGCACAGAAGAACAAGCCGAAGGCGAGCATGAGCCAGAACGAGGGGCCGGCTTCGGTCGTGCCGAACTGCGGAAGGAGACTCGTAAAGAACGCCGCCATCTTCGGGTTGCCGAGGTCGCTGATCAGCCCTTGGCGATAGGCGGTCGGCGCGGAGAGGCGGGGCGTGTCCGCGCCGTCTCTGTCAACAGGGACGACCTCGCCGCGGATCGCGCTGACAAGTGCCTGGAGGCCCAGGTAGATGAGATACGCGGCGCCCGCGAACTTCAGCGCCAGGAAGGCGGGCTCCGAGGCAACGAGCAGCGCCGTGATGCCCACGCTCGCCGCAACCGTCCAACAGGCCTGCCCCGTCAGGACGCCGAAAGCGGTCATCACGCCGGCCCTGCGCCCGCCGAGCAGGGTGCTGCGGATGGTCACGGCCGTGTCCGGGCCGGGCGTGACGATGACCAGCACAGCCACGCCGAGGAATGCGAGCACCTCGTTCATGCTTCTCGTTCATTCCGCCCTAGTCTCGGGACCTCCTCGGCAGCTTTTGTTCTGTATATAGAACAGCCCTAGAGATGCCCATTCGCCCCATCCATTCACCGCTCTCATTGGCCACCGGAGGGCGACTGCGCGAGCTACGCGAGACGCGCGGTCTGTCGGTTTCGGAGCTGGCCCGCCTGACGGGCCTCGGCAAGGGGACGCTCTCCGAGCTCGAGAGCGGCCGCCGGAACCCCACGTTGCAGACGCTCTACGCCGTCACCACCGCTCTCGGCGTGCCACTCAGCGCGGCGTTGCCACCAGGCGAGGTGCGGGAACCGGGTGTGGCACCGATCAGCGGCGATGCGATCGACGCGGTCCTCGTCGATCGCTTCGTTGACGCCCAGAGCACGACCGAGCTCTACCGCACGCGGCTGCGCGCCGGCCACGAACAGGAGTCAGACCCCCACCCGGCCGGGGTCACCGAGCATTGGATCGTCTACGCCGGGTCCGTGGCGATAGGCCCCGTCGACCACATGGTTCACCTCGGTCCCGGCGACAGCACGAGCTTCACGGCCGACGTCGCGCACCGCTACCTGGTCGACGCCGGGGATGACGTCGCCGCCACCCTGCTGGTCCGTTATCCGCACCCGTAGACGCTCGCCCGTCGGGTCTAATCTGGGGAGATCGCCGAGGGAGACACGGTCGTCCAGCGAGTGACGCTTCTCCGGCAGCTCGGCCTCCTGCCGCCGAACCCGTGACGAGCCTCTTCGGGTTACCGGCCCCTGTGTTGACGGTTTCGGCGCCCCGAGCGGCGACGGTGGGGAGACTGGACGTGGCGCGCCTTTGGCGACAGCCCCGTCTTCGCGAACTCGTCCTTGAGCGACAGCCCGCTGGCGATCCGATAGACGTCATCGGCCTGCTCCGGGGCGACGAACGTGACCCCAACGCCGCGTCGGCCCGCCCGGCCGGTACGGCCGACGCGGTGCACGTAGCCGTCGCGGTCCTCGGGGGCGTCGAAGTTGATCACGTGCGTGATGTCGTCCACGTCGAGCCCGCGTGCGGCCACGTCGGTGGCCACGAGGGTGTCGAGGCGGCCTGACTCGAAGCGGGCCAGCGCCTTCTCGCGCTGGGGCTGGGACTTGTTGCCGTGCATCGCGAGCGCCTCGATGTCGCGCGCGCGCAGCCGCTTGACAAGGCGGTCGGCGCCGCGCTTGGTGCGGACGAAGACGAGGGTCAGCCCGCGCCTCTCGTCGTGCAGCTCGCGCATGAGGGCATCGAGCTTGGAGTCGGAGGTGACGGACACGAAGCGGTGGTGCACCTCCCCCCGCTGCTCCTGGGTGTGCGCGTGCTCGTGGCGGCAGGGGTCAACGGTGTGCTCCCGCGCGATCCGGTTGACCTCGCCATCGAGCGTCGCGGAGAAGAAGAGGGTCTGGCGCTCGCGCGGCATCAGGCCGACGATTCGCTCGACGGGGGGCCGGAAGCCCATGTCGAGCATGCGGTCTGCCTCGTCGAGCACGAGGATCTTCACCCGGTCGAGCTTCACGGCGCCGCGCTCGATCAGGTCCTCGAGCCGGCCCGGCGTGGCGACCAGGATGTGGGCGCGGCGGGCCAGCTTGCTCTGGCGCTCGATGCCCGCACCTCCGTAGACGGGGGCAATCGAGAGCGCCCGGGCGTGGGCCAGCGGCCTGATCGCGTCGACGATCTGGCAGGCGAGCTCACGCGTCGGCGCAAGCACGAGGGCACTCGGCCGCGGATCCGTGGCCTCGAGCCGCTCCACCAGCGGCACCCCGAAGGCAATGGTCTTGCCCGACCCGGTGGGCGACTTGACGAGCACGTCGCGCCCAGCGAGCGCGTCCGGCAGCACCAGGTGCTGTACCGGGAAGGCGGCGGTGATGCCGCCCTGTGTTAGAGCGTCGACCACAGGGCGTGATGCGCCCAGGTCGGCGAAGGACTGCGTGGACATCTGACTGCTCCTTTGCGGGCGGCCGGAGGCCACCGTGCGAGTTCGGGAGATTCAACTGACCCGAATCGCCGGAGCGTGCGGAAGAGGAACCTCGCGGGCAGCATCGGCGCTGCCAGCCCGATTGACGCTAGCAGGCGGCGGCGCTACGCGGCCGATGCATCGCCGGCGCGGGCATGGGCCTTCTCCTTGGCATGCGTGTAATCTACAACCATATGGTTGTAGATGAGCTGGCGGAGGAGGTGGTCGACGAGCTGTTCCATGCCCTGGCCGACCCGACGCGTCGCGACATCCTTCGTCGCTGCGCCACCGGCGAGCCCTCGGTTTCGCGACTCGCGCAGGCGTACCCGATGAGCTTCGCGGCCGTGCAGAAACACGTCGCCGTGATGGAGCGGGCCGGCTTGGTCATCAAGGAGCGCCGGGGGCGAGAGCAGCTCGTGCGCACCGATGCCGGCGCGGTCGGCCGCGCGCGGCAGGCCCTTGACGAGCTCGAGACGACCTGGCGCGGCCGGGTCGACCGGATGTCGAATCTCCTCGCCCAGGACAGGGAGCCAGAAGGTTGAGCATCACCAGCGTCCACACCGACCACGACCACCTGGCCGTCACCTTGATCTCCGACTTCGACGCTCCGATCGAGCGGGTGTGGGAGCTGTGGTCGGATCCGCGCAAGCTCGAACGCTGGTGGGGTCCGCCGGCCTGTCCGGCGACTTTCGAGAAGCACGACCTCATCCCGGGCGGCGAGGTCACGTACTTCATGACCGGTCCGGAGGGCGACAGGCACTGGGGCACGTGGCGCGTCACGGCCGTCGACCCGCCGACCTCGCTGGAGTTCGCCGACGTCTTCGTCACTGCGGACGGGACGCCGATCACGGACATGCCGGTCAGCAGGGTCAGGGTCCGGCTCACTGAGCGCGACAGCGGCACGCGGATGGAGATGAGTTCGAGATTCGAATCCCGCGAGGACCTGGAGAAGTGGATGAGCACGGGCACGCTCGAGGGGCAGCAGGCGGCCATCGCCCAGATGGACGGCCTCCTCGACCAGCGATGACAAGGAGAAACAGATGGGAAAGATCGCCCTGAGCCAGAACATCTCGCTCGACGGGGTCATGCAGTTGGAGGACAACACGGACGTCCCGTTCAAGTACACGGGCTGGGCGGTGGACTTCGAAGGCGATACCGAAGGTGCCAGGTTCAACTACGAGGACGAGGTCGGGCTCGAGCTGGCGCAGAGCGCCGAGGCCCTCCTGCTCGGTCGGGTCACCTACGAGGGCATGCAGGGCTTCTGGCCCACAGCGGAAGGTGAGCTCGCCGACAGGCTGAACGAGTTGCCGAAGTACGTCGTCTCCTCGACGCTCACGGACCCGGCCTGGAACGCGACCGTCCTGGGCGACGACTGGCCGGAGGAGGTGGCCAGACTGCGGAAGGAGCTCGACAGCGAGCTCCTCGTCTATGGCAGCCGCCGCCTCTCGCGGGCACTGATCCGGATGGGGCTGGTGGACGAGGTGCGCCTACTCGTCTACCCGCTGGTGCTCGGTGCTGGAGATCGCCTGTTCGAGGAGACCGAGGACAAGATCGCGCTGCGCCGAGTCGAATCGCGTCCGCTCGGGGGAGGCGTGGTGAACATGATCTATGCCCCCGCGACGGCGGACGGGTGATGGTTTCGTGACGACGGTCGAGGCCAACGGCGTCACGCTCGGGGTCGAGAGTTTCGGCGATGCGGCGGCGCCGCTGGTTCTACTCGCGGGCGGCACGACCATGTTGTCCTGGCCCGACGCGCTGTGCGAAGCGCTCGCTCGCGGTGGACGCCACGTCGTGCGCTACGACCTGCGCGATTGCGGCGCGTCGATCACCGTCGATCCCGAGGCGCCGGCGTACACGCTGCGCGATCTCGCAGCCGACGCCGCGGCGCTCGGCCGCGGACTCGACGACCGGCCGGCGCAGCTGGCGGGCATCGGCGTCGGCGGGATGGTCGCCCAGGTCGCCGCGCTCGACCACCCGGACGCGTTCTCGGCGCTCACCCTCGCCGGGACGCGGCCCGTTGCACCGGGCCGGCCCGATGACGATCTGCCTGACCATGACGCTGCGACGATGGACCGGTTGTTCTCGGGCCCCATGCCCGACTGGTCCGACCGCGCTGCCGTGGCAGAGTTCGCCGCCGCCGGCGCGGAAATCCTGGGCGACGACCCCGCCGCCGCGCGCGTAACCGCCGAGCGCATCTGGGACCGCACGCCGGGCACGGAGCCCGCAGTCCAGATGGCCAACCAGATGGGAATGGTGTTCTCCAAGCTCGACTGCAAGCCGCGCTGGCGTGAGCGCCTGCCCGAGCTCGCGATCCCGACGCTGGTGGTACATGGGCGCCAGGATCCGTTCTTCCCTGTCGGCAACGGCGAGGCGCTCGCGCGGGAGATCCCCGATGCGCGGCTGCTCGTGCTCGAACGGGCCGCGACCGCGATCCCCAATGAGGCCATCGGTGAGGTCGCCGCGGCGATGCTCGAGGGGTGCAGCTCGCCCCGAGGCGATGAATCTCGCCGATGTGGCAGGTCTGGTTAGGTAGGGACATGCTGACGAGGAGAGACCATGCTTGAGGACAAGATCGGAACGCGCGACGAATGGCAGGCTGCGCGCGACGAGCTGGCAAAGCTCGAAGCCCAGCAGGCCGAGCGGGATGAGGAGATCAAGCGCAAGCGACGCGAGCTGCCCTGGGTCGCGGTTGAGAAGGAGTACGAATTCGACACCCAGGAGGGCAAGAAGACGCTTGCGGAGCTGTTCAACGGCCGCTCGCAGCTGCTGGCCTACAACATCATGTACGGGCCCGACTACACGATCGGAGCCTGTCCTGGGTGCACCAACCTGGCCGACGGCTTCGACGCTACGACGCTGCTTCACCTCAACAAGCGCGACGTGACCATGATCTGTTTCTCGCGGGCGCCAATCGACCGGCTCACCGCCTACAAAGAGCGCATGGGCTGGGAGTTCCCGTACGCCTCGACCTACGACACCGACTTCCCCTGGGACTTCGGGCTGGCGCTGACCGAAGAGCAGGCCCAGCAGATCCCCGAGGTCAAGCAGATGGTCGACAACCCGCCCGAGTGGCTTCGGTTCTGGGGGTCGCAGATCGGCGCTGAGCTCAAGGACGGCCTACGCGAGAACCCGAGCTACATCGCCTTCGCGAAGGACAAGGGAACCGTCTACCACACCTATACGGTGTCGGCGCCTGACCCGTTCGTGGCGCCGTACCTCAACTTCCTGCTCGACCGGACGCCGAAGGAGCAGCCGGGAGGACCGCTCAACTACCGAAAGGACGAGTACCCGGACTGACAGTAGGGCGTCCGCCCACCCGGGCGGCAGCGTGTCCGTTCAGGAAGCAGGCATTCCGCTTTCGGAGGCGGATATGTGGGGCGGCTTGCCTAGCGGACCGGACTCGAACCGGGGACACCATGATTCTTAGTCGTGAGGCGGCCGAGACCCGACGTGCTGGAACGTGCAGCTCAAGCCGCGCCCATTCGAGCGGCGAAGGGTGAATGAGGCGGCCAGGCTCGCTCCACCGCGCGCAGGCCTACCGTGCGCTGAGCGCGAAGTTGCGCGTTGCCCAGTGGCTTCCAAACATGTCGTGCTGGCGGTTCGGCGCCATTGTCTGGTTCGACCCCCAGACCACGTTCGGCTCCACTGGATCGGGGCTCGCCCCCGCGTAGTCGCCCCAGCTGCAGAAGGGATCCTCGCGGTAGCAGAGCCTGTTCGGCGCGAAGCTTCTGCCGAGCGTGAGCTCGCCGCCGGCCTTAGTACCGGCGATCCGGGCGCGGACCTGGGGCAGGAGCTGCGGGCCGCCGACGTTGTAGTTGATGATCGCCGCGCGACCGCTTCGGGTCGGGGAAATGGCCGCGTTGAAGACCCAGTTCCTTCGCTTGCGGATCACCCCGCGATCGACAACCGAGAGGCGGCGGGGGTCGAGCGCATACCAGCGCACCACCGAGCGCCCGCTCGCGCCGGCGACCGCATGCTGGGTCCAGATGAGCGGCGCGCCCCCGGACGGGCGAGAGTTCGACACCGCCTGGGTCAGCCGCGTGTCGCTGGCGTCGAGCCGCCGGCCGGTCCCCGGCTGCGGAACCGGATCTGGGGCGGCGAAGCCGGGCACCGCGATGCCGCCGGCGCGCACGAGCCGCGGGTCGTCGGGCGGCCCGCTCACGTGCCAGACGGTGAACTGCCGGCCGCGCCGCTGGCGCCGGTGGCAGGTGTGCTCGGCGCCGCCCTCTTCTTCTTCGTCGATGCAGTCGGCCGCGACGATGAAGCCGCGTTGCGACTGCTCCACCGGGACCACGGGCACCGGTGTCACCGCCCTGCGCCCGTCCGCCTCGCGCAGGGGCCGGCGCTGGCTGCCGAACGCGCTCAGCGCCGGCCGCTCGCAGGTCGCCGCGTCAGCGCCCGGCTTCGCGATCGCCCAGACGCGCGCGAACTTGAAGCGACGCGTCTCGACGTCGAAGACGTTGGTGCCGATAAGCACGTGATTGGCGCTGAAGCCGAGCCGGGGAAAGTCGTCGAAGAGCATCCCGAGCGGGATCTCCATCCGGCACCAGCCGCGCTCGAGATCGCTGGGGTCGGCGGACTTTGACCAGGCGAAGAGGATGCTGTTGGCCTTCGGGCGGTTGCGCAGCATCACGTAGTACCAGCGGCGGGCGCGATCGTCCCAGGCGATCTGCGGGTCGACCACGGTGCTGGCCTCGGCACCCCAGAACGCGGTCGCATCCATGTCGGCCACCGGCCGCCGCAGCCGCTCACGCACATACACGGCGATCCGCGCGTTGACGACCTCGACGTAGTGGAGCCGGCTCACCGACCCGGTCGCGTCGGGAGGCTCGCCGAGGCTCTCGTTGTCGGCCGCCGACAGGCCAAGAGCATTGAAGCCGCGGAAGAGCTCGAGCTTCGTGCCCGCCGCGCCCGGGAGCGCCGCCGCTGCAGCCGGGAGCACGGCCGCTGCGCCCGCCAGCGCGGCCGCCGCGAAGAGCCACGCAGCGCGCCGACGCACCGTGGCCGCCCCCCCATGGCAACCGGGAGCGTCAGGCACCCGCTCGAGGCGTCTCGCCCCCATCCGGGCGAACGGTTTCAGATCACCCTGAGCGGGTCAAGACAGGGTCGCCCTTGCGGGCGGTCGTCAGAGAACGAACCGCCACGGCTCGGGTGCCGACAACCAGGCCCGAGAGAGCGGCCGCTCCCAGCCCGTCGACCCGATCGAAGCTTCATCGACCATAGGCTCCTCGACCTCGCGCTGATCTGCGATTATGGCCGCGCGGCCCGGGTGCCGGACATCGTGATCCGGAGGGAACGACATGAAGGTCCTAGTAAGAGCAGGTCGGTCGCGGACGCTCGCGGCGATCGCAGTCCTGGCCACAATCGCGCTCTTCGCTGCGAGTGCTTCGTCGGCGCAGGCGGTCCCGATCACACAGGGGCAGACAACGCTGACCTTCGACCAGAACATCTTTTCTGTTCTGGACCCCCTGGGCATCGGCATCCTGCCGATCGCGCCCGCGGAGGCAAGCCTTGGCGGCGAGTCGTTCCCGATCGCTGGCGGCAGGGTCACCCCTGACGGCCGGCGTGCGAGGATCAACCATGTCGGCGGGCTCGATATCGTCGGTGACGCCGCGTCCGTCAGGGTGACGCGGCTCAGGGTGCGCCTCTGTTGTCGTAGTTCCCAGCTGAGCGCGTCGGTCGGTGGTCAGCGCATGTCGTTCCTGGCCCTCGGGCGCGGGACCCGTACCGTCCGCGGACGCCGCCTCACCATCCGCGGGATCAACGCGTTTCTGACCCTGGAGGCGGCGGACGCGCTCAACCAGGCGTTCGCGACCAACGTCTTCCAAGAGGGCACCCAGCTCGGCACGCTGCGCATCCGCATGAGGCTGGCCAGCTAGCCCGACCGCCCCCGGCGGGGGGTCCCCGCGAGCGATCCCCCGCCGCGTCCCGGCCGAAACCGCGACAAACGGGCCCTGCCGCGCCGCCGGACCTGCGGCCTCCGACGCTATGGCTGTTCCGGTGGCTTCAAACTCACCAATCGCCGCGACCCAGGCTTCTGCTCCTCGCGCGCGAAGGAGGAGCGCGAGCGCCGGCTCGGATCGCCTTTTCGAAGGGCGTGCAACGGGTCACCCAATTCGGGGCTCCCTAACGCCCGTTATAGGCGTTAGGCTAGCTCGGCCTGGCCCACGAGGGAGTGCAGCGATTCGCGGAGGACTCCAGTCAGTGGCCTACCCCGATGCGGTATTCGAGTCTCGGCCGAAAGAGCGGGTGTCCGCTAAAGGATCTGCGTCCGAAGGGGCAGTGGAACGCGAGTCGGCCCGCATCGACGCCGGCTCCCGGAAAGCCAGGGAACTCGTCCGAAGCCCAGGGCGGTCGGTGTCGTTGGCGATCGTCGTCCTCGTCGTGGTGCTTGGGCTGGCACCATGGGTGCCCGCCACGGCGGAGGCCCGGCCGCCGGTGCGCGGCCTGGTATACGAGGGGGCGTCGAGCCCGGTTCTTCGTGAGCTCCGGGCCGTGCTCGGCCAGAAGCTGCGTCTCGCGCGCGCCACGCCGGCGCGGTTGCGTCGAAACCGCCGACATCGGCTGCTGATCGTCGATGGCGACAGGCTCTCGCCGTCCGCGCTCGCCCGTCGCCGCCGGGCGATCGACCGCTACATGGACCGGGGTGGCTCGGTCCTCGCGCTCGACGTTCGTCCTGGCCACTTCGCCCGGGTGCTGGACCGGCTGACCCACTTCGGTGCCGGCGCCACCGATGCCGGACGCCGGTCCCGCGCCTTGCTCTTCCGCGACGCCGTGGTCCACGGCCGCCCCTCCGTCCTCATGCTCGACGCACCACGCCTCACCCCGATAGGCGCGGTCCGCCTGAGCGGGCGCCGACGCAGCGCGGCGACCGCGGACCAAGCGGCCCAAGTCGCGTACCTCATGCGCGCACGCCTGCTACGACCTGCGATTGGTGTGCGCAAGCCCCGGCGCGGCGAGCAGGACGTGCCGGACTACCTCCAGCACCGGCTGTGGAGCTACTCCGTTGTCGGGTCGCAGGCCATTCAGCAGGCTTGGTGGAATCAGGACAGGGCGCAGTGGCCAGTGCTGGGCGTCCCCGACCAGGGTCAGCAGACGGCGAACTGGACGATGAACCACACGTGGGACGTCTACCTCGACAACGCTGCGGGCGACCCGGGCGGTGGCTTCCAGATCGTCACCTACAACCTCGACGGGGAGTTCAGCCCCAAGAAGCCCGACGAGAAATTCGCGTTCATGTACGAGAGATTCGGTCTCGCGGGCATAGGGGGCCAAGACAAGTTCCTCGCCCGCGCCTGGTGGACCGGCGCGGCCGACATTCGCGTGACCCCGGACGCTGCCACCGACGGCAAGCTCAGCGTGCAGGCCACCGCGCCGGCCACGCCCGACCAGACGACGCAGTACTCCTCGGGGGACGAGTTCTCGGTCGGGTTCTCTGCCTCGCCGGCAGAGGGGCCGGGATTCGAGAGCTCCTACAAGGTGAGCAACGTCACCACCCACAGCGTGCCCGACTGGGGCGTCGCCAACCAGAGCGCCGGTAACGCGCTGGCCTGGGAGTTCAGTGCCCGCAACGCCTGCGACATACGTGGCCCTTCCTACTCGACCGGCGCGTGTTTCAGCCTCGGCCTCGGTGATGACCAGCTGGGACAGCCGGTGCAGCCCAACGAGCTGTCGCGCAGCCAGCTCGAGCTCGCGGCCTCCGGCCGTTGGCGCACGACCCAGCTGTTGGCCGACTCCACCACCGGGAAGCTCACCTTCTCGGTTGTCAACTCGATGCAGCTCGAGGACACCTACTGCCCGGGGTGGGTCCCCCTGGGCGGATGCAGCGACCACATTCCCGACTGGACCAGCACCGGACCGCCGCAGCAGACGTACACGATCGACGCCTCCGACGTCGTGCCGGTCGGGATCAAGTCTCTCGAGGTGGCGCCCAACCCCGTGGACGGCACGGCGAATCAGAAGGCCGCCGGAACGGTCACCCTTGACTCGCCCGCGCGCATCCCCACTACGGTCGTCATCTTCTCCGACATCCGCAACGCGATCGTCGGGCCGCCAACCGGAAGCGGCGTGAGCCGCACGACGGTGACGATCGACGTGGGCAAGACGCAGGCCACCTTCCCCATCCTCACGAACGCCAACCGGCTGCCCGGAGGGGGCTCGGCGACAGCGCAGATCACCGCCTTCTACGGCACGGCGACGACGGACCAGCTGCGCGTCACTGCTGAGAGCGGCCGATGAAAGGCCCGGCGCTCGCGCTGGCGCTGGCGCTGGCGATGCTCGCGGTCCTCGCGCTCGCGCCTGCCACGGCCACGGCCCGGTCGCCGGTTCGTGCGCTGGCGTTCGCTGGGGCCGCGAGCCCGGTGCTGGCCGAGCTGCGCGCACAGCTCGGCGCGAACCTTCGCGTCGACCGCGCCACCTCTCGGCGGCTGCGCCGGAATCGCCGCTACCGGCTGCTGATCCTCGACGGCGATGCCCTCTCGCCCTCCGCGCTCGCCCGTCGCGGCCGTGCGATCAACCGTTACATGGACGGCCACGGCTGGGTGCTCGCCCTGGATGTCCGTCGCGGCCATCTCGCCCGCGCCCTCGACCGGCTCACCGGGCTGTCCGTCCGTCCCGTCACGGGCGGGCGCTCCGCCCGCGTCTTCCTCTTCCGCCACGCGAGGGTGGGCCGCCTCCCCGCCGTGGTCACGCTGCGCGCGCCGCGCCTCCGCCCGCGGGGCGCCCTCCAGCTTCCGCCCAGCGGCCGCCACCAGGCCGTCGTCGATCAGGCCGCTCGGATCGCGGGCCGGCTGCGCGCCCGGCTGTTGCGACCCCGCGTCGGTCTCCCGGCGCGCGGGCGGGTGCGGCTCACCAGCGGCGGCGACGGGGCCCCTGTCGAGGCGCTGCACAAGATCTACCTCCACACGGAGGTGAGCTCGGCCGTGCCGGGACCGGCCTACTTCGGCAACAACGCGCCGCAGCCTGGCATCACCCCGCCGACTCGCGGCCAGCAGACCGTGACCTGGACCGCCAACCATCAGTTCGACGCCTACCTGGACAACTCGGCCAGCCATCCGGACGGCAACTTCCAGGTCGTCACCTACAACCTGGACGCCCACTACGCGCCCCTGAAGCCCACCGAGAAGTTCCAGTTCATGGACGACCAGTTCCAGGTGGGGAGTGACTACTACAACCTCGAGCGCGCCTGGTGGACCGGTTACGTCACGGCGTCCGTGGCTCCCGACCCCGCGACAGACGCGAAGCTCACCTGGCAGGGCAACAACCCGTCGACGCCCAACGAGGAGACCACATACTCGTCCGGCCAGGAGTTCGAGGTCGGTTTCTCGGCCACCGCGGAGGGACCGGCCCTTTCGGCCAGCTACACGGTGAACAACGAGGCTGAGCACTCCGTGCCGGACTGGGGGGTCACGAGTGATACGTCCGGCAACGACCTGGAGTGGGAGTTCTCCGCCCGGAACGCCTGTGACGTCCGCCCCGACACCTACTCGCCGGGGAACTGCGCCGCCGGGGGCTTCCGTCTTCCGGTCCGCCCCAATGAGCTCAGCCTCGGAGACCTGTCGATCGCTGCCTCGGGCCGTTGGGAGACGAAGGGGGTGCTCGAACCCGGGAGCGGACAGCTCACCTTCGCGCTCCGCACTCCCGTGACGCTTGCCGACGTCGTCTGCCCGTATTGGGGGATCTTGGTGTGCGACCAGCGCTGGGGTCTAAACCTGGACCGCTTCGAGACCGGCCCGCCCGCCGTGACATACACCCTCGACGTCTCCGACGTCGTGCCCGTCGGCGTGAAGTCGCTCCGCCTCGCTCCGAACCCGGCCAATGGCGCGGCGAACGAGCCCGTCACCGGCACGGTCACCCTCGAGCGGCCCGCCCCTGTGGAGACGAACATCAAGGTGTTCTCGGACGACCCCAACGCCACTCTCCCTCTCCCCGTCCAGGGAGCGCCGGGCGTGACCCAAGATTCGGTGACTATCCACGAGGGCGAGAGCAGCGCGACCTTCCGAATCAACACGAACGCCAACGACCTGCCCAAGGGAGCGACGGAAACGGCGGACATCACCGCCTTCTACACCGAGCCGACCACCCAGCAGCTCCGGGTCAAGGGATGAGAGGCGGAAGGTACTCGCAGCAGCGCTGATCGTGCTCGCTGGGGTCCTGGCCCTCACCCGCTAACCCGTCCGCGCCGGCCGACCACCAATGATGCCGCCAGCGCCGGGCTCCGACCCGGCACTCGGATCGCTCACACGCCACCTGCTCGTCGCGCCAAGCAGACATGCGGCCGCATCGATTCCTCCGGCGATGGGCAGTTCCTCCATTGGTGCGTTACTCGCGCATACGACGGCTTTCGCGCCAACCGAGACGGACGCCGTTGGCCCTTTATGACCCATACGGTCAATAACCCGCCAACGGCGGGCCATCTGCGAGGCGCGAGACTTCTGCTCTCGCGTGAGGCCGAGGAAGCCCCCGGATCTCGCGCAAGCGGGAGCCGCCAGCGCTCACTTGCCAAGCAAGGGGGCCGGTCAATGGAGGGTGGGTCGGTAGATGAGCTCTTGGATGTGACCGTCGAGCGTCCGGTTCTCGACCAGCTCCAGGTCGAAGTCGGCCGCACCCTGGAAGATCGGGTCCAGCCCGGTCTGACCGGTGATGACAGGGAAGAGCGTCACCTGCACGCGGTCGACCAGGCCGGCGGCCATCAGCGCCCGGTTCAACGACAGGCTGCCGTGCGAGCGCAACGGCACCTCGGACTCCTCCTTGAGCCGGGCGACGACGTCGACGGCGTCACCGCTCACGAGCGTCGCGTCCGGCCAGTCGAGCGGGCCTTCCAGCGTCGTCGAGACCACCGTCGCCGGCATCCTCCACATCCGGGTGACCCATGGGTCACGCACCTCGGACTCCTCGGTGCTCTCCGCCAGCATCCGTGCGAATGCCCGATACGTGTTGGCCCCGAGGACCATCCGCTGCTCCTCGCCGTACAAGGCGAGGCGGTGGTCGAGCAGCTCGGGGCCTTGCTTACCCCAGTAGCCGGCCCAGTTGGCGCTGGCGGCGCCGTAGCCGTCGAGGCTGGAAAAGACGTCGAAGGTATAGCTAGCGGTCATGTCGTTCTCCTTGAGTGCGGTTGATCGCTGTGACCGGACTTCGTGTCGACTTCGTTCTTTGGAGACCTGCTCGCGAACCGAGCCGGGTGGCTGAGACCCAGCGACCCACCGACGCCGTGCCAGTCGCCCAGCAGCCATGCGGGCGCTCGCCGCGACCAGCACTAGACCCATCGAGTGACATCGACACCTGCAGACCGCTGCCGACACGTTGCCTCCGTTCCCACGAATGACGCTTGCTCACACGTCGAACAAGACCGCCCAGATTCGACACGCCTCGTGCAGGAGCAGAGCCCTACGCCTGACTCCTGACGATCCCGCATTGCAGGAGCCCCCGGTCAACCACGTCGTTGCTGCTGCGTGCCGTCTCTCGCGATGTCACGGCGCCAGCGCGTGCCCCTCCCCGAGCGCCTTGGCGACCAGCTGGGCGCGCGAGCGTGCGCCCACCCTCTTCATCGAGTTGCGCAGGTGAGTGCGGACGGTGTTGTGGCTGATCTGGAGCTCATCGGCGATCTCCGGGCTCGTGCGGCCCAGCGCCACGAGTCGGACGATCTCGCGCTGCCGGTCCGAGAGCGCGGCGCGGCCGGCCTCAGACGCCTCCGCGAGTCGAAGACCGCGCCCCCGGCCCGAGATGCTCAGCGCGACGACCAGGACGAGCCTGCGCCCGGTGACCATCTCTGTTGTGGCGCCCCACTGGACACGCACCGTCGCCCCGTCCGACGCGCACCATTTCCGAGTCGCCGGTGAAGCGGCGTCGCCCCAGCGCGGCCGCCCACTGCCGCGGCGTCATGAGCGGGCCGCCGGCGACGAACTCGTACATGTGTCGATCTACGACGTTGGCCCGGCGGTAGCCCAGCAGGTGCAGGCAGGCACCGTTGACGTCGACGATGCGCCGGGCGTCGTCCGCCAGGCACATCGCATTGCGGGAATCCCTGAAGGCCGCCTGGAACAGAGGCCCCCATCCCTCAGAGTCCATGAGCCCATTGTCGCGCTAACTCGGCCGAGCTTGGCGCTCGACAGGGGAAGCCGACTCCCCACAGCGCGTTTCCGCTTCTCCCGGTCGCCGGGCCGCCAAAGATCGTGGTCCCTTCCACGACGCGAGGAATCCCCCAACGCACAAGGATCGTCGTGAACTGGCCAACGCCTCGCGATCCGCGAGGCCATTGAGAAGGAGACTCGCAATGAACCGGAAGTTCAGCTTGAGACGACGCCGAGCAGTTGCGCTTGCGCTATCCGCGTGCGTACTCACCGTCGCGGCGCCGACCGCGGTCGCGCAGACGACCAATCAGGACCTGCGCTCGCCGGACGCGCGCGATGCCGCGCTGGCGGCGGAGCGGCAAGCCCAGTCGGCTGCCGCGGCTCGCGACCTGAGATCGCCGGATGCCCGCGATGCCGCGCTCGCGTCACAGCAAGCGGCCCAGCCGTCGGCCGGGTATCGCGACCTGCGCTCGCCGGATGCGCGCGACGCCGCCCGCGGGATCACGACGGGCTCGGTGTCGGCTCCCGCGCCGGTTGCGGTCGAACGCACGGTGGTCACAGTCGAAGAGGGCAGCAGCCAGACGCTCGCGATCGTGTTCTCGGCCAGCGCGCTGTTGATCGCCCTGCTGTCCGTCGGATTCGTCGCCGTGGCGCGGCGACCGCGGACCCGCTGGACAGCTCCGTAGCCGACCGCGATGTGAGGGCTCAGCGGGCGCCGAGCGATCGGCGCCCGCTTTCGCCCATCCACCGCTCCTACGGCGCGCGCGCCCTGAGAGCGCCGGATAGCGCGTCGCGAGAATGAATGGCGAGCTTCTGGTAGGTGTGGGTCAGGTGCGTCTCGACGGTGCGCAGGCCGACGAAGAGCGCCTGCGCGATCTCGCGATTGCTCCGCCCATCCGCTGCCATCCGCGCGGTCCGGAGTTCGCTTGCCGTGAGCGCGTCGCGGCCGTGGAGCGCGTCGCGCCTCGGCCTGGCTCCGGCGGTCACGAGCTCGTCGCGGGCCCGCGCGGCGAGCGCGCTTGCGCCGCAACGGTGCGCGAGATCCAAGCCCTCTCGCAACGGCTCGACGCTCTTCAACCGATGCCCCGCCCGCCGCAGGGCCGCGCCGAGCTCGACCAAGGCCCGTGCGTGCTCCAGCGCTGCGCCCGAGCCGGTGAGCACGGCAACCGCCTCGCGAAGCAGGCCCAGGTCGGCGGCTCCAGGCTCGACCAGCCCACGTGTGCGGAGCGAGATTCCGAGCGAGCCGGGAGCCTCGAACGCACGCGTCAGTCGAAGCTCCTGGTCTGCGAGCCGGCACGCCTCCTCCGTCTCGCCCGCAGCCGCGAGCGCAAGCGCGTGACTCGACCGCCATGGCCACAGCTGCGGCGGAAACGCCCCCGCCTCGAGCTGGGCGGCGGCGGCCCGCATGTCGCGGAGACCGGCTTCCGCTTCCCCGAGTGCGAGGCTCAGCCGACCCCGGCCATGACGTATGAGCAGGAGCGGCAAGAGTTCACCGTCGTGGCTATCGAGCCCGCTTGCCGCGAGGGCCTCCGCGGCATCTTCGGGCCGGTCCCGTTCGACCAGGACTTCGATCAAGAACAGCAGCGCGTAGACGCTCCCCGCCCAACGCGCGGTCGGTGAGATCTCGAGCGCCTGGCGTGCATCCGCTTCAGCCTCGTCGAGCCGACCGGTCCGGTAATTGAGCAGGGCCCGGAAGCCCAAGCCGAGCCCCAACCCCACGGTGGAGCCCCGAAAGCGGGACTCGGCGATCGCCGACTCGAACACTTGGTTAGCAAGATCAAAGGCGTCCGCGAGGATGAGCGCGGTCGCGGCGTACCACAAGGCGGGAGACTCCACGCTGGCCTCCGCCATCAGGCGCCCGCCACCAAGCGCCCGCTCGGCGCATCTGATCGATTCCGCGGCCGTGCCCAGGGGAGATTGGAGCTCCAGGGCGACCGCCGATAGGGCCACCCGCTCCCCGAACGTCCGTCCTTCCAGGCGGGCGGCTCGGAGCGCCCGCACACGCGCGAGAGCAGTCCGTCGGAGAGCAGGATGCAGCCGGCCCGCCCCGATGATGTCGGCCTCGAGCTCGAGCCGCAGCTCCCGGTCGCCGGGCGCGAGCTCGCCGGCTGCTCGCTCGAGCAAATCGACGGCCTCACCAATCTGCCCGCTGTGCATCAGCGGGATGGCCAGCTCCCGCGCTACCTCCGCGCGCTCGCTCGGCTGGGAGCTCAAGCTGAGTGCCTCCTGGAGGTGGCCGGCGCCGGCCGGGTCCTGGAGCGAGGCCTCGGCAGCTCCGAGCTCGCGTAGAATCGCCACCCGAGCCCCGGCCGGAGGCGGCTCCGCGAGTGCTCGGGTGAGATAGTCGACCGCGGACTCCGGCGCACCCGCGCGCAGCGCGGCGCCTGCGGCCGAGTGGAGGATGCCGACCACCGTCGCGTCCGCGTTCGGCGCAACCGGGAGCAGATGGACGGCGATTTCATCGGTGGGCGCCTCGGCGTCATCGAGGAGGCGAGCCGCCCGCGCGTGCCAGCGCACCCTCCGATGATTCGGTAGCTCGTCATAGACGGCGGTCCGGACGATCGGATGTACGAATTCCAACGGCTCGCTCTTGACGATCACGTCCTGCGCGGCCAGCGCGTCGGCCGCCGCGATCGCTGCATCCGCGTCGAGGCCGGCGATCGCGGCCGCGTCGTCAAGCGAGCAGCACGCACCGAACACAGCGATTGCCGACGCGAGCTCACGCGCGATCTCCGGCAGGCGCGCCAGACGGGCAAGGACCGCGCGCGAGATCACGTCCGAGTGGATCTCCGCAACCGATTCGGTGCTCGTGCCGTCCGGTAGGTCCTCCCGATCGTGCAGCTCCCCGAGCAGGCAACGCAGCAGAAATGGATTGCCCGCGGTCGCCGAATGGCAGGACTCGCAGAAAGCCGCGGTCGCCTCCTCTCCGAGCGTGGCGCGTACCAGCAGCCCGGTGGCTTCGCAGCTGAGCGCGGAAGGTTGCACGACGCTCCCAGCTCGCGCGATCGCCGAGATCGCCCCCAACGGCGTGCCGGGCTCGCTCGGCCGGACCGTCATTACGACCAGCACGGGCAGGCCTTCCAAGCGCGCTACCAGATACGCGAGCCAGCGCAGCGACGGCTTGTCGGCCCAGTGGGCGTCGTCGATCGCCAGCAGAACGGGCCCCCTCGCGGCAATGTTCGCCGTCAGCCAGTAGAGGCCATGCAGCGCCGCCCCCAGCGCGTCGGCCCGCCGGGGACCCATATGCCCGCCGTCAGACCCGAGCGCGATGCGGGCGAGCCCAGCCGCGTCGGAGAGCAGGTCCCCCTGCTCGGCTCTCGAGGCTCCGGCCAGCTCCGGCTCGAAGAGGCTGCGGACGACGCCCCAGGGCAGGCCGGTCTCGAGCTCTCCGGCACGCGCGGTGAGAGTCGCCATGCCGGCTCTGTGGGCCTCGTCACACGCGGCGTTGAGAAGCGCCGTCTTGCCGATCCCCGCTGGTCCCTCGAGCATCAAGGCGCAGCCTTCGCCTGCCCCGGCCGCTCGAACGCACCGGCTGATCTCGGCCAGGTCCGGGGCGCGCTCAAGCAGTGACGGGCCCACGTCCGACTCGGTGCCATGGGGTCGGACCTCAGCTCACCTCCGATTGCAAGGCGCGGACAAGGATCAGTCCCTCAGCGACGGGGCGGCAGCCACCGCCGTGACGAGGGCAAGCCATTAGAGACGATCGGCCGCCCGGTCAAGGTTGTAGTCACCGCAATGAATGCACTGTTCGGGCCGGCGGACGATGCACCACGCCTACCATGGGGTGTTGGCCGTCGCCGTGTTCTGGCCGCTTTCGCAGGCAATCTCATGCAACCGTACGACCGCCAGCGCATCGTGCAGGGCGCTCACGCGGGCCTCCGACCCCCGGATTCGCAGGACGAGCGTCGAAGACGCGTCCCGCGCTGCGCGCGATTTCAGGGGGTCTCGAAGCCGTGGCCACCGGGCCTGCACCGCGTCAAGCGGCGAACGGTCCCGTCGGGGCTTCGTCTGGCTGTCCCTTCGACCCCAAGGCAGGGGCGACCAAGCAGCATGCTGCTCGTCCCCCATCCCCCCGCTTCGGGCAGAGCAGGAGAGCGCCGTGTCGGAGCAGGGTGTCGCTCGTCTGCTGCGCCAGGGTCACCTCGATCGCCGCGAGCGTGACGAAGACGCGGCGCTCGTGCGACGTCAAGGCCTCGTTGATCGCGGTGGGGCATCGGGCGACCCCCAGGCTTGCCCTCGGTCGGCGAGCGGTAGCTCGCGGGCCACGTCGTTGGCGGCTGACGGGCGGTCGCCCCTGGGACGGATGAGGTACCACGCCTCGATCTCGCCCTTTCCCTTGACCGCGATCGGCCCCCGCGGCTCGCACTCGAACTCGTTTGCGAGCAGCTCATACGTCGCGCGGGTGATCTGGATCCGCCCCGGCGTCCCGTGGGACTCCATGCGACTGGCCGTGTTCACGGCGTCGCCCCAGAGGTCGTAGAGAAAGCGCTTCCGGCCGATCACCCCGGCCACCACCGGGCCCGAATTGATGCCGACCCGGAGCTGGAGGCCGAGGGGCCCGACTCCGTCGTCCGAGCGCATCGCCTCGAGCATGTCGAGCGCCATGAGCGCAAGCGCTTGAGCATGGTCGGGGCGCGGTGTCGGAACGCCCGCGGCGACCATGTAGCAGTCGCCGATGGTCTTGATCTTCTCGAGCCCGCGCCGCTCCGCGAGGTCGTCGAAATGACTGAACAGGCGATCGAGGTAGCCAACCACCTCGGCGGGCCGGAGCCGCTCCGACCAGGGTGTGAAGTCGACCACGTCGGCGAACAGGATCGAGGCCGATTCGAACTGATCCGCGATCGGCTGGGTCTGGGCCTTCAGCTTCTCGGCGATCGAGCGCGGCAGGATGTTGAGCAGGAGGTTTTCGGCTTTGGCCTGCTCCAGCCGGAGCGCTGCCAGCGCATCGCCACGCTGGCGGGCGAACACCGCGAGCAGCGTAAACATGATGGTGCCGCCGACCGCGATATTCAGGGCCAGCATCGTGCTCGTCAACCAGCCGGGTGGCGGCGACCAGATCGGGCCTATGACCTCGCCCGCGATCCCCGATCCCAGAAACACGATCACGTAGGCGACGTACCAGCGGGCCGCCGACCTGACGTCGCTGAAGACGAGCGCCGCGAGCGGGGCGAGAATCCCCCACAGGCCGACGCCGCCGGATTCGAGGAATCCGCCCAGCGGGATCATCGACAGCGTCGGCGCAAGCAGGATGTCGACCTGGCCCACCCGGAGCAGCCACGGGAAGTCGCGCGTGCGCGCGAACACGACGATCGCACCGGACAGGACGCCGAAGTACACGAGCGGCACCACACCGACCGGCGATCCGAACGCGAGATAAAGCGCCCCCCACAACGCCGCGACCGGCAGGATCAACACTGAGATCAGGACCAGCAGCGCCTTTCGAGCACGCAGGTCCTCGTCGTCGCCGGGATCCACGCCGATAAGCGCCAGCCGCGCGGTGACGCGATCCGCCGGCGCTCGGATCCGGTCGACGAGGTGCATCGCGGGAGACGTTACCCCTGGACCCGTCGCCACCTGCGGCTCGGCCGCTCCCCCTAGTCGCGCAAACCGGGAGGGGTTCGGCTTGCGAGACGACGCAGGCCGAACTGCTCCCCCCGCTACCGCCTCGCATGGCATGCGATAGCGACGAGGCGAGCAGATCTGCGCGTCAACACGGCAGCGGCTGTCGGACTGACGGCCTGGCCTGCAAAGCTCGGCCCATGATGGTGTCGCTGCGCCGACGCACCGGAGGGGTCGTACTGTGGAGCTCTGCGCAATGAAGCACCCTCGATTGCGGCAACGCTCTTCGAGTCGCCGCATGGCGCCGAGTGATGAGTTTTCGGGCCGCCCGCCGTCACACGCACTATGAGCTCCATCACCGACGACCTCCGGCCGCTCGACGAGCAGGCCTTCGGCGCCCGCGTCGAGCCGCACCGCCGCGAGTTGCACGTCCACTGCTACCGCCTGCTCGGGTCGTTCGAGGAGGCCGAAGACCTCGTCCAGGAGGCGTTCCTGCGCGCGTGGCGCCGGCGCGAGACGTACGAGGGCCGCGCGTCGGTCCGCGCGTGGCTGTACCGGATCGCGACGAACGCTTGCTTCGACGCGCTCGACAAGCGCCCGCGACGGCCGAGCGCGAGCGGCGAGGTCGCGTGGCTGCAGCCCTATCCCGACGAGCTCCTCGAGCAGCTGCCCGACCGGCGCGAGGGCCCGGAGGACGTGGCGCTCGCCAAGGAGACCGTCGAGCTGGCGTTCATCGCCGCGATCCAGCACCTCGCGCCGCTGCCGCGGGCCGTGCTCGTGCTGCGCGACGTCCTCGGCTGCTCGGCGAAGGAGACTGCGCGGCTGCTCGAGACCACAGAGGCGTCGGTGAACTCCGCGCTGCAGCGCGCGCGGGCTGGGTTGCAGGAGACCCTGCCCGAGGACCGCGAGGCGTGGCAACACGCCGCCGAGCCGACCGCCGCCGAGCGGAAGCTGCTCGCCCGTTACGTCGAGTGCAGCGAGCGCGCCGACGCCGAGGGCCTGGCCGCGCTCATGCACGAGGACGTCCGCTTCTCGATGCCGCCAACGCCCGGCGTCTGGACCGGCCGAAGCACAGTCGTGCAGGGCTGGATCGACGGCGGGTTCGGATCGGAGGCGTTCGGCAGCATGCGGTGCGTGGTCAGCCGCGCCAACGGTCAGCCCGCGGTCGCGGGCTACCTGCGCAAGCCGGGCGACGCGGCGTACGAACCGCTGGCGATCGACGTCCTGCGGGTGCAGGACGGGGTCGTCACCGAGATCGTCACCTTCGACAGCGCGGTGTTCGAGCACTTCGACCTGCCGGCCACGCTCAGCGCGGCGGGCGGTACGAGATGAACGCCCCCGCCTCGATCACCGTCACGCCGGTCCGCGTTGCCGACCTGATCGCCGAGGGCGAGCCGATGCCGCTCTACGTGCACGTCATCGACCATCCCGATGCGCGCGTGCTCGTCGACACCGGCATGACGGAGCTGCACCCGGCGATGGCCGACATGGATCCCCGCCTCCAGCCGCTGAGCGAGCAGGACTTCGATCTCGCCGGCATCGACATCGTCGTCAACACACACCTGCACGCCGACCACTGCGGCGGCAACCACCTCTTCGCCGGCAAGCCGATCTATGTCCAGCGTCGGGAGCTCGACGACGCGCGCAGCGAGGACGACTACACCATTCGGGAGTGGGTCGAGGCGCCCGGCGTGCAGTACGTGCCGGTCGACGGCGAGCACGAGCTGCTGCCCGGGCTCCGACTCGTCCCGGCGCCGGGCCACACACCCGGCATGCAGATGGTCGTCGTCGAGACTGGCGGGCGCCCGGTCATCGTCGGCGGCGACGTGGCGGTGTGGCACGGCGAGTTCGACGAGCCGCCCACCGAAGGACGGCAGCGCGTGCTCGCGCTCGACCCCGAGCTGGTCTGGCTCGCGCACGAGCACGAGCCATGGCGACCCCGCACCGTCTGAGGCATCACGCCGGCGCTCTCTGAGTCGTCGAGTGGCATGCACTCGCGGACCGGCTGCTGAGCGTCGTCGGCAGGACCGTCCGCATCGCGAGTACGCCACCGCCACGCCATTCACCTACGGCAAAGGGGTGACCTCGGGCGACGTGGCCGAAGGCCGCATCGACAAGACCGTCCCGGTCGTCTTCTCGACCGACGACACCTTCGACGTCGGCGCGGACTGGGGCCCTCCGGTCTCGCCGACCTACGAGCCGCCCTTCGAGTTCACGGGCACCCTGGACCAGGTGACGATCGAGGTCACGTGACCCGCACGACGCAGCGGAAACCGAGGTGGCAGGTCGACGTGTCCTGCGGCTGAGCCATCCGCGCCGCCGGCCGGTAACGGCGGCAGTAGTTGGCCGCGCACAGGTAGGAGCCGC
>CAWKKJ010000016.1:0-36915 GCA_963850205.1 uncultured Thermoleophilaceae bacterium | reverse complement strand
TCGCGGCGTGGGAGCCATGCTCGCCGGGGTCGCTGTGCGGGCCAAGGTCGACCTCACGGTATCTGGACTGAAATCGGACTCGGCCCCGAGGATCGGGATCGCTGGTAGCGCGCGGGCAGGCGTCCGTGCGCAACAAGTGCGGTTTGCAGGAACAGTCGGCCAACGGCCGCAGCAGGCGGAACACTCGACCTTCTGCAGGCCTGCAGAATGACTTCGGTTCGGACGAACGAGAATTGGCCTGCAAACCGGGCATTTTCCTTGAAGCCGCCGACGATCGGCGGACCGCGAGTCCGGAGTCAGTCCGACCTGATGCAGAAGGACCAGGCGACTGCCGCAACGAAAATACCTGCAAAACACAGGTCTTCTGAGAGCGGCTGATGGGAGTCGAAAACCCACGACCTTCTGCATGGAAAGCAGAACGTGGGGGAGAGGTCTGGCGACAAGTTACCTGCAAACGACCGGGTTCCTGTGCGTGTGTGCCACCAGGGGTGGTCCGGGGGTTCACACCGATTTGCGTGGGTTTGGGGACTCAATAGGGACCTGGCGGCCCGGAAACCAGCGTGCGGGTCAGCGCCTCAGGCTCAGGTCGTGCGACGGGCTGGGTTCGGGGAAGTTGGCCGGGTGGGCGCGAAGGTCGCGCAGCAGGTATCGAAACACGAGTGCGCATGCCACCAACAGCCCCAGCAGGACGGCGGCGTCCTCGGGGTTGTGATTGCGGGCCAGGGCCACGGGGGCGACCAGGCCGGCCAAAGCCACCAGCATCAGGGCGATGACGCGGTGGAAGCGTCCCGCTTCGGAGTGGGGCCAGGGGTCGAGCGGGCGCGCTATCTCGCGGCCCTGGTCGGAGTCCGTGCAGCGTTCCTTTAGCGGGCAGCGGTTGCACACGTGCGCTCGTGCGCGGTAGCGCACGAGCCGCCGCTCGTGGTCGAATTCGTGGGGCCAGAGGTGCTCGCCTTCGGGGCAGACCCACGCGTCGTTGTCCGCTTGGTAGTCGAATCCGGCGGTGCGGTAGCGCAGCGATCGCCGGTGGGTGTGCGCCGACAGCCACTCCAGCGCCCCGGCGCAGACAAGCAGAGCGAGTGAGTAGGCGCCCGCGAGTAGGGTCTCCGCGCTCATGTCACCTTCGCCGCGGCCGCCTCGTCGGAGCCGACTCCCGTTACACCGCCCGGGTGGTCGATTTCGGTGAACAGGATGTCCTCGGGCTCCTCAAGGGTGACCCGCTTGACCGTGTGGCGAATGCCGATGAACGTGATGTAGAGCACGGGCAGCGCCCCGCCCACGATGAAGACGATGTCGCCCGGCAGGCGCAGCCACTCGAGCAGCGTGTTGGTGTCCTCGCTGAGGAAGCGCAGGTCGCGCGCCTCCCAGTAGCCCTCGTTGACCGACTTGTAGAGCTGCGCGATCCCGAGGGGGAGCAGTGTGGCGAAGCACATCCAGGCGAGGCCGATATTGGTCGACCAGAACGAGATGCGCGCCCACTTCTCCGGCCATCGCTCGGCCGGGATCAGGTAGCGCAGGCAGAACAGCGCCAGCCCGATCGCGAGCATGCCGTACACGCCCATCATCGCCGCGTGGGCGTGGTTGGCGGTGAGCGCGGTGCCGATCTCGTAGTACGAAACGACCGGCAGGTTGACCAGGAAGCCAAAGATCCCCGCACCGAGGAAATTCCAGAAGCCCACGGACACGAGGAACATCACTGCCCAGCGATGCGGGAAGGGCGTGCGCGACCTCGACCCCTGGGCCGCCCCGAGCTGCAGGAAGGACCAAGCTTCGACGGTCAGGAAGGTGAGCGGAATCACCTCGGCCGCGCTGAAGAAGGCGCCGAGCGCCATGTGCTCGGCCGGCTCGCCGGAGAAGTAAACGTGGTGCATCGTGCCGATCACCCCTCCGGCCGAGTAGAGGCCGATGTCGAGCAAGATCACCGTCAAGGCGACCTTCTCGCGCACCACCCCGAGCAGCACGAACATGTAGGCCACCATCACGGTCGTGAACAGCTCGAGGAAGTCCTCCACCCAGAGGTGGACGACCCAGAAGCGCCAGAACTCGTTGACCGTGAAGTGCTGGCCGGTCTGCGCGATCAGGCCGACCGCGTAGAAGGCCGGAATGGCAAGCGCGGCCATGAAGAAGAGCCAGGGCATGTTGCCCGGGTGCTCGCCGCGCAGACGCGTGCGCAGCACCCGCCAGAGCATGAACACCCAGACGAACAGGCCGAGCGAGAGCAGCACCTGCCACACGCGTGCCAGATCGAGGTACTCGAAGCCCTGCAGGCCGAACCAGTTCGTGGCTGCGTCACCCAGCAGTCCGTGCACGCCCAGGAACGAGCCGATCAGGGTGCCGAACACCACCACCGCGAGAGCCCCGAGCAGCACGAAGGCGAGCTTGGCCTGGCCGCGCGGCTCGCGCCGGGCGATCATCGGCGCCAGGAAAATACCCGCCGCCACGAACGACGTCGCGACCCAGAAGATGGCGAGCTGCACGTGCCAGGTGCGCATCAGGTTGAAGGGGAGGAGCTCGGCCAGGTTGATCCCGAAGAAGCTGGCCAGCTCGGCCCGGTAGTGCTGCGAGGCGGCTCCCACCATCACCTGGAGCACGAACAGCGCCGCCATCACGAAGAAGAACCAGGCGCAGGCCCGCTGCGCGGGGGTAAGGGCGACGTCGCCGGGCCTGCGGAAGCTCAACGAGGCCTGCTCGCGTCCATGCCAGCCGAGGATGTTCCAGCGCCCAAAGGCGGCGAACAGCAGACCGATGCCGCCGAGCAGCGCGATCAGCGACAGCACCGACCAGACGATCACGTTGGCCGTGGGCTTGTTGTCCACTCGCGGCTCAGGCGGCCAGTTGTTGGTGTACGAGTAGTTGTGACCGGGCCGCTCCGCCGCTCCGGCCCAGGCCGTCCAGCCGAAGAAGGCGGTCAACGCGGCCAGATCCTCACGATCGGTGATCGCGTCAGGCCGCAGCCCGTGCTTGGTGGTGGGCTCGGAGAAGAAGCGCGAGTAGTGCGCCACGAGCCGGCGGTGAGCCTCGGCCTGGGGCTCGGTGAGCTCGAGAACGCCCGTCCGCTTGTCATAGCGATTGGTGCGAAAGTCCTCGATCGTGCGCCGAGTCGCGCGATCGGAGCGCTCGCCGCCGTAGCTGCGCGTGACGTGGTTCGAGGCCCTGCGCAGGTAGTCGGCGGTGTAGTCGGGGCCCAGGTAGGCGCCATGGCCGAATACCGACCCGTACTCCATGAGGCCGTTGTTGAGGAAGACCTCCTGCCCGCGCTCGACGTCGCGCTCGGTGTAGATCAACTCGCCTGAGGGATCAACGACGCGCTCGGGAATCGGAGGCTTGGCCTGGTAGGTGCGGTAGGCGAGCAGTCCGAGGACGAAGAACCCGAACAGCACGACGAGGACGACGGCCTGGACCCATCCCTTCGAGACGAGCAGCTCTCTGCGACTTCCCGCCAAGCACCACTCCCTTCGGTGGCATCCGAGCGGGGGCAATACTGGTCCGTAACGGCGTCGGCCCGAAGTGCAAGCGGTGCAATTACGTAGTTCTCCGCAGTCGTGGCCTAGAGTCCGTGACGGATGCCCGCAGAGCACCGACCCACGCTAGAGCCGTGCGCGCGACAGTCCTCATAGCCGGTGGCCGAGGCGCTCTGCGCGAGCTGCGCGCGGCCAACGGGCAGGTCGACATCGTCGGCTACGTGCGCTCGCTCGATGACGCCGGGGAGGCATTGCGCGCGCTCCGCCCAAGCGTGCTGGTGCTCGATGCCGACCTCACTCACCACGAGGGACTCTGCTCGCTGCCGGCGCTGCGTCGGGCCTCGCCGGGAACGGCGATCGTGCTGCCCCCGGCCGGCGAGCCGGGACCGCGGCTCGTACGCGCGATCCGCGTGGCAACGCACGACTTCGAGCGGCGGCGTGAGGACGACGGCCTCACCCTCCGCGAGCGCGACATCGTGCGCCTCGTCGCGCTCGGGCACACCAACGCCGAGGTAGCGGATCGTCTCACCCTCAGCGTCCGGACGATCGAGACACACCGCGCCCGCATCCAGCGCCGGCTCGGCCTCCGAAACCGCTCGGCTCTCGTGCGCTGGGCGCTCGATCGGGGTCTGCTCGAGTCCTAGCTACGAGCGTCCGACCGCCGCATAGGGCGCCGCCGGGGGCGGCGGCTCCAGCCGAAGCCGGGCTCCTACAACAACGGCACCTGCAGGACCCGCCACCACCGGGTTGCAGTCGAGCTCCGCGACCTCCGGGTGGCCCGCCGCAAGCCCGCCGATGCGAAGCACGATGTCTTCGATCGCCCGGAGGTCGGCCCGCGGTCGACCGCGGAAGCCCTCGAGCAGCGGGAACGTGCGCAGCCCGCGCAGCATCGCGCCGGCCTCCCGCCGGCCGACCGGCGCCAGGCGCACCTGCACGTCGCCGACCAGCTCGGCGGTGGCTCCCCCGGCGCCGACCGCAACCAGCGAACCGAAGCGCGGGTCGCCGGCGACGCCGACGAGCAGCTCCGTTCCGGGGTCGGCCATCCGCTGTACAAGCACGCCATCCGGAGCGTGGCCGGCGTCCCGTGCAGCCGCGAGCACCTGGCGCGCACCGCGCTCGACGGCCGTCGGTCCTGAAAGGTCGAGTCGCACAGCGGCGATGTCGGACTTGTGCAGCAGCCCTGGCGCCAGCGCCTTGACGGCGACGGGGCCGCCCAGGCCTGCGGCGGCGCGTGCGGCCGCCCGCGCCGACGGGACGACGCGGCTGGCGGCGACCGGTGCGCCGTAGCAGTTCAGCAGCGCCTCCACCTGGGCGAGGGGGAGCCAACCGCCCCCGGCCGCCAGCCCGGTCGCCACGATGGCCGCCGCGCGGTCGGCGTCCACGCCCTCCAGAGTAGGCAGGGGGTCCGGCGGCTCGGCCCGCCGGCGGGCGTGCGTGACTGCGTGCCCGAGTGTGCGCACGGCCTCTTCGGGCGCGGCGAAGCGCGGGACCGCGGCCCGCGTGGAGCGAGGGACGGAACCCACGAACACGCTGAGGACAGGGGCGGCGCCGGAGGCGGCGCGCTCGACCCCGGCGGCGACGTCATCCGCGCGGGTCCCGAGTGCCCGGGCGAACAGGGCGATCACAGCGTCGACCCCCGGGTCGCCGAGCGCCGTGGCGACAGCGCGCTCGTAGTTGGTGGCCGTTGCCGCCGCGGTCATGTCGACCGGGTTCGTCACGGCCGAGCCAGGCGGCAGCTGGGCGGCGAGCTCGCGCTGCGCCAGCTGGCCCAGGGTGGCAACGCGCAGCCGGGCCGCGTCGCACGCGTCGGCGCATTGGATGCCGAGGCCGCCGGCGTTGGTCACGATCGCCACGCTGTCGCCTCGCGGCAGCGGCTGGTGGGTGAGGAGCGCTGCAACGTCGAACATCTCCGCGAGCGTGTCGGTGCGGATCGCGCCCGCATGGCGAAACAGCGCGTCGACGGAGGTGTCCGCTGCCGTGAGCAGCGCGCCCGTCTGCGATCCCGAGATGGGCGGCCCGACCGCGCGTCCGCTCTTGACGGCGATCACCGGCTTGCTCGCCGCCACGCGGCGGGTGATCCGCCCGAAGCGGCGTGGGTTGCCGAACGACTCCAGGTACAGCAGGACCGCGTCGGTGGCAGGGTCCTGCTCCCAGAACTGCAGCATGTCGTTGCCGGACAGGTCTGCCTTCGCGCCCATAGAGACGAAGGAGGAGAGCCCCACGCCGTGCGCGGCGGCTTCGTCGAGCGCGGCGATGCCCGAGGCCCCGCTCTGCGAGGCGAAGGCGACCCGCCCCGGCGCTGGGAGCACCGGCGCGTAGGTCGCGTTCAGGCCGATTGCCGGGTCGGTGGTGGCGACGCCGAGGCTGTTCGGACCCACGAGGCGCATGCCGCCGGCTCGGCAGATCGCCAGCAGCTCGTCGGAGTTCTGGACCTCGCCTCCCTCCGTGGCGAGCACGGCCAGCGCCCGCACGTCGCCGCGCCCCGCAAGCGCCCGCGCTGCCGCCGCAACCTCCGGGCCGGGCAGGGCGAGCACCGCCAGGTCGATCGGTCCTGTGGCATCCTCCGCCGCGGCGCCCGGCCGCACGACGTGCAGCGTGCCTGCAAAGCCCTCGAGGTTGTGCAACAGCTCGCCGCCCACGCTCCCACGCCGGGTGGAGGCGGCGAGCACCATCACCGTCGCGGGATGCAGGACGTGCTGGACCGCCGCCACCGCGGCGTTGCGCTCGCGCGCCTCGAAGCGCACGAGCCCTTCCTCGGTCAGCGAGGTCGGGAACCGCACGTGCAGCTCGCCGGGACGCGCCGTGACCTCCACCGGGAACCCCGAGTCGCGGAAGACCCCGATCATGCGGTGGTTCGTCGGCAGCGTGATCGCCGTGAACACGTCGACGCCGCGCTGGGCGGCGCGGTCGGCCAGGTGAGCGAGCAGCGTCGTGGCAAGCCCTCGGCCCTGCCAGTCGCCGTCGACGGCGAAGGCGACCTCAGCCTCGTCGGGCCCGGCCCGGGCCCACAGGGCATGTGCGACCACGCGCTCCGGTGCGCCGGTGACCACAAGCAGCGCCTGCCCCTCGGGTGGGGCCACAGCATCGCGGGCGGCGGCGTCGAGGTTCACCGCTCCCGAGAAGTAGCGGAACCACCGGGCTTCGTCCGACAGGCCGGTGAGGAAGTCCCGCATGGCCGGCGCGTCCCCGCGGCGCGCGCTGCGGATCCGCACGGTCGAGCCGTCGCTTAGGACGACATCGTGCGCCACGGGCGCGCTCATCACCACCGAGCGCAGCGCGGCGATTCCGAAACCCAACAGGGCGTGGCCACCGGGGTTGCGGAAGCGCTTGCCGACGTGCTCGTCACCGCATCATCGTGGCAGCCAACCGCGGCCACTCGCATGTTGCCTTGTGCGCGGTGACGCCCGTCCCTCGGCTTAACACGGAGGTTCGGAGGGCGGCTACGGTGTCCCGACCTTGAGCGAGGATCTCAACGAGCAACGGGATGAGGGACCCATCGGGCACGTTCAACTATGGACCTGCCGCTCGACACGAGCGGCCCTGGCGGGCTGTGCCACCGCCCTGGCGACTGGCATCGGCGCGATCCCCGTTTGGATGTTGGGTGGTCGCGCTGAGCAGCCAGGCGATGCCCTGCATGCGCGTTCAGAGCAGGACTCCGGGACGCCGAAGTGCTGGACAGGCGCCGAGAACCATTGTTAGGGGCGACGCCGAGCCCAGCCCCATGCGCGCCCGTGCGGCCGAGGCGATTGCCTCGGGCGAGCGGGCACGAGGTCGGCGCCACCGCAGGCCACTACCTGTCGTCCAATCGACAGTCAGCCGCACGCGATCGGGACGCTCGCAATCACGTCCAAGGCGGAAGCGACCGGAACCGCTTTGCGCGACGAGCGCGCCGAGCGCCGCGCCGACCCAGCCAAGCTGGTGGGCTGGCCCTCGGCAGGCAGCCCGCGACCGATAACGGCACGACAAGCGCGTCCATCAACTCGCCGCCCTCTCCCGGGCGGATGGCGTAGCTGTACGCGTGCCTGCTGCCTTGTCGAGACCCAGTCGTCCTCGCGTGCGGTGCACCAACAGCAGCATCAACACGACGAGCGTGCCGGTGAGGCACACGGAGATGGTGGCGTAAGCGCCCTCCACGAGGTCGTCCTCACTTTGCAGGCCGGCCATACCGTTGGCCGTGTTGAAGCTCGCGTGCAGCAGGATGCAGGGCACCACACTGGCGGTGCGGTTCCAGAGATACGTCAGGGCGGTGGAATACCCCACGGCTATGCCGCAGACGAGAACCAGCAGGACCCCAAGGAAGGCGATCGGGGATAGACCGTGGTCGGGGTTCTCGGAGGTCAACAGAATCGGCAGATGCCAGAAAGCCCAGAGGACCCCCAACACGAGCGTCGCGCGCAACGGCGACATGCGCTCTTGGAGCCGGGGAAGAGCAAAGCCGCGCCACCCAGGCTCCTCCTGACCCCCTGCGACCAGCGCGACGAAGATCAGCGTGGGCAGATAGCCGATGAGCCGCTGGTCGAGCAGCGACAGGTCGGTTTCCTGGCCCAACAACGCGTACTCGACGGTGGCGAGCGCCACGACGATCGGGTAGAGGAGCACGGCGGCGAGGTACCAGCGGACGTGAACGCGAAAGCGAAAGATCGAGCGCAACCACTGCCTCACGGAGCCCCCAGTCGCGCGCGTGACGGTGGCTGCAGCTGCAAGCGGCCCAAAGCCACCGAGCAGGAAGAGCAGCTGACCTACTCCTTCAACCTGATCGGCCACGCCCAGCGGCACCCAGATCACCCACGAGAAGGCGTACGCGAGCGCGAAATACGCGCCTACGGGACGCTGGCGTATGAGGCGAGGAATCGGGCCCTGCGTCATCGCGAGACCGTTCCCCCCGTCGCAGAAGGCGAAACTCCGCTCCGCATTGCCTTATCGCCTAGAGGGGCGCCGGCGCATGGCGGTGATGGGTTGGGCGTTGGCGTGACCGCGGTGATGTCGGCACGGAAGAACGGCGCGTAGCGCGGGGTGCCGAACCACCAGCCGGCGCTGGCGCTGCTGGGAAGCACAAAAACGCCGAAGCGGGCCTCGGCGTGCATCACGCCTCCGAAGGGGACGTACTGGAACGTCTTCTCGCCGGCGTTGCCCCAACGCAGGGCGCTTACGGTGCGTATCGCGCCTTGGTCGTCGATGCGCACGCGAACTATGGGGCGTTCGGGAGGCAGGTTGAAGCGAGCGACGATGACGGTCTCGCTCTCGGCTCGCCAGTCCACGCCGCGGCCGGGCAGCACGCTGGGAGGCGCGAACACGACGCTCTCTATCGCAGCACGCGTCGCCGCCGATCGGGCCGTGTTGACGTCCTCGACGTGGAAGAGGGTCACGCGCCCGAGCAGGCGGCCCTCGGTGTTGCCGGCAGCGTCTGCGTAGTGGTCGGTGACGCGCAGCGGCGTCAGCGGCCCGAGGCCGACGCGGGCTCGCCAAGTGAAGGATCGCCCGTCGGCCGTCTGTTCGGCGGTGAAGGGCAGCCATAGGCCGGACCTTGATGCGCCCGCTCATCGCCATCCGGACGCCGTTCGGGAGCGCAGCACCCTCGCTGATGGCGTGGCCGAAGTAGCGCCGGACGGGCTCGTCGAGACCCGCGAGCATGTCCGAGCTGAAACGGCGTGTGAGGTCGGGGGTTGTCGTCACGATCGGTCGGCGGCCGGCCGCGGAGTCGGGGGCGTCGCGGGAACGAGGGCCATGATGGGGAGGTCGCGTCCAGCCTTGCGCGCGGCACGCTCCAGGTAGCGGTTGGCAGCCGTCAGCCGTTGCCAGAGCGCCGCGCGTTCCTGACCGGCCGCCTCCTGAGCCCGAACGTCGATGCTGCGTGCACCGACCCAAATCCGGGCGTGCGGGTTGGCGCGCAGGTTGAGGTACCAGGCGGGGGGGCGTGCGGCGCCGGCGTTGGAGGCCACGACGACTAACGTCTCCCGGTCTGCGAGATACTGCACCGGCGTGGTGCGGGTCCGCCCGGAGCGGCGCCCGGTGGTCTGTAGCAGTAGGACGGGCTGACCGCCCATGCGCCCGAGGAACCGTCCGCCCGAGCGCCGATACACCCATGCGTGCAGGCGCGTCGCCCATCGTGTCATTCGGCGGGCACCGCTTCGCTGTCCGGAGCGCTCTTATCCGACAGACCGGCAGGGCCGTTGGGCACGGACTCGGCGCGGCGGCGTAGGCCGGCGAACTGCTTGAGCTGCATCACCCAGTGCGCCGGGTCCCAGAACAGCCAGTTGGCGACGGCGATGAGCGCGTGCGGTTTCCCGCGCGCCTTGCCGGTCACGACCAGCCGCGTGTGCCCGTCGACCGTTGGCCGCAGGAAGAAGCCCCAAGTGCTGTCGCTGTACGCGCGCGGCAATCCGTCCGCGGGGGCAAAGTTGCGCGCCGCCGGGACGGTCACCGATGCCCGCAGGACGAGAGCCCGCTCGGGCACCAAGAACGCGACGTCAAACCAGCGACTAGCGTCGGGAACCGACGCGATGCGGTCACCCTCTCGCAGGTTCTGCCATTGCGTGTGGATGCGGTCGGCGCTCGGTCGGCCGCCGTTGTCGAGGCGGTCCAAGCTGTAGAAGCCGGCGCGGTCGCAGCCCATCTGCACCAGCCACGGCCAGACGCGCTCCGGCGGCGCAGCGATCGTGGTCGCCATCGCTCCGTACCGACGGCCGCGGGGAATGAGGTCATCTCCGGGGTAGGTCGCGACCCGCTCCTCATGGCTTGTACCGAGCCACCGGATACGGGGCCGCAGGACCGATGCATAGACGGCCAAGGCGCCCGCCGCGCCAGCGCCCATTCGCTTCCGGACTGCGGTGAGGGTCATGCTGCTCTTCGGGGATGCGATCCGGTCATCGGGCGACCGACGCGGGCGTCGCGGCGGTCTCTGCCGGCACGGTGCCTGACCCCGGCCCTTCCTGCGGGGACTCAGGAGGGCGTCGCAAGAGCCTGGCGAGGCGCAACGCGGCGGCGACCAGCAGCAAGGCGCCGATGAGGGCGATGAGGGTGAACACGTCGGGTTGCCAGAGGAACGAGGCGCGCCACCCGAACGTCAGCGCGGGAAGTGCGACGAGCAGGATGCCCCCAGCCGCGCGTGTCACGACGCCGGCGATGGCGAGCCTCCGGTGGCGCGGGCGCGTGCGGGTCCGGAGGGCGCGCGCGGCGCGGACGACAGGCCATGCCACCGCGGCGAGCAGCGCAACGGCGATGAGATCGAAGAACAGGTAGAAGCGATGCAGTGAGGTGTCGGTATCGACGGGGTCGCCGATGACCGCATCGACGGCGTTGCGCTCGACGCGGTCAACCGAGGCCGGGTGGCCCGGCACCGAGAGCTGGTTCGCGGCGTTGGTCAATGTCACCACGGCCAGCTCGCGGCGCGGGAACATGACCATCAGCGCGCTGGACTCAGGGGCGCGTCCGGGATGGAGCTGGGCGGGCTTCGACCATGGGCCGCCGACGTACCAGCCCATCGCGTAACGGGCTTCGGCGTGGTTTGACCATGCGCCCAGCTTCCCCGGTCGTCCCGGGGCGAGCATCGTCTTCAGCCCCTGGCGCGACACAATGCGGTCGCCGTTGGCGGTGGCGCCGTGGTTGAGGTACATGGCGAGGTAGCGGCCCATGTCCTGGGCGGAGGAGATGAGATAGCCCGCGGCCTGGATGCCGGGGCGGAAGGTCGGCCCGTGGGTGGTGCTCAGGCCGAACCAGTAGCGGTGCCCGGTCGCCAGTCCGGCGCGTTTCGCGGCGTCGAGTGCGACGTAGCTGTGGCGCATGCCCAGCGGGGTGAAGATGTGGCGCTGGACGTACGGCGCGTATGGCTCGCTGGAGGCCCGCTCGATGATCAGCCCCGCCAGAATGTAGTTGGCGTTTGCGTACTCAAACGTCGTTCCGGGTGGCGTGGCCAGCGTCGTGCCCTGCAGCTCGTGCAGGGCCTCAAGAGCGGTGCCGTCGGCCGCGCTCCTGACGATGGGGCCGCCCGCGGTCGCAGGCATGCCGGTGGTCTGCTGAAGGACTTGGCGCACCGTGATGCGGTTGGCGGCCCGCTGATCGGCAAGCCGGAACTCGCGCACGTAGCGACGGGCGGGCGCGTCAAGGTCGAGTCTGCCGGCGTCGACGAGCTGCATCGCTGCCAGCGCGGTGAAGGACTTCGATGTCGAGCCGAGCAGGAAGGGTGTCTGCGGCGTCGCGCGGCGACCCTCACCGGAATCGCCGTAGCCGCGCGCGTAGACCAAAGCGCCACCGGACACCACGGCGACGGCAAAGCCCGGCATGCCCGAACGCTCCATACCGTTGCGGATGACGCTGTCCATCCGCGCGAGCTTCGCGCGGTCGGGGGGAGTGGCGGCGGCCGCAGGCGACGCGATCACCGAGACGAGAAGCAGCGAGGCAACGGCCGCGAACACCCAGCGCACAGCACCGCCGGGGCCCGCGTTGGTCATGAGAGCCCGGGCGCTGGCTTGGGGCTGATGGCGTCGGCCCTGGCGGTGTCGGTCGCCGATTCGTGGCCGCCCATGTCCAGGCGGAAGGGCGGGTACTTGTCGGTCATCAGCGTCGCGTAGGCGGCGACGCGGTAGCACCAGCGGTTCATCCCCATAACGAAGTCGAAGATCGCCCTCGGGTAACGGCCGGTGAACAGCAGCACCACGCCCGCGATCAGGACGAGCAGACCGATCAGGCCGCCGCTGGAGGTCCATGCCCAGTCATCGTTGGCCGCATTGAAGCCCGCCCATGCGCCGCCGGCGAACACGGCGACGATGAGGTAGTGCGGCAGCGCGAGCAGCCACCACTTGACGAGGACCAGGGCGCGCGAGAGCGCCTGCGGGTACTCGACCTCCAACTGCGCCGGATAGTCCGGGACCTCGGCGAGCGTGAACGGCGGGTAGCGGTCGGTTCCGAGCGCGCTGTAGGAGTAATAGCCCACGCGCCAGGACCAGCGCAGGACGCCGACGTTGAAGTCGAGGATCGCGCGAGGGTAACGCCCGGTGAACAGGACCGCGAAGAACGCGACCACGGTCAGGAGGACAAACGCGATCCAGAGGAACACGAGAGCGATGAAGTGCGGGATCGTCAGGACCCACTTGACCAGCCACAGCCAGCGGCTGAGGTGGCCATCAAGCTCCCCCTCGACACGCAGCGGATACAGCGATGGTGCGGCGTGCTCGTTCGTGGCACGCACTCCTCTCAAGACAGGCATATGGGCGCCGGCGGCGCCATCTTTAAGGTCTCCCGAGGGTCACCGGCGCCGATGCTGCGAGCGCGAGCGGCGATCGAGGCGCGGCGGAAAAGATTCCCGTTAGTCAACACCCAGAAGTGCCGCGCACTGATCTGCTTCTACGACGCACTGTAGTCCTTTTCCGCGGGACCGGTCCGAGAAGAGGCCCTCAAGCTTGCGTCTACGTCGTCAGCTACGGCGTCTACGCCCGCTTCGCATGCGTTCGTGTGCCCCCTGGGATGGGCGGTAATGCATCGCGGTCGCTACGCGAGCAATCCTGTCGCCCGAGGCACAGCTTCGTCCTGCCTGCGGGCGGCGACGAGCCCGGCCCGCCAGCCGGGCGCACGCCCGCCTGACGGCGGCTGAATTGATTGCGTGTCTATTCCGCTGCGCGCGATCGCCCACGCGATCACCGAGTTGGAGTTCCACATTTCGCCCGTCCCAAGCTCATCGCGACCCCACACCGGAGTCGGGACCCGCCCGATCACGTCGAGGAGGCGCCGCGAGCGATCTTCCTCGTTGGTCAGTCGCCGCGGGCTGTCTACGGCCTCGGCGACGTCCGGAATGTGTCCACCACGCCACACACGGATCTCGTAGCGGAAGATCCGAAATCGGCCTGCCCAGCGACCGCCGACGGCGCCTCCGGCGACGACGCCCCGCTGCTTGCCGCTCAGGTCTGCGACCGGCGTCTGCTCGATGACGAACGTCCCTTCTCCGACTTCGACTTGGAGCGCAGAGTGGTAGAGATCGCACGCCGGACGCCGCTCGATCCGTGCCATGAGCGCCTCGTAGGCACGACCGTTGAGCCTGACTAAGTGCCCACCTGCCCCGAGAGGCAACCAGTACAGGTCAACCGCGGCGGTCCCATTGGCCGCATCGCCGGCGAGCAGCTCTCGTCCGTCTGGCCCCACGCTGGGAGTACAGCACCCCCGGCCGGGAAGCCTGCCCGTAGCCTGTTAGACACAAGAGTCCGCGCCTTCTCGCGCCCGCGCGTCGACCCCGGCGAGGTAGGGGCCGAGTTCTTCCGAGCTCGCCCCAGGGTCACAAGAGACAGCTTGAGCTCCTAGATGCCCATGCTGTACGCCGGCTCTGCGGTTATCAGCGCTAGCTCGTAGAGCGGGAGCGGCCGCACCGGCACATCCGGAAGTAGAAGAATGACGCGCTTCGAGCAGCTCTCTCGACATCCTGATGCGCTCGCCGTTCTGATCGTGGTGTAGAGCGGGGCGGCCTCGCGCTTCGGGCTGCGGCTTTCCTAGACCTGAACTTAGGCCCGTACTGGCTCATTCCCCGCGCTCCGTGGAGTCGCGATCAGATCCGGGGCTGTCCAGCCCGTCACGCCCCACTCCCGGCCTCGGCCGATTGCGGCGTCCTCGCCTCCACGCTGACGCCGCGTGGGTGCACAAGCAGCGGGCAAGGTGCCGCCTTGACCAGCGCGGCGCTGACCGAGCCGAGCAGCACCCGCCGCGCGGGCCCGTAGGCACGGGATCCAAGAACAAGCATCGTCCCTGGCGCCCTTCCGGCGTCGGCCAGCGTCTCAGCCGGGTCGCCGCTGACCAGGCTGGCCTCTGTGACCACCTCTTCGGGGATCGAGGCAACGGCATCGTCGAGCTGGCTGCGCAACTGCTCCTCTATGGCCTCTCTCAACTCCGACCAGCCGCTGCGCGCGCCGCTGCCCTTTCCGTACACGGTCGGGGGCAGCTCGGCCACGGCCAAGATCTTCAGGTTCGCTTGGTGTTCGCTGGCGAGCTCGGCCGCGACCTGAAGGGCGAGGCTTGATACCTCGGACCCGTCAAAACCGACCGCGATCACTGAGAGAGCCTCGCCGGCACGCGGGCGATAGTCGCGCGGGGCTATGGCGACGGCGCACGGCGATCCGTACAAGAGGCCGAGGCCGACGTTACCTGCGAGCACCTGGTGGGCGGAGCTGTGCCGCGAGGATCCGATGACGATCAGGTCTGCGCCGGTCTCCTCCGCCAGGTCGTGCAGCCCGCCTGCCGGCGATTTGCCCGGAACGGCTTCCGGCTTCGCTCCGGCGGCCTCAGCCAAACCCTCGATCTTGGCGACGACCTCCTCCTCTTCGTCACGCCACTCGAAGCCATGCGGGAGCACCCCGAAGGGAACCACGCCCGCGACCACCAGCTCGGCACCGCCCGCCTCTGCGAGCTGTCGGCCGAGGGCGACGGCGTCGTCTCCGCCGTCGTGCAGGTCGTGACCGACGATGATTTTTCGGTACATGGCGTCCTTCTTGTTGAACCTTGGTCAGACACTCGCCAGGGCGGCGAGGTCGAAGTCGATGATGACCCCTTCAAAGCAGAAGGGTCGGATTCCGCCGGACCAGGAGGTGGGTGACCCCCCGGCGACGAGAGTGCCTGCGCAGCGGCCCACACGGGTTCGCGGGGGTGGATGGCGGCCGGCGCTCGGTGACCGCCTAGACGCCGAGCGTCACCGCCAGGGCAATCATCACCAGGGCGCCGGCGAGGGTGCCGGCGACAGAAGAGGCAGCGACTCGCGCCGGTACGCCTGGGGGGGCAAGCTCGATAGCCATGAGCATTGAGGCCCACGTGTGACGGAGAGTGTGGAAGCCGACGCCGCCGGAATCGCCTGCACCGAGACGTTTCTCGAGGTGACATGAGCGGACACGAGGAGCCATTTGGGGACGCAATTCTTTCCCACCTGGTGCCCACCCCGAAAGAGTCGATGGTCACCTTCGCACGGGCTCGATGGTCGCTCTCTCCTGCAACCACGTCGCCCTGCACGTTGCAGGTAAGAAACCGGCACGGCTGATCGCAAACCCGTTACGCCACCGCAACCCTATGAGTGTTTCGAGTGATCAGCAAAAAATAACGACAGACGGCAGTGTCACCGCCGCAGTGGACCTGCAAGATCGGCCGGACTCAACAGGCGCGGTAGAAACCGATGTTGCCCTCTGGCGATGACGTCCGTCCCTCGGCTTAACACGGAGGTTCGGAGGGCGGCTACGGTGTCCCGACCTTGAGCGAGGATCTCAACGAGCAACGGGATGAGGGACCCATCGGGCACGTTCAACTATGGACCTGCCGCTCGACACGAGCGGCCCGGGCTCGGTACGCGCCGGCTCGCCAGCTCGTCGACTAGGTGGAGATTGCGATCTTGACGTTGGCGGGCTGTGCCACCGCCCTGGCGACAGGCACCGGCGCTATCCCCGTTTCCATGTTGGGTGGTCGCGCTGAGCAGCTACGCCCCGCGCTATGGGGCCTCACCGTCGGCTTGATGAGCGTGGCATCGGTCGTGGGTCTCCTCCTTCCAGCGCTCGGCGAGGGCAGCGCTGTGGCAGTGGCCGCCGGCTCAGCGACCGGAGTGGCCTTCTTGCTGGTGTCGAGAAGCGCGCTCCGGGGCCACGACGTTCACGTCGGCCAACTGAGCGGCGCCGGGGTGCAACGATCGGTGCTCGTCTTCGGTGTCTTGCTGGTTCACAGCCTGCCGGAGGGCTTTGCCATCGGAACCGCGTTCGCCTCCGACACCGAGGGGCTGGGCCTGTTCGTGATACTTGCCATCGCGCTTCAGAACATTCCCGAGGGCACGGCCACGGCCATTCCGATGGAGGCCGCCGGCTTCAGTCGCACCCAGCAGTTCTGGGCGGCCGTGTTGAGCAGCGCGCCGCAGCCCGTCGGGGCGCTCATCGCCTATACCCTGGTTCAGCAGATCGAGGCCTTGCTGGCCTTCTCGTTCGCATTCGCTGCGGGGGCAATGTTGGCGCTCGTGGTGGTGGAGCTGTTGCCACAGACGTTCCGCCGCGGCCACCGCAAGCCGGCGGCGGCAGGCTGCTTCGTGGGCGCCGCGCTGATGGCGCTGCTCGCTGTGACACTCGGGGTCTAGCCGGTGAGTGAGCGACCGCCCGCTAGCCCAAGCTCTGCAGGAACGGTCCAAGCTCTTCCGCCACGACCTTCTCGTCGGCCGGCCAGGCCTGCTCGGTCGTGACCTTCGACACGGTTCCCCCCTCCTCGAGCCAAGCGCTGAGATAGAGGGGTTGTTCGCCGGTGTAGAGGACACCTCGGATCGTCGGCCGAAGCACCGGAGGTTCGTCGGCCCCGCTCGCCAGCGCGTGAATCCCAGCGGCCGCGACATCCGCCATCTGGGCACCGAGCCCGCCGTGCTTGATCGGATAGTCGACGGCATCCCCGGCGGCGAAAACCATCGCGCCCAGGCCGGGCACTCGGCAGCGCTCATCGATTGGGATGAAGCCCCCTTCGGCCGTCGGCAGGCCGCGGATGGCGGGCCCGGTGATCAGAGGCATAGCCACGATTCGGCCCGGCTCCAGCTCCAGTCCCGAGGGCTGCACAACGAGCCGCCGGGACGCGGGTACCTCGGCCTGCGCGTTTGTGTGGACCGTGACCCCGAAACGCTCGAGCAGTTTCGAGACGGCCTCGCTTGCCCCCTCGCCGAACGGGGCGAGGGGGGCGGGCTCGTCCGTGACGATGTCGACCCGCAGGTCATCCATGCTCATGCTGCGGGCCCGTTCTGCCGTCATGAGAGCTAACTCATAAATCGGCAGCGGCCAGGTTGGGCCCTGCGGGAGGAGCAGCGCGAGGCTTTTCGTGTAGCCCTCCTCGATGTCCTGCACGATTCCGTGGTAGGTCTCGTCGGGCCGAGCGTCGTCAAAGACCGTGACGTGCTCGTAGGGCACGCTGGCACGGGCTCCGATCGCCACCAAAAGCGCGTCGAAGGGAAGCGAGTGGCCCTCCGCCGTGTGTACCACTTGGCCGTCGGGGTCCACCCATTCGAGCGTTTCTTTGACCCACTCAGCATCCGTCCGCCGCGAGATTTGGCGCAGCGGATAGCGCGCTGCCCCGGGTCGGGAGAAAGGCTCTTGAACGGCGACCGGCCGGTAGCGAAGCTCTTCCGCCGGGGAGAGCAAGGTGATGTCGAAAGCCTCTCCCGCCAAACGCCTCAGGCGCAGCAAGCCTTCGACGGCGGCAATCCCACCTCCACAGATCACGACCCGAAAGCGGCTCACGCCCGCGAGCCTACCCGCTGCCGGAGGTCCCCGCGGAGCGCCCCGCCACGGCCGCAGCCCGTACTTTGCCGCAGCGGATCGGCGGTCACACTCCGGGACGTCCACAGCCGCTGAGAGGCTTGCCGTGACTGATGAAAGGATCCGCCCCCTCGAAGCGGCCCGATGGGCTCCTCGGCGTCGCCGCCGAACACGCCACGCGGTCCATACCGCTCACCGCCCCGAGCGGGCGGGTGGGCGAGGTGCGCGCCACGCTGGCGGGACAAACGTTCGAATCGGCGAGCGACGTAGCTGTAGTCGAGCGTGGGGCGCTAGCCGGGGTGGTGCGGATGGAGCGACTGCTAGCGGCCGGTGCAGACCAGCCGGTCGCGGAAATCATGGATGGCGATCCGCCGGTTGTGGGCCCGGGCACCGACCAGGAGCTGGTGGCCTGGCGGATGGTCGAGCGCGGCGAGTCGAGCATCGCCGTGGTGGACGAGGCGGGGCAATTCGCCGGCCTCATACCGCCCAACCGGATGCTCGCCGTGCTGCTGGCCGAGCACGACGAGGATCTCGCGCGTCTGGGCGGATACCTGGCCGGGACGACCCGCGCACGGCTCGCGATGAGGGAGCCGGTCGGTCGTCGTCTGTGGCACCGGCTCCCCTGGCTTCTCATCGGCTTGCTCGGAGCCATGGCGTCCGTCGCGATCGTCGGCGCGTACGAGGCCGAGCTCGAGGCGAACGTGCTGCTGGCCTTCTTCATTCCCGCCGTCGTTTACATGGCGGACGCCGTGGGCACTCAGACCGAGGCGCTGCTCATCCGCGGGCTGGCGGTCGGCGTAGGGCTGCGCTCGGTGGTACGCCGCGAGCTCACGACTGGCCTCGCGATCGGGATGGTCATAGCGTGCGCCTTCTTCCCGTTCGCCCTCGCCGTATGGGGCGACACCTCGGTCGCGTTTGCAGTGGCGCTGGCCCTGCTCGCGAGCTGCTCGATCGCCACGGTGGTCGCGATGGTCCTTCCGTGGGCCTTCCAGCGGCTGGGGTTCGATCCGGCGTTCGGTTCGGGGCCGGTCTGCACAGTGATTCAGGATCTGCTGTCGATCCTCGTCTACTTCGTGATCGCGACGTCAATCGTGTCGTAGCGATCCGGTTCGCTTCAGCGCGTGTCGGTAGTCCGCCGCCTGTGACGCGGTTACAGACGCTGGAGGCGCTCGGGGCGGAGTAGCGCCCGGACCTGGCGGGCGATCTCGAGGTCCTCCCGCGCGCGCACGACCAGCACGGCAACCGGTGACCCGGGGGCGCGCACGTCGACATCTCCGTCAACAGCATCGTTGCGCGAGGGGTCGATCGCGACCCCGAGGTGCGACAGCCGGTCGCAGGCGAGCGCGCGGACGCGGGGGGATCGTTCCCCCACTCCCCCGGTGAAGACAAGGGCGTCGAGGCCTCCGAGAGTCGCGGCCATTGCCCCGATGCCCGCGCGCAAGCGATGCAGGTAGACGTCGAGGGCGAGCCGCGCCTCGGCATCGTCGCTCCTCAGCACTTCACGCATGTCGGGCGTGCCGGCCAGCCCCACCAGGCCAGCACCCTCATCGGACACACCGAACCGACGCTGACCATGCGCGTCTATCAGCGTGTCCTCGATATCGGCAGCGGCACGCTTGATGCCCTTGAACGGGTGCTTGGCTGCGGCCTCGAGGAGGCTTGGGCGATCTGGTCAGAGCGGGCCGATTGGGCACTGATCGCGGACCCGCGGCGTGATCCCCTCCGGACAGGCCCTCCGCCGACACGCCTTGAATATGTTGCGACTTGGCAGGGTTCCACGTTCGCCCGCCAACGGTCCAATGACGGTCCAATTTATGTTTGGGATTGCTCGAAGTAACGAGCCGAGAAGTGCGCTTACGACTTGTTAAGCAAAGACCGTCGAGATCGCAGGCGTGGCCGGCGTAGGGGTGCGGCCGCATCGGCGCCTCCCGGCCGGTGTCGGGTCACGCTGCTGAACACCTCCTCGGGGCTCGGGGCGCGTGTGGCCTGAAGGCCGCGCAGGGCGGATCGGCCGTCCTGGTGGGAGCGCTAGACGATGAGCCTGCCGGATCCGGTCAGCCCAGGCAGGCGCCGGTGGCGGTGTTGTTGGTCTCGTCCGACTCGGTTACCTGGTGTGCCGAATCCACGACGATCCGGAAGTTGCAGTCAGGGCTGAAACACCCCCCGGGTATTGGGAAGAGAAGGTCAACCGCGGCGCCGGCCGCGATCGGCGGCGTCGGCTGCGAGAACACGCCCCCGGGGGCGAAGTGGACCGTGGTCGTCGACGCCCCGGCGTCCGCGCTTCCCTGATTCTTCACCGTGACGATCAGGTCCCCCCGCTCGTCGCGCCTGCAGAACCCGGTCTCCGGATCCGCTAGCGGGACGAGGTCGGGCAGCCCGGCCCGCGCCCGCCGCGGTGGCACGCGCTCGATATCGATCGTTTCGACCTGCCCGTCCTCCCCGGCGGCCGTGTAGACCCCGACCACGTCGAGCTCGACCTCGCTCTGGAGGACGACGAAGCCCTTGAGGAACTCGTCGCCCGCCCGGGCGTGCTCGCGGATGTCCGGGCAGTCGATCTCGAGCGCCTCGTCGGGGCCGAGCTCGGCGTCGAAGAACTCGGATACCGGTCCCGGCTTCTCACGGGGTCCGGCGATCGCGATCTTCTTACGCAGCTTGACGCCGCGCTCGGTTGGGTTATGCACGTTGATGGCGGTGTAGTAGACGCCCGGAGCAAGCTCGTCGGCACCGGGCTTGCCGCACACGAACTTGGCTGCATACTCAAAGGCCGCCACGATGGGCCTCCTTAGGCGAACACGGGCATCACCCGCTTCGCGACAAGCCGCGACTCACCTAGCCGGTCACCGGCGAACGCAGGTCCATCTAGCTGGGCCGCGACGGTGGGCAGTAGTCCCCGACATCTTTAGCACTCCCCGGACCCGCGCGATCACGTGATGGCGACGAAGAGCTCCCTTTGTCGAGGAACACCCTCAACTTTTCCGAGAGCCGGGATATGTGGCCCGGCACGAGGGGGGTGTCTCACCTGCCGGCGCCAGCGCCTCCTGAGTGACGGCCTTCTCGCCGAGCTGCTACATGCGCCGGCGGTGCCCGCACATGGTGGTGGCGAGGCGCTCGGCTGCCTCCGGGGGGCGGTAGGGATGAGCTGCACGTAGAGCACCTCAACGAGCAGGTCGGCGTCACCGCCCTCGCGCCCGAGGAGCCCAAGGCGAAGCCGAGCCGCGGAGGCGTTCGGCGGCATGGCCGCAGCCGCTCGGCGCGAAGCCGGCCGCTACCGGTCGATAAAGAGCGCCTTTCGGTCCTACGCGGAACGGGCCAAGCTGCGCGCCCGGCACGAGGTCTCACCGCCGAGCCAGCGAGCTCGGTTCTGCCCGCGAGCAACCTGCGGTTGCCTACCCCAAACCTTGCCACGAGACTGTAAATAGGGCGCTTTACGCCGCAAAATGCGTGGGCGTGGTATGCGAATCAGCCTTTCCCAAGCGCCTCCAGCGAGAAAGCTGCGGTGTAGGGGGCCCACCTTTTTCAGCGACCACCAGCAGCCGCCCTACGTGCTGTTCGTCTGCCAGGACAACGGCCAGCGGGAGCGGTTCCTGCACGGCGCCGACCACCAGCTCACTGGCCACCAATTGCACGTCAGCGCCAGCCCGGGCCGGCACAGCTATCCCGGCCGTCAGCACACCCTCTTCGCAATTGAGGCCGACGCCCACCACGGACGACTCGAAGCCTGGAGCCTCCACGCTCGCCCTCGCAGACCGTGATCTCGACCCGCGGCGCGGATCGATCGTGGTCCGCAGCGGGGAACATCTTCGGCCTAGGGCTGAACGCACGGGCCGAGCATCGCGCAAAGAGTGCGATCGGCTCTCGTCGTCACGCAGGTGCGCAGACGCAGCAGGAGCCGGCCTTTTCTACTCCCCCGATAAACACTGATGAGCCAGAGCAGAATCCAGTATTGGAGGTCACTGAACAAGGACTAAAGACGCGGCTGATGAGTCGCCCACTACAGCTGCAGAGATTGGCTCCGGGGCCCGACGTGCCGCTCACGCAGACGGCTGACGTCGAGACGGGGGGACCTGGGGGACCTGGGGGACCTGGTTGACCTCGTAGGGTCGCGGTCGTCTGGACGCTGCCGTCCGGGAACCTGAGGCCTGGCCCGCGTAGATGCAGTTCTCCGAGAATGGAGATCCTGCCGGAGCTTTCTATGATCATCCGGTCAACGGAGTTGTCCACGTCGGTGAAGTGGAGCTGCCCAAACCCAGCATAGATTCCGTAGGTCTTACCTCCTCCGGCCGCCGGGAGGTTCCGAAACGCTATACCGGATCCCCACCCGGGCCCTGAAGAGCTGACCATCAAGGCGAGGTCGTTCGTGGCGCCCTTGTCAATTTCCAGTCCTGCGCGTGGAGTTCCAGACGTTCCAATTCCGATCCTGCCGGAGCTGTCCACGATCAGCCGGTCGACGGCGTTGTCAACGTCGGCGAAGTGCAGCTGCCCGAAGCCGGCATAGATACCGAAGGTCTTGCCTCCTCCCGCTGCCGGGACGTTCCGAAGTTGTATGCCGGAGCCCCACCCGGGTCCTGAGGAGCTGACCATTAAGGCAACGTTGTTTGTCGCACCCTTTTCGATTTCTAGTCCAGCGCGCGGGCTCGCCGTCCCGATCCCCAGATCGCCCTGTGCGCTGACGCGCATGACCTCCGCGCCGTTCGTTCTAATGGCCAGGGCTTGCGCGTCCGTCGTCCCGAGGAAATTGTTCGAGGGGTTGGTCCCGCTGTTACCGGTCAGTTCCCACGGCATTGCCGTCCTCCTCTGGCGCTACGGATCTATCTTCGTTGAGACTTTCCCGGTCAGAGTCGGTTGCGCGGCCTGAGGCGGGAGTCCGATCGTCGACTAGCTGGTCGGCGAGACTCGCGTCGAGTTCCCTGAGCACCTGCACCGCGCCGTCGATTCGTAGAAGCGTCTCGCGGAGGTAGCCTCGCTGGCGCTCGACGGCGTCGAGGTCGGCCTGCCCCTTCTCGAACTCTGCGTGGAGCGAGGCCAGCCGAGCTCGCACTTGATCTCGCACTTGCGGTTCGTTCTCGGTAGTCAGGTCAAGGATCGCCGCCCCGCCGACAGCAACGGGCGCCGCGATGATCCCTTCCTCATCGATGAGGTAACCAATAGGCATCGCGAACATGCCGTAGTCGCGTGAGATCTCCCAGTGCCGCTGGAGGACCACGGGAAAAGTCAGACCGTGCTCGGCGATCTTGGCTCGCGTCCGTTCTGCGTCTCGGCTCACCATGATGACGTCCAGGTTGGACGATGCACGGTGGATCCGCTCGAGGTGAGGAGCGAGCTCGTCGCACGGCCCACACTCGGGATCTGAGAACACAAGGAGGACTCGTCTCTGGCGGTACTCCTCGAGAGACAGCGTTCCTCCGTCGGATCGCGATAGCGTGAACACCGGAGCTATAACCCCGGCCTTGAGACCGTCCCGATTGAGACGGCTGTCAGCCATGGATCGGCGTCGGGTCTGCTGTAGACCCTGTGCGACTGCTTGAGGTGAGGTGGTACCGGGAGACACGATGGGAGACGAGGGGCCGGCTCCTGTCACGATGGAACGGCTGGCGCCGACGCGGCGCCGGGGGCGCCCGCGGCCGTAGGGATGGGCGGCTCAGGCACCGGCCCTGCGGCGGCGGCCCCCGCGGCCGTGATCGGCTCCGCCGCGGGCCACACCGGCGTTGGGCCCGACGGCGCCGTCGGAAACGCGCCTACCGTCGGCTCCTGTGCAATGGACGCCTCACGCCGCAGCTCCAGAAGCTTGGCCACGAGATCAGCCGCGGAGCCCACGGGAAAGTAGTAGGCAGGGGCGCGAGCTAGGGCCTGCAAGACAATGCTGGATGGCGACTCCGCGTCAGGCGCCTCCTGACCCGTAAGCGACAAGTAGCTATCTAGGGGGTAGGAGAGCTCGCTCCCGATCTCGTGGAGCCCGTCCACAATCTCGCAAACCTCCGGGAAGTGCGGAAGAACCGTGTTGAGCGTGCCTAGGTGCTCTCTGCTGTAAGCCACAGCGTCGATCCCCTTGGTCGGAGCATACGCCAAGCAGTGACTTGGGTAAAGCTGCAGTGACCGTCGCGAATCTCCGGCGAACCGAAGCCGGTGCCACCCGGCACGCCGCCCTCCTACTGCGGCGTGCGCGGCGCCTAGTGGTGTGTTGAGCGGCCTCGACCTCAGCACCTCGGCTTGACCGCGCGGGCCTCCCCAGATCAGGGCATTCTCGGACGTGTCCAGGATGTCCCGGATAGCGCCCCGTCACTCGGCCTGATCTTCGGGCGGGTCTTACGGGACACCCGAGCGGCCCCGACCACTCGAAATTACCCGGATGCTGGGAGAGCGCCCACATAGGGTTCGGCCACCGCCACCGCGAACAGGAGGAGCTCTACGTGGTGATCGACGGGTCAGGGCAGCTCAAGCTCGACGGCACGCTCGTGGACGTTGGACCCTGGGACGTCGTCCGGGTGGCGCCGGAGGTCGCCCGGGGCGTTCAGGCCGGCCCGGATGGGCTCGACGTCATCTGCGTCGGCGGCCGCCGTCCCGGGGGCGGGGACGGCGAGCCCGTCGACGGCTTCTGGGACTGATCCACCGCGCCGTCGTCAGGGGCGCAGGTGCTCGATCGTGAAACCGTGGTGGTCGGCCAAACGGGCGGCGATGAGGGAGCGGTGGCAGGCCTCTGGGTCGCGCTCGAGGCAGAGGAGCGCGGCGAGGCCTTCGGCGCGGGCAGCGCCGTGACGAGGGCGGTGAGGTCGACGCGGTCGAGGACCTCGGACGTGTAGCGACGGACGTACTCGGGCGCGAGCTCGACGCGGGAGCGCTTGCCGACGCCGAGCCGTGCGTCCTCGGCGTACTGGAGCTGGCGCAGCTCGGTCGTCGGGGCGAGCTCGGGGTGGTGGCGATAGCCGAGCGACGCGGCGGCGAGGGCGTCCTGGAGGCGCCGGGAGTTGGCCCACGCGTACTGCGGTCCGCGAACGCCGCGGCGCTGGCGGACGTCCAGGACGAGGCGGACATCGGCCGTCGGAAGCCGCTCGAGGAACGAGTTGCCAGCAAACCCGTAGACGCCGATGGTCGCGATCGCGGACGGTGTGGGTGGCGGGTCGGCGGGGACGTGCATCTCAAGGCGTGGGTCAGGGGTGGAGGGGCCGCCGCCGCGTCGCAGAAACGGTCGATTCTGAGAATCGCTCCTTGGCCGGACGCCCGGTTTCCGAAGCAGAGCCGGCGCGTCCTCGACGACGCCGCATCGCCCGGTGCTCGTCCCAGGCGAGAGCCCACGGTACGCAAGTGGACGCGCCTGGAACCGTCGGGGAGCAGCAGCGCGGGCACCACGCCGACGAGGCTTTCTCCCGCGTGATGAGCGGGAGTTTGCTTCGGGCACTTGTTCCGTTGGAGCCGGCGGGTTCGCCCACGCCGCACCGAGGCCCTGCGTGCCTACAGCTTGTCGCGAGCGATGCGCTGGACGGCGATCTTCTCGGCAGCCTCACGCGTGCCCTCGACCACGCTCACCTTGCGCCCGCCGACCGTGACCGTCCAGGTGCGGGGGGAACATCAGCTCCCGCACGCCGGGAGGATGCGGCGCCACCAGGGCATGCGTCGTGTCCGGCACCGACGGTATTCGGAGATCGTCAGCCCAGCCGGAATGTCGGCCTCGGCCACCTAGGTCGTTGCGAAGGCGGTCATCGTCGCCATCTCCTCTCAGCCGACCTGTGGCCCGCAGAGCTCGGCGCAGGCGTCCCCGATCTCGATGACGGCGCCCCCGACGTACACGCGAGTCGTCGCGTCGATCTCGCCGTTGAGGTCGGCCACGTAGGGGAATCGCTCGCGAGGTTCTCGACCGAAGCCAGCGCGCGCTCCGCCCGGAGCCCCTGAAGGTGGTTGTAGATCTCGAGCGAAGTCCATGGCACGACGGCGGGCCGCGTTGAGCGGGCTATGCGGGAGCTACTCGTCGCCGGGGGCGATGAGGCCCGTCTCGTAGGCGTAGATGACGGCCTGGACGCGGTCGCGCAGGCCGAGCTTGCCGAGCAGGTGGGAGACGTGGGTCTTGACGGTGGCTTCGGAGAGGACGAGCGCTTCGGAGATCTCGGCGTTGGTCAGGCCGGCGGCGAGCATGCGCAGTACCTGCTGTTCGCGCTCGGTGAGCCCCGCGAGTTCGTCGGGTGTGCGCGAGACGGCGGCGGGCAGACGGCGGCCGACCTGGTCGAGCAGCTGGCGGGTCACCGCGGGGGCCAGCACGGCGTCTCCGGCCGCCACGGCGCGCACGGCTTGCACGACCTCTTGGGTGGGGGCGTCCTTGAGCAGGAAGCCGCTGGCGCCCGCGCGTAGCGCGTCGATGATGTATTCGTCGAGTCCGAAGGTGGTGAGGATGAGGATGCGCCTGTGCGGGAGCCGGCGGGTGGCTTGGATGCCGTCCATGCCCGGCATGCGGATGTCCATCAGCACGACATCGGGGGCGTGCTGGGTCGCCGCCTCGACGGCTTCCTCGCCGGTGGCGGCCTCGGCGACGACCTCGATGTTGCCCGTGGCCTCGAGCACGGCCTTGAAGCCGGCGCGCATCATCGGCTGGTCGTCGGCGATGACGACCCGCAGCTTGCTCACGCGCTGCCCCCGTCGCCGTAGGGCAGCATCCCTCGCACCTCGAAGCCGTGGTCGTCCCGTGGCCCGGCGGTCAGGGTGCCGCCGAAGAGGGCGGCGCGTTCGCGCATGCCGACCAGGCCGTGCCCGCCGTCGCCGGGCCCGCGGGCGTTTGCGTTCAGGGCCGCGTCGCCACTGTCGGTGATGGTGAGCTCGAGCCCGTCGGGCCGGTAGCCCAGCGTGACGGTGGTGTCGGCTCGCCCGGCGTGCTTGACGACGTTGGTCAAGGCCTCTTGGACGATCCGATAGGCCGACAGGTCTACGCTCAGCGACAACGGGCGCGGCTCGCCCTCGACGGCAAGCTGCACCCGCAGCCCGGCCGCCCGCGCCCGTTCCAGCAGCTCGTCGAGATCGCCCAGCCCCGGCTGCGGGCCGCGCCGGGCCGCCTCGTCCTCGTTCGCCCGCAGCAGCTTGAGCGTGCGGTGCATCTCACTCATCGCCTGGCGGCCGAGGTCGGCGATCCCCGTCGTGGCCTCGGTCACGCGGTCGTCGGGGACGGTCGCGCCGAGCGCCTGCGCCTGGACCACGATCAGGCTGACGTTGTGCGCGATGACGTCGTGGAGCTCCTGCGCGATCCGCACGCGCTCTTCGGCGACCGCCCGCTCCGCAAGCAGCTCGCGCTCGCGGTCCAGGCGCTCGGCGCGCTCGCGCATTGCTTCCATGCTGGTGCGCCGGCTGCCGATGTAGAGCCCAAGGCCGGCGGCGAACGACGCAAACAGGCAAAGGCCGAGCACCTCCTCCGTGTTGAGGTCCGGCCCTCCCGCAAGCCTGTAAACGGAGACGGTTCCGGCGACGGCGGCGACCGCGGCGATTGTCGCCTCCCACGAGCGCGTCGAGCCTATCGTGTAGAGCGCGACGAGCAGCGGAAGCTGGAAGGCGCCGTTGGCGGGCGAGCTGACCGCGACCAGCAGGATCGCGCCCAGCGCCGCAAAGGGCCAGCGCCGGCGGACCAGCAGCGGCGCGACAGCCGCCAGGCCAAACAGCACCCCGAGCAGCGGCCGGCCATCGGCAGCTGCGTCGGCGATCGTGGTGGCCACGACCGGCACGCCGACCGCGACGGTCAGCGCGGCGTCGACCAGGCGGGGCGAGGGCTTGCCCAGCCACGCGGGAAGGGCCAGGGACACGCGCCGAGCGTATCCCCGGCCCTGGGTCCCGTCGACTAGATCTCGCGGGTCCTGGTGCGCCATGCGCCGAGGCCCAGCGAGCTTGCTGCCCACACGATCACGGCGAGAACCGCGATGGCCAGCGCGACGTGCAGGTCTGCTTGCTGCGGAAGGTCGCCGATCCGGTTAAGGGCGGCGGCAGGCATGACCTGGCGCACCTCGCCCAGGAAGCCCATCCCGATCAGCAGCGGCTGGATCGCGAGGTAGAACGCGAGCAGGATGCCGATCACCGGTCCGCGCGAGCCGACGAGCACCGACAGGCCGACCGCCATGGCGCTGCCCAGCGCGGCGGCGGCCAAGACGGAAGCCGTGCCCGCGACCAGGGCACCGACGTCTGGTGCGGCCAGCGAGCCGGCCAGTGCAGCCGCCGCCGCGCCGCTGACGCCGGCCGCCAGCGCGATGATCGGCAGCACGACTGCCCAGGCCCCCATCACACGCGAGGCAAACAGCGCCATGCGTGAGCGGCCGGTTGCGGCCAAGTCACGGAAGACGCCCGACTCGAGGTCTTGAGTCCCGGCCGTGGCGCCGACGATGGCGCCGACCACGAGCGCCATCAGACCCAGGAAGCTCATGTTCTCCCGGTAGTTCTCGAGCCCGCCCGCCGGCCCGTACTCGGCCGGGTTGCCGGCGTGCTGGATGCCCATGACGACGAACACCAGCGCCATCGCGCCCAGCGTCAGCAGCAGGGAGATAGAGACCATGCCGCGCCGGCGGCGCAGCTTCAGTACGTCAGCGTTGATGAGTCGTGGGTCGAACATCAGGATCGATCCTCCAGGCGGGTGGTCATGGTCAAAAAGCGGTCTTCCAGCGAGGCGGCCACCGGCGCCGCGCGCTCCACGGCGATGCCATGGTCGAGCAGGCGCCGCAGCAGCTCGGTCACGATCTCGCGATCGACCGGTGCCTCGGGACTGAGCGTCACGCGCAGGCTGCCCTCGTGGTCGCCCGCGCGGGTCACCCCGGGCACCGCGGCCAGCAGGCTGGCCGCCTCGACGGGGCTGTGGCAGACGATGTCGATCGCCCGCGGCCCGCCGCGCACCAGCTCGCCGATCGAGCCCTGGGCGACGACCCTGCCCTGGTCCACGATCGCCGCGACGTCGCAGGTCTTCTCCACCTCGTCGAGCAGATGCGATGACAGCAACACCGTGCGCCCCTCGCCGACGAGCTCTCCGATCAGCCGCCGGAACTCGAGAATGCCGGCCGGGTCGAGCCCGTTCATCGGCTCGTCCAGGATCAACAGCTCGGGGTCGGCCAGCAGGCAGCGCGCGATGCCAAGCCGCTGACGCATGCCCAGCGAGTAGCCCTTGACGCGCTCGTCGGCACGCGCCGCGAGCCCGACGCGCGCCAGCGCGGCGTCGATCCGCGCGTGCGCGCCCCGCTCTCTTGCAGCGGCGTGCACGTCCAGGTTCTCGCGCCCCGTCAGGTGCGGGTGAAAGCGCGGCTCCTCGACGATCGCGCCGACACGAGCCAGCGCCGCGGCGCGCTGTGCCGGCAGATCACGGCCGAGCAGGCGCATGCCGCCCGCGCTCGGCTCGGCCAGCCCCAGCAGCAACCGGATCAGCGTGGTCTTGCCCGCGCCGTTAGGCCCCAGAAAGCCAAAGGCACAGCCGCGCGGGACCTCGAGGTCGACGCCCTCGAGCGCCGCCCGGGTCCCGAACCGCTTACCCAGACCGGCCGTCTGGACGGCAAGAGACTGGTGTTCGATCAGACGTGTGGAGTTCATGAGGCGACGGTACGGGCGGCCGCCGGCGCGCGCCTCGGGCGACAGGCGGAACGTCATCCCCCCAAGCGGATGAGATCCAGTACCCGGCTCATCCGCTCGAATGAGCCCGATCACTCCGGGGCCAGTACGACCGAGCAGAGTGCCGCAACCCCTCAAAGGAGGCGTCTCCGCTTCGGCTCCCCTGACGACCGCTTTGGACTGCCATGAAGGAGGGCCTCCTCTGGTGACACGCTCCGGCTGTCATCGACCCCGGCATCCGCCTGCGCGAAATCGGCGAGGCGGTCGGGATCACCGAACGCGCCGCGCCCCGGATCGTCACCGAGCTCGCCGCCGCCGGCTATATCTCCCGTAGACGCAACGGCCGCCGCAACCACTACACGATCCAATCCCACCTGCCCCTCCCCGACCCGCTCGCCCGCGAGCAGAAGATCGACGACCTCCTCGCCCTCCTCGCCGGACAGCAGGCCGAGACCAGCGGCTAGCCCCATGTCCTCGCGCGCCCTGTCCGAGCCGTAGCTGCCCCACGACGGCCCCTACCTAACGTCGACCGCTCGGCAGGGCGCCGGCCAACGCAGCAGCCGGGCCGGCGGCCCCTACCGCCGGTCGTCACCTGCTCGGAGATCCGTCCGAGCGTGACTTCGCCGGCGGCCGAGCGATGTGCCCTCGAACAGACCGCAACTGCTTTATCTCGGCCGTCGCGAGCGGCCTATCCCTCGCGAGGTCGCCGCGCACGACGGCTCTAGCGTGCATTTGCGCGAGCGCGCTGCCCGTTTCTCAGACGGCTTTTTGCGACAGCCTCACGCGGAAGGGGGAGGGGCGCCGGGTTCCTGCGAGAAGAGCGAGAGCGCTGTTTTCGTCGAAGAGCAGCACTGCCGACCTGTGCTGCTGCTCATCGTCCCATGCAGCGACGAGGTAGGCACTACGTCGGCTGCTGATCGCGCACCGAAAGCAGGAGTCAACGGGGTGCGCCCAACAACGCTCCGGGCCCACCCCCGTGCCGCTCAGTCGGCGGGCCCGAGCCGATGGACAGCGTCGTCGGAGCGAGGGTGTCGCCGGCGGTCACCGTCACCGTCCGTCGGCCGGTGCGGATTGCCGCGGACCTTGATGACCGCGACCTCGTTGTCGTTGGTGTAGGCGTTCATGCCGCGGAGTCGATTCGCGCCTGCTTGACGGGTTGGTGGCTTCGCGGCGCTCGGCGACCCTCATCCGTAGGCGTATGGAGGATGTCCTGAACCGCCTTGAAGACCTCCTGCGCGTGGTCCTCGGAGCTGGTGGCCCGCCACGCCGCCAGCGCGGCGGGCACCAGCACCAGCGCACCGCCCAGGAGCAGTGCGGTCGAGGTGGTTCCGGAGCCCTCGACGAGGTCGAAGACGCCCAACGCGGCCACCATGAAGCAGGAGCGTGCCGATCACCACCGGGGACGCGACCATGAAGCCGAGGAACCTCCTCGCGGGCTGGAGCTGCCGCTGAGCGGCGTCTAGCTTGTACTGCGCGAGTTTGCGCTTGAGCGCGCCGCCGTCCATAGTCTTGCTGGGGACTTCCGGTCCCACGTCCCCGATGATCCGAGTGAGGGCGGCTCCGATCCAGTCCACTGAACGAACAATCGGAGAGGCGGCAAGCGAGAGGGTCGACGCGCTGAACCTGACCGGGCCGGCGCGCCGGGCCCGGCTCCGAAACAGCGCGAGGGGGCTCGAGGCTCTGGCGCTCACGCTTCCGGGCGATCTGCGCGCGATGGCGCTGGAGCTCGCCCGGACGAACGATCTCGCGCTGGCCGCGGACCTGAGGGACGAGCTGTCCGAGAGAGCCCCGCTGCCCCCGCCCCCCGCCGAGCAGGAGCCTGGTAGCCCGGGGCGGCGCGTGGGCGCCTTCCTCTGGAACAACGTCGGCAAGGTCGCGCTCGGGGCGCTGATCGTGGCCGGCGTCGGCGCGGGGATCGCTTACTTCACCCGCGACGAGCCCATCGGCCAGCAAGTGGACGAGGTGCGTGCGGACCTCCGCGGCCAGAGGAAAGAGGTGGAATACCGCGAGCTGCGCCTCGGCCAGAGCGGTCCCTCGCACCTGTTCGTCGCGGCGAGCGCGCCGGACCGCACCGGCGAGGTTGCTCCGAAAGCCGACGAGGTCCGCATCTACGACGAGCGCGAGGGCTCGCTCGAAGAGACGCTGGCTTATCGCCCGGTCGTCCGCTTCGTCGGCTCGGACCAGCGTCCGGTGGGCGCGTCATTCGAGCTCCTCACCGTGAGGGACATCGACGGTGACGGCCAGAAGGAGATGCTCGGCTCCTATGAGACGAACGCGGCCGGGTCCGAGTTCCAGCGGGCGCCGGTCCTGATCAGCCGCAGGAGCGCCGACGCCGATTACGAGGTCTCGGCACTCCTAGACGTGGCGTCTCTACCCCGAGAGGCGACCGCCGGGCTCACCCTCTTCCGCTTCTCACTTCCGGGCGGTGGGTCCGGCGCTCGAGCGGCATGGGTTGCGGACTTCATCCTCGAGACCGGTCGCCTTCCGCTGAGGCGCCGCTCGATTCTCGTCACGAGCGTCCTCGTTCCGGGCGGCGCAGGTGGCGCCCCGGTAAGGCCTCTGGAGGTGAGCGTCCCGGATGCGCTCCCGAAGCTCGTGCGGTTCTGGGAGGTGGACATGGAGAGTGGCGCGCCGGCGGTGAAGCCAATGTGCATGCGCGCAGAGGTCGAGGGCTCCTCGGGCCTCGCGCTGCCGGCGCGCTTCAGCGACATCCAGGCTCTGCTCCGGGAGAGCCTGAGGCAGGTCGCGGAGAGCGGCGCGCTCGGGCAGCTCGTCGATGGGAACTGCGTCGAGCTCTCGAGCTGACGCACGCGGCTACTCATCACCGTGCACCACGGCGAGCACGACCGACGAGGCATGGACGTCCAAGCCCACGGTTACCGTTGCGCTCCTAGGATCAGGCATGGTCGGCGACCTCCGTATGTGGCTCTACCGGGCCCACCCCGGCAACCCACGCAGATGCGCAGGCGCCGACCAACTTCGTTGAGCTACCGGACGGCGCTACAACGAGCGCCGGTCCATCCTGTCTAGGCAGGGATCCGGGTCGGCGACTACGATGGCGCCCCAGCCACGGCGAGCGCAGCCTCGCTGACTTCGGGCCACGAGGCCGCAGACACCGCCGCAACGAGGATCGGCAGGCGGTAACCCGACGCCATCAATCTCACGGTCGGCGTATGGGTTGGCTATTCGGCGCGCTCATCCAGGCAGCCTCGAATCGCGAGCGGAGGGACCGCGGTTGAGTGTCCTGATTTCTCGCCCTAATCGTCCGACAGGTTCAGGAGGGCATCGTCGAGCCGGTCCAGGGGGTCCGCGAGGTGGAGGACAGCCAGCCGCTCGCCGAGCTCATCCGCGGTGAGCCTGGCACGAACGCTCGCTTCAGGCGGCGATGACTGCGTCGCGATCGGCCTCCGTTACGCGAACCCGGTTGTGCCGCGCTTGTGGGAGTCCGTAGACAACCTGCCCGTCGGTGGCTGGCGCTCGACGTCCGTGGCGGTTATGCCCGAGCGTCACCGCCCCGCGGAGATCCTGCCCACCCCCGGAGCATTGACGAAGCATCTGCCGAAGCGCGTTCGGACGATGACCCCGTCGAAACCACCGTCGCCGTGCACGACGGTCCTTTGAACGTCGCCCGCGGCAGCTCCGGCGCGATCGATCACCTGGGTCCCTGGCTCAAGCGTCAGAAACGATGTCGGTTGGAGGTCGCATCGATGCACGGCTTTCGTATCGGCCCCTCGCTCGAGGCTTAGGGGGCGCCCGGTCGTGTCCCGCGACCGCCGTATGGACCAGACAAGGAGCGTCGCGATCAGACGCTCGCAGTCGTCGACGAGCGTGAGTTCGCCCGGGGCCGGCGGGTCGCGTCCCCCGATTGCTGTAAATCGCCGAAGGGCCGTCAAGGACACGGCGTAGGTTCCCGAAAGTCCGACAAGACCAAGAAGGGAGACCTACGCCGTGAGGAGAACGCTACCGCCGTCGGCGGAGATGGAGGACCAGATCGATCGGCTGCTGGCCGTCGGTGTCGGCGAGAGCCCCAGAGAGTGTCGCTGTCTGAGCTGGCGAAGCTCGGGGCGCGGCTGATCATCCAGCGCGCGGTCGAGGACGAGTTCGACGCCTGGCTCGGCCGGGCTCGCTATGAGCGCCGGCCCGACTACCAGCGCGGGCTGCGCAATTTCGACTCGGGGCTCAGGAACGGCTATCGCCCGCGGCGGCTGCAGACCGCGGAGGGCGAGCTCGAGGTGGAGATCCCGCAGGTGCGCGAGGCGGCGGAGCCGTTCGTGTCGGCGCTGTTCCCGCACTCGACGAAGCTGCTTCGCACCCGGCCGCTGGAGGCGATGGTCGTCGGCGCGTTTGTCCGCGGGCTGTCGATGCGAGACGTGGAGTCGCTTTGCGAGGAGGCGGGGCTGGGGAAGCTCTCGAAGTCGACCGCCTCGAGGCTCTGCACCGAGCTGCGCGAGCGCTTCGAGGCCTTCGGTCGCCGCGATCTCTACCAGCTGAGGCTGGTGGCGCTGTTCCTCGATGCGATCTTTCTCAACGTCAGGCCCAAGGGCCCGAAGGAGGGCGTCCTTTGCGCCTGGGGCTTCACCGAGGAGGGCGAGCGGGTCCTGGTCGGGGTCTGTCTCGGGATGCGCGAGTCGCACGAGGACTGGCTGGGGCTGGCCAGGGGCCTGATCGCCCGCGGGCTCGGGGCGCCGATGCTGATCGTGGCCGACGGCGCCCCGGGCCTGATCAAGGCGGTCGAGCAGTGCTGGCCTGTCTCAGACCGCCAGCACTGCTCCGTTCACCGGGCCCGCAACCTGTTCGCGAAGCTGCCCGAGGCGGATCGCGAGCGGGTACGCCGCGCCTACTGGCAGGCGCTCGACGGGGCCACCGACGAGCGCGACGCAAAGGAGCGGCTCGGGGCCCTGGTCGCAGAGCTCGAGCGCGCCGGCTTCACCTCGGCGGCTCGATGCCTCGGCGATGACCTCGACGCGCTCGTCGTCCACCTGCGCTACCCGCTGCGCCATCGCAAGCGCTGGCGCTCGACCAACCTGCTCGAGCGGACGCTGGGCGAAGTCAAGCGAAGGACGAAGGTGATCGGAAGATTCCCGGGCGAGGAGAGCTGCCTCTCGCTCGTCTGGGCCGTCCTCGACCTCCAGATCAACAACGCCTGCAACGGAGTCAAGCTCTCCCAGATCGACCGCCAGAAGCTCTACCGACTCCGCCACCAGCCGGGCGAATCAGACGCCGAACGAGAGGAGGTGGTTGCCGCTTAGACTGACCGCAAAGGGAACCGAAGCCGCGGCGAAGTTACAGCAGCTTTGGGACGCCACCCACGGGCGCCTCGAGTGCTGCTTTGCGCGGAGGGTGTCGCGCAAAGGATCGGGGTGGTGGGGTTGCGGTCGGCGCTGCTGGGACGGCCTGAGTTCGCTGTCGGTCGAAGGGTTCTGTCGCCGCCTTGGGTTCAGCCGGCGGCGAGTTGGGCTCGGTGGAGCTTGAGCAGGTTGTGGGTGGCGGCCAGCAGCCGCCATTCGGAGCGGACGGCCGTCCGGCCGCGGCGTAAGAAGCGGTTGGCGCCGCGGTTGGCCTTGATCTGGCCGAACACGGACTCGACCGAGCCTTGGCGTTTGCGGTAGAGCTCTGCGCCCCAGTCCGTAGCCAGCACCCGGCGGGTGAAGTCATAGAGCCCGCCGCGGCGGCCGGGCCGGGGCTGTTTGCGTTTGTCGGCGTCGGGGGCCACCAGCGTCTGGATGCCCTGGCCCACCAGCGCCTCGATGGCCTCGTTTTTCCAGTAGCCGGCGTCGGCTAGCACCACCCCCGGCCTGTCCTCGACACCGGCCGCCTGGAGCTCGGCGCGGGCGCTCTCGACCAGCGGCTGCAGGTTGGCGGTATCCAACGATTCGAGGCTGATCTCGGCCGCCACCACGATCTGCCCCTGGGTGACGGCGGCCTGGGCGTTGTAGCCCTGCACCCAGCCACGGGTGGTCTTGAGGTTGCGCGAGTCGGGGTCGGTCAGGTTGATCTTCCCCGCCGGCCGGTCGGGCAGCGGGTAGGGCTTGATCAAAGCGCGGGCGCCGGCCATCCGCCGCGACCCATCGCTGGCGATGCCACGGGCGTGCCAGGCCGCGTGCTCTGTGACCACCTTGCGCTCCAACGCCCAATCCTGCTCCAAACGGGCCCTGCACTCCGAAAGCCGCTCGCCCCGATCGCGCGGGACCGGCTTGGCCTCGGCGGCCCGCTGGGCCTCCAGCGCCTGCTTGGCCTCGCGCAACACCCGGCGCCGATCACCGCTCGTGCGTAGCCCCTCGGGCAGCTCGTCCCCGCGCGCCTCGCCAAACAACTCGTCCTCACGAGCGTCGATCTCGGCCGCCTCCTCCAAGATCTCCTTGGCGATCTGCTCATAGCTGCGCGTAGCGTGATGAGTGGCCGCCGCCGCCACCTTGGTGCCGTCCACCGCCACCAGCCCAACCTTCACCAGCCCGGCCCTCGCGCACAGCTCCAGCACCCCGCCGAACAGTCCGGCGATCGCGTCTTCGCGGCGGGCGCGGAAGCGGGCGATCGTGGCGTGATCCGGCACCTGGTTCGCGGTCAAAACACGGAAGGCCACGTCCTCGCGGCAGCGCCGCTCGATCCCCCGCGCCGACCGCACCCCAACCGCATAGGCATAGACCAACAGCGCCACCATCATCGCCGGGTCATGCGCCGCCGCCCCCCACCCATCGTCGCGATAGGCCGAATAGAACGCCGCCAAATCGAGCTCGCCCACCGCCTCCAGCACAAACCACGCCAAGTGGTCCTCCGCCAGCCACTCCTTCAACGACGGCGGCAACAACAACTCCTGATCACGATCACACGCGAGGAAGTTCTGGGCCATACCCGAAATCGTCCACACCCCACCGGACAGCGCCGGTTTATGCGACACCCTCCGCGAAGAAGGGCAGCGAGACGAGCCCACGGTTGCATGGGGTTAGCCGTTCCGTCAAAGTCGGCCGGCAGCGACCCCGAGGGTGGGACGAACCACCGCCGGGCCGAGAACCCCAGAAGGAGGACTTGGGATGCCGACAGTGATTGCGTACCACGAGATCGATGACCGCGACCACTGGCTCGCCTCACCGAAGCGGGAGGAGTTTTTCGGCCCCCTCGGCATCAGCATCCGAACGTTCCTCGACCCGGAGAACCCGAGTCGCGCGGCGGTGCTCGCCGACGTTCCTGACATGGCGGCGTTTCAGACCGCGATGCAGTCCCAGGAAGCCGCCGATGCGATGGCGCATGACGGCGTTCGGGCCGACACCCTGATCGTGCTAGTCGAGGCGTAGCGCTCGACACTCCTACTTTCAGGCGAAGGAGCCTTCGCTGCTCGAGTGCCCCTTCGCGCTATCAGCTGCAGCTCTGCGGCCCTCGCCGCTGCTTTGCGCGATCACCAGGAGTTCCCGCACAGGATCGCAGTGAGCGCGCCGCGCAGCCAACCGGACCGCTCTTAGAGCTGTCCCTCAATTGGCTGCTCCGGATCGAACCGCAGACGTTCTGCATGTCGTCAGAACATCTCGCTCGCGCTCGACAACGAAAATGCCTGCAAGCACGGCGGATTGTTCTTGACATGAGCAACGTCACGCACGTCGAATCCGGATTGAATCCGGACCGACGCAGAAGGTCTAGTCGACTGCAGACAGATAAAACGCCCGCAAATGCCCGTCTTCTCGCAA